>NZ_AMSF01000016.1 GCF_000334915.1 Dyella ginsengisoli LA-4 | reverse complement strand
GCCCGCCGCGGCTTTTGCGTCCCCGCCACTGCGGCTGCGGCCGGGTTTCCAGTTCGATGCGCAAGGCGGCCGGTGAGGCGTGCTGGACGTGACGGTGGTCGCGGAACAGGAAGGCCGGCGTACGACCGGTATCGGCGGCGACCTGCAGGCGGCGCAGCGCGCGGTCGTCGGCCTCGCCGGGCCAGCCCAGCACCGCGCCGCAGGCGGCACTGCGCAGGCCCTGTTCCATCGCCCACAGGATTTCGTTGCCGGCGGCGCGCACCACCAGCACGTGGCGCATGTCCACGCCGCGTGCCGACCAGCCGGCGACGCCGGGCAGGTAGGGCGGCGCCACCACCAGCACGGGACGCTCACGCGTGGCCAGCCGGCCCAGCGCCGGCAGCACCAGCTGCAGCTCGCCCACGCCGTCGGCCGGCAGCAGGATCTCGCTCAGCGCATGTGCCGGCCACCCGCCCTGTGGCAGCGCCTGGTCCAGCGTCGGCCAGCCGCTGGGAATGCCGTCGGCCGGTGCCGGCTGCGCACGGCCGTGCCAGACCCGGCGGCTTTCCAGCAACGGTGACAGGAAGCGTGGTTCGCCCATGGCTCAGCCCGGGCGGATCAGGCCGGCGAACAGGCCCTCGATGGCGAAGTCCTCGCGCGGGTCGGGGACGATCGCGGTGTAGTCGGCGTTGCGCGGCAGCAGGTACAGCTGGCGACCCTTGCGATGCAGCCGCTTCACCGTGAAGCCGTCGCCGACCCGGGCCACCACGGTCTGGCCGTGCCGGGCCTCGGGCGTGGCGTGCACGCCGATCAGGTCGCCGTCGAGGATGCCGTCGTCGCGCATCGAGTCGCCCTGCACGCGCAGCAGATAGTCCGGGCGCAGCCGGAACAGGGCCGGGTCCAGCCGCAGCACGCGCTCGGCCCCTGCATCCGAGTCGATCGGCCGGCCGGCGGCGACCCGGCCGAGCAGGGGCAGGGCGAGCAGGTCGTCGACCGCTGCCGGCGCTGGCGCATCCAGCAGGCGGATGCCACGGGCCCGGTTTGGCAGCAGCTCGATGTGGCCCTTGGCCTCCAGTGCGCGCAGGTGCTTGGCCACCGCGTTGATATGTTCGATGCCGACCGCCGCGGCGATTTCCTGCAGCGTCGGCGGCATCCCTTCGGCGGCCGCGTGGCGGTGCAGGACGGCGAGGATCTCGGCCTGGCGATCGGTAAGGTTCATGGTGTAAATCATTCCACCTGTCGGGCAACTTGCCAAGCCGGGGGAGGGCAGTGGAACCGCCGGCGCTCTCAGGGCCTGCGACGGCGGTGGCATGCGGCGGCGCGTCATCGCCGGAAGCCGGCGGCGCAGGCTAGAATGGCCGGATCATTCGACCCGCTGGAGGCTGCATGGCTGCCCGTCTTGACCCGCTCGACCTGTACGACGTCCGCTCGCTGCTCACCGACGAGGAGCGCATGGTGCAGGATGCAGTGGGCCGCTTCGTCGACGAAAAGGTGCTGCCGATCATCGGCGACTGCTTCGACCAGGGCCGCTTCCCGAAGGAACTGATCCCGGAGATCGCCTCGCTGGGCCTGCTCGGCGCGACCATTCCGGAGCAGTACGGCTGTGCCGGCATGAACGGCGTGAGCTATGGACTGATCTGCCAGGAGCTGGAGCGCGGCGATTCGGGCCTGCGCAGCTTCGCCTCGGTGCAGAGCTCGCTGTGCATGTATCCGATTTACGCCTACGGCACCGAAGAACAGAAGATGCAGTACCTGCCGAAGATGGCGGCGGGCGAGATCATCGGCTGCTTCGGCCTGACCGAGCCGCACGGCGGCTCCGATCCGGCCAACATGAAGACCAACGCGAAGAAGGACGGCGGCGACTGGGTCATCAACGGCGCCAAGATGTGGATCACCAACGGCAACCTGGCGCACATCGCGATCGTCTGGGCGCAGACCGAGGACGGCATCCAGGGCTTCATCGTGCCGACCGACAGCCAGGGTTTCACCGCGCAGGAAGTGCACAAGAAGATGAGCCTGCGCGCCTCGGTCACCAGCGCGCTGTTCTTCGACAACGTGCGCGTGCCGGAGGCCAACCGCCTGCCCAACGTGAAGGGCCTGAAGGGGCCGCTGGGCTGCCTGACCCAGGCGCGCTACGGCATCACCTGGGGCCCGATCGGTGCCGCCCAGGCCTGCCTGAAGGAAGTGCTCGACTACACCGCCGAGCGCGTGCTGTTCGGTCGTCCGCTGTCCGCCAACCAGGCGGTGCAGATCAAGATGGCCGACATGGCCCGCCGCATCACCTCGGCGCAGCTGCTGTCGCTGCAGCTCGGCCGCCTGAAGGACGCGGGCAAGATGCAGCCGACCCAGGTCTCGCTGGCCAAGTGGAACAACTGCCGCATGGCCATCGACATCGCGCGCGAGTGCCGCGACATCCTCGGCGGCGCCGGCATCACCACCGAGCACACCGCGATCCGCCACGCGCTGAACCTGGAATCGGTGATCACCTACGAGGGCACCGAGACCGTGCACCAGCTGGTGGTCGGCCGCGAACTGACCGGCATCAACGCGTTCTGACGGTTGGTGCAAGGACCATCCTCACCGTCATCCCAGCGCAAGCTGGGATCCAGTGCCTTTGCCGTCATGGTGGAGAGACGCTGGATGACCAGCCGTGCGGCGGTTGATGAAGCGCCTCCGGCTTTCGCCGGAATGACGGTGAGGGCGAACAGATATTCCGGGCCAGAGTGTCCCTAGCATGAGCTGGCAAGACCTCCGCATCGAAACCGACCGCCTGATCCTGCGCCCGACCCGGCCGGAGGATTTCGAAGGCTGGGCGCAACTGATGGGTGACGGGGAGAGCTCGCACCACATCGGCGGGCCGCAGCCGCGGCCGGTGGCCTGGCGCGGGTTTCTCTCGATGGCCGGCGCCTGGGCGATCCAGGGCTACGCCATGTTCTCGGTGATCGAGAAGGCCAGCGGGCGCTGGATCGGCCGGCTCGGCCCCTGGTGCCCCGAGGGTTGGCCCGGCACCGAGGTCGGCTGGGGCCTGCTGCGTGAAGCCTGGGGCAAGGGCTACGCCACCGAGGGTTCGACCGCGGCGATCGACTGGGCATTCGACCATCTCGGCTGGACCGAGGTGATCCATACCATCGCGCCGGACAACCTCGCCTCGCAGCAGGTGGCCCGGCGGCTGGGTTCCACCGTGCTCGGACCGGCGCGCTTGCCGGAGCCGTTCCAGGATCTGGTCATGGAAGCGTGGGGCCAGAGCCGCGAAGCCTGGCGTCGCCGCCGCGCATGAGCCACGTGCCGCCCGCGCTGTTCGTCGCGCTCACCGAACTGGTGCCCGAGCTGCACGTGCACTGCATCGAGCCGTGGTGCGTGATCGGTAGCGCCGGGGCGCTGATGCTCGGCGCCGACGTGGGCGTGGCCGATGTCGACGTGCTGGTTTCGCGCACCGATGCCGAGGCATTGATGGTGCAGTGGGCCAGTCGTCGCGACGACAGCCACGTGCCCGCCGACGGCGACCGCTTCCGCTCGCACTTCGCCCGTTTCCGCTTCCCCGGCTTGCCGGTGGAAGTGATGGGCGACCTGGAACTCGACGCCGGCGACGGCTGGCAGCCGGTGTCGCCGGGCAGGCTGGTGCTGGTCGGCCTGCAGGGCCTGGCGGTGCCGGTTCCCTCGCTGGACGACCAGATCCGCCTCTTCGAATCCTTCGGTCGCGACAAGGACCGCGCGCGCGCAGTTGCCCTCCGCAAGCTGCGCCAGCCGCCGTCCGTATTGCCGATCGTTGCCTCTTCCTGACGGCTGACCGCAGCCGACTCTCACCGCCCAGACGACTTCGCCATGACCGCCATTCCGTTCGCCATCACCGCCCGCCACAAGGGCTTCAACCGCGCCGAGATCGTCGACCAGAACTTCACCGAGTTCGTGCAGCTGTGGCAGGGCGAGGTGCACGCCGCGCCGCGCGACGACCAGCCGGTGTTGCCGGGCAGCGCGCTCGACGCGCGCGGCTTCCGCGAGCTGTTCGAGTCGCAGCTGATCAGCCGCCATCTCGACCTGATGGCGCGCGTGCTGCGCGTGCAGAACAAGGTGTTCTACACCATCGGCTCGTCCGGCCACGAAGGCAACGCGATGGTGGCGCGGCTGACCCGTCACACTGATCCGGCGTTCCTGCACTACCGCTCCGGCGGCTTCATGGCCGAGCGCTTCCGCAAGCTTCCGGGCATGGACCCGGTGATGGATTCGGCGCTGTCGTTCGCCGCCAGCAAGGACGACCCGGCCTCCGGCGGCCGGCACAAGGTGTGGGGTTCCAGGCCGCTCTGGGTGCTGCCGCAGACCTCGACCATCGCCTCGCACCTGCCCAAGGCGCTGGGCACGGCGGTCGCGATCGACCATGCCCGCCGCATCGGCCACACCTTGCCGATCCCGGACGACTCCATCGCGATCTGCTCGTTCGGCGACGCGTCCAGCAACCACGCCACCGCGCAGACCGCGTTCAACGCGGCGGGCTGGACCGCCTATCAGAAGCTGCCGGCACCTGTGCTGTTCGTGTGCGAGGACAACGGCATCGGCATCTCGGTGAAGACGCCGACCGGCTGGGTCGCCCGCAACTACCAGGCGCGCGCCGACCTCGACTACTTCTTCGCCGACGGCCTGGACCTGGCCGAAGGCTATGCCCAGGTGCAGCGCGCGGTGGAGCACTGCCGCCGCACGCGCCGGCCGACCTTCCTGCACCTGAAGACCACCCGCGTGATGGGCCACGCCGGCACCGACTTCGAGATCGAGTGGCGCTCGATCGAGGAACTGGTCGCGGTGGAGTCCACCGACCCGCTGCTGCGTTCGGCGGCGATCGCGCTGGAGTCCGGCCTGTATTCGAAGGACGACCTGCTCAACCTCTACGAAGCGACCCGCAAGCGCTGCTTCGCCGCCGCCGAGGAGGCCGACCGCCGGCCCAAGCTGGAGCGCCTCGATGACGTGATGGCGCCGCTGGCGCCGTACTCGCCGGCCAAGGTGAAGACCGAGGCCGAGCGCGCCGACTACGCCGAGGCCCGGCTGAAGGCGTTCGGCAGCGAGGCGAAGCTGCCGGAGAACCAGCCGCCGCGGCACCTGGCCATCCAGATCGGCCAGGCGCTGCACGACATCATGGCCAAGTACCCCGAGTCGCTGCTGTTCGGCGAGGACGTGGCGCAGAAGGGCGGCGTGTACACGGTCACCAAGGGCCTGCACAAGACGTTCAAGAACACCCGCGTGTTCAACACGCTGCTGGACGAGACGATCATCCTCGGCCTGGCCCAGGGCTACGCCAACATGGGCATGCTGCCGCTGCCGGAGATCCAGTACCTGGCGTACTTCCACAACGCCGGCGACCAGATCCGCGGCGAGGCATCGAGCCTGCAGTTCTTCTCCAACGACCAGTTCCGCAACCCGATGGTGATGCGCATCGCCTCGCTGGGTTACCAGCGTGGCTTCGGCGGCCATTTCCACAACGACAACTCGATTACCGCGCTGCGCGACATCCCGGGCCTCGTCGTCGGCTGCCCCAGCCGTGGCGACGATGCGGCGAAGATGCTGCGCACGCTGACCGCGCTGGCCAGGGTGGACGGCCGCGTCTGCGCCTTCCTCGAACCGATCGCGCTGTACATGACCAAGGACCTGTACGAGGCCGGCGACGGCCAGTGGCAGTTCGCCTATCCCGCGCCGGGCGAGGCGATGACGCTGGGCGAGGGGCGCGTCTACCACGAGGACGCCGACGACCTGGTGGTGTTCACCTTCGGCAACGGCGTGCCGATGGCATTGCGTGCCGCGCGCACGATCGAGGCCGAGCTGAAGTGGAAGGTGCGGGTGGTCGACCTGCGCTGGCTGGCGCCGCTCAACGACGCCTTCATCGCGGCACAGGCGAAGAGCGCCAGGCGCATCCTGGTGCTGGACGAGGGCCGCAAGAGTGCCGGCGTGGGCGAGGGCGTGATCACCGCCATCGTCGAGGCGGGCCTGGGCGCCACGCCGCTGACGCGCGTGGTCGGCGCCGACACCTTCACCCCGCTGGCCGGCGCCGCCTTCCTGGTGCTGCCGGGCGAGGCCGACGTGGTGGCGGCGGCGCGCACGCTGGCCTGAGGCCGGTCCGCCGGACGGGCTGGGTCAGCCGGCCATCCGGCGCGGCACGTTCGGCTCTTCCGGCCGTCGCTGCAGGCAGGCGCGGTTGCGACCGGCCATCTTGGCGTCGTACATCGCCTGGTCGGCACGCGCCACCAGGCTGTCGATCGAGTCGGTGGCGCGCCGGATGGCCACGCCGATGCTCACCGTGAGGGCAAGCTGGTTGCCGTCGACCGGGATTTCCAGCCGGTGCACGCGACGGCACATGCGGGTGGCGACCAGTAGGGCCTCTTCCGCGTTCGCGCCATCGATCAGCGCGACGAATTCCTCACCGCCGTAGCGACCGAGCAGGTCGCCCGGACGCAGCTCCTGGCGCAGCGCCTCGGCCACCGCGGCCAGCGCCTCGTCGCCGGCGGCATGTCCGCGCTTGTCGTTGAGCTTCTTGAAATGATCCAGATCCAGGAACAGCAGCGCCTGCGGCCGCGCGCTCAGATCGCTCATCGCCACGATCGCCGCTTCGTGCCAGGCGCGCCGGTTGAGCAACTGGGTCAGCGAGTCCCGATCCGCCAGCACGCGGACCTGATCGCGGTCGCGGCGGATCAGCAGCGCGCGGTCCGCCAGACCGAACGACAGCACGATGGCTTCGAAGGCACCTGCTGCAAGTCCGGCATCGTTGAGCCAGGGCAGGGCGTGTAGGGCGCCGTTGACCTGGGCGCTGGTCATTGCGGTGAGCACCAGCAGCGGTGTCCAGCCGGCCAGGAAAAACCAGGCATGGCGCGAACCGCGCACGGCAGCGATCACCGAGGCGAGCAGCAACAGGGCCGCCCCCAGCGTGAGCAACGGGTTGACCAGCAGCTGTCCGATGCCTTCCAGCGACGGGATCTGGCTGCAGCGCATAAGCACCACGGCGACCATGCCCACGGCCAGCGACAGCACCGGTATGCGCAGCAGCGGCGCATACCGGTGCAGCTCGCAGAAGCGGGTCATGAACAGCGAAGCGAAGGCCACCGACAATGCCACCGCCGCCGAACCGACCGTGATCGACAACCCGGCCAGCCAGTCCATGCCCATCGGGTGGTAGACGAAGCCGGTCTGGATGCCCTGGATCGCGGCGTAGCAGACCAGGTAGGCCGCATACCAGACGAAGGTCAGGTCGCGCAGGATCAGCCCGAAACACAGCGCCATCAGCGCCATCGCCAGCATCACCGCCAGGGAGGAGCTGGCGAATACCAGCCAGTGCGCATCGACGACGAGATAGTGGTTCCAGTCCTGCAGGCGGAAGCTCACCGGAGCGGCGATCCGCGCCGAGGGTTCGAATTTCAGCAGCAGCGGCGTGGCGACCGGAGCATCGCGCCCGAGCACGAGGGCCAGGCGTCCGTGGCCGTGCAGTCCCTGGCCGAAATCATCCACCGTCAGTGAAACGTTGTGTCCGTTCTGGCCGTAAAAGGTCACCATGCCCAAGGGCGGCGGGTAGATGCTGAGGACCTGCTGCTCCTTCGCCGGGGAGGTTCCCGGGTCCAGGACCACCCACGTGCCCAGGGGGCCTTTTGGCAGACGGAACAGCAGGTTGGGGTCGAAGCGCTGGAGTTCGCCATCGCGGTACTCGGCCAGCAGCTTGGCCGGCGTGTCGCCCTCTCGCACATCCCGCCAACTGCCGGCCAGCGATGATGTTGCCGAGGCGCTCCCGGCAAGCAGCAGGCCGATCAGGCAAAGGACGAGCGCCAGCAGCCGCCGTCGGCGGCCGTGGTGCTCGGGTTTTGCCTGCATGCGCTGCATGTCCCTGTCCCAACGGTCTGCCCCGCGCCAGGGGATGGCGTGACGGCGGTTGGGCCAGTCCTTTGCCGGTCGTCGCGATAACTGACCCGAAAGGCTGGCACAGGACAGAAAAAGCATGAAACGTGCCATACATCACATTTTTGGCGTTGACGGCACGCCGGGGCCGGCGTCGGCATCCAGCCTCTCCGCGGGAGTCGCCGCGCTGCGCGGCAGCGCGGCCTGAATTCGGCCGCTCCCGGTTACGGCTGGACGATCGGCGCGCCGACGCCGCAGAGCTTCTCCAGCAACTGCTGCTGGACATTGCGCGGGGCCTGGGCGTTCGACGGCTGGGCGCGCACGTAGCTGCCATCGGCCTGCAGCAACGAGGCGCTGCAGTTGTCCGCCAGGTACAGGTCCAGCTCGCGGCGCACCCGATGCACCAGCTTCTTGCTTTCGATCGGGAAGCCGGTCTCGACGCGGTGGTCGAGGTTGCGCTCCATCAGGTCGGCGCTGGCCAGGTAGAGCATCTCGTTGCCGCCGTTGGCGAACCAGTACACCCGGCTGTGCTCGAGGAAGCGGCCGATGATCGAACGCACGCGGATGTTGTGCGACACGCCCGGCACGCCCGGGCGCAGGCAGCACATGCCGCGCACGATCAGGTCGATCTTCACGCCGGCCATGCTGGCCTTGTACAGCGCGCGGATCACTTTCGCGTCGGTCACCGCGTTGACCTTGATGATGATCTGCGCCGGCTGGCCGGCCTCGGCGTGCGCGGTCTCGCGGGCGATCAGGTCGAGCAGGGTCTTCTTCAGGGTGAACGGCGCGTGCAGCAGCTTCTTCATCGACTGCACCTTGCCCATGCCGGTGAGCTGGCCGAACAGCTTGTGCACGTCCTCGCACAGCGCCGGGTCCGAGGTGAGCAGGCTGTAGTCGGTGTAGATGCGTGCGTTGCCGGTGTGGTAATTGCCGGTGCCGAGGTGGGCGTAGCGCACCAGTTCGCTGCCCTCGCGGCGCTGGATCAGCATCAGCTTGGCATGGGTCTTCACGCCGACCACGCCGTAGATCACCACCGCGCCGGCCTGCTGCAGGCGGGCGGCGAGGGTGAGGTTGGATTCCTCGTCGAAGCGCGCGCGCAACTCGATCACCGCGGTGACTTCCTTGCCCGCGCGTGCGGCGTCGACCAGTGCGTCGACGATCTCGGAGTTGGCGCCGCTGCGGTACAGCGTCTGCTTGATCGCCAGCACCGCCGGATCCTTCGCCGCCTGGCGCAGCATGTCCACCACCGGGGTGAACGACTCGTACGGATGCAGCAGCAGCACGTCCTGCTTCGCCACGGTGACGAAGATGTCCTCGGACTTCTTCAGCGCCTTGGGGATCGCCGGGGTGAACGGCCGGTACTGCAGCTGCGGAAAGCCGGGCTGGCTGGCCACGCTGAACAGTCGCGACAGGTTGACCGGCCCGTTCACCTCGTACACGTCCTGCTCGGCCAGGCCGAACTGCTTGAGCAGGTAGTCGACCAGGGTACGCGGGCAGTTGTCCGCCACCTCCAGCCGCACCGCGTCGCCGAAGCGGCGCGTGTAGAGGCCGCCGCGCAGCGCGCGGGCGAGGTCGTCGACGTCCTCCGCATCGATGTCCAGGTCGGCGTTGCGGGTCAGCCGGAACTGGTAGCAGCCGTGCACCTGCATGCCGGGGAACAGTTCGTCCACGTGGGCGTGGATCACCGAGGACAGCATCACCTGGTTCTCGCCGCCCTCGCAGATGTCGTCCGGCAGGCGGATCAGTCGCGGCAGCACGCGCGGTGCCGGCACGATCGCCAGGCCCGAATCGCGACCGAACGCATCCACGCCCTCCAGCTGCACGATGAAGTTCAGGCTCTTGTTGACCAGCAGCGGAAACGGATGGGTCGGGTCCAGGCCGATCGGCGTGACCAGCGGCGCGACCTCATGCCGGAAGTACTTGCGTACCCAGGCCTTCTGCCGGGTGGTCCACTCGTGGCGACGCACGATGCGGATGCCGGCCTCGGCCAGTGCCGGCAGGATGCGCTCGTTGAGGATCGCGTACTGCTGGTGGGCCGCGGTACTGATCATCCCCAGTGCCTGTTTCGGGGCGATGCCGTCGGGCCCGACCCGCTCGTGCTCGAACGCCACCTGGTCCATCAGGCCGGCGACGCGGATCTCGAAGAACTCGTCCATGTTGCTGGAGAAGATCAGCAGGAACTTCAGCCGCTCCTGCAGCGGGGTTCGCTCGTCCAGCGCCTGCTCCAGCACGCGGATGTTGAACTGCAGCTGCGACAGCTCGCGATGGATGTACAGCGACGGATCGGACAGGTCCGGCGCCGGCGCCGAAGTCGCCGGCGCGACCTCCGCAGTCGCGGCGGAGGCCGCTTTCTGGCGGGGCTTGGGGGCGTCGCGTCGGGTCATGGGCGTACCTGCTTCGTCATCGTCCGGACATGTTGCTGCGATTGATTGACAGAGCCATGACGGTAGCGGTTTCGGCGCCCGTCCGCCCGTCCGGCTGAAGGTAGCGGCTGGGCGGCGCGCCAAGTACCCGGCGAAACGCCGCGGTGAACGCGCTGGCGCTGGCGTAGCCGAGTTCGGCGGCCACCCGCGTGACCGGCAGGCCCTGGCCGAGCAGGGCGAGCGCGGCGAGCAGGCAGGCCTGCTGCCGCCAGAGCGCGAAGCTCATGCCGGTCTGTGCGCGGAACAGTCGGGTGAAACTGCGTCGGCTCATGCCGGCCTTGTGTGCCATGGCATCGATGTCGATTTCCAGCGCGGGCGCCTCGAGCAGGGCGCGGCACAGGCGGGCGAGCCGGGGGTCGCCGGGGAGCGGCGTGGTGAGCGGCAGCTCCGGTGCCGACGCCACCTCATCGAGCAGCAGTGCCATGACCCGCCCATCGCGCCCTTCCAGCGCATACTCGGCCGGCAGGTCCACCGCCTCCATCAACAGCGCGTGCAGCAGCGGCGAGACGTGGATGACCCGACAGCGGTCGGGCAGGCCGAGCCGCTGTACCGCGTCGCGGAGCACGTAGGCGCTGCGGGTCGACACCCCGCCGCTCATGCGCACCTCGTGCTCGACGCCCGGCGGGATCCACAGCGCCCGGTACGGCGGCACCACCCAGCCACCCACCCGGGTGATCACGGTGAGCACGCCGGTGGCGGCGTACAGCAGCTGGCCGCGCTTGTGCGAATGGCTGGGCAGGACCCGGTGCGGCAGATAGTCGTTGCCGGTAGCCACCACGTCGCGCGGCGTGTCTTCGTAGGCGGTGACGCGGGTATTACGCATGGCGGGCCTCCGGTTTGGCCCGGATTCGATGGTGAATGACCCGAAAGCGTACACGGGCCGCCACCCGCATCACTAGAGTGGCCGCCTTCCCCCACGATCGGCCCCCCGCACCTACCCCATGGATACCCGCGTCGTCCCGGCCGCCGAGGTGGCCCCTGCAGCTCCCCCTGTCGCCGTGCCGGATCCGTCCCGGCCGGTGTTCCCCGTGCTCGGCGCGATCAGTTTCGCGCACCTGCTCAACGACATGATCCAGTCGCTGATCCTGGCCATCTACCCGTTGCTCAAGAGTGGGTTCGGTCTGAGTTTCGGCCAGATCGGCCTGATCACCCTGACCTACCAGCTGACCGCCTCGCTGCTGCAGCCGATGGTGGGGCTGGCGGCCGATCGTCGTCCGATGCCGTATTCGCTCCCCGTCGGCATGGGCTTCACCCTGTGCGGCCTGCTGCTGCTCGCCGATGCGTCGGCGTTCTCCACGCTGCTGCTGGCCGCGGCGCTGGTGGGCACCGGCTCCTCGGTATTCCATCCGGAATCCTCGCGCGTGGCGCGGGCCGCCTCCGGCGGACGGCTCGGACTGGCGCAGTCGCTGTTCCAGGTCGGCGGCAACGCCGGTACCTCGCTGGGACCGTTGCTGGCCGCGTGGATCATCGTTCCGCATGGGCGTGGCAGCGTCGCCTGGTTCGCGCTCGCGGCGCTGCTGGCGCTGGCCGTGCTGGTGCGGGTGGGGCGCTGGTACCGCCACCACCAGATCACGCGGCGCGCGCTCGTGGTGGCACCGGCCGTCGGGCTGCCGCGGGGCAAGGTGGCAGGGGCGATCGCGGTGCTGGTGCTGCTGGTGTTCTCCAAGTACTTCTACCTGGCCAGCATCAGCAGCTATTACACCTTCTATCTGATCCACACGTTCGGCGTGTCGGTGCAGAACGCGCAGACCCACCTGTTCGTGTTCCTGTTCGCGGTGGCGGCCGGTTCGCTGATCGGCGGTCCGGTGGGCGACCGCATCGGTCGCAAACGGGTGATCTGGGTGTCGATCCTCGGCGTGGCGCCGTTCACCCTGTTGCTGCCGCACGCCAGCCTGTTCTGGACCGGCGTGCTCAGTGTGGCGATCGGGCTGGTGCTGTCTTCGGCGTTCTCCGCAATCCTGGTCTACGCGCAGGAACTGATTCCCGGGCGCGTGGGCATGGTGTCGGGGCTGTTCTTCGGGCTGGCCTTCGGCATGGGTGGCATCGGCGCCGCCGTGCTGGGGCGACTGGCCGACACCCACGGCATCGACTACGTGTACCGCCTGTGCGCCTGGTTGCCGCTGATGGGCCTGATCACCGTGCTGCTGCCCGAACCGGGGCGGCCGGACGCCTCGAACAGCAGGCCTGGCGACGAAATGGTGCGCTAGGATCGCAGCTGTCGCCACGCGGACCGTGGCATCCCTCAGGAGATCCAGATGCGCACGGGCAACCCGGTATTGCAGGAAAAGACGTTCCAGGGACTGTTCGCCGAAGGCGAGCGGATGACCATGAACGGCACCATCGCCAAGAGCGGCCTGCTGTTGCTGTTGATCGTGGTCACCGGCAGCTTCACCTGGCACCGCTTCCTCGATGCCGCGGCCGGCGGCAACCTCGCCCAGGCCGTGGCCGCCGTGTCGCCGTTCCTGTGGGGCGGGCTCATCGTCGGCTTCGTGCTGGCAATGGTCACCACCTTCGCTCCCCGCTGGGCAGGCATCACCGCGCCGCTGTACGCCATCGCCGAAGGCTTCGCGCTGGGCGGGCTGTCGGCGATGATGGAACTGCGCTACGCCGGCATCGTGCTGCAGGCGGTGATGCTCACCCTGGCCGTGCTGGCGGTCATGCTGACGCTCTACCGCACCGGCATCATCAAGGTCACCGACAAGTTCCGCACCGGCGTGGTGGCGGCCACCGGCGGCATCGCGCTGCTTTATCTGGTGGATATCGGCCTGCGTGCGTTCACCCACATCCAGATTCCCTTCATCCACGAGTCCGGCGCGCTGGGCATCGGCTTCAGCCTGCTGGTGGTGGGTCTGGCCGCGCTCAACCTGACGCTGGATTTCGACCTGATCGACCGCGGTGCCGCGCAGGGCGCACCGAAGTACATGGAGTGGTACGGCGCGTTCGCGCTGATGGTGACCCTGGTGTGGTTGTACCTGGAGATCCTGCGCCTGCTGTCCAAGGCGCGGCGCTGATCAGCCGTCCGCTGCCGGTGCCGGGGGCACCGGCAGGGTGATGCGGATGGTGGTGCCGCGGCCGTCGCCCGGCAGCGCTTCGACGCTGCCGCCATGGGCGCCGATCATGCCGCGGCAGATCGCCAGGCCCATGCCGGTGCTCTGCGGGGCGCGGTCGCCGCGCGCGACCGAGTAGAACATGTCGAAGATCCGTGCGCGTTCGTCCTCCGGGATGCCGGGGCCGCGATCGCTCACGTCGATCGTCAGCTGGTCGTTCGCGGCGTGGGCTTCCACGCGCACCGCTTCGTTTGGCGGCGAGAACCGCGCGGCGTTCTCCAGGATGTTGAACAGCGCCTGCTCGATCAGCGCCGGATGCACGTGCAGCAGCACCGGCTCCGGCGTGCCGTGCACCTGCAGGCGCAGCTCGGGAAACAGTTTGCGCACCCGGGCAACGGCCGAAGCGACGATGTCGTCGGCGGCGATCCAGTCGCGATTCAAGGTCAGCGTGCCGTGGCCCAGCCGGGTCATGTCGAGCAGGTTCTGGATATAGCGGTCCAGCCGCTGTCCCTCGCCGAGGATCGATTGCAGCAACTGGTCGAGCTCTTCGTCCGGCAACTGGCGGCGATACGACACCAGGGTGCCGGCGGCGCCGATCATCGCTGCCAGCGGCGAGCGCAGGTCGTGCGAGACCGACGACAGCAGGGCGTTGCGCAGGCGCTCGGTCTCGCCCTGCACGCGGGCGCCCTCCAGTTCGTCGGCGAGCCGGGCGCGCTCGAGCGCGCGGGCCAGATCCTGCGCCATGGCCAGCGCCAGGCGCCGGCGTTCCGCGTCCAGCTTCGCGTCCGTCGGCAGGCGTACGAAGGCGACGCCGAGCCGGTGCTCGTCCACCGCCAGTGGCAGCGCCCAGCCGCTGGCACCGTGCAGGGTGTCGGTGAAGCGGCCGGCCGGCTCGTGGTGGCGTTCGCACCAGTCGGCTGCCGCCATGTCCTGGGGCGACAGCTGGATGGCGCGGGGAGCGGCATGGGCGACCTGCAGTTGCCCGTCGGCGCTGCGCGCCAGGATCGCCACCTCGGCGTCCAGCGCGGTGGCCATGGCGCGTGCACCGGCCTGTCGCGCGCCGCCTGCATCGGCGCTGGCCGTCAGCTGCTGACCCAGGCCAAGCAGCGCACGTGCGTGCACCTGCGCGATACGCAGCGAACGGACCTGGGTCGCCAGGCGCGTCGCCAGCCGGCTGCAGACCAGCGCCGCGAGCAGGAACAGGCCCACCGCCAGCACGTCGTCCGGATGGCTGATGCGCAGTGTGTAGCGCGGTTCGGTGAAGAAGAAGTTGTATCCCAGGAAGCACAGCAGCGCGGCATACACGGCCACCGCCATGCGCGAGCGCACCGCGACCACCAGCACCGCGGTAAGGAAGATCAGCGACAGGTTGGCGACGCCCAGCCAGGTGTTGGCGACGAAGGCGAGCGCGAAGGCGGCTGCGATCACCGCGGTGGCATAGCCATAGGCGCCGCTCGATGCGGTGCGTACCGGCTGCCGTGCCCTTCGCCGCGCCTGCACCCGCTCGGCCGGCGTGGCGATGATGGTCAGCTCCATGTGCGCACCGCGGCGCATCAGGCGCTGGGTCAGCGAGATGCCGAGCAGCCGCGCGAGCGGACGCTCGCGCGTGCGCCCGATCAGGATCTGGCCGACCCCTTCGCGGTCGGCATGCGCGAGCAGTTCGTCGGCGATGGCCTGGCCGCGCAGCGTCACCGGTTCGCCACCGAGCCGCTGTGCCAGGCGCATGGCGGCGTCCAGCCGCTCGCGACGCTCCGGCTCCAGCGGTGCGCCGGTATCGACGAACACCACGCTCCACGGCGCGCCGCGTCGCTCGGCGATACGCCGCGTCACGCGCACCAGGTATTCGCTCTGGCCGTGGCCGTCGATCGCCGCCATCACCCGCCGTCGCACGGTCATCGCGCTGCCGCGCGCCAGCATGTGGTCGCGCAGGTCGCTGTCGACGTGATGGGCGATGGTCTCCAGCGCCAGCTCGCGCAATGCGGCCAGGTTGCCCGGTGAGAAAAAGGCATTGAGCGCGGCGGCGGCGGTCTCCGGCACGTAGACCTTGCCCTGCTTGAGCCGGTCGATCAGCTCGCGTGGCGGCAGGTCGACCAGCACGATGTCGCGCGCGCGGTCGAGGAACGCGTCCGGCACGGTCTCGCGCACGGCGACGCCGGTGATCCGCCGCACCTGGTCGTTGCGGCTCTCCAGGTGCTGCACGTTGAGCGTGGTGTAGACGGCGATGCCGGCGTCGAGCAATTCGGCGATGTCCTGCCAGCGCTTGGCATGCCGTCCGCCGGGCAGGTTGGTGTGGGCCAGCTCGTCGACCAGCAGCACAGTGGGGTGGCGCGCCAGCGCGGCATCGAGATCGAATTCGTCCATCGGGCGACCGCCGTGGCGCTCGCCCGGTCGCCGTGGCAGCAGCTCCAGGCCTTCCAGCAGCGCGGCGGTCTCCGCGCGGCCGTGGGTTTCGACCAGTCCTACCACCACGTCGACGCCCTGGCGCCGCAGCTCGCGCGCGGCCGAGAGCATGGCGAAGGTCTTGCCGACGCCGGGCGCGGCGCCGAGGAAGATCTTCAGCCCGGCCGCGCGCGCATCGTCCTGCACGGCCTGCAGCAGGGCGTCGGCGCGGGCGTCGCGGGGCGTGTCGGTCATGCTCGTGAACTCAGTGCGAGGTGGCGTCCAGCGCCAGGTTCAGCGCCAGCACGTTGACCCGCGGTTCGCCGAACAGGCCCAGCCAGCGGCCCTGCGTATGCGCCGCGACCAGCTGCCGGACCTGCGCCACGTCGAGATGACGGACGCGCGCCACGCGCGCCAGCTGGTACTGCGCCGCCGCCGGGCTGATCTCCGGGTCCAGGCCGCTGCCTGACGCGGTGACCAGGTCCACCGGCACCGGCTGCATGTTGCCGGGATCGGCCGCGCGCAGCGCCGCGATGCGCTGGCGCACGGCATCGGCCAGTGCGGGATTGGTCGGGCCGAGGTTCGAGCCGGACGACGACGCGCCGTTGTACGGCTGCGGCGAGGTGGCCGAGGGGCGACCCCAGAAGTAGCGCGGATCGTCGAACGGCTGGCCGATCAGCCGCGAACCGACGACGTGCCCGTCGCGCACGATCAGGCTGCCGTCGGCCTGATGCGGAAATGCCACGTGGGCCACGCCGGTGACGGCGAGCGGATAGAGCACGCCGGTGATGACGGTCATCACCAGCAGCATGAGCAGGGAAGCGCGCAGCAGCTTGAACATGGCAGACCTCCGGTCAGAACGTGCCCTGCAGCATCACGAAGCCGCGCGTGCCGCCCACGTTGCGGGTGTCGCTGGCGTCGAGAAAGCTGCTGGTGTGGCGATAGAACGCCGCGTTGGTGGCGTGGGTGATGCCGCCGCTGAGCGACCAGTGCGGATCGAGCTGGACTTTCAGCGTGGCGCCGACGTCGCTGTAGCCCGGATCGCGCGCACCGTTCGTCAGCGGCGCGGCCAGTGCGGTGGTGTAGTGCGTGTGGCCGGCGTGCAGGGCCAGGCTCCAGGCGTCGGCCAGCGGGAACGTGGCATCGAGCTGCAGGTAGCTGGTGCCCCTGGAGTCGCCGGCATAGCCCTGTTCGGTATCGACGCCGAAGTAGTCGGTGAGCGCACGGTTGTACTTCAGCGTGAACTGCTTCCAGCCCAGCGCGGCGTTGAACTCGGCGGTGTCGAGCGAGCGATGCGGCAGGCCGGCCCGGTCGAGGTTGGCGCCGGGATACACGTATCCGTACAGGCCCACGCGCCAGGACCAGTCGGCGTCGATGGCGCGGCCGTAGCTGGCATAGAGATCCAGCTCCATCGCGCCGCCGGGATAGCTGCGCTCGCTGATGCTCGAACCCCAGAAGCCGGCGGCGAAGCCGTTCGGGTTGGCGTAGTCGGCGCCGCCCTGGATGGCCGGGCGGCCCCAGGTCTGAGTGAGGCCGCGGAACAGGTCGTCGGAGGTCACGGCGAGGTTGCCGCTGACCGGTGTCGCGTCGCCGGCGTGGGCGACGGCGATGCCGGCGAAGAGGGACAGGGCCGCTGTAGCGGCACGAAGGCGAGACATGGACAGGCTCCGGAAAAAAGGGGCGCTCAGGAAAGGCCGAGCAGCACCAGCAAAAGGTCGATCAGCTTGATGCCGAGGAAGGGCACGACGATGCCGCCCAGCCCGTACACCAGCAGGTTCCGCCGCAGCAGAGCGCCGGCGCCGAGCGCGCGGTAGGCCACGCCCTTCAGTGCCAACGGAATCAGGAACACGATGATCAGCGCGTTGAAGATCACCGCCGACAGGATCGCGCTGCGCGGCGTGGCCAGGTGCATCACGTTGAGCGCGTTGAGCGCCGGGTAGGTGCTGGCGAAGGCGGCGGGAATGATCGCGAAGTACTTGGCGATGTCGTTGGCGATCGAGAACGTGGTCAGCGCGCCGCGGGTGATCAGCATCTGCTTGCCGATCGCCACGATCTCGATCAGCTTGGTCGGGTTGGAATCGAGGTCGACCATGTTGCCGGCCTCTTTCGCCGCCTGCGTGCCGCTGTTCATCGCCACCGCGACGTCGGCCTGCGCCAGCGCGGGCGCGTCGTTCGTGCCGTCGCCGCACATCGCCACCAGCCGGTTCTCGGCCTGGATCTCGCGGATCAGCGCGAGCTTGGCTTCCGGCGTGGCCTCGGCGAGGAAGTCGTCCACGCCGGCCTCGGCGGCGATCGCGGCGGCGGTGAGCGGGTTGTCGCCGGTGATCATCACCGTCTTGATGCCCATCGCGCGCATCTCGGCGAAGCGTTCCTTGATGCCGCCCTTGACGATGTCCTTCAGCTCGATCACGCCGAGTGCCAGCGGACCCTGGGCGACGATCAGCGGCGTGGCGCCGCGCCGGGCCACTTCCTCGGCGGCGCGCTTCACCGCCGCCGGCAGCGTGCTTCCGGATGCGGTGAGGTAACGTTCCACCGCGTCGACGGCGCCCTTGCGGATGACGCGGTCGGGCAGGTCCACGCCGCTCATGCGGGTCTGCGCGGTGAACGGCACGAACTCGCCGATGGCCTGCTCGCGCTCGGGCGCCGCCAGGCCATGGCGCTCGCGCGCCAGCATCACCACGCTGCGGCCCTCGGGCGTCTCGTCGGCCAGCGAAGCCAGCTGCGCCGCCTCGGCCAGGACGCGTTCGTCGATGCCCGGCGCGGGCAGGAAGGCGACTGCCTGGCGGTTGCCCAGGGTGATCGTGCCGGTCTTGTCCAGCAGCAGCACGTCGACGTCGCCGGCCGCTTCCACCGCACGGCCGGAGGTGGCGATCACGTTGGCGCGGATCATCCGGTCCATGCCGGCGATGCCGATCGCCGACAGCAGCGCGCCGATCGTGGTCGGAATCAGGCACACCAGCAGCGCCACCAGCACGGTAAGGGTGATCGGGCTGCCGCTGCCGGCGGCCTGCACGCTGTAGATGGAGTACGGCAGCAGCGTCGCGCAGGCGAGCAGGAAGATCAGGGTGAATTTGGCCAAGAGGATGGTCAGCGCGATCTCGTTCGGCGTCTTGCGCCGCGCGGCGCCTTCGACCATCGCGATCATGCGGTCGAGGAAGCTCTCGCCCGGGTTGCGGGTGATCCGCACCACCAGCCAGTCCGACAGCAGCTCGGTGCCGCCGGTGACCGCGCTGCGATCGCCGCCAGCCTCGCGGATCACCGGCGCGGATTCGCCGGTGATCGCTGCCTCGTTGACGCTGGCCGCGCCGACGATCGCCTCGCCGTCGCCGGGCAGGATGTCGCCGGCTTCCACCAGCACCACGTCGCCGACGCGCAGATCAGCCGAGGACATCACCGTCACCGCGCCGCCGCGCTGCGGCGCGGCGAGCTTCTTCGCCGGCACCGCGCGGCGCGTGCTGCGCAGCGCGTTGGCCTGGGCCTTGCCGCGGCCTTCGGCCAGCGCCTCGGCGAAGTTGGCGAACAGCAGGGTGAACCACAGCCACAGGCTCACCCCGAAGATGAAGCCGGTCGGCGCCTCGCCGTGGCCGGTCAGCGCCTGCAGCCACAGCCCGGTGGTGAGCAGGCTGCACAGGAACACCACGAACATCACCGGATTGCGGAACTGCAGCCGCGGCGACAGCTTGCGGAAGGCGTCGGCGGCGGCGTCGAGCACCAGCTCGCGGTCGAAACGCACGCTCGCCTGGGTATGCGAAGTCATGGATCAGTGCCCCGAAAGAGATTCGACGATCGGCCCGAGCGCCAGCGCGGGCAGGAAGGTGAGCGCGCCCACCACGATCACCACGCAGGCCAGCAGCGCGACGAACAGCGGCGTGTGGGTGGGCAGGGTGCCGGCCGACGGCGGCACGCGACGCTTGGCGGCGAGCGAACCGGCCATGGCGAGCATCGCCACGATCAGCGGGTAGCGCGCCAGGAACATGCAGATGCCGAGCAGCACGTTCCAGAACGGCGTGTCGGCGGAGAGGCCGGCGAACGCGCTGCCGTTGTTGTTGGAGGCCGAGCTGAGCGCGTAGAGGATCTCGCTGAAGCCGTGCGCGCCGGGGTTGGCGACACCGGCCACGCCAGCCGGTGCCATCACCGCGATGGCGGTGCCGATCACCACCAGCGCGCAGGGAATCAGCACGGCGATCGAGGCCATCTTCATCTCGTGCGCCTCGATCTTCTTGCCGAGGTACTCGGGGGTGCGCCCGACCATCAGGCCGGCGATGAACACCGCCACCACGGCAAACGCGAGCAGGCCGTACAGGCCGGAGCCGACGCCGCCGAAGATCACCTCGCCGAGCTGGATCAGCCACATCGGCACCAGCCCGCCGAGCGGGGTGAACGAGTCGTGCATCGCGTTGACCGAGCCGTTGGAGGCGGCGGCGGTGGCGGTCGCCCAGATCGTCGAATCGACGATGCCGAAGCGCGTCTCCTTGCCCTCCATGTTGCCGCCGGCCTGCAGCGCGCTGGCGTGCTGGTCCACGCCCAGGTGTGCGAGCAGCGGCGTGCCGGCCTGTTCGGCGGCGGTGCAGGCGATCAGCAGCGGCACGAAGATCGCCAGCATGGTCGCCAGCAGCGCCCGGCCCTGGCGGCGGTCGCCGACCATGCGGCCGAAGGTCAGGCACAGCGCCGCCGGGATCAGCAGGATCGACAGCATCTCCAGCAGGTTGCTCAGCGGTGTCGGGTTCTCGAACGGATGCGCCGAATTGACGCCGAAGAAGCCGCCGCCGTTGGTGCCCAGCTGCTTGATCGCGATCTGCGAGGCGGCCGGACCCATCGGCAGGGTCTGTGTGGTCACCGCGACGTCGTGCGCGTGCGCCACCCCGGCGGCATCCCTGACCGTCTCGGTAATGTGGGTGGGCTGGACCAGCGTGGCTTCGGCATAGGGATGGAAGTTCTGCACCACACCCTGCGAGACCAGCGCCAGCGACAGCAGCAGCGACAGCGGCAGCAACACGTACAGCGTGCTGCGGGTCAGGTCGACCCAGAAGTTGCCGAGGCCCTGTGCGCTCTTGCGGACGAAGCCGCGGATCACCGCCACCAGCACGGCGATGCCGGTGGCCGCGGAGAGGAAGTTCTGCACCGCCAGGCCGAGCATCTGGGTCAGGTAGCTCATCGTCGATTCGCCGCCGTAGCCCTGCCAGTTGGTGTTGCTGGCAAAGCTGATCGCGGTATTCATCGACGAGTCGGCGGAGACCGCGGGCAGGTGCGCCGGGTTGAGCGGCAGCCACGCCTGGCAGCGCTGCAGCGCGTAGACCACGAGCAGGCCGACCAGGTTGAACGCGAGCATGGCCAGCGTGTAGCGCTGCCAGCCCATGTCTTCGTCGGCACGGATGCCGCACAGGCGGTAGATCGCGCGTTCGATGCCGCCGCCGAGGCGGGTGACGCGGTTCGGCGTGTCGGCGAACACGCGCGCCATGTAGCTGCCCAGCGGGATCGCGAGCAGCAGGAGCAGGCCCAGGAACAGGCCGATCTGGAGCCAGTCGTTGGCGGTCATTCGAACCACTCCGGCTTGAGCAGGGCCACGCACAGGTAGCCGGTGACGGCCACCGCGAGCACGGTGGCGAGGATGTAGAGGGCGGTCATGGCAGGTTCCTTCGGTGCATGACGGCTCAGCGGCGGCCGAGCCGCTCGCACAGGCGAACCAGACCGCCAGTGAGGGCGGCCAGGGCGGCGATCAGCAGGAGATAGGGGATGTCCACGGGAGAAGGCTCCGTCGAGGTGACGGTGCGCATTCTCGAAACCGGCGCATAAGAAAGGGGTAGCGAAAAATCGCTACCCCATATAGATCGCGTAAAAAGTCACGCGGCCGGGCGGCCGCGCGCGCTCAGGCGCCGATGACCAGCGGCTCGGGCTCCAGCTTCACGCCGAAGGTGGCTTCCACGCTGGCGATCACCTGGCTGGCGAGCGCCCACAGTTCGCGGCCGGTGGCCTGGCCGTGGTTGACCAGCACCAGCGCGTGGCGCGAGGAGATCCCTGCATCGCCTTCGCGATAACCCTTCAGTCCGGCCGCCTCGATCAGCCAGGCGGCGGAGAGCTTGCAGCGGCCGTCGGCGGTGGGCCAGGCGACCAGCTCGGGGTGTTCGCGTTTCAGCGCCTCGCCGGTGGCGGCGTCGACGATCGGATTCTTGAAGAAGCTGCCGGCATTGCCGATCACCGCCGGGTCGGGCAGCTTGCGCGTGCGCAGGTGGATGATCGCCTCGGCCACGTGGAACGGCGCGGGCTTGTCCACGCCCATGCGCGCCAGCTCCTCGCGGATGCCGGCGTAGTCCAGCCGCAGCTCGCGGGTACGCGGCAACGCGAAGCGCACGGCGGTGACCACGTAGCGGCCGGGCTCGCGCTTGAACAGCGAGTCGCGGTAGCCGAAGGCACAGGCGCCGTGGTCCAGCGTCACCACCTGGCGCTCGCGGGTGTCCCAGGCTTCCACGCTGTCGATGAACTCGGCCACCTCGGTGCCGTAGGCGCCGATGTTCTGGATCGGTGCGGCACCGACCGTGCCGGGGATCAGGATCAGGTTCTCCAGCCCGGCGATGCCCTGGCCCAGGGTCCAGCGCACGAAGTCGTCCCAGCGCTCGCCGGCGGCCACCGCCAGCCGCACGATGCGGCCGTCGTCCTCCACCTGCACGCCCTGCGTGGCCATCGCCAGCACGGTGCCGTCGAAGTCGCCGGCGAACAGCACGTTGCTGCCTTCGCCGAGCACCAGCAGCGGACCCTGCTTCACGGCGGGGAAGTCGAGCAGCTCGGGCAGCTTGCTGGCGTCGCGGATCTCCGCCAGCAGTCGGGCCTTCGCCGCCACCCGCAGCGTGTTGCGGCGGGCCAGCGGTGCGTTCTCGATCAGCGTATAGCCGCCCATGTCGATGCGCTCAGCGGCCATCGGCGCCTCCGCGCTGGCGGCGGATCTCGTCGACGCATTCGGCGATCAGCGCCGGGCCGCGGTAGATCAGGCCGGAATAGACCTGCACCAGCGAGGCACCGGCGTCGAGCTTGGTCGCGGCATCGCTGCCGTCGAGGATGCCGCCCACTCCGACGATGCCTACCTTGCCCTGCAGCCGCTCGGCCATGCCGCGCTGCACCGCGGTGGCGCGCGCCATCAGCGGCCGGCCGGACAGGCCGCCGGCTTCCTGCCATTGCGGGTCGGACGCCACCGCGCTGTGGTCGATCGTGGTGTTGGTGCAGATCACGCCGTCCACGCCGCTGGCCAGCAGCACCTCGGCGATGGCGTCGAGCTCGGCTTCGGCCAGGTCCGGCGCGATCTTCAGCAGCATCGGCTTGCGCGCGCCGTGCTGCGCGCCCAGCCGCTCCTGCGCCTCGCGCAGGGTGCCGATGAAGCGGCGCAGGGTTTCCTCTTCCTGCAGGTCGCGCAGGCCCTGGGTGTTGGGCGAGGAGATGTTCACCGTGACGTAGCTGGCACGCGCGTAGACGCGCTCGAGGCAGAACAGATAGTCGTCCACCGCCTTCTCGTTCGGGGTGTCCTTGTTCTTGCCGATGTTGATGCCGAGCACGCCGGCATACGGCGACTTCTCGGCATTGCGCACCAGCGCGTCGACGCCGTCGTTGTTGAAGCCGAGGCGGTTGATGATCGCCTCGTGCGCGGCCAGGCGGAACATCCGCGGCTTCGGGTTGCCCGGCTGCGGGCGCGGAGTGGTGGTGCCGACCTCGACGAAACCGAAACCCAGCGCGCCGAGCGCGTCCAGGTGATCGGCGTTCTTGTCCAGGCCCGCCGCCAGGCCGACCGGGTTCGGAAAGCGCAGGCCGAAGGCCTCCACCGGGAAATCTGCCGGTGGCGTGGCGACGAAGCGCAGCAGTTCGCTGCGATGGGCGACGTCGAGCCCGTACAGCGTCAGGCCGTGGGCGGTTTCGGGGGCAAGCGCGAACAGCAGGGGGCGCAGGGTTCGGTACATGCGGTCAGCTCAGGGTGCCCACGTAGACGCGGGTGTCGTAGGTGAAATCGACGCGGCCGTCGATCGCGGTGGCGTCGAACAGCGTACGCAGGGCTTCGATCATCGGCGCGTGCTGCCGATGACCTGCCTGCGGCGCGTAGGAGGAGGACATCAGGCGGCCCTTGAGCGCGTCGAAATCCAGCTTCTGGCCGTGGTCGAAGCGCCCCGCGCCGCGGAAGCCGCTGCCGAACCACGCGCGCATGCGCGATTCGTCGGCGTAGCGCTCGGCCACGCTGGTGTAGTCGGTGCCGTAATGCTGGAGCAGCGCCTCGTAGCCTTCCAGAAACGGCGCGCCGGTGAGCCGACGCGAGTTCCACACGATCGCCGCCAGGCCGCCCGGGCGCAGGATGCGCGCGAACTCGCGGCGGGCAGCGGTTTCGTCGAACCAGTGGAAGGCCTGCGCCACCACGATCAGCGCGACGCTGCCATCGGGCAGGCCGGTGGCGTCGGCACGGCCGTCGACGGCGCGAAAGCGCGGGTTGTCGCCCAGCCACTGTTCGGCGGCCGCGCGCATCGGAGCATTCGGTTCGACCGCGGTCACGCGGTGGCCCGCGTCGAGGAACAGCCGGGCCGAAATGCCGGTGCCGGCGCCGACATCGGCCACGTCCCAGGAGGCGTCCACGCCATGTTCGCGATGCAGCCAGTCGACCAGCGCGACCGGATAGTCGGGCCGGTAGCGCACGTAGTCGGCGACGCGGTCGCTGAAGCGCTCGGTGCTGCGCAGTTCGGACATGGGACTCAGCCGTTGAGCATCTGGCCGCCGTCCACGGCGAGGGTCTGGCCGGTGATCCATCCGGCCCAGGGGGAGGCGAGGAACAGCGCCACGTGGGCCACGTCCTCAGGCGTGCCGAAACGACCGAAAGGGATCTTCGCCAGCGTGGCGGCGTGCAGCGCGGGTTCTTCCACGCGCCGGCGCTCCCACAGGCCGTCGGGGAAGCTGATCGAGCCGGGGGCGATCGCGTTCACCCGGATGCGGTCGGGCGCCAGCGCCAGCGCCTGCGAGCCGGTGTAGTGGCTCAGCGCCGCCTTGATCGCGGCGTACGGCGCGCCGCCGGCACGCGGACGCAGCGCGGCGATCGAGCTGGTGTGCAGGATGCTCGCGCGACCGCTTTGCTTCAGGTGGGGCAGGGCGTGGCGCGAGGCGCGCACGGCTGCCATCAGGTCGATCTGGAAGTTGGCCGCCCAGCCTTCGTCGTCCTCGGCGAAGCCGTAGCCGGTGGCGTTGTTCACCAGCACGTCGATGCCGCCCAGCGCTTCGGCCGCCGCGTCGATGTAATGCGAGATCGCCTGCGGGTCGGCGAGGTCGCAGGACTGGGTATGCGCCTTGCCGCCCTCGGCGTGGATCGTGTCGCGGACCTCGGCCAGCGCCGCCTCGCCGCGTGCACATACCGACACCACCGCGCCGGATCGCGCAAAGGCCAGCGCCATCGCGCGACCGATGCCGCGGCTGCCGCCGGCCACCACGACGCGGTAGCCCTCCAGGCGGAACGGGGCGTCGGACGGCAGCGGGAGATTCATGACCAGGCGTGCACCAGGAAGCCGAGCAGCACCGAGCCGAAGAACAGAAGGGCGATGGCGGTGAGCAGGGACAGGGCCAGCTGCGCATAGCCGAGCACCAGTCCGGTCACGGCCATGCCATCGCCGTCGAGCGGTTCGGAGACCGTCTGGCGGATATCGCGGCGCGCCATGTGGCCGCAGATCACGGCGACGATCGCGCCGAT
Source organism: Dyella ginsengisoli LA-4 (assembly GCF_000334915.1). Lineage (GTDB taxonomy): Bacteria > Pseudomonadota > Gammaproteobacteria > Xanthomonadales > Rhodanobacteraceae > Dyella_A > Dyella_A ginsengisoli_A. The sequence continues at coordinate 270,476 of NZ_AMSF01000016.1, read as the reverse complement.
GAAGGGCAGCACGGTCCAGGCCGCGATGCCGAAGCACAGGCTGACCACGGCCAGCGTGCAGGTGGAGCGGGGGGCGGACGTCGTGTTCATCTCGGAAATCCCCTTCGAGGACGGGCGCAGGAACCGTGTTGCCTTGCGCCCGGCTAGGCCTGCGCGGGCGGGCGCCCGCGCAGACCGGACCGACGGCTTACACGTGGAACTTGATGCCCTGGGCCAGCGGCAGCGCGTCGGAGTAGTTGATGGTGTTGGTCTGGCGGCGCATGTAGACCTTCCACGCATCCGAGCCGGACTCGCGGCCACCGCCGGTTTCCTTCTCGCCGCCGAAGGCGCCGCCGATCTCCGCACCCGAGGTGCCGATGTTGACGTTGGCGATGCCGCAGTCGCTGCCGGCCGCCGACAGGAACTGCTCGGCCACCTTCAGGTTCTGCGTGAAGATCGCCGAGGACAGGCCCTGCGGCACGTCGTTCTGCATCTCGATCGCCTCGTCGATGCTGTCGAACGGCATCACGTAGAGGATCGGCGCGAAGGTTTCCGACTGCACCACTTCGTCGGAGTTCTTCAGCCCCGTGATGATGGTCGGCAGCACGAAGTTGCCCTTGCGGTCGGTCAGCGCGGCGCCGCCGGTGGCGATGGTGCCGCCGGAAGCCTTGGCCTTCTCGACCGCGGCCAGGTAGGCCTGCACGCTCTCGGGGCTGTTCAGCGGGCCCATCAGGGTGGTCGACAGGGTCGGATCGCCGATCTTGCCCTCGACCTGCTTGTACGCCTTGACCAGGGTCTCCAGCACGGTGTCGTAGATCGAGGTGTGCACGAACAGGCGGCGGGTGGTGGTGCAGCGCTGGCCGGCGGTGCCGACGGCGCCGAACACGATGCCCGGGATCGCCAGCTTCAGGTCGGCGCTCTGGTCCAGGATGATCGCGTTGTTGCCGCCCAGCTCCAGCAGCGAGCGGCCCATGCGGTGGGCCACGCGCTCGCCGACCATGCGGCCGACCTTGGTCGAGCCGGTGAAGCTGATCAGCGGGATGCGCTTGTCATCGACAAACTTCTGCGCCAGCTCGGTGCCGCCGTCGTTGAACAGGAAGAAGATGTCCGGGAAGCCGCCGTCCTTCAGCGCTTCGTTGCAGATCTTCATCGTGGCGATCGCCGACAGCGGCACCTTCGGCGAGGGCTTCCAGATGCAGATGTCGCCGGCGATGGCCGCCAGCATGGCGTTCCACGCCCACACCGCCACCGGGAAGTTGAACGCCGAGATGATGCCGACCAGGCCCAGCGGCTGGTACTGCTCGTACATGCGGTGGCCGGGGCGCTCCGAATGCATGGTGTAGCCGTACAGCATGCGGCTCTGGCCCACCGCGAAGTCGGCGATGTCGATCATTTCCTGCACTTCGCCGTCGCCCTCGGGCTTGATCTTGCCCATCTCCAGCGCGACCAGCGAACCCAGCGCGTCCTTGTGCTTGCGCAGGGCTTCACCGCACAGACGCACGGCTTCGCCGCGCTGCGGCGCCGGGGTGGTACGCCACACCTTGAAGGCGGCCTTGGCGCGCTCGACGATGGTCTCGTAGTCGGCCTGGCTGGAGGCGTGCACGCGGGCGATCACCTCGCCGGTGGCCGGATTCACCGGCTGCAGCGTGCCCGCATCGGTGGTCGTGGACCATTCGCCCTGGCCGAGATACGTGCCGGACAGCTCGGCGGAAAGGCCAAGCGCCTTGAGGATTTCGTGGGACATGCGGACTCCTTACGATGGCTGACTGCGCCACCGAGATGTGGCGTAGCGGTCAAAACCGCGAGTCTAGCAGGCCGATGCCTGCGGGCCGACCCCGCACCGTCGCCCCGGAGTGCCGATCCATGTCAAAATCCCGCCGTTGCCCTCGTAGCTCAGTTGGATAGAGCGGCCCCCTCCTAAGGGGCAGGTCGGACGTTCGAATCGTCTCGAGGGCACCATCTTGCGCTGCACCAGAAGCCGGCCCTGCCGGCTTTTTATTTGCGTGGTGCCCAGGGGCGCGGATGTGTGGCCAGCCAGTCCGTGATGATCGCGCTGGCGTCGATCTGGTGCGTCGTGCGGCCGATGAAGCGCTTCGGCAGGTATTGCCAGCCGCCCGGCCAGGTGTGGCCGCCGCCGTCGATGCGGTAGCGCACCACGGCACCGCCGGTACGGCAGTCGCTCCAGTCCCTCCGGTTCACCTGCGTACCGTCGTTGGTGGTCGAGGGCAGCGGTTGCTCCGGGCTCGCCGCGTGGCAACCATCGACCTGTGCCCAGAAGGCGGTGGTGTCATCCACCGACATCACCACCCCGCCTTCGCCGAGGCCGCCGAAGCTGGCCACGGAGCCTCCGGCGTAGGGCACGATCGGATCGTCCGTGCCGTCGAATTGCAGCACGGCGAGTGGGCGGGCAGGGTGGCAATCGGGCTGGTAGTCCCGTGCCAGCGACCCGGCCACCGGGGCGATCAGGCTGAAGCGGTCGGCCAGGTCACAGCCCAGCCGCTCGGCGAAGATGCCGCCGTTGGAGATGCCGGTGACGCCGACCCGCTGCGGGTCCACCGGCCATTCGTGCTCGACGCGGTCCAGCACGGCACGGATGAAGGCCACGTCGTCCACCTTGCGCTTGATGGTGGCGCGGCCGTCGTTCCAGTGGCGGTCCAGGCCCTGCGGATAGACCACGATCACGCCGGTCCGGTCGGCCTGTGCATCCAGCGAGGTCAGCCGGTCCATGCCTTCGGCGCGGCCACCGCCGCCATGCAGGGCCAGCAGCAGGGGGCGTGGTGTGCCATCCCCGCCCGGCGGCAGATGGATCACGAAGCGACGTGCCTGGCCGTCGATAGTGAGGGTTTCGGTGCGGTCATGCGCCAGCAGCGGGCATGCGCTGGCGACGAGGCCAAGGCCGAGCATGAGGCGACTCACGAGATTCATGCCGGACTGCGTTCGCGGGCAGCCAGCGGCAGCACCAGCGTGGCACTGAAGCCGCCACCGCTGCGGTTGGCCAGTTGCAGGCGACCGCCGCTGATCTCGGCCGCCCGCTTGACGATGCTCAGGCCCAGGCCGGTGCCGCAGGCCCCGGTGCGCGCGGCGTTGCCGCGCAGGAAGGGCTGTCCGAGCCGTGCGAGCAGGTCTTCCGGAACGCCCGGGCCGTGGTCTTCCACGCTGATCGACAGTTCGTCTCCGGCGCGTTGCAGGCGGACGCGGAACGGTGCAGCGCCATAGTGCTCGGCGTTGTCCATCAGGTTGCCCAGCGCCCTTCGCAGCAGGCTCGGCCGTGCATGCAGGACGGCGTCGTCGTGACCCTCGTAGTGCCAGTCGTCCGGCGCGTGGCGCAGCGCCATCAGCTGGCCGAGCAGGGTGGGGATGTCGATCGCGCGCACGGCTTCGTCGCTGCCGTCGCGGACATAGGCCAGACACTGCGCCAGCGCCTTGTCCAGCTCGTCCAGGTCGTTGACCATCGCGTCGCGCCGGCCGGGGTCGTTCGCATCGCCCAGTTCCAGCGCCAGCCGCAGGCGGGCCAGTGGCGTGCGCAGGTCGTGCGAGATGCCGGCCAGCATCAGCTCACGCTCGCGGGCGCTTTGGCGCAGCTCTTCGCCGGCCGCGCCGAGGGCGTCGGCGAGGTCGCGCACCTCGCGCGGGCTGCCGCGCAGGTGCTGCTGGATCGACTGCCCGCCGAGCAGCGCGGGCGCGTGTGCGGCCAGGCGCTCCAGCGGTCGCGTCAGCAGGCGCGCGGCCAGTGCCGCCACGGCCGCGGCGACCAGCCCGGCGAACAGCATCACCAGCAGCATCGAGCGGATGACCTGGCGGCGGAAGCTCACTGCCTGCATCACGATCCAATGCCCGGGCAGGCGCTCGCTGCGCACCCAGATCTGCGCTTCGGGCCGCTGCACGACCACCACGCGGGACGGATCGCCGAGCAGCTCGCCGGCGACGTGGCCGACTTCCTCCACCACCGGCACCACCCGGCGCAGCGACGGCGGTGGCGACTCGGTGGTGATGCGGATGCCGCTGCGCTGCAGTCGGGCGAGCGTGGCCCGCGCGGCCGGGTCGTCGCGGCTGGCCAGCGCATCGACCGAGGTGGCGGTAGCCACCACCAGCCGTCCATACGAGTCGCCCAGGGCGCGCAGGCCGGCGCGGGTGGAGAGGAAGCCACCCAGGGTGAGCGCCAGCACCAGCGCGGCGACCAGCAGCGCCAGCACCAGCGAGAAGGTGGTCGGTCCGCGCCTCATGCGCCGTCTCCCTGCGGCACGAACACATAGCCTTCGCCCCACACCGTCTGCAGCCAGCGCGGCTGGCGCGGGTCCTCCTCCAGACAGCGGCGCAGGCGCGACACCATCACGTCGATGCTGCGGTCGAACGCGTCGTGCTCGCGGCCGCGTGCCAGTGCGATCAGCCGCTCGCGGCTCAGGGTTTCGAACGGGTGGGCGACCAGCGCGGCCAGCACGGCGAATTCCCCGCTGGTCAGTTTCACCGGAGTGTCGCCATCGAGCAGCTGGCGCGTGGCCGGGTCGAAGGTGAAGCGACCGAAGCGCACGCTGGCCTGCTCGGTCTGTGGCGCGCCGACCACCGCCTTCGGCTGGCGGCGCAGCACGGCGCGGATGCGGGCGACCAGCTCGCGCGGGTTGCAGGGTTTGCCCAGGTAGTCGTCCGCGCCGATTTCCAGGCCGACGATGCGGTCCACGTCATCGCCCTTGGCGGTGAGCATGATGATCGGCGTCTGCACGCCTTCGGCGCGCAGCTCGCGGCACAGCTGCAGGCCGTCGGCGTCCGGCAGCATCAGGTCGAGCACGATCAGGTCGACGTGGTGCGCGGCCAGTTCGCGGCGCAGGCCGGCGGCGTGGGCGGCACCGCGGACGCGGAAGCCCTGCTGGTCGAGGTAGCGCTCGAGCAGGTCGCGCAGGCGCAGGTCGTCATCGACGACAAGGATGTGGGGTGAGTCCATGGGGCGACTATGTCGCGCACCGCGATGGCCCCACAAGCGCCCGCGGAGGCCAATTGCAAGCAAATGTTTCCGGCCGGAAGGGCGGCAACATCCGCTCACATCCGGCGGATTTCGCACACACCTGATCCCCGGCACCGGCGCGACAGTGGCTCCGCCGCAGCGGCAGCGCGGCCCACTTCTTTCCGACTGGAGCCCGTCATGAGCCTGTCCACCTCCCTCCGCATCGCTTCCCTGGCGCTGGCCTGCGCGGTCGCCGCCGCCTTCGCCTCCCCGGCCGACGCCCAGCGCACCGGCCGCTTCCATGCCCGCGGCACCTTCGCCAACGGCCAGGGCGGCATCACCCATGTGCGCGGCACCGCGGCTTCCGGTGCCCGCGGCTCGGCGGTACGCGGCGGCTACACCGCCACCGGGGCCGACGGCAGCGTGCAGCATCGCGCCGGTCGCGCGGTGCAGGGCGCCAACGGCGGCAGCTACGCCGGCAGCAACGGATACACGCGCAGCGCCGACGGCTCGGCCAGCCGCTGGCACAACGGCTCGGGCACCACTGCCGCAGGCGGCACGGTGAACACCAGCGGTGCCTATGCGCGCAGCGCCGACGGCAGCGTCAGCGGCAGCTCGCAGACCAGCGCCAGCGGTCCGCGCGGCAGCTACGACGCCGGCACCAGCACCGCCAACGGCGTGACCCAGCACACCACCTCGGCGACCAATGCCGCGGGCGACAGCTACAACGGCCAGACCACCTACACCAAGGGGCAGGGCTTTTCGCACAGCGGCAGCTGCACCGACGCCTCCGGCAACGTGATTGCCTGCGGCCACTGACCCTGGCGACGACCTGGAGTCCGATCATGCGAAACCTGATCTGCCTGTTCGTCCTGGGAACGCTGGCCATCACGGCGCCCGGCGCCCGGGCCCAGATGGGCCGTCCCGATCCCGCCCAGCGCTTTGCCGAGGCGGACACCAACCACGACGGCCAGGTCAGCCTGGCCGAGTTCCAGGCGGCTCGCGCCGCGCGCTTCGCCAGGGCCGACCGCAACGGCGACGGCGTGCTCAGCGACGACGACCTGCCGCGCTTTGCCCGCAACAATCCGGCGATGCTGGCGAAGATCCATGCACTGCAACAGGCCGCAGACACGAACGGCGATGGCCGGGTGACCCGCGAGGAGTTCGATGCCGCCGGCAACCACCTGTTCGCGCTGGCCGATGCCAACCATGACGGCGTGGTGGACGCCAGCGAGATGAAGCAGATCGCCCAGCGCATGCAGTCGCTCGCGGCACAGCGGAGTGCGCCGTGATGCGACACGCCGCCCGCTCGCCACTGCTTGCGCTGGTGATGGTGGCACTGGTGCTGGCCGAGTGGCTCTGGCGCCGTCGCTCGGCCGGTGTCGGCTACGACAGTCGGGGGGCGCTGGCGTCCCTGGCGGTCGGGGCAGGGCATCTGGTGTCCGGCGCGCTGCCGGCGCTGGTGCTCGGCGGCCTGTTCGCTTCGGCCGCGCGCTGGGCGCCGGTGCACTGGCCGCTGCGCGACTGGCGCACGTGGTTGGTCGCTTTCTTCGCGGTGGAACTGGCGTACTACGCGTTCCACCGGATCAGCCACGAGGTGCGCTGGTTGTGGACCACCCATGCAGTGCACCACACGCCGGAGGAGATGACCCTGCTCTCGTCGATCCGCCTGGGCTGGACCAACCTGCTGTCGTTCGGCTGGGTCTGTTACCTGCCGCTGGTGCTGGCCGGCTTCGACCCGCGCATGGTGTTCGCCCTGCTGGCCTTCAACCTGCACTACCAGTTCTTCCTGCACACCGAAGCGGTAGGGCGGCTGGGGCCGCTGGAGTGGGTACTTAACACGCCGTCGCACCATCGGGTGCACCACGGCTCGAACGCGGCCTACCTGGACTGCAACTACGGCGGCGTGCTGATCGTGTTCGACCGCCTGTTCGGCACGCTGCGCACCGAACGCGCCGATGAACCCGTACGCTACGGCCTGGCGCACCCGCTGGGCACGCAGAACCCGTTCAAGCTGGTGTTCCTGCCGTGGCGGAGGCTGATGTCCGACATGCGCGCTGCCGGCAGCCTCGGCGGCGCATTGCGAGTGGCAGTGGGGAGGCCGTGATGAACCGCAGGATCGTCACTTGGTGGCTGGGGGTATGCGTGCTGGCGATGGCCGGCAGCGCGTGTGCGCAGATGCGCGGCGGGCTGCTCGAGCGCTGGCGCGAGCGCCAGGCCGAATCCGCTCCGGCCGCGCCGTTGCCGGCCGGTACACGGGTCGTCCGCGACGTCGCCTATGGCAGCGATCCACGCCAGCGTTTCGATGTCTATGTGCCGGCCCAGGCACACGGCGCGCCAGTCATCTTCATGGTGCATGGGGGCGGCTGGCGGCGTGGCGACAAGGCGATGTCGAACGTGGTGGCGAACAAGGTGGCCTACTGGGTGCCGCGGGGCGTAGTGGTGATTTCCACCAACTACCGGATGCTGCCGGACACGCACCCATTGGAGCAGGCACGGGACGTGGCCCGTGCGCTGGCAGCGGCGCAGCGCCGCGCGGGGGAGTGGGGCGGCGATCCGGACCGCTTCGTGCTGATGGGGCATTCCGCCGGCGCGCACCTGGTCAGCCTGCTGGCCGCCGAGCCGCAACTGGCCCGGGAGCAGGGGGCGCACCCGTGGCGCGGCACCGTCTCGCTGGACAGTGCCAGCCTCGACGTGGTGCAGACGATGAAAGGCCGCCACTTCCGCCTCTACGACCAGGCCTTCGGCAGCAACCCGGCCGACTGGTTCGCCGCCTCGCCGTTCCAGCAGATGCACGCCGCACCCGCGCCGTTCCTGGCGGTGTGCTCAAGCCGCCGCCAGGACTCCTGCCCGCAGGCGCACGCCTTCGTCGGCAAGGTCCGCTCGCTCGCCGGGCGCGGCGAGGTGCTGGAAGAGGATCTCTCGCACAGCGAGATCAACAGAGATCTGGGCGCGCCATCGGACTACACCACCCAGGTGGATGCGTTCCTGCGCTCGGTGTTTTGAGCTTTGCTCGGGCGTCCGCGGTGTCCGAAAAAGCTGGGGACGTCGTGGGCTTGGCGCGCCAAGAACTTGCTCAGCAAAACGCAACCGGCAGGAACCGGCCAACAACAGCCGGTCGACTGCTGCAAATGCATGCCGCAAAGCGGCCGTTCGCGCAGAGCGACCAACAACTCAGTGCAGCTAAGGCCCTTGATGGGTAAGTCGGTAAGCATCAGCCACATCTTTTCCAATTTTCGCAAAAAATGCATTCCGCGCTTTTTTATCAGCCCGCGATGCAGTTAGAAATGCTGCCACGATAACAGTGTGGCCATCGGGCCCAGTCATAATGCCGATGTCATTAAAAGCCGCCGTCTCTCCTTCCAGTGAATAGGATGTGCCGCACTTGTCGGCAAAGCGAACGACAGCAGGTAGTCCTGAGCGCAAGCGAGACGGCACGGTCTGACCGTACATCAAGCCGAGCAAGCGCTTCGTTGATCGGGTAGAGAGTAACTGGCCAGTCCAAAGTTTTTCGAGAAAGTTCGCCGCTGCATCCGGCGTCGTGCGGTTGCGCGGGTCATCGAGATACGCGCGATAGCCTCGTCGCAGGCGCTCCAACTCGGCCATTTTTGTTTCGTTCTCCGAAATGGAATGTCCGCCGTTGGTGCTTTCGAAAATACGACCGATGTCACCTTCGCCCATGTCCACTCGCATCCCGTCGATACCGTGCTTGCGCAAAAAGTCAGTAACCACACGCGGACCGTCAACCTGCCTGATCAAAGCGTCGACTGCGGTGTTGTCGCTCTCGCTTACAGCGGCAACCAACAATCGATCAACCGTAAAGCGCATATGCTCGCCCTTGAATTGGGAGCCGATGGATGGCACTGCTGCGCCACTCACTACATCCTGGCGATCGACGGTCACTTCCTGGTTCAAGGAAATGCGCCCGGCATCGACTTGCGCAAGCACAGCGGCGGCGACCGGCGCCTTAAAAACGCTCATCATGGGATAGGCACGATTAGCGTTGATCCGCGTTCGCACCCCGGTATTCAAATCCACAATCGTGACGCCCAGTACACCGGGTCGAGCCTTGCTGGCTAGTTGCGTCAAGGCTTGCTGCAGGCGCGCATCCGAGGATCCAGTGGCTGTAGCAGGCGCAGTCAGCAGCAGTGCTACACACAGTGGCAACGAGCTACGAAAGAACGACTGGAAGGACTTTCTCATCGGGGTTCCAAAGGATGGCTGCGTGACCAAGCGGGTTCGCTTTGGGACGACCCTTGCCTGTCGCAGCGTTTAAGGTTTCCATAGTTTCGGCAAAGGCTGAGGACGGCCAGAAGCGGGCGTTCGTTTTGAGCAAAGCTTGCTGGTTTTGTCAGATCTGGATTCACGTAAAAAAAGAGGCAACTTCACTGTGAATTACGTGCAAGGTAGGCCGGCATAGAGACGCCATGGGCCACAACATTCTATTTGCCACGCTTCTCGCGCATGGATTCTAATTGATTGTTAGCCCACGCGGTCAATTGGCCATCATTGTTTTCGCCAGCAAATGCGCCTTCCGGAGTGGCCACAACCTGGCATTGGATAGTGGTTAATACTATTCGGTTACGTTGCATGGCAACGAGCTGAGTATTAACCAAGGACTCGACGAGACTTTCGAAATTTTCACCCTCTTCCGCGACGAACGCCTTGAACTCCTCGTCGTCTAGTTCGATATACCCATCTCTACATAACTTCATGAAAGCTACGTTCTGAACAAGTGTAAGTTTAACAGGAGTCCAGTTATAGCTCGACCCACGCTTTTTTAAATCACTTTCTTTTAGGTCGTAAAAACAATATTCCCATCCATATTTACCATCTTTTTGCGCAGCCCTAGTAGAAATGCAGACCGACATGGACTCTCTATCTGGCGCGTCGTCCTCGGCAAGATTCGCGTTGAAACTAATGTCCAGCTTGGTAAGCACAAGTTCAAGCAGGATGCGCAAAGGATTGTGGCTTGAAGACAACAGGAACGGCCACATGCCTTTAATTAGTCGAGGCACATAAGGAAAGCCATTCGCTTTCACAATCGAGTGCTCGCCTCCAATAATAAGCTGAGGAAAGCTGCCAGCACCCATGCCTCGCGGATTGTCTATCCTTCGCTCAATTAGCTTGTAGATATGTTCCCGTAAAGTCTTCTCTTTCTTCCAGCCGTGATGACCGACGACAATTCGGACCGGCTCCATAAATTCACTTACCAAAGTGTGGAAAATCATTTCAAGATCGAATGGCAGGCTTTCCAGCTCTGAATAATCAGATATTTTCTTTCCCGTGATTTGACTAAACACGCGGTACACCCAATTGATGTTTACCGTCGCAGGATCGCCACGAAGACTTTGAATATAATCTCCGTAAATTTTTGATACGCCGCGCAGATGGCTATAACTGTCAGAAAGCTCATCCGCTGAAATGTTTTTTTTGACTTCTAAAACAGCAATTACGTCTTTAATGTTCCACTTGATCTTGTCTGTATAGGGAACCTGCTCGCCAGTTCCAGTTACAAGCATGCAATCGATTTCGCCACTCATTGTTTCACCGTGGCAAATGAACCCTGATGCAACTTGCAAACCCATCGAGTCGGGGATTACCTTCCGCAAAAGTTCTTTGGTCAGACCCTCGTACATGGCCCCAATAGTCGGCCCATGCTCCAATGAATAACCGTCAAGTTTCTTTCTTTCCTCATCCACAAAAGGCTTCAGCAGCTCCGCCACACTACTAATAATCATTTCCCACTCCAATTGGCTGCGTGGCGATGGTTGCTGTGCGTCCGAATTACGAGCAACGGAAATGCCCATCCCGTTGCAATCGCGTCACATGTCCTTGATGCCCGAGCCTAGCACGGCCGCGCAGCTGATTAACTTGAACGCTCGTCAGCCTTACGGGGATACAACGTCCACAATGGGTCGGATGCGGACATTAACTGAGAGCCCCGACGCTCCTCATTCCGGTGATCGCGAGATAGGTGTGGGGGGCATCGGGTGTTGATGCAGCTGCTCGATAGCACCCCAATGCCCCTAGGTGATGAACTGCCATGGCGGCCAACTCCCAGGCCATCGTCTCGCCGGCAACCGAGAAGGTCCCTTCGTTCCCGAATAGATCAAACCCGGTGTAGCCTTCGAGTTGCTTCAGTGGAAGGGCCTTCTCGCGAAGCTCCGGAAGCAAGGTGGAATTACTCCAGGCCCACTTCCAAGTGCCGGACTTAGGGGAGAAGCTCCCAATTCCGACAACGTCCGCTTCAGCAGCCAATCTGTCGTTGTCATCAAAGAATTGAAGCTTGGCCCCTTGCTGCTCGAACCACCAACGCTTCATCTCACCAAGGCCGTAGGTGGAGTTCAGCTCCGCCTGCTTCGACTCCAGTTCGTCGTATACCTTCGCGAGGAAGGCATCGAATTCTTCGTCCGTCATGCGCCCGCTCCTGAATCAGCCCGCTCCTGACCGACAGTCTAATGTTTGCTGTGGGTCGGAGACCGCCCGTCGTCGAAGCCAATGAGGGCGTCTGGCTGCGGCTGGCCTGCTCCACATGGTCGGGACCAGCGTGGTGCTCAATGCTCACCGGGATAGGCAGCTGCGTGCTCAGAATCTGTTGGAATTGCTAGCTGGCCGGGCCATATCGGGGGCAATCCGAGTGCAACGCTCCGTCACGCCAAGCAACGCCGTGAGACAAATCGGGGACAAAGAAACCAAAAAGGCCGAGGATTCGCATCCTCGGCCTTTCTGTAAGTGCTTGATTTTGGTGGAGCGGAGGAGGATCGAACTCCCGACCTTCGCATTGCGAACGCGACGCTCTCCCAGCTGAGCTACCGCCCCACGTGAGCCGCGAATGTTAGCAGCGACCGGGCGGCTCGCCAATACCCAGGGCGTGCCGGTCGGCCGGTGGCCGGGAGCAGCCGACGTTGCCCGCGCTTCGCGCGAAGCGATACCATCGGCCAGAGACGGGGGAGCGATCGAGCCATGCGGCATGCCGCAATGGCGCTGGTGTTTCCGGCTGGCGGAAACGCGCATTTCCTTGGTACCCCCAGTGGTGGAATCACTCCGGTCGACCCGCAGGGGCGGCAGGGCCAGCGGGTGCCCAAGGTGGTCTCGGATATGGACTGGCGTCGGTTGCAGCGCTCGTGGAGCGCTTGAAACCCATCGTGCGAAGCAGCGTCCTGTCGCGCCAGATCGGCGTGGCGGTGGTCTATTGCGCATCGGTGGCGCTGCTCGGCCACCTTTCCACGTCGCACTGGATCGTGCTGACCGGCTTGCACCTGGGGGCCTTGCTGCTGGTGGACTATCGCTACTGGCCGGCGCTGTTCGCCGGTGACGTGGCATGGCTCGGCTATCTCAGCCTCACGTCCTACGGGCAGCTCGGCGTGCTGTGGGCATTGGTCAACCTGATCCCTCCCATCGCCTGGTACGCCCCGCTGGTGCTGATGTTCCGCGAGCACTGGGGGCTCGACCCGGCCCGCGGTTCCACCCACATGCCGACGCTGATGGTCTGCGCGGTGGCCGTGTCCGGCATCGCCACGCTGATCGCGATCGGCCAGTTGCAGGTGGCGCCGCTGCCGACGGGCAGCTCGCTGCATTACGACGAGACCATTCCACGGCTGGTGCTCGGCAACCTTCTGGGCGTCCTGACGGTGACACCCGTGCTGCTGGTCTGGCAGCAGGGCCTGGCCGCGACCGGCTGGCGCTGGTTTACCTGGATGCGCCAGTGCACCGAGAGCCGCCTGGCCATCGAATCGGCCTTTGCCGTGGTGCCCTTCATCGCTGCCCTGTGCTGGCTGGGGGGACGCCATGGCGAGGTGCGCGACGTCATCCAGCTGGCGATGTTCGTACCGGTGGTGATCCTGGCCATGCGGCACGGCTGGCGGGGCGCCGCGGTCGGCGGGATGCTGGCGACGGGCGGGGTCATGGCCCTGATGCCGGTGCAAGACGACGCGACTACCCTGCAGGCGGAGGCAATGATGGTCGTGGCGATGGCTGCCATGCTGGTGATCGGTGCACGCATCACCTACCTGAATGGGCGCGCCGAGCGCGAGCAGTCGGAGATGCGTGCCGTGTTGAACCAGACCCAGCGACAGATCGTCGAGGACGAGGCGGAGCTGCGCGTCATGGCCCGTGCGCTGGAGGAGTTCCGGGAGTCGTTCCAGGGCGTGCTGCACCAGATGCTGGGGCGGGCCGGGGGAGCCGCAGACGTCCGGGCTCTGCAGCGGAGCGCGTCGCGGGACAGCCTTCCGGCGGCACTGCCGGAATCGACGGTCGATCCGTTGCACCCGTCCATGCTGGCGCGGTCGGGATTGCCGGGTGTGCTGGGCAAGGAGGGGCTTGCCCGGCTGCTGCAGGACGCGGGAGTGGACTATGCATGGGACCTGCGCGGGCCGATCAGCCTGTTGCGACACGGGACCAGTCTCGCGATCTACCGCATTGTGCTGGAAACCCTGGCCGATGCCTGTTCGCGACGGGACGTGGCCGCCGTGCGGATCCGCCTGCGCTGTGGCGAGCAACGGCGCTCCTGGGCGGTTGCCGTGGTCGATATCCAGCTCGACCCCGAGCGTGCCGCCCGGGTCGACTGGGGACGGTTGGTGCCGCGGCTGCACCTTCGCGCCAGCGGGCTCGGTCGCCGGGCGATCGAGCACCAGGCCGCCCTGTTCGAGGGAGCCGTGCGCGAACGCCCCACGCCCCATGGCCAGCGGGTCACCGTGGGGCTGCTGCAATCGGCCTCGCTGCTTGCCGGCGACGTCGACGACCAGGCCACGAAACTGCGCCAGGCCTGAGCCGCACCGCAGCGGTTTCAGCCGGGAAGCAGGGCCGGCAGCGGGTCCCCCAGCAGCTCGCCACGCCAGCCTTCGAGAAAGTCCGGCCACTCGCCGGAGCTCACGTATTCCTCCAGCACCTTGCGGGGACACAGCAGGCCGCTGGGGAGGTCGAGTTCGCTGGCGAGAGCGTCGACGCAATCTTTCATTGCGCCGAGGGCCTTCTTGGCCTCGCCCTGAAGCGGATGTGCCACCGGTGCGGTGGCCGCGATCTCTGCGTCGTCGACGGGATCGCGCAGCAGATCGAACAGTTCCACCCGTTGCGTGCTGCGCAGCGCGCGCTGGCCGCGGCTGCGCTGGTCCAGCTCGGCCTGGGTGGATGGCGGCTGCTGCACCAGGCTCATTGCCAGGGCATCCTCGAGCAGCCAGGGGCGGGGCTTGTCCAGCGCGCGGGCGGTGCGATCGCGCCAGCGCAGCAGGCGACGCAGAAGGGCCTGCTTCGCACGCGGCCAGTCGGCTGCGCCACGCATGCCTCGCTGGGGCTGCGGGTCGCCCTCGGCCGCGGCGGCACGATGCTTCAGGCGTTCGCAGTCCTCCGCGTGCCAGTTCGCGCGACCGCGCTGATCGAGGCGGCTGGCCAGCTGGTCGTGGATGCTCTCCAGATAGACCACGTCGAGCGCGGCGTAGAGCCGCTGCGAGTCGGTCAGCGGTCGCTGCATCCAGTCCGAACGTGTCTCGCCCTTGTCCAGCTCCACATGGCACAACTCGGCCACCAGCGCGCGATAGCTGATGCCCAGGCCCATGCCGACGAAGGCCGCGGCGATCTGGGTGTCGAACAGCACGCGGGGCCCACCGGGCAGGAACGGGGCCAGGGTCTCCAGGTCCTCACCGGCACTGTGCATGACGGTGACGGAGTCGCCGGCATGCAGCCGCGGCTTGAGCGCGTCGCCGATATCGAACGCCAGCGGATCGACCAGTGCGTAGCGGCCATCCCAGCCCAGCTGCAGCAGCGCCAGCTGCGGGTGGAAGGTGTTGCGCCGCATGAACTCCGTATCCAGTCCCACCCGCGCGTCGGCAGGCAGGTCGGCAAGCCATCGGTCGAGCGCGTCGCGGCGATCGATCCAGACAGCATCGGAGGGCAGGGCGGGCAACGGCATGCGGAGTGATCCTCGAGTCGTGAACGGCGGCTCCTTGGAGGCCGCGCAGGCGAGCGCAGGAAGGTCGATTGCCTGCAGTCGGCATGGCACGATAGCAGCCCCTACGAGGACGCCCCAAGATGCCCAACGGACCGAACATCGACCGACAGCGCGCGCTTGGCGGCGCGCTCGGCGTGGTCGTGCTGGGCTTTGCGCTGACTTACCACTTCTTTCCGCGGGTCTTCCACGTCAATCCGGAGGACGTGGCGCCGCGCCGTTCGATGTCGCTCGGCGTGGCGCAGCCGGCTCGAACCGCCAGCGCGCCGATGGTGGTGGACCGCGGCGAGGTCGATGCCGGCCCACCGCTGACGCTGGCGCCGGCGGCGGTGATTGCCGCGCGGACGCACCGCGTCGAAGCGGCATTCCCGGTGCAGAAGGGCGAGGACCCGCCCGAGGTGGTGGCCCTGCTGGATCGCGCGGACAAGGCATTGCACGCCGGCCAGGTGGCGGGCGCGCCGGATAGCGCGGCTTCGCTCTACCAGCAGGCGCTGAAGATCACCCCGGACAGCCGCCGTGCCCTGCAGGGGCTGGATGAGGCTCGTGCACGGCTGGTGGCGGCCATCGGCCAGGACATCGCGCTGGGCGACGCCGATGCGGCCGGCGACCTGATCGAGTCGTTGCGCACGCTGCCGGGCAGCGAGGCCGACGTGAAGACGCTCGACACCAGCCTCGGCACCTTGCTGAAAGTGCGCCCGATGCTGGCCAAGGCCGCCGCAATGCTCACCCAGGGCAAGGTCGATGGCCCCGGTGCGGACAACGCGCTGGCCGGTTACCGGGAGGTGCTGGCCATCGACCCGCAGAACGCGGTGGCGCAGCAGGGGCTGCTGCAGGTGCAGCGCGCAGTGCTCGACCGGGCGCTCGCGGCGGTCGCGCAGAACGACTTCGATGCGGCGGACAAGGCGCTCGGCGAGGCACAGGCGATCCAGCCGGATTCGCCTGCCATGCGCGATGCCACCGCGCGCGTGGCCGGGATGCGCGACCAGCGCGCGAGCGGCCTGCTGACCCAGGCCCGCACCGCACTCGACGCGGGCAACCTGGCGCTGGCCCAGAAGTTCGCCGCGCAGGCAGCCGCGGTGAAGCCCGACCTGGCCGGACTGGACGATTTCCACGAGCGCCTGGTCAACGCCCGCCTGTATGCCAGCTACCGGCCGGGGCAGGTCTTCACCGACAGCTACGTCGACCTGCCGGGCAAGGCGCCGTCGATGGTGGTGATTCCCACCGGCAGTTTCATGATGGGAGCCGCCGATGCCGAGCCGGGCCACAGCGACACCGAGACTCCGCAGCACGAAGTGACCATCTCCAGCGGCGTGGCGATCGGGCGGACCGAAGTGACGGTGGGGCAGTTCCGCGAATTCGTCCGCGCCAGCGGCTACCAGCCGGAGTCGGTGACCAAGGGTGGTTCCAGCATTTACGACGAGCGGGGCGGCGTGGTGCGTGACGATTCCCAGGCAACCTGGGAGGACGATTACGCCGGGCATCCCGCCGACGACGACATGCCGGTGGTCAACGTCTCCTGGAACGATGCCAAGGCGTATGTGGACTGGCTGGCCAAGCACACGGGCAAGTCCTACCGCCTGCCCAGCGAGGCCGAGTTCGAGTACGCGCTGCGCGGCGGTACGACCACCCGCTACTGGTGGGGCGACGGCACGCCCGACAAGCGGGTGGAAAACCTCACCGGGGCGCTGGACCGCTCCCGCAATGGCCGGCGCTGGAGCAACGCCTTCCGTGGTTATCGCGACGGTTACTGGGGCCCGGCGCCGGTAATGAGCTTCCTGCCGAACCCTTTCGGCCTGTATGACATCAACGGCAACGTGTCCGAGTGGGTCGCCGATTGCTGGCACGACAGCTACCTGCGTGCGCCCCGCGACGGCAGCGCCTGGATCAATCCGGGCTGCAGCGCCCATGTGGTCCGCGGCGGCTCCTGGGGCAGCGCGCCGGACCAGGATCGTTCGGCCTACCGGCAGGGCGTCGACGCCGACGTGCGCAGCGCCCGGGTCGGGTTTCGCGTGGCCCGGGAACTCTGAGCCGGTCCTGACTGCCATCGACAGGTTCTTGCGCACCCCCTGGGTGATCGCGCTATCTTGACCACTCCGGCGCTGCCGCTCTCGACAGCGCCCGCGACAAACGCTCCGTTACTGCTTATTTCGGGATGCCTCCGGCGTGTTGGGAGGCCCCGGGCCCTTGGCCACCTCCACCTCACGTCGAGGAGCACGCCATGGAACCGCAACCGGTCCGCCTGTTTGTCCCCTACACCGACGATACCCCGTGGATCGTGCGTGGCGAGGTCGCGCGCGTCGGCACCTTCGGCAGCCGTGCCGATGCCGTCCGGGCTGCGATGGCCATGCGCGCGAAGCTCGCCCGCGCCTGGGGCGTGTCGCACCCGCCGGTGCAGGTGCAGGAATGCGACGGCAGCTGGCACGACGTGGAAGACGAGGAGCAGCTTTTCGGCTGAGCCGGCCGTCGATGACGAACGGGCAAAAGAAAAACCCCGCCGAGGCGGGGTTTTTCATGTCTGGTACCGGTGAGAGGACTCGAACCTCCACTGTGTCGCCACAAGCGGATTTTGAGTCCGCCGCGTCTACCATTCCGCCACACCGGCTTAAGACAGGGACGCGATTATGCCGGCTTCAGTGCAGGGGGTCGAGCCCCAGCTGGCGGTCGTGGCGCTCGTAACACTGTGCCTCGGCAGCGGGCTGGAAGACCGCGCAGTGGGTCATCTGGCCCGAGTAGATGTGCAGGCTGACCGCGACCACGTCCTCGCTGGGATTGCGGATGGTGTGGTACTCGTGCGGCGGGATCAGGCTGCCGGCGGAGCCGGGGCCGGCCTGGATCGAGCCGACCGGCTGGAACCGGCACTGGCCCTGGTCGTCGGCCAGGCGCTCGTACTGGGTGACCTCAAGCTCCCCGCTCCAGACGCCTTCGACGCACCACATGCCGCAGTGGTCGTGGATCGGCGTGCCCTGACCCGGGCCCCAGGTCATCGCGACCACGCAGTAGCCGTGTTCCTCGCTGCAGTACAGCTCGCGACGGGCATAGCGCCCCTCGGCCGTCTCGTAAACACAGTCGGGAAGCTGCACTTCGCGGGCGCGGATCAGCCGGCAGAGGCTTTGCCGCAAGGAATCGGTGATGGCCTGGGTGGTCGGTTGGCTGACGGCTTCGTCGATGGCATCGATCAGCTGGCGACAGCCGGGAAATTCCTGGGCAAGCATGGTGATCTCGGTACGGCGCTTAACTGCCCCATCTTAGCAGCGCCATCGGGCGGCGACAGGGGATGGGGGCTCAGAGCCGGCCCAGGAAGCCGCCGATGGCGCGGCTGTAGTTTTCGATGTCGACCAGGAAGGCGTCGTGGCCCTGCGGCGAATCCAGTGCCACGAACTCGACCTCGGCCCCGGCCTCGCGCAGCCCCTCGGCAATCTGCTCCTGCTGCTCCAGCGGGAACAGGATGTCGGTGCTGACGCCGATCACCAGCGCCTGTTCGATGCAGATCCGGCGCAGGCCCTCGTGCACCGAGCCGTGGCCGTATTCGGCCACGTCGAACCAGTCGCTGGCGCGGGACAGGTAGAGATAGCTGTTCGGGTCGAAGGTGCGCACGAAGCGCTCGGCGTGCGCCTGCAGGTAGGACTCGACCTGGAACTCGACGCCGAACGGGTGCTCCTCGCGCTGGTCGGAGTCCAGCCGGATGCGGGCGAAGCGCCCGTTCCACTCCATCGCCGAGCGGTAGGTGATCACGCCCAGCTTGCGGGCGATGCTCATGCCGGCGTCCGGATAGGTGGCGTCGGCGCGGTCGCCCGGGTGCAGGTCGTACCCGCCCCTGGCCCAGCCCGGATCGAGCCGGATCGCCTCGCGCTGCAGCGAGCGGATCGCGATGGCGAACGGCTGCGCCTGCGGCGCCGTGTCGACGCTGATGTGGGCGCGCACCGAACCCGGGTGCAGCAGCATGTAGGCGAGCGCACTCATCCCGCCCATCGAGCAGCCGATGAGGCAGGCCAGCCGGTCGATGCCGAGCTGGCTCACCGCGACATGGGCGGCGTTGGCCACGTCTTCCAGCGACAGCTCGGGGAAGTCCAGCCGGTACGGCTCGCCCGTGGTGGGGTTGGTGGAGGCCGGGCAGGTGGAACCCTTGTCGCTGCCCAGCGAATTGACGCAGATGACGAACCAGCGGTCGGTGTCGATCGCCTTGCCGGGGCCGATCATCGCCTCCCACCATCCCGGCGAGGGGTCGTCCGGGCTGGACGCGGCGTGGGCGCTGGGCGACAGGCCGGTGAGGATCAGCAGCGCGTTGTCCCGCGCTGGCGCGAGCGTGCCCCAGGTTTCGTAGGCGACGCGCGCACCCACCAGGGCGCCGCCGCGCTTCATCGGGAACGGCGAGGGCAGGTCGGCGTAGCGACGCGCGTCGCTCACGGATGCACCTTGTCGATGACCACCGCGACCGGCTCGTGGCGACCGGTCGGCACCACGCCGGCGGAGCCTTCCAGGTCGCCCGGCTGGCCGATCGCCTGGCCGCTGTGGCTGATGCGTGCACCGACGACCACGGACGACGCCGAGGACAGGTCCACCGACGGCGCCATCGCCATGGCGTCGGTGAGCTCCACCGTGGCCGGCAGCCGGGTGGCGTCCAGACGCGCCACCGCCAGCGGCATCGGCGGGCCGTGTTCGGCGCGGGCATAGACGAACAGGGTGTCGCCGGGGCGAACCTTGTCGCGCAGCGCGGGGGCGAGGCTCACCTGCACGGTCAGCTTCGGCGCGCTGGCGTTGGCCGCCGGTGCGTTGCTGCTTGCCGCGGGGGCGGGCGCACCGCCGGCGCGAGCGTCGGCTACGGCGATCTGCTGGGCCACCGCCTTGGCCACGCTGGACCCCGGGGTGAGCAACGGCTGCAGCTGACGCCAGGTGGCGGCGGCCTCGGCGTAGTGCTCGAGCTGGAAGTCGCTGATGCCGAGCAGCCACAGCGCGCGCTGGTTGTCCGGAGCGAGCTTCACCGCCTGCTGCAGCAGCTCGCGCGCGCGACCTTCGATGCGGTGGTCCGGCCGCGCCATGGAATCGGCCTCGGCCCAGCCAATCATCGGCAGCGGATCGTTCGGCAGCAGTCGCAGCAACTGGCCATAGGCGTCCCTCGCCTCGGTGTTCTGGCCCAGCGTCGCCGTGGTCTGCGCCAGCAGCATCCAGCCCTGGCTGTCGTCCGGCGCGTCCTTGAGATGGGCGCGCAGCTGGGTCAGCGCCTGGTTCACGTCCATGGGCGGGGCCTGCTTCGCCACGCCATCGAGCGCGATCGGGGTGCCCACCGTGAGGTAAAGGCTGGCTGCAGCCAACGGCAGCGCGAAGGCGATGCCGAGGGCGAGGACGAAGACCCCGCGCGAGCGCCCCTGGGCGCGTCCGTGCCTGATCAACGGCCACAGCAGCAACAGCAGGCTCGCCGCGATCATGATCGCGGCGATGATGTAGAACAGGATCTTCACCAGTCGTCCCCGTGGTCGATGGCCGGCGGTGGCGCGCCGGAGCGAGAGCGTTTGCGGATGGTCACCACCACCACGACGGCGCCGGCCAGCAGGATCAGCAGCGGCCCGAACCAGAGTACCCAGGTGGTCGGGTTCACTGGCGGGTCGTACAGCACGTAGTCCGAATAGCGGGCGACCAGGAATTGCTTGATCTGGTCGTCGGTGCGGCCTTCCTGCATCAGGCGGAACACTTCATGCCGCAGATCGCGGGCGATCGGCGCGTTGGAGTCGGCCAGGGTCTCGTTCTGGCACATCGGGCAACGCAGTTGCGCGGTCAGGTGCTGGAATCGCAGCTCCTGCGCGTGGTCCTTGAACGGCATCGGCTCGATCGCCTGCGCGCCGGCGAGTCCGGTGAACAACAGCAGGCCGATGGCCAGCAGCAGGGCCAGGCGCTTCATCGCGACTCCCTGGCCAGCGCGGCAATCGCCGGCTTGAGTTCCTTCTCGATCACCTCGGGGGTGAACGGTCCGATGCGCTTGTAGCGGATCACGCCCCTGGCATCGATGAGGAAGGTCTCCGGTGCCGCGTAGACGCCGAAGTCGATCGCGGTTTGGCCGCTGACGTCGGCCATCAGCACCTGGTACGGGTTGCCGTGTTGGGCCAGCCAGGCCTTGGCGTCGTCGGGCTGGTCCTTGTAGTTGTAGCCCACCAGCTCGACGCCCAGGCTCGGTCCTTCGGCCTCGAGCAGCGGATGCTCCACTGCGCATTCCACGCACCAGCTGGCGAACACGTTGAGCAGGTAGGGCTTGCCCAGCAGGTCCTTCTTGGTGACCACCTTGGACGGGTCGTACAGCTCCGGCAGGGCGAACTCGGGCGCCGGTTTGTCGATCAGCGGGGACGGGATCGCGGTCTGGTCGTGGTGGCTGTTCCACCAGATGCCGAAGCCGAACAGGCCGCACAGGGCAAGGAAGGCGAAGAACGGGATCAGCCGGCTCATGCATGCGACTCCCGTGCGGTGGCCAGCCGCTCGCCGCCGGGCGCCGCATTCGGGGCGAGGCGTTCACGCTCGGCCACGCGTCTGGCGCGGAAACGGCGATCCGCCGCGGCGACGAAACCGCCGAGCATCATGAACAGGCCACCGGTCCACAGCCAGCGGATGAACGGCTTCACATACAGGCGCATGGCCCAGGGACCGTCGAGATGGTTAGGATCCATCGGCTCGCCGAGTGCGACGTAGAGATCGCGGGTGACCCCGGGGTCGATCGCCGACTCGGTCTGTACCTGCTCGCGGGTGTAGGTGCGCTTCTGCGGGTGCATCACGCCGACCACCGCGCCGTCCCTGGATACGGTGATCGAACCCTGGCTGCCCTTCCAGTTCGGACCGCTGGTCTGCTTTACCCCGTCGAAGCGGAAGCTGTAGCTGCCGATGGTCTGGGTGTCGCCCGGCGCCATGCGCACGTCGCGGGTGACGCTGAGCGACTCGGACAGCAGCACGCCGGCCAGGAAGATGCCGACGCCGAAGTGCGCCAGCAGCATGCCGGCCATCTCCGCCGGATAGCGCCGGCCGGCCGGTGCCTCGCGGTAGCGCTTGTAGACATAGAGCAGGGTGCCGACCACGCACCACACGGCGGAGGCCACGCCGACCAGGGCGCGGGTACGTCCGTCGACGAAGAACGCCGCCACGATCGCGCAGGCCACGGCAGCGATGCCGGCGCGCAGCGCGATCGAGCCGATCACGCCCGGTTCGCCGCGGCCCCAGCGCAGGAACGGTCCGAACGGCAGCAGCAGCACCACCGGCGCCATCAGCAGCGGGAACAGGAAGCCGAAGTAGGGCGGTCCGACCGAGATCCGGCCCAGGTTGAACGCATCGCCGATCAGCGGGAACAGCGTGCCCAGCAGCACCATCGCCGCGGCCACGGTGAACATCAGGTTGCCGACCAGCACCGCCGTCTCGCGCGAGACCACCGCGAACGACTTGCCACCGGCGACCTTCGGCGCACGCAGCGCATACAGCAGCAGCGAGCCACCCACCACGACCGCAAGGAAGCCCAGGATGAACAGGCCACGGCGCGGGTCGGAGGCGAAGGCGTGCACCGAGGTCAGCACGCCCGAGCGCACCAGGAAGGTGCCGAGCAGCGACAGCGAGAAGGCGAAGATCGACAGCAGGATGGTCCAGGCGCGCAGCGAGCCGCGCTTTTCCGTGACCGCCTGCGCGTGGATCAGTGCGGTGCCGACCAGCCAGGGCATGAAACTGGCGTTCTCCACCGGATCCCAGAACCACCAGCCGCCCCAGCCCAGCTCGGCGTAGGCCCACCAGCTGCCGGCTACGATGCCGGCGGTGAGGAAGGCCCAGGCGATGTTGGTCCACGAGCGTGCCCAGCGCACCCACGCCTGTTCCATCCCGCCACCGAGCAGGGCGGCGATGGAGAACGCGAACGCCACCGAGAAGCCGACGTAGCCCATGTAGATCACGGGCGGATGGAAGGTCATGCCCGGGTCCTGCAGCACCGGGTTCAGGTCGCCGCCATCCGGTGGCATCGGCAGCAGGCGGGCGAACGGGTTGGAGGTGAACAGGATGAAGGCGAGGAAGCCCACCGAGACCAGGCCAAGCACGCCGAGCACCCTTGCCACGAAGTCATCGGGCAGGTTGCGGCTGAACGCGGCGACGGCGAGCGTCCACAGGTTGAGGATCAGCACCCACAGCAGCATCGAGCCCTCGTGGGCGCCCCATACCGCAGCGATGCGGTAGTACCAGGGCAGCGCCAGGTTGGAGTTGTCCGCGACGTAGGCGACCGAGAAGTCGAAGCGCAGGAACGCCCACACCAGCAGGGCGAAGGCGACGATCACGAAGGCGGCCTGCCCGGCCGCGGCCGGTCGTGCGGTGGCGATCAGGGCGCGGTTGCCGCGCCAGGCGCCGATCAGCGGGAGGATGCTTTGCGCCAGCGCCAGCAGCAGGGCGAGGACGAGGGCGAGCTGGCCGAGTTCAGGAGTCATGGCGGGTTCCGTCGTGGCGGGCGCGTTGGTCGCTCAGGGTTTGGTTGCGGCAGGTGGCTGGTCGCCGGTCTCGGCGACCTTGCGGCCCTTGTGGGCCTTCGCCATGGCGTCCTTCAGCTCCTTCGGCATGTAGGTCTCGTCGTGCTTGGCCAGCACTTCGGTCGCCACGAAATGCCCGTCTTCCATGTGGCCGGTGGTGATCACCGACTGGTTGTCGCGGAACAGGTCGGGAAGGATGCCGGTGTATTCCACCGGCATGGCGCCATCGGCGTCGACCACGGTGAAGGTCACCTTCAGCGAGTCGCTGGAGCGCTGGATCGAGCCTTCCTTGACCATGCCGCCGAGGCGGAAGGTCTTGTAGCTGCGGGCCTGGCCCTCCTGCACCTGGCTGGGGGTGAACAGGTAGTTCATGTTCTGCTGCAGGGCGAACACGGTCAGGCCGCCGGCGACCGCCGCGGCGATCAGGACCATGACGACAATGATGAGCCGGCGCTTGCGGGTGGGGTTCATGGATGCGGTCCGGGGAATGGCGGGCGATCAGGCGTCGGTAGGGGTGTCGGCGTGGCGCTGCTGGCGCGCCGCCTGCCGTGCGAGGCGGCCGCGCAGTTCGCGCAGCACGCGGCGCCGGCGCAGTACCGGCGCCAGCGCATCGGCAAGCAGCACGACGAGGAAGACTGCGTAGGCCGGCCACACATAAACGGCATAGCCGCCCATGGCGAGGAACTGGTTCATCGGGCGCTTTCTCCCGCGGCGATCTGGCGCACCCAGTCCTTGCCGCCTTCCAGTGCCAGCAGGTCGGCGCGCACGCGCGAGCACAGGCTGAACACGTAGTAGCACTTGGTCGCGACCATCATCGTCAGCAGCGGCCAGATCATCGAGTCGGTCATGGTCGACGGGCCGAACAGGCGCACCGTGGAACCCTGGTGCAGGGTGTTCCACCAGTTCACCGAGAAATGCACGATCGGTACGTTGATGATGCCGATCAGGGCAAGGAAGGCGGCGGCGCGGGCGCCCTGGCGACGATCTTCGAAGGCGTGATACAGCCCGATCACGCCCAGGTACAGGAACAGCAGTACCAGTTCGGAAGTCAGTCGCGCATCCCAGGTCCACCACGTGCCCCACATGCGCACGCCCCACAGCGAGCCGGTGACCAGGGTGATCAGGGTGAAGGCCGCGCCGATCGGTGCAGACTCCATCGCCACCACCTCGGCCAGCTTGATCCGCCAGACCAGCGCGATGAACGCCGAGACGGCCATCACGCCGTAGATGAACAGGCCCATCCAGGCACTGGGCACGTGCACGAAGATGATGCGGTAGTCGTCACCCTGCTGGTAATCCGGCGGGGCGAGCACCAGGCCGCCGTAGAGCGCGACGAGACCCAGCACGATGGCAAGAGCGAGCATCCACGGACGCAGCTTGCCGGCGAAGCGGTAGAAGGTCGGCGGCGAGCCGAGCTTGTGCAACCAGAGCGGAATCCAGCTGGACATGGGTTCAGGCGTCCAAGGCAATGCGGAGGGCGGCGGCGCAGGCGAGCGGGGCCAGCACCAGGGCCAGCGCCAGGGCGGCGCCGAGCCATGCGATCGGGGCAATCCACGGCAGGCCCTGCTGGGCTGCGGCCAGCGCACCAGCGGCAAAGATCACCACGGGTACGCACAACGGCAACAGCATCAGGGCGAGCAGCATACCAGAGCGTCGGGTGCCGGCCGTGAGCGCCACGAGCACCGCGCCGAGCAGGCTGAGCATCGGGGTGGCCAACGCCAATGCCAGCATCATTACCGGCATTGCCGCTGCCGGTAATTGCAGCATGCTGGCCAGCATCGGCGCGATCACGATCAGCGGAAGCGCGGTGGTGAGCCAGTGGGCCAGGATCTTCATGCCCAGCATCAACGCAAGAGGCTGCGGTGCCAGCACCAGTTGCTCGAGCGAGCCATCTTCGATATCGCTGCGGAACATGCCATCCAGCGCCAGCAGCATCGCCAGCAGGACGGTCACCAGCACCGCGCCACCGGCGATCCGCTGCAACAGCGCGTTTTCCGGGCCCAGCGCGAAGGGGAACAGCGTGGTGACGATCAGCGCATAGAGCACCGGCATGGCGATGTCGCCACGACGGCGCCAGGCCAGGGTGAGATCGCGTCGAAGGACGGCGGCGCAGGCGCGCCCGAGCGGAGCCTGGCTCATGCATGCATCCGGATGCGCTGCGGCTCGCCGCCGTGGAAACTTACGGCGCCATGGCTGGTGACCAGCGCGGCGCCGCCAGCGGCGACGTGGCCTTCGAGCAGGCGGTTGACCAGCGCGATGCCGTGTCGGTCGAGATTGGCGTACGGCTCGTCGAGCAGCCACAGCGTGGCGGGCACCAGCAGCAGGCGCGCCAAGGCCGCCCGCTTCTTCTGCCCGGCGGAAAGCCGCCGCACCGGTTCGTCCTCGTAGCCGGCCAACCCGACCTCGCGCAGTGCGCGGGTCGGATCCATGCCATCGCGCACGCCGTGCAGGCCGACGGCGATGTGCAGGTTCTCGCGCGGACTGAGGTCGCCCTTGAGCGCGAGCTGGTGGCCGAGAAAGACGATCTCGGCAGCACAGTGATCGCGCTGCAGCGGCTCGCCGCGCCAGAACAACTCGCCCTCGTCCACGTGCAGCAGGCCGGCGAGCACGCGCAGCAGCGTGGTCTTGCCGCTGCCGTTGTCCCCTTCCACCAGCGCGAGCTGGCCGGGATGCAGCTCGAACTGCAGCGGGCCGAACACGGGCTCGTCCTGGCGGTAAAAGCTCAAGGCGGAGGCCGCGAGCAGGGGCGGGGTTGCGACGGTCATCCCCGGGATTGTCCGCAATGCCCGCGGGGCTTGTCCATGTGGTCAGCTGTCGCCGTTGACCCAGGTCAGCTGCGGCGTCCAGATCAGCCGCGCCAGGCCTTGCCCGCTGCCGGCGAGAAACGCTCGTTGGCCGAACGCCGCGGCCAGCCGCTCCAGCACGGCGTGTGGCGTGCCGATCGCGAACAGGCTGGGTTCGCGCCAGCCATCCGCGCCCACGCCGACGGCGGCGAGGATCTTCCGGGTGGTCGGGTCCGCGAGCAGTTCGGCGAGCAGCCGCCGTTGTGCTTGGCGGTTGGCGTCCCGCGGTGCGCGATGCGAGCCGGGGTGCCACGCGGTGATGAAGCCCCATGGCGAGGTGCCGACCAGTGCATGCAGTCCGGCCGGCACCGGTGCGTCGACGCGCAGACTGGCCGTGCTGCCGCCCGGCAGGCGTACCCGGTAGTCGGTACGCCGGTAGGCAACGAGCAGGCGCTCATCCATGCGGCAGGTCGGGTAGTGGCTCCAGCCGGTTGCGGAACAGGGCGACAGCTTCGTCCAGCGCCACCGCCTGCGGATCGCCGCCGGTCGTGGCGAGCAGTTCGTCGAGCAGGGCATCCTGCGCCTTGCCGCGCTGGTACGCGAAGGCATAGGGCAGGCGGGTAAAGGTGACCATGCGGTAGCGCGCCATGAAGTGCGACGGCACGGCTTCGGCCAGGCGCAGGCCGAGCGCCCGCTTGGCGAGGTAACGCGGGTCGGCGACCGAGTCGCGCATCTCCACGTAGTTCTCCAGCGCCATCGCGGCGATCGCATCGGCGTTCGGCTTGCGCCGGCGCTGGAATTCCGCGAACACGCCGGCCGGGTCGGCCGGGTCGCCCGCGAGCAGTCCGGCCAGTTCCACCGCGTCCTCCAGCCCGCAGTTCATGCCCTGGCCGTGGAACGGCACCATGGCGTGCGCGGCGTCGCCCAGCAGCACGGCGCGACCGTCCAGGTGCCAGCGGTCGAGATAGAGCGTGTACAGGCTCGGCGCCGGATGCGCCTGGAAATCTTCCGCGAAGCGCGGCATCAACGGCAGCAGGTCCGGGAACTGGGTATCGAAGAAATCCGCCGCGTGCTCCGCGTCCGGCAGGGTGGCGAAGCTGGGGTAGGGGCCTACGCCCGGCAGGAACAACGTGACCGTGAAGCTGCCTTCCGGATTCGGTAGCGCGATGCACATGTAACCGCCGCGCGGCCAGATGTGCAGGGCATGCGGTTCGATGGCGAAGCGCGCCTCGCCGTTCTCCGGGCGGGGGGGGATCTCCAGCTCTTTGTAGGCGTGGCCCAGCGCCTCAACCCGCTCGCCGAGCGGGTCCACGTGGTGCATCGCCGCCCGCACGGCCGAGCCGGCACCATCGGCGCCCAGCATCAGCTCAAAGCGGTGTTCCCGCTGTACGCCAGCGGCGTCGCGCAGGTACAGCCGTCGGGCATCGAAGTTGACGCGCTCGACCATCTGGCCGAAGTGGAAGCGCACGCCGGCTGCTTCGGCCGCGTCGAGCATGAGCTTGTTCAGTTCACCCCGCGAGACCGACCAGATCACCTCGCGATCATCGACGCCATAACGCTGCAATACCGGGGCCGCCGAGCCGGCATGCACCATCCGGCCGCGCATCATCACCGCCAGCGACAGCACGCGTTCGGCCAGGCCGGCGGTGCGCAAGGCATGCAGGCCGCGTTCGGCCAGCGCCAGGTTGATCGAGCGTCCGGCCTCGTAGCCGGCGGTGCGGGGGTCCGGTCGCTTTTCGAACACGTCCACCGCGAAGCCGCGCAGGGCGAGCAGGTGCGCGAGCAGGGCGCCGACCGGACCGCCGCCGGCGAGGGTGATGTTGGGCAGGGGCAAGGCCGGTTCCGGTGGTGCGGGATCGACGGGTACGCGACCGCCTGGTCGCGTACCCGTCGGTCAGAAGCTCATGAAGTATCCGCCGTTCACCGGCAGGTTGGCACCGGTGATGTAACCGGCGTCGTCGGCTGCCAGGAATGCCACGGCGCGTGCGATGTCGGCCGGCGAGCCGAGGCGGCCCACCGGAATTCCGGCAATGATCTGCTCGCGCACCGACGGCGCCACCGCGG
Source organism: Dyella ginsengisoli LA-4 (assembly GCF_000334915.1). Taxonomy (GTDB): domain Bacteria; phylum Pseudomonadota; class Gammaproteobacteria; order Xanthomonadales; family Rhodanobacteraceae; genus Dyella_A; species Dyella_A ginsengisoli_A. Next base: position 242,303 of record NZ_AMSF01000016.1, on the reverse strand, counting down.
CCACCATCGGTGTATCGCAGTAGCCGGGGGAGACAGTGTTCACCGTCACCCCCTTGCGAGCGGTCTCGCGGGCAAGCGCCATGGTGAAGCCATGCACGCCGGCCTTGGCGGCGGAGTAGTTGGTCTGGCCGAATTGCCCGGTCTGGCCGTTGACCGAGCTGAGGTTGACGATGCGACCGAAGCCGCGCTCGCACATGCCCTCGACGACCTGGCGACAGGTGTTGAAGATGCCATCGAGGTTCACCCGCATCAGCTGGTGCCATTGCTCCGGCGTCATCTTGCGCAGACTGGTGTCGCGGGTGATGCCGGCGGCATTGATCAGGACATCGACGGGGCCGTGCTCCGCTTCGATGCCTTCGACCAGTGCGCGGCAGTTGTCGAAATCGCTGACGTCGGCGGGCGTGAAGTCGATCGCGCCATCGAAGCTGGCGACCTCTCCGCGGAAGGCTTCGATGCGCTCCTGCCGACTCGGGAGGTCGATGGCGATGACCTGACGTCCGTCACGGGCGAGGTGGCGGCAGATCTCGGTGCCGAGGCCACCGATGCCGCCGGTGACGACGGCCAGTCGCTTGTTCATGCGTGCTACTCATATTGCCGCACGGCAACACGTGCTGTGCTGCAGCGGCCAAAGGCTGAAAGCGAACGGGGCAGCTTGAGGCTGCCCCGGGCGGGATGGGTCAGGACTTCTTGCCGCCGCGGCCTGTGCCGCTGGTGCCAGCGGGGCTGGCGGCGGGGCGCGACTGGGAGGCGGCGTCGAGGAAGCCTCGCTGCATGGACTTCCAGGCGTCCATGTTGCGCTCGGTCAGCTCGTTGAGCATCGACCAGGGCGTCTGGCCCATCAGGTTGTTGAGCTGGTTGCGGAATTGCTGCTGCTGGTCCAGGAAGACCTGCAGGCTGCGCTCCAGATAAGGGCCCATGAAGCCCTGCAGCGAATCTCCGTAGAACCGGATGATCTGGCTCAGCAGCTGCGGAGAGAGCATGGGCTGCCCCTTCTCCTCGTGCTCGGAGATGATCTGCAGCAGCACCGAACGGGTGAGGTCTTCACCCGACTTGGCGTCGCGCACTTCAAAGGTTTCGCCGTCCAGCACCAGCTGACGGATCTCTTCCAGCGTGATGTAGCTGGAGATCTCCGTGTCGTAGAGCCGACGGTTCGGATACTTCTTGATGATGCGGATTGTTTGTGCCATGCGGCGAACGCTAGCAGAAGGTATTGCGCCGCACCAGTCACCTTGCTGCACTTCGGAGTGCAGCAGAAATCTGCTAATGGGCTGGCCGATCAATGGCCTACGGCACCGCCGGCGCTTCCGAACGGCGGCCTGGCCAGCCACAGCACCGGGATCAGCAGCACGAACAACACCGCGCAGGCGAGGAATACGTCATTCACCGCCAGGGTCAGCGCCTCGCGCGTGAGGATCCGGTCGACCAGTCCAAGCCCCTCCCTGTGCGCGAAACCGGCGTGGGAAAGCTGACTGAGGAAATGCGTGGCGGCCGGATGGTCGGGGGTGATCGATTCGGTCAGCGTGGCGTGATGGAACTCCCCGCGGTGCTGCCAAAGCGTCACGCTTACCGCGGTCGACACGCTCGAGCCCAGCGTGCGGCAGAAATTGGCCAGTCCGGAGGCACTGGCGATCTCGGAGGCGGGCAGTCCGGACAGGTAGACCTGGTTCAGCGGGATGAAGAAGCACGGGATGGCGATGCCCATCACGAACCGGGGTAGCACCAGTGCGGAGAACGACGCCCCGCTGTCGAAGGTGGAGAACCAGTACGAGGTGGTGGCGAACATCACGAAGGCGAAGGTCACCACGGCACGCAAATCCAGCCGATGCAGGTTGCGGCCCAGAATCGGGGCGACCAGGAAAGCCAGGATGCCGACCGGCGCGGTGGCCAGCCCGGCCCAGGTGGCGGTATAGCCCAGCGTGGTCTGCAGCCATAGCGGAAAGACCACGTTGATGCCGAAAAAGGCCATCATGCCGAGCGATAGCCCGGTAACTCCGACTGTGAAATTGCGCTGGCGGAACAGCGACAGGTCCACCACCGGGTGTTTGGCATGCAGTTCCCAGACGACCAGGAACGTGAGACAGACCAGCGCGATGATGCCGAGCGTGGTGATCATCGGCGAGGAGAACCAGTCGTGGTCGTTGCCGTTGTCGAGCATGAACTGCAATGCCCCGACGCCGACCACCAGCAGCACCAGGCCGATCACGTCGATCGGCATGTTGAAGGTCTTCGTTTCCCGCTTGTGCAGCAGCGCCCAGGTGATTACCGCGGCCGCCAGACCTACCGGCAGGTTGATGTAGAAGATCCACGGCCAGGAGAAGTTGTCGGTGAGATAGCCGCCGAGGATCGGGCCGAAGATGGGCGCCACCACCACGGTCATCGCCCACAACGCGAGCGCGATACCCTGCCGCTCCTTGGGGTAGCTCGACAGCAGCAGTGTCATCGACAGCGCCACCATCGGGCCGGAGCCGGCGCCCTGCATCAGGCGTGCGATCACCAGCATCGGCATGGACGTCGCCAGGCCGCACATCATCGAGAACGCGACGAACAGCATGACCGAGGCGACGAAGGTGCGCACTTCGCCGAAGCGCTTGGCGAGCCATCCGGTCAGTGGCTGCATGATGGCGCTGGCCAGGGCGTACGAACTGATCGTCCAGGTGCCTTCGCTGGGGCTCACGCCGAGGCTGCCCGCGATATGCGGTACCGCGACGTTCACGATGGTCATGTCCAGCACCTCCATGAAGGTGCTCAACGCGACGGCAGCAGTGAGTAGGACCAGTGCGCCGCCTTGCAATGGCTTCAGCGGCGCGGCGGCGTCGGACGTGGCGGCCATGGCTCGACTCAGTGGTGGGCGGGAAGATTGGCCTGGATGATGCGGTCGGCCTCGGCATCGGCCTGTGCACCCATCCGGTCGTACACGTCGGTGCTTGCCACCGGTTGGGATGCCGGTGCCTGGGCCAGCACCTTGCCGTGATCGTCGCTGATATCCACGGTCACATCAGTGGACAGGCCGATGCGCAGCGGATGCTTGTCCAGCTCGGCGTTGTCCAGGCTGATCCGCACCGGCACGCGCTGCACGACCTTGATCCAGTTGCCGGTCGCGTTCTGGGCAGGCAGCAGCGAGAACACGCTGCCGGTACCTGCGCCGATGCCTTCGACCTTGCCGTGATAGTCGACGCTGCTGCCGTAGATATCCGCTTCGATCTTCACCGGTTGTCCGATGCGGATATGCCGCAGCTGGCCTTCCTTGAAGTTGGCGTCGATCCAGAGGTTGTGCAGCGGTACGACGGTCATCAGCTGCTGGCCGGGCTGCACGCTGTTGCCCAGCTGCACGCTTCGCTGTGCCACATAGCCGGACACGGGCGCATAGATCGCGTTGCGCTGCCGGGCGATCCAGGCGGCACGGAAATTGGCGCGCGCCTGCATGACTGCCGGGTTGTGCGCCACATCCGTACCCTCGACGGCCGCACGGGCGGCGGCGGCCTGGGCCTGGGCGGCATCGAGCGCGGCCTGCGCCTGCGCCACGCCGTCGCGCAGGTGCTGGATGATTTCGGGGGATTCGGCCCTGGCCGCGATCAGCGGCAGGCGGCGCTTGAGATCGGCCCGGGCTTTTTCCAGCTCGAGCTTCCTCGCTGCCACCTGGGCTTCGGCGCCGCTGACGTTTTCGGTCTGCTGGCGGACGCCCCGTACGGCCTGTGCCAGCGCGGCCCGGGCCTGCTGGAGACGGACGTCGGCATCGGTGCTGTCCAGCTTCACGAGCACCTGGCCGGCGTCTACCTTCTGCGTATCGTCGGCCATGATCGCCACCACGGTGCCGGGCACCTGGGCGGAGATCGCCACCTGGTTGCCGCCGACGTAGGCGTTGTCGGTTTTCTCGCGCCTCGACAGCACCAGCAGCCACAGCAGGAACCAGCCAAGCGCGGCCAGTACGAACACCGCTGCGACGATGGCGAGCGCTCGCCGCCGCTTGGCCGGGTCCTTTGCGGCCATGCCGCTTTCGTTGGCTTCCTTGGGGGTATTGGCCGTTTGGGAGTCGTTGGCGCTCATCGTGAGTGGGCTCCGGAAGAGGCGGTGGCAGAATTCGTGGAGTTGGTTGGAGCAGGTGCTTCGGGCATTCGATAGCCGCCACCCAGGGACTTGATCAGGGCGAGGTCGGCGCTGACGGCCTGACCCTGCAACTGGGCGGCTGCGTCCTGTTGCTGGAGCAGTTGGGCCTCCGCCGCCAGTGACTCGCGGGCATCGCGTACCCCCTGACGCGCGCGCGCCAGAGCGGCGCGCAGGATCCGCTGGTCGGCCGCGATCTGCGTCTGCTGCTGCTCGCGACGGTCGGCCAGCATCTCGGCAGTGAGCGCCTGGGTCGACACGTCGCGGGCGGCCTGCAGCACGACGCTTCGGTATTGAGCGATGGCGCCATCCAGTTGCGCTCTGCTCAGCCCGTAATTTGCCTGCAGCAGGCCGCTGTTGAAGAGCGGCAGATGCAGGGCCGGGGTCACGGCGAAGGTGCGGCTGCTGGCGGAGAAGAGCTTGCCGAGATCGATGCTGGACAGCCCGGCCAGGGCGGTCAGGCTCAGGTCGGGCAGGAACTGGGCGCGCGCGACGTCGGTCTGGCGCAATGCGGCCTCGACCTGCCAACGGCTGGCCGCGATATCCGGACGGCGCGCGATGAGGTCCAGGCCGGCATCTGCGGGCAGGCCGTGCGACACATTCGGCAGAGGTCTCGGCTGCAGCTTGGGCAGGTCGGCCGGGGCGACACCGACCAGCGAGGCCAGGGCGGCGAGTCGAATCTGTCCAGAGCGATCGATGGCGATCTTCATCTCCCGCACTGCGGCGAGCTGGGCCTGCGCGCGCGAGGCTTCGTCCGGCAGGTCGACGCCCTGGCCGACGCGCAGTTGGGCGATCCTGGTCAGGCGTTCCTGGACCGCCAACTGCTGCTGTGCGAGTGCGAGCCTGGTCTGATCGGCCTGCCAGCCGAAATAGGTATCGGCCACCGCGTACTGCAAAGCGAGGGCGGCGGCGCTGCGCTGCGCCTGGGCGGCATGTGCCTGGTCGACGGCGGATTCGACCGCGGCCCGGGTCTTGCCCCACCAATCGAAGTCGTATTGCAGCTGAACCCCGAGATCGGCCTGGTTGTACCAGGTGAATCCCAGGAAGCGAGCCGGGATGAGTCCGTGCTCGCTCAGCCTTTGCCGGGCGATCTGGGCGTTGCCGTTGATGCTCAGTCCGGCCTGCGCTGCAGCCGCCCGTATCGACTGTTCGGCACTGCCCACGCGGCTCTGCGCGATGGCGAGATCGGGGGCCTGGTCCATGGCCACCGCGACAAGTCTGTTCAACTGGTCGTCGTGGTAGGTCTTCCACCACTCGGCCGCCGGCCAGCCTGCGCGGGCGGGGACGTTCAGGCCCGCCAGTGGAACGTTGTCGCTGAGCCTGGGTGGATCGAGGCGACGGGGGGGCAGCGCGCATGCCGCCAGTGCGAGCGCTAGTGCCGACACGGCCAGCGGGCGCATGGCGCGGTAGACGTGTTTCATCTGGGCATCCTTATCGGGCAGTGCGTTCAACGGTCGATCTCCTCGTCCAGCCGGTCGAGGTTGTCTGCCAACTTGCGCAACAGGCGCCCGAGCTGGCGGCGGTCGTTCTCGCCGAAGCCGTCGAACATCGCGCTGAGTCGAGGGAACAGGGTCGGCAGCATCTTCTGGACAAAGCGCCGCCCGCTGGGCGTGATGCCCATGCGCACGCGTCGACGGTCCTGTTCGCTCGCTGCGCGCACGACCAGGCCGCGTCCGACCAGCGCATTGCCGATGCGGGTCATGTTGGTCGCGCCCTGGGATGTGTAGTCGCAAAGCTCTCCCGGCGTCGAGCTCCCGTCGGGACTGCTGTACAGGATCATCAGCGTGAGGAATTCGCTGTGGTTGAGCCGGTACGGTTTGAGCGTGTGCTCCAGTTCTTCCTGCATGCGGCTGCCCACCATCAACATGAGCCGGCTGAGCTTGGCCTTGTCGGCCGGAAGCTCGGGCAAGGCTTCGGTAAGGCGATCGACGCCCTCGTCCATCATGAAGATGCAGTTGCCAAGGCTGGCCATTTCACTGGCTCATATTTCACTGGTGAATTAAAAAGGTAGCAGGCATCCGAATCCGCCGGCAAGTATCCGCGCGACGCGCGGGCCTCAGTGGGCGGGGGTGCCGATGTCGAAAAGCCGTTGGGCGTTTGCCGTGGTGACTGCGGCGACTCGTTCGACGCGCTCGCCGCGGAGGGCGGCAAGTTCTGCGAGGGTTTCGGCAATTGACGACGGCTCGTTGCGTTGTCCGCGGTGCGCGATGCCGGGCTGGTCCGGCGCGTCGCTTTCCAGGAGCAACTGCTCCATCGGGAGTTTGGCGACCACACGCCTGAGTCGCTGCGCCCGGGGATATGTCACAGGCCCACCGATGCCGACCAGAAAACCCAGCTTGAATAGCTGCTCTGCCTGCTCGGCGCTTCCGGAAAAGCTGTGAACGACCCCGCTTGTCCCCGGGTGACGGCGGATCGCGGCGATCACGGCATCGACGGCTCGGCGGGCATGGATGATCACGGGCAGGCGGTGATTCGTCGCGATCGACAGTTGTCTGTCGAACAGGACCAGCTGCCGGTCCCGGTCGAGGTCTTCGACGAAGTAGTCCAGGCCGATTTCACCAACTGCCACCGCCCGATGCGTATCGAGCCATTGGTCGAGCAGGTCGCAATCGGCGAGGCGGTGCCGCGGCAGGAACATCGGGTGCATGCCGTATGCGGGAAAGACGTCGCCGTGCTCCTTCGCCAGGTCTGCAAGGGCTTGCCAACCAGGTGCGGCAATGGCCGGCACGATCATCGCCCCGACGCCGGCATCCCTCGCGCGCTCCAGCACCCGATTGCGATCCACGTCGAATCGGGCGTCATCGAGGTGTACGTGGCTGTCGACGAGAGGTGTCATGATGGATGGCGGCCACTTCCGATGGGGTGTGCGACTCCGATCCGTGTCTTCGATCACGTGAAGGAAAAATGACGAGTCGGAGCTAGGTCGTATTCAGTTGTGCAGGGTTTCAATGAACAGGCGAAACGCGAGGGGCGCAGATCGCGTTGCTCGCGGGGAATCCAAAAAGGAGAGATCTGATGAAACGGTTGATGGTCAACGTGCTTCACGTGTGTGTGGCGGCTGCGCTGGCGGCCAGTGTATCGGCTTGCAATCGTGATGCGAGTGCGGATGCCGGTGTAGCGGCAGGCGCCGCAGCCAACGGCCCGAAGTACGCCAAGGTTGTGAGCGTTGATCCGGTGCGTAAAACCACCAACACTCCGAAACAGGTCTGTCACGACGAGGTGGTCAATACCACCACGCCACCGAAGGACCAGCACCAGATCGCGGGCACCGCGATCGGCGCCGTGGTCGGCGGTGTACTCGGTCACCAGGTGGGTGGCGGCAAGGGCAAGACGCTCGCGACGGTGGCCGGTGCGCTCGGCGGTGGCTACGCGGGCAAGAAGATCGAAGAGAGCCGCCAGCATGCGAACACCACGTCCTCGGTCCAGCGCCGGTGCACCACGGTGAACGACAGCACCACCAAGATCGTCGGCTATGACGTCCGTTACGAATACAACGGGGTCACGCGCACGGTGCGCATGGATCACGATCCCGGCGACCGAGTGCAGGTCCAGGAAGGCGTGACGGCGGTTTCCGACGCGCGCTGATTTTTCACCATCCAGTCGAGGAGGAGCCCATGTCGCCCACTTCACGCAGGATCCCACTGCTGATCGCCGCAGCTCTCGCGAGCGTTGCACTCGCGGGGTGCGAAACCACGCCCTACAACAACGGTGGGTACAGTCGGCCCGCTCCGGTCTACGACAGCCGGCCCGCGCGATGCGACAACTGCGGCGTGGTCAAGGAGGTGCAGCAGGTCTACGTCGAGCGCAAGAGCAACGGGACGCTTGGTGCCGTGATCGGCGCCGTCGCCGGCGGCCTTCTTGGCAACACGGTGGGCAAGGGGGATGGCCGCAAGGCCGCCACCGTTGCCGGAGCGGTGGCCGGCGGTGTGGTCGGCAACAAGGTGGCCACGGCCAACGGCGCGACTGACGTGGCCTGGCAGGTCACCGTGCGATTGGACGGCGGCCGGTACGTCACCGTGACCCAGCGCGATAATCCCCGGGTGCGCGAGGGCGATTACGTCCAGGTGCAGGGTGACCACGTCTATCCGCGCTAGCCCACTTTGCTCTTTGGACGTCCAAAAAAAAGCCCTCCGAAAGGAGGGCTTTTCTTGTTGTGCGATATGGGCTCGTCAGTTCACGGCGTAGAAACGATGTTCGCCGATGGTGCGGCCGGTGCGGTTGATCGACCATGCCGGAGTGATGGCCACGGTAGCGAAGTGGTCCGCGTGCGGAACGACCAGATGGCGTTCGGCGAGCGGCAACTCCCAGTTCGTCATCGATTCGCCGGCGATCTTCCAGGCTTTGGCGAAGGCGACCGGGTTGGTGATGTCGAACGAGCCCGGCGTGGTGGTGGTGGCGAACTGGTGCGGTGCGGTCACGACCTTGCACACGGTATCGCCCCATTGGCCGCGGTCGCGACGCCGCAGCGCCACTTCGGCAACCGCCAGCTGTCCCATCGTCGGTTCGCTGCGGGCTTCCAGATAGACGGTCGTCGCCAGACAGGTCTGGTCAGCCACCGGCTGGGGGAGCAACGAGGCCATCCACAGCAATACGGAAAGTTTCATAGTCTGCCTCCAACGTGCTGTACGCATGGCCGGAAGGAAACCGGTTCTCAGGCGCCATTGCGGTGGACGGGCGGGCAGGCCGTTCCACCTGGATTGATGACACCGGATCGAAACTTTGGGATCGCGGATGTCCTTGCCACGGGATTGTGGCGAGTCAGTTCGACGTCTATTGCCAGATCTGACCAGAGCCGCAGCAGCCACCATCGAATGGTTCAGGGCTTATGCGACATCTCCGCCTCGTATGGCGGCAATTCTCTCCGGCGTTTCGCCGGGTCGCGCCGATCCGGACTCCTCCGGTTCGTCGCGTGCTCGAGCCACTGCGGTAGGCGTGGCCGGCCAAAAATTTTCGCGGAGCCTAGTGGCGGCGTCCGGGGATGGCAAGTGCCGCAGCCATGAAATTCACGCGGCACTCACTTTTGCGGCGCGGCAGCATGCGGCTATTCGCCCCATGATTCGACGATCCGCACGCACGTGCCGGACGTACACGATATGTCATGCCAGTCCTGCGAACCGACCAGCCAGTCCTCGTGCGCAACGGCGAGTCCCGGCACCTCCGAGTCTCCGCCCACCGCATCGAGCAGATGCAGTTCCGCTCCGTCACTCGCCCGCTTCAGTCGAGTGTCCGCCGCGACGGCCTGCGACAGGATGACGCGGCACAGCCTGCGCTTGTTCCCTCCACGGTAGTGCAGTCGCGCCACGATCTCCTGACCTGGATAGCAGCCCTTGTTGAGCGCAATGGCGCCGAGGTGATGAAGGCCGAGCGATGCGGCGTTGTACTGGCCGATCGCTCCGGCGGACAGCCATGGCCAGCCCTCGCGGATCTGCCGTGCACGCGGGTCGTCGCCGGAAGCGTCGGCTGCAACGGCCATCGAGTAGTCGCCGCAGCCGACATGCAGGACTCCACCGGTTTCGTCTGCCGCATGAAGCGCCATCGCCGGTCCGATGGTCAGCATGCCGGCGGGCTGCGCCAGCAGGACAACCCGGGAGCGGAACACGAAGCGCGAAAGTTCGTCCTTCAGGTCCGCCGCCCGTCCGCCACGCAGCAGCAGCCCCCAGCGCTGGTCGGCGAGCCGTGCAAGGTGGAACAGCGCGCGCACGCGCCCTGTCGCATCCAGCCAGGCACTGAACTGCCACGATCCCACGGGCAGCGCGAGCACCGGCGAAGTGAACTGGCCATGCATGAATTGCGCGGCATCGGGGCCCTCGATGACGAGAGTCTCGGCGGGCAGGGTGGAGGCGGTTTCGGACATGGTTTCCGTTACTGGGGACGAAGGCGTTTCAGGCAAGGGGGGACGGTCCCCTCAGGTTGTACCGGCAGGGCACAAGTATTACGCTTGTTCAGCTAACAAGAACCATGTCCGACACTCGCTCCCCTCCCGAATCGAAGCAGCCGGCCGCTCCCGCGGCGGATGAGGTTTTGCCGTCCGGAAACGATCGGCCGAACTCGGCAGAGAAGCGTCCTGCGCCCGATCCCACGCGCTACGGCGACTGGGAAAAGAATGGGCGCTGCATCGACTTCTGAGGCTTCGCGCTGGAGGAGTCTCAGAGTCGATCGGCATGGGCAAAAGCGATTCCACACCAGGATAGCCAACATGGCAGACACATCACGACCGCTCTCACCGCACCTGCAGATCTACAAGTGGCAGGTGCAGATGTTGACCTCGATCCTGCACCGCGCGACCGGCATCGTGCTCGCCGTAGGCAGCCTGATCGTCCTGTGGGGGCTGCTGGCCCTGGCTGGCGGCAGCGAAGCATTCGCGCAGTTCGCCAGCTGTGTCGGCAGTCCGCTCGGGTTGGTGGTCATGTTCGGCTGGACCTGGGCGTTCGCCTACCACCTGTGCAACGGCATCCGTCATCTCGTGCAGGATGCCGGCGCGGGTTATGCCATCCCCCAGTTCATTCGCTCGAGCTGGCTGTCGATCGTCGGCAGCTTCGTCATCACACTGCTGGTCTGGGCCTTCGTGCTGACCTCGGGAGGCGCGGCATGAACGCCAAGGACCTTCGTCATCCGATCAAGCGTGCGCGCGGCCTGGGATCCGCCCAGTCCGGCGTCGGGCACTGGTGGATCCAGCGCGTGACCGCTACCGCGCTCGTCGCGCTGGGCCTGTGGTTCCTGGTGACGGTGCTGCGTCTGGCGCACGCCGATTACACGACTGCGCACGCGGTGGTAGCGCGTCCGTGGAACGCGGTCCTGCTGATCGCTTTCGTGATCGCCATGTTCTGGCACGCCGTGCTCGGCCTGCAGGTGGTGATCGAAGATTACGTGCACACCCGCTGGAAGGAAGTTTCCCTGCTGGTGCTGGTGAAATTCCTCGCGGTGCTGGGCGCGCTGGCAAGCGTGCTGGCTGTGCTGCGCATCGCCCTGGGAGCCTGACGTGGAAAGCTACAAGATCCAACAGCACAAGTACGACGTGATCGTGGTCGGCGCCGGCGGCGCGGGCCTGCGCGCCACCTTCGGCCTCGCCGAGAAGGGCCTGAAGGCCGCCTGCATCACCAAGGTGTTCCCGACCCGCTCGCACACGGTGGCTGCGCAGGGCGGCATCTCTGCCGCGCTCGGCAACATGGGCGAGGATGACTGGCGCTTCCACTTCTACGACACGATCAAGGGCTCCGACTGGCTCGGTGACCAGGACGCCATCGAGTACATGTGCCGCGAGGCGATCCCGGCGATCATCGAGCTGGAGCACTACGGCGTGCCGTTCTCGCGCACGGCTGAAGGCAAGATCTACCAGCGTCCGTTCGGCGGCATGACCACGCACTACGGCAAGGGTACCGCGCAGCGTACCTGCGCCGCGGCCGACCGCACCGGCCACGCGATCCTGCACACGCTGTACCAGCAGGCGCTGGCGCACGACGCCTCGTTCTTCATCGAGTACTTCGCGATCGACCTGATCTTCGACGAAGAGGGCGTTTGCCGCGGCGTGCTGGCGCTGGACATGAACGAGGGTACGCTGCACTTCTTCCGCGGCCAGGCCGTGGTGCTGGCGACCGGTGGCTACGGCCGCGCCTACTTCAGCGCCACCTCGGCGCACACCTGCACCGGCGACGGTGGCGGCATGGTGCTGCGCGCCGGCCTGCCGCTGCAGGACATGGAGTTCGTGCAGTTCCACCCGACCGGCATCTATGGCGCCGGCTGCCTGATCACCGAGGGCGTGCGCGGCGAGGGTGGCTACCTCACCAACTCGGAGGGTGAGCGCTTCATGGAGCGCTACGCTCCGAACGCGAAGGACCTGGCGTCGCGCGACGTGGTCAGTCGTGCGATGACGATCGAGATCCGCGAGGGGCGTGGCGTCGGCGAGCACAAGGACCACATCCACCTCAACCTGATGCACCTGGGGGCCGAGGTGATCCACGAGCGCCTGCCGGGCATCGCCGAGTCGGCGCGCATCTTTGCCGGCGTGGACGTCACCAAGGAGCCGATCCCGGTGCTGCCCACCGTGCACTACAACATGGGCGGCATCCCGACCAACTACCACGGCGAAGTGGTGCAGCTGAAGGACGGCAACCCGGATTTGGTGGTGCCGGGCCTGTTCGCCATCGGCGAAGCGGCCTGCGTGTCGGTGCACGGCGCCAACCGCTTGGGCTCCAACTCGCTGCTCGACCTGGTCGTGTTCGGCCGCGCAGTGGCCAACCGCTGTGCCGAAGTGATCAAGCCGGGCGCGGCGCACAAGGACCTGCCGGCCAGCGCGCTGGACAAGGCGTTGACCCGCTTCGACGGCCTGCGCAATGCCAACGGCAGCACGCCGACGGCGAAGATCCGCGCGGAAATGCAGCGCACCATGCAGAGCGACGCGGCGGTGTTCCGCACCGGCGACACGCTGAAAGACGGCAAGCGCAAGATCTCCGAGGTCTACGACTCGTTCAAGGACGTCAAGGTTTCCGACCGCTCGCTGGTGTGGAACTCCGACCTGATCGAGACGCTGGAGCTGTCCAACCTGCTGGCGCAGGCGGTGGCGACCATGCATTCGGCCGAGCAGCGCCCTGAAAGCCGCGGCGCACATGCCCGCGAGGACTTCCCGGACCGCAACGACGAGCAGTGGATGAAGCACACCCTGGTCAAGGTGGACGAGGCCGGCAAGACCAGCTTCGAGTTCCGTCCGGTGCACATGTACACGATGACCGACGAGGTCGAGGTGGTGCCGCCGAAGAAGCGCGTCTACTGATTCGGCAGGTACCGGCGATGCGTATCGCTGGTACCGCCCGCGCATCGCAGGTGGTCGGGGTCGTCAGACCCTCCTAACGAGATTGAAGGGTTCCGCACATGGCAGAGTTCACCCTCCCGAAGAATTCGAAGATCCAGCCGGGCAAGCATTTCCCGGCGCAGGGCGCGAAGAAGCCGCGCACCTTCCGTATCTACCGCTGGTCGCCGGACGACGGCCAGAACCCGCGCATCGACACCTACGAGGTCGATCTGGCCGCGTGCGGTCCGATGGTTCTGGACGCGCTGCTGAAGATCAAGAACGAGATCGATCCGACACTCACGCTGCGCCGTTCGTGCCGCGAGGGCATCTGTGGCTCCTGTGCGATGAACATCGACGGGACCAATACGCTGGCCTGCACCCGTGCCATCGAAGAGTGCGCCTCCGGCGACGTCAAGATCTACCCGCTGCCGCACATGCCGGTGGTGAAGGACCTGGTGCCGGATCTCACGCACTTCTACGCGCAGTTCGCCTCGATCAAGCCCTGGCTGCGGACGCAGAGCCCGGCGCCGGACCGCGAGCGCCTGCAGTCGCCGGAAGACCGCAAGCACCTCGACGGCCTGTACGAGTGCATCCTGTGCGCCTGCTGCTCGACCAGTTGCCCGAGCTACTGGTGGAACGGCGACAAGTACCTCGGCCCGGCGATCCTGCTGCAGGCCTACCGCTGGATCGTCGACTCGCGCGACGAGGACACCGGTGCCCGCCTGGACGACCTGGAAGATCCGTTCAAGCTGTATCGCTGCCACACCATCATGAACTGCGCGCGCACCTGCCCGAAGGGCCTGAACCCGGCCAAGGCGATCGCGGAGATCAAGAAGCTGATCGTGCAGCGCCGCGCGGCCTAAGCGGTGGGCTGATGTCGTTTTCCATGCGGGCTGCCTCAGGGCAGCCCGCATGCGTTGGAGGCTCGAGGAATCGTGGAAGAAGCCCGGATCAAACGATTGCGCTGGCGCACCCGCCGCGGCACCCGCGAACTGGATGCGCTGTTCGGCGGCTGGCTGGACGAACGCTTTGCCGCGGCAGACGAGGCGACCCGCGGCGCTTTCGACGAACTGCTGGACGTGCAGGACCCCGACCTCTGGGACTGGGTGATGGGACATGCCCGCGCACCGCGCGAGGACTGGCAGGCGATCATCGATGACATCCGCGCCCGCCATCGGCTTTGAATACCGGCCGTCGCGCGGGCTCGCTCTCGGCCTGACCGGTATGGTGCTGCTGGCGATGCTCTCGATCGCGCTCAGTGGCCTGCCGGGCTGGGGCAAGCTGGTGCTCGCGAGCGGAGCGATGGCCCTGGTGCTGGCGAGCCGCATACGGCAGGCCACGCCCCCGGCGTCGGTTGGCTGGAGCCCCGACGCCGGTTGGCTGCTGCTCGGACGGGACGGGGTCGAGACTCCGGCTGAGTTGGCCTCCCATCGCATGCTTGCCGGCTGTCTGGTGCTGGAACTGCGCATCGGCGAGCGCCGACAGGTGCTCTGGCTGCTTCCGGACAACAGCGATTCCGATACCCGGCGTCGCCTGCGCATGCGGCTGGCAGCCGGGCAGGGCGCGCGGTCGCCGACGGTCATCTGACCCGGTTGTGCCCCGCTGGCGCATCGGGCACTCTGGCGCGCTTGTGCGGTCCCAAGGACGACCTGAGCGATCAGGTCTCTCCGCTGGCCGCCTGGCCGGCCCCCACAGATCAGGTTGCCATGTTCCGACCGCTCGAACTCTTCATCGGCCTGCGCTACTCGCGCGCCAAGCGCCGCAACCAGTTCATCTCGTTCATCTCCACCGTGTCGATCATCTGCATCACGATCAGCGTGATGGCGCTGATCACCGTGATGTCGGTGATGAACGGGTTCGACAACGAGCTGCGCTCGCGCATCCTCGGCGCGGTATCCCACGCGACCATCTCCGGCGTGGGCGAGAGCATCCACGACTGGCAGGGTACGGTGAAACAGGCCGAGGCCAATCCGCACGTGCGCGGCGCGGCACCCTATGTGGACCTGCAGGCGTTCCTGCAGGGCACCTATGGTTCCACCGGCACCATGGTGCGCGGCATCGAGCCGTCGCTGGAGCCGAAAGCCTCGGACATCGACAAGCACATGGTGCAGGGACACTGGGATTCGATCACCCCCGGCAGCTGGAACATCATCCTGGGCAAGGAGCTGGCGATGCAGCTCGGCGTCACCGTGGGCGACCACGTGACCATGATCGTGCCGCAGCTCAGAGCCACGCCGCTGGGTGCGGTGCCACGGATCCGCGGTTTCCGCGTGTCCGGCGTGTTCGAAATGGGCATGCAGCAGTACGACGCGAACCTGGCGCTGATCAACATGACCGATGCCGAGAAGCTGGGCGAGCTGTCCGGCCCCACCGGCATCCGCCTGCGTCTTGACGACCTGTGGAACGCCGGCCCGGTGTCGCGCGAGCTGAGTCGCGACCTCGGCCAGCTCTACAGCGTGCGCACCTGGATGCAGGAGAACAGCAACTTCTTCTCGGCGATCTCGATGGAGAAGAAGGTGATGGGTATCATCCTGTCGCTGATCGTGCTGGTGGCGGTGATCAACCTGATCTCGATGCTGATGATGCTGGTCACCGACAAGCAGGCGGATATCGCCATCCTGCGGACGCTCGGCGCCACGCCGCGCAGCATCATGGCCACCTTCATGGTGCAGGGCGTGCTGGTCGGCTTCGTCGGCATCGGCCTGGGCGTCGGGCTGGGCTCGCTGCTGTCGTGGCAGTTGCCGAACATCGTGGACTGGATCCAGAACGTGTTCCACGTGCAGTTCCTGTCGCCCGATGTCTATTACATCTCCAACGTGCCGAGCAAGCTGGAAGCGGTGGACGTGGGCTGGATTTCCCTGGTTACTTTCCTCTTCTCGCTGCTGGCCACCCTCTATCCCGCCTGGCGCGCCTCGCGCACCCAGCCGGCCCAGGCGCTGCGCTATGAATAAGCCGATGAATCCGCGCAACGACGTGGTACTGCGCGCCAGCCACGTCGCTAAGAGCTACGAGGACGGCGAGCTGCGCACCGACGTGCTCACCGACGTGAGTTTCGAGCTGAAGCGCGGCGAGACGGCGGCCATCGTCGGCGCGTCGGGTTCGGGCAAGAGCACGCTGATGCACATCCTTGGCGGGCTGGACACGCTGAGCGCCGGCGAAGTGGAAGTGGATGGCCAGCGGTTGTCCTCGTTGTCCGACGCCGACCGCGGTCGTGTGCGCAACCGTTCGCTCGGTTTCATCTACCAGTTCCACCATCTGCTGCCCGAGTTCACCGCGCTGGAGAACGTATGCATGCCGCTGCTTATCCGGGGCGAGTCGATCGCCAAGGCGCAGCGTGCTGCTACCGAACTGCTCGGCCGGGTCGGGCTTTCGGCGCGGCTCGGGCACAAGCCCTCCGAGCTGTCCGGCGGCGAGCGCCAGCGCTGTGCGGTGGCCCGTGCGCTGGTGACCCGGCCAGCCTGCGTGCTGGGCGACGAGCCGACCGGCAACCTCGATGAGGCGAATGCGGCACAGGTCTATGCACTGATGCTCGAACTCAACCGGGAGATCGGCACCAGCTTCATCCTTGTCACCCACGATACCCGGCTGGCGGCGCGCATGGACCGCACCCTGGTGCTGCACAACGGGGTATTGAACGAGCAGGTGCGCAACGATCCGGCCTCGCTGGTTGGCGAGATCTGATTCCCCGATGACATCAGGGTGGTTGCCGCGCGTCGTGCGACGGCCCTCGCCTACGCTCGTTTCGTCCTGACGATCCCGCGTCCGACGCTAGCCTTGGAGGCAGGTTCGGGCGCAGGGGACATGGACGTTGCCGCAACGATCGCTCAAGGCCGGCGTTCCGCTGGCCAGTGTCGCGCTGCTGCTCGGCGTGCTGGTTGTGCAGATGTTTCCCGAGCTGCCGCGCGGCCTCGTGCTCTGGCTGGCCGTGACAGGGCTTGGAGCCGGCGCGACGGCTTGCTGGCTGTCGCGCCGGGCGCGCAGCCTCGGTTGGATCCTGTTGGGCGTGGCATGGGCCATGTGGCGTGGTGCAGCGGCGATGGATGCGCGGCTGCCGCATGCGCTGGAAGGCGAGGTTCTGCTGGTGACCGGGCAACTGCTCGACCTGCCGGACCCACGCGCTGACGGCACGCGATTTGCGTTCCGGGTCGACTCGGCCCGGCTCGATGGACGGCAGGTGGCGTGGCATGGCCGGGCTCGGCTGGCCTGGTACGACCCTTCCCGCGTGTTGCGACCCTGCGAGCGCTGGCAGTTGCGGGTGCGCCTGAAGCGGCCGCGGGGGATGGTCGATCCGGGCGGTGCCGATACCGAGCGCACTGCGCTGGAGCGCCGGATCGATGCGGTGGGCTATGTCCGGGAGGGGAGCGACAACCGGCGGCTCGGTGCATCGCCCTGTGTCGACCGTTTGCGCCAGCACCTGGCTGCGTCGATCGACGCCCGGATGGCCGATCCGCACGATGCGGCGCTGCTGCGTGCACTCGCGGTCGGCGATACGCGTGGACTGGATCCCGACGACTGGGCCGTGGCGCGGGCCACCGGCGTATCCCACCTGCTGGCCATTTCCGGCTTCCACGTGGGAGTGGCCGCGGCGTTCGGGGCCGGGCTGGTCTGGCCGTTCTATGCACTGTTTCCCGGGCTCGGGCTGCGCTGT
Organism: Dyella ginsengisoli LA-4; assembly: GCF_000334915.1. Classification (GTDB taxonomy): domain Bacteria; phylum Pseudomonadota; class Gammaproteobacteria; order Xanthomonadales; family Rhodanobacteraceae; genus Dyella_A; species Dyella_A ginsengisoli_A. The sequence goes on along the minus strand of NZ_AMSF01000016.1, from coordinate 224,769 downwards.
CCACGGTCCCGGGCGCAAGCGGCCGCGGCGCTGGTCGCGGCACTGGCCTATGGCCTGCTCGCGGGCATGGGTTTGCCGACACTGCGCACCCTGCTGATGATCGCGGTGGCGGTTGTCGCGCGCAGTCGCCGGCGGCATCTGGATGGGCGCCATGCGCTGGCCATGGCGCTGCTTGTGATGCTGCTGGTGGATCCGCTGTCGGTGCTCGCAGCCGGCTTCTGGCTGTCGTTCGTCGGAGTGGCATTCCTGATGCTCTGCCTCGGCGTGCAAGGCCGCAGCTGGCGGACGTTCGTCCGCGAGCTGGCACGCGGCCAGTGGGTGATGAGCGTTGCGCTGCTGCCGTTGACGCTCTGGTTCTTCGGCCAGGCTTCGCTGGTCGGCGCGCTGTCCAACCTGATCGCGGTACCGATGGTCAGCCTGCTGATGGTGCCGGCGACCCTCCTGGCCGTACTCGCGCTGCTGCTGTGTCCACCGCTGGCTGCGCCAATGCTGGCTCTGGCTGCCGCCACCGGCCACGCGCTCTGGTGGTTGCTGGCGCGGATGGCTTCATGGCCGGGAGCAGCGTGGTATCTGCCGGCGGTCACTCCGTGGGCTTTGGGGCTGGCGCTGCTCGGCGCGATCTGGATGTTGGCGCCGCGCGGGACGCCGTGCCGCTGGCTCGGCGGCCTGTTGTTCCTGCCGCTGCTGCTGCCTGCGCGGCCGCCGATCCCTGCGGGCGGCTTCCGGGCCTGGGTGTTCGATGTGGGGCAGGGGCTGTCGGTACTGGTGCGGACGCATCGCCATGCCATGCTCTACGACGCCGGTGCCCGCTATCCGTCGGGCTTCGACGTCGGGGCGGCGACCGTGGTGCCTTCGTTGCGGGCACTCGGCGTGCGCCGGCTGGATCTGCTGATGATCAGTCACGGCGACAATGATCACGCAGGCGGCGCCGGCGCCGTGCTGGAGGCGTTCCCCGTCCCGCGCCGGCTGGCGGGCGAACCGGCGCGCATGCCGATGCCGATGGCGCCGTGCGCCGCCGGTCAGTCCTGGCATTGGGACGGCGTGACTTTCCGTGTGCTCAATCCGCACGGGCGACCGTCGCACGACAACGATCGTTCCTGCGTGCTGCTGGTCGAGGGTGGGGGCGATCGCCTGCTGCTTACCGGCGACATCACCCGACGGGTGGAGGGGGACGTCGCTGCGGGCGTGTCTCCCGGCCGGCCGGTGGTGATGACGGTGCCGCACCATGGCAGCGAAACCTCTTCCGGCGCGGCTTTCATCGCTGCGCTGCACCCCGCATTGGCAGTGGTTTCGGCCGGTTGGCACAACCGCTTTGGTCATCCTCGCCCGGCGGTGGTGGCCCGCTACCGGGCGGCGGGCGTGCCGTTGCTCAATACGGCGGGCGACGGTGCGTTGCGGTTGGATTTTCCGGCCGATGCACCGGTTCGTGCCTGGCCCGGTGAGCGGCTTCGGCAGGGTCGCTACTGGCGCGAGCGCTAGCATCACGAGCCGGCTTTCGGCAGCCGGACGCAGCCCACGGAACGCGCGGTTCGGACTGGTATGATGCCGGCTTCGTTCTGCTTTGCATCCTGCGGGGGCGTTGTGCTGGATATCCTGATGGCTGGCGGTTGGGCGATGGCGCCCATCCTGTTTTGTTCGGCGATCGCCCTGGCGATCGTGCTGGAGCGTTTCTGGACGCTGCGTCGTTCGTCCGTGCTGCCGCCCGGGCTGGGGCAGGAAGTGCGTGACTGGGCCCGCAAGGGCCAGCTCGACCCCAAGCACCTGGAAACCCTGGCCAGCGGCTCCCCGCTGGGCGAACTGCTGGCCTCGGCCCTGGTCGTGCGCGACCGCTCGCGCGACATCATCAAGGAGCGCCTGGAGGACACCGGCCGTCATGTAGCGCATCGGATGGAGCGTTACCTCAACACGCTTGGCACGATCGCGCTGATCGGTCCGTTGCTGGGCCTGTTCGGCACGGTGATCGGCCTGATCCGCATGTTCCTCGACGTGATGCGCGGCGGCGTGGGCGACCCGATGAAGATGGCTGGCGGCATCGGCGAGGCACTGATCTGTACCGCCACGGGTCTGGTCGTGGCGATCCCGGCCTATGTGCTGCATCGCTACTTCCGCAGCAAGGTGACCGGCTATTGCGTGGACATGGAGAAGGAGGCGATCGCCCTGCTGGACGATCTCACCTTCGGCGCACCGGGTACGCCGGCGACGCCGCGTCCGCGCCGCACCCCGGCGGCAGGCTGAGACCGATGCGTATCGGTTCGGACCGTCGCCGCGACGAATTCGAGATCAACGTGATCCCGTTGATCGATGTGCTGCTGACCCTGCTGATGTTCTTCGTGCTGACCACCACGTTCATCCAGCACTCGCGGATGCAGGTGACCCTGCCCAAGGCCAGTGCCGAGGAGCGCGACGTGCAGGCACCGCTGCTCACGGTGATGATCGACAAGGATGGTCGCTATTACGTGGGTAGCGACGAGGTGCTTGGCGAAGGCATCGAGCCGCTCAAGCAGATGCTGGAACAGAACTCCGGCGGCCGGCGCGATGGCCAGGTCGTGATCCGCGCCGACGCGATGACGCCGCACCAGTACGTGGTGACCGCGATGGATGCGCTGGGCCAGCTGGGCTTCACCCGACTTTCGATCGCCACCACGCCCGAGAAGCCGGGGGCGGGGCGGTGAATGCCGCTGAGCGACGGGGCGTCTGGGACGCGAAGACCTGGGAGGTCTACAAGCGTCTGTTCGGATACACCCGTCGGTACCGGACGGTCGGGTTGCTCGCGATCCTCGGCATGGCGATCGATGGCGGTGCGCTGGCGGTGTTCACCAACCTGCTCAGGCCGCTGTTCGACGACCTGTTCAAGAACAAGGATCCGCATCTGATCTTCTGGATGCCGATCTGGATCATGATCATTTTCGCCGTGCGCGGCGTCGGCACCTTCCTCAGCAGCTACGGCATCTCCTACATCGGCCGCCACGTCGTACAGGCGATGCAGGTGGATGTGTTCGGGTCCTACCTCAAGCTGCCGGCCCCGTTCTTTGGCGCCGAACCATCCGGCCAGCAGATCTCGCGCATCACCTACACCAGCGAGCAGGTGGCGTCGGCGTCGACCGACGCGATCAAGATCGCGGTGACCGAGGGCGTGACCGTGGTGAGCATGCTGTACGTCATGCTGCACAACAGTGCCTACCTCACGCTGGCCCTGCTGGTGATGGTGCCGGCCGTGGCGCTGATCGCCACCGTGGTCAGCCGCCGCTACCGCAGCATCAGCCGGCGCATCCAGGGGTCGATGGGCTCGGTCACCGGTACGGTCGAGGAATCGGTGGGCGCCTACCGCGAGGTCCGTATCTACGGCGGCCAGCCCCACGAGGGCGCGCGCTTCGACGACGTCACCCGGCGGGCGCGGCGGCTCAACCTGAAGATCGCATTGACCAGCGCCTCGTCCAGCACGGCGATCCAGACGGTCGCCGCGTTTGCGCTGGCGGTGCTGGTCTTCCTGGGCACGCGGGCCGACGTGATCGACCACATCACCTCGGGTGTGTTCATCACCGTGCTCACCGCGATGGGCGCGATGATCCCCTCGCTGAAGCGACTGACCAACGTGCAGTCGAACATCCAGCGCGGCATGTCGGCGGCGGAAGACCTGTTCGACGTGATGGACATGGCGCCGGAGAACGACCGCGGCCGGATCGCGCTGGATCGCACCCGCGGCGACCTGGTGTTCGAGGGCATCCGCCTGCGCTATCCGCGCAGCGAGGCCGAGGCCCTGCGCGGGGTGGACCTGCGCTGCCCGCCGGGGACGGTGACTGCGCTGGTCGGTCGTTCCGGCAGCGGCAAGAGCACCCTGGTCAGCCTGCTGCCTCGCTTCTACGAGCCAAGCGCCGGGCGCATCGTGCTCGATGGCGAGGACTATCTGGACTACACCCTGGCGTCGCTGCGTCGCCAGATCGCCTGGGTGGGGCAGAGTGTGGTGCTGTTCGATGGCACGGTGGCCGAGAACATCGCCTATGGCGAACTGTCCGGCGCCAGCGAGGCAGAGATCGTCGCCGCCGCCGAGGCAGCCAACGCCATGGAATTCATTGGCCGCATGCCGCAGGGGCTGCACAGTCCGATCGGGCAGGGGGGCGGCATGCTCTCCGGTGGCCAGCGCCAGCGCATCGCGATTGCCCGGGCGATCCTGAAGAACGCGCCGATCCTGGTGCTGGACGAGGCAACCAGCGCGCTCGACACCGAGTCCGAGCGATTGATCCAGAATGCGTTGCAACGCCTGATGGAGCACCGCACCACGCTGGTGATCGCGCATCGGCTGTCGACCATCGAGGGGGCGGACCAGATCGCCGTGATGGATCAGGGCCGCATCGTCGAACGTGGCACCCACGCCGAGCTGCTGGCGCTGCAGGGCCATTACGCCGCGCTGCACCGCATGCAGTTCCACGCGCCGGCGGGCGACTGACACGGCCATGGCGCTGGCCGACGAGCTGCAGAAGAGCTGGTACGGCGATCGACGCCCTCCGGCCTGGACGTTCCCGCTGGCCGCGCTCTACGGAGGCCTCGCCGCCCTGCGCCGCGCGCTGTACCGCGCCGGCATCCTGCGCCGTGTCAGGCTGCCGGTGCCCGTGGTGGTGGTCGGCAACCTCACGGCCGGCGGCACCGGCAAGACGCCGCTGACCCTGGCGCTGGTCGAGGCGCTGCGCCGGCGCGGCTGGCAACCCGGCGTGGTCAGTCGTGGCTACGGCGGCACGCAGCGCGAGCCGGCGTTGCTCGGCGAGCAACCCGAGCCGGCCGTGTTCGGCGACGAACCCTGCCTGATCCGCTCCAGTGGCACGCCGGTGGCGGTGGGGCGGGACCGGCCGGCGGCCGCCACGCTGCTGGTCGAGGCCGGCTGCGACGTGGTGATCGCCGACGATGGCCTGCAGCACTACAGGCTTGCCCGCGACGTGGAGATCTGTGTGGTCGACGGCGCGCGGCGTTTCGGCAACGGCCGGCTGCTGCCGGCCGGGCCGCTGCGCGAACCCCTGTCGCGGCTGCGACAGGTCGATTTCCGCGTCGCCAACGGTGCCGCCGGGCCCGATGAGTTCCCGATGCGACTGGTCGGCGGCACCGCGGTCGCGCTGGTCGACGGCGAGGAGCGCCCACTGACCAGCTTTGCCGGCACGCCGGTGGCCGCCGTGGCCGCCATCGGCCACCCCGACCGCTTCTTCGAGAGCCTGCGCGCGCAGGGGCTGGGGGTGGACGGCCACGCCTTTCCGGATCATCACGCGTTCGATGCGTCGGACCTTGCGTTCGCCGGCGCGCGCCCGCTGCTGATGACCGACAAGGATGCCATCAAGTGCATCCGCTTCGCCCGCCCCGGCTGGTGGCGGGCGCCGATCCGGGCCGAGTTGCCCGAGGCTTTCCTCGATGCGCTCGACCGGCGCCTGCAGCAGGCGTGCTCCCGCCGGGATCGTTGACGGTTCTCCCTGGGCGGCAGCACTTCGCTCCGCCGATCCACACGAAAGCCAGGCCCTCCGGGCCAGCTTGGGAGCGGGCGCTCGACAGGCGCAGGACGGCTCGCTAGACTGTACAAATGTATTAACGCATTAGTACATTATGAAGCGCCGTTCCGTCGATCCTGAAACCCCTTCCGAGTCCGCCGAGCTGAGCCTCTGCGAGGCTTTGCTGTCGCTGAAGAACGCCGATGAGATGTCGGCGTTCCTGCACGACCTGTGCACGCCGGCGGAGCTGGAGGTGCTGGTCGACCGCTGGCGGGTGGTTCCGTACCTGCTCGAGGGCGTCTCCTACCGGGAGATCCACGAGCGGACCGCGGTCAGCATCACCACGATCGGACGGGTGGCCCGGTATCTCAACCAGGGCAGCGGCGGCTACCTGGCGGCGGCCGCGCGGGCGGCCCGGCGCCGCACGAACCAGAAAAAGGACAAGGCATGAAGACGCGCGATCGCCTGCGCATTGCGATGCAGAAATCCGGTCGGCTCACCGAGCCGGCGCTCGACGTGCTCAAGCGCTGCGGGCTCACCTTCCGGCAGAGCCGCGACAAGCTGTTCTGCTTCGGCGAGGGCGAGCCGGTGGACCTGCTGCTGGTCCGCGACGACGACATCCCCGGGCTGATCGAGCAGGGCGTGTGCGACCTGGGCATCGTCGGCCGCAACGTGCTCGACGAGTTCTCGCTCACCACCGGAGTCGACGGTGCGCCGCTGAAGGAGTGGCGCCCGCTCGGCTTCGGCCGTTGCCGACTGTCCGTCGCGGTGCCGCAGGAGATGGCCTACGAGAATGCCACCAGCCTCGCCGGTCAACGCATTGCCACCTCGTATCCCGGCCTGCTGGGCAAGTGGTTGCGCGATGCGGGCGTCGATGCGCAGGTGGTGACGCTGGCCGGCTCGGTGGAGATCGCGCCCAAGCTCGGCACCGCCGATGCCATCTGCGATCTGGTGCAGAGCGGCGGCACGCTGGTCGCCAACCAGTTGCGCGAGGTCGACGTGCTGCTGGAGAGCGAGGCGGTGCTGGCCGGTCCGGCGACTTTGCCGACCGACGAGCGTGGCGACATGCTCGAGCTGCTGTTCAAGCGGCTCGATGGCGTGATCCAGGTGAGCGAGTCGCGCCTGCTGCTGCTGCAGACCTCGCGCGGCAACCTGGAGGCGGTGACCCGGCTGCTGCCGGGCGGCCCGCAGCCGACCCTGCTGCCGGTGGCCGGGCAGCCCGACCAGCTGATGCTGCAGGCGCTGTGCGCCGGCGAGGTGAGCTGGCGCCAGCTGGAAGAGATCAAGAAGGCCGGTGCACGCGAGATGTTCGTGCTGCCGGTGGAAAAGATGCTCGCCTGAGCGGGCGCGAGGATGCGAGACGATGAAGCGGCTGAACTGGAACTCTCTCGACGAAACCGCCCGGCGCGAGGCGCTGGCCCGCCCGGCGCAGGCCCGCGCGGATGAGCTCAAGCAGGGCGTGGCGGCGATCATCGCCCAGGTACGCGCGCACGGTGACGTGGCGCTGCGTGAACTGAGCGCCAAGTACGACCGCTGCGCGCTCGATGCCATCGAGGTGACGCCCGCCGAGTTCGACGCCGCCGAGGTGGCGCTCGATGAAGCGCTGAAGTCGGCGATCCGCGAGGCGGCTGGGCGTATCGACACCTACCATCGCGCGTCTCAACCCAGGTCAGTGGGCGTGGAGACGGCGCCGGGCGTGCGCGTGGAGCGCATGCTGCGCCCGATCACCCGGGTTGGTCTTTACGTGCCGGCCGGTACCGCGCCGCTGCCGTCCACTGCGCTGATGCTGGGCGTGCCGGCGGCGATCGCCGGCTGCCGCGAGGTGGTGCTGTGCTCGCCGGCGCGCGCCGACGGCCGCTGCGACGAAGCCGTGCTGTTCGCCGCGCGCGTCACCGGCGTGCACCGTGTGTTCAAGCTCGGCGGCGCCCAGGCGATCGCAGCGATGGCCTACGGCACCGACAGCGTGCCCAAGTGCGAAAAGCTGTTCGGCCCGGGCAACGCCTGGGTCACCGAGGCCAAGCTGCAGGTGTCGGGCGATCCGGACGGCGCTGCCATCGACATGCCGGCCGGTCCGTCCGAGGTGCTGGTGATCGCCGACGACGGCGCCCGGCCGGCCTTCGTCGCGGCCGACCTGCTGTCGCAGGCCGAACATGGAGAGGACTCGCAGGTGGTGCTGCTGAGCCCCTCGGCCGCGCTGCTCGACGCCGTGGCCGCCGAAGTGGAGCGGCAGGTCGCGACGCTGCCGCGCAGCGAGACCGCGCTCAAGGCGTTGGCGCAGAGCCGCCTGATCGCGGTGGAATCGCTGGCCCAGGCGGTCGAGGTGAGCAACCGCTACGCGCCGGAGCACCTGATCATCCAGACCGCCGAGCCGCGCACGCTGGTCGACGGCATCCAGAGTGCCGGCTCGATCTTCCTTGGGGCCTGGACGCCCGAGTCGGTGGGCGACTACTGCAGCGGTTCCAACCACGTGCTGCCCACCTACGGCTACGCGCGCAGCTACAGCGGCGTCTCGGTGGCCAGCTTCGTCAAGCAGATCAGCGTGCAGGAGGTGAGCGCCGATGGCCTGCGCGCGATCGGTCCGTGCACGGTCACGCTGGCTGCCGCCGAGCAGCTGGAGGCGCACCGCCGCGCGGTGTCGATGCGGCTGGACGTGCTGGAGGGCCGCGCATGAGCGTGCTCGACTTGGCGCGTCCGGAGATCCGCGCGATGCAGCCGTACTCATCGGCGCGCATGGAGGCCAGCGGCGGGCAGATCCTGCTCAACGCGAACGAGTCGGCCTGGGCGCCGTTCGGCGAGGCGGGCGCCGGCTGCAACCGCTATCCCGACCCGCAGCCGGCCGCGCTGGTCGATGCGCTGGCCACGCTGTACGGCGTGCGCCGCGAGCAGTTGCTGGTCGGCCGCGGCAGCGATGAGGCGATCGACCTGCTGGTGCGGGCGTTCTGCCGCGCCGGCGAGGACGCGATCCTGATCCAGCCGCCGACCTTCGGCATGTACGCGGTGTGCGCGCGCATCCAGAACGCGGGTGTGATCGAGGCGCCACTGGCGGCCGACTTCACGCTGGACGTCGACGCCGTGCTGGCGGCGGTGACCCCGGCGGTGAAGCTGGTCTTCGTCTGCACCCCGAACAATCCGACCGGGCAGGTGATCCCGTTGGCGGCGGTGGAACGCCTGGCGCAGGCGCTCGCCGGGCGCGCGCTGCTGATCGTCGACGAGGCCTACGTCGAGTTCGCCGACGCACCCGGCATGGCCGGGCTGATCGACCGCTACGAGCATGTCGGCATCCTGCGCACGCTCTCGAAAGCCTGGGCGCTGGCCGGTGCGCGCGTCGGCACGCTGCTGGCGAACGACGCGGTGATCGCGCTGCTGCGCCGGATCATGCCGCCGTATCCGCTGCCCTTGCCCTGCGTGGAGGCGGCCCTGGCCGCGCTGTCGCCGGCGGGCCAGTCCCAGGCACGCGGGCATATCGCCGAGATCAAGGCCGAGCGTGCGCGCATGCGCACGGCGATCGCCGCGCTGCCCGGCGTGCGCGAGGTGCTGCCGTCGCAGGCGAACTTCCTGGCGGTACGCTTCGATGACGCCGGTGCTGCCTACCGTGATCTGCTCGCCGCCGGCATCGTGGTGCGCGACGTGCGCCGCTATCCGAACCTCGGCGATGCGCTGCGCATCACCATTGGCACGGCGGAGGAAAACGACCGCGTGCTGGACGTGCTTTCGGGAAGCCCTTCATGAGCCGCAAGATCCTTTTCATCGACCGCGACGGTTGCCTGATCGTCGAGCCGCCGGACGAGCAGATCGACAGCTACGCCAAGCTGGACCTGCTGCCCGGCGTGATCGGCGCGTTGCAGCGCTGCGTGGCCGCCGGCTACGAGTTGGTGATGGTCACCAACCAGGATGGCCTCGGCACCGCGAGTTTTCCGCAGGACAGCTTCGACGGTCCGCACCAGCTGCTGCTGCGCATCCTGGCCTCGCAGGGCATCGTGTTCCGCGAACAGCTGATCGACCGCAGCTTCCCCCATGAAGGGCTCGACACGCGCAAGCCGGGCATCGGCATGCTGCGCCATTACCTGGCGGACGACAGCTGGAGCCGGGCGGCGTCGGCCGTCATCGGCGACCGCGACACCGACATGCAGCTGGCCGCCAACCTCGGCGTGCGCGGCCTGCGCGTGGGGCCGCAGGGGCAGTCGTGGGACGCCATCGCACACCGCCTGCTCGATGCGCCGCGCACCGCTACGGTCCAGCGCAACACCAGGGAAACCCGCATCACGGTGAGCGTGGACCTGGATCGCGTGGCCGAGCCGAAGATCCACACCGGGCTGGGCTTCTTCGACCACATGCTCGAGCAGATCGGCAAGCACGGCGGGTTCGCGCTGGAGCTCAACTGCGACGGCGATACCCACATCGACGAACACCACACGATGGAGGACTGCGCGCTGGCCCTCGGCCAGGCGCTGAAGCAGGCGCTGGGCGACAAGCGCGGCATCGGCCGTTATGGCTTCACGCTGCCGATGGACGAATCCTTCGCCAGCGCCGCGCTGGACCTGTCCGGCCGGCCGTACTTCGTGTTCGAGGGCAGCTTCCCGCGCGAGCGCGTGGGCGACATCCCGACCGAGCTGGTGCCGCACGTGTTCCGCTCGCTGTGCGAGACGCTGGGTGCCAACCTGCACCTCACGGTGAAGGGCGACAACGCGCACCACATGGTCGAAGCCTGCTTCAAGGTGGTGGCGCGCACGCTGCGCCAGGCGATCCGCCGCGAAGGCAGCGAGCTGCCCAGTACCAAGGGGGCGCTCTGATGGCCGTGGTGCTGGTCGATGCGGGTGGCACGAACATCGGCTCGGTGCGCTATGCGCTGCAGCGCCTCGGCGTGGAGGCGGCGCTCACCGCCGATCCGGACACGATTCGCGGCGCCGACAAGGTGATCCTGCCTGGCGTGGGCGCGGCCGGTCCCGGCATGGCGCGGCTGCGCGAACTGGGTCTGGTCGAGTTGATGCGTTCGCTGACCCAGCCGGTGCTGGGTGTGTGCCTGGGCATGCAGTTGCTGTGCGCGCATTCGGAAGAGGGCGACACCGACTGTCTCGGCGTGATCGACGCCCCGGTGCGTCGCTTCCACGAGGCGCCGGGCCTGCGCGTGCCGCACATGGGCTGGAACGCGCTGGCGCCAGTGCGCACCCATCCGCTGCTGGACGGGCTGGCCGCGGGCGAGCAGGCGTATTTCGTGCACAGCTACGCGGTGCCGGTGGGCGACTACACCCTGGCCACCGCGGATTTCGGCGCTGCGTTCTCGGCGGTGATCGCGCGCGGCAATTTCCATGGCATGCAGTTCCACCCCGAGCGTTCGGCCGGCGTGGGCGCCCGACTCCTACAGAATTTCCTCAGCCTATGAACTTCGACGTCATTCCGGCCATCGACCTGCGGGAAGGGCGCGTGGTGCGCCTGCGCCAGGGCGACTATGCGCAGCAGACCATCTACGGCAGCGATCCGGCCGAGCTTGCCCGGCGCTACCTGCATGCCGGCGCGCGCTGGCTGCATCTGGTGGATCTGGACGGTGCCCGCTCCGGCGATCTGGAGAACCTGTCGACGATCCGTGCGATCGCGGCCGAGGGGATTCAGGTGCAGGCCGGCGGTGGGGTGCGCACGGAGGACGATCTTCGGCGCCTGTTCGACGTCGGGGTCGACCGCGTGGTGCTGGGCAGCGTGGCGATCCGCGAACCCGAACAGGTGGCGCGCTGGCTGGACACCCTCGGCAGCGAGCGCATCACGATCGCGCTGGACACGCGGCGGGTCGGCGAGGACTGGCTGCTGCCCAGTGCCGGCTGGACCGCGATGGAATCGCGCACGCTGGACGAGCTGGCGCCGTGGTATGCCGACCACGGTGCCCGCCACCTGCTGTGCACCGATATCGACCGCGACGGCATGCTGGCCGGCTTCAATCTCGATCTCTACCGCCATCTCGCCGACACCCTGCCGCAGTTGGCGGTGCAGGCCTCCGGCGGCGTGCGTTCGCTGGCGGATATCCGTGCGGCCCGCGACGTGGGCGCGCGCGGAGTCATCCTCGGGCGTGCGTTGCTCGAGGGCCGATTCACGCTGGAGGAGGCGCTGGCATGCTGAGCCGCCGCATCATTCCCTGCCTGGACGTGCGTGACGGCCAGGTGGTCAAGGGTGTGCGCTTCCGCGACCACGTGGTGATGGGCGAGATCGTCGACCTGGCGCTGCGCTACCGCGACGAGGGCGCCGACGAGCTGGTGTTCTACGACATCACCGCCAGCCCGCAGGGGCGCAGCGTGGACCGCGGCTGGGTCGAACGCGTGGCGCGCGTCATCGACATCCCGTTCTGCGTGGCCGGCGGCATCCGCTCGGTGGAGGAGGCGCGCGCCGTGCTGCATGCCGGGGCCGACAAGATCTCGGTGAACTCCCCGGCGCTGGAACGGCCGGAGCTGATCGACGAACTGGCCGGGGCGTTCGGCGTGCAGTGCGTGGTGGTCGGCATCGATTCGCTGCGCGACGCGGACGGCCAGTGGCGCGTGCGCCAGTACACCGGCGATCCGGACAAGACCCAGGCGCTGGCCCGCGGCACGCTCGACTGGATGGTCGAGGCGCAGCGCCGCGGGGCCGGCGAGATCGTGCTCAACTGCATGGGCAGCGACGGCGTGCGCCAGGGCTACGACCTGGAGCAGCTGCGCGCGGCCCGTGCTGTCTGCCACGTGCCGCTGATCGCCTCGGGTGGCGCCGGCGCACCGGAGCATTTCCGCGAGGCCTTCCTGGACGCCGACGTGGATGGTGCGCTGGCCGCCAGCGTGTTCCACTCCGGCGCCATCGCGATTCCCGAACTCAAGCGCTACCTTGCGCGCGAGGGCGTGGCCGTTCGCCTCTGAGGCGTGGCCCCGTCCGCAACCCACTGGCAGACCGCACCATGACCGACACGCTTCCCGATCCCACCGATCTCTCCCGCCTGGACTGGGCCAAGGGCGATGGCCTGTTGCCGGCGATCGTCCAGCACGCGTTGACCGGCGAGGTGCTGATGCTCGGCTACATGGATGCCGCCGCCCTGGAGGCCACGCAGCGGACCGGTCACGTCACGTTCTTCAGTCGTTCGAAGCAGCGCCTGTGGACCAAGGGCGAGAGCTCGGGCCACGTGCTGGCGCTGGCCTCGCTGCGCGTGGACTGCGATGGCGACACGCTGCTGGTCGGCGCACTGCCGCACGGTCCCACCTGCCACACCGGCACATCGAGCTGTTTCGGCGAGTCGGTGCGGCCGCCGCTGGGTTTCCTCGCCGAACTCGATGCCCTGGTGGCCCAGCGACATGCCGAGCGCCCGGAAGGCAGCTACACCACGCGCCTGTTCGAGGGCGGCGTACGGCGCATCGCCCAAAAGGTGGGCGAGGAGGGGGTCGAGACGGCGCTGGCCGGCGTCGCCCAGGGCGATACGGAGCTGTTGGGCGAGGCGGCGGACCTGGTGTTCCACCTGACCGTGCTGCTGCGCGAGCGGGGCCTGTCCCTGTCCGACGTCACCGACGTGCTGGCAGCCCGCCACGCGGCGAAGTGATCTGACTCAGCGGGTCGCCGGCGCCTCGCCGGCGGCATCCGGACGGAACGGTACCGGTGGCCCGACCGGGTCGCCCCGGCGCCAGCGGGCCAGCTGGTCGGCAATGCCTTTGCCGATCGAGATCTGCGGCTCCGATGGAGTGAGCCGGTCCTGCTGTTCCCATCGGGCCACCTCGGCATGGGCCTGGCGGAAGGCGGCGATCGGGTCCGCGGTCCGGTTGAGTGCGTCGACCAGCCACGCGCGGCCGAAGTAGGTGGCGGCCGAGTCGTTGCCGCAACCGAACGAGCTGCGATCGCTGCGGGCGGCGGTGATCACCAGCGTGCCCTCACCTTGCAGCGGCGGTACGAAGCCGCCCGAATAACAGGCATTGACCACCACCACCTTCCACTTGAAGGGGTGCTCGGCCAGGATCCCGGCGAGGTCCGGCGCGCCGATCTGGTCCAGCGGCAGCGGGTCCATGTCCACCAGCAGGGTGTGCTCCGGGTCGCCGTGGCTGGTGAGGTAGAGCATCAGGATGTCCTGCTGCGGGTCCATCACCTTGGACAGGCCGGTCAGCGCGGTCTCCAGGTTGCTCCAGCTGGCCAGTGGCCGGCTGTCGAGCGTGGCCGGGTTGTTCTCCAGCACCAGCGTGTGGGCACGGGCGCCGTAGCGATGGCGGAACAGGGTCGCGGCGTACTCGGCCTCGTTGCGGAACACATCCTCGCTGCCGTCGCCGGCGAAGCTCACCAGATACAGGTTGGGGACACCGGGGACGCGTGGTGCGAGGCCATCGAGAGCCTGCCGCATCAGCCGGGGCTGGGCGTACATCACCTGTTCGGGTGACGGCGCGTTCCTGGGCCAGCTGTCGGTCGGCAGCAGGCCGCCGTCGGTGGTCGTGTCCGCATTCGGGGTGGCGCTGGCGGTTGCCGATGCGCTGGTGGTCGACGCCGGGACGGGAATCGCGACGGCTACGGTCGGCGTGCGCAGCGCGGTCGCGGTGAGCGCGGCACCGGTGGCCAGGGCGAGCAGGGCGGTGATCAGCGTACGCATGTCGGGCCGGGCCTCGCCGGGTTCAGACCGCGATGGCGTCGAAATCCCGGTAGGCGGGGTGGGGGCTTGCTGCGGGCAGTGTCGCGGCATCGCGCGCCAGCCAGCCGGTCTGGAAACCCGCGGCCCGCGCGGCGTCGAGTTCCTGCTCGATGTCGGACAGGAACAGCAGGTGCGCAGGCTGTTCGCCGATGGCCTCGGCGATTGCTTCGTACGAGGCCTGCTCGCGCTTGGGTCCCGTCTCGGTATCGAAGTAGCCGGCGAACAGCGGCGTGAGATCGCCGGCTTCGCTGTAGCCGAAGAACAGCTTCTGAGCGGGTACCGAGCCGGAGGAATACACGTAGAGTTTCAGTCCCTGCGCACGCCATGCACGCAGGCGTGCCGGCACCTCGGGGTAGACATGGGCGCGGTAGTCGCCAGCCTCGTAGCCTTCCTGCCAGATCATGCCCTGCAGCGCCTTCAATGCCGTGGACTTGCGGTCCTCGTCGATCCAGCGCAGCAGCAACTCGATGACTTCCTGGCGGCTGGCTTCGATGAAGCCAGCCTCCTTGGCGGCCTCATGCAGCCAGTGCTGCACCTCGGGGCGGTCGCCATGCGTTTCCACGAAGGCCGGCAGGCGCTTGCGCGTATAGGGAAACAGCACGTCCTTGACGAAGTGGATCGAGCTGGTGGTGCCTTCGATGTCGGTGACGATGGCGCGGATTTCGATCATCGAGTGGTCTTCCGTGGAGTGGGGGGGCGAGTCAGGAGGCGAGCGCAGCGGCGCTCGGATGGGGTGCCATGCGCGGGAACCGGCCGGCGATGTCGGTCCCGGTGAAATGGGCGACCCAGCCGTCCTTGTTGGTGAACAGGCGGATCGCCACGAAATAGGGGGACTCGCTCATGTCGAACCAGTGGCGGGTGCCGTCGGGCACGCCGATCAGGTCGCCCTGTTCGCACAGCACCTCATAGACCTTGCCGGCGATGTGCAGGGTGAACTGACCGGCACCAGCCACGAAAAAGCGCACCTCGTCCTCGCTGTGGGTGTGCTCGTCGAGGAACTTCTGGCGCAGCGTGGCGCGGTCCGGATGGTCCGGCTTCAGGCTGATGACATCCACGGCCTGATAACCCTCGTCCTCCATCAGGCGATCGATGTCGCCACGATAGGCGGCGATGACCTGCTCCTGGCTGGCGCCGGGCCAGATGGGCTCATTCGCCTCCCAGCGCTCGAAGCGGACACCGGCCTGGCGAAGTTCGTGCTCGATGGCGGAGTGGTCGTGGAATTCCGCGAGCGGCGTGCCCGGGATCTGGTCGTCGTAGATGCGCAAGCGGCTCATGCGGAAAGCCTCCTCAGGTCGAGTTCGCACGCCAGCAGGAATTCCAGGGCTTCGAGGTGGCGGCGCGTCTCGGCCATGTCGCGCCCCCAGGTGTAGATGCCGTGGCCGTCGATCAGGTAGGCGTGCAGTGGCTTGCCCGAGCCCAGCCAGGCATCGACGCGCTCCACCAGTTCGGCCATGTCCTGGGTGTTCGGGAACACCGGGATCTCCAGCACGCTTTCGTGGGTGTGGAAGCCGGTGATCGCCTTCTGCAGCTCCCATCCCTCCAGACGGACGGCGCCCTGTGCGGCAAATAGACGCGAAGCCACGCTCTGGGTGCGCGAATGGGTGTGTAGTACCACCCGCATGTCCGGCCAGCGCCGGTACACCTGCGTGTGCAGGGCCGTTTCGGCGCTGGGACGCGCGTCGGTCCCGACGGCCTGGCCATCGAGGTCGATCAGCATGATGTCATCGCGGCCCAGCCGGCCCTTGTCGCGGCCGGAGATCGTGATGGCCGCATGGGCATCGTCCACCCGCATCGAGAAATTGCTGCTGGTGGCGGGCGTCCAGCCCAGCGCCGCGAGCTCCTTCGCGGCGACGGCGACGGCGTCGGCACATGCGAAGAAGGTTTCGGAGGAAACACCGGGGGGAAAGGTCTGCGGCATGGTGATTTGGACGTCCAAACAGGCGGTCAGGATACCATGCGGGGAGGTCGGCCCGCCGGCGAATAAGAGCCATTCTCGCAAGTCAGGAAAGATTGCGCGGATCGGCGTAGCATCAAACCGCTGAACGCTGCCGCGGCAGCAACAACATCCACGACGGAGGTTTACCAATGTCCAAAGAAGAAAGCATCGAGTCGCGTCGCCGGTTCCTCAAGATCGCTGCCGGCACCGCCGCTGCCGCGGCCGTCATCGGCACGCTGCCGCGTGTCGCACGCGCCGCGGACCTGCCCCACGTGTCGGAGTCCGATCCGACCGCCAAGGCGCTCGGTTACGTGGAAGATGCCAGCACCACCAAGGACCCGAAGCACAAGGCGGGCGCCAACTGCGCGAACTGCCAGTTCTACAGCGGTGGCCCGACCGGGTTCGGTCCCTGCCAGTTGTTCCCGGGCAAGGCCGTCAGTGCGAAGGGCTGGTGCGTGTCGCACGCCGCCAAGGCGTAAACGGCAACCAGCTGCCGTCAGGGCAAAAAAGAAGGCCGGCGAATTCGCCGGCCTTTTTCATGTATCGAGCAAGTGCGCATCGCGCAGCAGGTTGCCTCTGAAAGTGCCGCCCGGCGCGCCAGCTTGAGGAGCTGACCCTGGCTGACGCGCCGGGTGGCGATCCGGGGCCCACTGCCAAGTGATCAACCCGCGGACCCCGGATGATACTCCGGTGTCCTGGGGAGTGCGAACCATGCACAACGGACAGTTTTGCCAAGCAAGTGATTTGAAATCAATGGTTTGTCGCCACTTTCTCGATCTCACGTGTCCGTGACATCAAAAACGCCAATCGGCGACCTGTTTGGCGAACTTAATCTCATAATTCGCCATTTTCATTGGAGTTGAGCGCTTTTCGAGGTACTTAGGCTTGATGGAGTCGGCTGTGCCGCAGTCCATAGCCGAAGTAGATCAGCAGCCCGATCAGGGTCCACACCCCCATCAGGGCCCAGTTGAACCAGTTCATGGTGTACAGCAGGCCGAGGCAGCTGAGCACGCCGGCGATGCAGATGGCCGGAGCGAAAGGCACGCGGAATGTGCGCGGCATTTCCGGAGCGGTGTAGCGCAGGATGAGGACGCCGGCGCAGACGGCCGTGAAGGCGATCAGCGTACCCATCGAGGTAAGGTCGGCCAGCAGGTCCAGCGGAAAGATGGCGGCCAGTGCTGCGATGCCGAAGCCGGTGATCAGCGTGTTGATGTGCGGCGTGCGGTGCTTCGGGTGCACCTTGGCGAACACCTTCGGCAGCAGGCCGTCACGGGCCATGATCATGAAGATGCGCGGCTGGGCGATGATCATCACGAGGATCACCGAGGACAGGCCGATCAGCGCGCCGACCTCGACCCAGGTACGCAGCCAGCCCAGTTCCGCGTGGCCGCGCAGTGCCGTGACCACCGGGTCGACCGTATTGAGTAGCGTGTAGGGCACCAGTCCGGTCATCACCGCGGCCATGCCCAGGTAGAGCACCGTGCACAGCACCAGCGAGAGGATGATCCCGAACGGCAGGTCGCGTTGCGGATTCCTGCATTCCTGCGCGGCGGTCGAGGTGGCCTCGAAGCCGATATACGCGAAGAACACCATGGCCGCGCCGCGGAAGATGCCGGACCAGCCGAACTCGCCGTCGCCCTTCTGCTCGGGGATGAACGGGTGCCAGTTGTCGGTGTTCACGTAGCGGGCGCCGGCGATGATGATCATCACGATCAGGCCGACCTTGAGCAGCACCATCAGGGTGTTCAGGCCCGAGGATTCCTTGATGCCCACGTAGCACAGCCAGGTCAGCGCAAGCACGATGGCCACGGCCGGCAGGTTGAACAGGTGGCCGGTCGCGACCAGGTGGCCACTGGTGTAGGCCAGCGGTGCCTCGGTGAGTGCGGCGGGGAGATGGATGCCGATGTGGTCGAGCAGGCTGGTGAAGTAGCCGGTCCAACTGGCCGCCACGGCCGAAGCCGAGATGCCGTATTCCAGCACCATGTTCCAGCCGATGAACCAGGCGACCAGCTCTCCCAGCGTTGCATAGGCGTAGGAGTAGGAACTTCCCGAGACCGGGATCAGGGTAGCGAACTCGGCGTAGCACAGTGCACTGAAGCCGCTGCAGATCGCCGCGAGGATGAAGGAGATGAGTACCGCCGGCCCGGCGTGCTCGGCCGCAGCCGTGCCGGTGACCACGAAGATGCCGGTACCGATGACCGCGCCGATGCCCAGCGCGGTGATGCCCCACGGACCGAGCGTGCGGCGCAGGCCGGGGCCGTGGCTGTCGTCGGTGATGTCGCTGAAGTCGGTCTTGCGGGCGAGCAGTTGCTTGAGCATGGGTCTTCCGTAAAAGGCGACGGCACGGCTTTCACCGTGCCGTCCTGGCTTTGTTCAATGACCGGCGCGTGGGGCGGCCTCAGTCGGCCTCGGTGCCATTGGCGAGATGGCTTCGCTTGCGGCCGTACAGGAGGTACACCGCAATGCCGATCACGGCCCAGCCGAAGAAAAGCTCCAGCGTCCACACGCCCAGGTTGAGGAACAGCATCAGGCAGCCGGCCACCGCGAGCGGGCAGATCACCCAGACCATCGGAGTGCGGAACGGACGCGGGCGCAGCGGATCGCGGACGCGCAGCACCATCACGCCGATCGACACCATGATGAAGGCGAACAGCGTGCCGGAGTTGGTGATCGCCGCCAGCTTGCCGACCGGGAACAGCGCGGCGAACAGCGAGACGGCCACGCCGGTGATCATGGTCAGCACGTGCGGGGTATTGAACCGGGGGTGGAGCTTGGACAGGCTCCCCGGCAGCAGGCCGTCACGTGACATGGTGAAGAAGATGCGGGTCTGGCCGAAGATCATCACCAGGATGACCGAGGGCAGCGCCAGCACGGCAGCGAGGCCCACCAGGTTGCCGATGGAGGGAAAGCCCAGCATGCGCAGCACGTGAGCCAGCGGCTCCTTGCTGCAGACCAGCGCGTTCGAGCCCTCGCAGGCCGCGGCCATCGCCAGCGTGCCCGGCTGCAGCGCCTGGCCGTCCGCACCGAGCATCGGCTGCGAGCCGACCGAACCCACCGCGCCGTAGCCGACCAGCAGGTAGAAGACGGTACAGATCGCCAGCGAGCCGATCAGGCCGATCGGGATGTTGCGGTTCGGGTTCTTGGTTTCCTCGGCGGCGGTCGAGACGGCATCGAAACCGACGTAGGCGAAGAAGATCGACGCCGCTGCGCCAAGCACGCCGATGCCTCCCAGCGGCGATCCCCAGCCGTTCGGCGTGAACGGATGGAAGTTCGGGCTCTTGGCGGCGGGGACGGCGATCACGATGAAGGCGGTGAGCGCGACGATCTTGATCGCGACCAGGATGGCGTTGACCTTGGCCGACTTGGAGGTGCCCACGAGCAGCAGCAGCGCGATCACCAGCGAGATGCCGAAGGCCAGCAGGTTGAAGGCGCCGCCCTCGTACGGACCCACGCGCAGCGCTTCGGGCAGTGCGAGCGCGCCCGGCTGCACCAGTCCGAACAGATCGGTATGCATCAGCAGGCCGTTCATGTAGCCGGACCAGCCGACCGCCACGGTGCCCGCGGCGATCGCGTACTCCAGCACCAGGGCCCAGCCGACGATCCAGGCGATCGGTTCGCCCATGACGCCGTAGGTGTAGGTGTAGGCGGAGCCGGCGACCGGGATCATCGAGGCGAGTTCCGCATAGGCCAGGGCGGCCAGCGCGCAGACCACCGCGGCGATCACGAACGCGACCATCATGCCCGGGCCGGCCTTCTGGCCCGCTTCGGCGGTGAGCACGAAAATACCGGTTCCGATGATGGCGCCGACGCCCATCAGGGTGAGCTGGAGTGCGCCGAGCTGCCGTTTCAGGCTCTTCTTCTCGGCGGTGGCAAGGATCTGGTCGAGCGGTTTGACGCGCTGGAAAAGCATGTAGTGATTCCCCGTGGAAACAAACGCCATCCCCATGGCGCCAGAGCGAGGGCTGGTGCCTCGGTAGTCAGAGGTGACGGGCAACCTTAGCCGACCCCGATGGGGGCCACAAGCGCCGACGGACCCATGGACGGGCCATACAATCACCGGCCCGCAATCCCCGGATGGAGCTGCTTTCTGGACACCTCGATCGCCTCTTTTCGCGCTGCATTGCAGCGATTCCAGCACTCGCCGGACGAGGCCGCGTCGCCTGCCACGTTCCTCGCATTCCTCGACTCGTCACCGGAGGTGTTCCGGCGCGAACATGCCCCGGGGCACTTCACCGGCTCGGCGTGGCTGGTCAGTGGCGACGGTGGACGCGTGCTGCTGACCCACCACCGCAAGCTCGGTCGCTGGCTGCAGCTGGGCGGGCACGCCGATGGCGATCGCGACCTCGCACGTGTTGCACTGCGAGAGGCCAGCGAGGAGTCGGGGCTGGGCGACCTGGTGGTGGAGCCGGCGATCTTCGACCTCGACCGGCACTGGATCCCGACGCGGGGCGAGGAGCCGGGACACTGGCACTACGACGTGCGCTACGTCGTCCGTGCCACCGGCAGCGAGGACTTCGTGGTGAGCGCGGAATCGCTGGCGCTGGCCTGGCGGCCCATCGCCGACCTGCTGGACGATCCCGGCACCGATGTCTCGCTGCGGCGGATGGCCCGGCGATGGTGGCAGCGGGTGGCGTCGGACTGAGCGCTCAGTCCGCGTCGGTGGTGGGTGCCGGGTGTACCGTGCCGCAGCGCGAGCAGGTGCGCGCTTCGAGCGACCGGTAGAAGCGGTCGAATACCGGCGGCAGGTCGCGTTCGATGCTCTCGAGGACGAAGTACTCCTCGAACAGCTTGTGATTGCAGTTGGGGCAGAACCACATCAGCCCGTCGCGCTCGCCGGCGACGCGTTTGCGTTCGATCACCAGTCCCACCGAATCGGCAAACCGCTGCGGCGAGTGCGGCACGCGCGGGGGCAGGTAGAACAGCTCGCCGGCGCGGATCGGGATGTCGCGCGGGCCGTCGGCATCCTGCACCTTCAGCACCATCTCGCCCTCGAGCTGGTAGAAGAATTCCGGGCCTTCGTCATAGTGATAGTCGGTGCGCGCATTCGGCCCGCCGACGATCATCACGATGAAGTCGCCGTCGACGATGCACTTGTTGCCCACCGGTGGGCGGAGCAGGTGGCGGTGCTCGTCGATCCAGCGCTGCAGGTTGATCGGTGGCAACAGGGACATGCGCGGATTCCGGGCGGAAGGGGCGTCACCTTATCGCCGCCGCTCCGGCAAAGGAATGCCCCGCAGGACGGGGCACTCCGGTGTCGCCGGTCGAGGTCGCCGCAGCTTACGGCAGCATCACCGTGTCGATCACATGGATCACGCCGTTGGACTGGTTCACGTCGGCGATCGTGACGTGGCCGGTATGGCCCTTGTCGTCGGTGATCGCCACGCCCCTGGCGTCCTTGCTGAAGGTCAGCGAGTCGCCTTCGACCGTCTTCACGGTGGCCTTGCCACCGTCCTTCCTGATCAGTGCGAGCAGGTCGGCCGACGTGACCTTGCCGGGAACCACGTGGTAGGTGAGCACCTTGGTCAGCGTGGCCTTGTTCTCCGGCTTCAGCAGGTTGTCCACGGTGCCGGCCGGCAGTGCGGCGAACGCCTCGTTGGTGGGCGCGAAGACAGTGAACGGGCCGGGTCCGGACAGAGTGTCGACCAGGCCGGCGGCCTTGACCGCGGCGACCAGCGTGGTGTGATCCTTCGAGTTCACCGCGTTCTCGATGATGTTCTTCGAGGGGTACATCGGCGCGCCGCCGACCTGGACGGTCTTTTCATGGTGCATGCCGGACATGTCGCCAGGGGCGGCGAAGGCGGGCATGGCGCAGAGGCTGGCGACAGCCAGCGCGAGTGCGGTGGAGAGAGCACGGCTGCGGGGGACGAGCGTCATGGGCGTTTCTCCGGGTGGGAGTGAGGGGGCTCCAGGATGGGAGCCACCTCTCTTACGCCCCTCGCGCGGGGAAAGATGCAGCCGGCCGCGACCGCTCAGACTTCGAGGGTGGCGAGATCGCCTTTTTCTTCCAGCCAGGACTTGCGGTCGCCCGCGCGCTTCTTGCCCAGCAGCAGGTCCATCACCTGGGCGGTGGCGTCGCCGTCCTCGACGGTGAGCTGCACCAGTCGGCGGGTATCCGGGTGGATGGTCGACTCGCGCAGCTGCGCCGGGTTCATCTCGCCCAGGCCCTTGAAGCGGGTGACCGAGACCTGGCCCTTCATCTTCTCGCGCTCGATGCGGTCGAGCATCGCCTGCTTCTCGCCCTCGTCCAGGCAGTAGAACACCTGCTTGCCGACGTCGACGCGGAACAGCGGCGGCATCGCCACGAACACGTGGCCCTCGCGCACCAGCGCCGGAAAGTGCCGGAGGAACAGCGCCGACAGCAGCGTGGCGATGTGCAGGCCGTCGGAGTCCGCATCGGCGAGGATCACCACCTTGCCGTAGCGCAGGCCGGAGAGGTCGTCCTTGCCGGGATCGCAGCCGATCGCCACGGCCAGGTTGTGCACTTCCTCGGAGGCGAGCACCGAGGTGGATTCCACTTCCCAGGTGTTCAGGATCTTGCCGCGCAGCGGCAGGATCGCCTGGAACTCCTTGTCGCGCGCCTGCTTGGCCGAGCCGCCGGCCGAGTCGCCCTCGACCAGGAACAACTCGGTGCGGCTCAGGTCGGTGGCGGTGCAGTCGGCGAGCTTGCCGGGCAGGGCGGGACCCTGGGTGATCTTCTTGCGCACCACCTGCTTGGCCGCCTTCAGGCGCGCGCTGGCGCGCTCGATGGCGAGCTGGGCGATTTTCTCGCCCAGATCCACATGCTGGTTCAGCCACAGGCTGAAGGCGTCATGGATCACGTTCTCGACCAGCGCGGCGGCCTGGCGCGAGGACAGGCGCTCCTTGGTCTGGCCGGCGAACTGCGGGTCGAGCAGCTTGGCGCTCAGCACGAACGACAGCCGCTCCCACACGTCTTCCGGCGCCAGCTTCACACCGCGCGGCAGCAGGTTGCGGATGTCGCAGAACTCGCGGATGGCGTTGGTCAGGCCGGTGCGCAGGCCGTTGACGTGGGTGCCGCCCTGCGCGGTCGGAATCAGGTTGACGTAGCTTTCCTGCACCAGCTCGCCCTCGGGCAGCCAGGTGAGAGCGACGTCCAGGCCTTCGGTGTCGCGCGCCACGTGGTGCACGAACAGCTCGGCCGGCAGCGCCTCGGCGCCTTCCAGCTCGCCACGCAGGTAGTCGCGCAGGCCGTCCTCGTAGTGCCACTGGGTGGTCTCGCCGCTGGCCTCGTCGACGAGCGTGACGTTGAGACCGGCGCACAGCACGGCCTTGGCGCGCAGCAGGTGCTTCAGTTTGGAGACCGAGATCTTCGGCGAGTCGAAGTATTTCGGGTCGGCCCAGAAGTGCACGGTGGTGCCGGTCTTCTTCTTCGGTACCGAGCCGATGACTTCCAGTTCGCTGACCCGGTCGCCGTGCTCGAACGCCATGCGGTATTCGTTGCCGTCGCGACGGATGGTCACTTCCACGCGCTGCGACAGCGCGTTCACCACCGACACGCCCACGCCGTGCAGGCCGCCGGAGAAGTTGTAGTTCTTGCCGCTGAACTTGCCGCCCGCGTGGAGGCGGGTGAGGATCAGCTCGACGCCCGGCACGCCTTCTTCCGGATGGATGTCCACCGGCATGCCGCGGCCGTCGTCGGTGACCTCGACCGAGCCGTCGGCGTGCAGCACCACCTCGATGTTCTTCGCGTGGCCGGCGAGGGCCTCGTCCACCGAGTTGTCGATCACCTCCTGCGCCAGGTGGTTCGGACGCGAGGTGTCGGTGTACATGCCGGGGCGGCGCTTGACCGGGTCAAGGCCGGAGAGGACTTCGATGTCGGCGGCGTTGTAGCGGCTGCTCATGGGTCGTGTCGGATCAGGTGAGGCGCGGGAGCATGGGTGGATGCGTCGGCAGGGTCAAGCCGGCCGGTCGCGGAGGGCAGAGCATGGCGGCGTGGCGTCTCGCCTGCCGAGACGAGCCGGTTACAGTGGTGCGCAGTGGCGTTCCAGCCAGGCCAGGTCGGCGTCGTCCAGCAACGGGGCGAGTGCGGCACGCACTGTGGCGTGGTAATCGTCCAGCCAGGCGCGCTCCTCCGGGTTGAGCAGATGCGGCTCCAGCGCGCGACGGTCGAACGGACACAGGGTCAGTGTCTCGAACGCGAGGAAGTCGCCGAATTCGGTCTGTTCGGCCTCGACCACCACGGCCAGGTTCTCGTGGCGGATGCCGTGGCGCGCCGGCTTGTACAGGCCGGGCTCGATCGAGGTGATCATGCCCGGCTCGAGCGCGACCAGCGCCCCGCCGGCCACCGGCGGGCGGATGCCGTGCGGCCCCTCGTGTACGTTGAGAAAGTAGCCCACGCCATGGCCGGTGCCGTGGCCGTAGTCCATGCCGGCGGCCCACAGCGGGGCGCGAGCCAGCGCGTCGAGTTGCGGGCCGTTGGCGCCTTTCGGGAAGCGTGCCCGCGACAGGGCGATCATGCCCTTCATCACCAGGGTGGCATCGCGGCGCTGTTCGGCGGTGGTCTCGCCCAGTGCCAGCACACGGGTGATGTCGGTGGTGCCGCCGAGATACTGGCCGCCGGAATCCACCAGCAGCAGGCCCTTGCGGGCCAGTGCACTGTGGTGCTCGGGCGTGGCGCGGTAGTGCGGCAGTGCGCCGTTGGCCTGGTAGCCGGCGATGGTGGCGAAGCTTTCGCCGATGAAGTTCGGCTGGGCGGCGCGCTCCTCGCGAACCAGTGCATCCACGTCCAGTTCGGTCTGCGTCATGCCGGCGGCAAGGCGCTCTTCCAGGCGCCGGAACGCGCGAACCAGCGCAGCGCCGTCACGGCGCATGGTGTCGCGGATGTGCTCCAGTTCGGCCTCGCTCTTGCGGGCCTTCATGGCGGTCGAGGGGTTGGCTGCCTCGATCCGCTTCACCGCTGCCGGAACCGCGCCGGCGACCGCGCAAACCACCTTGCCCGGATCCTGCAGCAGCACGTCGGTGCCGCCCAGTTCGCCCAGCGTGTCGGTGACGGTGGCGTAGTCGGCGATGCCGATGCCGTCGCGGGCAAGGGCGCCGACCAGCTTGTCACTAAGCTTTCCGCGGTCGACGAACAGGGTTGTTTGGCCTTCGGCCTCTACCAGCAGGTGGGCGAGAAACACCGGGTTGCACTCCACGTCGCTGCCGCGCAGGTTGGTCAGCCAGGCGATGTCGTCCAGGCTGGACACCAGGTGATGCGTGGCGCCTAGTTTGCGCATCGCGGTGCGCACGCGTCCGAGCTTGTCGCTGCGTGGGGTGTGGGCCCAATCCGGCGCATGCTCGAACACCTGGGCACGGGGCAGGGCCGGGCGGTCGGCCCAGATGGCGGCTGGGAGATCCAGGTCGGTGCGCAGGGTAACGCCGACCTCGTCGAGCAGGCGCGCGATCTGCCGCTGGCCCGCCACGGAGAGGCTGTCGCCCGCCACGGCGACCACGTCGCCCCGGTGCAGGTGCTGCTGCAGCCAGGTCAGGTGTTCCGGGGCGTGGGCCACCTTCTGCTTCATCAGCGTGATGGAGCTGCCCGCCAGTTGTTGCTCGGCCTGCGAGAAGTAGCGCGAGTCGGTCCAAAGACCGGCGTGATCGCCGGTGACCAGTAACGTGCCGGCCGACCCGGTGAAGCCGGACAACCATTCGCGGGCAGCCCAATGTCCGGGCAGGTACTCGGAAAGATGGGGGTCGGCGGTGGGAACGAGGCAGGCGGCGATGCCGTTGGCACGCATCGCCTGACGCAGGGCGGACAGCTTGTCGGAAGAGGGTTTGGACATGCGCGCCATGGTAGCAGCGAGCCCCCACGCACCGGGCGTGCCAGCAAGATCTTGCTGCGGCGCGACATTGTGTCTCAGGGGTACGGAAATGGCTGTCGAGGCCATTAACCTTGCCGCACCCGAAGTACGCAAGACACCCCCGTCCCGTGAAACTCAAAGCAGTGATCCCCCGCCTGCGTTATGCAGGTGCGAGCGCGTTTTTGTTCCTCGCCGGCTGCAGCACCGAGGTGCTGAATCCCAAGGGCGACATCGGCGCGCAGGAAAAGTCCCTGATCCTCATTGCGCTTGGCCTGATGGCGATCGTCGCCGTGCCGGTCATCGTGATGACCCTGGTGTTCGCCTGGCGCTACCGCGCCGGCAACAAGAAGGCGCGCTATGCGCCGAACTGGTCGCACTCCACTGCCATCGAGGTGGTGGTGTGGTCGGTGCCGGCGGTGATCATCGCGATCCTCGCGGCGATCACCTGGCACACCTCGCACACGCTCGATCCCTACAAGCCGCTCGCCTCCAAGGCCAAGCCGGTGACCATCGAGGCGGTGGCGCTGGATTGGAAGTGGCTGTTCATCTACCCGGACCAGGGCATCGCCACGGTCAACGAGATCGCGTTCCCGACCGACGTGCCGGTGAACTTCCACATCACCTCCGATTCGGTGATGAACGCGTTCTTCATTCCACAGCTCGGCAGCCAGATCTACGCCATGGCGGGGATGGAGACCCAGCTGCACCTGATCGCGCGTGAGCCGGGCACTTATGCGGGCCTGTCGTCCAATTACAGCGGCGCGGGCTTCTCGGACATGCACTTCCAGGCGATCGCCACCAGCCAGCAGGGCTTCGATGCCTGGGTGGCCAAGGTCAAGGCGCAGGCCAAGACGCTAGACAACACCACGTACGAGGCGCTGGCCAAGCCGAGCGAAAAGAACCCGGTGGCCTATTACGGCCAGGTCTCGCCCGGCCTGTTCGCCGGCGTGATCGGCAAGTACATGGGCGACACGCCGCTCGGCGGCCAGTGCGCCGGCAAGCAGGCCCAGGTCGCGGCGCTTCCCTCGAATCACACGCACGCCAAGGCTGCGGAGTAAGGCATGTTCGGAAAACTCACCCTCTCTGCGATCCCGTTCGACCAGCCCATCATCATGGGCACCCTGCTCATGGTGATGCTGGGCGGTGCGGCCCTGCTGGGCTTCGTCACCTACCAGCGCAAGTGGGCCTACCTGTGGTCCGAGTGGTTCACCACGGTGGACCACAAGAAGATCGGCATCATGTACATCATCATGGCGCTGGTGATGCTGCTGCGCGGCTTCGCCGACGCGATCATGATGCGCACCCAGCAGGCGATGGCCTCGGCGGACGCGGCAGGCTACCTGCCGCCGCACCACTTCGACCAGGTGTTCACCGCGCACGGCGACATCATGATCTTCTTCATGGCGATGCCGTTCATCACCGGCCTGATGAACCTGGTGGTGCCGCTGCAGATCGGTGCGCGCGACGTCGCCTATCCGTTCCTGAACTCGCTCAGCTTCTGGCTGACCGCCGGCGGCGTGGTGCTGATCATGGCCTCGCTGTTCATCGGCGACTTCGCCGCGACCGGCTGGCTGGCCTATCCGCCGCTGTCGGAGCTCAAGTACAGCCCGACCGTCGGTGTGGACTACTACATTTGGTCGCTGCAGCTGTCGGGTCTCGGTACGACGCTGTCCGGCATCAACTTCATCGTGACCATCCTCAAGATGCGCGCGCCGGGCATGACCCTGATGAAGATGCCGGTGTTCACCTGGACCGCGCTGGTCACCAACATCCTGATCGTGGCGGCGTTCCCGGTGCTGACCGTGGCGCTGGCGCTGCTCGGCGCCGACCGCTACCTGGGCATGCACTTTTTCACGAACGACGCCGGCGGCAACGCCATGATGTACGTGAACCTGATCTGGATCTGGGGCCACCCGGAGGTCTACATCCTGATCCTGCCGTGCTTCGGCGCGTACTCGGAGATCATCGCCACGTTCTCCGGCAAGCCGCTGTTCGGCTACAAGTCGATGGTGTACGCCACCGCGGCGATCGGCGTGCTGTCGTTCCTGGTGTGGCTGCACCACTTCTTCACCATGGGCTCGGGCGCCAGCGTCAATGCCTTCTTCGGCATCATGACGATGATCATTTCGGTGCCCACCGGAGTGAAGCTGTTCAACTGGCTGTTCACCATGTACCGCGGCCGTGTGCGCTTCACCGTGCCGGTGCTGTGGACGATCGGCTTCATGGTCACCTTCGTGATCGGCGGCGTGACCGGCGTGCTGATGGCGGTGCCGGGCGCGGACTTCGTGCTGCACAACAGCCTGTTCCTGATCGCCCACTTCCACAACACGATCATCGGTGGCGTGGTGTTCGGCTGCCTGGCGGCGATGAACTACTGGTTCCCGAAGGCGTTCGGTTTCAAGCTCGCCGAGCGCTGGGGCAAGGCCTCGTTCTGGTGCTGGCTGGTGGGTTTCTACGTGGCCTTCATGCCGCTGTACATCCTCGGCCTGAAGGGCATGACCCGGCGCATGAACCATTACGCCAACCCGGACTGGCAGCCCTATCTGATCGTCGCCCTGATCGGCGCGGTGATCATCCTGTTCGGCATCTTCTTCACCGTGCTGCAGCTGTACGTGAGCGTGCGCGACCGCGTGACGCTGCGTGACCCCAGTGGCGATCCCTGGGGCGGCCGGACCCTCGAGTGGTCGACCAGCTCGCCCGCGCCTTTCTACAACTTCGCCGTGCTGCCGCAGGTGCGTCAGCTCGATCAGTTCTGGACCGACAAACAAGACGGAGTGGCCTATATGCGCCCGAATCGTTACGAAGACATCCATATGCCCCGCAATACCGGCGTCGGCGTGTTCATGGGCCTGTTCGGCGTGGTCCTTGGCTTCGCCCTGGTCTGGCACATCTGGTGGATGGCCGCGCTGGGCCTGGCCGGCATGGTCGGCAGCTTCCTGGTCCGCGTCTACGACCGCGACATCGATTACTGGGTGCCGGCGGCCGAGGTCGAGCGCATCGAGCGGGCGCGTCTGGCTCCGCTGCAGAAGGTGGGCCTGGTCAAGGTCGCGCTGCCGGCCGACGACGAGCAGAAGGCGGCGTAATCCATGTCGCAGGCTGCAATGAGCGCCACGGCGGACGGGATGCATATCCCGGCCGCCCACGGCCACGATCACGGGCACGACGACGGATCCAAGACCCTGCTGGGGTTCTGGATCTACCTGATGAGCGATTGCCTGATCTTCTCGGCGTTGTTCGCCACCTTTGCCGTACTGGCCAACGCCACCGCGGGCGGTCCGACCGGCAGGGAGCTGTTCGAGCTGCCGTACGTGCTGGGCGAAACGGCCCTGCTGCTGGTGTCCAGCTTCACCTTCGGCCTGGCGATGCTCAACATGCATGCCGGCCGTCGCCAGCGGGTGATGGCTTGGCTGGTGGCTACGTTCGTGCTGGGCGCCGGCTTCATCGGCATGGAAGTGCATGAGTTCGCGCACCTGATCCACGAGGGCGCCGGCCCGGACCGCAGTGCATTCCTGTCGGCCTATTTCACCCTGGTCGGCACCCATGGTCTGCACGTGACCGCCGGCCTGTTGTGGCTGGTGGTGATGATGGACCAGGTCCGTCGCCGCGGACTCAACGACGACACCCGTCGTCGCCTGTCCTGCCTGAGCCTGTTCTGGCACTTCCTCGATATCGTGTGGATCTGCGTGTTTACCTTCGTCTATCTGCGGGGGGCGATCTGATGGCCGCTTCCAACCATGTCTCCCACGACCACGGGCACGAGGATGCCCACGGCAGCCTGAAGTCGTATGTGGTCGGCTTCGGCCTGTCGGTCCTGCTTACGCTGGCCTCGTTCGGCACGGTGATGAGCGGGGTCGTGCCGCATCACCTGATGATGCCGGGCATCGTGCTGTTCGCCGTGGCCCAGTTGCTGGTGCAGCTGGTGTTCTTCCTGCACATGGGGACCTCGCCCGGCAAGCGGGGCAACCTGACGATCATGCTGTTCACCATGCTGATCCTGGCGATCGTGGTAGTCGGCTCGCTGTGGGTGCTGCACAACATGAATGCCAACATGATGCATCCGACCTTCCCGCAGGTACCGACGGAGTAGGCTGCCCCGGCGCATCCGCTCCCGGGCAGGCCCGGGATGATCGACGACGAAGCCGGCTCCGTGCCGGCTTCGTCACGTCAGGGCAGGGTGCCGGTCGTTCCGGGAAAGGAGTCGGTGGGAGGCGGGTTGGGCGTTCCCGGGGCGGGAAAGTTGAACAGGACAGTCAGCTGGTACCCCTGTGGCTCTCGCAGCCAGCCCGTTCTTCCCGTAAAATGCCGATTTCCAGCACGGCTGCATCCCATGACCCCCCTGATTTTCGTCACCGGCGGTGTGGTGTCCTCGCTCGGCAAGGGCATCGCCGCGGCGTCGCTGGCTTCCATCCTGGAAGCGCGTGGCCTCTCGGTCACCATGATGAAGCTGGATCCCTACATCAACGTGGATCCAGGCACGATGAGCCCCTTCCAGCACGGCGAGGTCTACGTCACCGACGATGGTGCCGAGACCGACCTGGACCTGGGTCACTACGAGCGCTTCGTCCACACCCGCCTGACCGGCAAGAACTCGATCACCACCGGCAAGATCTACGAGTCGGTGATCCGCAAGGAGCGCCGCGGCGACTACCTGGGCGCCACCGTGCAGGTGATCCCGCACATCACCGACGAGATCAAGCACTGCATCCACGAGGCCACCCGCGGCTTCGACGTGGCGCTGGTGGAGATCGGCGGCACGGTCGGCGACATCGAGTCGCTGCCGTTCCTGGAGGCGATCCGCCAGCTGCGCATCGAGCATGGGCCGGAGAAGTGCCTGTTCATGCACCTCACCCTGGTGCCGTACATCCGCGCCGCCGGCGAGATCAAGACCAAGCCGACCCAGCACTCGGTGAAGGAGCTGCGTTCGATCGGCATCCAGCCGGACATCCTGCTGTGTCGCTGCGAAGAGCCGCTGCCGGAAGGCGAGCGCCGCAAGATCGCGCTGTTCACCAACGTGCCCGAGAACGCCGTGATCAGCGCGGTGGACGTGGACGTGATCTACAAGACCCCGCTGTGGCTGCACAGCCAGGGCCTGGACGACATCGTGGTGAGGAAGCTCGGCCTGGACGCCAAGCCGGCCGATCTCAGCGGCTGGCAGCGCACGGTCGACGCCGTGCTGCATCCGAAGGACGAGGTCACCATCGCGATCTGCGGCAAGTACGTCGAGCACAAGGACGCCTACAAGTCGCTGGGCGAGGCCCTGCGCCACGGCGGCATCAAGCAGCAGACCCGCGTGAACCTGCAGTGGATCGATTCGGAGCAGATCGAGGCCGAGGGCGCCGCCAAGGTGCTCGGCCACGTCGATGCGATCCTCGTGCCGGGCGGCTTCGGCAAGCGTGGCTTCGAGGGCAAGGTGCTGGCGGCGAAGTACGCCCGTGAGCACCGCGTGCCGTACTTCGGCATCTGCTACGGCATGCATGCCGCGGTGGTCGATTTCGCCCGCCATGTCGCGGGCCTGGCCGACGCCGACTCCAGCGAGAACGACCGCCACACGGGCAACCCGGTGATCGCCCTGATCACCGAATGGACCACCGCCACCGGCGAGGTGGAGCAGCGCACCGAGCGCTCCGACCTCGGCGGCACGATGCGTCTGGGGGCGCAGGAGTGCCGGCTGAAGTCCGGCACGCTGGCGCGCGAGCTCTACGGCCAGGACGTGGTGCGCGAGCGTCATCGCCATCGCTACGAGTTCAACAACCGCTACCGCCAGTCGTTCGAGGACCTGGGCCTGGTGATTTCCGGCAAGTCGATGGACGACCTGCTGGTGGAGATCGTCGAGCTGCCGCAGCAGAAGCACCCGTGGTTCCTGGGCTGCCAGGCGCATCCGGAATTCACTTCGACTCCGCGCGACGGCCATCCGCTGTTCATCGGCTTCGTGCGTGCGGCGCGCGAATACAAGGCGGTGGAGAGCGCCGAGCGTCTCGCCACGGTGAAGGAGTCGGTGGCATGAAACTATGTGGTTTCGACGTCGGCCTCGACCAGCGGCTGTTCCTGATCGCCGGGCCCTGCGTGGTCGAGTCCGAGCAGCTGCAGCTGGACGTGGCCGGCAGGCTGAAGGAGATCACCGGCCGGCTCGGCGTGAACTTCATCTTCAAGTCCAGCTTCGACAAGGCCAACCGATCCTCCGGGCAGAGTTTCCGCGGCCCGGGCATGGAGGAAGGCCTGCGCATCCTCGGCGAAGTGAAGCGGCAGATCGGCGTGCCGGTGCTCACCGACGTGCATGAATACACCCCGATGAACGAGGTGGCGGCCGTCGTCGACGTACTGCAGACCCCGGCCTTCCTGTGTCGGCAGACCGACTTCATCCAGAACGTGGCCCGCGCCGGCAAGCCGGTGAACATCAAGAAGGGCCAGTTCCTCGCGCCGTGGGACATGAAGCACGTGGTGGCCAAGGCCAAGGCGGTCGGCAACGATGACATCATGGTCTGCGAGCGTGGTGTCAGCTTCGGCTACAACAATCTGGTGTCGGACATGCGCTCGCTGAGCGTGATGCGCGACACCGGCTGCCCGGTGGTATTCGATGCCACCCACTCGGTACAGCTGCCGGGCGGGCAGGGCACCAGCTCCGGCGGCCAGCGCGAGTTCGTGCCGGTGCTGGCGCGTGCGGCGGTGGCGGTGGGCATCGACGGTCTGTTTGCCGAGACCCACCCCGATCCGGACAAGGCACTCTCCGACGGCCCGAATGCCTGGCCGCTGGGCAAGATGGAAGCGCTGCTGGAAACCCTGCTCGAACTCGATGCCGTGACCAAGCGGCACGGTTTCCTCGAGCAGGCCTGAGCATGGCGGAACTGCAGGGACCGGCTCCGATCCCGCCGCCGCGCTCCGCGGTTCCGCCCGCTCCCGCTCCGCGTCATTCCGGGCTGGGCATCGCTTCGTTCGTGCTGGCGTCGATCGGTTTCGTCGGCATGTTCGCCACCTTCGCCGTGGCCGGGGCGCTGCGCGCCAGCGGTGTCCCGACCGGGGCCGACGATCCGGCTTCGATCCTGGTCGGCCTGGCGGTGATTCTGATGGGGCTGGTTTCGCTGATCGCCGTCGGTCTCGGCTTTGGCGGACTGTTCCAGACTGGCCGCCGCAAACTGTTCGCCTCGCTCGGCCTGGGCATCGCCGTTTTCACGGTGCTGTCCACCGCCGGCCTGATTATCCTTGGCATGTCCCGTTCCTAACCCTGTACAGGTAGACCCCACCATGAGCACCGAGATCACCCGCATCCACGCCCGCGAAATCCTCGACTCCCGCGGCAATCCCACGCTGGAAGCGGAGGTGAGCCTGGCCGGCGGTGGTTTCGGTCGTGCGGCGGTGCCGAGTGGCGCCTCGACCGGCACCCGCGAGGCGGTGGAGCTGCGTGACGGTGACAAGGCGCGCTACCTGGGCAAGGGCGTCAAGACCGCGGTCGGTCACGTCAACGGCGCCATCGCCAGCGCGCTGAAGGGCTTCGACGCAGCCAACCAGGGTGGCCTGGATGCCAAGCTGATCAACCTCGACGGCACGCCGAACAAGGGCAAGCTGGGCGCCAACGCGCTGCTCGGCGTGTCGATGGCCGCCGCCCACGCCGTCGCCGCGCAGCGCAAGCAGGCGCTGTGGCAGTACCTGGCCGGCATCAACGGCACCACCGGCGAGCCGGGTGCGCTGCCGGTGCCGATGATGAACATCATCAACGGCGGTGCCCATGCCGACAACAACGTGGATGTGCAGGAATTCATGGTGCTGCCGGTGGGCGCATCCAGCTTCGCCGAGGCGCTGCGCGCCGGCGCCGAGATCTTCCATGCGCTGAAGAGCGTGCTCAAGGGCAAGGGCCTGAACACCGCCGTGGGCGACGAGGGCGGCTTCGCGCCGAACCTGCGCTCCAACATCGAGGCGCTGGACACCATCCTCGAGGCGATCGACAAGGCCGGCTACAAGGTTGGCAGCGAGATCCTGCTGGGCCTGGACGCGGCCAGCTCGGAGTTCTTCAAGGACGGCAAGTACGACCTGGAAGGCGAGGGCAAGGTCTACACCCCCGAGCAGTGGGTGGACGTGCTGGCCAGCTGGGCCAAGCAGTACCCGATCGTCACCATCGAGGACGGCATGGCCGAGGGCGACTGGGCCGGCTGGAAGCTGCTCACCGACACCATCGGCAAGAACGTCCAGGTGGTCGGCGACGACCTGTTCGTCACCAACCCGGCGATCTTCAGGGAAGGCATCGACAAGGGCATCGCCAACGCGATCCTGATCAAGGTGAACCAGATCGGCACGCTGTCCGAGACGCTCGAAGCCATCGCCATGGCCGATGCGGCCAGGTACGGCGCGATCATCTCGCACCGCTCGGGCGAGACCGAGGACACCACGATCGCAGATATCGCGGTGGCGACCACCGCAACCCAGATCAAGACCGGCTCGCTGTGCCGCACCGATCGCGTGGCCAAGTACAACCAGCTGCTGCGCATCGAGGAAGCGCTGGGGGCGGCGGCCCGGTATGCCGGTCGCGACGCCTTCCCGAGCCTCGGCCGCCTGCCTGGCTGAGCCGGAACCCGCCGCCGTGTTGCGCTGGGTCGCGCTGATCCTGATCGCATTGCTGATCGCTCTGCAGTTCAAGCTGTGGAGCGACGCGGGCGGCATGCGCGAGGTCGATACCCTGCGTGCGGCGGTGAAGAAGCAGACCGACGAGAACCAGCGCCTGCAGCAGCGCAACCAGGCGCTCGCCGCCGACGTCACCGACCTGAAGAGCGGCGAACAGGCCGTCGAAGCGCGCGCCCGCGCCGAGCTTGGTCTGATCAAGCCGGGCGAGACCTTCTACCAGGTGGTGGAAGGGCCCGCCGCCGCGGGCTCCGCAGCGGCGGCGCCGGCCAGCAGCGGAACGCCATGAGCGCACCGGGCCTGTGGTGCGTGGTCCCGGCGGCCGGGCGTGGTCTGCGCGTCGGTGGCGATCGGCCCAAGCAGTACCTGCCGATCGGCGGCCGGCTGCTGATCGAGCACACGCTGGACCGGCTGGCGCGGCATCGGCGCGTCGCCGGTCTGATGGTGGTGCTCTCGCCGGGCGACGAGCTCTGGCCGGGGTTGTCCAGCCTGCGCGGAAAGCCGATACAGACGACTGCCGGCGGTGCCGAACGCTGCGACTCCGTGCTGGCGGGGCTGCAGGCCCTGCCGCCCGGGGTCGGTGAGGCCGAGCACGTGCTGGTACATGATGCTGCCCGGCCCTGCGTCCGGCTGGACGACATATCCCGATTGATCGAGCTGGCTGGCACAGGGGAGGGCGGGCTGCTCGGCGCACCGCTGCGCGATACGCTCAAGCGGGCGGACGAAGTCGGCCGCAGCGCGCTCACCGAGCCACGCGACCAGCGCTGGCGGGCCTTCACGCCACAGATGTTCCGCCGCGGAGCACTCTCGGCGGCCTTGCGCGAAGCGTCACGTCGAGGCGTTACCGTCAGCGACGAGGCGATGGCGATGGAGCTGGCGGGTTACGCGCCATTGCTGGTGGAGGGCGCGGAAGACAACATCAAGGTGACCACCGCGGCGGATTTCGCGCTGGCCGAGTTCCTGCTCGGGCGCACGGCGCCGGCGGATGAGGAGTGACACGGTGAGGATTGGACAAGGTTTCGACGTGCACGCATTCGGCGAGGGCGATTTCGTCACCCTCGGCGGTGTGCGCGTGCCGCACGACCGTGGTCTGGTCGCACACTCGGACGGCGACGTGGTGATCCATGCGTTGTGCGATGCGATCTTCGGCGCGCTGGCGATGGGTGACATCGGCAAGCACTTTCCCCCGTCCGACCCGCAGTGGCGCGATGCCGACAGCCGGCAGTTCCTGCGTCATGCCGCGC
Organism: Dyella ginsengisoli LA-4; assembly: GCF_000334915.1. Classification (GTDB taxonomy): domain Bacteria; phylum Pseudomonadota; class Gammaproteobacteria; order Xanthomonadales; family Rhodanobacteraceae; genus Dyella_A; species Dyella_A ginsengisoli_A. Next base: position 189,112 of record NZ_AMSF01000016.1, on the reverse strand, counting down.
GGCTGATGAAAGAACAGGGCTACCGGCTAGGCAACGCCGACGTCACCGTGATCGCCGAGGCGCCGAAGGTCGGCCCTCATGCGCAGCAGATGCGCGAGTACCTGGCGGCCGACCTGGGCTGCGGTATCGACCGCATCAGCATCAAGGCGACCACCACCGAGAAGCTTGGCTTCACCGGTCGCGGCGAAGGCATCGCCGCCCAGGCCTGCGTACTGCTGGAACGCACATGAGCGAGATCGAGGCTCGCGGCGCCGGCCAACGGCTGCAGGAGCAGCTGGACACCATCGTCGACCTGTTGCGCCAGCAGCAGCGGATGCGCGATGAACTCGACGCGCTGCGCGATGCCGATGCCGATCCGGTGGCCCGTGCGCCGATCGCCGAGGCCCTGAAGGACAGCGGCGAGGTGCTGCAGCAGCAGCTCGAGCCGCTGCATCCGGCCGACATCGCCTTCATCCTCGAGTCGCTGCCGCTGGACGAGCGTCTGGCCGTCTGGCAGCGGGTGCGCTCGGACCGCGACGGCGAGATCCTGCTGGAAGTGTCCGACGCGGTCCGCGAATCGCTGATCGCGGACATGGACCAGGGCGAGATCATGGCCGCGGTCGAGCCGCTGGACGCCGACGAACTGGCCGACCTGGTCGAGGACCTGCCGACCGAAGTGCTGCCCGAGCTGATGGCCAGCCTCGACGCGCAGCAGCGCGAGCAGCTGCAGTCGGCGCTGTCCTACGAGGACGACCAGATCGGCGCGCTGATGGACTTCGAGATGGTGACGATCCGCGAGGACGTCAGTCTGGAGACCGTCCTGCGCTACCTGCGGCGTTTCGATGAGCTTCCCCCACAGACCGACAAGCTGTTCGTGGTCAACAGCGACAACGTGCTGACCGGCGTGCTGCCGCTGCACTGGTTGCTGGTCAATCCGCCCGACCGGATGGTCGGTGAGCTGATGGCGCCGGACGTCAACACGTTTCACCCGGGTGATGACGCCTACGAGGTGGCCCAGGCATTCGAGCGCTACGACCTGGTGACCGCCCCGGTGGTCGACGAGGGCAATCACCTGATCGGGCGCATCACCATCGACGCGATGGTCGACGTGATCCGCGAGGAGGGCGAGAGCGAGTCGCTCAGCCGCGGCGGCCTGCGCGAGGAAGAAGACATCTTCGCCTCGATCTGGGCCTCGGTGCGCAACCGCTGGAGCTGGCTGGCGATCAACCTGGTGACCGCGTTCCTGGCGTCCCGCGTGATCGGCCTGTTCGAGAATTCGATCGAGAAGCTGGTGGCGCTGGCCACCCTGATGCCCATCGTCGCCGGTATCGGAGGCAACTCGGGCAACCAGACCATCACGATGATCGTGCGTGCCTCGGCATTGGACCAGGTCAATCCCAATGCGATCCGCCGGCTATGGCAGAAGGAGCTGGGCGTGGCGCTGTTCAACGGCCTGATCTGGGGCGGGGTGATCGGCGCCGTTGCGGCGCTGCTGTACGACAGTCCGATGCTCGGCCTGGTCATGACCGCCGCCATGACACTGAACCTGCTGTTGGCGGCGTTCATGGGCGTGGGTATCCCGATGGCGCTGATCCGTCTGGGGCGCGATCCGGCGCTGGGTGCCAGCGTGTTCCTCACCTTCATGACCGACAGCGGCGGCTTCTTCATCTTCCTTGGTCTGGCCACGCTGTTCCTGATGTAACGCTTTCCTGCATGCCGGCGCGGCCGGCGGAGTGCCATGTCCGTTTCCGAATTGCCCACCGCCTACGGCCCGGTGCCGCTGACCGCCCGGCTGCGCGCCACGCCCGAGGATTTCCAGGTCGAGGAACTGCTCGGCTACGACGCCGATGGTGCCGGCGAGCACGCCCTGCTGTGGGTGGAGAAGCGCGGCGCCAACACCGACTGGGTGGCCCGGGAGCTGGCGAAGTTCGCGGGCGTGCCACCGGTCAACGTGGGCTATGCCGGGTTGAAGGATCGCCATGCGGTCACCCGCCAGGCGTTCTCCGTGCAGCTCCCCGGGCGCGCGGATCCGGACTGGTCGGCCTTCCCCTACGAGGAGGTGAAGGTGCTTACCGCCACGCGCCACGGCCGCAAGCTCAAGCGCGGCGGTCTGCGCGGCAACCGCTTCGTGATCGTCCTGCGCGAAGTCCGGGGCGACCGCGAGACGGCCGAGCGGGTGCTGCAGCAGATGTCCGCGCGAGGGGTGCCGAACTATTTCGGCGAGCAGCGTTTCGGTCGGGAGGGTGGCAACCTGGCCCAGGCCCGAGCGATGTTCGCCGGGCGTCGGGTCGACCGCGACAAGCGCAGCCTGCTGCTCTCAGCTGCGCGCTCGCAGATCTTCAACAGCGTGCTGGCCGAGCGGGTGGAGCAGGGCAACTGGGACACCGCATTGGAGGGCGAGATCTGGGCGCTGGCGGGGTCCCGCTCCTGGTTCGGCCCGGAGCCGTTCGATGCGGTGCTGGCCGGGCGGCTGGCGCAGGGCGATATCCATCCGACAGGTCCGTTGTGGGGTGAGGGCGATCCGGCCTCGCAGGGTGCGGTGGCTGAGCTGGAGCAGCGCATCGCGGCCGGCTGGCAGGATCTTGCCGATGGATTGACCGCTGCGCGGATGAGTCACGACCGGCGTGCGCTACGCCTGCTGCCCGCCGGGCTGGCCTGGAACTGGCTATCTGCGGACGCGCTCGAGCTGCGCTTCGAGCTGCCGGCGGGCGCCTATGCCACGACGGTGATCCGCGAGCTGGCCACGATCGGCTGAGTGCCGCCGCTAGCGGCGTGCCGCCAGCAGTACAACCACCGCTCCGGTGCCGCCTTGCGCCGGACGTGCGGAGGCGAAGGCGATCACGTCCGCGCGCCGGCGCAGCAGGCGGTCGGTCAGTGCCTTGAGCACCGGGCCGGCGGATTTGGAGCGCAATCCCTTGCCATGCACGATGCGCACGCAGCGCAGGCCCCGTTCCTTCGCCTCGGCCAGGAAATCGGCGATGCTGGCCTGTGCTGCCGCGGCGTTCATGTGGTGCAGGTCCAGGTCGTCCTGCACGCTGAACTGGCCGCGCTTGAGCTGTTTGAGCAGTTTCGGCGGGTAACCGTCCTGCAGGAAGCCCAGTTCCTCGCCGACCTCCATAAGGGCGGGATCGAAGGCCATGTCGAGCAGTTCGCCGGGCACCGCCGCCTCGTCTGCCTCCAGCATCCGTGCCCGCGGCTCCGGGCGCGGGCCTGCCTGCGGAGCCGGTTCGGCCTCCAGCCGGCGGACCTCGCCGATCGCCTCCCGGAACAGGCGAGCGTCGTCCTCGGTGACCGTGATGGGAGCGCGGCGCTTCATGCCGCCATGCTAACGAATGGACTTCGATCCGGGACAGCCTGTTCGGCCGGTTTTCTCGTGAAACAGGTTGGCCGCTCGGTTAGACTCGAAGCCCTGCACTTGGTGGCGCAGGCCGGTTTGGCGACGCCCCGTTCACGGCCATTCGACGGAACAGCATGCGAGTCCTGGTAAGCAACGATGATGGCGTGGATGCACCGGGCATCCGCGTGCTCGCCGAGCGCCTCGGCGCGGTGGGGAAAGTAACCGTGGTGGCGCCCGACCGGGATCGCTCCGGTGCCAGCAACTCGCTTACCCTGGACGCTCCGATCCGCGTCGCCCGCATGGACAACGGCTACTACCGCGTTGCCGGGACGCCTACCGACTGCGTGCATCTTGCACTGTCAGGCCTGCTCGACGAGGAGCCGCACATCGTCGTTTCGGGAATCAACAATTCGGCCAACCTCGGCGATGACGTGATCTATTCCGGCACCGTGTCGGCCGCGATGGAGGGACGCTTCCTCGGCCTGCCGGCGATCGCCGTGTCGCTGGTCAGCAAGGATCACCGGGGCGAGCATTACGAATCGGCCGCGCGGGCCGTGCGCCTGCTGATGGAGCGCCTGCTGGTCGATCCGTTGCCGGCCGACACCATCCTCAACGTCAATGTGCCGGACCTCCCCTGGGAGCAGATCCGCGGTTTCGAGGTGGCCAGGTTGGGCAAGCGTCATCGGGCTGCGGCGTGCATCGAGCAGAACGACCCCCGCGGGCGCCCGATCTGGTGGATCGGGCCGGCAGGCCCCGCCGAGGACGATGGCCCCGGCACCGACTTCGATGCCGTGCGACGCGGCTATGTCTCGGTGACGCCGATCCACGTCGATCTCACCCGCTACCAGGCGCTGGACAAGGTGAGCGGCTGGATGCAGGCAATGAGCGATGCGATCGACGACGAGGCAGCCTGAGCGATGAACATCCATCCGCTGCCGCCGTCGGCACTCAAGGGCGAGGGCATGACCTCGCAACGCGCGCGGGACCGCCTGGCCGCCACTCTGAAGGAGAGCGGCATACAGGATGCCCGCGTGATCGACGTGATCCGCAATCTGCCGAGGCATCACTTCATCGACCAGGCGCTGCATTCGCGCGCGTACGAGAACACCGCGCTGCCGATCGGCCATGGCCAGACCATCTCCCAGCCCTGGGTAGTGGCGCGGATGACCGAGGCACTGCTCGAGTTCGGCATGCCGCAGAAAGTGCTGGAGATCGGCACCGGCTCCGGCTACCAGGCGGCCGTGCTGTCCGCGCTGGTGCCGCAGGTCTACACCGTCGAACGGATCGAGGAACTGCTTCGCCAGGCGCGTCGCCGCTTCCGTCAGCTGGGTATCACCAACCTGCGCTCGCGTTATGACGACGGCAAGCTGGGTTGGCCGGACGAGGGGCCGTTCGATGCGGTGATCCTCACTGCCGCAGGCGATGCGATTCCCCACGCCATCCTCGATCAGATGACGCCGACCGGCGTGCTGGTGGCCCCGGTCGGGTCGCCGAGCAGCCAGACGCTGATACGCATGCGCGGTGACGGGAAGGGCGACTTCGTGCAGGAGGAGCTCGGCCCGGTGAGCTTCGTGCCGCTGCTGGGGGGCATCGGCTGATGCGATTGTTCGGCGCGCTGTATGCGCGGGCGCTGGTCTGGGCGCGCCATCCCCGCGCGGTGCCCTACCTGTGTGGACTGAGCTTCATCGAGGCTTTCATCTTCCCGGTGATGCCGGAGGTGATGCTCGCGCCGATGATGCTGGGACGTCGGCACAAGGCTTTCTTTTACGCCAACATCAGCCTGCTGTTTTCCCTGCTCGGCTCGCTGGTCGGCTATGCGTTGGGGCACTGGGCGTACCAGGGCATCCACCCGCTGCTGAGCCCCGGCATGCAGCAGACCATCGGTACCTGGGTCGGGCACCTGCGGGACGACATGAACCGGCACTGGCTGGCCATGCTCGGCGCGTTGATGCTCGCCGCGCTGCAGCCGGTGATCCCGATGAAGTTCGTGACATGGGCTGCCGGCATCGTCGGCGTGCCGCTGCTGCCGTTCCTCGCCTGCATGGCCGTGGGTCGCGGCAAGCGGGTCTGGCTGCTGGCGCTGTTGGTGCGGCTGGTCGGCGAGCGTGCCGAGCAGGTGTTGCATCGGAACATCGAGCGGATCGGCTGGGCGACCGTGGTCATTCTCGCGGGGCTGGGCGCGTGGTGGGTCCTGTGGCGTTGAGCGTCCGGTTTGCCGCTGACCGTGCATGGGCAGGCCGGGCCGGCATCGGTATGCTTCGGGGCATGAAAGGACATCTCCAGGCGTTCGGGTTGGCGGCCGCGGCCTGTCTGTTGGCGGCGTGCGGGACACCCCGTTCGGTCGTGGTGCAGCCGACCAGCCGGAGCGCTCCGTCGTATCGGGCTCCATCCCGCGTCATTACTCATCCCGGCGCGTCCGGCACCTACCGGGTGGAGAAGGGCGACACGCTGTACTCCATCGCTTTCCGCCACGGCAAGGACTTCCGCGACGTGGCGCAGTGGAACGGAATCTCGGCGCCGTACACGATCTGGCCCGGGCAGGTGCTGCTCATGCACCCCTCGGGCGCGAGCAGCAAGTCCCGACCGGCTGAGCCGGCGCGTTCCGTCGCCCGCGCACCGGAGCGCACCTCATCCGCATCCCGCGCTGAAGTACCGACGGTCGCCAGAGCACCCGTGGCACCCGCCACTGCACATTCCGCCTCCGTGCCTGCTGCGGGTGATGCGGTTCCGGTAGCGGGCGAGGCTGCGGTCCAGAGCCCGGCTCCGCCGCCTGCCCCAGCCTTGCCGCCCGGCGGGTCTCGCCGGGTCAGTGGCATCGCCTGGCGCTGGCCGGCGGACGGCACCGTGATCAAGGGGTTCCAGAGCGGCGACGCGATCCCCGGGATCGAGATCGGCGGGCGCGCGGGAAGCCCGGTCCGGGCTGCCGCCGATGGCGTGGTGGTCTACAGCGGCAACGGGTTGGTGGGCTATGGGGAGCTCATCATCGTCAAGCACAACGACGACTTCCTTTCTGCCTACGGGCACAACCGCAAGCGCCTCGTGAAGGAGGGGCAGCGGGTGTCCGCCGGCCAGGTCATCGCGGAGATGGGGTCGACCGGGGCCTCGCAGGACGAACTGCAGTTCCAGATCCGCCGCAATGGCAATCCGGTCAATCCCATGGACTTCCTGCCTGCCCGCTGAGCAGGCGCGGAACCCGGTCAGTTGCCCGGAAGAATGAAGCAGGCCACGACTCGGCGGCCCTCGGCGGCGAGCAGGTCGTAGGTGCGGGCGGCCGCAGCGTTGTCCATCACTTCGATGCCGATACCCTTGCCCAGAAAGGCGGCAAGGAAGGCCATCGGCGGGAATACCTGGTGCTCACCGCTGCCGAGCAACACCAGTTCAGGCTGCAGTCCGAGCACCGTCTCGGCGTGGGAGGTGGCCAACATCCGGGCGTCAGCGACGGGCCAGTCCTCCAGCAGCCGATCCGGGGCCAGCACGAAGCTGGCGGCGATCTCCCGGTCGACCACGGTAATGCTCCTCGCGGCGGTACGCCGTACGAACAGGAAGGAGCCGGGCAGGTCGAGCGAGAGATCCATCAGCGCGGCAGGGCAAGCTTCGGGTCGTCGGCGTTGCGACGGAACAGCACCACGATGTGGCCGATCTCCTGCACGTTCTCCGCGCCGGTGCCCTCGATGAGGAAATCGATCTGTGACTGGCGCTCGTCCTTGTCACCGCCGGAGAGCTTCACCTTCACCAGCTCATGGTGGTCGAGCGCCTGGCCCAGTTCCTTCACCACGGCCTCGGTCGCTCCCTTCGCTCCGAGCAGGATCACGGGGTTCAGATCGTGGGCGAGGCTGCGCAGGTAGCGCCGCTGGGAGGGGGACAGGGCCATGGGGACCGATGCTCGATTCGCGGTTGCAGGACCGCAAAGGTTATCATGCCGACCGTTTCCGTATCTGTGGTGTTGCCGGTCATGTCCCGCAGCAAAAGCAGTTCCCGCTGGCTGCGGGAGCATTTCGACGACGTGTATGTGAAGAAGGCGCAGGCCGAGGGCGTGCGCTCGCGTGCCGTCTACAAGCTGGAGGAGCTGATCGAACGCGACCACCTGCTCAAGCCCGGCATTTCCGTGGTCGACCTCGGGGCGGCCCCGGGGGGCTGGTCGCAGCTGGTGCGGCAGCGGCTGGGCGATACCGGCCGTGTCGTGGCGCTGGATATCCTGCCGATGCAGGGCATCGCGGGGGTCGAGTTCCTGCAGGGCGACTTCCGCGAGGCGGACGTTTTGTCGCAACTGGAGGCCATGCTGGACGGAAAGAAGCTCGATCTTGTCCTCTCGGACATGGCCCCCAATATGAGTGGCGTGGCCTTGGCCGACCAGATCCGGTCCATGGATCTGGCTGAACTGGCGCTGGATTTCAGCAAGCAGTGGCTCAAGCCTGGCGGGTCGTTCCTCATTAAGCTGTTCCAGGGAACGGGCTTCGACGATTACCTGCGTAGCTTGCGTGCGGACTTTTCGCGCGTGACTATGCGTAAACCTAAGGCTTCCCGCGCGCGTTCGCGGGAGGTATACGCGCTGGCAACGGGGCTCAAGGCTCCGGGCGCGCAACCGGGCGGAAACCGCGCATGAACGAGATGGCGAAAAACCTGTTGCTCTGGCTGATCATCGCGGTGGTGCTCATCGCCGTGTTCCAGAGCTTCAACCCGCACGGTGGTGCCGCTTCGGATCTACCGTACAGCGCGTTCGTGCAGAACGTCGACAACGGCAACGTATCCAGCGCCACGATCAGCGCGGAGAACCCCGCGACCATCAGCGGCAAGCTCAAGGATGGAAGCAGCTTCCGGACCGTGGCGCCGGTTCTGGGCTTTTCCACCAATTCAGTGGTCAAGCAGATGCAGGAGAAGGGGGTGGAGGTCCGCCAGGATGCCGCTCCCGGGTTCTCGTTGATGAACCTTCTGATCAGCTGGCTGCCGGTGATCCTGATCGCGGCGGTGTTCATCTGGTTCATGCGACAGATGCAGTCCGGCGCTGGCGGACGCGGAGCGATGAGCTTCGGGCGCTCCCGCGCCAAGCTGCAGGGCGAAGACCAGGTCAAGGTGAATTTCTCCGATGTGGCCGGTTGTGACGAAGCCAAGGAGGAAGTGGGCGAGTTGGTCGAATTCCTCCGCGACCCGGGCAAGTTCCAGAAGCTCGGTGGCAAGATCCCGCGCGGCGTCCTGATGGTCGGTCCCCCGGGTACCGGCAAGACGCTGCTGGCCAAGGCGATCGCCGGAGAGGCGAAAGTACCGTTCTTCTCCATCTCCGGCTCGGACTTCGTCGAAATGTTCGTGGGTGTGGGTGCCAGCCGCGTTCGCGACATGTTCGAGCAGGCCAAGAAGCATGCTCCCTGCATCATCTTCATCGACGAGATCGACGCGGTCGGTCGCCACCGTGGCGCCGGTCTGGGAGGCGGTCACGACGAGCGCGAGCAGACGCTCAACCAGCTGCTGGTCGAGATGGATGGCTTCGAAGGTACCGAGGGCATCATCGTCATCGCCGCGACCAACCGGCCCGACGTGCTCGATCCGGCACTGCTGCGGCCGGGCCGCTTCGACCGCCAGGTGGTGGTCGGACTACCGGACGTGAAGGGCAGGGAGCAGATCCTCAAGGTGCATCTGCGCAAGGTTCCGATGGCCAGCGACGTCGACCCGATGGTGATCGCTCGTGGTACGCCAGGCTTTTCGGGTGCGGACCTGGCCAACCTCGTCAATGAGGCAGCCCTGTTTGCCGCGCGCGAAAACGCGCGTGAGGTCCGTATGACGCACCTGGACAAGGCTCGCGACAAGATCCTCATGGGCGCCGAGCGGCGCTCCATGGCGATGAGCGAGGACGAAAAGAAGCTTACGGCCTACCACGAGGCAGGACATGCGATCGTGGGTCGCCTCGTACCCGAGCATGACCCGGTCTACAAGGTGACGATCATTCCGCGTGGTCGGGCGCTGGGTGTCACCATGTATCTGCCGGAGAATGACAAGTACAGCATCAACCGGGTCGCGATCCAGTCGCAGTTGTGCTCCCTCTACGGCGGGCGCGTCGCCGAAGAGATCATTTTTGGTGCGGACAAGGTGACCACTGGCGCCTCCAATGACATCGAGCGCGCCACCAAGATGGCCCGCAACATGGCCACGAAGTGGGGTCTGTCGGACGAGCTCGGTCCCATTACCTATGGTGAGGACGAGGACGAGGTGTTCCTCGGGCGTTCGGTAACCCAGCACAAGAGCATCTCCAACGAGACGGCGAGCAAGATCGACGCTGTCGTGCGGGGCATCCTGGACAGGGCCTATGCGAGAACCAGGCAGCTGCTTACCGAGAACATCGACAAGCTCCATGTGATGGCCGAAGCGCTGCTCCAGTACGAGACCATCGATGCGCATCAGATCGATGAGATCATGGCCGGCCGCGTTCCCGGTCCGCCAGCGGACTGGAACAAGTCGGGAGGCTCCTCCGGTCCGGTGCCACCGCTGCCGCCGCGAGGGGACGCCGGGTCCACCAAGCTGGGCAATCCCGCCATCCAGAGTTGATCGTCGGCGCGCGATGGATACGGACGCGCCGCGGTCACTCGCGGCGCTTCTCGTTTGGACGGCCAAACGTTGCAGATCTGGTCATCGAGTTACCGGTCGGTCCCGAGGAAGACGAAAAATTTTTGCAAAAAAGTGTTGACGCCTGCGCGCTGTATCTGAATAATTCCGCTTCTCGGTTCGGCGCCTCTCGCAACGCTTGAGACGCTGGTGAATCAAAAGTTTTGAAGTGTGCGCCCGTAGCTCAGCTGGATAGAGTACCTGGCTACGAACCAGGCGGTCGGGAGTTCGAATCTCTCCGGGCGCGCCAACTTCAGGACGGGAGTCACCGCTAGCGGTGGTTTCCAGTTCGCGGGGCAGAACATCGCACTGCGGCCAGGCAAGTTTCTAGTCTGGTGTGCTCGAATACGGATTGACTGGACGGTACGTCACCCGTAGCATTCGAGAGCTTCGCGTAGCGATAGTGATCGGTGTCTCTGGCGGGGTATAGCTCAGTCTGGTAGAGCGTTGCGTTTGGGACGCAAAAGTCGGGGGTTCGAATCCCTCTGCCCCGACCACGCTGGGCTCTGCCATGCGGTGACTGCGCCTGTAGCTCAACCGGATAGAGCATCGGCCTTCTAAGCCGACGGTTGCAGGTTCGAGTCCTGTCGGGCGCGCCAACAAACAGTTTTATGGTGGGCGTAGCTCAGCTGGTTAGAGTCCCGGATTGTGATTCCGGATGTCGTGGGTTCGAATCCCATCGCTCACCCCAAATTTGAAGTTTCAGGGCCGTTAGCTCAGCTGGTAGAGCAGTTGACTCTTAATCAATTGGTCGTAGGTTCGAATCCTACACGGCCCACCAATTCGCAAGACGCCGGTCGGAAACGACCGGCGTCTTTGCTTGTGGGGCCGGTGGTCGCATCCATGCCTGGAATGAGCCCGCGGGCGCTTGTACTGCGGGCTTGCAGGATCCTAGAATAGCGGGCTTTCGCGTAAGGGAATCATCGACTTAGCAGCACAAGGCAGGGTGGGCGAGACAGCTTGCGTTCCGCTTCCTGCGGGCTTGCGAATTGTTTTGCAAATCCATGGCTTGCGGCGCTTGGTAGGCGGCTTGCGAAAGTGGCGGAACTGGTAGACGCACCAGATTTAGGTTCTGGCGGGTAACACCGTGCGGGTTCGAGTCCCGCCTTTCGCACCATCCCTTGTTTGTTCAGTTGTGGCGGCTGCCGGCCGCCTTGGAGCCTGTGACAGGCCCCATTACCCAGGAAAATCCAGGAGTCGTCATGCAGGTTTCGGTTGAGAACGTCGGCAAGCTCGAGCGCAAGCTCACGGTGAAATTTCCCGCAGAGCGCTTCGAGTCGCAGGTCAGTGCGCGCATCGCGGAGATGGGCCGTACCGTCCGGCTGAAGGGCTTCCGCCCCGGCAAGGTGCCGACCACCGTGATCCAGCAGCGTTTCGGCGCTCAGGTCCGTGGCGAGGTCCTGTCTGACCTGATCGGGACCACGCTGCGCGAGGCGTTCGACCAGGAGAACCTGCGGCCGGTGGCGAACCCGTCGGTAGATACCACCGGTACTCCGGAGAATGGCGAGATCTCCTACACCGCCACTTTCGAGGTGATGCCGGAGTTCCCGAGCATCGACGTAGCCGCCCTTGCCGTCCAGCGCCCGGTTTCGGAAGTGACCGAGGCCGATATCGAAAAGATGATCGAAACCCTCCGCCAGCAGCGTCGCTCCTTCGACGAGGTCGAGCGCGCGTCCGCGGAAGGCGACTTCGTGATGTTCGAATACTCCGCCGAGGCAGGTGAATACCGCTTCCCGTCCGAAGGTCTGGAGCGGGCGGGCAGCGTGCTCGGCTCGGGCACCCTGTTCAAGGCGCTCGATGACGCGCTGACCGGCCGCAGCGCGGCTGAGGAGTTCAGTGCCGACATCGATTTTCCCGCTGACTTTCGCAACGAAAACCTCGCTGGCAAGACCGCGAAGGTGGCTTTCAAGGTCATCAAGGTTCAGGAACCGAAGCTGCCTGAGGTCGATGCCGAGTTCGCCAAGCTTTTCGGTATCGTCGATGGTGATCTCGAGACCTTCCGCAAGGAAGTTCGGGCCAACCTTGAACGTGAGCTCAAGGCGACCCTGATGGGGCGCCTGAAGGCCGAGGTTGCCGAGAAGCTGGCCGACACCTATGCAGAGGTCGACGTGCCGAACCTGATGGTTCAGTCGGAGGCCCGCGCGCTCGCAGCCGGAAGTGTGCCGAAGGGGCAACAGCCCCCGCCGCAGCTCATCGATGCCGCCATGCCAATGGCGCGCAAGCGGGTGCTCGCCGGCCTGCTGATGGGTGAGATCGCCCGCAAGAATGAGCTGGTGGTCGATCGCAAGCGTGTGGCCGAGCAGCTTGCGGCCATCGCCTCGACCTACGAGGAGCCGGAGCAGGTCATTGAACTGTACAACTCGGACCCCCAGTTGATGTCCGGGCTGCAGAATCGCGTGATGGAAGACCAGGTGGCCGAGTGGGTGGCGGAGCATGCCAGCACCACGGTCCAGAACCTGAGCTTCGACGAGGTCATGCGCCCGGCGGGTGCCTGAGTCGCGTATTCTCGGGTAGTACGTTCAGGCCAATGGCTGGAGAGATGACCATGGATCCAATTACGAACCTCAACCTGGTGCCCATGGTCGTCGAGCAGACGGCTCGCGGCGAGCGCTCCTACGACATCTACTCGCGCCTGTTGAAGGAGCGGGTGATCTTCCTGGTCGGCGAGGTGAACGATCACGTCGCCAACCTGCTGGTCGCGCAGATGCTGTTCCTGGAGTCGGAGAACCCGGAGAAGGACATCCATCTGTACATCAACAGCCCCGGTGGTGTGGTCACCGCCGGACTGGCGATCTACGACACGATGCAATTCATCAAGCCCGACGTGAGCACCATGTGCGTCGGCCAGGCCTGCAGTGCGGCTTCGCTGTTGCTGATGGCCGGGGCCAAGGGCAAGCGGTATTCGTTGCCGAACTCCCGGGTGATGATCCACCAACCCTCCGGTGGTGCCCGGGGTCAGGCCACCGACATCGAGATCCAGGCGCAGGAGATTCTGTATCTCCGTCGGCGTCTGAACCAGATCTACGTCGACCATACCGGCCAGCCGCTGGAGAAGATCGAGCGCGATATGGAGCGCGACCGGTTCATGAGCGCCGAGGCGGCGAAGGAATATGGCCTGATCGATGCCGTTCTCGACCGCCGGGCGGTCGATACCGTCAAGTCGGCCTGATCCGGCTTCAAACTCAGGTCTCCAGCGGGCTCCGCGCCTCGATTCAGGCGCGGAGCCCTGTGCTATTCTCGGGCCGAAAACCGATTCAAAGGCAGGATCATTAGCATGAGCGACGAGCGGCAGGGGCGTTCCACCGACAGCGGCAAGATTCTCTACTGCTCCTTCTGCGGCAAGAGCCAGCATGAAGTGCGCAAGCTGATCGCCGGCCCGTCCGTGTTCATCTGCGATGAATGCGTGGAGCTTTGCAACGACATCATCCGCGAGGAGCTGGAGGAGAAGGCCGCCTCCGGGCGTACGCACTTGCCGAAGCCCCGCGAGATCATGGAGACGCTCGACCAGTACGTGGTCGGCCAGACCCGCGCCAAGAAGGCGCTGGCGGTCGCTGTGTACAACCACTACAAGCGGATGGAGTCGCGCCAGAAGGGCGACGAGGTCGAACTCGGCAAGTCCAACATCCTGTTGATCGGGCCGACTGGCTCGGGCAAGACCCTGCTGGCCGAGACGCTCGCCCGTCTCCTCAACGTGCCGTTCACCATCGCCGACGCCACCACGCTGACCGAAGCCGGCTACGTGGGCGAGGATGTCGAGAACATCATCCAGAAGCTGCTGCAGAAGTGCGACTACGACGTCGAGAAGGCGCAGTCGGGCATCGTCTACATCGACGAGATCGACAAGATCTCGCGCAAGAGCGAGAACCCCTCGATCACCCGTGACGTCTCGGGCGAGGGTGTGCAGCAGGCGCTGCTCAAGCTGATCGAGGGCACGCTGGCCTCGGTGCCGCCGCAGGGCGGTCGCAAGCATCCGCAGCAGGAATTCCTGCAGGTGGACACCAAGAACATCCTGTTCATCTGTGGCGGCGCATTCGCGGGCCTGGAGAAGGTGATCCAGCAGCGCTCGGAAACCACCGGCATCGGCTTCTCGGCCGAGGTTCGCTCCAAGGAGCGCACTTCCAATGTGGGCAAGGTGCTTGCCGACGTGGAGCCCGCCGACCTGGTGCGGTTCGGCCTGATCCCTGAATTCGTCGGTCGTCTCCCCGTGATCGCCACGCTGGACGAGCTGGATGAGGCGGCGCTGGTGAAGATCCTGACCGAGCCGAAGAACGCCGTGACCAAGCAGTTCCGCAAGCTGTTCGAGATGGAGGGCGCCGAGCTCGAGTTCCGTCCGGAGGCGCTCCAGGCGATCGCCCGCAAGGCTCTCAAGCGCAAGACAGGCGCGCGCGGTCTGCGTACCATCCTGGAGCAGGTGCTGCTTGACACCATGTACGAGCTGCCTTCGCTTGATCACGTAAGCAAGGTCGTGGTCGACGATGCCGTGATCGAAGGCCAGGCCGAGCCCTACCTCATCTACCGGGGCAACCTCCAGCAGCGGGCGGTTGGAGAGGGCGGCGACGCCGCCTGACCGTACACCTGACGGTTGCCTGCGACAGCCCGGCCTACGGCCGGGCTTTCTTTTTTCGAGCGTCTTCACGGGCTTGTACCCGGGGAGTCCCGCCTCCACTTGACGACTTGGAGTCCCCGGCGCAGTGTCGGGGCGAGCCTTAATCGAGACTGCTCCATGGCAAAGAACGCCTCTACCAACCCGGTCACTGCGGGTACGCCGGCTCCGCTTGATGCGCTGCCGGTGTTGCCGCTTCGTGATGTGGTTGTTTACCCCCACATGGTGATTCCACTGTTCGTCGGCCGCGACAAATCGATGCGAGCTCTCGAGCGTGCGATGGAGGGTGAGCGCCAGATCCTGCTGGTCGCGCAGAAGAGCCCCGACATCGACGATCCGGAGATTGCCGATCTGCACGAGGTCGGAACGCTTGCGGGCGTACTGCAGTTGCTCAAGCTGCCCGACGGCACCGTCAAGGTGCTGGTCGAGGGTCAGGCGCGCGTGGCGATCGAGCAGTACACCGACGAGGCGGGCATGCTGATGGCCCGTTCGCACGTCATCGAGCCGATCTACAGCTCCAAGGAGCGTGAGCTCGACGTGGTGTCACGCACGCTGGTGTCGCTGTTCGAGCAATTGGTCAAGCAGAGCCGCAAGTTGCCGCCCGAGGTGCTGGCGACATTGTCCGGCATCGAGGATCCGTCGCGCCTGGCCGATTCGATCGCCGCCCATCTCACCGTACGCATGGCGGACAAGCAGAAGGTGCTTGAGACGGCGGACGTCGGCCAGCGCCTTGAGTTGCTGATCGGGCTGGTCGATGGCGAGATGGATCTGCAGCAGGTGGAAAAGCGCATCCGTGGCCGGGTGAAGTCGCAGATGGAGAAGAGCCAGCGCGAGTACTACCTCAACGAGCAGATGAAGGCGATCCAGAAGGAGCTGGGTGAGGGCGAGGAGGGGCCGAACGAGGTCGAGGAGCTTCAGCGGCGGATCGAATCGGCGGGCATGCCGAAGGCAGTGCTTGCCAAGGCCAAGCAGGAATTTTCCAAGCTGCGCCAGATGTCACCGATGTCGGCCGAGGCCACCGTGGTGCGCAACTATCTCGACTGGCTGCTGGGCGTGCCCTGGAAGAAGCGGTCCAAGGTGCGCAAGGACCTGCAGCTCGCGCAGGAGGTGCTCGATGCTGATCACTTCGGTCTGGAGAAGGTCAAGGAGCGCATCCTCGAGTACCTGGCTGTGCAGCAACGCGTCAACACCATGAAGGGCCCGATTCTCTGCCTGGTGGGTCCGCCCGGCGTGGGCAAGACGTCGCTCGGCCAGTCGATCGCCAAAGCGACCAACCGCAAGTTCGTCCGGATGAGCCTCGGCGGCGTACGCGATGAGGCGGAGATCCGGGGGCATCGCCGGACCTACATCGGTTCGATGCCGGGCCGGATCGTGCAGAACCTCAACAAGGTGGGCAGCAAGAATCCGTTGTTCGTGCTCGACGAGATCGACAAGATGTCGATGGATTTCCGCGGCGATCCCTCGTCGGCGCTGTTGGAGGTACTCGACCCGGAGCAGAACAATGCCTTCAACGATCACTACCTGGAGGTCGATCTCGATCTCTCGGAGGTCATGTGGATTGCCACCGCCAACTCCCTGAACATTCCCGGTCCACTGCTGGACCGCATGGAAGTCATCCGCATTCCGGGTTACACCGAGGATGAGAAGCTGGCGATCGCCCAGCGCTACCTCCTGCCCAAGCAGCTCAAGGCGAATGGCCTCAAGGAAGGCGAGCTGACCATCGAGGAAGAGGCGTTGCGCGATGCTGTGCGCTACTACACGCGCGAGTCCGGCGTGCGCAATCTCGAACGCGAGGTGTCCAAGATCTGCCGCAAGGTGGTGAAGGAGCTCACGCTCGGCGAGGTGAAGGCGGCGAAAGGCAAGGCATCCTCTGCGGCCAAGGCGAAGGCCAGGCGCAAGCCCGCTGGTGTGGTCGTGTCGAGTGAGAACCTCGAACACTATCTGGGCGTGCGCCGGTTTGATTTTGGCCGCAAGGAGCTGCAGAACGAGGTCGGTCTGGTGACCGGTCTGGCCTGGACCCAGGTGGGCGGCGACCTGCTGAGCATCGAAGCCTCGATCGTTCCCGGCAAGGGCAAGCTGGTGCATACCGGTCAGCTCGGTGACGTGATGAAGGAATCGATCCAGGCGGCGCTGTCAGTGGTGCGGGCTAGGGCCGAGGCGTTGGGGATCGATCCGGATTTCCATCAGAAGCTAGATATGCATATCCATGTGCCTGAGGGGGCGACGCCGAAGGATGGTCCCAGTGCTGGTATCGCGATGTGTACCGCCCTGGTATCCGCGCTCACCAAGGTACCGGTCCGCTCGGAGGTGGCCATGACCGGCGAGATTACCCTGCGTGGGCGCGTGCTGCCGATCGGTGGTCTCAAGGAGAAGCTGCTGGCCGCTCACAGGGGGGGGATCACGACGGTGATCATCCCGGAGGAGAACAAGAAGGACCTGACGGATATCCCGGCAAACATCACCCGCTCGCTGGAGATCCACCCTGTGCGTTGGATCGACCAGGTGCTGGACATTGCGCTCGAGCGCCCCTTGCAACCGACGGCGGCCGGTGGCGAGATCGCCAAGGTCGAAGTAAAGGGCGACGACGCTGCGACGAGCACCTCGCGGACGCACTGAGTTCCTCGTCGTTCCCATCTGGAAGCGCCCGGTTCGACCGGGCGCTTTTTTGTTGTCGCGAAGCAAGAAAGGTGCCCCGCCAAAGCTATGTTTCCGGTCTTCTGTCAAGCATCCGAAGTCTCTTGGCGAACACCCCCAGGAACGCCCGGAACCCTTGCTGCGACTTGTATTGCGGAGTTGCGCGAGCCACTGGTATAAAGGCGTACCGCAATCCCCGCGCCTTCATTTTTCGCGCAGTGATGCGGGGTAGCGGACGGCGCCAATGCGGAGCCAACCATCCATGTCGGCGTTGTCTCAGTCCCAACTGACCACGCGGGCCGCAAACCGTTTAAGGGAGTGTCTCAATGAACAAAACTGATCTGATCAATGCGATTGCCGACAAGGCCGAGCTGACCAAGGCTGACGCTGGCCGCGCGCTCGAGGCTTTCTTCGAAACCGTGCAGAAGGCCCTCAAGAAGGGCGACGACGTGTCCGTCGTCGGCTTCGGTACCTTCACCGTCCGCAAGCGCGCTGCTCGCACCGGTCGCAACCCGCGCACCAACGAGACGATCAAGATCAAGGCTTCGAAGGTCCCGGCGTTCAAGGCTGGCAAGACCCTGAAGGATGCCCTAAACTAAGCGGCTAGCTGCTTGGTTTCGGGTGCTTAGCTCAGCGGTAGAGCGTCGCCCTTACAAGGCGAGGGTCGTAGGTTCGATCCCTACAGCACCCACCAGAAAACATGCGGAGCGGTAGTTCAGTCGGTTAGAATGCTGGCCTGTCACGCCGGAGGTCGCGGGTTCGAGTCCCGTCCGCTCCGCCAGAGTTAGCAAGGGCGCCCGCGTGGCGCCCTTGTCATTTGAGCACCGCGCTTTGCGCGCCGAACACGATCCTCGGGAACATCTCCATGCTGCAGGCTCTGCGTAACAAGATGCACGGATGGCCATCCATCGTCATTCTGGGCGTTGCTGTTTTTGCCATGTCGTTCTTCGGCATCGAGTCCTACTTCATGTCGCGCAACGACACGTTTGTCGCGAAGGTGGGCAAGCAGGAAATCAGCCAGCAGCAGTTCCAGAACCGCTTGAACCAGGCCCGGCAGACCGCCAGCCAGCAGCAGGGTGACAATTTCGACGGGAGCATCTTCGAGCAGCCGTCAACCAAGCTGGCGATCCTGAACCAGCTTATCGACGAGAAGCTGCTGGAGAAGGCGAACAGCGATCTTGGCATGGTGGTGTCCAGCCAGGCACTGCGTGACTTCATCTTGGCGATTCCGGCGTTCCAGCTCGATGGAAAATTCGATGCGACCACCTATCGGACCGTGCTGTCGATGCAGGGCAAGACCCCGGAAATGTTCCAGAGCGAGGTGCAGGCATCGCTGGAGCCGTCATTGATTCCCGATGCGATAACGGCCGGTGCGATCGTCACTGCGGCCGACGTGGACCGCTTCCTCAACCTGCGCCTGCAGCGGCGCGATGTCAGGTATGCCCAGCTGCCCCAGCCGAAGATCGACGACGCGCCGGTGACCAGCGCCCAGGCGCAGGCGTACTACGACCAGCACAAGGACCAGTTCGGCATTCCCGAGCAGGTTTCCCTGCAGTACATCGAGGTCAACGAGGCGGATCTGAAGCCTGCGGCTCCGCCTTCGGACGAAGACCTGCGCAAGCGTTACCAGGATGAGAAGGCGAAGTTCGTGCAGCCCGAACAGCGGCTGGTCTCGCACATCCTGGTCAATGTTCCGAAGAATGCCACGCCGGACCAGCAGAAGGCGGCTCTGGACAAGGCAAAGAAGATCGCTTCGGAGGCTACGCCCGCCGATTTCGCCAAACTCGCGCAGCAGTATTCGGACGATCTCGGCTCGAAGCGCCAAGGGGGCGATCTCGGTTGGCTGGAGAAGGGCGTGACCACGCCCGCGTTTGACGAGGCCATGTTCAAGATGCAGAAGGGCCAGATCTCTCAGCCGGTGCTGTCGGACGAGGGCTACCACATCATCTGGCTGCGCGATGTGCGCAGCGGAGTCGCCAAGCCATTCGAGCAAGTGCGCGACGAGTTGCTCAAGGAGGCGGAGGCCGGCTCCAAGGATCGGGTGTACAACGATCTGGCGGGCAAGCTTACTGACAAGACCTATCAGAACCCATCCTCGCTGGAACCGGCGGCGCAGGAACTGGGCCTGAAGATCCAGTCGACCCCACTGTTCTCGCGGGCAGGTGGTCCGGGTATCGCAGCCGATCCGAAGGTGCTCAAGGCGGCTTTCAGCGATGACGTTCTGGCCCAGGGCAACAATTCCAATCTGATCGAGCTCGGTACCGGGCATGCCGTGGTTATTCGTGTCGACAAGCACGTGGCCGCGTCCACCAAGCCGCTGGCCGAAGTCGAGGATGCGGTTCGCCAAAGGGTGATCGCCCAGCGTGAAACCGCGGCGGCGAAGAAGCAGGCGGATGCACTGCTCGCTCGCCTCCAGAAGGGGGAGTCGCTCGATGCGGTGGCGGACTCGGTGGGGGCGAAGGTCCAGAAGGTCGATGGCGTCATGCGACTCCAGCCGAGCTTGTCGCCCGCGCTCGAGAAGAAGGCATTCCTGATGCCGCACCCGCAGTCGGGCAAGCCCGAGTTCACCGAAGTCGAGTTGGATGATGGCAGTTTTGCGCTGCTCGCCCTGGACAAGGTGGAAGGGGCGGACATGAGCAAGATTCGTCCCGAGGAGCGCGAGATGCTGCGTGGCCAGATGGTCAAGGCCTATGGTGCAGAGGCGACTCAGGAGTTCATCGGCCAGCTAAGGTCCCGAACTGAAATCACCATTTTCAAGGACCGGCTCTGATCCTGCAGGTGACTTGAAGCGGAAAAGCAGAAGCGGCCTTTTGGCCGCTTCTGCTTTTCCGGCGATGGAGTCCGGAGCTAGTTGCCGGGTGGCTCCAGGCGGAGCGTCTGTCCCGGATGGATCCGGTTGCCGTGCAGCGAATTCCACCGCGCCAGCTCTCGCACCGACAGCCCGTACTGGTGTGCGATTGCCCAGAGGCTCTCTCCCTTGCGGACGGTGTGTTCCATCGGATGCAGCGGAGGAGGGGCGTCAGCCGCGGCGCCGGCTTTGCGCATGGCATCGACGAATTGCTCGACGCGATTGCCCGGCAGCATCAGCGAGCTGGCATGTGCCGGATCGATGCGGTTGTCGAGAAACCCGGCGTTGTAACGGCGTAGTGCCTCCACCGATATCCCGGCGTGCGCGGCGGCGGTGCTGACCGTCATTGGGTGTTCGACAGGTACCGCCACCAGGTGCTCGTCCGCGGGAAGTGTCGGCAGCGTGACCCCAAATCGCGCGGGTTCGCGCACCACGCAGGCGATCGCGAGCAATTTGATCAGGTGCTCGCGGGTGACCCGCCTGACCGGCAATTGCGGGATTACCGGGCTGGGCGATGGCGTACCGTGGGCAGCTACGAGTCTCCGTACTGAGAACTCGCCGGCATTGAATGCGTAATCGACCAGGCGCCAGTCACCGAACTGCTGGTAGTACCTGTGCAGCATGGTCATGACCGCTTCGGTGGATGCCTCGACGTCCATACGCCCGTCGAAGCGGCGGCCGACCTTCAGTCCGAGTGTGCCCGCCGTCGCCGGCACGATCTGCCACATTCCACCGGGCTGTCCGCCGTGCCCGTGTACTGGGCGATAGCGGCTTTCCACCCACGGTAACAATACGAACTCGCCGGCGACGTCGTGCTTGGCGGCGATGGACTGAATGAAGCGCAGTCGCGGCAGGGAAGACCGCAGGTGATGTTCGAAACCCGTCCGGTTCGCTGTGAAACGTCTGGCCCAATGTTCGATGGCCGGGTCGCCATCGCAGTCGTCCATGGCGAAACTGGCCCGCAGGGCCGTCCACAGGTCGGTGGGCTGCGGTTGTTCTTTCCCTGCTGCCTGCACGGCAGAGGGCGGTGCGGCCTCTGCGCTCGGGGCCGGTGGCCGCGCAACTGGAGGGCGCGGCGGCGCAGGAGGGATGGCTGCACAGGAAGCCAGCAGCAGGGCGGTCAGCGGGACGAGCCGGCTGACGCGTCTCTCCAGTGGTCGGCTCATCCCCGGAAATGGTCCTTGGCCTGGCGCAGGGCGGCGAAGCGCCCGATGCGGTCGCTCGTTGCCACGCCGTTCCGCTCACCCCAGCGCACCAGGGCCGGACGATCGATCCGAAGGAATGGATTGGTCTCCAGCTCGCGTGCCAGAGGCACCGGCAAGGTGGGCAGGGACAGGCCGCGAAGCCTCGCTACCTCGGCGAGTCGTTCGGCCAGATCGGGATTCTCCGGTTCCACTTCCAGCGCAAAGCGCCCATTCGATGCGGTGTATTCGTGCGCACAGCAGACCTGAGTGCCTGGTGGCAGTGCAGACAGGCGATCGAGCGAAGCGAGCATCTGCTCCGGACTGCCTTCGAACAGCCGCCCACAACCGAGGCTGAAAAGCGTGTCGCCGCAGAAGAGCCAACCCGCGCCCACATAGGCGATGTGGCTCAGGGTGTGTCCGGGAACGGCGAGTACCTCCAGACGAACATCCGGTCCGAACAGCTCTACCACGTCACCATCGGCGACCCGCTGGTTGACGTGATCGATTCGTGGGTCGCCCGGTGCGTGAATCTCCACCGGATGGGACTGCCGCAACTGCGCCACTCCGCCGATGTGGTCCTGGTGGTGGTGGGTCAGCAGGATGGCGTGCAGGGAGAGCTCATGCTCGGCCAGGGCCTTTTCCACGACGTCGGCGTCGCCGGGGTCGACCACCGCTGCGCGTCCCTGGTCGTCATGCATCAGCCAGATGTAGTTGTCGGCCAGGGCCGGTAGCGCCATCAGGTGCAAAGCTCTCTCCAGGCGGGGCGTATGCGCCCTCCGTAGCGGATGGCAGCAAAGTCCGGCCGCCGACTATAGCCTTGGAGCAGAGGGAGGCTCGTTAGTCGGGCGTTAACTTCCACGCGTCGCGTGCAGCTGCCGGTCAGGGCGGTCAACCGCTACACTGCGACCGATCGGCCCACAGGTGCATCGCATGTCCGCTGCCTTCCCTGACATCTATGCCAGCGCACCCTTGCGGCGCCTGCTGGAAGATGAGGTGCGCGGACTGACTCCCGACCTGCAGCGTTGTCGCGGCGATCACGGCCTGCTGGTATCGGCCATTGAACAGGATCAGCTGCCGGCTGTGCCGATGCTGTCCTGCTGGACCCGGCTCGCCGTAGCCGGAACGCGCTACAGCGGCGACATCGCCGGCCGAAGCGACGAATCATTGCCATTTCTGGATGATGCGTTCGAGCTGGTTGTCCTCAGGCATGCGCTGGAAGCGGCTGCTGCGCCGATGGCCTTGCTGGACGAGTCGTTGAGGGTACTGGCGCCCGGTGGAATGCTTGCCGTCAGCGGGCTGCATCCCCTCAGCCTTTGGCTACCCTGGCTGGCCTGGCGGGCGCGCCGACAGGCCCTGCGTCTCCACATGCCGTTGCAGCTGGGTGAGTGGTTGCGGCGGCGTGACATGCAGGTGGAGTGCGTGCGCCGACTGGGGCCCGTGTGGCCGGTGGCCGATGCCGCGGCCGCCCTCGGCGATGCCTTGGGCGGAGGGTATGTCCTGATGGCCCGCAAGCGTCGGCGGGCAGCCGCGCCATTGCGGCTGGTGCCGCGGCCGATTCGTGCTCCGGTGGACGGGCGGCTGGCCCCCGGTGCCCGGCGGAACATCGCCTGAGCAATCCGAGAACAAGAGGAAACGTTTTGACGCAAGTGGAAGCATTCACCGATGGTGCCTGCCTCGGGAACCCGGGACCGGGTGGCTGGGCGGCGCTGCTGCGTGCCAAGGGCAAGGAGCGCATGCTCGCCAACGGCGAGCCGGACACCACCAACAATCGCATGGAGCTGATGGCCGCGATCGCTGCACTGGAGGCTCTCAGCCGGCCCTGTATCGTCGACCTGACCACCGATTCGCGCTACGTCATGCAGGGCATCGAGCAGTGGGTGCCGAAGTGGCGCGCCAATGGTTGGCGCACCGCGGACCGCAAGCCGGTCAAGAACCAGGATCTCTGGGTGCGTCTGTCCGATGCCGCTGCCCGCCATACGGTTCGCTGGCACTGGGTGCGTGGCCACAACGGGCATGCGGAGAACGAGCGTGTCGACGAAGCCGCACGGGAGCAGGCCGAGCAGCACAGGAGGCGCGCATGAGGCAGGTTGTGCTGGATACCGAGACGACCGGCCTCGAGGTGCGTCAAGGACACCGGCTGATCGAGATCGCCTGTCTGGAGATGGTGGAGCGTCGACTGACCGGGCGCCGTTACCAGACCTATCTGAATCCGGATCGGGCGATAGACGAGGGCGCGCGCCAGGTCACCGGCATCGAGGACGAGTTCCTGCTCGACAAGCCGCGGTTCGCCGATGTGGCCGGGGAGTTCCTGGCCTTCATCGAAGGCGCCGAACTGATCATCCATAACGCCGTGTTCGACCTGGCCTTCCTGAATGCCGAGCTGGCGCGGCTCCCTGGCGCTCTCGGGACGATCGGCGATCGATGCACCGTGCTCGACACCCTGGCGATGGCGCGCGAGCGCTATCCCGGCCAGCGCAACAGCCTGGATGCCTTGTGCAAGCGTCTCGGCGTGGACAACTCCGCCCGCGAGCTCCACGGCGGCCTGATCGACTGCCAGTTGCTGGCGGACGTCTATATCGCCATGACCTCGGGTCAGGTCGCGCTCGATCTGGGTTTCGAGAAGGCATCCGAGGAACAGCAGACGGCAGTGGTGGCGCCAGTGGTGCTTTCGCGCCGCCCGCGGGTGCTGCGGGCCGGGGCCGACGAGCTGGCAGCGCACGAAAAGCGGCTCGATGCCCTGGACAAGAGCGCCGGGGGAACCAGCCTCTGGCGCCGCGAAGCCGTGACTCCTGTCTGACCTGGTTAGCGCAAGCGGATCAGGATCGCGGTGAGGTTGTCGTTGCCGCCCGCATCGAGACCGGCCAGCAGCAGATGATCCACGCATTCCTGCGCGGCCAGATCGCTCCGTTGAACCAGGTCGGCCAGGGACGTGGTGTCGAGGCCATCGGTCAGGCCGTCGGTGCATAGCAGGAAGGCGTGGCCCGGGCGCTGCTGACCGCCGGCGACTCCTATGTGCAGTTGCCCGGCGGCGGTGATGCCCAGTGCCTGGGTCAGCACATTGCGCTGCGGATGTCGCGCCGCGAGCTCCGGATCGAGCCGGCCGGTGTTGACCAGTTCCTGCACCAGCGAGTGGTCGTGGCTGATCAACTGGAACTCCCCGGCCAGCCGGTAGATGCGGCTGTCGCCGACCCAGGCCACGTCATAGGCTTCATCGTGCAGGTGGAGAGCAGCCAGTGTCGTTCCCATGGGCAGGGTGTCGCGTCGTCGATACGCGTGCTGTTCCAGCTGTTCCGCCGCAAGTCGGACCGCGTCGTGCAAAGGCTGCCCGCGGCGGATCTGCTCGACCACCGCATCGCGAGCAAGCGCGGCTGCGACCTCGCCGTGCTGGTGCCCACCCATACCATCGGCAACAAGGAACAGCCCGAGGTCAGGATCGGCGTAGTAGGTGTCCTCGTTGCGCGTGCGGCGCAGGCCGACGTGGGTTCCGTGTCCGAATTCGATCATGGGGGCGGGCGGTGGCTGACCGGCGCAGCATGCCGGATGCATCCCCAGTTGTCACGGCGCTCATGCCTGCGTATCATTGCCGGCTCACGCGAACCACCGCGTGCCCCCTTTGGAGAGGTGGCAGAGTGGTCGAATGTACCTGACTCGAAATCAGGCGTACGTGTAAGCGTACCGTGGGTTCGAATCCCACCCTCTCCGCCAATTGAAAGGCCCCGCAGCGATGCGGGGCTTTTTCATTTTCGGCTCAGTCGAAGCGTCACGCTTCCGCAGGAGCGGCCGGAGGGGTGTGTTTGCGACTGCACGCCATTGACCGGACCTGGCTGAGCTGTTGCAGGCGGTGGATCTTTTCCACCTGCGCCGGGGTACCCAGGGGCGCGGTGAGGGCTGGAGAGACCAGCGCCACCAGGCGGGCGAGCAGTTCGGTGTCGGGGATCGACTGGCCCATGCTCAGCTCGGCGACGAGCTCGTCCATGTCGTCAGTCGCCAGTACCCCGGAGAGTGACTTGAGCGCGAAATGCAGCCGCAGGCCCAGCTCGCTGCGGGGCACGTGGGGCAGCGCACGTGCGAATGCATCGAAAAATCGTCCGAAGATCGGCCGATAGTGCTGCTGAAGATGGTCGCGGATGAACGGCGAGGCGTCGCTGTAGACCCTGCCCAGCAGCCTCAGGAAGGCCGGCCCCGCGTCGGGATCCCTCCCCAGTTGCATGGCCGGCACGAAGAGGATGCCCAGGATGGTCTCGCAATCCGGCAACTGCTCGGCGGCCTCACAGGCATCAAGCAACTGCAGGCGCTCCTCGTTGAGCCGGTCGAGCCGCTGGGAGAGCAGCTCGCGCAACATGGTGTCCTTGTTGCCGAAGTGGTAGTTCACGGCCGCCAGATTGGTGCCGGCATGCGCGGTGATCTGGCGCATCGAGAGGCCTTCGTAGCCCCTGTCGATGAAGAGGTGCTCGGCGGCGTCCAGCAGTCGCCGCCGGGTCTCTGCCGCCTGGTTTCCCCCGGTAGTGCGCATGTTGAGCCCCTGTGACCTGATGGAACGTGCCCCGATGCACGTGCGTCAAACGCGCGTATGACGCTAGTGGGCGAGCCCGGAAGGCTGCAAGCTGCACTGCACGACGTCGCGGTCATGGCCGGGAAAAAAAGAAAAAGGGCGGGGTTGCCCCCGCCCTGTTTTTCGATGTTCCGGATCGGGTTAGCCGCGCTTCTTCTTGGCCAGCCGCAGCCAGGTATCGACCACCGTGTCGGGGTTGAGCGACACCGATTCGATGCCCTGGTCCATCAGCCACTCGGCCAGGTCGGGGTGATCGCTCGGGCCCTGGCCGCAGATGCCGATGTACTTGCCCTTGGCACGTGCCGTCTGGATCGCCATGGCCAGCAGCTTCTTTACCGCCGGGTCGCGCTCGTCGAACAGGCTGGCGACGATCGAAGAATCGCGGTCCAGGCCCAGGGTGAGCTGGGTCAGGTCGTTCGAACCGATCGAGAAGCCGTCGAAGATCTCGAGGAACTCGTCCGCCAGCAGGGCGTTGGAGGGGACCTCACACATCATGATGACCTTCAGACCGTGCTCACCCTGCTTGAGGCCGTTGGCGTCCAGCACCTCGATCACCTTGCGGCCTTCGGCCAGGGTGCGCACGAACGGGATCATCACCCAGACGTTGTCCAGCCCCATGGTTTCGCGCACGTGCTTGACCGCCTTGCACTCCAGCCCGAAGGCCTCGGCGAAGCTGGGGTCGACGTAGCGGCTGGCACCGCGGAAGCCGATCATCGGATTTTCTTCGTGCGGTTCGTAGCGGCTGCCACCGACGAGGCCGGCGTACTCGTTCGACTTGAAGTCGGACAGGCGCACGATGACCGGCTTCGGGTAGACCGAGGCGGCGATGGTGGCGATGCCTTCGCCCAGCCGGTCGACGTAGAACGACACCGGATCGGCGTAGCCGGCCATCCGCTCATCGATCCTTGCCTTGGTATCGGCGTCCTGCTTGCTGTATTCCAGCAGCGCCTTCGGATGCACGCCGATGTGGCTGGCGATGATCATCTCCAGCCGCGCCAGGCCGATGCCGGCGTTCGGCAGCATGCCGAAGTCGAACGCGCGCTCCGGGTTGGCCACGTTCATCATGATCTTCAGGGGGGCTTCGGGCATCGCGCCGAGGTCGGCGGTGATGCGCTCGAACGGCAGTTTGCCCTCGTAGATCGTGCCGGTGTCGCCCTCGGCGCAGGACACGGTCACTTCGGCGCCGTCCGGGATCGACTGCAGCGCGTTGCCGGTGCCCACCACCGCCGGCACGCCCAGCTCGCGGGCGATGATCGCTGCGTGGCAGGTGCGGCCGCCGCGGTTGGTCACGATCGCGGCGGCGCGCTTCATGATCGGCTCCCAGTCCGGGTCGGTCATGTCGGCGACCAGCACGTCGCCGGCCTGGAACTCGCTCATCTGCGTCAGCGACTTGACCAGGCGGGCCTTGCCGGCGCCGATCTTCTGGCCGATCGCGCGGCCCTCGGCCAGCACCTTGCCCTTGCCGTGGAGCTGGAAGCGCTCGAGCTGGGTGGCATGGGCGCGCGACTTCACCGTTTCAGGGCGGGCCTGCACGATGTAGAGCTTGCCGGTGTTGCCGTCCTTCGCCCACTCGATGTCCATCGGGCGGCCGTAGTGCTGCTCGATGACGAGGGCCTGCTTGGCCAGTTCCTGCACGTCGACATCGGTCACGCAGAAGCGGTTGCGCAGCTCGGCCGGGGTTTCCTCGATCCGCACGCGCTCGCCGGGCTGGTCCGAATACACCATGCGCTGCTGCTTGGCGCCGAGGCTGCGGCGGAGCAGGGCGGGCTTGCCGGCCTTGAGCGTGGGCTTGAAGACGTAGAATTCGTCCGGGTTGACCGCACCCTGCACGACCATCTCGCCGAGGCCGTAGGAGCCGGTGACGAACACCACGTCGCGGAAGCCGGACTCGGTGTCCAGCGTGAACAGCACGCCGGAGGCTCCCACGTCCGAGCGCACCATCAGCTGCACGCCGGCGGACAGGAACACGTCCTCGTGGGCGAAGCCCTGGTGCACGCGGTAGGCGATGGCGCGGTCGTTGTAGAGCGAGGCGAACACCTCCTTGACCTTGTGCAGGACGTCCTCGATGCCGACGACGTTGAGGAAGGTTTCCTGCTGGCCGGCGAACGAGGCATCCGGCAGGTCCTCGGCGGTCGCGGAGGAGCGCACGGCCACCGCGATGTCGTCGCTGCCGGCGTCCTTGCATAGCTTGGCGTAGGCGCGGCGGATGGCCTGGTCGAGGTCGGCCGGCAGCGGCGTTTCGGTGACCCACTCGCGGATCTCTTTGCCGGCCCGGGTCAACGCATCGACGTCTTCCACATCCAGGCCTTCCAGGCGGGCGCGGATGCGCGCCGCGACACCGCTCTTGTCCAGGTATTGCTGGAAGGCGTCCGCCGTGGTGGCGAAACCGCCCGGCACCGACACACCCAGTTTGCTGAGGTTGCCGATCATCTCGCCCAGCGAGGCATTCTTGCCACCAACCTTGCCCAGGTCGGTCATGCGAAGCTGGTCAAGCCAAAGCACCAGGTCGTTCAAGGTGGATCTCCTCGGAACTCAAGTGGGGTAGGTCGGTGCGACCAGCCGAAAGCGGGTCACAAAGAACTGGTATTGTCCGCTGCGGATGGTGCATGGCACAAGAAGACCAATGCAATCCGTCGCCGCTCCACCTGCATACCAGTCAGCCGAGGATCAAGAAACACAGCGCCTCAGGCATGCGCTAACGTGAGCCACCGCCCTACACAGCCTCTTTCGGATCGAATCATGCAGCGGACTGTTTTCTTCATTTCCGATTCAACTGGTATTACTGCCGAGACAATCGGCAACAGCATCCTGGCGCAATTCGAGGGGATGGCCTTCGACAAGCATCGCCTACCGTTCGTGGACGACGCGAAAAAGGCCGAGGCAGCCGCACTGCGCATCAAGACGAGATACGCGCAGACGGGGCAGCGGCCGATCGTGGTCAACACCATGGCGGATCGAACCTTGTGCGATATCGTGGCGACCAGCGGAGCGTTGATGCTGGATGTGTTTGCCCCCTTCATTGGCCCGCTGGAGGTGGAATTGGGGGCGAAGCGCTCGGGGGCGGTGAACCGCTCGCACGGGCTGGTCGACTTCGACAAGTACGAGGCGCGCATCAACGCGACCAACTATGCGCTCACCCACGACGACGGCATCGACGTCGACTATGCCCAGGCCGACCTGATCCTGGTGGGCGTGTCCCGCTCGGGCAAGACGCCGACCTGTCTCTACATGGCCTTGCATTATGGGGTGAGTGCCGCCAACTATCCGCTCACGGACGACGACCTGGACAAGCTGGAGCTGCCAGCCCGCTTGCGCCCCTACAGGGACCGCCTGTTCGGCCTCACCATCGACCCCCAGCGTCTGGCGCAGATCCGCGAGCAGCGTCGGGCCAACAGTCGTTATGCCACGATCGAGCAGTGCCGCTGGGAGTTGGCGCAGGCGGAGAAGCTCATGCGTCGAGAGGCCATCCCCAGCCTCAATACCACGCATGTTTCGATCGAGGAGATCGCCAGCAAGATCTTCGAGCGCTTCGGCATCGAGCGCACCATGTTCTGAATTTCCAGAGGAGCTTTCCGGCTGTATGAGCGTTGTCCTGGATCGACGTACCGCGCTGCTTCCCGGGCGCTTCGAGTTCCTCATGGGGCTGTACGCCGAGAACTATCATCGGCTTGCACGACTTTTTGCTCCCCGGGATCTCTCTCCCGGACGCTACGTGTCGAGCATCGACGACGGTCTGGATGTGCACCTGCAGGTGCTGGAACGCCATCCGTACACGCTCGAGCTGGAACTGACCTACGACCTGGTCGACGAACAGACCGGGCTGCGCACGCCGTCGGCGCAGCTGCGGGTATACACGGACGCGCATGTGGCCGAGGCACTGCACTGCCATCCCGGACGGCACCTGTGGCAGGTGCTTGGTCCGTTTCCGCCGGCCCGCACGGTGCTGCAGCACCGTCTGCGGATGAATGGGTTCCTGACCCGCTGGCTGGAGTATCTGGCCGAGCAGGGGCACTCGCTTGGCACGCTAGAGCGCGAGCTGGAGCCGCCGACTCCGGTGGCATGAGCGTGCGCGCCGCACGAATCGCGGGCAACAAAAAACCCGCACAAGGCGGGCTTCTCGTAAGTGGCGGAGCGGACGGGACTCGAACCCGCGACCTCCGGCGTGACAGGCCAGCATTCTAACCGACTGAACTACCGCTCCACATTTTGGTACAGCTAAACTTCCATCGCTTTCGCGATCTGGCGGGCTCCAACTTGGCGTCCCCACGGGGATTCGAACCCCGGTCGCCACCGTGAAAGGGTGGTGTCCTAGGCCTCTAGACGATGGGGACTAATAAGTTGGTGGAGCCAGGCGGGATCGAACCGCCGACCTCCTGCATGCCATGCAGGCGCTCTCCCAGCTGAGCTATGGCCCCGCCGCTGGAAGCCCGAAAGAATAGGCAGGGTTCGCGATTCCGTCAAGCGAAATTTTGAAAAATTTTCACCCGACCCGTGCGGAGCGCTTCGACATCCATTGCACCCGCCTGTCGGCTCCAGCGACTAAGCTGGGTGCACGTCTCATGGGACCGCGCATGCACGAGATCGGCTTCATCCGCGACTTGGCGATCGTGATGATCGTGGCTGGTGCCACGACCATCCTGTTTCACCGTCTGCGCCAGCCGGTACTGCTCGGATACATCCTCGCCGGAGTGCTCATCGGCCCCCACACCCCGGGCGTACTGGTGGCTGATCCGCGCGCCATCGACGACATCTCCAATCTCGGCGTCGTGCTGCTGATGTTCACCCTCGGTCTCGAGTTCAGCATCCGCAAGCTGCGTGAGGTGGGGCTTGGCATCCTGCTCGTCGCGGTCGCCGAGGTCGGGGTGATGCTCTGGATCGGCTACGGCCTGGGCGAGGCTTTTGGCTGGCGTGGCACCGATGCCTTGTTCCTCGGTGGCATCGTCGCGCTGTCGTCCACAATGGTGGCGACGCGGACCCTTTCAGAAGTGGGGCTGGGCGATCGCCCGTTCGCGCGCCTGGTCATCGGTTTGCTGGTCGCCGAGGACATGCTGACCATCGTGTTGCTGACCATGCTCACCGCCGTGGCGATCGGCGGGTCGGTGGAGGCGTCCACGGCGTTTACGCTGATCGGCCATCTCGGACTCTTCGTCGTGGCGGGGATGATCGTCGGCCTGCTGCTGGTGCCCCGGCTGGTCGATTACGTGGCGGGCTTCGGTCGGTCCGAGGTGCTGCTGGTCAGCACCCTGGGGTTGTGTTTCGGGGCAAGCCTGTTTGCCGCCTGGATGGGGTTTTCCGTGGCGCTCGGCGCATTCCTCATGGGCGCGGTGGTGGCCGAGGCGCGCAGTGCGGGCCAGGTGATGCACCTGATCGAGCCGCTTCGCGACATGTTCGCGGCGCTCTTCTTCGTGGCGATCGGCTTGAAGATCGATCCGGCCATGCTGGCGCAATATGCGCTGCCGGCGTTGCTGATCGCCGCCGTCGTGATGGTGGGCAAGACGGTGACCTGCAGTCTGGGCGTGTTCGTGATTGGCCATGACCCGCGTACCGCCGTGCGCACGGGCGTCAGCATGGCGCAGATCGGCGAATTTTCCTTCGTGATCGCGACGCTGGGCCTGTCGCTGGGTGCGGTCAGCAACTTCATCTATCCGGTCGCGGTGGCCGTCTCGGTGATCTGCATGGCGCTGTCGCCGTACCTGGTCCGCTCGGCGGACGGGTTGGTCGATGGCTTGCGACGCGTTGCGCCATCGTCCCTCAGCCTGCTGGCCACCAGCTACAGCGGCTGGCTCGAAAACCTGCGACCGGTCGATGAGAATGCCGCCGTGGCCGCGATGCTGCGACGCCTGCTCGTGCACATCGCGGTGAACGTGATGCTCGTGGTGACGCTGTTCGTGGTGGGGGCTTACGTCAATGCCCACAACTGGGCCTGGTTCTCGCAACTGGGTCTGTCGCGTGACGCCCGGCACACGGTGATCTGGGCGACTGCGCTGTTCCTGTCGCTACCGCTGCTGATCGCGGTCTATCGCAAGGCAGAGGCGCTGGGCATGTTGCTCGCCGAGCTGGGAATCCGGGAGCGTCACGCGGGTGCCTACACTCGGGCCATCCGCGGCGTGCTGGCCAGGCTGATTCCCCTGGCCACATTGTTCGCGCTGGCGGTTCTGGTGGGCGCGCTCGGCTCGACCATCCTGCCGCCCCGCGGTATCGCTCTGTCGCTGGCGGCTGCGGGGGTTCTCCTGGCGGTGGTGCTGTGGCGGGGACTGGTCAAGGTGCATGCCAGGCTGCAGGCGGTCCTGCGGGACACGATCGCCAAGCCGTGACCCCTGTCACGTCCGCCCGAGGGAGGGCGCCAGGGAACCTTTTCCGGGGGTAAGGGTCGCAGGCCCCGCGTCGTTGCCAAGCGCTGGCGGCGGCCGCACAATGAACGGCCAGTCTCCGGGTCGGAGGCTTGTCCGGCGCCGCCGGCATATTCCATATGAGGGAGTCTCGAATGAAGCATTTTCTGCGTCCCACGCTCACGGCGGCCGCTCTGGCCGTGGCGCTGGGCATGACCGCCGGCGCCCATGCGCAGGCAGCCAAGTCCTCCGCGGCCGGCAAGGTCGACAAGACCAAGGCCAGCTACGTGGTGGGTTGGGACCTGGCCAGCTCGCTCCCGCCGCTGGTGCGTAACGAGGTCGATCCGGCCACGGTGGCACGCGCCGTGCAGTCCGCGCTGTCCGGCCAGAAGCCGACGATGAGCGAGGACGAGTACAAGCAGGTCAAGCAGGCGTTCATTGCCAACCTGCAGGCCAAGGCGAAGGCCGAGTACGAGAAGGTGGCCGCGCAGAACGAGTCCGAGGGCAAGGCGTTCCTGGCCAAGAACAAGACCAAGCCGGGCGTGAAGACCACGGCCTCCGGCCTGCAGTACGAGGTGATTGCCGCCGGCAGTGGCCCGCGCCCCGGCCCGAACGACACGGTGCAGATCGCCTATACCGGCACGTTCGTCAATGGCGAGAAGTTCGATGCTTCGGCGGACCATCCGGAACCGAAGGGCGGGACCTCGGTGCCGATTCCGCTGGCTGGCGTGATCCCCGGCTTCCGCGAGGGCCTGATGCTCATGCAGACCGGCGCCCACTACAAGCTGTTCATTCCGTCGAGCCTGGCCTACGGCGCGCAGCCGGGTAACGGCTTCCCGCCGAACGAGACGCTGATCTTCGACGTCACGCTCGAGAAGACCGGTCCGACCCCGGCAGGTCAGGCCTCGGGCCCGGGTAACTGATCCAGGTTCTTTCGCCGAGCTGAACCGGAAGAGGGCGCGAAGCGATTCGCGCCCTCTTTTTTCATGGGGAAGCGGCGGCGTGGGCTGCTAGAATTTGCGACTGATTTCCGCGGAAAGACGACATTCGATGAAAGTCACCATCTTCGGCACGGGATACGTAGGTCTGGTTACCGGCGCGTGCTTGGCGGAAATGGGCAATCACGTAGTCTGCGTCGACGTCGATGCGAGCAAGGTGTCCCGTCTCAGGCAGGGGAAGATCCCGATATACGAGCCGGGACTGGAGCCACTGGTGCACCGGAACTTCGCGGAGGGGCGTCTCGGGTTCACCACGGACGCGGATCCTGCCATCGAACACGGTGACATCATCTTCATCGCTGTGGGCACGCCGCCGGATGAGGATGGCAGCGCAGATCTTCAGTACGTGCTGGCGGTGGCTCGCACGATTGGCCGCCGGCTCGATCGCTATGCGGTGATCGTCAACAAGTCCACCGTGCCGGTGGGGACCGCGGACCGCGTGCGCGCTGCGGTCGCCGAAGAGCTCGCGAGGCGCGGCGTGCAGGTGCCGTTCGATGTGGTCTCCAACCCCGAGTTCCTCAAGGAAGGCGACGCTGTCGAGGACTGCCTCCGGCCGGATCGTATTGTGCTCGGCAGCGACAGTGAAAAGGCGGTCGCGGTGATGCGCAAGCTCTACGCGCCGTTCAATCGCAACCACGACCGCACCGTGCTGATGGACGTCCGCTCGGCCGAACTGACCAAGTACGCGGCCAACGCCATGCTGGCGACCAAGATCAGCTTCATGAACGAAATCGCCAATATCGCCGAGCGGGTGGGCGCAGACGTGGAGTTGGTGCGGCAGGGTATCGGTTCGGATCCGCGCATCGGCTATCACTTCATCTACCCGGGGGCAGGCTATGGCGGTTCCTGTTTTCCCAAGGATGTCCAGGCACTGGAGCGTACCGCCCGGGTCCATGGCTACGAGGCGCGGCTGCTGGGTGCCGTGGAGCAGGTCAACCGGAACCAGAAGGAAAAGCTGTTCGAGCTGATCCACCGTCATTTCAATGGCCAGCTGGCCGGCAGGACCGTGGCGCTATGGGGTCTGGCGTTCAAGCCGAATACCGATGACATGCGCGAGGCTTCCAGTCGACGCCTCATGGAGATGCTCTGGGAGACAGGTGTCCGCGTGCGCGCCTTTGATCCGGAGGCTGCGGACGAAACCCGGCGCATTTACGGCGATCGCGACGACCTGGTGCTGTGCGAGCACCCGTACGACGCGCTCGACGGAGCCGATGCGCTGGCGATCGTCACCGAGTGGAAGGCCTTCCGCAGTCCCGATTTCGACCGTATCAAGGCGACGCTGGGCACCCCGGTGATCTTTGATGGGCGCAACCTCTACGCTCCGTCAGCGGTAGAGGAGGCGGGGCTGGCCTATTACGGTATCGGCCGCGGCCGTAGTTTGAGCAGGGGCTGATCCGCATGGCTTCAGACCGTCCCGATCTCGAGCAGCGGCTGACCGAACTGGAGGTCAGGCTGACTTTCATCGACGACACGGTGCATGCGCTGGGTACCGCCGACGCCGAACAGGCACTGCGGATTGCCGCACTCGAGCGCATCGTGCGTGACCTCCGTACCGAGTTGGCTTCGGTGCGGATCGGGGCTGGCAGTGACGCTCGAGACGAGCCGCCGCCGCCGCACTACTGAATTATCACGGAGACGAATCGAAGCATGGGCGACTCCTTGCGCGACCAGCTGCTGAAGAGCGGCATCGTCAAACAGGTCAGGGATGAGCGTCGGGCCGCGCCGCCCGGGGCCAGGCCGAAGCCGGCCAAAACCGGTCGGCGCGACGGCGGGCGTCGTGCCGACAGTAGCGAGATCGATCTGGCCAAGGCGTACGCCATCCGGGCGCAGGCCGAAGCCGCCGAGCGACGCAAGGCGGAGCAGGAGGCGGCCGAGCGGGCGCGTGTCAAGCGCGAGCGCCGGAACCAGGTTCAGAAGCTCCTGGAGGGGCAGGCGCTGAACAAGCCGGAGGCTGATCAGGCCCGCCACTTCGAGTACGGCGGCAAGATCCGTCGCGTCTACGTCGACGCGGGCCAGTTGCTGGCACTGAACGCGGGCGAGCTGGGGGTGATCCAGTTCTCCGGGCGCTACATCCTGGTCAGTCGCGCCGTGGCCGATCAGGTGAGGGCTGTCGATCCGGACGCTCTGGCTCTGGTCGTCGACCCGGACGCCGCGGACTCGTCCAGCGACGGCGTGCCAGACGACCTGGTCTGGTAACGCGGGGCGCCGGCGGCAGCGTGCCGGTGCCCGCTCTGGAACGGCTCAGCCGGCGTCGAGCCCGGGTGACGCGCGCAGCGCAGGCAGGTCCCAGCCCGTCTTTGGCGCGAAGCGGATGCCGTGGACCCTTGCCAGTTTTTCCAGGCGCCCCTTGATCGCCTCGGCCCCCTCGCAGCGCGCGTAGGTAATCGGGCCGCCGCGAAACGGTGCGAAGCCTGTGCCGAAGATAACGCCCGCATCGAGCAGGTCCGCGTCGTCGACCACTCCCTCGGCAAGACAGGCGACCGCTTCGTTCACCATGGGCAGGATCATGCGATCCTGCAGATCGGCGGCCGGAGTGTAGTCCGGGTCGACTTCGGGTTTCTTCGGTTTGCCGTCTTCCCAGATGTAGAGGCCGGCGCCGTCCTTCTTGCCGCGTTTCCCGGCTTCGAGGCGATCTTCGATCCCCGGAGGCAGTTCGAGACCGAGGAACGGGGCGAGTTCCTTGCCCACCGAGGCGCACACATCCAGACCGACTGTGTCGGCCAGTTCGATCGGGCCCATCGGCATGCCGAATTTCTTCGCCTCGCGGTCAAGCACCGGTCCCGGCACGCCCTCGCTGTAAAGGCGCAGCGACTCGAGCAGATAGGGCATGAGGATGCGGTTGACCAGGAAGCCTGGCGTGCCCTTCACCGCGACCGGCAGCTTGCCCAGAGCCTTGCAGAAGGCAAGTGCGCGCTTCTCCACGTCGGCATCGAGCCCCTCGTGTCGCACCACTTCGACCAGTGGCATCTGTGCCACCGGGTTGAAGAAGTGCAGGCCCAGGAAGCGCTGGGGGTGCGCCAGCGAGGTGCTCAGCTCGTCCAGGGGGATGCTCGAGGTGTTGCTGGCGAGGATTTCACTGGCCTGGAACTGTGGCTCGATCACCGCATACAGCGCCCGTTTGGCTTCTGCGTTCTCGAAGATCGCTTCGATCGCCAGATCGGCTTCGGCTACGCCTTTGCCTTCGATATCTGCGCGCAGGCGTCGCACGGCAGACTCGATCTTTTCCTGCGTCTTGAGTTTCTTCTCATACAGCTTGCGCGCCCGCTCCAGTGCCGGCTGCACGTATTTGATCTCGCGGTCCTGCAGGGTCACCTGGAAGCCCTTGAGCGCGCACCAGGCGGCGATGTCGCCGCCCATGACGCCCGCGCCCACCACGTGGACATGTTCGATGCCATGCTCGATGTCGGAACCCTGATGCTTGAGGCGCTCCTGCAGAAAGAAGATGCGGATCAGGTTGTGGGCCGTGGGCGTGTCGGCCAGCTTTGCCACCGAGCGCGCCTCCAGCCTCAGCCGTTGCTGGATCGAGCCGCTGCCGCGACGCCACACCTCGATGAGGGCGAACGGCGCCGGGTAGTGCTCGCGGCGTACCTTGGCGGCAGTCTGCTTGACCACCATCGGCGCCAACACCTGGCGCACCGGCCACAGGTTGGTCGCCCAGGCCTTCGCTCGTCGCGAGAGCGGACGCTGCTGCGGGCGCCGGAGCAGGGTGCGTGCTTCAGCCAGGAGTTCGCTTGCCGGTGCGATCCGGTCGACTACTCCGAGCGCGAGCGCGCGCCTTGCAGACAGCGGCTTGCCGGTGAGCATGACCGGCAATGCGTCGGTGGCGCCGATCAGGCGGGGCAGCCTTGCCGAGCCTCCCCAGCCGGGATGGATCCCCAGCATCACCTCCGGCAGGCCAATCCGTGTCGTGTCCTCGTCGGCGGTGATGCGCTGGCGACAGGCCAGCGCCAGTTCTGTGCCGCCCCCCATGCAGGCTCCATGGATGGCGGCGACCGTCGGACAGGGCAGGCGCGCCAGCTGTTCGAATACCCGCTGTCCGTGCTCGATGTTTTCCCGCACCGTGCCCTGTGCGGCGTAGTTCACGAATTCCCGGATATCCGCGCCTACGGCGAACCCGGAGGCCTTTGCCGAGTGGATGATCACGCCGGCCGGCTTCTCGATGGCCAGGCGCTCGACGATCTGTTCCAGTTCGTCAAGCACCGCCCGCGAGATGGCGTTGGCGCTGCTGCCAGCCCTGTCCAGCGAGAGCGTGACGACGCCGTTGTCGTCCACGCCGGTTTTCCAGTGGTTGAATCGCAATCCTTCGAACATGGGCATGAGGTGCCGAGGGAGGGGAGCCAAACCATACCCTCCCGGAGGGTCGATTGCGAGATTGCTGCAGCCGTTCCGGGGAGCACCGGTGGCGCCCCGCGCCAACCGCGTCACGTCGGCTATTGCCAATTGCCCTGCAGTGCGCAAACGTACCGCGCTGTATGCAAACCATGATGGCCTCCAGTCCGCCCAAGGCGGGCATCGAGCTCTTCGAGCGCATCCTCTCGGCACCGGGAGGACTGATTGCGCTCGAGGGCGGGGACATGGCGGCCCTGGTGCAGGACTTCCGGGCGATCGCCCGGCATACCGGGCAGGCGGTCTACCTGTGGCAGCCGGACGTCGGGTTGGGCAGCCTGCGTGAGGCTCACTCGAAGGTGCCGGGGTGTCAGCGGCTCGGCAATGCCCTGCGCTACATGCAGCAGAGCATGCATTTCGGCGTATACCTGATATCGGGCATCGAACTTCCGCTCTCGGCGATGGATGCGACCTTGCTGCGACAGCTGGCACGCGCCCCCAGTGGTCACTTGCGGCGGGTGGTGCTGCTCGATCCGCCGGCGGCGCTGGTCGAGCACCTTGGCGAGGCGATCGTGCGGATCGGGGGCGAGGCCGACCTGCCTGTCCGTCCACGGCTGCGCGATGGTCGTTGGGTGGTCTGATTTGGCCGCCGCGAACGACATGCTGGTGGTTGCATCGCACCGCGAACTGCGGCGGCGGCTGTTCGACGTCCTCGATCGCGAGGACCACGATCGCATCCTGAGCGCTCGCGATGCCGCCCATGCGGCCATCCTGCTGGCTGGTCGCGGGCCTGTCTCGCTGGTCGTTCTGGCGTTCGAAGGGGACGGTCGTGCATCCCGCGCCTGCTGCGAGCAGCTCCGCGCGATGGAAAGCTGCCGCGCCGCGCCGATGCTGGCGGTGTTCGCGCCGGACTGCAAGATCGGTCCGGCGCTGCTGCCCGAGTCGGTGGCCGACTGGCTCGACAGCACCAATATCGAACGTGACCTGGTGGCCCGGTGGCAACGGGTCCTCATGCGCCAGTCGGCTGGCGTATCGGCCCCTGCAGAGCCGCTGCGCCCGGCGCCGGAGGAGACGCTCGCTTACCGCTTTGCCTTCGATGACGAGGATGGTGACGCCGAATGGGTGATCGTGGACCCGGCCGGCGACCGCGTGCTCGATCTCAACGCTGCCTTGCTCCGGCACTCGCTGCTTGCCGTGACCGATCTGCTCGGCAAGCCGCTCGGCCAGCTCCTGGCGTTCGAGGGTGTCGAACTCGAGCAGGTGCTCGGGGAGGCCGATCGCCACTGGTATCCGTGCCAGCGTAGAACCCGGCACGGTACCGACACGGGGCAGGCGAATGCACGGCGCGTGAGGCATCGCGGACGCGATGCCGTCGCCATCGCGTTTCGCAGCGATCGGGCCGAAGCCCGCGGCGAGGCGGCGCTGGCACTCCTGTCGCGCATCGTCCAGTCCGGCGGAGGGGTGGACCCGCATGCGTCCACGGCCCGGCTGCTGGTCGATGAGCTCTCTCTTGACTACCTGGCGCTGTGGTCGGCGCGTCCCGAGGACAGCGCCACGCCGATACGGCTACTGCAGCACTGGGAAGGCGACGACGTGCCCTGGCCGTCGCCGCAGGAGCAGGTCTCACTGCGGCGTGTGCTCGGCGGCAAGAGCATGTTTCACGCCGAGGATGGCCGCCGACTGGCCGAATACGATCCGCTGCTGCAGCTGCTCCAGCTGGAGGGATTTGCCGGGCTGCCACTGCTCGACGAGCGTCGCAGCGTCATCGGTGCGCTGCTGGTCGGACGCCACCGGAGTCTGGGGCGCGCGGAGATCGTGGAGCCCGTCCTGCACTGCGCCGCTGCGCGCTTTGCCCAGTCGATCGAGTTGGTGCGCACGCGCGAACAGGGGCGAGCCGAGGGACTGCTCGACGCGCTTACCGGCCTACCCAACCGCTTGTTGTTCAACGACCGCCTGGAAACGATTCTGCGGGAGGCCCACCGCACGGGCGAGTGCTTTGCGGTGTTGTTCCTCGACCTGGACAATTTCAAGGGGATCAACGACACCCTTGGGCATGCCGCTGGCGATCAGGTCCTGCGCGTGGTGACCCAGCGGCTCAGCAGCTCGATTCGCGCTTCCGATACGGTGGCGCGCTATGCGGGAGACGAGTTCACAGTCGTGCTCCGGCACATCATCAAGAGCGACGATGTTCTGCGCGTGGCAGAGAAGATCGTGCAGGTGATGGAGGCCCCCCTGCACCTCGACGGTGGCGAGGAGTTGCAGGTCACCGCCTCGATCGGCGTGAGTTTCTTCCCGGATGACGCTGCCGATGCCGACACCTTGCTCAGGCACGCCGACGAGGCGATGTACGCGGCCAAGCATCTGGGACGAAACAATTTCCAGATCTACGAGATGAGCCAGGACCAGGCTCAGCAGCAGGACGTGGCCCTGATATCGCGGCTACGCCACGCCGAACGCAACGGCGAGCTGCGCGTGTTCTACCAGCCGCAGGTGGATGCAGGCACCGAGGATATCGTGGGCATGGAGGCGCTGGTGCGCTGGGAGCATCCCGAGCTCGGGGGTATCAGCCCCGGCGTCTTTATCCCGCTGGCGGAGGAATCGGGCCTGATCGTGTCGATCGGCGAATGGGTCCTGCGCACGGCCTGTGCCCAGGCGCACGCCTGGGAGCAGGCGTATGGCCTGCGCCTGCGACTCGGGGTGAACCTGTCGGCGGTGCAGCTGATGGAGCGGAATCTTCTCGAGGTGGTTGCGGGGGTGCTGGGCGAGACCGGGCTCGATCCCGAGCTGTTGGAGCTGGAGGTGACCGAGAGCATCTCGATCAAGGAAGTGCCGAACCTGGTCGAGAACCTCGAGGGCCTTCACGAACTCGGGTGCCGGATCGCCATCGATGATTTCGGCACCGGCGCGGCGTCGCTGGACTATCTGCGGCGATTGCCGGCCGACCGCATCAAGATCGACCAGAGCTTCGTGCGCAACATCGGCATCGATCCGGACGACGAGGCCATCGTTCGCGCCACCATCGAGATGGCCCATCGACTCAAGCGCGGGGTTGTCGCGGAGGGCGTGGAAATCGAGCAGCACTTCGAGTTCTTGCGGGCCAATCAGTGTGACGAGCTGCAGGGTTATCTGTTCTGCCGACCCTTGCCGCAGTCCAGCTTCGAGCGGCTTCTGGCGGAGCGCCAGCGCCTGGTGGAGTCGGGTGGGGCGGTGGCGGCTTGAGCCGGGCCGGGTCCATCCCAACCTGAAGGGGCGGGGTGAACTTGCGGCGTCGCGACTTGTCTGACCGCCTCCATCCTCCCGTCGAGAATCCGGTATTCGTGGCGACAGTAATCAAGGAGACGGCCCGGATGGGCGAAAACGAGCTGGACCGGGCGCTGGTCGAACGCGTCCAGAAAGGGGACAAGCGGGCGTTCGACCTGCTGGTGCGGAAGTACCAGCACAAGATCATCGGGCTTGTTTCCCGCTATGCGAACAATCACGCCGAGGCCGAGGATATCGCCCAGGATGCGTTTGTCCGCGCCTGGCGGGCGATCGGGTCGTTCCGCGGGGACAGCGCCTTCTACACGTGGATGTACAAGATCGCCGTCAACACCGCCAAAAACCACCTGGTGGCGCAGGGGCGGCGTCCGCCGGCCGATGATATCGACGCGGAAGACGCCGTCTTCGTGCCGGGCTCCGACCGCATGCAGGAGACCGCGACGCCCGAGCGCGAAATGATGCGTCAGCAGGTGGAACAAACCGTGTTCGCCGCGGTCCAAGCCCTGCCCGAAGAGCTGCGGACTGCAATCACGCTGCGAGAGGTGGATGGTCTGAGCTACGAAGAGATCGCCGAGGCGATGCAGTGCCCCATCGGTACTGTGCGTTCCCGCATTTTCCGTGCGCGGGAAGCCATCGACTTTAAGTTGCGTCCGCTGTTGTCCGATCGAGAGGATCAGGCATGAATCATCAACCCGAACAACTTTCTGCCGGCATGGACGGCGAGCTGACTGGCGAGGAGCTTCGGTTCCTGCTTCGCGGGCTCGACCACGATCGAGCCCTGCTGGTGCGCTGGGAGCGTTTCCACCTGGCTTCAGCCAGCCTGCGTCGCGAGCTGCCGGCATTGGCGACGGCCTCGTTTGCCGACCGGGTGATGCATGCGATCGAGGGCGATTCGGCCTCTTCCGCCATGCCTCGTGCGCGGCGCCACCGCTGGCTCCGTCTATCGGCAGGTGGCGCCATTGCCGCAGGTGTGGCGGTGGTGGCGCTGATGGCAGCGCGTCCGACCGGTCCGGTCGCCAGCAGTGCCCCGGGGCCGGCTTCCGTTGCCCAGTCGAATGCGCCGGGACAAGCGGCAAGCCCCGCGCCATCGGCGTTGCCCGCACCTGCGGCCGTACCGCGCTGGCTCAGCAACAGCAATCCGATGCGCATGACGCAGATGGCGTCCTACCCGCAGGGCGACTCGATTTCCCCGTATGAGCAGTCCATCTCCCCGTACCGGGTAAAGGCCACGCTGCCGGCTGCCGATGGCAGCTATCTGCTGCTGGTCGATCCCGGTATGGCCCGTCAGTCGGCCCGGCGCCCCGTGCGCGAGGCCGCTACGGCCCAGTGACGAAGCGCCGCGCGGCTGAGCCGCGGCGCTTATTCCCTTCCCCGACCCCCGGTCCGATGCGTCTGCGACGCGTCGTCGGTCGCCGTTTGCCTGATTTAGTCCCACAGGAGGAGATCATGAGTCGTCCCACCCTGCGCCTGCTTGCTTGCAGTGTCCTTATCGGTCTGGCCGCCGCCGGTGGCGTGCAGGCCCAGGTGGCTGCCCCTGCGGCGGCTGCGGCCGCGTTGCCCGATTTCACCGGAATCGTCCAGCAGAACGCCCCGGCGGTGGTTCACGTCGAGGCCAAGTACAACGGTCGCAGCCAGCCGCGGATCACCGGCAACGGCGCCGGAGGCGATGATCAGGCGGAGATCCTGCGCCGGTTCTTCGGCATGCCCATGATGCCGTCGCCCGAGGATCAGAAGCACATCTCGCTGGGCTCCGGATTCATCATTTCCAGCGACGGCTACATTCTGACCAACAACCACGTGGTGGATCACGCCGACGAAGTCACGGTCCGCCTGCAGGATCGACGCACGCTGACGGCCAAGGTGGTGGGGACCGATCCGCAGTACGACATCGCTTTGCTCAAGGTGAGCGTCCCGGGCAAGCTGCCGACGGTCCATATCGGCGAGTCGCAGTCGCTCAGGCCCGGCCAGTGGGTGCTGGCGATCGGCTCGCCGTTCGGCTTCGACTACACCGTGACCCAGGGCATCGTCAGCGCG
The DNA here is from genome assembly GCF_000334915.1 of Dyella ginsengisoli LA-4. GTDB lineage: Bacteria > Pseudomonadota > Gammaproteobacteria > Xanthomonadales > Rhodanobacteraceae > Dyella_A > Dyella_A ginsengisoli_A. Next base: position 146,439 of record NZ_AMSF01000016.1, on the reverse strand, counting down.
ATCGGTCGCAACCTGGGCAGTGGCGACCAGCCGTACACCTCGTTCATCCAGACCGACGTGCCGATCAATCGTGGCAACTCCGGCGGTCCGCTGTTCAACCTGCAGGGTCAGGTGGTCGGCATCAACTCGCAGATCTACTCCAACACCGGCGGCTACCAGGGCGTGGCATTCTCGATCCCGATCGACGTGGCGATGAACGCGGTGGAGCAGCTCAAGACCAAGGGCTTCGTTACCCGCGGCCAGCTCGGCGTGATGGTGCAGGGCATCAGCGACGACATGGTCAAGGTCTACAAGCTCGACCGCGGGGCCGGTGCGGCGGTGACCCAGGTCAGCCCCGACAGCGGGGCGGAGAAGGCCGGTATCGAGCCCGGCGACATCATCCTCAAGTACAACGGACAGGAGATCGACCAGCCGGGCGATCTGCCACCGTTGGTGGGTCTGACCAAGCCGGGCACCCGGGTACCGATGGAGATCCTGCGTGATGGCAAGCACAGGACGCTGGAAGTGACGGTTGGTTCAGCTCCCCGTGATCCGGACGCGGTGTCCTCGGCCGGCAACCCGGTCCCCAGCATGACCGGAGCCAAGGCGCTCGGACTTACGGTGGGATCGATCGATGCGGATGACCGCAAACAGATGGGTCTGCGTCCTGGCGAGGGCGTGCAGATCACCGATATCAGCGGTGAGGCGGCCGCGCAGGCAGGGCTGCGTCCGGGAGATGTGATCCTGCGGGTCGACCAGAAGGCGATCGGCAGCGTGGCCGACTTCAAGTCCGCGACCCGGGACGTCAAGGCCGGCAGCACGGTACTGCTGCTGGTGCGTCACGACGGCCGGAGCGGCTTCATCGGCATCACTGTGCCCCAGGACAAGTAGCTGTTGGACACCCCGGGGCCACCCTTGGCCCCGGGGCGGTGGGAAAGGGGCGTTCCATGCGATAATGCCGGGTTCGTGCCGCCAGCCCGGAGGCACGCCGCCACGGCCCTCCCGTCGCGGTGCAAGCTGACAGCGTAGCCCATGGAACTGATCCGCAATTTCTCCATCATCGCGCACATCGACCACGGCAAGTCCACGCTCGCCGACCGCATCATCCAGCTCTGCGGCGGCCTCTCCGAGCGCGAGATGGAAGCGCAGGTGCTCGACAACAATCCGATCGAGCGCGAGCGCGGCATTACCATCAAGGCGCAGTCGGTGTCGCTGCCGTACAAGGCGCGCGACGGCAAGACCTACCAGCTCAACTTCATCGACACCCCCGGCCACGTCGACTTCAGCTACGAGGTCAGCCGCTCGTTGTCCGCCTGCGAGGGCGCGTTGCTGGTGGTGGACGCGGCCCAGGGCGTGGAAGCGCAGTCGGTGGCCAACTGCTACACCGCGATCGAGCAGGGGCTGGAGGTCATTCCCGTCCTCAACAAGATCGACCTGCCCACGGCCGACATCGAAAAGGCCAAGGGCGAGATCGAGGCGGTGATCGGGCTGGACGCGTCGGACGCGATCCCGGTCAGCGCCAAGACCGGCCAGAACGTCATCGAGGTACTGGAGGCGATCATCCACCGGATCCCGCCGCCGAAGCCGCGCGACACCGACAAGCTGCAGGCGCTGATCATCGACTCCTGGTTCGACAACTACCTTGGCGTGGTATCGCTGGTGCGCGTGATGCAGGGCGAGATCAAGCCCGGCGACAAGCTGCTGGTGATGTCCACCGGACGCACGCACGAGGTGGGCGAGCTGGGCGTGTTCACGCCCAAGCGCAAGAAGCTGGCGAAGCTCGGCGCGGGCGAGGTGGGCTGGATCACCGCCTCGATCAAGGATGTGCACGGCGCCCCGGTCGGCGACACGCTGACCCTGGCCGGCAAGCCGGCCGAGAAGCCCCTGCCGGGCTTCCAGACCATGCAGCCGCGCGTGTTCGCCGGCCTGTTCCCGGTCTCGGCCGACGACTACCCGGCGCTGCGCGAAGCGCTGGACAAGTTGCGCCTCAACGACGCGGCGCTGTTCTTCGAACCGGAATCGTCCGAGGCGATGGGCTTCGGCTTCCGCTGTGGCTTCCTCGGCATGCTGCACATGGAGATCGTGCAGGAGCGGCTGGAGCGCGAGTACGACCTGGACCTGATCACCACCGCGCCGACCGTGGTCTACGAGGTCCTCAAGACCGATGGCACCGTGATGTCGCTGGACAACCCGGCGAAACTGCCGCCGGTGCCGCAGATCGACGAGATCCGCGAGCCGATCGTGGTGGCCAGCATCCTCACGCCGCAGGACTACATCGGCAACATCATCACCCTGTGCGAGGAGAAGCGCGGCGTGCAGCGCTCGATCCAGTACCTCGCCACCCAGGTGCAGATCACCTACGAGATCCCGCTGGCCGAGGTGGTGCTCGACTTCTTCGACCGGCTCAAGTCGGTGTCGCGCGGCTATGCCTCGATGGACTACCACTTCGACCGCTTCGAGGCCGGCCCGTTCGTGCGCACCGACGTGCTGATCAACGGCGACCGCGTCGATGCGCTCAGCCTGATCGTGCATCGCGTCCACGCCGAACGCCGCGGTCGCGAGCTGGTCGAGCGCATGAAAGACCTGATTCCACGGCAGCAGTTCGACGTGGCGATCCAGGCGGCGATCGGCGCGCAGATCATCGCGCGATCCACCGTCAAGGCGCTGCGCAAGAACGTGCTTGCCAAGTGCTACGGCGGCGACGTGAGCCGCAAGAAGAAGCTTCTGGAAAAGCAGAAGGAAGGCAAGAAGCGCATGAAGCAGGTCGGCCGGGTGGAGATTCCGCAGGAGGCCTTCCTGGCGGTGCTGAAGGTCGACAAGTAAGGATCGAGGGTGGTGGCCCGCCGGTATGATCGTCGGGGCGGGCCGAGCGTTTTCCGCTGACGGAGCAACACATGGATTTCGATTTTTCCGCCATCCTGCTCGGGCTGACCGTGCTGTTCGGCGTGGTGTGGGGGCTGGATCGTCTGCTGCTGTATCGACGTCGCAAGGCGCGGTTGGACGCGGCCGGCGCAGAGTACCGCGATCCGGTGCCGGTGGATTGGGCCCGCTCGCTGTTTCCGGTGGTGTTCGTGGTGCTGCTGTTGCGCTCGTTCGTCGCCGAGCCGTTCCGCATCCCGTCCGGCTCGATGATGCCTACGCTGGACGTCGGTGATTTCATCCTGGTCAACAAGTTCGCCTACGGTCTGCGACTGCCGGCGTTCAATACCAAGTTCCTCGATCTCGGCGAGCCCAAGCGCGGCGACGTGGTCGTGTTCCGGTTTCCCGGCTACCTGTGCCGCGACGCCTCCGGCAAGCTGACCCGGGTTGGCGGCGACGAGAACGGTCCGCCGCGCCTGGGGCCCGGTGACCGCTGCCCGGCCGACGCGCTGCCGGTGCAGAGCCAGAACTGGATCAAGCGGGTGATTGGCCTGCCCGGCGACACGATCGAGGTGCGGGACAGCCAGATCGTGATCAACGGCAAGGCGGTGCCGTCGGACGAGCTCGGTCCCTACGTGGGCAATCCGCAGCGGGCGGAAGACGCCGAGCTGCTTTACTACGGCGCCTCGATCTGGACCGAGCACCTGCCGGGGGCTGACGGCAAGACGGTCAACCATCTGGTGGCGCGGATGCCGGCGCGCATGTCTACCAACGCCATTCCCAACGAGCTGGTGCCGTCGAAAGTGCCCCAGGGATGCTACCTGGTGATGGGCGACGATCGAGAGAACAGTCTGGACAGCCGCTGGTGGGGCTGCCTGCCGGAGAAGAACCTGGCCGGCAAGGCCTTCCTGATCTGGTTCAGCTGGCGCGGCCTGCACACCGGCTTCGTCGACTGGAAGCGCATCGGCACGCTGATTCACTGATTCCGGGACGGACTCCGCGTGACGATCGTCGCTCCCGGGTGCAGAATCTGCGGCGCGGTCGAGCGCGTGCCGACGGGGCGGCTGGACACCATCCATATCACCGAGGGTCGCCGCTTTGCGGCATAGCGAGGGGACTATGAAATCAAAGCAGTCGGGCATCACGATGATCGGGTTCCTGTTCATCCTGATCATTGCCGCCTTTTTCGGCTACATGGCGATGAAGCTGGTGCCGTCCTACATCGAGTTCATGGGCGTCAAGAAGGCGATGTCCCAGATCGCAACCGATGGCGGCGATCATTCGGTCGAGGCGGTACGGCAGGACCTGCTGCGCAAGCTGGACTTTCAGTACGTCGACGACGCCACCGTCGGTCCGAACGACATCAATGTCACGCGCAACAACGGCGCCTACACGCTGACCGTCAGCTACGACAAGCAGATCCCCTTCATCGCCAACATCGACTTCCTGCTGCATTTCGACAACAGCGTGCAGCTTCCCGGCACCCTGGGCGAGTGATTCTTGGCGCTCGATTATCGTTTCCGCGATCTGTCGCTGGTCGACCTGGCGCTCACCCATCGCAGCGTCGGCCGGCCGAACAACGAGAGGCTTGAATTCCTCGGCGATGCCTTTCTTGGGGCGATCGTTGCCGAGATGCTCTACGAAGCCCACCCCAATGCCAGCGAGGGTGAGCTTTCCCGTCTTCGCGCGCAGCTGGTGAACGGCCAGGCCTTGGCGGTGATCGCGCGCGAACTCGAGTTGGGTGATCGACTTCGGCTTGGTCCCGGTGAGTTGAAGAGCGGCGGCTTCCGTCGCGAGTCGATCCTTGCCGACGCATTCGAGGCGCTGATCGCGGCGGTGTACCTCGACGGCGGATTCGATGCTTGTCGCGGGGTCGTGCAGCAACTGTTCTCCGACCGTATCGCAGCGCTGCCACGCTCGTCCAAGGATGCCAAGACCCGGCTGCAGGAGCACTTGCAGGCCCTTGGGCTGCCGCTGCCGCGCTACGAGCTGGTCGCCAGCCACGGTGACGATCATGCCAAGCAGTTCGACGTGCGTTGCATGGTCAGCGAACCGCTGGTGGTGGAAGCCGCCGCCACGGGTTCGAGCCGCCGTGCTGCCGAGCAGGAGGCCGCCGAGTCGGTGCTGTCCCGCCTGCTGGAAGCGTCGAAAGACTGACCTTTCGCTGGCGCCGAAGCCTCCGCGGCGCGATGCTGGCGCCATATCCCCGATAGAACGAAGACCATGAACACCCCCATCGACCTGCCCGATTTCGACCAGGCTCCCCGCGAGCTCCCGCACGAGGACTACCGTTGCGGCCTGGTGGCCCTCGCCGGCCGCCCCAACGTGGGCAAGTCCACCTTGCTCAACGCGCTGATCGGCTTTCGCCTGTCCATTGTCAGTCCGCGTCCGCAGACCACGCGCCATCGCATCCTCGGCATCAACACCACCGAAGCGGGGCAGATCCTCTACGTCGATACCCCGGGCCTGCACCGGGGCGCCAAGCGAGCCATGAACCGCAGCCTCAACCGTGCCGCGCGCTCGGCCATCAGCGATGTCGATGTCGCGGTTCAGGTGATCGAGGCTGCGCGCTGGACCGACGAGGACGAGGCGGTCTATGCCGCGCTTGTCGAGCAGGCCGTGCCGCGTCTGCTGGTGATCAACAAGGTCGACCTGAGCAAGGACAAGGCCGTGTTGCTGCCGTTCGTGGCCAAACTCGCCGAAACCCACGCCTTCGACGAGATCCACTACGTCAGCGCGCTCAAGCGCAAGGGTTTGCCCGAGCTCGAGCGCGCATTGCTCGCACGCCTGCCGGTACAGCCGCCGGTCTACGGCGAAGACGAGGTCACCGATCGCAGCGAACGCTTTCTGGCCGCCGAGATGGTGCGCGAGCAGCTGATGCTGCGGTTGGACCAGGAGCTTCCCTATGCCACCACGGTGGAGATCGAGCGGTTCGAGGATCGACCCGACGGCGTGGCGGAGATTCATGCGGTGATCTGGGTCGAACGCGAGGGCCAAAAGGCGATCGTGATCGGGCAGGGCGGCGCCCAGCTCAAGGCGATCGGCAGTGCCGCGCGCCGGCACATGGAAAAAATGTTCGAGCGCAAGGTATTCCTCAAGCTGTGGGTCAAGGTCCGCGAGGGTTGGGTGGACGACGAGGGCATGCTCAAGCGCCTCGGCTACACCGACTGAGGCGATCGTGCGGATCGACCAGCAGCCGGCCTTCGTGCTGCATGCCCGGCCTTATCGGGAGACCTCGCTGCTGCTTGAATGCCTGACCCGCGACCATGGCCGGATCGGCGTGATCGCACGTGGCGTGCGCAGCGAGCGTGGCCGCGCGCTGCGGGCCTCGCTGGAGCCGTTCCAACTGCTCGCGATGGACCTGCTGCTGCGTGGCGAACTCGCCACGCTGCGATCGGCCGAGCCGTCAGGTGCAGTGCAGCGGCTGGCAGCCGACGCCGGGATCGCCGGCCTCTATCTCAATGAGCTGCTGGTTCGCCTGACCGGTCGCCAGGACCCCCACACGGGCGTGTTCGATACCTACGCCCTCGCGCTGTCGCGGTTGGCCGCTGGCGAGCCGGCGGCGTGGACCTTGCGCCGGTTCGAACGCGATCTGCTGGCCGCGCTCGGCTATGCGCTGGTGCTCGGGCATGAGGCGGAGACCGGTCTGCCGCTGGAGCCGGAGCTGTCCTATCGGTATCGCGTCGAACAGGGCCCCCAGCGTTGCCAGCCCACGGCCGGCGGTGCCCTGCGCGGTGCCTGGCTGGCGGCACTGGCCGGGGACGTGCCACCGGATGCCGCCGGGCAGCAGGCGCTGCGCGGCATGATGCGCGAGGTCATCCGGTTCCACCTCGGAGGAGGCGAGTTGCGCTCCTGGCATGTCCTGGCCGGAAGCGCGCCCCCTCGCTGAGGCCGCTCAGGCCGGCGTGGGCAAGTGGCAGTCCAGCGCCTGCAGGGTCTGGACCAGTGCGAGACGGAACCGGGCCATGTCCGTCTCGACCATGGTCGGCCGGTTGGTCATCGATTGCTGCAGCGTCACCACATGGGCGGACAGTGCCGCCGTCCCGCAAAAGCCGCATGACGAGCGCAGGCGGTGCAGCCTTTCGCGTAGCGCCTCCGGATCCACACGAAGCTGATCGAGCTCGTTGCACAAGGTCAGCAGTTCCTGCTGCAGCAGTTGTCGCAACGCCGCCATGGTGGCCGAGTCGCCGCTGGCCAGAAGCGCCGCAGCGTCGTCAAGCACCGGCAACTGGTGCATGTAGGCGGGGGTGAGACCCATGATCCGCCTGAGATCGTCGATCGCGCAGGGCTTGAGCAGGATCTCGCCGAAGCCCTCGGCCAGCAGCTCGGCGCGAAGCGGTGGCGCCAGTTCTGCGGTGGTCGCGATGGCGACGGCGCCACGGGAGGCCGCGGCGTCGTCCGCCCGCAGGGCGGCCAGCACCTCGCGGGCGCCCGAGTTCGGCATCCGGCAATCCAGCAGCAGCAGGTCGAACGGCCGGGATGACGCGGCATGCAGTGCCTGCGGACCGTCGCTGCATCCGGTCACCCGGGCGCCGAGTGCTTCGAGCGCGTCATGCAGGAAACGGAGGCTGGCCTCGTCATCGTCGGCGACCAGCACGCTCGGCGACACCCGATCCGGAAGGGGGGCGGCGGCGGCTGGGGCAGGGTGCGTCATGACCGGGTCCTTGTCGTTCAGCAGAGTTTGGCAGAATGGCGGGACATGGAATTCCTATCAAGCCGCATTTACGGGGTCATGCTGCTGGTGCTGCTAGGCATGCTGGCCGGACCGGTACGCGCCGGGGCGGTGTTTTCGGCGAAAACCCTGCAGCTGCCCGGCGCGACGCTCCAGCAGGTGCGTGGAGAGATCGTGCCGGCCGCGGGTGGCGGACTGCGGGTTCGCATCGATGCCGACCGGCTCGATCTGCCCGCGATGGGCTGGCGTCGCGTGCCCCTGCATCTCGATGGCGTGCTGCAGCGCGATCCCGAGCATCGCTGGTTGCTGGCCGGTGCCCTGCAACTCAAGAGCGCGCCCGGCAGCGCGATGAGCGATGCCACGGTGGACCTGCAGGTCGACGTGGCGGCCAATACCCTGTTGCTCGATGTGAGCCAGGGTGTGGCGCAGGCCACGGTAGCCGTGCCGCTGGACCAGCCGACCCACGCACAGATCCAGTTGAAGAAGCTGCCGTTCGGCTGGCTTCAGGGGCTGTTGGGCACGGTCTGGGCGGGAAGGGCCACCGGCGGGCGGATCGACGCGCTGATGGCGATGGACCTGCGCGATCCCGGGCTGCAGGCTTCCGGCCAGTTCAGCGTTTCATCGCTCGGTGTGGACTCGACCAGCGGCAAGCTGGCAGCCCAGGGGCTGGGGGGCAGCGGTCGCTTTTCGCTGGATACCACCCAAGGGCCGGCAAAGATCAATCTGGAGAGCACCCTGCGTGGGGGCGAGCTCCTGCTCGGTCCGGTCTACGCCAACCTCCCGGCACACGCGGTGCAGCTGTCGATGGATGCCGTGGCCGATGCGGGAAGGCTGGCGATCGATCGTCTGCGCGTGGGAGACCCCGATGCGCTGGCACTCAACGGCGCCATGGCGTTCGACGCCAAGGGGGACCTGCAATCACTCAACCTCTCCCGCCTCGAACTGGGGTTCCCTGCCGCCTATGACCGCTATGGCAAGGCATGGCTGGCGGCGATGGGGCTGCACGACATGACCATTCGTGGCGATCTGGACGCCACGCTGGATCTGCGCCAGGACGGTCTTCATGCATTCAAGTTCGACACCGATGGCCTGGACCTCGCCGACGGCGACGGCCGGTTTGCGGTGCAGAGCCTGAAAGGCGGGCTCGACTGGAACCGCAACGGCAGCCGTCCGTCGACCGACCTCGGCTGGCAGTCGCTCAGCGTCTACAAGCTGGTCAACGGCCCGGCGCGGTCGAAGTGGCAGAGCGACAACGGCATGCTCACTTTGCAGAAGCCGGTAAGCATGGGGCTGCTCGGCGGCCAGGTGCGCCTGAGTCAGCTGGCCTGGGCGCCAGCGGCGGCACGGGGGCAGCAGCTGGATGCGTCGCTCGCGGTGATCGGCGTCGACATGTCCGCCTTCAGCCGGACGATGGGATGGCCGGCCTTCCCTGGGACACTCGGTGGCGCAATCACCGGCCTGTCGGTCAGCGACGACCGGATTGCCTTGAACGGCGGTTTGTCGCTCAGTGTCTTCGGTGGCTTCGTGGACGTTACCGGGCTGTCGCTGCAGCAGCCATTCGGCGACAACCCGGTGCTGGCTGGTGACATCGCGTTGCGTCAGCTCGACCTGGGCGCGATTACCAGCGTGTTCGATTTCGGCAACATCACCGGTCCGCTCGACGGCCACGTCAATGGCTTGCGGCTGGTGAACTGGCAACCGGTGGCATTCGATGCGCAATTGCTCGCCGACCAGGGGGGGCGAATCAGCCAGCGCGCGGTGAACAACCTCACTTCGGTCGGCGGCGGTGGCATCGCGGCCGGACTGCAGGGCGCCGTGCTCAAGCTGTTCAAGACCTTCGGCTACAAACGGATCGGGCTCAATTGCCAGCTGCAGGGCTCGCTCTGCCATATGAGCGGACTGGAACCGAACTCGGGCGGCTACACTATCGTCGAGGGCAGCGGCTTGCCGCACCTGGAAGTCATCGGCCACCAGTCCGACGTCGACTGGCCCACCCTGGTCCGTCGCCTCAAGGCGGCCGTCGCCGGAGGCGGTCCGGAAGTTCGCTGACCCCTTTCCCCATCCACGGAGCTGATCATGCGGAAGATATTCATTGGATTGCTGGCCACGATGATGGTCGCCCTGGTGGGGTGCGTCACGATCAACGTGTATTTCCCCGAGGCCGCCGCGCAGAAGGCGGCCGACCAGTTCATCGGCACCGTGCTGGACAGGGCCGCCCCGGCGCCTGCGCCGGCCTCGTCCACACCGTCCCCGGTCAAGCCCGCGGCACGTCCGTCGGCCATGCTGCTGGACCTGCTGATACCTGCCGCCTATGCGGCGGACGTGCCGAACATCCGCATCGAGAACGCCACGACCGACGCGATCCGCAAGCGCATGCAGGCGCGCTTCAACAGCACCCTGGGTTCGCTGTTCGCCAGTGGGGCGGTGGGTTTCACCCATGACGGCATGGTTGCCGTGCGCGACGCCTCCAAGGTACCGCTGAGCCAGCGTGCCCAGGTCAATGCCACCGTGGCGGAGGAGAACCGGGACCGCGCCGCGCTCTACCGCGAGGTGGCGAACGCCAACGGGCACCCCGAGTGGCAGTCGAAGATCCAGGCGACCTTCGCCAAGGGCTGGATCGAGCGGGCGCCGGCCGGCTGGTATTATCAGGACGCTTCGGGCGCCTGGAAGCGCAAGTAAGCGCGCCGTCGGCGCCACCGTCCACCCGATCGACGCGCCCGGGTCCTCCATGACCCGGGCGTGCTGTTTTTGGAGCGTCATGCAAGAGATCCAAGCCACCATCTCCGCGCTGGGCCACGACGGCCGCGGCGTCGCCCGCATCGAGGGCAAGACCACCTTCGTCAGCGGCGCGCTGGTCGATGAGCAGGTCAGCCTGCGCATCCGCAAGCGCCATCGGCATTTCGACGAGGCCGAGGTGGTCCAGGTGCTCACGCCCTCGCCGCACCGCGTCGAGCCGAAGTGCCGCCATTTCGGTGCCTGCGGCGGCTGCTCGCTGCAGCACATGGACGCCGAGGCGCAGATCCATGCCAAGCAGCAGGTGCTCGCCGACAACTTCGCGCGCATCGGCAAGGTCGAGCCGAAACGCTGGCTGGAACCGCTGACCGATGCCCCCTGGGGCTATCGTCGCAAGGGCCGGCTGTCGGTGCGCTATGTCGCGAAGAAGGAGCGCGTGCTGGTCGGCTTCCGTGAGGAGAGCAACCCGCGCTTCGTCGCCGACATCAGCCACTGCGAAGTGGTGCATCCGGCGCTGGGGCCGAAGATCGGCGTACTGGCCGACCTGATCGGTTCGCTGGAAGCCGCGCGCGACATCCCGCAGGTGGAGTTCGCCGCCGGCGACGACACCATGGCGCTGGTGTTCCGCCACATGAACCCGCTGAGCGAGCGCGACTGCGCCGCCCTGGTGGCCTTCGGCCAGCAGCACGGTTTCGCTATCTACCTGCAGCCTGGCGGCGTCAGCAGCGTGCACCCGCTGTGGCCGGCCGATCACCGGCTGGCCTTCCGCATCGCGGCGGGCGAGGGCGTTCAGGACGTGGAGCTGGAGTTCCGCCCGCTGGATTTCGTGCAGGTCAATGCCGGCATGAACACGAAAATGATGGCGCGGGCGCTGGAACTGCTCGACCCTCAGCCGACCGACCGCGTGCTGGACCTGTTCTGCGGACTGGGCAACTTCACCCTGCCGATCGCCCGCCGGGTCGCCGAAGTGGTCGGCGTGGAGGGCGAGCACGGGCTGGTCGAGCGCGCCGCGGAGAACGCCAGGCGCAACGGGCTGGCCAACGCCAGCTTCCACGTGGCCAACCTGTTCGAGGACCAGCGTGGCACCGCGTGGGCCCGCCAGCCGTGGGACAAGCTGCTGCTCGATCCGCCGCGTGCTGGCGCGGACAAGGTGCTCGAGTACCTGCCGCACAAGGCGACGAAGCGTATCGTCTACGTGTCCTGCCATCCGGCCTCGCTGGCGCGCGACGCCGGCATCCTGGTCGAGAAGCATGGCTTCCGGCTGGCCGCGGCGGGGGTGATGGACATGTTCCCGCACACCGCGCACGTCGAATCCATCGCGCTGTTCGAGCGCTGAGGCCGGCCGCCATGGGACTGGAGATCGAACGCAAATTCCTCCTCGTCGGCGACGGCTGGCGCGCGGGCATTGATCGCACCGAGCGCATGGCCCAAGGCTATCTGGTCGGTGCGCAGGCTTTGCGTGATGGCACGGCGAAGTCGTCGGTGCGGGCGCGCATCGCCGGCGACCGGGCCTGGCTCAACATCAAGTCGGCGCAGCTCGGCATCGCCCGCGCCGAGTTCGAATACGCGGTGCCGGTGGCCGACGCCGAGGCCATGCTGGCCACTCTGTGCGACGGCGTGCTGGCCAAGCAGCGCCATTACGTGACCGTCGACGGGGTGCTGTTCGAGATCGACGAGTTCGAGGGCGACAACGCCGGGCTGGTCGTGGCCGAGGTCGAGCTGCCCGCCGTGGATGCACCGTTCCCGCGGCCGGACTGGCTCGGTCGCGAGGTCAGCACGCTGGCGCGCTACTACAACGTCAACCTCATTGCGTACCCTTACGTGCGCTGGACGCCCGACGAACGCGACGCCCTCGACGGAGAACCCCCCGCATGCTGATGATCGGTCTGGCCGGGCTCGCCCTGGAGCCGCGCGAACGCGACTGGCTGGTCGCGCCCGGTGTGTCCGGCGTGCTGCTGTTCGCCCGCAACTTCGCCTCGCGCGAGCAACTGGGCGCGCTGGTCGAGTCGATCCGCGAGGTCGGCGGCGAGGACATGCTGATCGCGGTCGACCAGGAAGGCGGACCGGTACAACGCTTCCGCGACGGCTTCACCCGGTTGCCGGCGCTGGCGAAGGTGGGAGCGGCGTACGACCGTGATCCGGTCGACGCCATCCGGCTGGCCGAGGAGCACGCCTGGGTGATGGCCAGCGAACTGCGCGCCATGGGCGTGGACTTCAGCTTCGCCCCGGTGGTGGATCTGGCCCGCGGCAACGCGGCGATCGGCCTGCGCGCCTTCCATGTTGATCCGGCGGCGGCCAGCGAGCTGGGCCAGGCCTACGTGCGTGGCATGCATCTGGCCGGGATGGCCGCCGTGCTCAAGCATTTCCCGGGACACGGTTCGGTGGCTGCCGACACGCACGAGGCACAGGCGATCGACCCGCGCCCGCTGGCCGCCATCGAGCTGGCTGACCTGGTGCCGTTCGCGCAGTGCCTGGAGTCGCGCGTCGAGGCGGTGATGATGGCGCACGTGATCTATCCGGCCGTCGACGAGCGTCCGGCCGGTTTCTCGCCGATGTGGATCGGCGACATGCTGCGTGGACGGCTCGGCTTCGACGGCGCGGTGATCAGCGACGACATCTCGATGGCCGCGGCCGGTGCCGCCGGCGGCGTGGCTGCGCGCGTGCACGCGCACCTCGATGCCGGCTGCGACCTCGTGCTGGCCTGCTTCCCCGACGTGGTGGACGAGGCTATCGCCGCCGTGGCAGGCCGCGCGCCGGGTCCCGCCCATCGTCTCGCGGCCCTGCGCGGCGCGATCGGCGCCAGCTGGGACTCGCTCAACGACAACCCGCAGCGCGACCGCTTCATCGCGCGCATCACGGCGCTGGACGCCGAAGGAACCCCCGCATGACCCTGCCGCCGCTCGCCGATGCCCTGAACAAATCCGACCTGCTGGTCGACCGCGCTGCCATCGACGCCGCCGTCGCCCGCATGGGTGGCGAGATCGACGCAGCGCTCGAGGGCGAGCGGGCGCTGTTCCTCACCGTGATGAACGGCGCGTTGATGTTCGCCGGCCATCTCGCGCTGGCGATCCGCACCGACCTGGAATTCGACTACGTGCACGCCACCCGCTACCGCGGGGACACTACCGGCCACGACCTGCGCTGGCTGCGCGAGCCACTGGCGCCGATGGAAGGGCGCACCGTGCTGCTGGTCGACGACATCCTCGACGAGGGCCATACGCTCAAGGCGGTGCGCGACGACTGCCTGCGCCGCGGCGCGCGCCGCGTGCTGATCGCCAGCCTGTGCACCAAGCAGCACGAGCGGCTGGTCGAGGGTATCGCCTCGGATTTCAACGGCTTCGAACTGCCGGACCGCTATGTGTTCGGCTACGGCATGGACTACCACGAACAGGGCCGCAACCTGCCGGGCATCTACGCCCTGCGCGAGGACTGATCGGCTCCACCACACACGGGAGGGATGCGCCATGAAGCTCCTCGGCATTTCCGGCAGCCTGCGCCGGGCCTCGTTCAATACCGCCTTGCTGCATGCCGCGGCCGAGCTGCTGCCATCCGGCCACACGCTGGCGATCCACGACCTGCACGGCCTGCCGCTGTTCGACCAGGACGTGGAGGAACAGGGCGATCCGGCCGAAGTGGTCGCCCTGAAGGACGCCATCGCGGCTGCGGACGCACTGTTGCTGGCCTCGCCCGAGTACAACGGCGGCATCAGCGGCGTGCTGAAGAACGCGATCGACTGGGCCTCGCGCAAGGGCACGGCGCGCGAGACTGCGCCGCTGGCCGGCAAGCGTGTGTGCATCGTCGGCGCCAGCCCCGGCATCACCGGAACGGTGCGCGCCCAGGACGCGTTGCGGCTGGTGCTGCGCCGTGCCGGCGCGGTGGTCGAGCCGCAGGGCGAGGTGCTGGTGTTCCAGGCACACACCAAGATCGCCGACGGCAAGCTTGCCGATGAACGCACGCGCGAGCTGCTGGCCCGGCATCTTCAGACCTTCGTTGCACCGACCGGGCGCACGTCCTGAATCATTCAACCGGAAACGACATCGTGAGCATCGATCTGGCCGTCATCGGCGGCAGTGGCCTGTACAACTTCCCGGGGCTGGAAAACACCCGGCGGCAATCCGTCGATACCCCCTACGGCCCCGCCTCGGGTGACGTGGTTACCGGCGACTTCGCCGGCCGGCGCCTGGCTTTCCTGGCCCGCCACGGCGAGAGCCACAGCCTGCCGCCGCACCGGGTGAACTACCGTGCCAACCTGTGGGCGCTGCACCAGCTCGGCGCGCGCCGGGTGGTCGGCGTCAACGCCGTCGGCGGCATCCGCGACGACATGGGGCCGCGGGTGATCGTGGTGCCGGAACAGATCATCGACTACACCCATGGCCGGTTCACCAGCTTCTGCGACGTGGAAGGGGCCGAGGTGAAGCACATCGACTTCAGCGAGCCCTACACGGCGTCGCTGCGGCGCGACTTGTTGGCCGCGGCCGCGCGTGCCGGCGTGCCGGCGATCGACGGCGGCTGCTACGGCGCCACGCAGGGGCCGCGGCTGGAGACCCGCGCCGAGATCGCCCGCATGAAGCGCGATGGCTGCGACCTGGTCGGCATGACCGGCATGCCCGAAGCCGCGCTGGCCCGCGAGCTGGAGCTGGAATACGCCTGCCTCGCGCTGGTGGCCAACTTCGCCGCCGGCTGCGGCGACGAGGAGGAGATCAGCATCGAGGAGATCTTCGCCCACCTGGCGGCGGCGACCGCCGAGGTGCCGAAGATCCTCGCCGCGATGCTGGCTGGCTAGCAGCCCGGAAAAAGGCCTGGCAGGGGAACCTGTTCAGGATGTTGCGCTCGACCCACAAACATGCTGATACTTCGGAGGTGCCAGGGGCGGCGGACCAAGGGGATCAAGGGTTCAACGCGACACCTTGGTGCATCCATCCTTAAGCTTCAGAGGTTGCCGCAATGCGTTTCGGTACGGTCAAGTGGTTCAACGACGCCAAGGGTTTCGGTTTCATCGCGCCCGAGGACGGTGGGGAGGACGTTTTCGTCCACTTTTCTGCAATCAACGCCAAGGGCTTTCGCAGCCTGCAGGAAGGCCAGCGCGTGAAGTTCGAAGTCACCACGGGCCCGAAGGGTGCCCAGGCTTCGGGCGTCGAGCTCGCCACGGCCTGATCGCTCGGTCCAGGCAGTTTCGCAAGTAGAACCCCGCGCTCCGGCGCGGGGTTTTTTTGTGCACGCCTCTCAGCGCCTATGCGAGGGCGGCAGCGGCAGCAGGCCGGACGGCGTGACCGCCACCACGCGTTCGCCGCGCGCCACCGGCGTGTCGTGCAGGCCGGTGAGCGCGCCGAAGGCCGGCAGCATCGCCACCGCAGCCCCGAAGCGGAAGGCCGGCAGGCGATGGCTGCGCCAGCCGTCGCGCACGCGCACCGCCGGATGGACGTGGCCGGCCACGACGTAACGGCCGGGCCGCGCCTCCGGTTCGTGGCAGAAGGCGAACGGACCCTCCTCGAGGTGCTCGCCCAGCACGGTGAAGCCGAGCGCATGCGGGTCGGCGTGCCGGTCATGGTTGCCGGCCACCAGCGCCATCTCGACCTCGTCGTGCCGCCGGCGCCAGTCGCGCACGGTGGTCTGCCATGGCGAATCAGGCGGAGTGCGTCCGTGCACGAGGTCACCCAGCACCAGCAGGCGCGTCGGGCGATAGTGGTCGATCAGCGCGTCGAGCCGGGCGAGGTCGTCGACGGTCTGCCCGGTGGGGACCGCGACGCCGGCACGGCGCAGCACCGCGCCCTTGCCGAAATGCACATCGGCGACCAGCAGCCAGCGCCGCGCCGGCCACCAGAGCGCGCGTTCGGCGTGCAGCAGCAGCGACTCGCCGGCGACCTCGATCGCGTGCTCGATCATCGGCCGGCCGCCTTTTCCAGCCGCGCCGCCATGCGCTCGACGCGGCTTTTCCAGTCGTCCGCGTGCACGCCGCCGCGGATCCGTTCGGCCCACAGCGGGAACGCCATCGGCGTCAGCCGTTCCGTGTCGCACAGGCGCAGCGGTCCGCGCGCCGCCTGCAGCAGCGCCGCGCGCAGCCGGCGGTATTCCAGCGCCTGGTCGAGCACGTCGCGCTCGGCCTGCCACAGCAGCGGATGCGCTGGGTCGTGCCGCGACAGCACGTCGAACAGCAGGCCGCTGGAGACCTGCAGCTGGCGCAGGGTCTTGTCGCGCCCGGGGTAGCCGTTGAACACCAGTCCGGCCACCCGAGCCACCTCGCGGAACTGGCGCTTCGCCAGCTCGGCGAGATTGACGCTGGCGCGGATGTCCCGGCGCAGCCCCCACGGATGCAGCAGCCGGCGCAGCGCGGCCTCGTCCAGCGACGGCAGCGCGTGTGCAGTGACCACCAGCCCGTAGTCGTTGACCGCGTAGCCGTAGTCGGCGCGTGCGAGCGCGGCCAGCCGATAGGCCAGCACCGCGGCCAGCCCTTCGTGCGCGAGGCGTCCGGCGAACGGGTAGACGAACAGGTGCTCTCCCTCGCGCGTGCGGGTGCGTTCGACCAGCAGCTCGCTGGTGCCAGGCAGGTGCGACTGGCTGCGCTGGATCGCCCGCAACGGCTCCAGTGCATCCAGCTCGGGCTCGCGGCCGTTGCCGTCGGCGAGTACCGCGCGCATCGCGTCGGCCAGCTCGCCGGACAGCGGCAGCCGTCCGCCGGCCCAGCGCGGCACGCCGCCGCGCCGTGCCGTGGCCTGGCGCACCCAGGCGGTCATGTCGCGCACGCGCACCAGTTCCAGGTGGCGGCCGGCGAACAGGAAGCGGTCGCCCGGACGCAGCCGGGCGATGAAGCTCTCCTCGACCGAACCCAGTCGCGCGCCCTTGAGGTAGCGCACGTGCAGGCTGCCGTCGGCGGTGATGGTGCCGATGGAGAAACGGTGGCGGCGCGCCACCTGCGCGCTCTCCACCCGGCACGTGCCGTCGGCGTCGCGCACCAGCTTGCGGTATTCCGGATAGCCGGCCAGCGCGCTGCCGCCGTGTTCGAGGTAGTCGAGCACGGCATCGAACTGCGCGCGCGGCAGCTGTGCGTAGGCGCGGGTGCGGCAGACCTCGGCGTAGGCGTCGTCGGGGCAGAAGCCGCCGCCCAGCGCGAGGGTGAGCAGGTGCTGGGCCAGCACGTCGAGGCCGCCGCGCGGCGGGTGGCGCGGTTCCAGCCGACCGGCGGCGAGCGCGCGTCGCGCGGCGGCAATCTCGGCCAGCTCCAGCAGGTGGGTGGGCACGCACAGCACCCGCGACGGCGCACCGGGCGCGTGTCCGCTGCGGCCGGCGCGTTGCAGCAGCCGCGCCACGCCCTTCGGGCTGCCGATCTGCACCACGCGTTCCACCGCCGGAAAGTCCACCCCCAGGTCGAGGCTGGAGGTGGCCACCACGCAGCGCAGGCGCCCCTCGCGCAGGTCGTCCTCCACGGCGCGGCGCAGCGCCGGGGCGATCGAGCCGTGGTGCAGTGCTAGCGTCGCCGGGTCGTCCGGCCACACGGCGGCGATCGCCTCGTGCCACAGCTCGGCCTGGGCGCGGGTGTTGGCGAACACCAGTGCACTGCGCGCCTCGCGTACTGCCTGCGCCACGCGACCGAGCTGGCTCAGGCCCAGGTGCCCGGCCCACGGGAAACGTTCGCCCGGTTCCGGCAGGGCGGTGTCGATGCGCAGCGGCTTGCGCGCCTGGGTGCCGATCAGCACGCCATCGCCGGCCAGCGCGTGCAGCGCCTCGTCGAGGTTGCCCAGCGTGGCCGACAGCCCCCACAGGCGCAGCGTCGGACGCAGCGTGCGCAGGCGCGCCAGGCCCAGCTGCAGCAGGGTGCCGCGCTTGTTGCCGATCAGTTCGTGCCACTCGTCTACCACCACGCCGCGCAGCTGCGCGAAGCGCGCCGCCGCGTCCGGGTAGGAGAGCAGCAGGGCCAGGCTCTCCGGCGTGGTGACCAGCAGCTCGCAGGCGCCGCGGCGCAGGCGGACGCGCTCGGCGCTGGAACTGTCGCCGGTGCGGCGCAGGACGCGCCAGGGCAGGCCCAGACCCTCGACCGCGGCGGTGAGGTGCACGGTGGTGTCGGCGGCCAGCGAGCGTAGCGGGGTGATCCACAGCAGTTGCAGCCCGCTGCCCGGTTCGAGCAGGCCATCGATCAGCGGGCCGCCGAGTGCGGCCAGCGTCTTGCCCGTGCCGGTGGGAGCATGCACCAGTCCGCTGTGGCCCTGCGCCCAGGCCTGCCACGCGGCGCGCTGGAACGGCGCCGGCCGGCGGCCGAGCGTGGCGACGAACCAGTCGCGCAGCCGCGCTTCAGCCCGTCGCCAGGCGGCGGAGGTCGTCGAGGCGGTCGGCATCGGTGGGCTTCTTGTCGGTGCGCCAGCGCACGATGCGCGGAAAGCGCACCGCCACGCCGGACTTGTGGCGGCCGGAGGGCTGCACGGCCTCGAAAGCCAGCTCGAACACCTGCAGCGGCTCGACCGCGCGCACCGGGCCGAAGCGCTCGGTGGTGTGGGCGCGGATCCAGCGGTCGAGGCGCGCGATCTCGGCATCGTCCAGGCCGGAATAGGCCTTGGCCACGGTGACCAGTTCGTCGCCGTCCCACACGCCGAAGCTGTAGTCGGTGAACAGGCCGGCGCGGCGGCCGTGGCCGGGCTGGGCGTACAGCAGCACGGCGTCCAGCGTGTGCGGGTCGATCTTCCATTTCCACCAGTCGCCGCGCTTGCGGCCGACCCGGTAGGGCGCGGCGCGGCGCTTGAGCATCAGGCCCTCGGTGCGCGCCTCGCGCGAATGCTGGCGCAGCGCGGCGAGCGCGGGCCAGTCCGGCGCGTCCAGCGCGGGCGAGAGCATCAGCGGGGCATCGGCACCGGCAAGCAGTGCAGCGAGGCGTGCGCGTCGTGCGTCCAGCGGCTGCCCGCGCAGGTCGGCGCCGGCGTGTTCGAGCAGGTCGTACGCCATGAATCTCACCGGCGTGTTCGCCAGCAGCTTCGGACCGGGAAGTCGCTTGCCGATGCGTTTCTGCAGCGCGAGGAACGGCTGCGGCCGGTCGACATCGGCATCCCAGGCCAGCAGCTCGCCGTCGAGCACGGCGTCGCCGCCCAGCGCGGCGGCGGCCTGTTCGATCTCGGGAAAGCGACCGTCGAGCCGCTCCTCGCCGCGCGACCACAGGCGGCAGCGGCCGTCGCGGCGGATCAGCTGGGCGCGGATGCCGTCCCATTTCCACTCGGCGAGCCAGTCGTGACGATCGCCCAGCGAGGCGGGGTCGGCCTCCAGCGGTGAGGCGAGGAAGAACGGATAGGGCCGGTCGGCGAGATGCTCGTCGGTCTGCGCCGGTGCGGCCAGCGCCGCAAGGGCCGCGGGCGTGGGGCGCCATTCGCCGCTGAGGCGGTGCGCGATGAGGTCGGTGGGCTGACCGCACCAGGCCGACAGCGCCTGCACCACCAGTCGCTGCGACACGCCCACGCGCAGCGCGCCGGTGATCAGCTTGTTGAGCAGGAACACCTGACCCGGCGGCAGCGCGGACCACCACGCCTGCAGGGTGGCCACGCGACGCTCCGGGTCGAGCTTCGCCAGCGCCGGCAGGTCGTGCTCCATCCATGCGTGCAGGGGACGGTCGTCCAGCGAGCCGTCGCCCGGCGGCAGCACCAGCGCGATGGTCTCGGCAAGGTCGCCCACCTGCTGATGGCTGGTCTCCACCAGCCAGTCGGGCAGGCTGCTGGCCTCGGCCAGCGCGCGGCGCAGCTCGGTGGCGGTCGCCAGCCGGCGCAGCTTGCCGCCGGCCAGCACATGCACCGCCCAGGCCGCGTCGGCCGCGGGCGCATCGCGCAGGTAGCCGGCGATCGCCTCCCGTTTGGCGAGGGTCGAGGTGGTGCCGTCGAGCGCGGCGTAGAGTCCGGCGAAGCGCTGCATCAGCCGCCGCTCTCCGCATCGCGTTCGCGCGGCAGGTGCAGCGGCGCGGCGTCCACGCCCTGTTCGCGCAGGTAGCGCACCAGCGCATCGCTGTCGCCGTGGGTCACGCGCACCTGCCGCGCGCCGGACTGCGCCACGCTGGCCAGCAGGCCCGGCCAGTCGGCGTGGTCGGACACCACGAAGCCGCGGTCGTAGCCACGCCGGTGGCGGTTGCCTCGGATCTGCATCCAGCCCGAGGCGAAGCCGGTCGAGGCCTTGCCGAAGCGCTTCATCCAGGTCGAGCCGGCCGCCGAGGGCGGCGCCAGCACCAGTTCGCCGGCGAAGTCGCGGCCGCGCGCGGACTCGCTCACCGGCACGGTCGGCACCATCGTCACGCCGGCCTGGCGGTACTGCTCCACCAGCCGCAGCATCGCGCCGTGCAGGTGCACGGTGCGCCCGGTGCGTGCGGCCAATTCGGCGAGGATCCGCTGCGCCTTGCCCAGCGCGTAGCAGAACAGCACGGCCGGCATGCCGCGGCGCGCGCAGTCGTCCCACCACGCCAGCAGGTCGTCGATGACCCGTTCCATCGGCGGCCAGCGGTACACCGGCAGGCCGAAGGTGCACTCGGTGACGAACAGGTCGCACGGCACCGGTTCGAAGGGGGCGCAGGTCGGGTCCGGATCGCGCTTGTAGTCGCCGGACACCACCACCACGCGGCCGTCCAGCTCCATCCGCACCTGGGCCGAACCGAGCACGTGGCCGGCCGGGTGCAGCGACACCGTGACCGGCCCCATGCGGAAGGCCTCGCCATAGCCGCGCGCGGTGATCGCCGCGTCCTGGCCCAGCCGCTCGCGCATCAGCCCCAGCCCGGCGGCCGCCACGTCGTAGTGACCGCTGCCGCTGCGGGCGTGGTCGGCGTGGGCGTGCGTGACCACGGCCCGCGCGACGGGGCGCAGGGGATCGATGTAAAAGTCACCCGCAGGGCAGTAAGGCCCCTCGGGGCGAGGTTGTATGAGCTCTTCGGATCTCACCAGGGCCTCTGTTGATCGGCGCGCACGCGCTTCTGTCGCGTATCGGCTTACTGAGTCACGTAAGCGTACGGGTGATGGGACAATCCGGTTCCCGCCGCCTGCACGTCCGGCCGCTTGCCGCGACCTACGGCGTGATCAGGATTGGCGTGCCGGCCGGCACCATCGACCAGATCCTGTCCATGTCCGCATCGCTGACGGCTATACAGCCGCGGGTCCAGTCGAAGCGTTGGGTCATTGATGCAGCCCAGCCCAGGCGGTTCTTCTGGCCGTGGATCATGATGTCGCCGCCGGGATCCACGCCGTGGCGGCGTGCTCGCGCGCGATCCGCGGCGTCCGGATAGGACACGTGGATGGCCTTGTAGAAGGCGCTGTGAGGATTCTTCCGATCGAGCAGGTAACGCCCTTCGGGCGTTCGACCATCGCCCTGTTGTTGCTTGGTGCCGACCGGCTCGAAGCCCAGTGCGACGCGGTAACTGCCAAGCAGGTGATCGCCGCGATACAGGCTGAGCGTTCGTGTGTGCTTGACCAGGACGACGCGCGTGGCGATCTCGCTCCCCGAGGCGGGCAGTGCTGCAAGCAACAACAGCAGGGCGACGGCAGGATGCATGGCTTTCGGTCCGGGTAGAGGAACGGACTCAGCGTATCCGTGGGGAGGAAACTAACCGCGCCAGTTCGCGTGCGCGTCCCAGAACGCCGCCGCGCGCCGGTAGGCCTCGCGGTCCAGCGGCACGCCGGAGCCGCCTTCCTCTACGCCGAGCGCATTGCGCAGCATGGTGATCGGTACCATCGGGATCTCCTCCGGCTCCATCGTGTAGAGACAGCCGACGACGCCCCAGTCGGCGTCGATCGGTTCGCCTTCCTTCGCCAGCTGCTCGCGGCTGTAGAGAATCGGCAGCAGGTAGTGGGCGACCGGCGGTTCGACGCCTTCGAACCAGCGCACCAGCACCGGCAGTTCCTGCTTGGTGCGGGACTCGTAGGCCGAGCGCAGCAGGTGGCGGTTGGCGTCGGTGACTGGCACCGCCATGCAGCGGGTGGAGGTCCAGTTGCGGTGCACGTGCAGGCGGCAGAACGGCGCGTAGCCCTCCAGCACCTTCAGTGGGGCTTCGTCGTTGAGACGGCGCTCGAAGGCCTCGGCACTGCAGTCCTGGATGGTGTTGCGGCGGGATTCGCGGGGAAACAGGCGGGCACGGGCGAACGGGGTGAGGACGATGGACATGGTGGGTCTCAGGCGATGTTCCGGGTTTCGGCTGGCAGGGTCATGGTCACCTGTCACCGGTTGAATCATTTCGATGTGCGGTGCTTCGGCGTCGACGGAAAACGCCCAACCGGGGGCTCGTCGTCGACCGCTGCCAACGTTTCCTCTCGATGGCATCCGGCCAGGGGATCAAGCGCCTGGCGCAAGTAGCCCCGGACCGGCTGCATGTCGGCGTACGGATCAGGTGGCCATCGACGGTCGCTGCGCCATGGCCGCGCGCCATCGCAGCAGGTGCGGCAGGCTGTCGTCGGGCTTGAGTCGGACCACCCGCGCGAAATCCACGGTCACCACCGCGGTGATATCCGCGATGCTGAACTGGTCGGCGGCGATGAAATCGCGTCCGGCCAGTTGCTCGTCCAGGGTCACGAAGAACTGCCGAACCCGGGCCAGGCCACGCTGGGCCAATTCGGGAATCTGCGGGTAGTCCACCGGGCCGGGCAAGGCGCGGTTGACCATGGCCGGGTTGCTGTTGCGAAGGGCGTCAGCCACCGCCATCAGACCTTCGAACTCGCAGCGCCACTGCCAGCTGGCGATGGCCGCCTTGTCCTGCGGGGTGCGGCCCAGCAGCGGTGGCTCCGGATAGCGGGCTTCGAGGTAGGCGGCGATGGCGGCGTTGTCGGTGAGCAAGGTGCCTTCGTCCGTGCGCAGCGCGGGCACGGTGCACTGCGGGTTGATCTGGCGAAAGGCCTCGCCCATCTGCTCGCCGCTGCGCAGGTCGATCGGTACCGTGGCGTGCTGCACGCCTTTTTCCGCCAGGAAGATGCGGGCGCGGCGCGGGCTGGGCGCGGTGGCGCAGTCATAAAGCGTGATCATGATGCGTCCCTGGCCGGAGGGGCCAGCTTGTCCTGGGTGCAGGTGTCGAAGTCGCCGGCATCGTGGCGCTCGTGCAGCTGGCTGGACGGCTCTCCCCAGGTTCGATTGACCTTGCGCCCGCGCTGCACGGCGGGACGCGCGGCGATCTCGTCGGCCCAGCGCAGCACGTGCTTGTACTCGTGCACGGCGAGGAACTCGCCGGCGTCGTACAGCTGGCCTTTGGCCAGCGCGCCGTACCACGGCCACACCGCCATGTCGGCGATGGTGTAGTCGTCGCCCGTCAGGAATCGGTGCCCTGCCAGCTGGCGGTCCAGCACATCGAGCTGGCGCTTGACCTCCATCGCATAGCGGTTGATCGGGTACTCGAACTTGGCCGGCGCATAGGCGTAGAAATGACCGAAGCCGCCGCCCAGAAAAGGCGCGCTGCCCATCTGCCAGAACAGCCAGGACAGGCATTCGGCGCGCGCGGCACCAGCGGTGGGCAGGAAGGCGCCAAACTTCTCGGCCAGGTACATCAGGATGGCGCCGGACTCGAACACCCGCACGGGCGTCGCGCCACTGTGGTCGATCAGGGCCGGAATCTTGGAGTTCGGGTTGGCGGCCACAAAGCCACTGCCGAACTGGTCGCCGTCGTTGATGTTGATCAGCCAGGCGTCGTACTCGGCGCCGCGGTGGCCCAGTGCCAGCAGCTCCTCGAGCATCACGGTCACCTTGACCCCGTTGGGCGTGGCCAGCGAGTAGAGCTGCAGCGGATGGCGCCCCACCGGCAGGGCCTTGTCATGCGTGGCGCCGGCGATCGGACGGTTGATGTTGGCAAACCTGCCGCCGTTCTGCTGATCCCAGCTCCAGACCTTGGGCGGGGTGTACTCGGTTGCGTTGCTCATCGGGTGTTCTCCAGTGCCGCGCGCCGATATCGGTGCCTGATTGTTCAACTGGGTGAGTGCATCTCGCGGCGGAGCATCCGGCCGCTGACGACTGTACGCCGCCCCGTGCGGTCCTGGAGCCACGTCCTCAGGCGACGAACTGCAGCCTGGCCAGTTCGGCGTAGAGGCCACCCTCGGCCAACAGGCTCTCGTGCGTGCCCTGGGCCACGATGCGGCCGCCGTCCATCACCACGATGCGGTCGGCGCGCTGCACGGTGGCCAGGCGGTGCGCGATGACCAGGGTGGTGCGGCCTTTCTCCAGCCGCTCCAGTGCCTGCTGGATCGCCGCCTCGGACTGCGCGTCGAGCGCCGAGGTGGCCTCGTCGAGCAGCAGCAGCGGCGCGTCGCGCAGGATCGCCCGGGCGATCGCCACGCGCTGGCGCTGGCCGCCGGACAGGCGCACGCCGCGCTCGCCCATCTCGGCCCGGTAGCCGTCGTCCAGGGCGCTGATGAACTCGTGCGCCTCGGCGGCGCGGGCTGCCTCGATCACCTCGTCGTCGCTGGCGTCCTGCCGGCCGAAGCGGATGTTGTCGGCCGCCGTGCCGCTGAAGATCACCGTCTCCTGCGGCACCAGCGCGATGGCGCCGCGCAGCTCCGGCAGGGGCAGCGCGCGCAGGTCCACGCCGTCGAAGGTGATGCGGCCGGACTGCGGGTCGTAGAAGCGCAGCAGCAGCCCGAACACCGTGCTCTTGCCGGCGCCCGAGGGGCCGACCAGGGCGACCGTCTCGCCCGGGTTCACCACCAGGCTGAAATCTTCCAGCGCGGCGGTATTCGGGCGGGTCGGGTAGTGGAAGCGCACGTGTTCGAAGTGGAGGGCGCCGCTGGCGGGCGAGGGCAGGGCCAGGGGCTGCGCCGGGGCGGTGACCTGCGGCGTCTCGGCCATCAGCTCGCCGATGCGCTCCATCGCGCCGGCCGCGCGCAGCACGTCGCCCCACACCTCGGAAAGACCCGCCACCGAGCCGGCGGCGAACACCGCGTACAGCACGAACTGGCCGAGCACGCCGGCGTCCAGCGTGCCGGCGAGCACGTGGCGGGCACCGGCCCACAGCACCAGGGTGATCGCGCCGAACACCAGCACGATCACCGACATGGTGAGCAGTGCGCGCATGCCGATGCGGCGCCGCGCCGTGGCCAGCGCCAGCCGGATCGCGTTGCCGTAGCGGCCGCTCTCGATGCCTTCGCGGGCATAGGCCTTCACGGCGGTGGCGGCATTGAGGGTTTCGTTGGCGATCGCCGCGGCGTCGGCCAGCCGGTCCTGGCTGGCGCGCGACAGCTTCTGCACACGACGGCCGAACACCAGGATCGGCAGCATCACGCCGGGAATCACCAGCGCGGTGAGCCCGGCCAGCGATGGCGCGGTCCACACCATCGCCACCGCCGCGCCGACCAGCATCACCGCGCTGCGCAGGGCGACCGACACACCGGAGCCGACCAGCGCCTGCACCACTTCGGTGTCGGCGCTCAGGCGCGAGGTGAGCTCGCCGACGCGGCTCTTTTCGAAGAACTCCACGTCCAGCCGGATCACGTGCGCGTACAGTGCATCGCGCAGCGAGGCGAGCGAGCGCTCGCTCAAGAGGGTGATGCAGAAGTAGCGGCCTGCGGTGGCGACGGCCAGCACCAGCGCCACGCCGAACAGCGCCAGGAAGGTCTCGTTGATCACCGCCAGGCTGGAGGTGCCGAAACCCTGGTCGATGATGTGGCGGAACGCCATCGGCAGCACCAGCGAGGCACCGGAGGACAGCCCCAGGAACACCAGCCAGCCGATGGCCAGGGCCTTGTGTGGCCTGAGATAAGGCCAGAGGGAGCGCAGGGAGGTCAGGCGACGGGAGGAGCGGGGCTTGCCGGCGTCGTCGGTCATGGGAGTCGCTTGCAGGGCATCAGCCGCTTGAGGTGGGGTGGCCGGGCGGGGTTTCAATGCGCGCGTCCGTGCATCGAGCGAAGCACGGCGTGTCCCGGTCGGCCCCGGCGTGCGTTCGCGACTGCGCGTCAATCCAGCCGCTTGCCCTCGCTGCGCCCCCGCGTGAGGTCGACGATGCGCGCCTGCGCCTCGGCCACCCGGCTTTCCGGCAACTGCAGCTGCAGTCGCGCGCCGCTGGCGTGGAACTGCTCGTCGGTCACGCTGGCCTCCAGCTCCGCCAGCCGCGTCTTGAGCAGGGCGAGGTCGGCGAATTCGCAGTCCAGGGCCAGGGTGGCCTTGGGCACGATCGGCACCCGCTCGGCCAGCCGCAGGCACTCGGCGGCAGTGCCGCCGTAGGCGCGGGCCAGACCGCCGGCGCCGAGCTTGATGCCGCCGTACCAGCGGGTGACCACCACCACGGCATGGTCGATGCCCTGGCCTTCGATCGCCTGCAGGATGGGACGCCCCGCGGTGCCGCCGGGCTCGCCGTCGTCGTTGAAGCGGTAGGCCTGGCCGATGCGGTAGGCCCAGCAGTTGTGCGTGGCCGCCGGGTCGCCCACTTCCTGCACGAAGGCGAGCGCTTCCTCGGGCGAGTCGACCGGGGCGGCCAGGGCGAGGAAGCGGCTCTTCTTGATGTCCTGCTCGTGCCGACAGCGTCCGGCGAGGGCCGTGAGTGCGTCGCTCACGGGATCCTGTCCAGGTGGCGGCGGAGGTCGTCGGGCAGTGGCCAGTCGGGGTGGCTGTCGTGGAAGGCCTGCAGCCGCTTGTCGGCCTCGACGGTCTCGCCCTTTGCATAGAGCACGCGGATCGCATCCAGCTCCATCCCGGGGCTGGGCGTGAACTGCGTACCGATCGTGGCCGCCCCGGGCGCCGGGGCGAACGTCGGCGCAAAGATCGGAGGCGCCGACGGCGGTGCCGGTGGTGCCGGTGGTGCCGGTGGTGCGGGGGCCATCGGCGCAGCCGGTGCGGGCATGGGCGCAGCCTCGAGCACGTCGGCTTCCGATGCGCGGGTCTGGCGCTGCGGCATCGGCGCCGCCGGGAGCGTTGGCTCCGGCGCCATGCGCTCGGGCATCCGTGATGCGGCGACAGGTGCCGGTGCGCGCCGTGCTGCCACCGGGTGCGCCGGGGCGGCGGGCCTGGCCTGGTTGGTCGTCATCGACGGCTCGCTGGCGACGGATTTCATCGCCGGAGTCCCGCGTGGGGGCGGGCTGGCGGGGCCGGCGCCGGCCGGCATGCGAGCGCCGTCGTTGCGGGCGGCGTCCATGGCCGCCGCAGGCGCGGAAGGAGACGACGTCTCGCGCACCGGCATCTCCCGCATGCGCCAGGCCAGACCCGCTGCAAGCACGACCGTCGCGGCGGTACCCAGTGCGATCGGCCAGTGCCGTCGGCGTCTCGCCTGCTCGGGCCGTTCACTGCCCAGCGCGGCCCGGGCTGCCGCCTGCCGGATCGTCGCATCCAGCGCGGGAGACGGCTCGGCGGTCGGCAGCCGGCCATACAACGCCTTCAGCTCGGCTTCGCCGGGCAGGTTGTCGTCGTGCGTGGGATCGGGCGGCAGGGGCGTGGTCATGGACTCAGTACGTCGCGCAGTTTGGTCATGGCGTAGCGCAGGCGGGATTTCACGGTCTCGCGGCCCACGCCGGTGACGTCGGCGATCTCCTCCAGGCTCAGCTCGTTTTCCAGGCGCAGCAGGATGGCATGGCGCTGCTCGTCGGGCAGTTGCTCGATGGCGAGCTGCAGGCGACGACGCTGTTCGAACTCGGACAGCGACTGCTCGGGTTGTTCCCGTTCGGGCGCGGGATGGGTGGACAGGGCGATCTCGGCCTCGTCACCGCCGGCCAGCGGACGCTTGCGGCGATGGCCGTCGATGACCAGGTGGTGCGCGATCTGCAGCAGCCAGGTCTGGAAGCGGGCCTGCGGCTGGTAGCGCTCGCGCGCGGCGATCACCCGACTCCACGTTTCCTGGAACAGCTCGTCGGCCAGCGCCCGGTCGCGCACGCTGCGCAGCAGGAAGCGGTAGAGCGGTCCGCGGTGATTGGAGTACAGCGCGTCGAACGCGGCGAGGTCGCCACGTGCATAGGCCAGCATCAGCTGGGCATCGGGATCGACCGCCGCATCCATGGGCGGCGAGGGTACGCGATCCGCGCTGTCACGATAAGTCGTCATGCGCCTGGGTCGGACCGGGGTGACCGCGACCGTGGCGACGTCGCGACGGGGGAGGAGGGCCGGCGGGGATCCGGCCATCGCCATCGCCGACGGCGCCACGGCACGGCCGACCTCAACGCTGCGCGGTGGCGTCGTCGGCCACGTCCGGCGCATGGGTGGACAGACCGTCGGCCAGCGACACCAGCTGCACGAAGGCGGCGCGGTAGCCGTCCGGGTCGTTGCCACGCGCGCCGCGGGCCAGTTCGGCGATGCGGGCATAGTCGTAGCCGTCGGTGTAGCGGCCGCCGCGCAGCCGGTCGGCGAACGCGGCCACCGCGGCGGCGAAGCGCAGGCGTGCGCTCGCCCCGTGCGCGGGCTGCTCGGCGATCGGGCGTTCGATCAGCGTGCTGCGGTCGTGTCCGGGCAGTTTGTAGCGCAGGCGCAGGAAGGCCAGTTCGCCATGGTGGGAGTCGTCGTTCTTCGGCGTCGTGTAACGCAGCGGATCGACGCGTGCGGCGTCCGACCCGGCCGGCGTGATCTCGTACAGCGCGGTGACGTTGGCGCCGGCGCCGATGTCGCCGGAATCCACCGCGTCGTTGTTGAAGTCCTCGCGCCGCAGTACGCGCTTCTCGTAGCCGATCAGGCGGTATTCCTTCACCTGGGCGGGGTTGAACTCCACCTGCACCTTCACGTCCTTCGCGATGGTCAGCAGGGTGGCGGACATCTCGTCGACCAGTACGCGCCGGCCTTCGGCCAGGCTGTCGATGTAGTGGTGGCTGCCGTTACCGGCGTCGGCCAGCATCACCGCCATCGCGTCGTTGTAGTTGCCCTGGCCGAAGCCCAGCGTGGTGAGGGCGACCCCGCTCTTGCGATGGTCCTCGATGGTCGTCTTCAGCGCTTCCTCGCTGACCGTGCCGACGTTGAAGTCGCCGTCGGTGGCGAGGATCACGCGGTTCACGCCGCCCTTGATGAAGCCCTGCTCGGCTTCGGCGTAGGCCAGGTCGATGCCGGCCGCACCGTTGGTGGAGCCGTACGCGCCGAGCCGGTCGATCGCCGCGTCGATGGTGGCGTGCCGGTCGCCGGGCGTGGAGGCGAGCGCCACGCCGGCGCTGCCGGCATAGGTGACGATGGCGACGCGGTCCTGTTTCCGCAGCCGGGTGACCAGCTGCTTGAGCGAGGCCTTGAGCAGCGGCAACTTGTCCGGCTCATTCATCGAGCCGGAGGTATCGACGAGGAACACCAGGTTGGCCGCGGGAATCGCGCTGGCCGGCACGCGGTAACCCTGCACGCCGATGAGCAGCAGCTGGCGCTGCGGGTTCCATGGCGCCGGCGCCAGTTCGGTGGTCACGCTGAAGGGCTGGCTGCGGTCCTGCGGTGGCGTGTAGCCGTAGTCGAAGTAGTTGATGAATTCCTCGGCGCGCACCGCATCGGCCGGCGGCAGTTGGCCGGCATCGAGCATGCGGCGGACGTTGGTGTACGAACCGGTGTCGACGTCCAGCCCGAAGGTCGATACCGGCTGCTCGCTGGTCAGCTGAACCGGATTGCTGTCGCGGTGGGTGTAGTGCTCGGTGTTCACGGCGACCGGCAGCACCGGGGCGAACGAAGCGATGCGCATGGGTGCACCAGCGACCTGCATCGCCTTCAGCGCGCCGAGGCTGCGCGCCTCGCGGGCGAGAGCGGGTGCGGTTGGCGGCGCCGGCGGTGCAGGGGGCGCGGACAGGCGGTCCGTCACGGGGGACGGACGGTCGGCCGTGGGATCCGGCACCGGGGTCGCTGCGTGCGTATCCGCCGCCTGCGGTGTCTGGCGGGCGGGACCGCAGGCGGCGAGTGCCAGAGCGGCGGCGAGCGCAAGGGGCAGGGTGCGTGGCGGGATCTTGGTGGGCATCGGACGACCTCCGGGTGGGTGTGGAGGGTGGAACGTGTCCGTGCGGCAAACGGGGTCAAACCGGGGCGCTCGCGGTAGCATGGGCGCCCTTTCCCCACGCGGTGCCGTCCCGACCATGCTCCACAACGACATCCTGCGCGCCATCCGCTACATGCTCGACCTCAGCGACGGCAAGGTGGTGGAGCTGGTCAAGCTGGCCGATCCGGCCTATCTGCTGGAGAAGGAGGACGTGCAGGCGATGCTGCTGCGCGAGGACGAGCCCGGCTACCAGACCTGCAGCACGCCGGTGCTGGCCCGCTTCCTCGATGGCCTGGTGCTCTACCGGCGTGGCCGCGACGACAGCCAGCCGGCACGGCCGCCGGAGAAGCGCATCACCAACAACGTGGTGCTGAAGAAGCTGCGCGTGGCGTTCGAACTGAAGGACGTGGACATGCACGCCATCTTCGAATCGGTCGGCCTGCCGGTGTCCAAGCCCGAGCTGAGCGCGCTGTTCCGCCAGCCGGAGCACAAGAACTTCCGTGCCTGCGGCGACCAGATGCTGCGCAATTTCATGAAGGGCCTGACGCTGCGTCTACGCGGCGGTTTCTGACGTATACGCCCGGTCGCTGCCCGCGAGGCGCGAAATGCCCGAGGCGAATTCCATGTCAGACATCCAGCAGCTGGTGTACGCCAGCCGTGCCACGTTCCAGCCCTCCAACAACGGTGGCGGCGTAGAACCCGCGGTGGCCCGTATCCTCATGCAGTCGCGTCGCAACAACCCGCGGCGCGACCTGGTCGGCGCGCTGTATTACGGCGATGGTTGCTTCTTCCAGTGCCTGGAGGGGCCGGGAGCTGCGATCGACGAGCTGTTCGGCCGGCTGCTGGCGGACCCCCGTCACCGCGATGTGAAGGTACTGCGTCGCCAGGCCATCGGCGCGCCGTCGTTCGCCGACTGGTCGATGAAATACGTGCCCGCCGCCAGCGACGTGCAGACCTTGCTGGCCATGCACGGCAAGGGGCGTTTCGACCCGTACGACTTCGACGATTCGTTGCTGGAGGCGATGGTCGGCCTGCTCCACCGTCGTGCCGATGCCGATAGCCTCAATCCGGTGTCGATACCTGCGCCAGCTGCTGCCGCCGGTACTGGCGCTCGAGTGCAACCCGGCCGGAGCTGGCTGGTGCCGGCGCTGCTGGCGATCGCCGCGGCGGCTGCGGTTGCCTGGTGGCTGCGCTGATCGATCAGCCGATCAGCGCTCCCGGCAACGGATGACTGAAGTCCTGCGGGGCGAGGTCCTGGGTCAGCCGGAACACGCCTTCATGGATCTTGCGTGGCAGGACCACGTCGAGCACCGTGGTCTGGTGCGGCCCCAGCGCGGTGAACAGGTCGTCGCCGGCGCCGCTCTGTGCCAGTGCGTGATGCACCAGGCCGGTCAGGTCGACCGGTTTCACCAGCGCGCCGTAGGGGCGGTGGGCCTGGATCGCCGGACGCAGCGTGCGGCGCGTGTTGCGGGGATCCGGCACGCGGTCGTCGCCGGCCAGCAGGGTGTGGTTGAGGAACAGCGACACCGTGGTGCGCTGGTGGGAATTGGCCTGGCGATCGATCAGGAAGTCCGGTGGCATCAGGTCCGGGCTCGGTGGGGTACCGGCGGTCAGCAGGAGGCCGGCTCCGGTGAGCGGTTCGCCCGCTTCGTCGGTCAGGCGCAGGATCAGCAGGCTGCGGGGGTCGTGGATGTGCACGCGCGGCGGGAACGGCTCGGCCGGCTCCAGCTCCACCTTGTCCGCATCGCGCGCGGCGTTCTCCCGTTCGAAGGCATCGCACAGCGCGACATAGCCGGGTGCATCGCGCACCGCGAGGCAGCGAAGGATCACTTCAATGGTGGCCGGCTGGGCGCTGGCGAGGATGCCGTGGTCGGTGCCCGAGTGTGCGGCGCCCGCGATCATCTTGAACGCGCAGCGCGGGCCGCGCGTGAGGTAGAGCGAGAGCGGATCGGTGCCGGCGGCTACGCCGCTGCCGCCACCGGCGAGGCTCAGCACTGCATGCGAGGCGTTGAGGTTGGCCGCGGCGATGCGCACCACGCCGTCGGAGCCGTCTTCGCCGGTGTAGCTGTTCAGATGATCGTAGAGCGAGCGGTCGGGCCGGTCGCCGGTGAGCACGAAGCGGAACAGCCCGCCGTCGAGCGGATCGCTGCCGTGGATCATGTCCAGGTTCAGCCGCAGCGATTCGGCACTGCCCAGTTCCAGCCAGTCGAGGATGCGCTGCCCGGGCTCCACACCGTCGAACCAGGCTTTCAGGCGGCCAAGCACGCCCTTGCCGAGTTGCGCCAGGGCCGAACCGAAGTTGGCCGGAGCGAGCATGACCAGGTGGCTGAGGCGGATGGTGCTGTAGCGGGTCGGCGTGTCGCGCTGCGCGCGCAACCACTCGCGCACGACCGGGCCGCCGGTGGAATGGGTGATGCAGGCAAAGGATGGCTCGAGCAGATGCAGGTCACGCAGGGCATGGTCGAACGCGCGCACCAGGTCGGTCATGGTGACGGCGTCGTCGAAGCTCACGTATTCGCTCAGCCAGATGTCGCGGATGGTCAGCGGCAGGCCCTGTGCCGCCGCTTGCTGCTGCAGGCGTTGCGGCATCTGGCCGTAGGTGGATGTGTTGGTGACGCTCCAGCCGTGGACGAAGACCAGGGTGCCCATGCGCCGTCTCCCTCTCCATGCCCGGCGGGGGAGGGGCCGCCGGGTTTCGGGGGCATCGTACGCCGCCGCAGCGACGCCCGGGGAGCGGCCTCAGTCGACCGCCAGCGGTCGGGTCGCCGCGATCGGTGCGGCGTGGCCGTAGCCCACCAGCTCCAGGGTCTGTCCCCAGGGGGTGCGCACGTCGATGTGCAGCAGTCCGTCCGGGCCGAGCGTGCCGGCGGTACGGTCGTCGACCAGCGGAACATGGCGCTGCCGCAGCCAGCCAAGCGTGGCATCGGCGTTTTCCGTGCGCAGGCGCAAGGCCGGCTGGCTTCCGTTGACCGGCCGGCCACGGGTGATCTCCACCACGCTGCCCGGGCCGCACTCCAGCAGCGCCCGCGACGCCCCGGCATCGAGCACGTCGCAATTCATGGTGTCGCGCAGGAATGCCGTGGCCGCGGGGACGTCCGGTGCGGTCAGGCGGGCGTAGTCGCTACCGGACTCCGCCCGGGCGGGAGCGGAAGCGCCGGCGAACAGCAGCGCCAGCATCAGCCCGGCAAAAAGCAATCCTCGTTGGACCACGACACGCACCTCGAATCGGCGATGCCCGGAAGATTGGACTGCCCGGGTGACTTTCCAGTGGCGATTCGGTGGTCGCTGCGTTTCCCGACACGAACGCTGCGCTAGGCTTGCCGTTTCGATGGAGGAAAGCGATGAGCCTGGGCGTGTTGGGGATACTGCTCGTGCTGGGATTGGTGCTGGCATGGCGGGGATCGAGGCGGACGGGCGTGGCCGTCCTGCTGCTGGCGCTGGGGACGCTGTGGGGAGTGGGGTATCGCCCGGTGCCGCAGCGCATGCTCGATGGCCTGCAGGACGGGCTATCCACACAGGTGAGCGGTACCTGGGCGCCGCGCAACGCGATCATCCTGCTCGGTGCCGGCACCACGCGTGTGCCGGATGGCACGGTGGAGCCCTCGTTCTATGCTTTCGGCCGGATCGCCCGTGCCGCCGCGGTCTATCAGCAGTGCCACGCCTCGGGGAATGACTGCAAGCTGCTGGTCAGCGGAGGCGACGCCGTGCACAGCGGCCGCGCCGAGGCGCTGGTGTACTCGGACCTGCTCGTCGGGATGGGCGTGCCACGCAGCGACCTGGTGCTCGAGTCGCGCAGCCTGTCGACCTGGCAGAACGCCCAGTTCAGCCGTCCACTGCTGGCGGCCTACCACCCGCAGAAGCTCGTGCTGGTGACCTCCGGCATGCATATGCGGCGGGCATTGCTGTATTTCGGCCATTTCGGCATGCATCCCGAACCGGTGCGTGCCGACCTGCTGCGGGCCCGCAAGGGCTGGTTGCCGAGTTCGTGGAACGCCATGGTGTTCGACCTCGCGCTGCACGAGTACCTGGGGCAGCTGCAGTTCCGCTACTACAACCTCACCGGCAAGAACCCGCCGCCGCTGCCGCCGCTGTCGCTGGCACCCGTGCCGGCCGCGGCCGCCACGGTGGCGCCGGCCCGGTCGTCATCGGTGCCGGTGCAGGAGTGACGGGAGGGCCACGGCCTTGCGCCGTGGCCCGGTGGTACTCAGGCCGCGTCGCTCAGCGAGGCCAGGTCGATCACGAAGCGGTAGCGCACGTCGCTCCTGAGCATGCGCTCGTAGGCCTCGTTGATCTCCTGGATGCGGATCATCTCCACGTCGGAGACGATGCCGTGCTCGGCGCAGAAATCGAGCATCTCCTGGGTCTCGGCGATGCCGCCGATCAGCGAGCCGGCGATCGAACGGCGGCCGAAGATCACGTTGGCCGCGTGCACCGGCGGATCCATCGGCTCGACCAGGCCCACCAGGCAGTGCGTGCCGTTGAGGGCCAGCGTGGCCAGGTACGGGTTGAGGTCGTGCCTGGTCGGCACGGTGTCGAGGATGAAGTCGAAGCGGCGCGCCACGGCCTTCATCTGCGCCTCGTCGGTGGACAGCACCACGTGGTCGGCACCCAGCCGGCGCGCCTCCTCCTCCTTGCTCGGCGAGCGGGTGAACAGCGTGACCTCGGCGCCGAGCGCCTTGGCGAACTTCAGGCCCATGTGGCCCAGGCCACCCAGGCCGACCACCGCCACCTTGCTGCCCGGGCCGATGTTCCAGTGCTTGAGTGGCGACCAGGTGGTGATGCCGGCGCACAGCAGCGGCGCGGCGGCCTTGGCGTCCAGCCGCGGATCGATGCGCAGCACGAACTTGTCGTTGACCACGATGCGCTCGGAGTAACCGCCAAAGGTCGGCAGGCCGTCCTTTTTGTCGACGCTGTTGTAGGTGGCGACCATGCCCTCGACGCAGTACTGCTCCAGCCCCTGGTGGCAGGCCTCGCAGTGCTGGCACGAGTCGACCATGCAGCCTACGCCGACCAGGTCGCCGGCCTTGAAGCCCTTCACCTCGGCGCCGACCGAGGCGACCCGGCCGATGATCTCGTGGCCGGGCACCATCGGGTACAGGCTGCCGCCCCATTCGTCGCGGGCCTGGTGGATGTCGGAGTGGCAGACACCGCAGTAGAGGATGTCGATCACCACGTCGTCGGAGCGCGGCTCGCGGCGCTCGAAGCTGTGCGGGGCCAGCGGGGTGGTGGCGGACTGGGCGGCAAAGCCACGGATGTTCAGTGCCATGCGGATCTCCTTCGATGGGGGATGGTTCGGAGCAACCGGGAAATTATCGTCGCGGGGTCGGCCGGAGCCGTAGCCGGATCCTGCGCGATCCTTGCCTGTTTCTCCGGAGTCGGCGCGATGGTGCTCGATTCGGCGTGGAGAATTGGGCAAGATCGACGTTCCGATTTGGGTTGAAAAGACAGTGAAAACAGATGACAAGCCCGTGATCCGCCCCGGCCGCATGCATCTGGATCGCGAAGAATTGGCAAGCCGCATTGAACGATTCGCCAGCGCCGACGGAGCCTGCGGGCGGTTCCATCCGCGGCTGGCCTTCTTCCGGTCCGAGGCGCCGGAGCCGCGGCTGTCGATGGTCTACGACCCGGCGCTGGTGCTGGTCGCGCAGGGTGCCAAGCAGGTGATCCTCGGCGACGAGGTGCATCGTTACGACGAGTCGAACTACCTGCTAAGTGCCTTCGACCTGCCGGCGCACTGCCAGGTGGTGGAGGCTTCGCCCGGACGTCCGTACCTGTGCGTGAAGCTGTGCCTGGACATGGACCGCCTGCGCGAGTTGCTGGCCACGGCGCCGGCGGCGCTGCCCGGGCCGTCCGGGCGGGGCCTGGCGGTGAGTCCGCTCGATCCCGGCCTGCTCGACGCCGTGCTGCGGCTGGTGCGCCTGCTCGACGAACCCGCCGACCTGGCCGTGCTCGGGCCGCTGGTCGAGCGCGAGATCCTGTACCGGCTGCTGACCGGGCCGCAGGGCCAGCGCCTGCGCGAGCGGGCGGTGGCGGGCAGCCGCAGCCAGCAGGTCGCGCGGGCGATCGACTGGCTGCGCCGGCACTATCACCAGCCGCTGCGCATCGGCGAACTGGCCGCCGAGGTGGCGATGAGCACCTCCTCGCTGCACCACCATTTCCGCGCCGTCACCGCGATGAGTCCGCTGCAGTACCAGAAGCAGCTGCGCCTGCAGGAGGCGCGCCGGCTGCTGATGTCCGAGGCCGGGGATGTGGCGTCGGTGGCACATCGCGTGGGTTACGAGAGCCCGTCGCAGTTCAGCCGCGAATACAGCCGCCAGTTCGGCGCGCCGCCGTCACGCGATGTCGAGCAGCTGCGTCGCAGTTTCGGCCGGGCCGTCGCCACGGGCTGATCCGGCTCAGCCCTCGCGCATCACCATCAGGCGCAGCTCGGTCATGTCCTCGATGGCGTAGCGCACGCCCTCGCGGCCGAGACCTGAGAGTTTCACGCCGCCGTACGGCATGTTGTCGACGCGGAAGCTGGGCACGTCGTTGACCACCACGCCGCCTTGCTCCAGCTCATCCCAGGCGCGCATGGCGTGGTCGAGGCGGTTGGTGAAGATGCCGGCCTGCAGGCCGAAGTCGGAGTCGTCGACCATCGCCACTGCCTCGTCGAGCGTGCGGAACGGGGCGAGCAGGGCGAACGGGCCGAACGCTTCCAGCCGGTTGACCTTCGCCTCGGGCGGCACGTCCTCCATCAGCGTGGCCTCGAGCATCGCGCCGTCGCGCCGGCCGCCGCACAGCAGCTTCGCGCCGGCCTGGCGGGCCTCGGCGATCCAGCCGTGCAGGCGCTCGGCGGCGGCCTCGTCGATCATCGGTCCGAGGAACACGTCCTTTTTCTTCGGGTCACCCGCCTTGAGCTTCTTCACCGCGGCGACGAGCTTGCGCTTCAGCGCCTCGTAGACATCCACGTGCGCATAGATGCGCTGCACGCTGATGCAGCTCTGGCCGGACTGGTAGAACGCACCGAACACCAGCCGCTCGACCACGTGGTCGAGCCTGTCGCCCTGGTCGGCGTCGACGATGCAGGCGGCGTTGCCGCCCAGCTCCAGCGTGACCTTCTTGCGGCCGGCGCGCGCCTTCAGCTCCCAGCCGATCTGGCCGCCGGTGAAGGACAGCAGCTTGAAGCGCTCGTCCTCCACCAGCGGCCCGGCGTGGGCGCCGTCCAGCGGCAGGATCGAGAACGCGCCCTTCGGCAGGTCGGTCTCGGCCAGCACCTCGCCGATGATCAGCGCGCCGATCGGGGTTTTCTCCGAGGGCTTGAGCACGAACGGACAGCCGGCCGCGATCGCCGGGGCGACCTTGTGCGCGACCAGGTTGAGCGGGAAGTTGAACGGGGTGATGAAACTCACCGGCCCCAGCGGCACGCGACGCGTGTAGCCGTGGTAGCCGTCGAGCCGGGCGGCGATCTCCAGGTTGAGCGTCTCGCCGTTGATGCGCACGGCCTCTTCGGCGGCGATGCGGAACGTCTCGATCAGCCGGGTGACCTCGCCAGCCGCATCGTGGATCGGCTTGCCGGCCTCGATGCACAGCGCCCGGGCGAGCTCGTCCCGGCGCGCCTCGAAGCGTTCGGCGCAGTGCTGCAGCACCGCCTGGCGCTGCCACGGCTTGAACGCGCGCATCGCCGGCGCGGCCTTCACCGCAGCGGCGATCGCCTTCTCGGTGGCGCGGGCGTCGGGCACCGCCACGCGGGTGGCGAGCCGGCCGCTGAACTTGTCGCGGACCTCGAGCGTCTGCTTCGACGTCTGCGGACGGTTGGCGAGGTAGTAGGGATAAGACTTGGCGAGCATCGAGGTCTCCGGTGCGGACCGGTGGGGGAAGCCGACAGTGTCGTGCGTCCGGCGTGGTGCGGACGTGGATGCGCCGGTCAGTCGCCGGCGCGGGCGGCCAGTTCGCCCTCCGCCAGCCGGATGCGCAGCGCATCGCCGGGCTCGACCTGGGCCGGCGAGCGCAGCACCTTGCCGCGGGCGTCGAAGGCGATGGCGTAGCCGCGTTCCAGCGTGGCCAGCGGACTGACCGCATGCAGCGCGCGGGCGACCTGGGCGAGAGTGAGCCGCTTGCGCTCGAGCATGCGGGCAATGGCGCGGCGCAGACGCGGGTCGAGCTCGTCGAGCCTGCGGTGGAGCAGGGCGAGGCGGTGGCGTGGATGCTGCGCCAGCAGCCGGGCGAGCAGTTGTTCCAGCCGGCGTTCGCGGCGCGTGCTGCCGGCGCTCAGCGCCGCGTGCAGGCGGCGGTGCAGGTTCGTCAGCCGATCGCGGTCGCGGGCCAGTCGCGCCTGCGGCCGCTGCGCCTGCAGGCGCGCGAACAGCTGGTCGACGCGCTGGTCGAGGGTCTGCAGCTTGCGCCGTTCGACAGTGACCAGGCGCTGCTCGAGCAGGCGCAGCTGCCGCGCCATCTGGGCCGCGTCGGGCACCAGCAGTTCGGCCGCGGCCGAGGGCGTGGGGGCACGCAGGTCGGCGACGAAGTCGGCGATGCTGAAGTCGACCTCGTGGCCCACCGCGCTGACCACCGGCACCGCGCTGGCATGCACGGCGCGGGCGACGGCCTCGTCGTTGAACGCCCAGAGGTCTTCCAGCGAACCGCCGCCGCGGGTCAGCAGCAGGGCGTCGTAGCGGCCGCTGGCGGACGCCTTGCGCAGCATCGCCTCGATTGCCGGCGGTGCTTCCTTGCCCTGCACCGGCACCGGCAGCACGTCGACCTCGACCAGCGGCCAGCGCCGGCTGAGCACGCTCAGCACGTCGCGGATCGCCGCACCGGTGGCCGAGGTGATCACGCCGAGCCGGCGGATGTAGCGGGGCAGCGGCCGTTTGCGCGCGGCGTCGAACAGGCCCTCGGCATCGAGCCTGGCCTTGAGCTGGTCGAACGCGCGACGCAGCGCGCCTTCGCCGGAGGGCTCCATCGCCTCGGCGACCAGCTGGAACTCGCCGCGCGGCTCGTACAGGCCCACCTTCGCCCGCACCAGCACCTGCATGCCGTCCATCGGCTTGAAGGTAAGCCGGCTGCTTTTCATCTTGAACATGGCGCAGCGCACCTGGGCGCCGGCGTCCTTGAGCGTGAAGTACAGGTGCCCGGACGCGGGGCGGGCGACGTTGGACAGCTCGCCCTCGATCCACACCATCGGCAGCGCGTCTTCCAGCAGCCCGCGGACCAGCCGGTTCAGCGTGCTGGGGGTGAGGATGCGGCGCGGGGCGCCGGCGTCGGGTGCCGGGCCTCCGGGGAAGGGATCGAACGTGGACATGAGCGGCGCAGGTTAGCACGAAGGTTACGCAGGACATGTGCTTGCAGCCGGTCATGCATGCCAGTCCTCAGGCATGCGATGTAACTTCATGAATAAAGTCGTAAAAATGACGATTTCTAGTCGTCGATTTCCGACGCGCCCCGGTCCAGATGCGCCCGGCGGCTGCGCCAGGCCCGCACGCCGAGGTTCAGTGCGAACCAGGCGGCGAGCAGTGCCAGCGGCCAGGCCAGCATGGCCGGCCACAGAGCTCCGACGACGGCCAGCAGCGCCAGCACCGCGGTACCGGTGAGCAACGGGCCGGTATCCGTATCGCCGAGCACGCGACGGTCGGTCAGCACGGCGCCGACCGAGTTGGCCAGCCGCAGGGCGCTGGCGGCGGCCCGCCCGGAGCTGCCGCGTCCGCCGCGCGGCGGACGGGACGGTCGCGTGCGCGGCGGCGCCTCGTCGCTCGGCTGTACCCGTTCACCGCGACGACGGGGCCGCGGCGCGAGGACGATCTCGGTGGCATTGGCCAGGTCCTTCTCGTACTGCCCGGCGAGCTGGGCGGCGAACTCCTCGTCCTCCACCGCGACGTCGATCTCGCGGTTGCCCAGCCAACTGGCCATGTTGAGGTTGGACGAGCCGACACGCGCCCACTGGCCGTCGGCGACCGCGGTCTTGGCATGGATCATCGAGCCGTTCCACTCGAACACCCGCACGCCGGCCTTGAGCAGCGGCCGGTAACCGGAGCGTGACAAGCCGGCGACCACCGGAATGTCGCTGCTGCCCGGCACCAGCAGGCGCACGTCCACGCCGTCGCGGGCGGCGGCGGCGAGCGCCTGCACGTAGGGCGCCACGCCGACGAAGTAGGCGTCGGTCAGCCACAGTGTGCGGCGGGCCATCGCAGCGATCTGCTGGTCCAGCCGGTACAGCCCGGCGGTGGACGGCTCGGTGGCGATCACCCGCAGCGCTACCCGGCCTACGGCCTCGCTCGACACCGGCGACCAGGCGGGCAGGGTGCCCCCGGTGCCGGACCAGCTGCGGGTGAAGGCCGCCTCCACCTCGGCTACTGCCGGTCCGCGCAGCGATACGCCGGTGTCGCGCCAGGGCGCCACGCCGCGGGCGGCATCGCCCAGCCATTTTTCGCTGATGCATACGCCGGACAGGAAGCCCAGCTCGCCATCGACCACCAGCACCTTGCGGTGGTCGCGGCTGACCCAGCCGAACGGCTTGCCCAGCTGGGGCGGGTTGTACGTGCGCACCTGGCCGCCGGCCTCGCGCAGGGGTTTCCAGAACGCCGGCCCGGACTGGTTGAGGCATCCCATCCAGTCGTACAGCACGGCGACGAACACGCCCGAGAGCGCCCGTTCGACCAGCGCATCGCGGAACGCCCGGCCGATCGCGTCGTCGCGGATGATGTAGTTCTCCAGCAGCACCCGCGAACGCGCCTGGCGGATCGCCGCCAGCCAGCGCTGGTAGTGCACCGCGGCGTCGATCAGCAGCTCCACGGCATTGCCTGCCACCAGCGGCGCACCGGCTGCTCGGCTCAATGCCTGTGCGGCCAGCAGACGGTCGGGGCGGGTGGTTTCGAACGGGGAGGAGGCCATGCCGGCAGTCTAGGGCATGCTCCGCAATTCGGGCTTCTGGCATGATCCGGCCATGCCTCTCCAGCAACGCTTCACGGACACTTCCGCCTGTGCCCAGGTGATTGCCGACCGGCTCGGTCCCGACCTGCGCGTCGCGGCGCCGCTGGGTCTGGGCAAGCCGCACGGCCTGCTCAATGCGCTCTACGCCCTGATCAAGGCGCAGCCGGCGCGTTCGCTCACCCTCTATACCGCGTTGTCGCTGACCCGCCCGCGGCCCAGGCCCGGACTGGAGGCGCGCTTCCTCGAACCGTTCCTGGCGCGCCATTTCGGTGAGGACTGCGTCGACCCCGAATACGCGCTGGACCAGGCGCGCGACGCGCTGCCTGCGAACGTGGCAGTGCACGAGTTCTACATGCAGTCGGGCGTCATGCTGCATTCGGGCAGCGCCCAGCGCAGCTACATCAGCCAGAACTACACCCACGTGGCGCGCGACCTCGCCGTGCAGGACATCAACCTGCTGGTGCAACTGGTGGCGCGTCGCGAGACGCCCGACGGCGTGCGCTACAGCCTGTCGTGCAATCCCGATCTCACGCTGGATTTCCTCGAGCGCGCGGTAGCTTCAGGCAAGCCGCGGCCACTGTGCGTGGCGGTGGTCCATCCGGACCTGCCGTACCTGTCCGGGCATGCCGAGGTGCCGCAGGACTACTTCGACATCGAACTGGCGCCGCGGCACGCCGCGCCGCTTTTCGCACTGCCGCGACAGCCGGTGTCGGTGGCCGAGTATGCGTTGGGGCTGCATGCCAGCGCGCTGGTCAGGGACGGTGGCTGCCTGCAGATCGGCATCGGCGCGCTGTCCGATGCGCTGGTGCAATCGCTGCTGCTGCGCCAGCGTCACAACCTGGCCTGGCGCGCCGCGCTGGAGGCGCTGGATACCGGCTACGTCAGCCATACGCTGGCGCTGCAGATCGGTGGCATGGAGCCGCTCCGGCAGGGACTGTACGGCGCCAGCGAGATGGTGATGGATGGCTTCATGCACCTGCAGCGTGGCGGCATTCTCAAGCGCCGTTCGTGGGACAACCTGGCACTGGAGCGGGCCGCGGTAGCTGGCCGGCTGCCGGACGACGCGCCGGGTGGGCATTACCTGCGCGGCGCGTTCTTCCTTGGTTCGCGGGAGCTCTACCGCTGGCTCGACGAGACCGAGGCAGCCGATCCCGATGCGATCGACATGTGCCGGGTCTCCAACGTCAACCAGCTGTACGGCGACCACCAGGTGCTAGCCGCACTGCAGCGACGCGGCGCGCGCTTCTTCAACACCTGCATGATGGCCACGCTCACCGGGGCGGCCGTGTCCGATGGGCTGGAGGACGGCCACGTGGTCAGCGGCGTGGGCGGTCAGTACAACTTCGTGGCGATGGCGCACGAGCTGGCGGACGGGCGCTCGATCCTGCTGCTGCGCTCCACCCGCGACGGCCCGCACGGAGTCGAGACCAACATCCGCTTCAACTACGGCAACACCACGATTCCGCGGCACCTTCGCGACCTGTTCGTCACCGAGTACGGGGTGGCCGACCTGCGCGGCAAGACCGACGAAGAGTGCATCGAGGCGATGCTTTCGGTGTGCGATGCCCGTTTCGTCGACGCGCTGGCCGCCGAGGCCAAGGCCCACGGGAAGCTGCGCGC
Source organism: Dyella ginsengisoli LA-4 (assembly GCF_000334915.1). Taxonomy (GTDB): domain Bacteria; phylum Pseudomonadota; class Gammaproteobacteria; order Xanthomonadales; family Rhodanobacteraceae; genus Dyella_A; species Dyella_A ginsengisoli_A. The sequence goes on along the minus strand of NZ_AMSF01000016.1, from coordinate 103,855 downwards.
GGACTTCGCGATTCCCGACGCCTGGCGGAGTCATCGACCCGAGGCGCTGGCCGAGGCGCTGGCACCGCTCAAAGCCAGGGGACTGGCGCCGACCTTTCCGTTCGGCAGCGACTTCACCGAGGTGGAGCAGCGCCTGTTGCCGGCGCTGGGTTGGCTGCAGCGGGGCAGCCGGACCTGGCGCGGGCGGCTGGCCATCGCGCGCGCCTGGCTGCAGCCGGGAGCGGCCGTCGATGGCGAAGTCGAGGCCCTGGCGCGAATGGGCTTCGGGCAGGCGGCAACGCTGTCCGATCGTGTTCAGCGTCGCCTGCTGCAGGCCGCGTTGCGACAAGCCACGCGCTGATCCTGCTGGGGTGCGCGCGGGCGCATCGGGTATCCTTGCAGGCTTCCGCCGCGCCCTCGCGGCCACGTGTCCAAGCCCTCCCCATGAGCGAATCTTTCCAGCCCGCCCCGCGTCCCGCCGAAGCCGAACCGCGCCGCCCCAGCGTCGGCGTGCAGATCGGCAAGGTCACCGTCGGTGGCGGCGCGCCGATCGTCGTGCAGTCGATGACCAACACCGACACCGAGGATGCGGCCAGCACCGCCAAGCAGATCGCCGAGCTGGCCCGCGCCGGCTCGGAACTGGTGCGCATCACGGTCAACACGCCGGCGGCCGCTGCGGCGGTGCCGCGCATCGTCGAGCGGCTGCAGATGATGGGCGTCGATGTGCCGATCATCGGTGACTTCCACTACAACGGCCACCAGTTGCTGGAAGCCGAGCCGGCCTGCGCCGAGCTGCTGGCGAAGTACCGCATCAACCCCGGCAACGTCGGTTTCGGCAAGAAGAAGGACGCGCAGTTCGGCGCGATCATCGAGAAGGCCATCGAGTACGGCAAGCCGGTGCGCATCGGTGCCAACTGGGGCTCGCTGGACCAGGCCATGGTCGCCATGCTGATGGACGAGAACGCGAAGCGCGCGCAGCCGTGGGACGCTGCCCACGTGGCGCGCGAGGCGCTGATCCGCTCGGCGCTGGACTCGGCCGCCAAGGCCGAGGAAATCGGCCTGCCGCGCGAGCGCATCATCCTGTCGGCCAAGGTCTCCGGCGTGCAGGAGCTGATCGCGGTGTACCGCGACCTCGCCGCGCGCGGCAACTACGCGCTGCACCTGGGCCTGACCGAGGCCGGCATGGGTTCGAAGGGCATCACCGCCTCGGCTGCGGCGCTCGCCGTGCTGTTGCAGGAAGGCATCGGCGACACCATCCGCATCTCGCTCACACCGGAGCCCGGCGGCGCGCGCACCGGCGAGGTGATCGTGGCGCAGGAGCTGCTGCAGACCATGGGCCTGCGCGCGTTCACGCCGCTGGTCACCGCCTGTCCGGGCTGCGGCCGCACCACCAGCGAGTTCTTCCAGGAACTGGCCAAGACCGTGCAGGCCCACGTGCGCGAGCAGATGCCGCTGTGGCGGGTGAAGTACGACGGCGTGGAGAACCTCACCCTGGCGGTGATGGGCTGCGTGGTGAACGGGCCGGGCGAATCCAAGCACGCCAATCTCGGCATCTCCCTGCCGGGCAACGGCGAGGCGCCGGCGGCACCGGTGTTCATCGACGGCGAGAAGGCAATGACGCTGCGCGGCGACAACATCGCCAGCGAGTTCATCGGCATCCTCGACGACTACGTCGAAACCCACTACGCCAGCCGCGAGGCCTGAGCGGATGAGGGACGCGGAGGAGGCGATCCTGCGCGTCTGGCACGACAGCGCCGCGCCGTGGTCGCGGGCGGTCCGCGAGGGGCGCATCGCCAGCCGGCGCCGGGTCACCGACGCGGCCGTGCTGGCCGCGATCCATGCCCGTGCGCCCCGCAGCGTGATCGACCTGGGCTGTGGCGAGGGCTGGCTGAGTCGCGCGCTGGCCGGGCAGGGCATCGACGTACTCGGTGTCGACATGGTGCCAGCGCTGGTCGACGCCGCAAGCACGGCCGGGGCCGGGCGCTATCGCGTGATGGACTATGCGGCGGTCGCGGCCGGCGGACTGGGCGAGCGGGCCGACCTGGTGGTCTGCAATTTCTCGCTGCTTGGCGATGCTTCGGTGGACGCACTGCTGCGCGGCATGCCGGCCCTGCTGGCGCCGGGCGGTGCGCTGGTGATCCAGACCCTGCACCCGTGGAGCGCCGGCGGAGAGGCCCCGTATCGCGACGGCTGGCGCGAGGGCTCGTGGGCCGGCTGCGGCGAGGGCTTCGGCGCGGCGGCGCCGTGGTACTTCCGCACCTTGGCCGGCTGGCAGCGAAGCTTCCGCCTGGCGGGCCTGGCGCTCTGCGAAGTGGCCGAACCGCTGGATCCGGAGACCGGACGACCGGCCTCGATCCTGTTCACCCTGCAGGTGCCGGGCTGAGCTGTGCCAGCTCGGTCGCCGTCAATGGACTGACGTCAAGCCACGCCGCAGGATCCATCCGCTGCAGCACGAGCGGGCGCAGCGCTGTGATGAACTCCGCCCGCGGCATTTCCTCCGCACCCAGGCCGAGCAGGTGCGGGTTGCTGACCTGGGCATCCAGCAGCGGGCATCCCCATGCGTGCAGCAGTCGCGCCAGTGCCAGCAGCGCGACCTTGGAGCCGCCGCTCTCGCGGCTGAACATCGATTCCCCGCTGAACAGGCGTCCCGAGGCCACGCCGTAGATCCCGCCGACCAGACGGTTGCCGTCCCATACCTCCACGCTGTGCGCGTCGCCGCGGGCGTGCAGCGTCGCGTAGGCCTGGATCATCTCTTCGCTGATCCAGGTGCCGGGTTGTCCGTCGCGAGGTGCCGCGCAGCACCGCATCACGCCGGCGAAATCCCGGTCGACGGTGACACGCCAGCCGCAGCGCAGGAGCAGGCGGCGCAACGACCGGTTCGGCTGGCGCAGGCGCTCGGTGCGGAACACGCAGCGCGGGTCGGGTGACCACCACAGGATCGGTTCGCCCTCGTTGAACCAGGGAAAGACACCCTGTGCATAGGCCGCACGCAGGCGCTCCGGCGAGAGGTCGCCGCCGAACGCGAGCAGGCCCGGCGGATCGGCCAGCGCCTGCGACGGGTCGGGGAAGCGTTGCGGTGGCCAATGGTCGAGCAGCGGCAGGCGGATCATGCGCCGGGCTCCGGGGCGCGATCGCGGGCGTAGGGGCTGTGTGCGTGCAGTTCCTCCGCGTAGGCCCGCACCGAGGCGGTCTCGTGCACCAGTGCGTCGTGCACCGCGCGACGGAACTGCGGATGTGCCAGGTAATGGCGCGAGTGGGTGAAGGTCGGCAGGAAGCCGCGCGCCAGCTTGTGCTCGCCCTGGGCGCCGGGTTCGAAGCAGGTCAGGCCCCGCGCGATCGCGTGTTCGATGCCCTGGTAGTAGCAGAGCTCGAAATGGAGGCCCGGTACGTCCACCGCGCTGCCCCAATAGCGGCCGTAGAGCGTGCTCTGGCTCTGGATCAGCAAGGCCATGGCAACGATCCGCTCCGCGTCGTACGCCAGTGCGAGCTGCACCGCGTCGCCGAGAGTCTGGCCCAGCGCAAGGAAGAAGGCGCGGGTCAGCGCGGCGTGGTTGCCCTTGGCATCGAACGTGGCCTCGTACAGCGCGTGGACGTGCCGCCACTCGTCCGGCGACAGGCCAGCGCCGCTGCGGCGCTCGATGCGCAGGCCGCTGCGCGCCACCTGGGCGCGCTCCTGGCGGATGTTCTTGCGCTTCTTGTGGTTGAGCGAGGCGAGGAAGGCATCGAAGTCGGCGTAGCCGTGGTTGTGCCAGTGGAACTGCACGTCGGTGCGTGCCAGCCATACCTCATCGAAGGCAGGCAGGTCGTCCTCGGTGAGGAAGTTCGCGTGCAACGATGACAGCCCCAACCGGTCGACCTCGCCGCGCATCGCGGTGACCAGCGCCCGCCGCAGCGTCGGCGACCGTGCATCGCGTCCGGCCAGCAGCCGTGACCCGGATACCGGGGAGTAGGGCACCGCATTGAGCAGCTTGGGGTAGTACTCGCCGCCGGCCCGTTCCCACGCGCTGGCCCAGCTCCAGTCGAACACGAACTCCCCGTGCGAGTTGCCTTTCAGATACAGCGGCGCGACGGCGACCAGCCGATCGCCGTCATAAAGTCCCAGATGATGCGGCGCCCAGCCCCAGTCCTCGCGGATGCAGCCGGTGCGCTCCAGGGCGTGCAGGAAAGCATGCGAGAGGAAGGGACTGCCGTCCGGTCGCAGTGCGTCCCAGTCCGCGGCCGGAATCTCGTCGATCCGCGCATGGAATCGCGCTTGCAGCGCAGTGGCCGGTCCGCTCATGTCGCGTTTCGCCAGGCGGCGAGTTCGTGCAGCCGGTCCCGGTCTTCTTCCAGCGCGAGTTTCGCGTCGGCGAGCTGCAGTGCGCGCGAGGCCTGGGCACGCGCGGCATCGCGCAGGGCCGGGTTGCCCAGTGCGGCCAGCGTTGCCAGCGACTTGTGCAGGCGGATGGCGACTTCCAGCATGCCGGCGCTGTCGCGCGCCAGCGGCGTGAAGACGTCTTCGAGAAGCTCACGCGGATCGAGTGCGCGCAGTCTCACCCGCGGGTGGCGCGGTGCGGGCCGCGGCCGATGGCCGTCGCCGGCGGCGTGCCGCGCGGCTGACGCCCAGTCGCACAGCAGGCGGGTCACGGTGCCGAGCACGTCGATCGCGGTGCCCGGATCGTTCACCGCCGGCGAGAGCGCCCGCTGCGCGACCTCGGTCAGCACTACCAGACCAAAGCGCGGGTCCTGTTCGAAATCGCGCTGGTCGGTGATCACGAAGGCATCGAGAAACTGCTCGTGCACGCCGGGTTCCGGCCGCGGAGACAGGCGCGCGAGCGGCGCTTCGGGCGTGGCGAAGTGGCCGGCCACGGCCTCCACCCACACCGTCAGACCATGCTCATCGGCCAGAGATTGCAGCGTTGCCAGGTCGACGTGGGCGACGTAACCGACCTGTCCGCCGTGCAGCACGAAGGCGTCCGCGGGAGGCGGCTCCCAGTCGGCGGCGGACAGGTGGGGCGCTGCGGCGCGTTCGAGCAGCGCGTGCCGCGCGGCACGCTCGACGCGGTCGATGGTCTCGGCCACCCGGCCCAGCTTCGAGAGCTGCTCGATCCAGCGCAGCAGGGTTACCACGATGACCACGATCATCACGATCGTCACGCCGAACAGCACCACCCGGCCGCTGTCGCCGTAGATGCCGGTGCTGAGCGCGATCAGGCCGACCACGCTGAACAGGAACACGCCGATGAAGGTGGCCAGCGCACGCTGGGCGATGGAGTCTTCCACCAGCAGGATCGCGGCGCGCGGCGTGGCGCTGCTGCCGGCCGTGCTGTAGGCGGCCACCATGGTGGACAGCGAGAAGGTGGTCACCGCCAGCATGCTGGAGGCGAGGATGCCGAGGATGTTGCCCACCGCCGAGGCGCCGATGCGGGCCGCTACGCCTTCCGGCAACCATGGGCGCAGGACAGTACCGAGCAGGGCGGTGGCGACGCCGACCAGCGCGTAGAGCGCAGCACGGAACCAGAGCCGGCGGGTCATCCGCAGCAGCACCAGTCGCAGGCGGGCGCTCAGGGCCGGCATGGGCACTCCTCGAGAAAGCGGGTCAGGCGGCGACCACGATACCGGTCTGGCGTCGACCGGTCGTCATCGCCGCCATCGATGCATCAACCGGCAACGGCCTGCTGCTCGAGCCAGCGCTCGGCGTCCAGCGCGGCCATGCAGCCGAAGCCGGCCGAAGTGATGGCCTGGCGGTAGACATGGTCGGCCACGTCGCCGGCGGCGAACACGCCCGGCACCGAGGTCATCGTGGCCATGCCGTTCTGGCCGCTGTGGGTCTTGATGTAACCGTCGTGCATGTCCAGCTGGCCCTGGAAAATGCCGGTGTTCGGGGTGTGGCCGATCGCCACGAAGAAGCCGGTCGCCTCGATGTCGCGGGTGGCACCGCCGTCGACTGCCTTCACCCGCACGCCGGTGACGCCGGAGTCGTCGCCCAGCACCTCGTCGATGGTGTGACTCCACACCAGCTCGATCTTGCCGGTCGCCGCCTTGGCGAACAGCTTGTCCTGCATGATCTTCTCGGCGCGCAGCGTGTCGCGGCGGTGCACCAGATAGACCTTGCGGGCGATGTTGGACAGGTACAGCGCCTCTTCCACGGCAGTGTTGCCGCCGCCGACCACCACCACGTCCTGCTCGCGGAAGAAGAAGCCGTCGCAGGTGGCGCAGGCGGACACGCCCTTGCCCTTGAACTTCTCCTCCGAGGCGATGCCCAGGTACTTGGCAGTGGCGCCGGTGGCGATGATCAGGGCGTCGGCGGTGTATTCGCCGGAGTCGCCCTTGAGGGTGAACGGCCGCTTCGACAGGTCCACCTGGTGGATGTGGTCGAACACCATCTCGGTGTTGAAGCGCTCGGCGTGCTCGGCCATGCGCTGCATCAGCATCGGGCCCTGCAGGCCTTCCACGTCGCCGGGCCAGTTGTCCACCTCGGTGGTGGTCATCAGCTGGCCACCCTGCTGCAGGCCGGTGATCAGGGTCGGCTTGAGGTTCGCGCGGGCGGCATACACGGCAGCGGTGTAGCCGGCGGGGCCGGAGCCGAGGATCAGCAGGCGGCTGTGCTTGGGGGTTTCGGACATGTGATAATCCCTAGGTTTGCTGAACGGCTTTGATCGCTTTCGGCACGGTGGCCAGCGTCGTCAGAAGCTACCGGCACGGGAGGTGGCGGCAGGTTCCCTCAGGTCCGCAAGGATGGGGAACCGGGCAGCCCGATTCAAGCGTCATGCAGATGGCTTTCCCAACCCACGCCGGCGCTGCTTGGCGCCGACGCCACGAACTCCACAGGACTGCTTCCCCATGCGTATCGGTATCCCTTCCGAAACCAAGACCCTCGAAGGTCGCGTCGCCCTGGTCCCCGCTGCTGCCGCCGACCTGGTGCGCCGCGGCCACGAGGTTTTCATCCAGGCGGGTGCCGGCGAGAAGAGCGGCTTCTCCGATGAGGCTTACACCAGCCAGGGCGTCACGGTGGTTCCCGACGCGGCCGCGCTCTACGAGAAGGGCGAGCTGATCGTCAAGGTGAAGGAGCCGATCGCCGGTGACCTGGCCCTGCTGAAGAAGCACCACCTGCTGTTCTGCTACCTGCACCTGGCCGCGGAGCCGGAGCTGACCAAGAGCCTGCTCGACATCGGCCTGACCGGCGTGGCGTTCGAGTCGGTGGAAGAGAACGGCGGCCTGCCGCTGCTGCTGCCGATGTCGGTGATCGCCGGCCGCATCGCCACCCAGATCGGCACCACGCTGCTGCATCGCCCGCAGGGCGGCAAGGGCAAGCTGCTGGGCGGCATGGCTTCGACCTCGCGCGGCAAGGTGGTCGTGCTCGGCGGCGGTGCCGCAGGCAAGGCCGCTGCCTCGCTGGCCGCGGCCGCCGGCGCCCGCGTGGTGGTGTTCGACAAGCGCCAGGATCGCCTGGCCGAGATGATGGAGCTGGGTGCGAACGTCACCTCGCTGTATGCCTACGAATCCTCGGTGGCCGAGGAAGTGCGTGACGCCGACCTGGTGGTCGGTGCCGTGCTGATTCCCAGCGCCAAGGCGCCGCGCGTGGTCACCGAAGACATGGTCAAGACCATGGAGAAGGGCAGCGTGCTGGTCGACATCTCGATCGACCAGGGCGGCTGCTTCGAGACCTCGCGCCCGACCACCTGGAAGGAGCCGACCTACGACGTGCACGGCGTCACCCACTTCTGCGTGACCAACATGCCGGGTGCGGTGCCGCAGACCTCGTCGCTGGCGATCTCGGCGGCGATCCTGCCGTACGTGCAGCGCCTGGCGGCCGGCAACGAGTGGCGCGAGTTCGCGCCGCTGAAGGCCGGCATCAACGTCGACGGCGGCAAGCTGGTGCATCCGGCGCTGCAGTAAGCCCTCCGGCAGCGCCCGCCATCGGGCGCTGCGCAGCACCCCCGTAGGAGCCCGCTCGCGGGCGATGCATTTGCCTGGATGTCGATCCAAAGCGCAGAGCATCGCCCGCGAGCGGGCTCCTACGTTTGGTTCGCGTGTTCCCCGGCACGGTTGTGCTCCCGTACGTTCCTCCAGACGCAGCCGGCTGTGTAGACTTGGGCGAATGCCTCATCCCAGGAAGTCCTCACCGGTGGCGCGTAGCGCGAACGTCAAGAAAGCCAAGAATCCCCCGCCGGCCCTCAGTGACGAACTCAAGCGTCGTCTGCGCGAGGCCGGTGCCCTGTTGCTGCTGCCACTGGCGCTGTACCTGCTGGTCTGCCTGTTCAGTTACAACGAGCAGGACCCGAGCTGGGGGCATGTCGGCACGCTCGAGCATGCGCGCAACTTCGGCGGCGCCATCGGCGCCAACATCGCCAATCTGCTGCGCTACATCTTCGGCCTCGTGTCGTACGCGTTTCCGCTGCTGCTGTTGATACTCGGCGTGCAGGTGCTCCGTCACCGCGGCGAGCGCAACGTGCATCCGTGGGAGCCGTCGTTGCGGCTGATCGGCTTCGTGTTCTTCTTCATCACCCTGCCGGCGCTGTTCGCGATCAATGCCAACCGGCCGGATACGGTGATGCCGCAGGGTGTGGGCGGCATCACCGGCCAGTGGCTGGGCAACGCGCTGCTCGGCGCGCTCGGCTCCACCGGTGCGCCGCTGCTGCTGCTGGCACTGTTCCTGGTGGCGGTGACACTGGCCACCGGCTTGTCCTGGTTTCGACTGATGGACTGGACCGGCCAGGCGACCTTGCGCGTGGCCGGCTGGCTCGGCGGCAAGATGCGCAAGGCGCCGGAGGTGATGGCCGCGCGCCAGGCCCGCGTCGAGCGCGAGGTGGTGAAGAAGTCCGAGGCGGTCAAGCAGGCCAGGCGCGAGCCGGTGCGCATCGAGGCGCCGCCGACCCCGGTGGCCAAGAGTGACCGCGCCCGCCAGGAAACCCAGATCCCGCTGTTCGTCGGCGCCGCCCAGCCGGGCGAGCTGCCGCCGCTGTCGCTGCTCGACGAAGCGCCGCCGCAGGGGCCGGGCTATTCGGAAGAGACGCTCGAGGTGCTCTCGCGCCAGGTGGAGCTCAAGCTGAAGGACTTCCGCATCGAGGCCAAGGTGGTCGGCGTCTATCCGGGGCCGGTGATCACCCGCTTCGAGCTGGAGCCGGCCGCCGGCGTGCGCGGCTCGCAGGTGTCCAGCCTGGACAAGGACATCGCCCGCGGCCTGTCGGTGGTCAGCGTGCGCGTGGTCGACGTGATCCCCGGCAAGAACGTGATCGGCCTGGAGATCCCCAACGCCAAGAAGCAGATCGTCTACCTGTCCGAGATCCTGCGCTCGGACAAGTACGACGCGATGAAGTCGCCGCTCACCCTGGCGCTGGGCAAGGACATCGGCGGTCGTCCCACCGTCGCCGACCTGGCCAAGATGCCGCACCTGCTGGTGGCCGGTACCACCGGTTCGGGCAAGTCCGTCGCGGTCAACGCGATGGTGCTCAGCCTGCTGTACAAGGCCAGCCCGAAAGACGTGCGGATGATCATGATCGACCCGAAGATGCTGGAGCTCAGCGTCTACGAGGGCATCCCGCACCTGCTGGCCCCGGTGGTGACCGACATGAAGGAGGCGGCCAACGCACTGCGCTGGTGCGTCGCCGAGATGGAGCGCCGCTACAAGCTGATGGCCGCGGTCGGCGTGCGCAACCTCGCCGGCTTCAACAAGAAGGTGACCGAGGCCGACAAGGCCGGCCAGCCGCTGCTGGACCCGCTGTTCCGGCCGAACCCGGAGATGCCCAACCTGGCGGCCGAGCCGCTGGAGCCGCTGCCGTACATCGTCGTGATCATCGACGAGTTCGCCGACATGATGATGATCGTCGGCAAGAAGGTGGAGGAGCTGATCGCCCGCCTGGCGCAGAAGGCCCGCGCGGCCGGCGTGCACCTGGTGCTGGCCACGCAGCGCCCGTCGGTGGACGTGATCACCGGCCTGATCAAGGCCAACATCCCGACCCGCATCGCGTTCCAGGTGTCGAGCAAGATCGACTCGCGCACGATCCTGGACCAGTCCGGTGCCGAGGCGCTGCTCGGCCACGGCGACATGCTCTACCTCCCGCCCGGCACGGCTGCGCCGGAGCGCGTGCATGGCGCCTTCGTCGACGACCACGAGGTGCACCAGGTGGTGGCCTGGCTCAAATCGCAGGGCGAGCCGCAGTACGTCGAGGGCGTGCTGGAGGAGGTGCAGGCCACCGCCGACGGCAAGTTCATCAACGAGTCCGGCCTGCCGCAGGACGGGGAGGAGGGCGGCGACGCCGACACCCAGCTGTACGACAAGGCGGTGGCCATCGTCACGCAGACCCGGCGCGCCTCGATCTCCGGCGTGCAGCGCCACCTGCGCATCGGCTACAACCGGGCCGCGCGCCTGATCGAGCAGATGGAAGCCGACGGCGTGGTCAGCGCGCCGCAGCACAACGGCAACCGCGAGGTGCTGGCGCCACCACCCCCGAAGTAACCCGCCCTTGGTAGGAGCCCGCTCGCGGGCGATGCTCTGGCCTTTTGCTTCATTGGCAGATCGGGAGCAGGAGCATCGCCCGCGAGCGGGCTCCTACAATCGCGATTAAGCTCCCGCTCCGCACACTTTCACGTACCGCCCCCACGCCCAGGTTCCCATGAAGCGTTTCGTCTCCCTCTTCTTCGCCATCCTGGCCCTGTCGCTGGCCGGCTTCGCCCACGCGGCGACCGACACGGCGCGCGCCCGGCTCGACGCCTTCGCGCACGACCTGCACTCGCTCACCGGCCGCTTCACCCAGACCCTGACCGATCCCAACGGCCGCGACGGCAAGACCAGCTCCGGCACCCTGGCGCTGGAGGCGCCGCGGCAGTTCCGCTGGGACACGCTGGCGCCCTACAAGCAGACCATCGTCGCCGACGGCAGCCGCGTGTGGCTGTACGACCCGGAGCTGGAGCAGGTTACCGTGCGCACCCAGAGCAGCGCCGAGTCGCACAGTCCGCTGACCGTGCTCACCAACGTCAAGCGGATGGACCAGGAGTTCACCGTGACCGAGGAGGGCGCGCATGACGGACTGCTGTGGCTGCGCCTCACCTCGAAGGCGAAGGACCCTCAGTTCGACCATGCGGAGCTCGGCTTCGGCGAAGATGGCCTGGACGAAATGGTGTTCCGCGACCAGCTCGGCGCCACCACGCAGATCCGGTTCTCCGACTGGAAGCGCAATGCGAACATCCCGGACAGCACCTTCAACTTCACCCCGCCGCCGGGCGCCGACGTGATCGGCGACGCGCCGGTGCTCACCACCCAGCCGATCAAGGACTGAAGCTCCCATCATGCTGCGACAGCTGCCGCGTTGGGCCTGGATCGGCGGCGGACTGCTGGCGCTGGTCGCCGGCTGCATCAATTCGGTCGGCTACCTGTGCTTCCGCCACCAGCCGATCACCCACCTGACCGGCACCAGCACCGAGCTGGGCCTCGCCGTGGCCCACCTTGACCTGGGCGAGATCGCGCACTGGGGACTGGCGATCCTGTCGTTCCTGGGTGGCGCCGTGGCCAGCGGTTTCATCGTGCAGCAGCGCACGTTGCAGTTGGGCCGCCGCTACGGCGCCGTGCTGATGATGGAGTCGCTGCTGCTGTTCGCGGCCACTCCGTTGATCGCCGCGCATCACGACCTGGGGATCTACCTCGCCTCTGCCGCCTGCGGGTTGCAGAACGCCATGGTCAGCACCTACAGCGGTGCCACGTTCCGCACCACCCATGTCTCGGGCATCTTCACCGACCTGGGTATCTATCTCGGCCAGCGCCTTCGCGGACTCGAGGTGGACACGCTGCGCATCCACGTCTGCGTGCTGGTGGCCAGTCATTTCATCGTCGGCGCGGTACTCGGGACGCTTGGCTTTGCGCGCATGGGCGAGCGCGTGCTGTTGATTCCGGCGACGCTCACCGGCGTGGTCGGGCTCGGTTATGCGGTCTACCGGCATTACGCGATGATGCGCGACGATTCCCCCAGCCGGCCGAACTGACCACTCAGTCCCCGGCCAGCACCACGCAGTTGCGGCCGCGACGCTTTGCTTCGTAGAGCGCTGCGTCGGCGCGTGAAAGCCATTGCTCCATGCTCTCCTGGCGATGGATGGCGGCCACGCCGATGCTGGTGGTGACCCGGATGCTGCGCCCTTCGTGACGGACCTCGGTGCGGGCAAGCGCCTCGCGGATGCGCCCGGTGGCCCGCATCGCTTCGGTCGCCGTGCAGTCGGGCAGGCAGATCACCAGCTCCTCGCCGCCGTAACGGCCCACCAGGTCGCCCGGGCGGCAGTGGCTGAGGATGATGTCGGTGATCGCGCGGATCACCGCATCCCCGGCGAGGTGGCCGTAGCCGTCGTTGATTTCCTTGAAGCGGTCCAGGTCGAGCACTGCGAGGCATGCCTGGCCTTCGGCGGAGAGTGCGCGTACGCCTTCGGCCAGGGCCAGGAAGCGGCGGCGGTTGTAGACCCCGGTCAGCTCGTCGGTACCGGCCAGCTTGTCCAGCCGCGCGTTGGCTTCCTGCAGGTCACGGGTGCGCTCGTCGATCTGCTGCTGCAGCCGCTTGGCCTGCCGCCGCAGATAGATCGTGCGCAGGTGGACCAGCGCGAACACCGCGGCGATGCCGGCCAATATGACCAGGGTGCGCAGCCAGACCGTCTCGTACCAGCGTGGCTGCACCACGACCCGCAGGTCGGACTCCACCGTGGTCGGGAACATGCCCCGCGTGGTGGCGCGCAAGCGAAGCGAGTACTGGCCGTGCGGCAGGTTGGTGTAGACGGCATTGGGGGATGAGCCGACCGGGATGTCGGTCCATCCGTCGTCGAAGCCTTCCATGCGGTAGCTGTAGCGCGTTTCCAGCGGGGCACGGTAATCCAGCACGGCGAAGCTCAGCTGCAGTCCGCGATGGCCATCGTCGATGGTCAGGGTGTCGCCGGATCGGGGTAGTGCGCCGGGAGGCAGGTCCTTCCCGCCAACCCGGGCCGAGGTGACCGACGGAGGCGGAACCTCGACCGGCTGCTCCTTCTCCGCGTGCCTGCGTACCAGGGTGAGGCCGCCCTGGCCACCGAACAGCAGCGATCCGTCCGGGGCCCGCGCGGTGGCGAGATAGATGTAACTGGGGATGTGCAGCCCGTCGCGTGCGCCCAGGTTGCGTACCTCGCCGGTAGCGACATCGATCATGGCAACGCCGTTGGACAGGCTGGTCCAGAGATGGCCCCGGTCGTCCGGCAGCACCGCATTGACCTTGTCGCTGGACAGCCCCGCGTCGGTGTCGAAGACGCGGAACCGCGGTTGCGCGCCCAGCTGTCCGCCCGGCAGTTCGGCGACGCCGCCGAAAGTGGCCAGCCAGAGGTTGCCATTGGCGTCCTTGGCGATCGAACCGATGTAGTCGTGCGGAAGGCTGCCCTGGTTGCCGGGTTGCTGGCCGATGTTGCGAAAGCCCCGGTCGTCGCTGACCCGGTCCGCCACGCTGATGCCGGCGGTGGTGGCGTACCAGATCTTGCCGTCCACCCGGGCGATGTAGCGCACCGTGTCGCTGGCCAGCGAGCTCGGATCGGCCGGATCGTGGCGGAAGTGTTCCAGCTGGCCGGTGGTCGGGTCGTACCGGTACACGCCGTCGTAGGTGCCCATCAGCAGGACCCCGTCCACATTGGTCACGCTCAGGACCGGGTGCGTGGCCAACGGCGGCAGTACATCGTTGGTGACCTGCAGGGTGTCCGGGTCGATCCTGGCCAGCCCCAGGGTGCCGACCCAGATGGTGCCGTCCGGCGTCTCGGTGAACGCAAGCACGTCGCGGTGGCTCTGCGCGCCGCCCATGATCAGGTGTCGCAGGCTGCCCTGTTTGAGGTCGATGAGGTCGATGTGGCCGTTGCCGAGTCCCAGCCAGATCCGCCCGCGGCTGTCGACCAGCATGCCCTGCACGTTGCTCTCGGACAGACCGAACCGGGCCAGCGGCGAGGGCAGCAGCGAACACACCATCTGCGCCTGGGTGTTGGTGTGGGCCGCGCCGAGATCGGTGGCGACCCACATGTTGCCGGCCCTGTCGAAGAGCAGGTCGCGGATCGAGTCTCCCTGCAGCGAGGAGGCCACCGCCGGATCGTGGGACACCCGGCGTGCCGCCGGTTGTCCGGCCCGGTAGATCAGCACCCCTTCGCCGTCGGTGCCGATCCACTCCTCGCCCGCTGCCGATTGCGCGAAGTGACGCACGGTGGGGAAGTTGCGCCGTTGCGGCGACGGGCTGAAGCCCGGCACCGCGTGCCAGCTGCCGTCACGGTTCCGGTACACCGCGCCGGCCTGGCCGCTGCCGACCCAGAGACGACCGTCCCGGTCCTGGTGCAGAGCCCAGACTTGGTTGTGCAGCACGGCGGAGACGGTCGGATCCGCGGCATCCACCCGCACGAAGGACGAGGCGCCGGCGCGTCGCACGAACAGGCCACGGTCGTTGCCCAGCCACAGGTCGCCCTGGTCGTCCTGCAGCACGCTGAAGTTGCGCGGTGCCGGTTCGCTGCCGATCGGCACCACGGTGATCCTGCCCGATGCCACGTCGAGGTGGTCGATGCCGCGGTCGGTGGCGATCCACACGCCACCGTGACCGTCACTGGCCAGGTCGTAGATCTTCGGATCGGAGATGCCGCCGGGGCCGGTCGGGTAGTTCAGGAACCGGCCGGTCGCGGCCTGGAAGCGGGCCAGGCCGCCGGCGTTGGTGCCGACCAGCATGTCGCCCCCCGGCAAGGCCAGCAGGGTGCGCACATAGGCGTCATGCAGGCGATCCGGCGCGCGGCCGCCATCGAACACCTGCATGCGGAAGCCGTCGTAGCGGACCAGGCCACCCATCGTGCCGATCCACACCAGCCCGCGCGTGTCCTGCGCGAGCGCGGTGGTCACCGAGTGGGGCAGGCCATCGCTGGTGCCGACGCGCTCGAACCATGGAGTGAGGAATGGCGCCCAAGGATCAGGGTCCTGGGCGTGCAATGGCGAAGTCGCCCCGACCCAGAACAGCACCAGCAACAGCCATGACCACCCACGACGGGTGTGCCCCCAACGCGTACTCATGCCCCCGTCAGGCCTCCCGCCCCGGAGGGCACGACGACCTGGGTATCAACCGGGCAGATGGATGGATGCGCGACGATCCGGGCATGGGGCCGGTCCGAGGGAAAAGGGACTCTCTGCCGAATGATACCGGGTGGCCCGATCTTGTGTCGGGTGTCGCCGGTGGCATGCGTCGGGGGACGGGCTGGGCCGGGCCTTGCCTTATCATCGCTGGATGTCGCATTCCCCCCTGACCCCCGACGGCAGCCTGTTTGCCGAGCCCGAAGCGCTCAAGCCGCTGGCCGAGCGCATGCGGCCGCGCAGCCTGGATGAAGTGGTGGGGCAGCCGCGCCTGGTGGGGGCGGGCAAGCCGTTGCGGCGGGCACTGGAGGCGGGGCGGGTCCACTCGATGGTGCTGTGGGGGCCGCCGGGTTGCGGCAAGACCACCCTGGCTTTGCTGGTGGCCCGCTATGCGGATGCGGACTTCCGCGCCATCTCGGCGGTGATGTCCGGCCTGCCCGAGGTGCGCAAGGCGCTGGCCGAGGCGGAGGGCAACTTCGCCCGGGGGCGGCGCACCGTGCTGTTCGTCGACGAGGTGCACCGCTTCAACAAGGCTCAGCAGGATGCCTTCCTGCCGCACATCGAGCGCGGGGTGATCCTGTTCGTCGGCGCAACCACCGAAAATCCCTCGTTCGAGCTGAACTCGGCGCTGCTCTCACGCTGCCGCGTGCACGTGCTTGAGGCGTTGTCTCCGGATGACATCGTGCAGGCGCTGCGACGAGCGCTGGAAGACACCGAACGCGGACTCGGCGGGCAGGAACTGGAGGTTCCCGATGACGCGTTGCGGCTGATCGCCGAGGCGGCCGACGGCGACGTGCGCCGCGCGCTCACCCTGCTGGAGATCGCCGCGGAGCTGGCGGACCACACCGGATCGGAGCCGGGCCGCATCGACCAGGCCACGCTGGAGCAGGTGCTGGCCGACCGCACCCGGCGGTTCGACAAGGGCGGCGAGCAGTTCTACGACCAGATCTCGGCGCTGCACAAATCGGTGCGCTCGTCCGACCCGGATGCCGCGGTGTACTGGCTGTGCCGCATGCTCGACGGCGGCTGCGATCCGCTGTACCTGGCCCGGCGCCTCACCCGGATGGCGGTGGAAGACATCGGCCTGGCCGAGCCGCGCGCCTGGCGCATGGCGCTGGACGCCTGGGATACCTACGAACGGCTGGGCAGCCCGGAGGGCGAGCTGGGCCTGGCCCAACTGGCGATCTGGCTGGCCATCGCGCCGAAGAGCAATGCCGCCTACACCGCCTACAACCAGGCCCGCGCCGTGGTCGCGCAGACCGGCACGCTGGACGTGCCGATGCACCTGCGCAACGCGCCGACCAGGTTGATGAAGGGCCTGGGCTACGGCAAGGGCTACCAGTACGACCACGACGCCGAAGGTGGCATCGCGCTCGACCAGCAACTGCTGCCCGACGCCCTGGTCGGCACCGAGTTCTACCAGCCGGTCGATCGTGGGCTGGAGATCAAGCTGCGCGAAAAGCTCAGTGCGCTGCGCGAGGCACGGCGCAAGGCGCGCGGCGAGGGCTAGCCAGCTCAGCGTGAGGCGTTACCCGCGGCTGGCGTGAACCGCAATGCCTCGAACCAGGCGTTCGCCTGCGAGCGGGTGTTGTCGGTGTCCGCGGCGATGGCGATGCCGGTGATCGCCGGCGGGTCGCGGCCGAAGGCCTTGCGGTAGTCGGCCGCCAGGTCGCGGGTCTCGGCAACCCACTGGCCGGCCTTGGCGTTGCCGCTCTCGATCACGAAGGTGTGCACCGGCGCGTAGAACGGGTTGGGGGCGATGGTGCCGATGGCGTGGTGGTTGTCCCACACGTAGCAGATCGCCACCGCGGGCAGGTTTTCGCCGGTGAGGTGGCGGGCGATCGACAGCGTCATCCGCTGGCCGAAGCTGAGCTGGCGGGTCGGCACGTCGAAGAACACGTAGACCCGCGCGGCGAAGTCGTCGCCCGAACGCCGGGCGAGGTCGCCCTTCGCCACGGTGTGGTCGATCTTCCAGCGCCAGGCCAGCGTGGCGTCGGGCGCGGCGCGGAAGCGGTCGACGATGGCGCCGGCGCTGCGGTCGGCATCGATGTGCACCACGCTGCGACCATCGAGCGTTTCCACCGTCACCGCGGCCGGCGGCTTGTGCCGGGACATGGTGTAGCGCTGCCAGCCGGCGGGCAGGGCTGTGCCGGCCGTTGCGCGGGAGAAATCCAGCGCGCCGGTGTCGGCGAGCGAGGGCAGGGCCAGAGCGAGGAGCAGGGCCGCGAGGGCCGGCCGGAAGCGTCGGTGCATCAGTATTCCACGGTGGTGCGGCGCGCCGGGCGGGCGTCCGTCGGGCGGCGCAGTCTGGCGGACCGGACGTGCAGCCTGTGTTACCGCCGGCCGGCGTTTGCGCGTCCGTGCGGGCGACCGCGATAATTCCACGCCTTGTCCGCCCGAAGGAACCACCATGCTGGACCCCGCCCTGCTGCGCTCGCGCCTGGCTGAAACCGCTGCCCGTCTCCAGGAGACCCGGGGTTACGTGCTGGACGTGTCCGCCGTCGAGGCGCTCGAGAACGAGCGCAAGCGCCTGGCTACCGAGACGCAGGAGCTGCAGAACCTGCGCAACACCCGTTCCAAGGCGATCGGTCAGGCCAAAGCCAAGGGCGAGGACGTGGCGCCGCTGATGGCCGAGGTCGCCGGCATCGGCGACAAACTCAAGGCCAACGAGGCCGCCCTTGCCGAGGTGCAGGCGAAGCTCGCCGACATCGCGCTGGGCATTCCCAACATTCCCGATGCCTCCGTGCCGCTGGGCAAGGACGAGAGCGACAACAAGGAAATACTGCGCTGGGGTACCCCGCGCAGCTTCGACTTCGAGATCAGGGACCACGTCGACCTCGGTGCCCGTCACGGCTGGCTCGATGCCGACGCCGGCGCCAAGCTGTCCGGCGCGCGCTTCACCGTGCTGCGCGGCCAGTTGGCGCACCTGCACCGTGCACTCGCCCAGTTCATGCTCGACCTGCAGACCGGCGAGCACGGCTACCTCGAGTGCAACGTGCCGCTGATCGTCAACGCCGACGCCATGCAGGGCACCGGCCAGCTGCCCAAGTTCGAGGAAGACCTGTTCGCCACGAACGTGGCCGAGACGAAGCGCTACCTCATTCCCACCGCCGAGGTCGCGCTGACCAACCTGGTGCGCGAGTCCATCGTTGAAGCCGCCGAGCTGCCGATGCGCCTCACCGCGCACTCCATGTGCTTCCGCGCCGAGGCCGGCAGCTACGGCCGCGACACCCGCGGGATGATCCGCCAGCACCAGTTCGAGAAGGTCGAGATGGTGCAACTGGCCACGCCCGAACAATCGCATGCGCAGCTGGAGGAGATGGTCGGCCACGCCGAAGCCGTGCTGCAGAAGCTGGGCCTGCCGTATCGCAAGGTACTGCTGTGCACGGGCGACATGGGCTTCACCGCGGTGAAGACCTACGACCTGGAGGTGTGGCTGCCCAGCCAGAACACCTACCGCGAGATCTCCAGCTGCTCGAACTGCGAGGACTTCCAGGCCCGCCGCATGCAGGCGCGCTGGCGCAACCCGGCCACCGGCAAGCCGGAGCTGCTGCACACCCTCAACGGCTCGGGCCTGGCGGTGGGCCGCACCCTCGTCGCGGTGATGGAGAACTACCAGAACGCCGACGGCTCGATCACCGTGCCGGAAGCGCTGCGCCCGTACCTGCGCGGCAAGGACACGCTGGCGTGAACACCCCGTCGCGTCGTTCCTGGGACAAGGTGGAGCTGTTCACCACCTTCAGCCTGCTGATCGTGCTGGCCACCGTGCTGGTCACCCGTCTCAGCTTCGCCGACGTGTGGAAGCTGCCGCCGGTGGACCTGGTGCTCACCTGGATGGCCCTGGCGTTCACCGCGCTGGCATTGTGGCTGGGGCGCACGCGTCGCTGGCTGCGCATCAGCGCTGTTGCCTTTGGCGCCGCCACCCAGCTGGTGCCGATGGTGGTGCGCCAGCCGGTGCTGATCCTGCCGCTGCTCGGCGCGATCGTCCCGGTAGTCATCCTGGCCGTTTCGCTTGCCGTGCTGTCGCGCAAGCGCCCCGAGCCGCGAGTCACGCCACGATCCTGATACCATCACCGCGGCCGCAGCACCTGCGGTCGTGGCACGGGAGCCGGTCTTCAACGCTGGCCCCGGTGCATGCTTCAAGCGGGGAGCGCAATGCAACCCGGACAATCAAACGGAGAGATGGCCGAGCGGTTTAAGGCAGCAGTCTTGAAAACTGCCGTAGGTGAAAGCCTACCGTGGGTTCGAATCCCACTCTCTCCGCCATAACCTATCCCCAGTTGCGTACGAGTTTTTGTCCGCCTTCACCAGGGGCTTGGTGATCGTCTTTCGGGGCACCGGTGCTGACCCTGACATGGCTCAGACGCGCCCCGCAGGGGATGCGCCTACGCGCCTGTCATGACCTCGAAAGGTGCCCGCTCCAAGCTTGGGGAACCGATGTGCAGGTTTCCGATATGCGGATTGAGGCAGTGGTCGATGTGGCTGGTCTGGTAATCGCGCTGCTGCTCGTGGCGTTCGTGCTGGTCTGGCTGGCTGGCTCGACGTTGGGCTTTCTCGCGTAGGCAGTGGCCATTGCGCGGTCGTGGACGAAGTGCCGACGAACAAGTCGGCTCCCCGTCGCCGTGCCGCAGCCTGTCTCACCGGCCTGCAGAACGAAGACTCTGGATGCTGCCTGGCCGGCACGGCCAGGAAGCAAAGTTGGAGTGGATGGCCGGTCGCCGACACGAGGGTGGTTCCGCCTCGTCTCGCGCGAACGTTCCCCGCGCTCCATTTCCCGAACCTCGGGAAACCCCTTGCCTGTGAACTTGTCGCGCCGGTGACGCCGGTGACGCGGAAGCGGTCCTTGCCGTTTGGTCGGGATGTGCGGCGCGGGGCCGATCTGCGGGGGTGGCTGGCGGGATCGGGCCTTCGAGCTCGGCAAGTGCAGTTCGCACTGCGGTTTTGCGGCGGCGGTACCCGAGCGATCGGCGCGGCGGCGAGCAGCGCTGCCGCTGAAGCGACTGAGGCGGTCGCGACGGAGTTTCTCTCGGGGAGCCGAGCTGCTGCTGGCCGGGCAGGCCGGCACGAGTGCGTCGTCCGGGTATCCGGAGCGACTCGACTGGCGTACTGCAAGCCGCTTTTCCGGCGGACGACCGCTGTCATGGCGCTAGGAAAGTTTCCTATCTCAAACAAACGTTTGCCGTGCGTGACGTCATTTTCGCCCGATCCGCCGCCGGGTACACTGTTGCAGTGCATCGTGCCCGCTGTGGGCGCGGGCTGAAGGGGGTTGGATGGATACCGGCCGCGCGGTCCTGATCGTCGATGACGATCCGTCGGTGTTGGAGACCATGCGCGTCCTGCTCGAGGGGCGGGCCGGCTTCCACGTGCTCACCGCGCTGGGTGCGCGCGGTGCGCTGCGCCGGCTTCATTCGCTGGAACGCCTGGATGTGCTGGTCGTGGATGTGGACGTATCCGATGACCGTGGAGCGGCGATCTGTCATGAGGCGCTGCAGCGCCATCCGGACGTGGCGCTGGTGGCGATGTCTTCCGATGGTTCGGGGCGGATGGTCTCGCCGGCATCGGCGGCATTCCTGCCCAAGCCGTTCGGCGCCCGCGAGTTGCTGGCGGCAATCGATGAGGCGAACCGCTGTGCGCTGGCGCGTCGCGAGGGTGTCGGTGCAGAGTGAAGTGGAGTGCTTTCGCATCCGCGCGCGGCTTCTGCCCGTAACCTTGGCTCCCAGGTCAGACGAGTCGCCGGTTTCCCCATGTCCCTTGCCATCGTCTGGTTCCGCCGCGACCTGCGGCTGGCCGACAACCCCGCCCTGCACGCAGCCTGCGCCGCCCATGAACGCGTGCTGCCGGTGTACATCCATGCGCCGCAGGAAGAGCGCGACTGGGCACCCGGCGCGGCCAGTCGCTGGTGGCTGCATCATGCACTGGACGCGCTTCGCACATCGCTGCACGGGCATCACGCCGAACTGCATCTGCGTCAGGGTGACAGCGAGCGGGTTCTGGCCGCACTGATCAAGGCGACCGGGGCCGGGGCGGTTTACTGGAACCGGATGTACGAGCCGGCGGCAATCGAGCGGGATACCCGCATCAAGCAGCGGCTGCGTGAGCAGGGCGTGGCCGCGCAAAGCTTCAACGCGGCGCTGTGGCGCGAGCCCTGGCAGGTGGAAACCAGGACCGGTGACCCGTACCGGGTGTTCACGCCGTTCTGGCGCAACCTTCGCACGCTGATCGACGAGTCCGGGCCGCTGCCGGTGCCGCAGCCCCTGCGCGGCGCGACCGCGGAGGGCGGCGCGACGCTGGAGTCGCTGGAGCTGCTTCCCCGGATCCGCTGGGACGCCGGCCTGGCCGGGGCCTGGACCCCGGGCGAGCGCGGGGCGCAGGAGATGCTGGAGCTGTTCGTCGACGACGCAGTGAACGACTACGCCGAGGGCCGCGATATTCCCTCGCGCCACGGCACGTCGCGACTGTCGCCGCACCTGCATTTTGGCGAGATCTCGCCGCGGCAGATCCAGGCCGGACTGCATCGCCTGCTGGCCGGCCGCTCCGGCAAGCGGCCGGACCTGGAGCCATTCCTGCGCGAGCTGGGCTGGCGCGAGTTCGCCCATCACCTGCTGTACCACTTCCCGGCCACGCATACGGCCAACTTCAATCCGAAGTTCGATGGCTTTCCCTGGGCGGCGTCCGACGAGGCGCTGATCGAGCGCTGGCAGCGGGGACGAACCGGCATCCCGCTGGTGGACGCAGGCATGCGCGAGCTGTGGCACACCGGCTGGATGCACAACCGCGTGCGCATGGTGGTGGCCAGCTTCCTGACCAAGAACCTTCGCCAGCACTGGCACCACGGCGCGCGCTGGTTCTGGGACACGCTGGTGGATGCCGATCTGCCGGCCAATTCGCTGGGCTGGCAGTGGGTCGCCGGCTGCGGCGCCGATGCCGCGCCGTATTTCCGCGTGTTCAACCCGGTCAGCCAGTCGCAGAAGTTCGATCCGAAGGGCGAGTACCTGGCGCGCTGGCTGCCCGAACTCGCCGGCGCGGTGCCAGCCCTGCGGCACGAGCCGTGGAAGGATCCGTCGCTGCTGCGGCGGTCCGGCTATCCGGCGCCGATGGTGGATCTTGGCGAGTCGCGGGCCGCGGCGTTGGCGGCTTACGGGGCGCTGAAGGGACGTTGACGTTACCGGCGGGGACCCTCGCGCGATGCTTCATCGGCTTCTGGCGGGGGGCGCCTGGGGCGCGTTTCGTCCCACCTGCGTGACGTTCACCGAACCGGGAACACGCGGCTAACAGGTGACGGTCCACAGTGGACGGTGCTGGCAGGCGCTGCCTGCCACCCGACGATCCGATTGGCGTTCGAGGATTCCTCCATGACGACCCACACCACTCCGCTTGTCCATTCACGTGAGCCGTTGCGTCGCTGGTTCGGTGGCATACGCCGTCTGTTCGAGCGGCCCGCAGTCCCGGGCTCCGGGCCGTCCGACGCGCCCATGAGCCGGCGGCACATGTTGCTCGCGCTGCAGGAGGCGAAAAAGCGGGCCGAGCGTGTCCGCGTGCTGGAGATCCTGCGGCAGTCGAAGCGCGACGCGCGAAAGGGTTGGCGTCTGTTTCACCACGCCGCCGGGAAGTAGCGCCTGTACCTCGACATGGGCGAGCTGCGGCCCCCGCGTGGGCTTGGGTGAAAGTCCACGCAGCCGGCGCAGGCCCCCGTGAGAGCGCTCAGGTTTCCGCGGTCGATCCACGCTTGAGCAGCATCGCCAGCACCGGCGGCGTCACCATCGCGGTGAGCAGCGACATCGCCACGATGATCGCGTAGACGCGCTCGTTGAACACGCCGGCCGCGAGCCCGAGGCTGGCAATCACCACACCGACCTCGCCGCGCGGCACCATGCCGAAGCCGACGATGGTGGCGCTGCGCTTGCCCAGCGCCAGCGCGCCGAGAAAGCCGCCGGCGAGCTTGGAGATGATCGCAATCACGGTGACGATCGCCAGCATCACCAGTGCATCCACGCTGGCCAGCTCGGACAGGTTCACCTTGGCGCCGGTGATCACGAAGAAGAACGGCGTGAGGAAGGACAGCAGCGGCAGGGTCTTGTGCTCCAGGTCCTCGCGCTGGCGCGTTTCCGAGGCGATCATGCCGGCGAGGAAGGCGCCGATGATCGCAGCCAGGCCGAAGCGCGTGGAGAGCCACGCCAACCCCAGGCAGAGCGCCAGCACCAGGGTCAGCGGTGAGTGCGGGCTGATCGGCTTTTCCAGCCAGCCGGAGCCGCGGCGCATCACCTTGGTGCCGCCCCAGCCGATGATCGCCACGAAGCCGACCGCGCCGGCCAGGGTGAGCAGCAGCGACTGCAGGTTGAGCTCGCCGCCGCCCTGCAACGAGGACACCACGCCGAGCAGCAGCATGGCGAGGATGTCGTCGATCACTGCCGCGCCGAGGATCACCCGGCTCTCCACCCGCGACAGCACGCCCAGTTCCTGCAGCACGCGTGCGGTGATGCCGGCCGAGGTGGCGACGAACGCGGCGGCGACGAACAGCGACTTGATCCAGTCGAAGCCCTCGCCATGCGCCCACAATGCGCCGCAGCCGAACGGCAGGATCACGCCGAGCACGCCGACCAGGAAGGCGCTCTTGCCGACCTTCTTCAGGTCGTCGAGCCGGGTCTCCAGGCCGACGGAGAACAGCAGCAGCACCACACCGACCTCGGCCAGCACGTCCAGCGGCGTCCCGGGCATGATCTGGTCCGGGGTGAGCCAGCCCAGCGCGGACGGGCCGACCACGCAGCCGGCGGCGATCTCGCCGACCACACCGGGCAGTTTCAGCCGTTGCGCGATCTCGGCGCCGATCTGCGCGGCGATGAAGATCACGAACAGGGTCAGCAGGATGTCTGCGGCGTGGTGCATGCGTGGGTCTCTCCCTGGAGTCGCCGCCCATCCTACAGGGCGGCGATGACGGCCATCAGCCCTGGAACACGTGCCCAGCCAGCCACAGGTGCAGCGCGATGCTGGCGATGTAGCCGAGCGCAATCGCCCAGGTCCAGCGCAGGTGGCTCATGAAGGTGTACTGGCCGCGCGAGGCCCCCATCAGCGCCACGCCCGCAGCCGAGCCGACCGACAGCAGGCTGCCGCCGACGCCGGCGGTGAGGGTGACCAGCAGCCACTGCGCCTGGTCCATCGGCGGGTTCATCTTGATCACCGCGAACATGATCGGGATGTTGTCCACCACCGCCGAGGTGACACCCATGATCGCGTTGGCCAGGGTGTATCCCAGGTTGCCGTAGAGCTGGTGCGAGGCCAGCTCCAGATAGCCCAGCGCGGCCAGTCCGCCGACGCAGGCGAACACGCCGTAGAAGAACAGCAGGGTGTCCCACTCGGCGTTGGCGATGATGCGGAAGATCGAATAACTCTGGGGCTCCTCGCCCTGGGCCAGCGCGTAGCGGCGCTGGCGGCGATCGATGCGGGTGGCCACCAGGTTGAGAAAGGCCAGGCCGGTGAGCATGCCGTAGGCGGCCGGCATGCCCAGCCACTGGCGGCCGATCACGGTGATCGCGATGGTCAGCGCGAAGGTCAGGCAGATGCCGATGGCCCCGGGCTTGAGGTGACCGCCGCTGCCGGCGCTGTCCGGCTGTCCCTTGGGCAGGGCGAAGGCCATCAGGATCGCCGGCACCAGCCAGTTCACCAGCGACGGGCCGAACAGCCGGAAGAAGTCGAAGAAGCCGCTCTTGCCGGCCTGCCACACCATCAGCGTGGTGATGTCGCCGAACGCGCTCCAGGCACCGCCGGCATTGGCGGCGACCACCAGGTTGATCATCGCCAGGGTGATGAAACGGTGGTTGCCGCCGGCCACGGCGAGGATCACCGCCGACATCACCAGCGCGGTGGTCAGGTTGTCCAGCACCGGCGAGAGGAAGAATGCGATCAGCCCGGTGATCCAGAACAGCGAGCGATAGCCGAAGCCGCGCCGGATCAGCGCGTCGCGCAGCGCCTCGAACACGTTGCGCTCGCCCATCGCGGTGACGTAGGTCATCGCCACGACCAGGAAGAAGAAGATCTCCGCGTACTCGAGGAACATGCCCTCGAAGGCGGTGGCGGCCGGGGTCACGCCCCGGGCCGGGTCGCCGGTGACCCACGCGATCATCCCCCAGATCAGCGCCGCAGCCAGCATCACCGGCTTGGACTTGGCGATGGCCAGGTGCTCTTCGAAGATCACCGCCAGGTAGGCCAGCACGAACAGCATCAGCGCGACCACGCCGACCGGGTGGTCGGTGAGATGGAAATTCACGTCCCGGGTCTCGGCTGCCGCAGCGGGGGTGCTGGCGAGCAGGGCGGCGAGGGCGAGGGTCCAGCGCATGCGGGCGGTCCTTGGCGAATGGATCAGGCCAGGAAGATTACCAGCCCGCTACAGGCCGGCAGCGCCATCGCGGGGAGGCGCGCCCGGATGATCGGGGCGTAGCCGCAGGAAGATCGTCGCGGCCAGTGCGGTGACGGCGGCCAGCACCAGCACGGTGATGTGGAAGGCGGTCACGTAGGCATGCGCGGCATGAGCCTGCCGCCCCACGAACACCTCCATCAGCAGGGTGGAGAAGGCGATGCCGAAGCTGATCGACAGGTACTGGGTGGTCGAGGCCATCGACGAGGCCATCGACGCATGGCGGATGTCCACGTCGGTGTAGGCCAGCGTGTTCATGGTGGTGTACTGCAGGCCGGTGAAGCAGCCGTAGACGTACACCAGCAGGGCGATCAGCCAGGTCGGCGTGGCTCCATCCACCTGGGAGAACACCGCCAGCATCACCGCCACGGCCGTGGTGTTGGCCAGCAGCAGCCGGCGGTAGCCCAGTCGCAG
This sequence comes from Dyella ginsengisoli LA-4, assembly GCF_000334915.1. Taxonomy (GTDB): domain Bacteria; phylum Pseudomonadota; class Gammaproteobacteria; order Xanthomonadales; family Rhodanobacteraceae; genus Dyella_A; species Dyella_A ginsengisoli_A. Next base: position 77,990 of record NZ_AMSF01000016.1, on the reverse strand, counting down.
CAGCAGCCGGTTCACCACCCACTTGGAGCTGATCGAGCCGAGTGCCTGCGGCACCATCATCAGGCCGGCGAGGGTGGGCGACCAACCGCAGCCGACCTGCAGGAACAGCACCAGCAGCAGGAACATGCCGCCGATGCCGAGCCGGGTGAACAGGTTGCCGACCAGCGCCACCGAGAGGCTGCGCACCCGCAACAGGCTGAGGTCGGCCACCGGGTACTCGGTGCGCCGGCTGTGCCACACGTACGTGGCGCCCAGCAGCACGGCGAGCGCAATACATGCTGCCACCAGCAGCCAGTGGTGGATCTGCGCGCCGGCCTGCTCGGAGGCGGTGAGCAGCAGGGCCGAGGCCGCCGCGAACAGCAGGAAACCCGCCGTGTCGAACCGTCGTGCCTGCTCCAGCCGGTATTCGGGCATGTCTCGCTGGTTCATCCACAGCCCGGCCAGGCCGACCGGTACGTTGATGAGGAAGATCAGCCGCCAGCTGGTGAATTCCACCAGCAGGCCGCCGAGCAGCGGGCCCAGCACCGAGCCGAGCAGGCCGAAGGTGGCCACCGTGCTCATGGCCGGTACGTACTCGCGCTTGTCGATGCTTCGCACCAGCACGTAGCGCCCCACCGGCATCAACGAGGCGCCGCCGATGCCCTGGATCACGCGGGCGAAGACCAGCTCGGGCAGGGTCTGTGAGACACCGCAGAGCAGGGAGCCGATGCCGAACACGGCGATCGCGGCGGCGAACACGCGGCGCGTGCCGAAGCGGTCACACAGCCACGGGCTGGCGGGGATCAGCACGGCCAGGGTCAGCACGTAGCTGGTCAGCGCCGTGCGCATGCCCAGTGGCGTCACGCCCAGCGCTCCGGCCATGGCCGGCACCGCGGTGTTGACGATGGTGGAATCCAGCGCCTGCATGAAGAAGGCGGCTGCAACCAGCCACAGCAGCCCGCGATAGCGGACACGCGACGATTCCGCAGCGGTGGCGGCAAGTGCGTCGGTCAGGGGGGCCGCGGACGTGGCGGGAGGCGGGGACATCGCCGGAATTATAGCTGCTATGGCAGGTATCCGATGTGCGCGAGCGGGCGTCGGGCGACGATGGCTTCATGTCGCGGTCAGCTGCCAACGGCGGGTTCGCTACACTGCGCGCCTGCCTCGACACGCCAAGCTTCCGCATGACCGTTCCCCACGACATCGCCGCCCGTGCCGCCGCCCTGCGCGACCAGATCGAGCAGGCAAATTACCAGTACCACGTGCTGGACGACCCGACGATCCCCGACGCCGAGTACGACCGCCTGATGCGGGAACTGGAGGCACTGGAAGCGCAGTACCCGGCGCTGGCCACGCCGGACTCGCCCACGCGCAAGGTCGGGGGCCGTGCTACCGGCGGCTTTGCGGAGGTGCGCCACGCCATCCCGATGCTGTCGCTGGGCAACGCCTTCAGCGAAGAAGGCGAGAACGACCGCGAGCGCTTCCATGAAGTGGCCGAGTTCGAGCGGCGCATCGAGCAGACGCTGGACCGCCGCGACCCGGTGTTTTCGGTGGAGCCGAAGCTGGACGGCCTGGCGATCAGCCTGCGCTACGAGCACGGCGTGTTCGTGCAGGGCGCGACCCGCGGCGACGGCGAGACCGGCGAGGACGTCACCGCCAACCTGCGCACCGTACGAGCCATCCCGCTGCGTCTGCGCGGCACGGACTGGCCCGAGGTGCTGGAGGTGCGCGGCGAGGTGATCATGCTGCGCAGGGATTTCGAGGCCTTCAACGAGCACGCCCGCACGCACGGCGAAAAGACCCTGGCCAACCCGCGTAACGGCGCGGCCGGTTCGCTGCGCCAACTCGATCCGGCGATCACGCAGAAGCGGCGGCTGAGCTTCTTCGCCTATGCCGTCGGCGTGGTCGAGGGCGGCGAGCTGCCGCCGACCCACTCGCAGACGCTGCAGAAGCTGCGCGACTGGGGCTTCCCGGTGTCGCCGGAAGTGTCCACCGCCACCGGCTTCGACGGCTTGATCCGGTACTACCGCGCGATCGGCGCCAAGCGCGATGCGCTGCCCTACGACATCGACGGCGTGGTCTACAAGCTCGACGACTACGACGGCCAGCGCACCATGGGCTTCGTCTCGCGCGCCCCGCGCTGGGCGATCGCGCACAAGTTCCCGGCGCAGGAGCAGATGACCCGGGTCGAGGCGATCGAGATCCAGATCGGCCGCACCGGCGCGGCCACCCCGGTGGCCCGGCTGGCGCCGGTGCAGGTGGCCGGCGTCACGGTGACCAACGCCACGCTGCACAACGCCGACCAGGTGGCGCGGCTCGACGTGCGGGTGGGCGACACGGTGATCGTGCGCCGCGCCGGCGACGTGATTCCCGAAGTGGTCCGCGTGGTCGAGGAGCATCGTCCGGCGCATACCCATCCCTGGCACATGCCGACGCGTTGTCCGGTGTGCGATTCGGCGCTGGTTCGCGAAGAGGGTGCCGCGGCGTACCGCTGCTCCGGCGGGCTGTTCTGCGCGGCGCAGCGCAAGGAGGCACTGATCCATTTCGCCGCGCGGCGCGCGATGGACATCGACGGCCTGGGCGAGCGCTACGTGGACGCGCTGGTCGAGTTCGACATGGTCAAGACCCCGGCCGACCTTTACGCGCTCACGGTGGATGATTTCGTCGACATGAAGCGCCGTGCCGACGAGCGCGACGGCACCGTGCCGGAGACAGTGAGGCAGGGCAGGATCGCCACCAAGTGGGCGGAGAACCTGGTCGAGGCGATCGACGCCAGCCGCAGCACTACGCTGGCGCGCTTCCTGTTCGCGCTCGGCATCATGCACATTGGCGAGAGCACGGCGAAGACGCTGGCGGCCTGGCTGGGGCGGCTGGAGTTCGTGCGCAGCATGCCGGCCCCGGTGCTGCGGGTGCTGCCGGACATCGGCGAGGAGGTAGCCGGTTCCATCGCCGCGTTCTTCGCGCAGGCCGGCAACCAGCAGGTGGTCGATGCGCTGCTGGCCGCCGGCGTGCATTTCACCGACGAGGGCGACCCCTCGCCGAAGCTGCGCGAGCGCCTGGACCTTGGCGTGCTGCTGGACATGGCCAACGTGTCCAAGCTCGGGCCGAAGAGCACGAAGCTGCTGGCTGCGCAGTACGCCACGCTGGCTGCGCTGGAGCAGGCCGGCCCGGCGCACTGGATCGTCGCCGGCATACCGCAGGCTGCGGCGATCAACCTGGAGGCGATGCTGGCCGATCGTCACCGTCGGCACATGATCGTCGAGGCCGAACAGGCGATGACCCGGCTGCTGGCCGCGCTGCCGGCAAAGGCCGCCGTCGAGGCCTCGCCGCTGGAGGGCCAGACCATCGTGCTCACCGGCACGCTGCAATCGCTGAGTCGCGACGAGGCCAAGGATCGTCTCGAAGCGCTGGGAGCCAAGGTGTCCGGCTCGGTGTCGAAGAAGACCAGCTTCGTGGTGGCGGGCGAAGCGGCCGGCTCCAAGCTGGACAAGGCCAACGAGCTGGGCGTGGCGGTGTGGGACGAATCCCAACTGCTTGCGCTGCTGGCCGAGCATGGGGTTGCGCCGTGAGTGAGAAGCGCCCCCTCACCCCAGCCCTGTCCCCCGGCTGCGCCACGGGAGAGGGGGGCAGTGCTTGCGAGCTCTTCGCCCCCTGTTCCCCGGTACAGCCGGGGGACAGGGCTGGGGAGAGGGGGGCTCTTTGATCCATGGAACGCGCCAAGACTCTCCGCCGCAACCAGACTGATGCCGAGCGCAAGCTCTGGACTCGCCTGCGCGCCGCCCAGCTCTGCGCGAAGTTCCGTCGCCAGCATCCGGTGGGTGGCTACTACGCGGACTTCTGCTGCGTCGAGCACTCGCTCATCGTGGAACTGGACGGGAGCCAGCACGATGAGCCTTCCGACGCAAAGCGCACTGCTGACCTGGAGCAGGCAGGCTTTCGCGTGCTGCGGTTCTGGAATGACGACGTGTTGCTGCGGACCGACGACGTGCTTGAGGAGATCGTGAAGGCGCTGAAGCAGGAGCGGCCCCCTCACCCCAGCCCTCTCCCCCGGCGCCGCCGGGGGAGAGGGAGTTTGAGCGGGCGAGCTTTTGGCCCCCTCTCCCCCGGCACAGCCGGGGGAGAGGGCTGGGGTGAGGGGGCATCTTTCACTCTTTCAGCTCACAAACCCCACGTCGCCCTCCACCTGCGCGCCGCCGTCTACCGCCTCATCCGCCTGTTCTTCGACACCCGCGGTGTGCTGGAGGTCGAAACGCCCATCCTTTCGGCCGCAGGCAACACCGATCCGAACATCGAGAGCTTCGTCACCCGCTTCACCGGGCACGTCGACGCCGGGGCGCCGCAGCGCTGGATGCGCACCTCGCCGGAGTTTCCGCTCAAGCGTCTGCTGGCTGCGGGCGTCGGCGACTGCTACGAGCTGGGCAGGGTGTTCCGCAACGGCGAGGCCGGCGGCCGGCACAACCCCGAATTCACCATGCTCGAGTGGTACCGCATCGGCTGGGACCACCATCGGCTGATGGAGGAGACCATCGAGCTGGTGCAGCAGGCCCTGGCCCTGGTGGGGCGACGGGCCGAGGTGGTGATCAGCGGCTATCGGCAGCTGTTCCTCGACGAGCTGGGCATCGATCCGCTGCACGATCCGCTCGAGGCGTTGCAGGTGCCGCTGCGCGAGTCCGGCATCGATCCGGAAGGCCTGGAGCGCGACGACTGGCTGGATCTGCTGATCACCCACAAGCTGCAGCCGGCGTTTCCGTCCGATCGCATCACGGTGATCCACGACTATCCGGCCAGCCAGTGCGCGCTGGCGCGCGTGCGTGACGGCGATCCGCCGCTGGCCGAGCGCTTCGAACTGTATCTGGGTCGTTACGAACTGGCCAACGGCTATCACGAACTGAACGACGCGTCCGAACAGGCCGCGCGATTCGCGCGCGACAACGAACGGCGCCGAGCCCGTGGCCTGCCCGAGGTGCCGATCGACCACCGCCTGCTCGCCGTGCTCGACGCGATGCCGGACTGCGCCGGCGTGGCGTTGGGCATCGAGCGGCTGCTGATGTGCCTGGCCGGCAGCGATGCCATCGCCGATGTGCTGGCGTTTCCGTTCGCCGAAGCCTGAAGGGCCTGGATGCTTCCGGTTCACCGCGGCGGAGAAGCTCTCCGCCGCGGTGATGGGCACTCACTTACGGGCGGTCAAACCGCAGCGCCAGCGCGCGACGCTCGACCAGGCTGATCGCCGGCTGGTCCTGCAGGCGCAGGTCGCGCAGTTCGTACGGCGCGCCGATGCCCGCGATGCTCGACGGGTCGAAGCGCAGCACGAGCCGGCGTTCGCCGGGCTTCAGCCAGGCGGCCGACTGGGCGAACGCGCCCGGCACCAGACGGCCCTGCGCGTCGCGTCCGTAGAGCACGCCGGACACCGCGAAGCGGCTGGCACTGTCCACCGTGACGCCGAGCGCGACGTCGATGCCGTGGCGGCCGGCGCGGCGGGTGTCGGCCGTGCCGTCGAGCTTCGCGTCCGGCGTGGCCACGGCGAATACGCTGGTGGTGTCGCGCCGCACTGCGTGGCCCTGGCCATCGTCGCCGATGGTGAAACTGTGCAGCTCCCACAGGCCGGGCGTACGGCTTGGCTGCACCGGTGCCACGTCGGTGCTGAAGCTGCCGTCCGCATTGGCATGGTAGTCGAGCAGGGTGGTGCTGCCGTCCGGAGCGCGCAGGAAGCCGCCGACCGCCTGCAGCGGCCGCTGGCGGTCGCCGTCCTTCATCGCCACATCCAGGTGCAGGCGCTGGCCCAGCAGCAGGTCGTCGCGGTCGGCCCTGGCGGTCACCGTGAACGGGCTCTTCGGCTCGAACACGTGCACCACGTAGCGACCGCTGGCGTTCGGCGCCTGCAGCGTGACCGGGCCGGCGCCCAGTCCGGGACGCAACTGCATCACCAGCGAGGCGTCCGGCACGGCCATGCCGGCCGCGCGCAACGAGGCCACGTCGCCGACCGTGCTGGCCGCGCGGTCGCCGGCGAGAGTCTGGCCGTTCATGCGGAAGGTCACCGCGCTGGCATCGAGCCGCCCGCCCTTGGGATCGCTGGGGCTGATCCGGATCACCGCTCCGGGAGCGGACAACGGCAGCTCCACGCCGCGTTGCATTTCGGTGGCCGATACGTCGGTCCAGTACTCGCGACTGGTGCGGGCGAACGGTTGCGGCACCGGATTCACCGGGGCGTCGGCGGGCAGCGCCCAGCTCACGCTGACCGGCCGGTGCTCGGCGTGCGGGCGGGGGATGTCCACGCCGGCGAGGGTCGCTGCCGTGGCGGGCATCGGTGCGGGCGCTGCCTGCAGGGCGACCGGCACCATGTCGGTCGGCGTCGCGGGCAGCAGGGCGTGCGTGCCGGCAAAGGCGGAGGTGGCAAAGAGGCCGGCGAGGACGCCGGCGGCAAGGATCCGTCGGTTCATCGCGATCACCCCTTCAGGTCGTTGGCGAGGATGGAAGGCAGGCCGAAGCAGGCGCGCCGGCTCTGGTTGTGGTTCAGCACCTGGCCGCCGCTGGTGCGGGTCTTGTCCTTGAACCAGAGCGTGCCCGCGGCCTGCGCGCTGGAGCACTCGATGAAGCCGTCCGAGCAGCTGCTCAGCCAGTTCTGGGTGATCTCCAGTCCCACGCTCTGCGTATAGCCGCCGCAGTAGGCCTGGCTGGACCACACGGCAGACACCACGTCGGTGCCGACCACGTCGCGGAACGGCACCGGCAGGGCGGGGCGGCCGGAGGTGCCCAGCAGATACTGCTGGTTGTAGACGGCCATCCAGCCGACCTGCTGCTGGCGTACCGCGTCGGTCTTGTAGCCGAGCAGCCAGCCCAGCGCGCTCTCGAACACGTTGCCGGCGATCACCGCGTCGGCCAGCGGCGTGCCCGCGCTGGACGGTGCGATCGCATCCACCTTGACGACGCGCTGGATGATCGCCGGATAGCGCGCGTCGTAGGTCGGGTTGGACAGGATCCAGCGCATCACGTTGCCGCCGTTGGAGTGCGTGATCACGATCAGGCGGTCGATGTTGCGGTTCTGGATGAAGCTGGTGAGCTGGCCGGCGAGGCAGCCGGCCGCGCGGTCGTCCCACATGTACTGGTCGAAATCGCAGTTCACCACCAGCAGGTTGTTCGGATCGGCCAATCCCTTGCGGATGCCCTCGACCATGTCCGACTGCCAGTAATTGTTGTAGGCATCGGTCTGCTTCCCCGTGCCGTGCACCAGCGCCACTCCGGTGGCAGCCTGCACCCCCGCGCTGGCCAGCGCCAGCGCCCCCATCAGCATCATGCGTTTCACATTGTCTCTCCCTTGCGAAGCGGCCTTGGCGGCCGCGCGTGGGATCGCCTGCGGACGCAGGCACGGGCGAGACAGACCATCCGTGGCTTGCGGCAGGTCGACCATGGCATGTGGCGCCTCCCCCGAGGGCACCGACTGCCGCCGCGATCACCCCTGACCATGCGGCAGCGAATGGAGGCTAGCAGTGGGATATGACCGCGGTCTTGACGCACAGCGGCAGAAAGGTGCGGCGCGTCACACGCCGGCGCTTCGGGTAAGGTGTCGCGCCTGTTCCGACGCGAGTTCCGCTCCGCATGCGCAGTCCCGTTGCCGCTGGCCCCACGCCTGCCGCCGACCGCCTCGGCCGGTCCGACATCAAGACCCTGGCCCTGGCCGCGCTGGGGGGAGCGCTGGAGTTCTACGACTTCGTGGTGTTCGTGTTCCTCGCGCTGCCGCTGAGCGAGCTGTTCTTCCCACAGGGCACGTCGCCGTGGCTGGCGCAGCTGCAGGTGTACGGCATTTTCGCCGCCGGCTACCTGGCACGACCGCTGGGCGGCATCGTGATAGCTCACTACGGCGACCTGCTGGGGTGCAAGCGGATGTTCGCGCTCAGCGTGTTCCTGATGGCCCTGCCAACTCTGCTGATCGGCCTGCTGCCGGTGTACGCGCAGATCGGCCTGCTGGCACCGGTGCTGCTGCTCGTGCTGCGCGTCTTGCAGGGCATCGCGGTGGGCGGCGAGGTGCCGGGCGCCTGGGTGTTCGTCGCCGAGCACGTGCCGCCCTCGCGGGTCGGCTTTGCCTGCGCCAGCCTGACCTCGGGGCTGACCGTGGGGATCCTGATCGGCTCGCTGCTGACCGCGGCGATCAACCAGCGGCTGGGCCACGCCGAACTGATGGCCTGGGGCTGGCGGCTGCCGTTCCTGCTCGGCGGCGTGTTCGGTTTCGTCGCGGTGTGGCTGCGGCGCTGGCTGCGCGAGACACCGGTGTTCGAGGCGATGCAGGCGCGACGGGCGCTGGCCGACGGGCTGCCGCTGAAGCGCGTGCTGCGCGGACACCCCGGTGCGGTGCTGCGCTCGATGGCGGTGACCTGGACGCTCACCGCGGCGATCGTGGTGGTGATCCTGATGACCCCGACGCTGGTGCAGACCGTGTTCCATCGACCAGCCGCGGAGGCGTTCCTCGGCAACAGCGTCGCGTCGGCGATGCTGGCGGCCGGTTGCCTGGTCTACGGCGTGCTGGCCGACCGGTTCGGCGTGGCGCGGACGCTGGGCGGCGGGGCGGTGGTGCTGGCGCTCGCCGCCCTGGGCCTGTATGCGGACCTGGACCATGGTGCGACGCATTTCCTGCCGCTGTATGCGCTGGCCGGGTTCTGCGTGGGCGTGGTCGGGGTGGTGCCCACGGTGATGGTGCAGGCCTTCCCGCCGGCGGTGCGTTTCAGCGGCCTGTCGTTCTCCTACAACGTGGCGTACGCCGTGTTCGGCGGCATCACGCCGCCGCTGATCAGTGCGCTGCTGAAGGGCCTCGGTCCACTGGCGCCGGCGTATTACGTGGCGCTGGCCGCGCTGGCGGCAATGGGAGTTGCCATGGGGCTGCGGTCGGGCCGCCGCACCGCGGGAAAGCGTCGGGGCTGAAGCCCCTCCCACAAACCGCCACCTCGCCCCTGTAGGAGCGACTTCAGTCGCGATGCTCTTCGGCTAGGCGGCCGTATTTTTCGCGCTTACCTAGAAGTCCAATTCCTGCGCCGCACACAGATAGTCGTTCAGCGGCGCGAGATGGCGATAGATGTCCACCAGCGTGGGCAGCAATTGCGGCGAACAGGCCAGCGCCTCGTCGAAGCCCTGGCCGGCGGCGAAATCCTTGCGCTTGAGGTCGTCGATCAGCTCGTGGGCCGGATCGAAGCCGCGCGGCGGGCGGGTCAGCGACTCGCCCCAGAACTCGAAGCGGTCCCGGAACGCCTTGCTCCGGGTGGCCTTCTTCCACGCGGCGGGGTTGTCGGCGATGAAGGCGCGGATGCGCTTGAGGTCGTCCGGCTCGGGGTGCCACATGCCGCCGCCGGCGAAGCAGTCGCCCGGCTGGATGTGCACGTAGAACGAGGGCGCGGCGATCTGGTGCCGTCGCTCGTGGAAGAACCGCGCGCCCTGCCAGGGCTTGTAGGGCAGCTTGTTGTTCGAGAAGCGCGTGTCGCGGTGGATGCGGAACAGCGAGCCGCCGTTCTTGCGGGCGTCGGCGCGGTAGTGCGGGCTGATCTTCGTCAGCGGCGCCTGCATGTCGGCGATCAGGGCGAGGAAAGGCTCGCGTACGTGCTGCTCGTAGTCCTTCTTGTGGTCGAGGAACCACTCGCGGCTGTTGTTGCGGTCCAGGGCCTTGAGGAAGCGGAAGGTCGCGGGCGAAAAGTAGGTGGTGGGCATCGGCGGATCGGTCAGGCGAGCGGTTGGAGTTCGGCGGCGAGCTGGCGGCCCCAGGCTTCGAGCTGGTCGAGCAGGGGACGTCGCTCCGCCAGCGCGGGATCGTGCCGCATCTGCTCGAGGCGGGTGAAGTAGTCGTCCAGGGTGAGGCCGGTCAGCGGGGTGTGACGGGTCAGCCGGTCGCGCCGGAAGGCTTGCCACCGGTCCTGCTCCTCCACGTTGAGCGTCTGCGGCCAGTTGCGCGCGCGATAGCGGAACAGCAGCTCGGTGTAGCGCGGGTCGCGGAAGGTGATTCCGGCCGTGGCCAGCGCCTCGGCTGGCGTGCCACGCACGTCGGTGAGTCGTCGCTTGTCCGCGTCCGGCAGGAAGCCGTCGTACAGCGCCAGCTCCGGATCCTCCGCCGGCGGCATCGCTGCCGCCTGCTTGAACAGGCGCTGCACCTTGTCACGCAGTCCGGTGGCGTCGCGCAGGGTGACTGCGTGGCCGAGGCAGCGATCGACGTCGAGCTGCAGGCGATCCAGGTCCGCGCCCTTGAGCACCGACAGCGGTGCCAGTGCCGGCGCGCGGTTGGCGCGCACGGTGCGCAGCGCGATGCGCTCGACGCCCTCGGGCAGGTCGGCGCGGGCGGTGAACACGCGATCGGCGATGTCCTCCACGTCCAGCGCGATCAGCTCTTCGGGATCGTGGCGCAGGTCGTAGACGATCACCTCGCCCGGACGGGCCGGGTGCAATGCCAGCGGGGCGATCAGGGTCAGGCAGTGCTGGCTGGCCGGGTAGCGCGAGGACACGTGAACCAGCGGCGTCATGCCGGCCACGTCGAGCAGTTCGAACACGCGCTGCTTGCGGCGCAGGGCGAAGTGCCAGTCCCACAGCCTGGGTTGCCGCACGCGGATGAGGCGGGCCAGGTCGATCAGCGCGTGCACGTCCGACAGCGCGTCGTGCGCCCGTTCCTGCTGCAGGTGGTTGGCCTGGGCCAGGTGTTCCAGCTTGAAGCTGGGCGATCCGTCCTCGCGGGTCGGCCAAGCGATGCCTTCCGGACGCAGTGCCTCGCACATGCGCACCAGGTCGATCAGGTCCCAGCGCGAATTGCCGTTTTCCCACTCGCGGCCGTAGGGATCGTAGAAGTTGCGGTACAGCAGCTGCCGCGTGACCTCGTCGTCGAAGCGCAGCGAGTTGTAGCCCACGCCGCAGGTGCCCGGTTCGGCCAGCTGCTCGTGCACGCGGGCGGCGAATTCGGCCTCGATCACGCCCTCGCGCTCGGCCTGCTGCGGCGTGATGCCGGTGATCAGGCAGGCCTCGGGGTGGGGCAGGGCATCGCTGGGCGGTTTGCCGAAGAACATCACCGGCTCGCCGACGATTTCCAGTTCCATGGTGGTGCGGATGCCGGCGAACTGCACCGGCCGGTCCCGCCGGCTGTCCGCGCCGAAGGTTTCGTAGTCATGCCAGAAGAAGGTCTGCATCCGGAGATCATCGCATGGGGCGGCGTGTGGCATGCCTGCTGCTAGAATCCGCAGCCCGGGAGGGCACATGAGCCAAGACAACGACAACCTGATCTGGATCGATCTGGAAATGACCGGCCTCGACACGGATGCCGACTCCATCCTGGAGATCGCCACCGTCGTCACCGACAAGGATCTCAACATCCTCGCCGAAGGGCCGGTGTTCGCCATCCGCCACGAGCTCGATCGGCTCGAAGCGATGGACAGCTGGAACCGCAACCAGCACAGCCGCTCCGGACTCTGGCAGCAGGTGCTCGAATCCAACGCCGACCACGCCAAGGCCGAACAGGCGACGGTGGAATTCCTCAAGGCCTGGGTGCCGGCCGGCAAGTCGCCGATGTGCGGCAACTCGATCTGCCAGGATCGCCGCTTCCTGCACCGCCAGATGCCGCAGCTGGAGCGCTACTTCCACTACCGCAACCTCGACGTGTCCACGCTCAAGGAGCTGGCCCGGCGCTGGGCGCCGTCCGTGGGCAAGGGGTTCAGCAAGGACTCGGCGCACACCGCGCTGTCGGACATCCGCGACTCCATCGACGAGCTGCGCTACTACCGCCAGCACATGGGCGCGCTGGGCGGCGCGGGCTGAAGCCGGCCATGTCCGCCGCCGACCTGTTCGCCACCGTGCTCGACTGCAGCGGCCGTCCGCTCACGCTGGACCGGCCGCGCGTGGTCGGCATCCTCAACGTCACGCCCGATTCGTTTTCCGACGGCGGCCTCTACGCCAATCTCGATGCCGCCGTGGCGCACGGCCTGGCGATGGTGGCGCAGGGCGCCGACATGCTCGATGTCGGCGGCGAATCGACCCGGCCGGGTGCGGCCGACGTGTCGGAGCAGGACGAACTGGCGCGCGTGTTGCCGGTGATCGAGGCGCTGGCTGCGCGCACCGACAAGCCGATCTCGATCGACACTTCCAAGCCTGCGGTGATGCGTGCCGCGGTAGCCGCCGGCGCCGGCATGATCAACGATGTGTATGCGCTGCGCCGCGAGGGGGCACTCGATGCCGCCTCCGCGCTGGGCGTGCCGGTGTGCATCATGCACATGCAGGGCGAGCCGCGCGGCATGCAGGACGATCCCCATTACGACGACGTGGTCGGCGAGGTGCACCGCTTCCTCGCCGATCGCCTGTTCGCCTGCGAACTGTCGGGCATCGACAAGCGCAAGGTACTGGTCGATCCGGGCTTCGGCTTCGGCAAGACGCTGGAACACAACCTCGAGCTGCTGCGCGACCTGCAGCGCTTCACCGACCTGGGCAGCGGCGTGTACGCCGGGCTCTCGCGCAAGTCGATGATCGGCACGATCACCGGGCGCACCGCACCGGCGGACCGCGCTGCCGGTTCGGTCGCCGCGGCGCTCATCGCCGTGCAGCAGGGCGCAAAGCTGGTGCGCGTGCACGACGTGCAGGCCACCGTCGATGCGCTGGCGGTATGGCACGCCGTGGATGCGAACCGCCCGGCGCGGCGCAGGGAGCCGGCCCCGTCGATGCCGCGCTGGCCGGACGACGAGTGATCTTCCCCCACCGCCGGGCGATGACGGCCCGACATCACTTCCAGGCTTCAAGGACATCTGCATGACCCAGCGCAAGTACTTCGGTACCGACGGCATCCGTGGCCGGGCCGGACAGTGGCCGATCAGCGCCGACTTCATGCTGCGCCTCGGCCGCGCCGCAGGAACGGTACTCGCCGCCCGCGCCAAGCCGAGCATCCCCGGCGGACAGGTGCCGAAGCATCCGGCGGTGGTGATCGGCAAGGACACGCGCATCTCCGGCTACATGTTCGAATCCGCGCTCGAGGCGGGGCTGGTGGCCGCCGGTGTGGACGTGCGGCTGCTGGGCCCGCTGCCGACCCCGGCGGTAGCCTTCCTCACCCGCTCGCTGCGCGCCGTGGCCGGCATCGTTATCAGCGCCTCGCACAACCCGTTCGACGACAACGGCATCAAGTTCTTCTCCGCCACCGGCGAGAAGCTGCCCGACGAGGTGGAACTGGCGATCGAGGCCGAGCTGGAGCGCGAGTTCACCACCGTGCCGTCGGATCAATTGGGCAAGGCGACCCGCATCGACAACGCCGTGGCCCGCTACGCGGAATCCTGCAAGGCGACGGTGCCGGAAGAGCTCAGCCTGCACGGCATGAAGATCGTGCTCGACTGCGCGCATGGCGCGACCTACCAGGTCGCACCGAAGGTGTTCGCCGAGCTCGGTGCCGAGGTCTTCACCATCGGCGATGCCCCGGACGGCTTCAACATCAACCGTGATGTCGGTTCCACGCATCCCGGAGCGCTGCAGAAGGCGGTGGTCGAGCGGGAGGCGGATCTGGGCATCGCCTTCGACGGCGACGGCGACCGCGTGTTGATGGTGGACCGCACCGGTGCGCTCGCGGACGGCGACGACATCCTCTACGTGCTCGCCCGCGCCTGGCAGGCCAAGGGCGAGCTGAAGGGGCCGGTGGTCGGCACTCTGATGAGCAACTACGGGCTGGAGAAGGCGCTCGCCGCGATGGGTGTGCCGCTGGTGCGCGCCAACGTGGGCGATCGCTACGTGCTGCAGCAGCTGCGCGCGCACGATGGCGTGCTCGGCGGTGAAACCTCCGGCCACGTGCTGTGCCTGGACCGCGCCACCACCGGCGACGGCATCGTCGCCGCGCTCGCCGTGCTCGAGGCGCTGGCCGAGTCGGGCCAGGATCTGGTGCAGGCCCGCGCCGGGCTGGCGAAGTTGCCCCAGGTAATGCTCAACGTGCGCTTCAGCGGCAACGCCAAGGCCGTGCTGGACGATGCGGAGGTGGCGGCGGCCGTCGACGCAGCCCAGCAGCAGATGGCGGGCCGCGGCCGGGTGTTCCTGCGCGCATCGGGCACCGAGCCGGTGGTGCGCATCACCGTCGAGGGCGCCGATGCCGATGAAGTGAAGGCTTTGGCACAGAGCCTGGCAGACGTCGTAAAATCCGTCGCCGAACGCTCGTGAGCCTGCTCTAGCTGTATCCAGGTCGCCATGGAATGGCCCGACGTGCCCCGCCCGATGCGGTGGCGGATGAAATCGACCGCACGCCAACCTGGAGTCAGACAAAGTGAAGAACGTTCCCACCCTCGACATCCGCCGCTACGACACCGACCGCGACGCCTTCGTCGCCGAGCTGGGCGCCGCCTACCGTGAATTCGGCTTCTGCTGCATCAGCGGCCACGGCATCGATCCGGCACTGGTCGACGGTGCCTACGATGCCTTCAAGCGCTTCTTCGCGCTGCCGGCCGAAACCAAGATGAAGTATCACGTGCCCGGGTCCGGCGGCGCGCGCGGCTACACCCCGTTCAAGGTGGAAACGGCCAAGGACAGCAGTTACCCGGACCTCAAGGAGTTCTGGCACGTCGGGCGCGAGATTCCGCGCGATTCGAAGTTCGCCGACGTGATGCCGCCGAACCTGTGGCCGGAGGAAGTGCCTAACTTCAAGGCATACGGCTACGGCCTGTTCGAGGCGCTCGACCAGCTCGGCACCCGCGTGCTCCGCGCGCTGGCCCTGCACATCGGCCTGCCGGAGAACTACTTCGAGGACAAGACCGACCAGGGCAATTCGATCCTGCGGCCCATTCATTACCCGCCGATCACCGAGGACAACATCCCCAACGTGCGCGCCGGTGCCCACGAGGACATCAACTTCATCACCCTGCTGGTGGGGGCGAGCGCCGAAGGGCTGGAGGTGCTGACCCGCGAGGGCCAGTGGCTGCCGATCACCACCCGGGGCGACGCCATCGTGGTGAACATCGGCGACATGCTGCAGCGGCTGACCAACCACGTGTACCCGTCCACCACGCATCGGGTGGTGAACCCGCAGAACGACAACGCGCGCAAGCCGCGCTACTCGGTGCCGTTCTTCCTGCATCCGAATCCGGACGTGGTGCTCGACCCGGTGCCGCAGTGCGTGACGCCGGACAACCCGAGCCGTTACGACACCTCGATGACCTCGCACGAGTACCTGATGCAGCGCCTGCGCGAGATCAAGCTGATCTGAGCCTTCCGCTTCCGCGTGGTGCCGGCGCGACGGGGAGCACAGGCTCCCCGTTGCGCATTCAGGCCATCCAGAAAAACAGCGCGGTCATGCGCTTGGAGGCTGCGTCCTCCATGCCCCAGTAGCTGCTGGCGCTGTGGATGATGTTGGGCTTGTACAGCAGCAGGCGGTTGTAGCGGTGCGGCACGCGCACGTCCTCGACGAAGGCCGTGGGTGCGACGAAACGATTGCCCAGCGCGTCCACCAGGTTGCGGTGCGGCGGCATCACCATGTTGCCGGCCAGCTGGCCGTTGGGCATCCGCTGGCGGAAAAAGCTGGTGCCGCAGCGTTCCGGCACGTCGGGGTTGAGGTAGATCACCGCGGCGTAGCGGCACAGGTTGAGCGAATCGGTGTGCGGCTTGACCGCGCCTTCCAGCGACCCCACCACCTGCACCACGTTGTGGTTGAGCTTGAGGCCGTCCTCGGTCTGCCCCACCCACAGGCGTTTGGCGTCCGTGAGCTGGCGGACCCGCGCCTCCAGTGCCTCCAGCTCGGCCGGCAGCAGTGCTTCATTCGCGCGCATGCCCGGCCACACCTCGCCCGTGGTCGGATAGCCATACTCCCAGTCGGTCTTCGCCAGGCAGCGCTGGCGGACCTCGTCCGGGTTCGGCAGCACGTCGTCCACCACCCAGTAGTCGCGCCCTTCGGTCGGCTTCCGGTAGGGCAGCGGCTGCATCGCAGGGTACTTGGGAAACAGGGACATGCTGGGATCTCGCGATGATGGTCCAGGCTGTGCACGTTAGCGCATGGACCTCAGTCGTGCCGGTTGCGGTAGCGTGCGGATTCGCGGTGGGACAGCCACAGGGCGAGACGATCGGGCAGCAGTTCGGTGATGGTCTTGATGACGCGGTTGACGCGCCCCGGCACGTACACCACCGCGCCGCGCTCGACGGCATCGATACCCTGGCGCGCGACCTCCTCGGCGGAGAGCCACATGAAGCGGGGCATCGCATTCATCTTCTGGCGGGTACCTGTGACGTCGTGAAACTCCGACCAGGTGAAGCCTGGGCAGAGCGCGCAGACATGTACTCCGGCATCGCGGTTCTCCAGCGCCAGCGACTGCGAAAGCTTGATCAGATAGGCCTTGGAGGCGCCGTACAGCGTGTGGCCAGCCGTGCCGGGAACGAAACCGGCCAGCGAGGCCACGTTGATCACGCGCCCATGCCCCCGCGCGCGCATGCCGGGAAGCAGCCGCCAGGCCAGTTCGGTGGGTGCGGTCATCATCACCTGGACGAAGGCGGCATGCGCCTGCCAGGGGTTGTCCACCAGGGTACCGGGCAGGCCGTAGCCGGCGTTGTTGATCAGCCAGTCGACGGCATAGCCTTCCGCCTCCAATGCATTGCACAGGCGCTGCGGAGCCGATGGATCGGCGAGGTCGGCGGCAAGCATCATGGAGCGTGTGCCGTGCCGCTCCCGTAGTGCCTCGGCCAGGGCACGCAGGCGATCCTCGCGGCGGGCGACAAGCACCAGGTCATGACCACGGGCAGCCAGCGCCCGGGCAAAGGCCGCTCCGATGCCTGCGGAGGCTCCGGTGACGAGGCTGCAGGGTCGTTTGTCGGACATGACGGAGTTCCTTGCGGGCAGGCGCTCATCTTCGCGGGTGTCGGCATTGGCTGCCAGCGCAATTGTCCGAGAACCGGGCCATCGCTAAGCTCGCGCTTTTTTGCGGGATATCCCATGCGCAAGAAGCTGGTCGCAGGCAACTGGAAGATGCATGGCAGCCGTTCCATGGCGAGCTCGCTCGTCGCCGAACTGGCTGCCCATCAGACACCGGAGGTGGATGTGCTGGTGATCCCGCCGTTTCCCTATCTGCCGCTGGTCACCGATGCCTGTGCCCGGGCCGGGATCGGTCTGGGCGGACAGGATGTGAGCGAGCATGAGGGGCAGGGCGCCTACACCGGCGAAGTATCGGCGGCCATGCTCGCCGACGTTGGCGCCAACTGGGTGCTGGTCGGTCACTCGGAGCGCCGCCAGTACCACGATGAGAGCGATGCCCTGGTCGCCCGCAAATTCGCAGCCGCCCTGGGGGCCGGGCTGACGCCGATTCTCTGCGTAGGTGAATCGCTGGTCCAGCGCGAAGCAGGCGAGACCGAGCAGGTGGTGCAGCGTCAGGTCAAGGCGGTCCTCGACCTGGTAGGCATCGTACCGTTCGATACTGCGGTGATCGCCTACGAACCGGTATGGGCGATCGGCACCGGCC
Source organism: Dyella ginsengisoli LA-4 (assembly GCF_000334915.1). GTDB lineage: Bacteria > Pseudomonadota > Gammaproteobacteria > Xanthomonadales > Rhodanobacteraceae > Dyella_A > Dyella_A ginsengisoli_A. The sequence goes on along the minus strand of NZ_AMSF01000016.1, from coordinate 60,603 downwards.
ACACCGCCACGCCGGAGCAGGCCCAGCATGTGCACGCGCTGATTCGTAGCCAACTGTCCCGCGAGGATGCTATGATTGCGGGTCTGACTCGGCTGCTTTACGGCGGCAGCGTCAAGCCTGGAAACGCTGCGCAACTGTTCGCGCAGCCGGATGTCGACGGAGGCCTGGTAGGCGGTGCCTGCCTGCAGTCCGGCGATTTCCTCGGCATCTGCGAAGCCGCTCGTTGAGCGCAACGGAATCCAAAAAAGTCATGTTCGTCATTTTCAGCGTGTTCTACATCCTGGTGGCCGCGGCGATGATCGTGCTGATCCTCATGCAGCGCGGCGCGGGTGCCGATGCGGGCTCGGGGTTCGGTGGCGGCGCTTCGGCCACCGTGTTCGGTGCGCGTGGCTCGTCCAACTTCATGAGTCGCGCGACGGCGGTGCTGGCAGGCCTGTTTTTCCTGCTGAGCCTTGGCATGGGCATGTACCTGAGCCACAGCGGCACGCCGAAGGCATCGGACAACGATCTTGGTGTGATGGCAGGGCTTGCCAAGTCGGCTCCGGCCTCCCAAAATGCGCAGCCCGCCGCGGCGGTCAACAGCGACGTGCCGCAGGCCGCCAAGCCCGCCAGCACGAGCGACGTCCCCGCGGCAGCGCCCGCTCCGGCGGCTAGCAGCAAGAAGTAATACACCTGCCCAGGTGGCGGAATTGGTAGACGCACTACCTTGAGGTGGTAGCGCCGAGAGGCGTGGGGGTTCGAGTCCCCCCTTGGGCACCAATAACAACGGGTTTGCAGAACAGTGTCACGCCCGAATTGAAAGCCGCCGCAAGGCGGCTTTTTTGTTGGTCTCTGTTTTTGTGGTCGCAGCATGCATCTGCCGAAAGTTGTTGCTAGTCTTTTCCCGCGGCTGCACAGGGGCAGCTGTGGAGAGACACGATGCAAACGATGCATGTGGGCTCAGCGCTTTGGCGTGGGCTCCGCTTGTTTGCAGGGATGCTGGCGGGTGAAAGAGCCCGTTCGACCGCGCCTGAGGCGTTGGCGGCAAGGAGCGACCTGGTTTCCTGGTGTTCCGAGGCCCGCACGCGACGAGGGGACGAACTGGCACGTAGCCAGTCCCTCCAATCCTTTCCCGAAAGCTAGCTATCCGCCCGCCCCGGTGGCGGTGGGTGGGTCATTGTGCGACCGCCTCCACTTTTCGCCCGCCTTCCGGTGGATACCGTACGCGGTCAGTAGGCGTGCTCCTACGGCATCGACCCACACTGCAATGGCAAGCTATTTTTCGTTCGTCGGTTGCGACGAACGCCTTGATGCCGGCCCGCCTGCATCTTCGATAGCGGAACGGACGATTCCGTTGGCAAGCGGACATGCTTCGCCGGCTGCTGGCGTGCAGCGGAATTTGCGCGCAAGATGATTCAATACCCAAGGAGGGTAGCGTAGTGATCAATGTTGTCTTGGTGGATGATCACGAGCTGGTTCGCACCGGCTTCCGGATGATCCTGCAACAACAACCGGATATCCGCATTCGCGGTGAGGCGGGAAGTGCGGAGGAGGGCCTGCGCCTGATCCGTACACTGGCGCCCGATATCGCACTGGTGGATGTCCATATGCCGGGCATGAGCGGCATCGAGCTTACCGAGCGTGTGGTTCGGTCCAAGTTGCATACCCATATCGTCATCGTGACCGTGGTTGACGATGCCCGGTTCCCGAAGCGCCTGCTCGATGCCGGGGCACTCGGCTATCTCACCAAGGGGTGTACCGCCGAAGAGCTGCTGGCGGCGGTTCGCCAGGTGGCCAGCGGCCGACGCTACCTTGCGCCGGCCGTGGCGCAGCAGTTGGCGCTGGCCACGTTGGATGGCAGCGACTCTCCGTTTGACACGCTCTCCAGTCGCGAGCTCGAAGTGGCAATGATGCTGGTTCGCGGCAAGCCGCTGACGCTGATCGGCGAGCAACTCAATCTCAGCCCGAAGACAGTGTCGACCTACAAGCAGCGCCTGATGGAAAAGCTCAATGTCGACCATGTGATCAGCCTGGCCCATCTGATGGCCGTACACGGATTGATCGATACGCAGGCCCAGCACGCCAACGCCTGATCGGCGGCGAGACGTGCGCAAAACAAAAGCCGGGCATCAGCCCGGCTTTTGTTTGTCGGAGACTCCGGCTTCCGCCGGAGTCCTGTCAGCCCTGTCCGGTGCTGCCATCCGGCTTGTGATGCTCCTCGCCTTCTTTCTTCATTTCCGAAGGGGGAGTGGAGGCCTGCTCGTCCGCTTGCGATTCGAGTTCCGGTTGCTCGGCGACGGCCGGCTCGATCGCTTCCTGGTCCATGGCCGCTGACGTCACGCTGGCCTGCACCAGCAGGTCACCCTGCGCGGGAGGGGCGACGGCGGCTGCCGGCTCTGCTGCCGGGCTGGCTGCAGGTGCGGATGCCGAAGCGTCGGTATGTGCAGTCGCCACAGGCGGCACCGTCTCGCTGGGTAGTCCGGCATCTTCAGCCACGGATACCACGTCGTCCGGCCTTTCCCCGGAGTCGGCTGGCACCGCTGCCGGCGCGGGTGTCTCCATCGCGGTTGCCGGCGCTTCTGCCTCTACCGCATCGCCAGTCAAGGTGGATTCGCTTTCGGCAGGTTCGGACGACGCCGGTGGAATGGGCGGCAGGGTGGGCAGGTTGAACGACGTCACTGCTGACGGCGCCAACGTCGTCACTGGCGGAGCAGCGGCAACGGACTCGCCTTCATTCGAACTTTCCGTGCCCGTCTGGCTGGGAGCCTGCGTCACCGCGTCGGTCAACGAGCTGACGACAACTGCCGCTGCGGCCGCGGCCAGACCTGCTTCGGCCGGCCGTGCCTGCGGTGTGGCGTCCTCGGCGCCGTCGTGCCGATCGTCGCGATCTTCGTCATCCAGACCGTCGGCCTGCTGCGCAGCATCGGCCGTGGTACCGGTAGCGCTCTCGTCGTGGCGACGGCGGCGGCGCCCACCGCGGCGGCCTCGACGGCGGCGCGGGGTGCTTCCGTCGGTGGCCTCGGCGCTGCCTTCCGGGGAAGGTTGGGCCGACACGGCAACAGGATCGGCGGCAGCTGCGGCCAGCTTCTGCTGCTCCTCGACCGGGGCTTCATTCGTGGCAGGGGCCTGCAGCGGCTGTTGCCGCGCAGCGGCAGGTGCCTGACGCTCCTGGCGGCTTCCTGCTTGTTGGACGTTTGCCACCTCGGCCTTCGCGTTCGCCGCTTCGGTCCTTGGCTGCTGCTGGCGAGGCTGGGAGGCCTTGTCCTGGCGCGGGGTAGTGCCGGTGGATGCCTTCTCCTGGCGGGTCCGGCCTCCTTGATCCTGCTCGCCACCGCGCTGCCGGTTGCCCTTCTGCTGCTGGGAGCCGCCGCCGCGACCAGACGGCTGGGCCGACTCGCGGCGATTGCCCTTGTTGCCCTGCGGCGCACCGCCCTGGCCCTGCTGGGCCGGACGATTGCGCTCGTCGCGACGCTGTCCCTGGCGGCGGCTGGCAGTGCGCTCGTTGCTGTCCGGTTCCGGGGTGGCGGGCGCGTCCGCGGGGCCACGGAACCAGCCGAGCAGCCGGGACAGCAGGCCGCCGGAAGGGGCGGGCGCCGGTGCAGCCGTCTGGCGACGCGGCGCCTTGGGGGAGGCAACAGGTGCTGCAGCGACCGGGGCGGTCTCCTCCCGGACTGGAGCCGGCGTGGATGGCACCACCCCGCTGACTGCGGGCTGCTCGCTGCTGCCCAAGGCCTGGCCCATCTTCGGGATCGGCGAGGCCTCGACGGCCGTCAGGCGCTCGTAGCTGGGCTTGCTGTGCTCACCCATCTCCGCTTCCTTGATCCGCTGGATCTCGATGTGCGGGGTCTGCAGCTTGCGGTCGGCGACGATGACCACGTGCACCTTGTTGCGCAGTTCGATCTCCACGACGCTGGCGCGCTTTTCGTTGAGCAGGAAGTTGGCGACCGTCGGCGGCGCCTGCACCAGCACCTGGCCGGTGTTGTCCTTCATCGCGTGCTCTTCGATCAGGCGCAGGGTCGACAGCGAGAGCGACTCGACGCTGCGGATATGGCCGTGGCCTTCGCAGCGCGGGCAGACGATCTGGGTCGCTTCGCCCAGGCTCGGCCGCAGGCGCTGGCGCGACATCTCCAGCAGACCGAAGCGCGAGATGCGGCCGACCTGCACGCGGGCGCGATCGAGCTTCAGGGCGTCCTTCAGTTTCTCCTCGACTTCGCGCTGGTGGCGCGGGCTGTCCATGTCGATGAAGTCGATGACGATCAGGCCGCCGGCGTCGCGGATGCGCAGCTGGCGGGCGATCTCCACCGCGGCTTCGCAATTGGTGTTGAAGGCGGTTTCCTCGATGTCGCCGCCCTTGGTCGACTTGGCCGAGTTGATGTCGATCGCGGTCAGTGCCTCGGTCTGGTCGATCACGATCGAGCCACCGGAGGGCAGGCGCACCTGGCGATCGAACGCACTCTCGATCTGCGTCTCGATCTGGTAGCGCGAGAACAGCGGGGTGTCGTCCTTGTACAGCTTGAGCTTGCGCAGGGCGTTGGGCATGACCTGCTGCATGAACTCGCGCGCGTCGTTGAACAGCGATTCCTCGTCGATGAGGATCTCGCCGATATCGTTGCGCAGGTAGTCGCGCAGGGCGCGGATGAACAGCTTCGATTCCTGGTAGATCAGGAACGGCGCCTTCTGCTTGGCGGCGGCCTCGGAGATCGATCGCCACAGGGTAAGCAGGTAGTCCAGGTCCCACTGCAGCTCTTCGGCGTCGCGGCCCATGCCGGCGGTACGCACGATCAGGCCGACGTCATCCGGCACGTTGAGCAGGTCCAGCGCTTCCTTCAGCGCCTGCCGATCCTCGCCCTCGATCCGGCGCGAGACGCCGCCCGCCTTCGGGTTGTTCGGCATCAGCACCATGTAGCGGCCGGCGAGGCTGATGTAGGTGGTCAGTGCAGCGCCCTTGTTGCCGCGCTCTTCCTTCTCGACCTGGACGACCAGTTCCTGGCCTTCCTTCAGCAGCTCGCGGATGTTCGCCTTGTGCGGATCCAGGCCCGGGGTGAAGTACTCGCGGGCAATTTCCTTGATCGGCAGGAAGCCGTGGCGCTCGGCGCCATAGTCGACGAAACAGGCTTCCAGGGAGGCTTCGACGCGGGTGATGCGGCCCTTGTAGATGTTGGCCTTTTTCTGTTCGCGCGACGGGATTTCGATATCGAGGTCGTACAGGGTCTGGCCATCGACGATGGCCACACGCAACTCTTCACGCTGAGTTGCGTTGATCAACATGCGCTTCATTGTATTGTTTTCCTTGGACCTTCCGCGCGTCGCGTGCCTCGGTGGCGCCACTGGGGGCGGCCTGCCGGGGATCGCGCCGCTTGCGGGAGGGCGGCAAAAGTACGACACCATTCCGGGTGCCGGCGATGATTCCTCTAGCTGTCACGCCGCGGCTGCCTGCTCCTTCGAAGGATTCGGACAAACCGCCATCCGACCCGTTACGATGAAAGGGAGCAGCGACCGGGCGCCCGGGGAAGGCGGCCGGCGCAATCCTCGCCGACGTGACGGACGGGGCCCGCACGATCACTGGATCGGGCAGGGCGAAGCGCCGGTCGAGTATCCTATTGAAGCGGATTTTTTTCAATGCAGACGGTAACTTCCCCTGACGTACCTCACGGGGTGCGTCAAGTCGAGGTCGGCCCGGAACGGGACGGCCAACGGATCGACAACGCCTTGGCCACGATGCTGAAAGGCGTTCCGAAGAGTGTCATCTATCGCATCCTTCGCACCGGCCAGGTGCGGGTGAACGGCAAGCGCGCGAAGCCGGACACGCGGCTGGTCGCCGGTGACCTGCTGCGGATTCCGCCGGTCCGCGTCGCAGAAAAGCATGAGACGCGTGGGCCGGCCGCCGGCCAAGTCGCCGAGGCGGCGGCCGCGGTGATCTTCGAGGACAAGCATTTCCTGGTGATCGACAAGCCCTCGGGCATGGCCAGCCATGGCGGCAGCGGGGTCAGCCACGGGGCGATCGAGCTGATGCGCGCGGCCCGTCCGAACGAGCATCTGGAACTGGTCCATCGCCTCGATCGGGACACCAGTGGTGTGCTCGTGTTCGCCAAGACCCGGGCCGGGCTGACCGGCCTGCAGGCGGCGATCCGCGAAGGGCAGGTGGTCAAGCAGTACCTCTGCCTGATGGTAGGGCATCCGTCCAAGGCCAAGTTCAACGTCAACGCGCCGCTGGCCAAGTCGGTGCTCCAGGGCGGAGAGCGCATGGTAAGAGTTTCCGATAACGGCAAGCCATCGCTCACTTTTTTCCAGGAAATGGAACAGTATCCCGGTGCCCGGCTGATGCAGGCGACGCTGGGTACGGGGCGCACCCACCAGATCCGCGTGCATGCTGCGCATATCGGCCACCCGCTGGCGGGCGACCCGAAATACGGCGACAAGGAAGCCAACAAACGCTTCCGCGACCGCGGCCTGCACCGTCTGTTCCTGCACGCCTCGCACATGGGTTTCGAGCTCGACGGCCGTTCGTACGGTTTCTCCGCGCCGCTTCCAGAGGACTTGAAGTCTTTTCTGGATGTCCTTGGATCTAAAAGAAAAAGCGTGCGCTGACCTCCAGCGATCGCAGCACCGGGCCAACCAGCGTGGCGCCGACGACGAGGGCGCTGGCGGCGTGGGCGAGGGCAACCGGAAGCAGGCTGCGGGTGCGTGAGAAGCACGCGGCCCAGAACAGCTCGGCCAGCAGGCATAGCTGCATCAGCGTGCCGTTTGGCGTATGCATCAGGGCGAATAACGCGGCTACGCCCAGGACGGGCCACGGCCCGGATGGCGGGATCCGCTCCAGGCGCGGCAGGGCGAAGCCGAGCAGCAGCCACTGCTGCAGCATCGCCCAGCCAACATAGACCAGCGCGCGGCCCGGCTTTACCGGTTCGAACGGGTGACCCCAGACCAGGCCGACCGCGATCGCCACCGGTACCAGCAGCAGCGGAGCCCACCATCTTGCCGTGGTCCATGGGCCGATCCAGTTCCACCGACCTTCGGTCCGGTCCTGTCGATGGATCCAGCCGGCGAAGGCCAAGGCTCCGCCGAAGGCGCAGGTGGCCGGCCAGCCCGACCGCTCACCCCACTGCAGGCCCGCGACCAGCCACAGCGGGCCGGCGAAGGCTGCCAACAGGGCGAGTCCCGGTGCGCGCGGACGTCGCGCCAGAAGGAGCAGGACTGCGAGGTATGCCGCACAGGCCAGCCAGCCGAAGATCGCGGGCATGGACTTGCCGGGCGGGCGCGGCGGATGGTCGGTCCGCAACGCCAGCGCGCCGGCTTGCCGATGCACGGCATCGTCGCGCCAGGCCAGCAACTGTTCGGCCGACGCGTCGGCCGGAAGCCACACCCACGGCGACGGGATCGAGCCGTCCAGTGCCGCCAGTTGTTCCCTTACGCTCGCCGGCGCGGCCGGCGATGCCGTGGTTGAGGGGTGTCCGTCCGCCCGGTCGGGCGAAGCGAGGGCCACCTGCTGCAGCGTCCACGTGGTCCCGGCGGCGGCCTGGACGCGCAGGCGCAGCATGGTGGCGGCGAGAGGCAGTGGGCAGCGCTGCCCGCCTGCATCGACGGCGTCCAGTTTGCGCAGGTCGATGCGCAGCGGCGTACCGGCCGGCCAGGGCAGGGCCGGGGTGAGACAGGCCCTGCCGCGGCCGTCGGCCCAGACCACGCCTACCCGTGCCGCCGCCCGGCCCGCGGAGCGGAGGGCGAGTATCGGCCAATGGGCGAGATCCAGCCGCTGCGCGACCGGAAAGCCGAGCTCGAACGGTTCGGGGCCAGTGCTCATGATCGCCAGACCGCCGGGGGCGGGGCGAACGCGTCCGTGGCCGAAGACCCTCCCTGCTACCAGGTCGCGCGGGGCGCGCGGGGACCATTCCCAGCGCGGCTGGTCCTGCCGCAGGGCCTGCTCCACCCGGCCGGCGGCGTGCGCCAGATGGACGGCCACGAGTTCCGCGGCGAGCCAGCGAAACGCCAGCAGCGCGATGGCCGTGCATGCCAGCAGGCCGGCAGCACGCGCGAGGCGGATTCCGCCCGAGGGCACTGTCAGCGGGCGAGCAGCGCTTCGACGCGGGCGGCGCAGATGAAGTCGTTGAGCGAGAGGCCGCCGACATCGTGAGTCGACCACAGCACCTTGCAGTGGCCGTAACCGGCTTCGAGATCGGGGTGGTGGTCTTCCTGGTTGGCCATGAAGCCGACGGCATTGATGAAGCCGAGCGTGCGATGGAAGTCGTCGAAGCGGAAGTCCTTGACGATCGCCTTGCCATCGTTGGCCAGCGACCAGCCGGGCATCCCGGCAAGCAGTCCGGCGACCGTGGCCGCGTCCAGCGCATGCTCGCTGCCCCTGCGCGGGGTGCAGTGTTGCTGGGCGAGATCGTCGATGTGCATGCCTTTCTCCGGAGCCAGGGTTCGGGGATGCGAAGGGTCGGAGCTGTGCGGCGAAATGTCAAAGCGGGCGACATGCTTTCGAAACAGCACTAAAATGGTGCTGTTTTCACCCGGGCGGCTCCACGGCACCCATCCAATCGACCGGTATCCCCATGATCGACATCTCCGAGCGGGCCCAGGCCCATTTCCGCAAACTGCTCGCGCAACAGGGCGACGAGGAGCTGGGCATCCGGCTGCGGGTCACCGCCGCGGGCACTCCCGCTGCCGATTGCGAGCTCGAATTCTGCGAGCGGCGGGACCTGACCGGTCGCGAGTGGACGCTCGAGTGCGAGGGCTTTCTGTTCTACCTCGAGGGCGACAGCGTACGGTGGCTCAACGAGGCCAGCATCGATTTCGAGCCGAACCCCACCGGTGGTCAGCTCAACATCCGTGCACCGGGCATCAAGGGGCAGATCCCCGGCCAGGATGCCGGACTGGTGGAGCGCGTGCAGTACGTGCTGGAGGCGGAGATCAATCCGCGCCTGGCCTCGCACGGCGGGCGGGTCAGCCTGCGCGAGATCGATGCCGAGGGCGTGGTGGTACTGCAGTTCGGTGGCGGCTGCCACGGTTGCGGCATGGTCGACGTGACCCTGAAGCAGGGCGTGGAGAAGACCCTGCGCGAGCGGGTGCCGGAGGTGACCGCGGTGCGCGATGCCACCGATCACGCCAAGGGCAGCCAGCCCTACTACGAGGGGCGCCGCGGCGACTCCGCCATGGGGTAGGCGGCAGACAAGAAAAAAGCCCGCCGAAGCGGGCTTTTTCGTGTCCTGTGGCAACGCAGACGCTTACTTGTCGCCCTGGATGTGCCCATTCAGCGTGCTGAGCTTGGTCGGCAGGCTGGAGAAGTAGGCGGTGATGTCCTCGATATCCTGATCGGACAGCGTGGCGGCGAAGCCCTTCATGATGGGGTTGTTGCGGCCGCCGGTCTGGTATTCGTGCAGGGCCTGCTCGAGGTAGCCCTGGTACTGGCCGGCCAGGCGCGGGTACTGCGGATCGACTGCGTTGCCGTCGGCGCCGTGGCAGGCGAAGCAGGCCGCAGCCTTGGTCTTGCCGGCCTGCGGATTGCCGGCCGCCATCAGGGAGGAGGAGGCGAACGCCAGCGCGGCGAACGAGATCAGGGTGAGCGCACGGGTCATGCGGAATCCTTTGGCAGCTTACTTGGCGAGGCTGGAGAGGTAGGCGGCGATGTCCTGGATGTCCTTGTCGGACAGACTCTGCGCCTGGGCCATCATCGTCGGATGGGTGCGGCCGCCGCTCTTGTACTCGTGCAGCGCATTGATGATGTACTGCTCGTTTTGGCCGGCGATGCGCGGCACCGGGTAATCCGGGTAGGCGTTCGTGTAGCCCTCGACGCCGTGGCAGCCGTTGCAGGTGTAGACGAGCTTGCGCCCGGCAGCCTTGTCGCCTTCGGCATGTGCGCTGCCCACGGTGAACAGGGCGGCGGCCGCGGCGAGGCCGAGCAGTTGCAGTCGAGTCATTGCGTTAGATCCCCAGAGTCCGGCAAGTACGTGACACCAAAGTCACCGAAGTATAGAGGCTGCCCGAGACCAGCGACAACAATCCGCCGGCACGCGCGCGCGGCCGCGGGGGCGCCGCGCGAGGGCAGTTTCTTGCGGCTCAGAACAGGCTGCGGAAGATGTGCACGCCGGCGCTGTATTCGCCGATCAGGGTGCCGATGCTGACCAGGAAAAAGTTGAGCAGGGTGCGGGCCACGCGGTTCTTCCACCAGCCGGTCCAGTGGCCGACCTGCTCGCGCAGGGTCTCGAAGTCGCCCACCCGCGGCTTGCGCACCCAGGCTTCCGCCATCGCGCTGATGCCGCCGGCCGGCACGCCGGGGCGGAACGGCTTGATCGGGGCGGCCACGAACGCCGCCGCCACGCTCAGCGGATGCCCGCCGGCGACCAGCGCACCGAGCGCGGCGAAGCCGCCGGTGAACAGCACCCAGTGCCAGAGCGCATCGGCGCCCAGTGCCGCATTGCGGTGGAAGGCGTAGGCGATCATCGCGAACACCGCGAGTACCAGGCCGATGGCCAGCCACTTCGGCCAGCGCGCTTTGGGGGGTGTCTGGGCCAGCTCGGCAGCGGTGGCGCTCGGGTCGCTTCGATCGTCGCGCAGTTGCGCGGCCAGGCCCTTCAGGTGGCCTGCACCGATCACCACCAGTACCTTGTGCGTCGAGGGCGCGGCGAGTCCGGCTTCCTCGCGCAGACGCGCGGCCATGAAGCTGTCGCGCTCGCCGATCAGGCTGCGGTAGAGCGGCTCGGACTGGCTGGCGAATTCGCTGAAGGCGCTCTCCAGCAGGTCGCTCTGCTTGAGTTTCTCGATCTCGTGTTCGGCGATGTCCTCGCGGTCGAACACGCTGGCCAGCAGACTGCCCAACAGCCCGAAGCGCTGCCAGAAGCCGACGCTGCGCCAGGCGCGCTTGAGCGTGGTGCCGACATCGCGATCGACCAGCCACACCGGCGTGCTCCGCGCTTCGGCCCCGTCCATCGCCGCCTTCATCTCGGCGCCCGGCTGGATGCCGTACTGGTCGGCCAGTCGCTGCTGGAACGAGGAGAGCACCAGGCTGGCCGCCACCATGCCGGCCTTGCCCTGGCGGATCACCTGGAACAGGTCGGTGCGGCGGAACGCCTCCGGGTCGCGCATGCCGTGCGCGCGGCTGTCGCACAGCTCCACCGCCACGGCATCGAAGGTTTCGTGCGCGAGCATCGCCTGGACCGCGTCCACGCTGGCACGCGACACGTGAGCCGTACCGAGCAGCACGTACTCCACGCCGTCGCGCTCGACGCGCTCGATCGGCTGGTCGACCAGCGCGGCGGGAAGGGAGGACAGATCGGCGGCGTCAGCGGTCATGCGTTGGAACCGGGGCGGGGGAATGCCAAGCATGGGGACCGCGCCGGTGCCGGACAAGCGCGACCGTCGGCACGGTTCAGTCGCGGGGCGTGGATTCAGTCACGGAATCGCCTGAGCAGATCGCCGTAGGCATCGATGCGGCGGTCGCGCAGGAACGGCCAGATCCGCCGCACGTGCTCGCTGCGCGCCATGTCCACGTCGACGACCAGCAGTTCGCGCGCGTCGGTGCCGGCGCGGGCGAGGAATTCGCCCTGCGGCCCGGCCACGAAGCTGGTGCCCCAGAACTGGATGCCCGCGCCCACGCCCGACGGATCCGCCTCGTAGCCGGTGCGGTTGCACGACAGCAGCGGCAGGCCATTGGCCACCGCGTGGCCGCGCTGCACGGTGACCCACGCCTCGCGCTGGCGGTCCTTCTCGTCCTGCGCGTCGTTCGGGTCCCAGCCGATCGCGGTGGGGTAGAGCAGCAGGTCGGCGCCGGCCAGTGCCATCAGGCGCGCCGCTTCCGGATACCACTGGTCCCAGCACACCAGCACGCCGAGGCGGCCGACCGAGGTATCGATCGGCTCGAAGCCCAGGTCGCCGGGCGTGAAGTAGAACTTTTCGTAGAACGCCGGATCGTCCGGGATGTGCATCTTGCGGTACTTGCCGGCGATCGCCGCCGAGCGGTCGAACACCACCGCGGTGTTGTGGTACAGCCCGGTGGCGCGCTTCTCGAACAGCGAGGCGACCACCACCAGCTTGAGCTCCTCGGCGAGCTTGCCGATGCGCGCGGTACTGTGGCCGGGGATCGTCTCGGCCAGGTCGAATTCGTCCACCGACTCGCGCTGGCAGAAATACGGGCCGTTGTGCAGCTCCTGCAGCAGCACCAGTTCGGCGCCGGCGGCAGCCGCTTCGCGCAGGCCGGCCTCGATCGCGTCGAGGTTGGCGTCGCGGCTGCCGCGATGGGTTTCCTGCAGCAGGGCGACCTTGAGTGTCTTGCGGGTCATCTCGGGAATCCTGTGTCGTGGAACGTCGTCGGCTCAGCCGACCAGCCCGGCCGGCAACTGCATGGTGATGCAGTGCAGGCTGCCGTTCTGCCAGATCAGCGCCCGGCAGGGCACCTGCACGACCTCGCGGCCCGGGTGCGCCTCGCCGATGATCCGCGCCGCTTCGTCATCGGCCGCATCGCCATAGGCGGGCACCAGCACTGCACCGTTGACGATCAGGTAGTTCGCGTACGACGCCGCCAGGCGCCGCCCTTCGTCGATGATCGGTCGGGCCCACGGCAGTGGGTGCAGCGCGTACGGACGACCGTCGGCCGTGCGCAGCGCGGCCAGCTCGCTGCCCATCCGCTGCAGTTCATCGAAATGGGGATCGCTGGCGTCGTCGCAAGCCTGGTACACGATCCGGTCGCCGGGCGCGAAGCGCGCCAGCGTATCGATATGGGCGTCGGTATCGTCGCCTTCCAGGTAACCGTAGTCGAGCCAGAGGATGCGCGAGGCGTGCAGGCCGTCGCGCAGGATGGCGTTCATTTCCTCGCGGGACTGCTCCGGATGGCGCTGGTTGAGGCAGCGCCAGGTGGTCAGCACGGTGCCGGCGCCATCGCTTTCGATGCCGCCACCTTCCAGCGCCCAGTCGATGCGGCGGTGCGCGGCCTGGCCGAACACGCCGGCGTCGACCAGGCCGGCGATCAGTGCGTCGTCCTGCTCGGCGCCGAACTTGCCACCCCAGCCGGTGAAGCGGAAGTCGGTCAGCTGGAAGCGACCGGCGCCGTCGCGCAGGGTGATCGGGCCGGAGTCGCGCAGCCAGGTGTCGTCATACGGCAGTTCGACGAAGCGGACGCGGTCGAGACGGGCCCCCGCCTCGCGGACCAGACGTTCGGCATGGGCGCGCACGGTGGCGTCGGGCACCACGATCACCAGCGATTCGAAGCGGGTCACCGCAGCGGACAGGGCGGCATAGGTGGTCTCGACGGACGCCAGCCGGTCGGCCCAGTCGGTGCCGGCGTGCGGCCAGGCGATCAGCACCGCGGCCTGCGGTTCCCATTCGGCCGGCAGGCGCAGGGTGGAGTCGTTCATCGGGGACATTCGCTCGTCGGGGAAACACGGAACGGCGAATTGTAAGGCACCGGGCTACCCGGTGCGGCAGCCCCGGCCTGCAGGCCGGGGCCGTGGTCGATTACTTCGCGGCCGCCGGATCGGTGTTGTTGCCGGCCGGGGTGTTCAGCACGCTGTGGATCACGTGGTTCTTCTCGAAGTACACGATGAACGTCGCGTAATCCCAGCGGTTGATGACCGGGTGCTTGGCGCTGTCCCCGCCGCGCGGGCTGAGCTTGCGCTGCGGCGCGCCGTACTTCTTTTCCACCTGCGCCATGGTCATGCCGCGGGTGGGCAGGTTCATGCCCTTTTCCTGCTTGACGCGGTTGATCAGCAGGTTGTCCGCGCGGGCGGCGGGCGACAGCGCGACGGCGCCGACGGCCAGGGCGCAGGCCAGTGCCAGGCTGAAACGACGGTTGATCATGATCCCCTCTCCACGGAATGCGTGCTGCGCCGTTTTAGCAGAAGCCCCGACGCTTAGCCACGGCGCGCTGCGGTGTTTGCGATGGGTTGGGCGTTCCCCACCCGTTATGATGTGCGGCTGCGGGCGCGGCGTGCGCCCGGTCCGGACGAATCTTCCCGCATGATCGCTTTTCGCCACTTCGCCCTGCGCCGCGGCAGCCGGCTGCTGCTCTCCGACATCGACCTGGTGATCCAGAGCGGCTGGCGGCTGGGTGTGATCGGCCGCAACGGCTGCGGCAAGTCCAGCCTGTTCGCGGCGTTGCAGGGCCAGCTCGAATCCGATGCCGGCGAGCTGGACATGCCCGGCAAGCTGCGGCTGGCCTCGGTGGCGCAGGAGACGCCGGCGTTGCCCGACCTGGCCATCGACTACGTGATGGGTGGCGACGAGGAGCTGGCCGCCGCGCTGCGCGACGAGGCCGACGCCCAGGCGCGCGGCGACACCGAGGCGATGGCGAAGGCGCATCACCGCATCGAGGAGCTGCACGGCTACGACGCCCGCGCCCGCGCCGGTCGCCTGATGCACGGCCTGGGCTTCGCGCCGGAGACGCACGAGCGCGCGGTGAAGGAGTTCTCCGGTGGCTGGCGCGGCCGCCTGAACCTGGCCCGCGCGCTGATGTGCCCGTCCGACCTGCTGCTGCTCGACGAGCCGACCAACCATCTCGACCTCGACGCCGTGCTGTGGCTGGAAGAGTGGCTGCGCCGCTACCAGGGCACGCTGATGATCATCTCGCACGACCGCGAGTTCCTCGACGGCGTGATCACCCACACCCTGCACCTCAACCAGGGCCAGGCGAAGCTCTACACCGGCAACTACAGCGCGTTCGAGCGGCTGCGCGCCGAGCAGCTGCGCCAGCAGCAGATCAGCTTCGAGCGCGAGCAGGCCGAGCGGGCGCACCTGCAGTCCTTCATCGACCGCTTCAAGGCCAAGGCCAGCAAGGCCAAGCAGGCGCAGTCACGGATGAAGCGGCTGGAGAAGCTGGCCGGCACCGAGGCGGTGCGCGCCGAGCGGGCTTTCAGTTTCAGCTTCCCCCAGCCCGATCGCGTGCCCGACGCCATGCTGCAACTGGGCGAGGTGCGCGCGGGCTATCCGCTGGAGTCGGGTGACGGTTACTCCACCGTGCTCGCCGACGTCGGTTTCAGCATCGAGGCGGGCGAGCGGATCGGCCTGCTCGGCCCGAACGGCGCGGGCAAGTCCACCCTGGTCAAGACCCTGGTCGGCGAGCTGGAACCGCTGGCCGGCGAGCGCAAGGTGCACAAGGACCTGAAGATCGGCTACTTCGCCCAGCACACGGTCGAGAGCCTGCGTGCCGGCTCCAGTCCGCTGGACCACCTGCAGGCCCGCGCGCCCGGCGTGGCAAACCAGGTGCTGCGCGACTTCCTCGGTACCTGGAATTTCGCCGGCGACCGTGCGTTCGAGTCGGTCGACGGTTTCTCCGGCGGCGAGCGGGCGCGGCTGGCGCTGGCCCTTATCGCCTGGGACAAGCCGAACCTGCTGCTGCTCGACGAGCCGACCAACCACCTCGACCTGGAGATGCGCGAGGCGCTGGCCGACGCGCTGGCCGATTTCGACGGCGCATTGGTGCTGGTTTCGCACGACCGCCACCTGCTCGGCATGGTCTGCGACAGCTTCTGGCGCGTGGCGGACACCCGCGTCGAGCCGTTCGACGGCGACCTGGACGACTACGCGCGCTGGCTGCGCGCCCGCGGCAGCCAGGCGAAGAAGGCCGACGCCAAACCGGCCGCGCCGGTGGGATCCCCCGAGGAGCGCCGCCGCAAGGCGGCCGCCCAGCGCGAGCAGGAAAAAGCCTCCCGTTCGCGCGTGAAGAAGATCGAGACGCGCATGGCGACCATCGATGCCGAGCTGGGCAAGCTGGAGGCGAAGCTGGCCGATCCGGCCACCTACAACGGCTCCACCGCCGAGCTGATGAAACTCGGGCAGCAGCAGGCCGACCTGCGCAAGGAGAAAGAGTCGCTGGAGGCGGAATGGCTGGAACTCTACGAGCAACTGGAAGCCTGAGGCCTGCCGGATGAGCACGTCCGTCCCGCTCACGCTGTGGCTGCCCGCGCTGGCGCGTTTCGCGCCGGATCACCCGCTGCACCGCGCGCTGCGTCGCGCCGATCGTCGGCCCGACGGGCCGCGGGGCTATCTCGAAGGCTTGACACATTACTTCGGCACCGGGAGCCGCCCGCTGCCGGCCGCCGCGCTGCAGCGCCAGCACCTGGCCGGCGATGCCGGCGACGCGGTATGGCTCAGTGCCGATCCGGCCTGGGTCCAGGCCGAGATGAACGGCGCACGCCTGCTTGCCTGCGGCCAGCTCGGCCTGTCGATGGACGAGGCGCTGGCGCTGGCCGAGCCGCTGCGTCCGGTGCTCGGCGACGCCGGCATGGCGCTGGAGGTGACCTCGCCGGATCGCTGGCAACTGCGGCTGGCCGACGGCTCGCCGCTGCCGCCATTCGCCGCACCGGAGCAGGCACTGGGCGAGGACCTGTTTCAGCATCTGCCGCAGGGTGCCGAGGGGCGTCGCTGGCGCGTGCTGATCAACGAGCTGCAGGTGCTGCTGCACCAGCATCCGCTCAACGCCGAACGTCGCGCGAAGGGCCTGCCGCCGGTGAACAGCCTGTGGCTGTGGGGTGGCGGGACGCTGCCGGCCTCCGTCACCGCCAGCGTGGCCGGCGTGATCGGCGACGATCCGCTGCTGTGCGCGCTGGCCACGCAGGCCGGCGTTCCGGCCACGCCGCGCTCGATGCCGGCGGTGGCCGATGCCGCGGACGGCCGCCTGGTCGATCTGCAGGACCTGCCGGTCGCCGAGATCGAACAGGCCTGGTGGCCGACGCTGGAGGCCATGCTGGCGCGACGCCCGGTGCAGCTGGATTTCGCCAGCGGCGAGCGCTGGCTGCACAAGCCGCTGCACCGCTGGCGGTTCTGGCGCCGGTGAGCATGGAGCTGCGCCGACGCCAGGCAAAGGGCCCGCCGCAGGGCTGGGCCGGCGACGTACACCCGGTGCTGCAGGCGGTCTATGCCGCGCGCGGCGTGCTCTCGCCGGAACAGGCCGAACACCGCCTGGCCCGGCTGGCCGCGCCGCAGGCGCTCGGCGGGATGGACCGGGCAGTCGCGCTGCTGGTCGAGGCGATCCGCGGCCACTGGTCGATCGTCGTCGCCGGCGACTACGACTGCGACGGCGCCACCGGCACCGCAGTGGCCCTGCGCGGCCTGCGCCTGCTGGGTGCGCGCGACGTGCGCTACGCGATCCCCAACCGCTTCGTGCACGGCTACGGCCTCAGTGCGGCGCTGGTCGAATCGCTGCAGCCGACGCCGCAACTGGTGATCACCGTGGACAACGGCGTGGCCAGCGTCGAGGGCGTGGCGGCGGCGAAGGCGCGCGGCATCCGCGTGCTGGTGACCGACCACCACCTGCCGGGCGAGCGGTTGCCGGACGCCGACGCGATGGTCAATCCGAACCTGCCCGGCGACGGCTTTCCCAGCAAGGCGTTGGCCGGCGTCGGCGTGATGTTCTACCTGCTGCTGGCCACGCGCGCCGCACTGCGCGGGCAGGGGGCCTTCGGCGACGGCATGGAGCCGGACCTGTCGGTGCTGCTGGATCTGGTCGCGCTCGGCACCGTCGCCGACCTGGTGCCGCTGGACTTCAACAACCGCGTGCTGGTCGAGGCCGGGCTCAAGCGCATTCGCGCGGGGCGTGCCTGCGCGGGCATCACGGCGCTGATCGAGGCCGGCAAGCGCAGCGTGGCGACGGTTTGCGCCAGCGATCTCGGCTATGTGGTGGGTCCGAGGCTCAACGCGGCTGGGCGACTGGAGGACATGGGCCTGGGCGTGGAGTGCCTGCTCACCGACGATCCGTCGTGCGCCCAGCGCCTCGCTGCGGAGCTGGACGCGATCAATCGCGAGCGCCGCGACCTGCAGGCCTCGATGGTGGCCGAGGCGGAGCTGATGGTCGGCGCGGCCCATGCCACCGATGCGGTGGGCGTGGCCTTGTTCGAGCCGAGCTGGCATGCGGGTGTGGTCGGGCTGGTGGCCTCCAAGCTGAAGGAGCGCCTGCACCGACCGGTGATCGCGTTCGCGCCGGCAAGCGAGGACGAGACCGAGGTGCTGCGTGGTTCGGCGCGCTCGATCCCCGGTTTCCACATCCGCGACGCACTGGCCGCGATCGACGCGCGCCAGCCCGGCCTGGTCGAGCGATTCGGCGGGCACGCCATGGCGGCGGGCCTCAGCCTGCGCGTCGAGGATTTCGAACGTTTCGCCGCCGCCTTCGATGCAGTGGCGCGCGAATGGCTGGGCGAACGGCCCCTGCAGCCGGTGCTCGACACCGACGGCGAACTCGCGCCGGAGCACCTGCACCTCGACCTGGCGCGACTGCTGCGGCATGCCGCGCCGTGGGGGCAGGCGTTTCCCGAGCCGGTGTTCGACAACGTGTTCGAGTGTCGGTCCTGGCGCGTGATGGGCGAAAAGCACCTGCGCCTGGACCTGCGCGACCCGCGCGACGGCCGCACCCACGAGGCGGTGATGTTCAATGCCTATCACGGCGTGGCGCCGCCACCGGTGCTGCGCGCTGCCTACGAGCTGTCGGTCAACGACTGGCAGGGGCGTGAGAGCCTGCGCCTGCTGCTGCGGCATATCGAAGCGGTGTGAGGCCACTTCACGCCGTGCCGCTTGCGCGGCGGGGCCAATCGGAGTGCCATGGCGACATCGTCCCGCAAGGAGTGTCATCCATGATCGAGCAGATCACCGATCTTCCCGCCGGCGTGCTCGGCTTCCGCGCCCGTGGCCAGGTCACCGCCGCCGACTACGAGAACGTGCTGGTGCCGGATGTCGAGGCCGCCTTCGCGATGAACCCCAAGCTGCGCCTGATGTACCACTGCGGCGAGGACTTCACCGGCTTCGATGCCAAGGCTGCGTGGGACGACGCCAAGCTCGGCATGCGCCATTTCAGCGGTTGGGAAAAGGTCGCCCTGGTCACCGACGTGGGTTGGCTGCGGGTGGCGGCACGTGCGATGCGCTTCGCGATTCCCGCCGAGTTCCGCCTGTTCGCCAATGCGGAGTACGAGCAGGCGCGGGAATGGCTGCTGGCGCCCTGATGCGGTATGGCCGTCCGGAAAATAGTTCTTGCACCGCATCAAAAGTCGTGATCTAGTCGGTCCATGACCCCGTCGTTCACCACCGCCGCCCGCTTTGCCGATGCCCTGCATCGCGCGGCTGCGTGCACGGCGAACGGCCTGAACAACCGCAATGGCAATAACAACCGCCTCAACGGGCGGGCCATCGCGTAGACGCAAGTTTCAGCACCACATACGCGAAAAAGGCCCGCCCAGTGCGGGCCTTTTTCGTTTTACGGCCATGGATGGCCGGAACGCCGGAGACGCAGGAGCGTTTTCCGGCTCCAACAACGGTTTTGAGGACAGAGGGGAAAGGCCATGTGTTCGATCTTCGGGATGTTCGACCTGCAGCCGGGTGACGACCTCGCTGCGTTGCGCCGGCAGGCGCTGGAGCTGTCGCAGCGCCAGCGCCATCGCGGACCCGACTGGAGCGGCGTGTACGTCGACGCCGGCGTGATCCTGGTGCACGAGCGCCTGGCCATCGTCGATCCGGCGTCTGGCGCGCAGCCGCTGCGCTCGCGCGACGGGGCGCTGGCGCTGGCGGTGAACGGCGAGATCTACAACCACCGCGAGCTGCGCGCGGCCAGCGACTACGACTTCACCACCGGCTCGGACTGCGAGGTGATCAACGCGCTGTACCGCGACCTCGGCGGCGACGCCTTCGTGCGCGAGGGCGTGGCAAGGCTCAATGGCATCTTCGCCTTCGCGCTGTGGGACGGCGCCAGCCAGCGCTACGTGATCGCCCGCGACCCGATCGGCGTGTGCCCGCTGTACTGGGGGCACGACGGGGAAGGGCGGCTGTGCGTCGCCTCGGAGATGAAGGCGCTGGTCGGCGCGTGCAACGACGTGGCCGCGTTCCCGCCCGGTCATGTCTACGACAGCGCCACCGGCGAACTGACCCGCTACTACATCAAACCGTGGCGCGATCACGAGGCGACCCGGGGGCAGGGGCCGGAGGGTCTGCGCGAGGCATTCGAGCAGGCGGTGCACCGGCAGTTGATGACCGACGTGCCGTACGGTGTGCTGCTTTCCGGCGGACTCGATTCCTCGCTGGTTGCCGCTTGCGCCGCCCGTTTCGCCCGCGAGCGCATCGAGGACGACGACCGCTCGGAGGCCTGGTGGCCGCGCCTGCACTCGTTCGCGATCGGGCTGGAGGGCTCGCCGGACCTGGCCGCCGCGCAGGTCGCCGCCGACGCGCTGGGCACCGTGCACCACGGCTTCGTCTACACCTTCTGGGAAGGCCTGGACGCGGTGCCCGAGGTGATCCGCCATCTGGAGACCTACGACGTCACCACCATCCGTGCCGCCACGCCGATGTACCTGCTGGCCCGCCGGATCAAGGCGATGGGGGTGAAGATGGTGCTCTCCGGCGAGGGCTCGGACGAACTGTTCGGTGGCTACCTTTATTTCCACAAGGCGCCGTCGGCCGAGGCCTTCCACGAGGAGACCGTGCGCAAGCTCGACGCCCTGCACAGCTACGACTGCCTGCGCGCCAACAAGGCGATGATGGCGTGGGGCGTGGAGGCCCGCGTGCCGTTCCTGGACCTGGAGTTCATCGATGTGGCGATGGGCCTGGATGCCGCCCACAAGATGGCCGGCGGCGGCAAGATCGAGAAGCACGTGCTGCGCGCGGCCTTCGACGGCGCGCTGCCGGAGGAGATCCTGTGGCGGCAGAAGGAGCAGTTCTCCGACGGCGTCGGCTACGGCTGGATCGACGGGCTGAAGGCGCACGCCGAGCAGGAAGTCAGCGACCGCGAGTTCGCCGCGGCCGCCTCGCGTTTCCCGTTCAACACGCCGGCGACCAAGGAGGCCTATTTCTACCGCCGCATCTTCGAGCAGTTCTACCCGGGCGAGGCCTGCGCGGCGACCGTGCCGGGCGGCAAGTCGATCGCCTGTTCGTCGCCGGCGGCGCTGGCCTGGGACCCGGCTTTCGCGACGATGGCCGATCCGTCCGGCCGCGCAGTGCGGGGGGTGCACAGCCAGGCGCTGTAGGCAACGCTTAGCGCAGGTGGTCGTGCAGCAGCAGGCAGGTGTGGCGTTGCTGGAAGTCGAAGAAGAAATCCATGTCGCGTAGGGCGCCACTACCCAGGATGTATGGCCAGCGCAGGTTGGCATCGGTAAAGACGCCGAAGGTCATGCGGATCGGTTGCCCGGATACGACCACCTCGGCGGTGGCCTGGCTGACCCGGGCGTGATGCGTCAAGGGTCCCATGTCGCCGATGCGCAGCCGACGATTGTAGGTGGTGGCCAACTCGTTCTGTACCTGCTGGTTGCCGCTGAGGTAGAAGGCGCTGCCGCTGTCGATCAGCGTGTTCTGCAGGCTGCCATTTATCGGCAGGGCCACCACCACGCGCACGCTGTTGCCCCAGGTGTCTCCGGACACCAGCAGCGGCTCGCGACAGGCCGGTCGGGGCGTCTCCTCGCCATAGATCTGCAGCGTGTCCCGGGAGATCCGGAACGCGCCGAGTTGGCGCAGGATGTCCAGCCCGACCAGCCGTTTGCGACCCGCAACGATCTCCACCGGAGCGTTGCTCACAGTGATCGGGCCGAAGCGCATCCGGTCGAGGATGCCGAAGCGCACCGGTACGTTCTTCGACAGCAGGCCCCGGGTTAGCCCGGCGATCGGTAGCACGCGGACCCCCATGCGACGCGCGGTCTCCTCTCCAAGTACCAGCGGCCCCGCGCCGGTATCCATCACCAGGCGAGTGGTCTGGCCATTGGCCTCGACCTCCAGCGCCCCGCGATCGTCGCGCAGGATGTGCACCAGCGGCACACTGGCGCCCGAGGCCGGGATATCGACGGTCATTGCCGGCACATCGCGGTACTGGTCCACGTACTGCTGCATCTTCTGCAGGGCTTGTGCCGGGACCTTGCCGGTGAAACGGCGAATGATGTCCCGTTCGGCGTCAGTGGCCTCCGCCGCCCCCTTGGCCAGTCGCAGGTTGCCGTTGGCGTACTGGGCGCAGAACAGCGCGGTGCCAGGCTGGCTGTCGATCAGCGCCTGTTCGCACAGGCGCGCATCCTCGCTGGATTTGTCCAGGTTGAAATGGATGCGTTCCAGGGCCATCGCCGCCAGCACCCGTGTGACCGGGTCACTGGTACGCTGGTAGGCGTCGGCCATAACGGGCACGTTAGCGTCGGCGGTCGCCTGGGCCACCAAGTCCCGGCGCGATACGTTAGCCGGTTCACGCTGGGTGGCGCCGGCAACGCCGGCGAGCGCCAACCCGGCAAGCATCATCCATGACCTCATAATTGCATCCTTGGCTGTGGGGCGGGAGGCCGCGATTATACGGATCGGACATGACCGCGCGCGCAGCGGCCGCATGCCCTCTGCTACCATGGCCGGCCATTTTCCCTGTTGCCAACCATCCATGATCGAGACCAATCCGATCCTTGCGCAGATTGCGGACCTCAGCGGCCGCATCGAGTCGCTTAGGGGGTATCTTTGACTACCCGGCCAAGCGCGAACGGCTGGAAGAAGTAACCCGCGAACTGGAGAGTCCCAATGTCTGGGACGACCCGGCCCGCGCGCAGGAGCTGGGCCGCGAGCGTGCCCGCCTGGACACCGTCGTCAACGGCATCGACCGGCTTGGCGCCGGACTCGCCGACGCGCGCGAGCTGCTGGAACTGGCTGCCGCCGACGGTGACGACGACACCGTTGCCTCGGTGCAGGGCGACGTCGCCCTGCTCGAGGTCGAGGTGAACAAGCTGGAATTCCAGCGCATGTTCTCCGGCAAGATGGATGCGGCCAACGCCTATGTCGACATCCAGGCCGGTGCCGGCGGCACCGAGGCGCAGGACTGGGCCGAAATGCTGCTGCGCATGTACCTGCGCTGGTGCGAGTCGCGCGGCTGGAAGACCGAGCTGATGGAGGCCTCCGGCGGCGACGTGGCGGGCATCAAGTCCGCCACCTTCCGGGTCGAGGGCGACTACGCCTATGGCTGGCTGAAGACCGAGACCGGCGTGCACCGGCTGGTGCGCAAGAGCCCGTTCGACTCGGACAACCGCCGCCACACCAGCTTCACCTCGGTGTTCGTGTCGCCGGAAGTCGACGACAACATCGAGATCAACATCAACCCGGCCGACCTGAAGACCGACGTCTACCGTTCGTCCGGCGCCGGTGGCCAGCACGTCAACAAGACCGAGTCCGCGGTGCGCATCACCCACGTGCCCTCGGGCATCGTGGTGGCCTGCCAGACCGGCCGCAGTCAGCACGCCAACCGCGACACCGCGATGAAGATGCTGGCGGCCAAGCTGTACGAGCTGGAGGTGCAGAAGCGCAATGCCGAGAAGGACGCGGTGGAGGCGACCAAGTCCGACATCGGCTGGGGCAGCCAGATCCGCAACTACGTGCTCGACCAGAGCCGCATCAAGGATCTGCGCACCGGCATCGAGCGCTCGGACACGCAGAAGGTGCTCGATGGCGACCTGGACGAGTTCGTCGAGGCCAGCCTGAAGGCCGGCCTGGAGGTCGGCGCCAAGCGCGTCGACGCTTGATCCGGAAACCGGCTCCATCCGTTCGAACCTGCGAGGAGACATCCATGAAGCGTGGAACGTTCCTTCCGTTGTCTGTTGTCGCCTTGCTTGCGTGCGCCGGCATGGCCAGCGCCCAGGCGCAGTCGGCTGGACAGGACATCAAGCGCGACACCAGGGCGGCCGGTCATGACATCGCCGATGGTGCCCGTGACGTCGGCCATGCCACGCGGAAGGTGGCGATCAAGGTCGGCCACGGTGCGCGCGACGCAGGCCACGGCATCGCCAAGGGGGCGCGCGAAGGCTGGGACGCCACCAAGAAAGGCTTCAAGGAAGTGTTCCACAAGGGCGGCTGAGCCAGCCGCCCCCACCACGATCCAACTGACCGGCACCTGCCTGCGCAGGCGAGCCACCCGCTACGGAATCTGCAATGAGCGAAACCCCCGAGAACCCGCCCGTCGACGAGAACAAGCTGATCGCCGAGCGCCGCGAGAAACTCAAGGCGCTGCGCGGCCAGGGCATCGCTTTCCCGAACGACTTCACGGTGGACAGCTTCGCTGGTGACCTCAAGACCGAGTTCGCCGACGCCGAGCGCTGGACCGCCGAGGCGATCGACGCCGAGGCGCGCCGGGTGAAGGTGGCCGGCCGCATCGTGCTCAAGCGCGTGCAGGGCAAGGTCAGTTTCGTGCAGATGCAGGACATGACCGGCCGCATCCAGCTGTTCATCCATGCCGGCACCGTGGGCGACGTGTACGAGGCCTTCAAGGGCTGGGACATGGGCGATATCGTCGGCGCCGAAGGCGTGCTGATGCGCACCAAGACCGGCGAGCTGTCGGTGAAGGTCGAGCAGCTGCGCCTGCTGACCAAGAGCCTGCGTCCGCTGCCGGACAAGCACCACGGCATGGCCGACGTGGAGCAGCGCTACCGCCAGCGCTACGTCGACCTGATCGTCACCGAGGAGGCGCGCCGCACCTTCCAGCAGCGCTCGCGCATCATTGGCTATATCCGCCAGTGGCTGGAGGCCGCTCCGCGCCGCTTCATGGAAGTGGAAACGCCGATGATGCACGTCATCCCCGGCGGCGCCACGGCGCGTCCGTTCATCACCCACCACAACGCGCTGGACATGGACCTCTACCTGCGCGTGGCGCCGGAGCTGTACCTCAAGCGCCTGGTGGTCGGCGGCTTCGACCGCGTCTACGAGATCAACCGCAACTTCCGCAACGAGGGCGTGTCGACCCGGCACAATCCCGAGTTCACCATGCTCGAGCTGTACCAGGCGTACGCCACCTACAACGAGATCATGGACCTCACCGAGAACCTGATCCGCGACACCGCGAAGCAGGTGATCGGCAGCACCGAGCTGCACTGGGACGGCGCCACCATCGACGTCGGCCCGGCGTTCCGCCGCTGGACGATGGAAGACGCGGTGCTCGAGCACAACCCGGAGATCCGGCGCGAGGAACTGCGCGACCGCGCGGCGATGGCCGCCCACGCGAAGCGCCTGGGCGTGCAGGTCAAGGACGGCTACGGCTGGGGCAAGCTGCTGCTGGAGATCTTCGAGAAGACGGTGGAGCACACGCTGATCCAGCCGACCTTCATCACCCAGCACCCGGTCGAGGTCTCGCCGCTGGCGCGAGAGAACGACACCGACCCGGGCATCACCGATCGCTTCGAGCTGTTCGTCAACGGCAAGGAAATCGCGAACGGTTTTTCCGAGCTCAACGACCCGGAAGACCAGACCGCGCGCTTCCAGGCCCAGGTCGACGCCAAGGACGCCGGCGACGACGAGGCGATGCACTTCGACGCCGACTACATCCGCGCGCTGGAAGTCGGCCTGCCGCCGACCGGCGGCCTCGGCATCGGCATCGACCGGCTGGTGATGCTGCTCACCGACGCCTCCTCGATCCGCGACGTGCTGCTGTTCCCGTATATGCGCCCGGAAGCCTGATCGGTTTCCATGCAGGACGACGCAGGCCCGCATCTGCGGGCCTGCGTTTTTTCTTTGGGTCATGGCAGGCCTGTGGCCAAGCCCGCCATGGGCTCACGTGTCCGGAGCGGCAATCGTGTGGCGTGACTGCAGGGGCGTCGTCGCAGGATCGATGGCTCTGGTGGGTGAGCCAGCCAACAGGAAGGGCAGCACTGCCGCGAGGAATGCCTCGGGAGCCTCGCTGTGCAGCCGATGCGATCCCTCCAGTTGGCAGACGCGTGCATCCGGCATGGCAGAGGCCAGAGCATGCTGTCGTTCCAGCGGAACGTGACTGCGCGAGCCGGACAGCAGCAGACTCGGCGCCCGAATTGCGCGGAGCGCGTCCCACCATTCCGGCATCGGGCTGCGCAGGGTGGCGAGCGTCGGTCTTCTCATGCGCCAGTCGAAGCGGTTGAAAAAGACGATGCGCAGCAGGCTGGCTAGGCTGAGCGAAGCGGTCGGCATGGCTCCACGCAGGGTTGCGACATTTGCCTCGTCGCGCGGCGGGACCGGCGGCTCCTCGAGAACCAGTCGGCGCACGCGGGCCGGCTGCTCCGCGGCAACACGCAACGCTACATGTGCGCCCAGGGAATGGCCGACGATGTCCGTGCGGTCGATCCTCAACTCATCCAGCAGCCGGAAGACATCGGCGCCGAATGCTGTGAGCGGATAGCTTGCCGAACGACTGCTGCGCCCGTGGCCACGCATGTCCATGGCAATCACCCGCCAACCCTCGTTACCCAGGGCGCCGGCAAAGCGGTCCCAGGTGTCGGATCGGCCTGCCATGCCGTGCAGCAGCAAGATGCTTTTGTCCACCTCGGGACTGCCGCCAGTGCGGTACGCCAGGCGCTGGTTGCCTTCGACCCGCAACCAGCGATAGCCGGACAGGTGCCTGGTCATGCCCAATGGTGGCGCCGCACGCGTCGCCGCAGCAGCGCGGCCTGCAGCACGTTGACGCTGCTGGAGCCGGCCCAGTACAGGCCGAGGCCGGCGGCCAGGTGCCAGACCATCAGGAACGAGACCAGCACCGGCAGCATCTGCAGCGCGGTCTTCATCTGCGCCGGCATGGCCGGGTTGAGCGTGATCGCGGCGTACGTGAGTGCAGCGACGGCCAGGGCGAGCAGGAAGTCCGGTCGCGCCAGTCGCGGGATCCACAGGAACGAACCGGCTGCAGCCACACTCTGGCGGATCGCGGCGTAGATGCCGATCCCCAGCGGCGCCTGCACCGCGGAGACCAGCAGGCCGCCGCCCAGTCCGCTGGTGATGCCGTGCTGTTTGTTCAGCGCCTGGGCGGCACGGGCATAGGCCATGGGGTCCTTGGCATGGCGCTCGCGCAGGGCGTCGAGTTGCGGTTTCAGCGCCCGCATCCGCTGCTGGCGGTGCCAGCCCTGTTCGGCCAGCCGCAACGTCAGCGGCAGCAACACGAGACGGACGGCCACGGCGATAGCGACGACAGCCAGACCGTAGCTGCCGCCCAGCAGATGGGCGAGGAGCGAAAGCCCTTCGGCGAACGGATGAACGAAAGATTCCACGATGGCGCTTCCCTGTGCATGTCGGTTCCTGCGACATGCGCCCGTTCGGAGCGGTGTTCAAGAGGGCCGCAAGTCACGCCGCGCCGGTGCGCCCCGGCCAGCGCCAGTCCGCATATTCGGGCTGGTCGTAGCCCTCGCTGCAGGCGAAGCGCTGGCAGGCGAGGATGGCGTCCTTCATCCGGTCGCGCACGTGCGCACCGGCGACCAGCAACCCGGGCACGCGGTCGATGGCGTCGATCACCAGGTCGAAGCGGTCGATCTGGTTGCGGATGGCCAGATCCATCGGGGTGTTGATGTTGCCCTGTTCCTTGTAGCCGCGGACGTGCACGTTGCGGCTGTTGTGGCGGCGGTAGAGCAACTTGTGGATCAGCCACGGATAGCCGTGGAAGTTGAAGATCACCGGCTTGTCGCGGGTGAACAGGCTGTCGAACTCGGCATCGGAGAGCCCGTGCACGTGCTCGCTCTCCGGCTGCAGCCGGAACAGGTCCACCACGTTGACGAAGCGCACCTTCAACGCCGGGAAGTGCTCGCGCAGCAGGGCGGTGGCGGCCAGTGCCTCCATCGTCGGCACGTCGCCGGCGCAGGCCATCACCAGGTCCGGCTCGGCGCCGTCGTCGCTGCTGGCCCAGTCCCAGATGCCGATGCCCTTGGTGCAGTGGTCGGCGGCCTCCTCGATGGTCAGGTACTGCAGGTGGCGCTGCTTGTCGGCCACGATCACGTTGATCTTGTCGGTGCTGTCCAGGCAGTGGTCGACGACCGAGAGCAGGCAGTTCGCGTCCGGCGGCAGGTAGATGCGGGTGACCCGCGGGCTCTTGTTGGTGACCACGTCGAGAAAGCCGGGGTCCTGGTGCGAGAAGCCGTTGTGGTCCTGCCGCCACACGGTGGAGGTGACCAGGATGTTGAGCGAGGACACGCTCGCCCGCCACGGCACGTCCAGCGCCTTCTCCAGCCACTTGGCGTGCTGGTTGAACATCGAGTCGATGACGTGGATGAAGGCCTCGTACGAAGCGAGCAGGCCGTGCCGGCCGGACAGCAGGTAGCCCTCCAGCCAGCCTTCCAGCATGTGTTCGGAGAGGATCTCCATCACCCGGCCGCCGCGTTCCAGGTGGGTGCCGTCGGCATCCTCCGGCAGCGTCGCGGCCATCCAAGCCTTGCCGCTGGCCTGGTAGATGTCGTCGAGCCGGTTCGAGGCGGTCTCGTCGGGGCAGAAGAAGCGGAAGCGGTCGGGATTGGCGCGCATCACGTCGCGCAGCAGGCGGCCGGTCGGCCGGGTGTTTTCCTCGGTGGCGGTGCCCGGTTCGGTGACCGCCACCGCGTATTCGCGGATGTCCGGTCGCAGCAGCGCCCGCCGCAGCAGGCCGCCGTTGGCCACCGGGTTGGCGCTCATGCGGCGATGTCCGGACGGGGCCAGTGCCGCCAGTTCGGGCACCAGCTGGCCGTCCGCGGTGAACAGCGTCTCGGGGCGGTAGCTGCGCAGCCACTGTTCGAGCTGGCGCAGATGGCCGGTGTCCTTGTGCGGATCCAGCGGGATCTGGTGGGCGCGCCAGGTGCCCTCCACGCGATGGCCGTCCACCTCCTTCGGGCCGGTCCATCCCTTGGGCGTGCGCAGCACGATCATCGGCCACGTCGGCAGGCCTTCGAAGCTGCCGGTGCGCGCACGGCGCTGGATGTCGGCAATCCGGTCCAGTGCGGTTTCCAGCGTGGTAGCGAGCAGGCGGTGCACGCGCTGCGGCTCGTCACCTTCGACGAAGAACGGCTCATAGCCGTAACCGCGCATCAGGTCGGCGAGCTGGTCGTGGGGAATGCGCGCCAGCACCGTGGGGTTGGCGATCTTGTAGCCGTTGAGGTGCAGCACCGGCAGCACCGCGCCGTCGCGCGCCGGATCGAGGAACTTGTTCGAATGCCAGGCGGTGGCCAGCGGGCCGGCTTCCGCCTCGCCGTCGCCGACCATGCACACCACCAGAAGGTCGGGATGGTCGAACGCCGCGCCGTAGGCGTGCGACAGGCTGTAGCCGAGCTCGCCGCCCTCGTGCAGCGATCCCGGCGTCTCCGGCGTGCAGTGACTGCCCACGCCACCGGGGAAGGAGAACTCCTTGAAGAACCGGCGCAGCCCGTCCAGGCCCGGCCCCTTGTCCGCATACAGCTCGCCGTAGCGTCCTTCCAGCCATGCGTGGGCCAGCACCGAGGGCGCGCCATGGCCGGGGCCGGAGACGAAGATCGCGTCGAGGTCGCGCGCGCGGATCAGCCGGTTCATGTGCGTCCACACCAGGGTCTGGCCCGGGTCCGAGCCCCAGTGGCCGAGCAGCCGGTGCTTGATGTGTTCCAGGCGCAGCGGCTCGTGCAGCAGCGGGTTCTCCCGCAGGTACAGCATGCCGGCGCACAGGTACAGCGAGGCGCGCCAGTAGCGGTCGAGCCGGACCAGTTCGTCGTCGGAGAGGATGTTGGGGGATGGCGTGGACACGGGCAGCCTCCTGGCCGTCGATGATCGTCAGAGGGTGATGGCGTCGCCCTTGCCGGGCATGTGGACTTCAGTGGCGGGAAGCCGCGTGGCGAACGCCTGCATCACGCGCTCGTCGCCGTGTACCAGGATGGTCTTGTCCGGCTTGATCGCCGCGTGCCAGGCGAGCAGCTCGTCGCGATCGGCGTGCGCCGAGAAGCCGTTGATGGTGTGCAGATGGGCGCGTACCGGGATGTCGTCGCCGAACAGGCGCACCGACTTCGCGCCATCGATGAGGATGCGCGCCAGCGTGCCGGAGGCGGCATAGCCGACGAACACCACGCTGGAATCCTCGCGCCACAGGTTGTGCCTCAGGTGATGGCGCACGCGCCCGCCGGTGCACATGCCCGAGCCGGCCATCAGGATCGCGCCGCCGCGGATCCGGTTCAGCGCCATCGAGTCGGCGGTCTCGCGGGTGAAGCGCAGGCCGGGCAGGGCGAACGGATCGCCGCCCTGGGCGAACAGGGCACGTTCCTTCGGGTCGTAGCATTCGGTGTGGCGACGGAAGATCTCGGTGGCGGAGATCGCCATCGGCGAATCGAGGAACACCGGCAGCGTGCGCGGCAGCCGGCCGCTCTCCACGCCGGCGCGCAGGTAGTAGAGGATCTCCTGCGCACGCTCCAGCGCGAAGGTGGGGATCACCACGTTGCCGCCGCGGGCGAAGGTGTCGGTGATCGCGGCATACAGCTCCTCCACCGAGGGCCCCAGCGGCTTGTGCAGGCGGTCGCCGTAGGTGGTTTCCATCACCACCGCATCGGCATGCGGCGGCGGCTGCGGGTCGCGCAGGATCGGCCGGCCGCTGTTGCCGAGGTCGCCGGAGAAGATCACCGAGCGGCCGCCGTCGCCGTCCTGCACGATGCGGATGCTGGCCGAGCCGAGGATGTGCCCGGCATCGTGGAAGGTGGCGGTCAGGCCCGGCGCGAGCTCGATCGGCTGGCCGTAGCGGGCGACGCGGCCAAAGCGGTCCATCGCGTTGAGCGCGTCGAGCGTGGTGTACAGCGGCTGCCCGTCCTTGTCGCCGCGACGCCAGGCGTGTCGCTGGCGGCGCTCGGCATCGGCTTCCTGCAGGCCGGCGGCGTCGAGCATCACCAGCCGCGCCAGCTCGCGGGAGGCCGCGGTGGTGATGATCTCGCCGGAGAACCCCCGATCGACCAGCAGCGGGATGCGACCGCAATGATCCAGGTGGGCGTGGGTGAGCAGCAGGATGTCGATCGATGCCGGATCGAAGCCGAAATCGTCGCCGTTCTGCTCGTCCAGTTCGCGGCTGCCCTGGTACATGCCGCAGTCGATGAGGATGCGCTTGCCGGCAGCTTCGAGCAGGTGGCAGGAGCCGGTGACCTCGCGGTCGGCGCCGTGGAAGGAGATTTTCATGGGCGTGCATCCGTGGCGGTGGAGGGGAGCAGGGGGCTGCCGTTGCGTTCGTGCCAGTCGAGGATCCCCTGCCAGGCTTCCTCGGCGGTCTCGGCGTACCAGAACAGGTCGCGGTCTTCCTCGTCGATGCTGCCGGCCTCGAGCAGGAAGTCGACGTCGAACACGCGGCGCCAGTAGTCCTCGCCGACCAGCACGATGGGAATGGGGGCGCTCTTGCGGGTCTGGATCAGGGTCAGCGCGCCGAACACCTCGTCCAGCGTGCCGTAGCCGCCGGGCAGGGCGACGATGGCGACCGCCCGCTTCATGAAGTGCAGCTTGCGCATGGCGAAGTAGTGGAACTGCATGCACAGTCCGGGCGTGACGTAGGGGTTCGGATACTGCTCGCGCGGCAGCGCGATGTTCAGGCCCACCGTCTGCGCTCCGGCCTCGCACGCGCCGCGATTGGCCGACTCCATTGCACCCGGGCCGCCGCCGGTGAGGATGGCCATGCCGGGAATGCCGGCCAGGCCGACCCGCTGGCCGACCTCGCGCCCCACTTCGTAGTAGCGCGACAGGGCTTCCCGCCGCTCGGCCAGTTGCAGGGCGCGCGCGGTGGCCGGGTCGTCGGGCCGCGAGCCGGCCGCTTCCCGTGCCGAGGCGAGCTCGCGCTTTGCCGTTTCCGGCTCGCGCAGGCGGGTACTGCCGTAGACCAGCACCGTGCGTTCGATGCCGTGGGCGGCGAGCACCAGTTCGGCCTTGAGGTAGTCCACCTGCAGGCGCACGCCACGTGCCGCGTCCTCGTGCAGGAAGGCCGGATCGCTGTCCGCCTCCCGGTACGACGGATGCTGCATGATCGCGCGCAGGCGCTCGTCCACCTGTGGTTCTTCGGCGTGTGCCTTGGGATGCTCCCAAGGCAGCGGCGTGCGGCGCTTGCGGGGTGGTGGCGGCGGACAGTGGCGGCGGTGGTTCAAGTGCGGCTCCTTTGATCGCGGCACGGCGGCCGCGACGGGGTGGTCAGGTCCGGGCGGCGGAAAGCTCGAGGATCTCGTCGGTGATGTCTTCCTGGCGCACGCGCTGGAACTGAAGCGTGAGCGAGGCTTCGGTGCGTTCCAGGTTGCCGTGGGCGGCGATCATCGCCTGCATGCGGGCCTGGTTTTCCGCCGCGTAGGACAGCATCAATGCCTCGCACAGGTCGGCGTGCACGTACTCCACGGCGAGCTGTTCGAGCAAGGCCATCGGCGGCAGGTTCATCAGCGGCGCCTGGCCGTCGGCGAGGTGGGCGGGAAATCGGCCGAAGTCGAACGGCAGCAGCCAGCGTCGAACGATCGCCTGATCCTCGCCCTCGCCCGGACTGCCGTGGACCAGCAGCACCCGGCCCGGTCCGCGCGGTGCGAGCGCCGCGTAGACCGCACCGGAGATCCGGTCGGCCAGCGCGGAGACCTCGTCGGTGTGGGCGGCCATGGGCACGCTCCAGTCCGGCGTGCGCCCGCGGTTGCCGGCCACCATCAGGCCGCGGTCGCCGACGATGAACAGGCGGCTGTTGGCCTTGTCGGCCAGCGGCAGGGCGACGTCGAGCACGCGCTCGTTGAAGCTGCCGGCGAAGCCCTGCTCGGCGCACAGCGCGACCACCAGGACGCCATCGCCGGTTGTCGCCGGCGCAGCGACCGGCTGGCCGGACGGCAAGCTGCCGAGGACCTGGCCGATCGCCTGGCCGATCGTGGCGGCATACAGACGGATCGCCTCCAGCTCGCGTCGCGCCTGCTGCGAGCGGCTCGCCGCGATCGCCCGCATCGCAGAGATCACGCTGCCCAGCTGGCGCGTGGAGTCCAGTCGCGCAGCGACTTCGGCCAGCTGCCCGCTCATGCCGGCGCTCCTTTCGATGCGGCGGCGATCATCGCGACCAGCTCGCGCACCGCGTCCACCAGCATGCCGCGGGTGGACGCATCCAGCGTGTCGCCGATCGGTATCGGCCGCCCCTGGGCCAGGCGGGTCGGCAGTTGCCGGCGCAGCTCCGCGATCAGGCCGGCGGGCTGGCCATCCAGCACGCCGTCGTCCAGTGCCGCGAGCAGGGCGAGTTGCGCGGGCAGCTGCTGCGCGGCGAAACGCGGCTGGCTCAACAGGGCCCGGATCGCCTGGCCACGGGCGATCTGCGCCTTGACCCGGGTGTCGCTGAGATTGCCGAAGCGGGTGAACAGCTCCAGTTCGAGAAACTGCGAATACTGCAGCCGCAGCTGGCCGGCCACCTCGCGCAGCACCGGCGGCTGGGCCTTGCCGCCGACCCGGCTCACCGACAGGCCGACATCCACCGCCGGCCGCTGGTCGGCGGCGAACAGCGAGGTGTCGAACACGATCTGGCCGTCAGTGATCGAGATCAGGTTGGTCGGGATGTAGGCGGCCAGGTTGCCCGCTTCGGTCTGCGCGATCGGCAGCGCGGTGAGCGAACCGCCGCCCTTGGCCGTCGACAGCCTGGCCGCCCGCTCGAGCATGCGGGCGTGCAGGTAGAACACATCGCCGGGGTAGGCCTCGCGGCCGGCCGGCTGATGGGTGAGCAGGGCCAGCTCGCGGTGGGTGGCGGCGTGCTTGGTGAGATCGTCGATCACGATCAGCGCGTGCTGGCCGCGGTCGCGGAAGTGCTCGGCGATGCTGAAGCCGGCGAACGGCGCCACCCACTGCAGTCCGGCCGAGGCCGACGCCGAGGCCACCACGAAGATGGTGCGCTCGGGCGCGCCGTGCGCGCGTACAGCCTCGATCACCTGTTGCACGGCATGGGCGCGCTGGCCGACCGAGACGTACACGCAGACCATGTCCGAGTGCTTCTGGTTGATCATCGCGTCCACCGCCAGCGAGGTCTTGCCGGTGGCGCGATCACCGATCAGGAGCTCGCGCTGGCCGCGGCCGATCGGGAACATCGCGTCGATCACCAGCACGCCGGTGGCGACCGGCTCGCTCACCAGGTCACGCTCGATGATCGCCGGCGCCGGGCGCTCGATCGGCAGGTGGTCCTCGGCCGCCACCGGCTCGTCGCGGTCCAGCGGGCGTCCCAGCGGGTCGAGCACGCGGCCGAGCAGGCCCGGTCCCACCGGCACGCGCAGCACCTCGCCGGTGCCGAGCACCTCGGAGCCGGCCTCGACGCTGTCGTCGTCGTCCAGCAGCACGGCGGCCAGCGTGTCTTCGTCCAGCGAGAGCACGAAGCCCATGCGGTCGTGCTGGAAGCGCAGCAGTTCATGCAGACGTGCCTGGGCCAGGCCGGAGACGATGGCGATGCCGTCGGCGATCCGCTCGACGTGGCCCAGCCCGACCGAGCGCACGCCGAGCCGGCTCTGCGCGACGACGGCCTGGCTGCGGCGCAGCCAGTCGCCGGTGGTGGCGTCAGGCGTGTCGGTCGGCATGGGTCAGCTCGTGCTGCAGATGGTCGAGGTCGGCGCGCAGGTGATTGCTTACCACCAGGTCGGGACTGCGCAGTTCCAGCCCGGCGATCAGGTTGGGATCCACCGCCGGCTGCAGCGGGGCGGAGCGGCCGATGGCCTGCTGGATCGCCTGCACGCAGCGATCCCTTTCGCTCGCTTCGAGCGTGCGCGGCGCCACCAGCGCGAGCGGCGTTGCCGGATCGGCCAGCTTCTGCCGCTGCGAATCCGGCAGTGCCCGCAGCGAGGCGACGAGGTCGTCGAGAAAACCCGCGACGCGTGCCGAGGCCGGCAGGCGATCGAGCAGCCGCGCGGCAATGTCGACGGCCAGCGCAGCGGCGCGCTGCTCGTCGGCGCGCCGCTGCGCGACAAGCTGCTTGTCCCGTTCGGCCTGTGCCTGCTGGCGCAGGGCCCCGGCCTCGGCCTGCGCGGCGGCCAGCAGGCGGATGCGTGCCGCTTCGGCGTCGTTCTGCGCGGCCTTCATCGCCGCGTCGCGCCCGGCGGCGAGTTCGGTCTGCTGTGCCGTCGCTGCCGCCGTGGCCTGGCGCGCGCGGTCGCGCTCGGCCTCGGCGTCGGCCAGCAGTTTCGCCGCGGCCTCGCGCCGCTGCGCGATCACGCGCACCACCGGGCGATACAGCACCCGCGACAGCAGCCAGATCAGGACCAGCGCATTGATCGCCTGCAGCGCCAGCGTCCAGAAGTCGATCTTCATCGAAGGTCGCCGCCTACTTGAGGAACGGGTTGGCGAACAGCAGCAGGATGGCGATCACCAGGCAGTAGATCGCCATCGTCTCGATCATCGCCAGGCCCACGAACAGCGTGCGCGAGATGGTGCCGGCCGATTCGGGCTGGCGCGCGATCGCATCCATCGCGGCCGCCACCGCGCGGCCCTCGGCGAGCGCCGGGCCGATCGCACCGAAGCTCACCGACAGCGCGGCGGCGAGGATGCTGACAACGGGAATGAGGTCGTTCATGACGGGTCTCTCCGATCGGAAGATGCAGGCGCGTCCGGCGCGCGGGAGGGCGGGGCGGGGTGCACGGCAGCGCCGATGAACACCATCGCCAGCACGCTGAAGATGTAGGCCTGGATGGCGCCGGTGAGCAGGTCCAGCGCCATGAACGGGATCGGCACGATCAGCCCCGCCAGCGACAGCGCGATGCCGACCACGAACACGCCGCTCATCACGTTGCCGAACAGACGCACCATCAGCGAGAAGGTGCGGGTGATCTGCTCGACCAGGTTCAGCGGCACCATCAGCCAGCCCGGCTCGGCGAAGGTGGCCAGGTAGCCGCGCACGCCGCGGCTGCGCAGGCCGAACACGATGGTGGCGAGGAACACGATGCCGGCCAGTGCGGCGTCGGTCTCCAGGTGGGCGGTGGGCGGTTCGATACCGGGCACCAGCCCCGACCAGTTCGCGGTCAGCACGAACAGGAAGATGCTGCCGATCAACGCTCGGTAGGGTGCCGGGTCCACCTGCATGGTGTCGCGGATCTGCCCGTCGATGGTTTCCACCAGCAGTTCCAGCACCGCCTGCGTCCGCGAGGGGCGCAGCGAGAGGCGTCGCGTGGCCAGCCATGAACCGAGCGCCAGCGCCGCCACGATCCCCCAGCTCACGGCCACGGCCGAGCTGATCGGGACCGGGCCGAGATGGAACAGGACGTCGGTGCGCAGCGGCGAGCCGATCATGGCCGGGGCTCCCCGGCCGGTGGCGGCGCGTGGATCGCCGCGCGGTCGCGCAGCAGCACGTGGCGCGCCACCAGGAAGCCGCCGAAGCCCGCCAGCAGCGCGGCCAGGCCGAAGTGGAACAGGGCCGCCAGCAGCAGCGCGCTGAGCAGCACGCGCAGGCCTTGCGACGCCAGCGCCAGTCCGGTGCGACCGGCGGCGAGCAGGCGCACGGTGTAGCGCAGTCCGACGAAGTGGAGCAGGCCGACCGCGCCACCGGCGAGCAGCCCGATGCCGATGGCCGGGGCCAACGGAAGCGTTGCGAGGGGAGGGCTCATGGCAGGTTCCTCATTGACGGTGCATCCAGCGCCAGGCGAACCACAGGCCCAGCCCGGCACCGACGGTGAGCAGGGCGGCGGCGAACGTGACGCCGGTACGCAGCCAGCGGTCCAGCCAGTGCCCGGCCAGCACGCCGAGCAGGATCGGGGTGACGATGGTCCAGCCCAGCACGCCGATCTGCGCCAGGCGGATGCTGGCCGGGGTGGCCGGATCGTCGCGGTTGGCCTCGTCGCGCTGGCGCGCGCGCCGGGCGGCCGTGGTGACCGGGTCGCGGCTCTCTTCCGTGCGCGGGTCGGGTGCCGGCGTCGTCATGGTGCGACGTTCCTCGGGCCCGGGCGCAGGTAGCGCAGCAGGGTGCGCACGGCGCGGGCGTGCAACTGCATCTGTTCGACCCGCGCGCGGCGGTCGGCATCGGCCTGGTCGGCGCGTGCGCTGCGCACGGTGGCCTCCAGTGTGCCGAGCTGGTCGCCACGCACGGCGCCGCGACAGGCCACGTGGAGCTGCGCTCCCTCGCTCATCCGCAACACGCCGCCGCGCAGCGCGCAGTAGCCGTGCTCGCCGCCGGTACGCTGCCAGCGCAGCACGGTGGGCACCAGCACGGTGATCAGGTCGGCGTGGCCGGGCAGGATGCCGAAGCTGCCGCTGGCGTCCTCGCCGCGCACCGCGGTCACGTCGTCCAGGTCGAGCACGACCTGCTGCGGCGTGGCGAGCACCAGGTGCAGGTGGCCGGTCATGCCGCGGCCTTCGTGGCGGCGGCTTCCTTGGCCTGGGCTTCGGCCAGCGTGCCGACCATGTACAGCGAACTCTCGCGCCAGCCGTCGCAGTCGCCGCGCAGGATCGCCTCGCAGCCGTCCAGCGTGTCGGCCAGTGCCACGCTGCGGCCGGGCATGCCGGTGAAGGCTTCGGTGACGGCGAACGGCTGGGTCAGGAAGCGCTGCAGGCGGCGCGCCCGCTCGACCAGCCGGCGGTCCTCGGCGCCCAGTTCGTCCACGCCGAGCAGGGCGATCACGTCCTGCAGCTGGCGATAGTGTTCGATCACCCGCCGCACCTCGGTGGCGATGCGCACGTGGCGTTCGCCGAGCAGGTCGGCGTCGAGCATGATCGACGAGGAGGCGATCGGGTCGATCGCCGGATACATGCCCTGCGCGGCCATCTCGCGCGAGAGCACCACCATCGAGTCCACGTGCGAGGCCAGTGCGGTGACCGCCGGGTCGGTGAAGTCGTCGGCCGGCACGTAGACCGCCTCGATCGCGGTGACCGCCACGCCGTCCACCGAGACGATGCGTTCCTGCAAGGCGGCCACCTCGTCGGCCAGGGTGGGCTGGTAGCCCACGCGCGAGGGCTGCCGGCCGAGCAGGCCGGACACTTCCGAGCCGGCCTGCACGAAGCGGAAGATGTTGTCCATCAGCAGCAGTACGTTCTGCCGCCGCTCGTCGCGGAAGTATTCGGCCATGGTCAGTGCGGTGAACGGTACCCGCCAGCGCGCGCCCGGCGGCTCGTTCATCTGTCCATAGACCAGCACGGTGTGGCCGAGCACGCCGGTGTTGCGCATGTCCAGCAGCATCTCGTGTCCCTCGCGCGAACGCTCGCCGACGCCGGCGAACACCGAGATGCCCTGGTAGCGCTCGACCATGGCGTGGATCAGCTCCATCACCAGCACGGTCTTGCCGACACCGGCGCCGCCGAACATCGCCGCCTTGCCACCCTGCACCAGCGGGGTGAGCAGGTCGATCACCTTCAGGCCGGTGGCGAACAGCGTGCTGGTGCCGCTCTGCGCGGCCAGCGGCGGAGCGGCGCGGTGGATCGGTCGGCGCGGCACGTCGGCGGGCAGGGCGGGGCCGTCGTCACCCAGCTGGCCGGTGACATCGAGCAGCCGGCCGAGTACCGCCGGGCCGACCGGCACCCGCAGCGGCTGCCCCTGGGCCTGCACGCGCAGTCCGCGTGCGATGCCTTCGGTCGATTGCAGGGCGATCGCACGCACGTCCGTCGTGGAAAGTTGCGAGGTGACCTCCACCAGCAGCGGCGTGCCGTCGTCGCGCAGCACGTGCAGGGCCTCGCCGACCGCCGGCAGCGGCGGCTGTGCGAAACGCACGTCGAGCACCGCGCCGCGCACCGCCGTGACCTGTCCATCGTGCATCCCGGCCATGAAAGAA
Organism: Dyella ginsengisoli LA-4; assembly: GCF_000334915.1. Lineage (GTDB taxonomy): Bacteria > Pseudomonadota > Gammaproteobacteria > Xanthomonadales > Rhodanobacteraceae > Dyella_A > Dyella_A ginsengisoli_A. The sequence continues at coordinate 22,315 of NZ_AMSF01000016.1, read as the reverse complement.
GCTCTCGTTCTCCAGGGTGGGCGCGCCACCCGCATGCGATGCCCCATGGTCGGGCATCGGCGCACTGCGGGAGTTGACTCGCATCAATCCGGAACGGATCAGCCCGCCATCAGCTCCAGCGTGGCACGGGCGGCGATCCACTCCTCGTTGGTCGGCTCGACCACCACGCGCACGCGGCTTTCCGGGCCGGACACCACCGCAGCGTGCGCCGCGTTGGCGCGGGTGTCCAGCGCGACGCCGAGCCAGCCCAGCGCGTCGCAGACGCGCTCGCGGATCACTGCGTTGTGTTCGCCGATGCCGGCCGTGAACACCAGCATGTCCAGGCCGCCGAGCACGGCGGCGAGCGCGCCGATCTCGCGCACGATGCGTCGCACGTAGAGCGCCAGCGCCTCGCGCACGGGGGGCTCGTCCTCGCGCGGCAGCAGTTCGCGCGGGTCGGGCGACACGCCCGAGACGCCGAGCAGGCCGGACTCGTGGTAGAGCATGTGGCCGACCTGTTCCACGCCGAGGCCGCGGATCTGCATCAGGTACAGCAGCGCGCCGGGGTCGAGCGCGCCGCAGCGCGTGCCCATCATCAGGCCATCCAGCGCGGAAAAGCCCATCGTGGTGGCGACGCTGCGCAGGTCGTGCATGGCGCACAGGCTGGCGCCGCTGCCCAGGTGGGCGCAGATCGTGCGGCCACGCGCGCCGGCGCCGTAGCGCTCGGCCAGCACCGTGGCCATGTAGGCGTAGGACAGCCCGTGGAAGCCGTAGCGACGCAGGCCCTCGTCCCAGAGCGCACGCGGCAGTGGCAGCATCTGCTCCACCTTTGGCACGGTGTGGTGGAAGGCGGTATCGAAGCAGGCGACCTGCGGCAGGTCCGGGTGCAGGCCGAGCAGCGCCTCGATCGCCTCCAGCGCGAACGGCTGGTGCAGCGGCGCCAGCGGGATGTAGCTGCGCAGGTCGGCGAGCACCGCGGCGTCCACCCGCACTGGCGCGAAATACTTGCTGCCGCCGTGCACCACGCGATGCGCCACGGCGGCCAGCCGGCGGTCGCCGAGCCGGGCCTGCAGTCGCTCGCGGATGTGCATCAAGGCGCCGGTGTACGGATCGGAGCTGTCGAGCGCGAGCATCGCATCGGGCTCGCCGGCGGCTTCGTAGCGCGGCGACGGCCCGGTGATGCCCTCGATCTTGCCGCTCCAGGCCGGATGGCGCGGAAGCGGCGAGACCGCGGCGTCGAACAGCGCGAACTTGATGCTGGACGAGCCGCAGTTGAGCACCAGCAGCAGATCGCCTGCCGCCTGGGTCATCGGAAACGCGCTCACAGCGGATGGCTCCGGTAGTGATGGGCCAGCAGCAGTGCCACCGCACAGGAGGCCATCCGCGACTCGCGCGAGTCGGCGCGGCTGGTGAGCACGATCGGCACCTTCGCGCCGATCACGATACCGGCGCTGGCCGCACCGCCGAGGTATTCGAGCTGCTTGGCCAGCATGTTGCCGCTCTCCAGATCCGGCACCACCAGCACGTCGGCCTGGCCGGCCACCGGCGAGACGATGCCCTTGATCCGCGCAGCCGCCGCCGATACCGCGTTGTCGAACGCCAGCGGGCCGTCGAGCACGCCGCCTTCGATCTGGCCGCGGTCGGCCATCTTGCACAGCGCCGCCGCGTCGAGCGTGGCCGGCATGTGCGGGTTGACCGTTTCCACCGCGGCGAGGATCGCCACGCGCGGCTGCGCCACGCCGATCGTCTGGGCCAGGTCGATGGCGTTGCGGATGATGTCGGCCTTCTCTTCCAGCGTCGGTGCGATGTTGATCGCCGCGTCGGTGATGATGAACGGCCGCGGGTAGGCCGGCGTCTGCATGATGAAGCAGTGGCTGATCCGCCGCTTGGTACGCAGGCCGCTGCCCGCGGCGACCACGGCACCCATCAACTCGTCGGTGTGCAGGCTGCCCTTCATCAGCGCATCGACCTCGCCGGCCGCGGCCAGCTCGACCGCCCGTGCCGCTGCGGCGTGGCTGTGCGGGACATCCTCGATGGCGATGCCGGTCAGGTCGAATCCCGCCTGGGCGGCCACCGCCTCGAGCCGCGCACGCGGGGCCACCAGCACCGGTTCGATCAGCCCCGCGCGCCAGGCATCGACGGCGCCGCCGAGACTGGACTCGTCGCAGGGATGGACCACCGCCATGCGGATCGCGCCCAGCGGCTTCACGTAGTCGAGCAGGCGCTGCACGCCGTCGTTGCCTCTCGTCAGGCGGACTTCGGGCAGGGTGGCGCGCGGCCGGACAATCTTCTCCACCGGCGCCAGCACCAGGGCTTCGCCCTTGATCGCGCACTGGCCGGCCTGGTCGATGCAGCTGCAGTCGAGCACCAGCTCTTTCCTCGCCTCGTCCCTGGAGCGCACGGTGACCCGGATGGTCAGCGTGTCGCCGATGTGCACCGGGGCGAGGAATTTCAGCGTCTGCGACAGGTAGATCGTGCCGGGGCCGGGCAGGCGGGTGCCGAGCACGGCCGAGATCAGCGCCGCGCCCCACATGCCGTGCGCGATCACGCCGTGGAAACGGGTGGAGGCGGCGAAATCCGGATCCAGGTGCTGCGGATTGACGTCGCCGGACATCACGGCGAACAGCTGGATGTCCTCGGCGGTGAGCGTGCGCTCGATCGCCGCGGTGTCGCCGACGGCGATTTCCTCGAAGGTGCGGTTGCGGATGAAGTGGATGTCGTCGGCGTCGCCAGGTGGGCCGGCGGGGGCGGCGGGGGTATCGGGCATGGACGCGCTCCTTGGGTCCGCGGAAGGAATTCAGGCCATGTGCTGGCCGCCGTTCATCGCCAGGTTCGCCCCGGTCATGAACGCGGCCGCATCGCTGCAGACGAAGGCCACCAGCGCTGCGACCTCGCCGGTGCGTCCCAGCCGTCCCATCGGGATCTGCGAGAGCACCTTGGTCTTGAGCACCTCTTCGGGCACGGCTGCCACCATCCGCGTCTGCAGGTAACCCGGCGACACCGTGTTGACCGTGATGCCCTTGGTCGCCAGCTCCAGCGCCAGCGACTTGGTGAAGCCGTGCATGCCGGCCTTGGATGCGGCGTAGTTGGTCTGGCCGAAGGCGCCCTTGGAGCCGTTGACCGAGGCGATGTTGACGATGCGCCCCCAGCCGCCGCCGATCATGCCCTCGACGAACGCCTTGGTGACGTTGAACAGCGAATCGAGGTTGGTGTGCATCACCGTGTCCCAGTCCACCTTCTGCATCTTGCGGAAGCTGGCGTCGCGGGTGATGCCGGCGTTGTTGACCAGGATGTCCACCACGTGGCCGTCGGCGCGGATGCGTTCGGCGCAGGCGGCGCAGGAGTCGGCGTCGGCCACGTCCATCTCGTAGGTGAGGTAGCTGCGGCCCTGGGCGGCGTGTTCGGCCAGCCAGGCGTCGACGTCGCTGCGCCCGGGCGAGTGGGTGACGATCACGCGGCAGCCGGCATCGTGCAAGGCCTGGGCGATCGACTCGCCCAGGCAGCCCATGCCGCCGGTAACCACGGCAGTGTGCTCAGCTTGCATGGTTCTTGCCTTTGCCCGTGGCCTTCGCACCGGACCCGCCAGCAGGCGGCGTGAACATCTTCATCAGCGCGCTGAAATCCGGCACGGCGCCGCTCATCGGCATGCCCATCGGCAACGACTTGCCGGCGTCGCTGACGGCACGGGTGAGCGATTTCTGCCAGTCGGCCAGCGCGTGCTGCATGCCGGCGACGAAGCGCGTCTGCTCGGCAATGGCGGTCTCGGTACATGCCTGTGCGTCGCCCACGCGCTTCTGCATGCGACGCCATGCCGTGCTGCCGGGAAGGTTGGTCAGGTCTTTCCAGTCGCTGGCCCGGGACAGGTCTTCCAGTTCCTTGCGGGTCTCCTCGACATCGTCCTCGAGCGCCTTGTCGCCGAGGTCGGCCCACTGCTGGCGAGCCTCCTGCAGCAACAGGCCCATGTTCAACCACAACTGGACGTTGGCCTTGTACAGCTCCATGGGAAGGTTGGTATCGATGCTCATGATCATGTCCTCGCTTCGGGTGCGGTGGTTGGCGTGAGGCCGGCATCCCTGGGGCGTCGTCGCGGGCGATACCGGCGGTCGTCCGCAAAGGTGGCCGCGCTCCATGACAATCCGTGCGGCCACCCGGGTGTTGTGTGTCCTGTGTAGAGCCTTCGTTCCCTTCCGTTCAGTTGAGGATGTGGTAGCCGGCGTCCACGTACAGCGTGTCGCCGGTGATCGAGCGCGCGGCCTCACTGGCTAGGAACACGCACAGGCGGCCCACATCGTCGATATCCACCGGGCGTCGCAGCGGCGCGCGCTGCACCGCTTCACGCAGCAACTGGTCGAACTGCTCGATGCCGGAGGCGGCGCGTGTCGCCAGCGGGCCCGGCGAGATCGCGTTGACGCGGATGCCGGCCGGGCCGAGTTCGGCGGCCAGGTAACGCACCGACGATTCCAGCGCGGCTTTCACCGGCCCCATCAGCCCGTAGTGGTCGATCACCTCGTCGGCACCGAGGTAGCTCATGGTCATCAGGCTGCCGCCGCGGTCCATCAGCGGCTCGGCCAGCCGGGCCATGCGGATGAACGAATGGCAGGAGATGTCCATCGCGCGCAGGAAGCCGTCGCGCGAGCTGTCGGTAACGCGGCCGTGCAGGTCGTCCTTCGGCGCGAACGCGATCGAATGCAGCACGAAATCCAGCCGGCCCCACTGGTTCTTCACCGCCTCGAATACCGCGTCCAGTTGGCCGGCCTGGGTCACGTCCAGCGGCATCCGGATCGGTGCGTCCAGGGTCTGCGCCAGTGGCTCGACCCAGGGCCGGGCCTGCTCGTTCAGCCAGGTGACGGCCAGCTGTGCACCCGCGGCATGCAGCGCCCGCGCACAACCCCACGCGATGCTGTGCTCGTTGGCGATGCCGACCACCAGGCCCTTCGCGCCGCTCAGACCGGACATGTTCAGGTCTCCCGCACGTAGTGGCCGGGGGCGTCGGCGAGCGGACGGTAGCCGGCGCGGGCGTTGCCCATCGATGGTGCTGCCACCGGCTCGCCCGAATGCGCGTCCAGCCATTGCAGCCAGGCGGGCCACCAGGAGCCGTCGTGCATCGGTGCCCGCTGCAGCCAGTCGTCGGGGCCGATGTAGGGAGCGCCTTCCGCACGCTGCAGCAACTGGTAGCTGCGGTGCGGGTGCCCCGGCTCGCTGACGATGCCGGCGTTGTGTCCGCCGCTGGTCAGCACGAAGGTCAGGTCGGCGACGGTGAGGTAGTGCAGCTTGTACACCGAGCGCCAGGGCGCGACGTGGTCGGTCTGCGTGCCGACCACGAACACCGGCAGGGTGATGTCGCTCAGCGCCACCGGTCGGCCGTCCACCGGGAACCGGCCTTCGGCCAGGTCGTTGTGCAGGAACAGCCGGCGCAGGTATTCCGAGTGCATGCGTGCCGGCATGCGGGTGGCATCGGCGTTCCACGCCATCAGGTCGTTCATCGGCGGGCGCGTACCCATCAGGTACTCGCCGACCATGCGCGACCACAGCAGGTCGTAGGAGCGCAGCATCTGGAACGCACCGGCCATCTGCTGGGCGGTCAGATAGCCGGTCTGCGACATCTGCGCCTCGAGCAGGGAGACCTGGCTTTCGTCGATGAACAGACCCAGCTCGCCCGGCTCGGTGAAGTCGGTCTGCGCGGCAAACAGGGTCGCCGAGGCAAGCCGGTGATCTCCGTCGCGGGCCATCGCCGCCGCGGCGACCGACAGCAGGGTGCCGCCCAGGCAGTAGCCCACGCCGTGCACCTTCCGCTTCGGCACGATCGCTCCCACCGCATCCAGCGCATCCATCACGCCGAGCCGCAGGTAGTCCTCCATGCCCAGCTCGCGGTCGTCGGCATCCGGGTTCTTCCAGGAGATGCAGAACACCGTGTGGCCCTGGTCGACCAGGTAACGGATCAGCGAGTTGTGCGGCGAAAGATCCAGGATGTAGTACTTCATGATCCATGCCGGCACGATCAGGATCGGCTCCGGCCGCACCTTGTCCGTCGTGGGCGTGTACTGGATCAGCTCCACCAGCCGGTTCTTCATCACCACCTTGCCCGGGGTGACGGCCAGGTTGCGGCCGACGGCGTAGTCCTCGGTGCCGGCCGGCGGCGCGCCGATCGCCAGCCGGTCCAGATCGTCCAGTGCGTTGAGCCAGCCGCGCCACAGGTTGGTGCCGGCCTGCTCGATCGTCTGCTTCAGCACCACCGGGTTGGTGACCAGCTGGTTGCCCGGCGACCACATGTCCAGCCACTGCCGGGCGACGAATCCGGCGACGTCGGCATGGTGCTTCTCCACGCCCTCCACGCCATGGGTGGCTTCCTCCCACCAGCGTTCGGCCATCAGGAAAGCCTGATGCATCACGTTGAACGGCCAGCGTCCCCATTCGGGCTCGCGGAAACGGCGGTCGCCGGGACGGGGCGTCACGCAGCCGCCATTGGGAGCGGCACCGGGGAGGGCGCAGCGGGCGGCGTAATCCGCCAGCGCCTGCCATTGCCGCAACCCGAGGTGCATGAGCTCCAGGCGCTTGCCGGGGGATGCGGCCAGGTGCGCCGCCCAGTCGCTGAAGGCCAGTTCCAGCGAAGCGGGGGAGATCGAGGCGGTCCATCGCGCCAGCGCTGCACGGACCTGGCGGTCGGTGCGCGCCGCAGCCGTGGGCTGGGGCGTCCTCGGGGCGGGAGCGACTTCCTTCATCGGATCATCCGGATACGCGGGTGGGGGCCCGGCATCGGCATGAATGCCTTGCCATGCCGGGAGCACGGGCAGGATGCGCTGCGGCATCGGGGCAGGCCTTGACTGAGGTCAACCAGCGGTCCGAACGTTTCTGCGATGCAGCATCGGGCCTGCGACGGCAGTGGCTGAAGTAAAATGCCGCTTTGCCCAGTCAGGAAGCGCCCCGCATGTGGTTTGCCGTCCACGCCAAGGACCACCCCGATTCCCTCGCCAAGCGCATGGCCGCCCGGCCTGAGCACCTGGCCCGCCTGCACGCGCTGCAGTCCGAAGGACGTCTGCTGCTGGCCGGTCCGTTCCCGGCGATCGCCTCGGAGGACCCGGGCCCGGCCGGCTTCACCGGCAGCCTGATCATCGCCGAGTTCGCCAGCCAGGCCGACGCCGAGGCCTGGGCCGGCGCCGACCCGTACGTGGCGGCCGGCGTCTACGCCGAGGTCGAGGTCAAGCCGTTCCGCAAGACCCTGCCATGAGCGCGGCGATGGTCGAGCAGATCCGCGAGCGTCTCGCCGCCGCGCTGGCGCCGACCGAGCTGGACGTGCAGGACGAGGGCCACAAGCACGCCGGTCACGCCAACGCGGGCAAAGGCCATTTCCACGTGCGCATCGTCAGCGCCGCGTTCGCCGGGGTGCTGCCGATCAAGCGCCACCGCATGGTGTACGCGGCGCTGGATGGCCTGATGGACAACGGGATCCACGCCCTGTCCATCGATGCACGGGCACCTGACGTGTAAAATCATCCGCTTGCATTAACTTCTTCAAGTGGATTCCGCCGTCGCAACGCATTGCGGCGGCGTCTGCCGTTTGGCACAGTGCCCCGTCGCCCCGCGCCCGCGTGGGCGCTCTCAAGGAATATCGAGCCGCCGATGCGCCTGACCACCATCAAACTTGCCGGATTCAAGTCGTTCGTCGATCCGACCACGTTGCACCTGCCCACCAACATGACCGGCGTGGTCGGTCCCAATGGTTGCGGCAAGTCCAACATCATCGACGCGATCCGCTGGGTGATGGGCGAGAGCGCTGCCAGCCGCCTGCGCGGCGACTCGCTGACCGACGTGATCTTCTCCGGCTCCAACTCGCGCAAGCCGGTCGGCCAGGCCACGGTGGAGCTGATCTTCGACAACGCCGACGGCTCGGTGCAGGGCGAGTACGGCCAGTACGCGGAGATCTCGGTCAAGCGCCAGGTCACCCGCGACGGCCAGTCGTCCTACTTCCTCAACGGCGCGCGCTGCCGCCGCCGCGACATCACCGACCTGTTCCTCGGCACCGGCCTGGGGCCGCGCAGCTACTCGATCATCGAGCAGGGCATGATCAGCCAGATCGTGGAGGCCGCGCCGGAGGACCTGCGCACCCACCTGGAAGAGGCCGCCGGCATCTCCAAGTACAAGGAGCGCCGCAAGGAGACCGAGAGCCGCATCAAGTCCACCCGCGAGAACCTCGATCGCGTGCGCGACGTGCGCGACGAGGTGGACAAGCAGCTCGAGCACCTCAATCGCCAGGCCCGCGCCGCCGAGCGCTGGAAGGCGCTGAAGGAAGAGCAGACCCGCAAGGAAGCCGAGCTGCGCGCCCTGGAGTACCGCGCGCTGAAGGGCCAGCACGACGGCGAAGGGCAGGGCCTGTCGGCCGCCGAGATCGCCATCGAGAAGAAGCTCGCCGAGCAGCGCCACGTCGAGGCGCAGCTGGAAACCGTGCGCGAGCGGCACGTCGCCGCCAGCGATCACCTGAACGGCGTGCAGGCCGAGGTCTACAAGGTCGGCGCCGAGATCGCCCGCGTCGAACAGCAGGTGCGCTTCAACAAGGAGACCGCCGAGCGGCTGCAGCGCGCCCAGGGCGAGGCCGAACGCGAGCATGCCGAGCTGGCCTCGCACATCGCCACCGACCGCGAGCAGATCGAAACGCTGCGCCTGGCGCTGGCCGAGGGCGAGCCCAAGCTCGAAGCCCTGCAGCAGATACAGGACGAGACCGCCGAGGCCCAGCGCAGCACCGAATCGAAGCTCTCCGACTGGCAGCAGCGCTGGGACGCCTATACCCGCACCGCGGGCGAATCGAGCCGCGCGGCGGAAGTGGAACGCACCAAGCTCAACTACCTCGACCGCCAGGCCGTGGACCTGGCCAGGCGCCGCGAGGCGCTGGAGGCCGAGCAGAAGGCCACCGATGTCACCGCGCTGGACGCGGCCGCCGAACAGCTGGAAATCGAGCACGAGACCCAGCGCGAGCGCGTCGAGACGCTGGGCCAGATGCTCGACCAGCACAAGTCGGCGCACGAGAAGGTGCTCGACGAGGAGCGCCAGGTGCAGTCGGCGCTGAACGAGGCGCGCCAGCAACTGCAGACCGCGCGCGGCCGGCTGTCCTCGCTGGAAGCCCTGCAGCACGCCGCGCTGGGCCAGGAGGAATCGGCCGCCAGCGGCTGGCTGGCCGGCTTCGGGCTGGACAAGGCTCGCCGCCTGGGCGAATCGCTGCAGGTGGACGCGGGCTGGGAGTCGGCGGTGGAAACCGTGCTGGCCGGCCTGCTCGACGGCGTGCTGGTGGACGATCCGCTGGCGCTGGCCAACGATTTCGCCTCGCTGGGCGAGGCCGACCTTGCCCTGCTGGCCGCGCAGGCTGGCGGGCAGGGCGCCGAGGGCACGCTGGCCGCGCGCGTGCGCGGCCCGGCCGCGGCGATGCAGCTGCTGTCGCAGGTGCACACCGCCGACACGCTGGAGGAAGCGCGCAACCGGGTCGGTTCGCTCGCTGCCGGCCAGTCGGTGATCACCCGCACCGGCGAATGGCTGGCCCCGCAGTGGGCGCGCGTGCGCCGGGCGCAGGGCAACCAGGTCGGCGTGCTGGCGCGCGAGCGGGACATCCGCACGCTGACCGACCAGATCGCCACGCTGGAGGCGCACATCGAGGAGGCCACCGGCCAGCTCGAAGACCTGCGCACCGCCAAGTTCGAAGCCGAGCGCGGCCGCGATGATGCCCAGCGCGAGCTGTACAACGCGCACCGCCGCCAGTCCGAACTGGCCGGCCAGTTGCAGAGCCACCGCGGCAAGGTGGAGACCGCCCGCGCCCGCGCGGAGAAGGTCGCGGGCGAGCTGTCCGCGCTGATCGAGCAGCTGGACGAACTGCAGGGCCAGACCCGCGAGGCACGGGCGCGACTGGACGAGTCGGTCAACCACATGGGTGACCTGGAAGACCAGCGCCGCGAGCTTGAGAACGAGCGCCGCGCGCTGCTGGAGGCCCGCGAAGAAGCCCGCATGAACGCCCGCGAGGCCGCCGACCAGGCGCACGCCCTGGCGCTGTCGATGGAGTCCAAGCGCTCCTCGCTGGCCTCGCTGGAGCAGGCGCTGGCCCGGCTGGATACCCAGCTGCGCACGGTCGAGGCCCGGCGCACCGAGATCGCCGAACAGCTCGCATCCGGCGCCGATCCGATCGCCGAGCTGGAAGCCGAGCGCCAGACCTACCTCGACCAGCGCCTGCTGGTCGACCGCCAACTGGTCGAGGCCCGGCGCGCGCTGGAAGACTGCGACATCGAAGTGCGCAAGCTGGAACAGCAGCGCCAGTTGCACGAGCAGGAGCTGGCCGCGCTGCGCGAGCAGCATTCGGAGAAGCGCCTCGCCGCCCAGGCGCTGCAGATGCGCGCGCAGCAGCTGGCCGACGCGATCGCCGCGTCCGGCCTGGAACTGGAGGCGCTGCTGGCCGAACTGGCCGAGGACGCCGATGCCGACGCCTGGCGCCGCCAGCTCACCGACATCGGCCAGAAGATCGTGCGACTGGAGCCGGTCAACCTGGCCGCGATCCAGGAGCACGCCGAGCAGAGCGAGCGCAAGACCTACCTGGACAACCAGCTCAACGACCTCACCAGCGCGATGGAAACGCTGGAGGACGCGATCAAGAAGATCGACCGCGAGACGCGCCAGCGCTTCAAGGAGACCTTCGACCGCGTCAACGCCGGCGTGCAGGAGCTGTTCCCGCGACTGTTCGGCGGCGGCCACGCCTACCTGGAGCTGACTGGCGACGACCTACTCAGCACCGGCGTGGCGATCATGGCCCGGCCCCCGGGCAAGCGCGTATCGAACATCTCGCTGCTGTCCGGTGGCGAGAAGGCGCTGACCGCGGTGTCGCTGGTGTTCTCCATCTTCGGCCTGAACCCGGCGCCGTTCTGCCTGCTCGACGAGGTGGACGCACCGCTGGACGAGGCCAACGTCGGCCGTTTCTCCGCGATGGTGCGCGAGATGAGCGAGAAGGTGCAGTTCATCTTCATCAGCCACAACAAGGCCACCATGGAAGCCGCCACCCAGCTGTGCGGCGTGACCATGCGCGAACCCGGCGTGTCGCGCCTGGTGCAGGTGGATCTGGCCGAAGCGGCTAAACTTGCCGGCGCCGCCTAAAGGACATTCGCCATGACGCTCGAGATTCCCCTCGCTCTGGCCTGGAACGCCAACGTCGGTATTCCGTTGCTGATCGCCGGTGTGATCGTGCTCGGCCTGGTCTGGTTGTTTGGCCAGCCGAAGAAGGAGCAGGGCAAGCGCCGACCGGCTCCCGAGCCGGCCGCCGGGGGCCACCAGGAACGTCGCGAGCCGACCATGGGCCACACGAGTCTGGCCGACGATCCGTTCTTCAGTTCCCTCGATCGGGTGGCGCAGTCTCCGGAGCACGATCTGCCGGAACAGCCGGAGCAGGGCGAGCTGGACATGGGCCTGCGCCAGGAGCTCGAGAAGCTCGGCGCCACGCTCGCCGGTGAGCGCGGGAACGAGCCGGGGCAGGCCAGGAACACCCCGCGACCGTCCAGCCAGGCCGAGTCGATCATCAATGCGCTGCGTTCACCCGGCGCGCTGTTCGGCAACGATGCGCCGGCTCCGGCCCCGCAGCCGACGGTATCGGCCGCACCGGCACCTGCACCGGTGGCGCCGCCCGCAGCCGAGCCGGCCCCGCGGGAGATGCCGCGTTCCGATCTCGGACGCCGGCCGCCGCAGATGCCGGTGGACCGCATCGTCACGCTGTTCGTGGTGGCCCGCGAGGGTGAGCTGTTCCACGGACCGGACCTGGTGGTGGCGGCGGAGAAGGCCGGCCTCGAGTTCGGCGACATGGGCATCTACCACCGCCTGGTCGACGGCAAGCGCGAGCTCGGCCCGATCTTCAGCGTGGCCAACATGCTCAAGCCCGGCAACTTCGACCTGGGACGGCTGGAATCGCTGCGCACGCCCGGCCTGAGCTTCTTCATGACGCTGCCGGCACCGATTCCCGCGCTCGACGCCTGGGACGCCATGCTGCCGACCGCCCAGCGCATCGCCGAGCTGCTGGACGGCCACGTGCTCGACGAGGAGCGCAACGCGCTCGGCCGCCAGCGCATCGCCCACATCCGCGACGAACTGCGCGGCTGGGACCGCGACCACGAGGGCGAAGAGATCATCTTCGGCCGCTGAGTTCCGGTGGCCGCCGCCGGGGCGTCGCAGACATCGGGTTCACGCCCGGGGGACGTCGCGATCAGGTGATGCGGGGCAAGCTCACGCTGTCAGCGGTTATCCGCAGCAGTGGAGGGCATGCCACGATGAAACATCGCACTGTGTTCTGCGCCCCGGACATGGCCGTCGTTCGTCGAGCCATGGATGCCGCGCGCAAGGCGGGAGTGGATGACGACGACCTCTCCCTGATCGCGCGATCGGACATCTCGCTGGACGAGATTCCCGACGACCGCAAGTTGGTGGAAGGCGACTTCTATCCAGCGGCGATGAAGGGAGTCGTCGGCGGCGGCACCGTGGGTCTGCTGGCCGGGCTTGCCGCTGCCGTTTTCGCGCCGATCGGCATCACCGTCGCCGGAGTGGTCGGATGCACCGTGGCGGGGGCGTCACTTGGCGGCTGGTCAACCGCCTTGGCCGGCTCAGCGGTGCCGGACCCCGTGCAGCGCGAATTCGAAGACGTGATCGAGCGTGGCGAAATCCTGCTGGTGGTGGTGTTGAGCGCACGTAATCGTGTGCACACTTAAGTCCATGATTTTGCGGCAGCGGGGGCCCTTCGCGGACACCCGTGTCCGCTCAAAGCCTCGTGCTTTCGTGTGCCCCTATTTCCCAGCTGCGCACTCATAGGGGACCAGATACGGTTCTGCGCACTCGCAGGTATACCTTTTTTTGTTGGACGCGTTACTGGCGGGTCCTTTTTAGGGGCGCTTGCGAGTCCGCCCCCGAGCAGCTGCCCTTTGGCGGCGGCGGTTGGCCGCGTCTGCTTGGTCGAGAACGTCGGCTTCACCGGAATTGACGCGGGCGATAGGGCGCCAGACAACGCGAACTGCGGAAAGGTCGCTGTTTTCGAGGATCACAATCACCCATGGTTGGCTCAGGTGCGGCCGATCTCGCGACATGCCGTAGAGTTCGGGGACGTGGCGTGACAGGACCGACCTCAGTCCCTCGGCATATCCGCGACAAAGAATGGCTCGACAAGCCTGCAAGACAAGGTGCGCTTCATTCGGCGAAACTTGCCCGTGGTACCCCATCGCCAAGCTGTTGTTGATTGCCACATCGACCAGACGAATAGCGGCTCTGTAGGTGGACGGGTGTAAACACGTGAGATTGAGGTACTGCTGGCCTGCGACACTCGTAGGCGGGAGCATGGATACTGACCCTGAATACTCCCGATGGGCGGGTTGAAATCCCTTTGGGACCTCAATCCCAAGACCTGCCAAGAACAAACGCATTTCGCGGTCGGTGAGCGTGTGAGGAGGCAGTTTCAAAGCAAGATTGCAGGCGACCTTGGCGATAGCTCTCCGCATCAGGTTGGGGACTTGCAAGAACCCTGGGCGCTCTTGGTGAAGGACATCTAAGCGGCGGAAGCTTTCGAGTTCGTCCAGAACTTCCACCTGGTGCGCCTGTAGTGATTCAACTTTTGCGACATTACGGTTCCAGCGGCTCACGACTCCCGTCTTTTGCATTCCAACGAGGTCGGCCAGGGCTGCGTGAGATCCTGAGGGTGCATCTGGAACAAGGAGCAGTGCCTCTGCGCGTTGTTCGGCTACCCACGCTAGATACGTTTCAAGGAACGCTCGCGCGCCTTTCGGGGCTAGGGAGGTGGCCGCTATGGCCCGCTCAGTTACCAGCATGTCGTGCCCACAGATTCTGCAGCGAAGATTAGCGTCGACCACCCAATCAGCCTGGGTGGCGGTTGGCGCGTGGCATTGAGGGCATTGAGTGCGTAGCGCGCAACCGTGCCAGGGACACTGGTGAAACCAGGGAAGCTGGTGCAGCAGTGTGTGGAAGCCCGTTGCAAGGCACACGGGACAGTAGCGGAAGCTCCAGGGATCGCGCAGCAACTCTGCATGAGTACGGAAGGGAAACCAGTTCGAGAGGTTCCACTCGTGGGGGATCTCGGCTAGACCAAGCGCCTTGGCGAGTGCCGCCTGCCGCGCGCGGGAGAAGGTCATCACTTCGGAAAGGTCGTCGGCACGGCGCAACCGAAGACCGAAATTGGCAAAGAGGTCCCTCGGTGCGAGGACGTTCAGTCGAACGAGGCGTGCTAACAAGCCAAAGGCTGATGTTGCTGGGATAGCGGACAGATCGCTGCCTACCCAGGGTGATTGGGTCATTGCACCAAAGGGCGTTAGGTGCTCACGGGATTCGCCTTCGAGGAGCTGCAACGACACAACACGCGGTGCGTCCTTCATTCTTGGCCTCCTTGGTAACCGGGCTCGATATGGAGGTAGCACGCCCGCATCAGCGCGTTGCGGATGTCAGCCTTGGTGAGCTCAATGAAATCAGGGTTTTCGCCGGCGATGCGGACAAGCACGAAGTAGACGAAATGCTCGAATGTCTGCATTGGCCATTCACAGACCGCGCCCAGACCATGCTCGGTGCGAATGTCATTGATGACCTCCTTGATGAGATCAATCTGGGTACCCAGCCGCCAGCCGGCCGCGTAGGCCTTGGCCGCGAAGTGGCGGGTATGGCTGATGCCTGAACCCTGCGGCCAGATTAGCTCTTCATCGTACTCACGAAAGGCGAGAGCAACATCCGACAACGCCTGCTGGCATCGTTCATTTTCAGGAATGTCCCACAGCAGTCCCGTGTAGCTGTGTGTAGTGGTGAAGTAGCGCCCAAACAAATGGCGTGGGGGGCGTTTATCAATGCCGGCTGGGCCGTATCTACTCGCATCGCACTGGTTGATGAGGATATGGAAAGTGCGTACGTACTTTTCTAGCTCGTTATCGATGGTCAGCAAGTTTTCGTATTCGTCAACGGTAAAGCGGTTGGCTTCGTTGAAAATCAAACTGACGACTTCGGCGCCATGACGTTGGGCCTGTTCACGGAGCATGCGTGTGTAACGCATGATGCTTTGGACACTAAGAGCGGTTTTCGCTACGACCTGACCGTGTTGCTCAAGTAGCCCGTTGGCGAAATACCCCTCGCCTGGTTTGGTCGGACGTGTATAACTGTACTCGGCGATGTACATGGGAAACGGGCGCCAGCGGGTGGATTGCACCAGCTGGCGAGCTCCGTATGTTTTTCCAAAACGGGCAAAGCCCTCTAGCCACAGGGCATTGGCACCCATCTCGATGCTGTTCTTTGTGTCGCTAGCCAAGCGTTCGGCGGGGCGTGTGAAGATGAGGGGACGCCGCGCCCTGAGCATAGGGTGAAGTTCGTCAGTCATGAATTGTCCTCAGCCGCGCCGAGCGCGCGGCAGCATTGGATCAACGCAGGCGTACGGGACCGCCTCGGGGTGGAAGGCCGGCGAGTGAGTTCACGGCGAGAGATGATCCGGCCTTGCGAGAGGGGGGCTTCGCGGGCACGACCCCACTAGCTATTGCGTCCGCTGCCCATTTTATCGAACGGGCCCGCTCGCGGACGTCGGCGTGGTAAGCCTCAATGGCATCGTCAATACCGTTGAGTCCTGCACGATGGCTGCGACGCCATTGTTCAGCCCGGCGCCGCATCTCGAGTGTATGTGGAGTGCGCGCATAAGGTGGTAGCGCATGCAGCGCGACATATGGCAGCCCCTTCTCATCAAGGAGCTGAAGGACACGCGCATCGCTATCGTCGACGTGGCCGGGGAAACGCTTCCCGACGAGGTCCCAACGTGCATTGAGCTTTTCACTGCGATATGTGGCGTAGCCGTAGTTCACATGCGGCAACACCCCATTCGCTTTGCTCCCTCGAAGGGTGACTTCCACACGGAAGCGGGTGAGGTCGCTTGCATCCAAGGTGCTTCTGGTTGAGCGCAGTACCAGACCACCACTTCTTATGAAGCGTTCGATGATCTCCCGCGAGCTCCGGTCGTTTAGTTGCGCGTTTGGCGAGACGTTGTAGGTCGTGATCGCCACATCCATGAAGTTTTCCAGTAGATCTAGAAAGATCGGGTAGTCGCTTGCACTCCTGCCGGATACACGCTGTTCAACACGATCGCGGGTTGCTGGTTCGAAACCGCCGGCCAGGAAGCGCAGCACTTCCTCTTCCATGCGCTTGAAGAATGCCTCAATGACGGCACGCGTCTCAGGTATGCCGGCCACCCCAAAGTGATAGATGCCTAGCTGGTGGTGAAGCATCGTGCGCCGTGCGTGCTTAGCGATGTTCCCAGAGAAGTTGTCCATCGAAAGCTGTAGCGGTCGCGGAGTGGGCGTATCGGAAGAGGGCATCCATGCGTTAGGCAGGTACACTAGGTGTGAACCGCTCAGGTCCTGTGGCTGCCATGGAAGGAGGGCACGAGCGAGCGTTCGCAGCAGGTCGATCTGGTCGTAGGACGGACCTACCACCAACCGCCATGCCAAG
Organism: Dyella ginsengisoli LA-4; assembly: GCF_000334915.1. Classification (GTDB taxonomy): domain Bacteria; phylum Pseudomonadota; class Gammaproteobacteria; order Xanthomonadales; family Rhodanobacteraceae; genus Dyella_A; species Dyella_A ginsengisoli_A. The sequence goes on along the minus strand of NZ_AMSF01000016.1, from coordinate 5,857 downwards.
CACCCTCGGGATCCGACATCTACTTCTGCCAGGAGCCACATACCTGAAATGGGCGCGAGGGTGTAGGTGCCATCAGCCAGTGGTACCGCGACCACCATGTCTTTTACGTCGATCCAATGAGCGTCGAATTGCGCCTCGTCGAAGGGTTCGATGGTTAGCAAATCATCCAGTCGTGTGAGCTTGGGCGCCGTCGTGTATGCCATCGTCGCTTCGGCCCGCCTGATGCGCTCGCGGCTGATGAGGGTCGAGAGGGCTCGTCGCCCTTTGTCCCGGCTCGTGAGCGGATAGTTGTTCTCTAGTCCTTCGACCTTGAGTATGCGTTTCATCTCCTTATGGAGGCGATCGAAGGCAGGGCTCGTCCTGGTCCGTGTCGGCAAGGCGCCGGTGAATCTCGTGATCAGCTCGTGAAGCTTTGGGAGGGCCTCAACCAGCCGCGTCATCGCATGCGCATGCCCGCTCTGCGGGATACCCGCGGTGCGTGGCCGTGGATCGACAAGTCGTGCACCCGGGATACATACAGCGAACCCCAACAGACTGCCGTCGAGCCCTGGTTGAGTAACGAGATCGAGCATGCGGCGCAGCGTCTTTCGGTGCAGACCGTAGCGCTTGGCGACTGCCTTGATTGATGTCCCTTGTATGAGCTCGACCAATGCGGCCACGCGATTATCGATAGCTCGCCTCGTGTGATCATCCACATCTCTCATCGCCTTGGTATCAGGCCGTGGCAGGGTCAGTAGGGTCTGCGCCTCTTGTTCGGTAAACCGGGGGCTCATGTGCGCATCCTCCGTTCGATGACGGTGCGACGAGTGAGTCCATGCGATGGATCGAAGGTCAATGCGCCCAGACAAACTAGCTCGCATATCACCGCATGCAAGTCCGACGGGGGTAATGGGGCCAGCGCTTCTTCGACCTGATCGATGCGGGCACGTTTGGCGTGAGCGAAATAGTCGAGAAGTCGAGTGCGAAGGGCCAGCCCGCTGTCGAGCGTCTGCGCGACCTGTGTGAAGGCGAGCAATCGGTTACGCACCATAAGCATGCCGCCTTCAACACGAACGTCGTATTCGGTGACACATCGGAGGTTGATTGACGCAGCAGATGCAGCATCCGTTAGACGTCTGGATTCCCGCGGCGATCGGGAGCCGCCAGGATTGGCGATACAGTCGGCTTCACACACCACGAGTAGGAACTCTTCGCGACCAGACCGATGACGCACCCAGAAGTCCAGCTCCAGGCTTTTACCCCCGACCGCCAGTTTGCGTGGCCGCTCGACGTAGGCGCTGATTTGCGGATCGCATTCAAGAGAGAGCGCAACACTCAGTGCAAGCAGTCCGTCAACTTCTACGGCTCGGCTTTCCTTTACGGATTGGAAGCCATAGACATCTCGACGTTCAAACTCTCGGCGACCGAACCGCCGAGGCGCACAGGGGCGCGGTGAGCCATCATGGAGTCTCGTGGTTACCTCAAAGGGCGCCGTCGCAGAAGATTGATTTGTAGTTGCCATCACGCCCCCTCCGATAATGTCTCTAGAGCGCTTGCCGAGTGGCCGGGGAAGCGAGGAGCTTGTTGAAACGGAGGCGTCGAAACTGCCAGTCGCAGATACGCGAACAATTTAGTGAAAGTTTGCTTGGCGGATGATGGGCGGCCGGGAGGCAGGAAGCCTGGGCTGAGGCTCACAGGCACAATATCCGCCGCGAGGTGTACCGCCGACCAAGAAGGTCGTTGCAAGCTGGTGATCAAAAAGCACGGCGCTGTTTCGGCCCACGGTGTGGGCCGGCCAAAGAAGGCGATCGTCATCGAAGGCTCCAGTGAAGAAAAGCTGCCCGTACCCGGCACTTCTGGGGAAGGCGGGTAGACGTCGGCGAAAAACGGGGTTAGCCTTCTGGCACCTGTAGTGTCTTAGCTGAGCCCGCCCCCGGTCCGACCCGGGGGTTTTCAGTTTTTGCCGTAGACAAAATTGTTGCTGCTGCTTGAACTCTGTGTTGACTTCTCCTTTTGAGCTTTGGCCTAACTCGGGTTGCTCTAGGGATCGAATCGCTAAAGCACCGCATGCCTAGTTTTAGGCTGCTGCCGTGAGCTAGTCCGTCCGTTGGACATGACGTCCTCCACTTTCAAGTAAGTACAAGAATTCTGCGACGGCACTGGCTGTGGCGAACCATCCGCGCCTTGGTGGCATCCGTATGAGGGCGATTGGCAGCTGACCTCGGGACCGTGCTTTCCGAATTGCGCCGACCGACGGGTACCTAAGCACGATCGCAAGATCGGACAGTGTCAGCAGGTCACCAAATCGCTGGCGAAGAGACGCTTCACGTTCGGCTTTGGTCTTCATCTCTTCGACTGTCCTCCTCAGTCTCCCTTGCTTGCCGACCATGGAGAGTGCCGCCCTGCATGGCAAGAGCATGGTTTGAAAAGGCGACATACATGTCGAATTCATGAACTAGACGTTTGATTTGTTTTGTGATAAGCGTTCTCGATGTCGAACGCCGCGCGAATCCTTGGAACTAGGCTTTGGTTGAGGCTCGTCCTGTTGAGGTTGGGAATCACTAAGGCATCAAAAATCGTCGATAAGCTCGACAAACCATTTTCTCAGCTAAACCGCGCGTACGGCATTGACGGGCGTGGGCCGACGTCTTGGGAGAAAGGTAAGACTGCAGTATCGACGCGCATCGCTCACCGAGTGGAGAGTCGAGTACCTAACACCGAATATGTGCTCGGGATTTACAGGCTGCTTTCCCCTCGTGCTTTGAGCGCTCCCGCTGCTCTACGAATAGTTCAAGGTCTGTACTGTCGGCAAATCGACGGCGAAAAACGTTGGGCGCTTCCGCCACCAGGCATCTTCCCGTCGCCTCCGGGGGAAGTTGTGTTTTACGCATGGGAGGACTCTGCTTCACTCTCGCGACGCGGTGATCTTCCCGGGTTCCTCGCAATCCTGGCGCTACTAAGGACCGCTGTCGCCCGCAGCGAATTTCAGAGGAGCGCGGAGCTCGCAATTCACATGTATACGGCGCTCCCAAGCGTCTGCCGACTAGCCTGGGTGAGGCCGGACATCGACCTTTTGCTTCAATGCATAGAGGACATGATGGGCGTTGGCGGCATCCGCTGGTTCTTCACACGGATCCTCATTGACTGGGAGGCGTTCAGGGCTGAAGTATTGATGCCCACCGCATGGCAGGGAACACCTCCGTGGATCCTTTCAAGAGATGTAGCTGAAGGCCGCCCCGCTTCTCCTCGTCCAGTTCCACTTCTTGAAGATGTTGTGCCTCTGCACCATTGGGTTCGCCGGCCAGCAGAGCCGGGGCACGAGAAGGTAAGGCGGGGGAAGCGGCGCCTCCCTTTCTTCTTTCCCAAGGCAGACTCATGAGGGGATCATGCGAACAGCTGGGATAGAAATCTTCCTGTTCGAGTGAGGGGCAAGGCATGCCCTTCTTCCAGAAGCGCAGGCGGTGTGCTGGTCTTCTGGATCGTCGACTTCCTCGCTCAACCGATGCTTTCTTGAGCATCCATCGTTAGGTAGCGAAGTGGGCTAGGAGGATTCAGCCGCCTTTAGCAGACGATCTTTCTCCGATGCAGGAAGTTGATCAAACGCCAGGATCATGCGTGCCAAGCGCTCATCATCAGCGAACAAATAGGCGGTGGGGACGGACAGCGCAGCAGCTAAGCGCTCAATTGTCGCCATGTCCGGCTCGTGGACCCCAAGTTCGTAGCGGTTGATGCGCGTACTGGCCACGAACGGGTCCAAGCCTGCCTGAATGCCGAGTTGTTTTTGCGAAAGCTCACGCAGAGCACGCGCCTGCTTAAGGCGTTGCTGGAAGACCAGCCGAATGTCCGTTCGTCGGGGCATGAAACGAATCTGCGGAGGAGGTCCTACGAGATTCGTAACTTTGCCTTGCGCCCGATACTACGAGTTTCGTAGCATCACGCGCAAGCGACACCCCTCAAGCACCGGTTTGCTTCCCTTATGCGGCTCGTACTCGACGACGACAGCGGCATCTCTCTCCCCCTCAATGACGTTGTCCGGGAGGCTTGGCTGCTGCAATACAATCGGGCAGCACACACGGGAGCTATCGACGGATTCCGGGAGCGCTTAGCTTCCTGCTTCGCGACGAGCTTGGCCGAATGTTTGGACACCGACCTCAAACCCCCAACCGACGCCCAGATCCAGTACGCCACTAGCATCGCACGAGAGCTTGGCATCGCTCTGCCATCGGAGGCGCTGCGCTTTCGTGGGCCCATGGGGGAATTCATTGATCGGTTTGCTGAGGCGCTGCGGCAAAAGCGTCGAGGCTATTTGAAGGACGAGTAGGGCGCATGATCGTCCGGCGAGAGGGCTTCGTGCGAGATGATCCAAGAGAGGTTGTCTAGTGGAGACTTCGAGCGTGGCAACAGTGACCAAGAAGAAGTTCGACGCGCTGTTGGAGGCTGCGAGGGCGGCAGCAAACCCCGCAGAGGCCATAGCGTCGGAAGATGCGGTCTTCAGGGCTCTTTTGGAGCTAACGGTGTACGCGCATGTTCCCGCTGAACACGTTCCGCCTGATCGGATCCGCTTCATCCAATTTGTTCGTCCCGATAACGCTCAGACTGTCCTACCGTTCTTCAGCGATCGCGAGCAGGCGGAAGAGGTCGCTGCTGTGAGACAAGTCGGCATCGTCGCGATGACTGGTCGCCGCCTCCTCGAGCTGACCCGGGGCGCGACGTTGATGCTGAACCCCAATAGAGATCGTGTCGCCCTGTATCCCCCGGAGGTGACCGCCTTGTTGGACGGGCGTTCCCTCGGCCACTTTTTTCATGAGATTTGCGAGCAGGAAGAACAAGTTGGGTTCTGCCCACCTTCAGTTCCGACCGAAGCTTTGGTGCGAGTTCTCCAAACGTTGTTTGCACGCGAGGCGGCGGTGCGGGCTGCTTATCTGGTGGAAATGCATCGTGGCGTTGATCTATCGGAGGTCTCTTTGCTTTTGACCTTGGTCGTGACCTTCGGGAGTGAAGAGCGCATCGTCCAGCTCACCTCATTGGAATTGAACTCGCTGTCCCCTGGTCCGCGGTTGCCCGTCACTATGTCTTGCAAGTCGCCCGATGAACTTCTGCCAGAGCATTGCCGGTACGGTATCCAGTTCTACGGAACCTGAGAGAAGAGGAGCCTCCCGCGTCGCCGAGCACGTGCATATGCGGGCACGGGAACAATGTGGACTGGGCTGCGTGTGACGTAGCGATGAGGCGTAAGGGGGCGGCTTGAGCGAACCGAGGCCGTCCCTCGCTCCGAGGAACCTCGACGGCCAGGCTCAAGCCACGAGACACCGTTTTCATTCTGATTAATCCTTTCCTCCCGAGGATCCAGAACATGACGACTCCGAGCGAACGAGCAAGATCCTTGGTGTGGGCCGGCGCGTTTTTGGTCGAGTTGAACAAGGACCAGACCCTGCCTCTCGGTATCCGTAGAACTGCGGCAGTCATCGCGCGGCACTTCCCAACGACGCTGGACATCAAGCGCATGGCATCAGCGCCTTTCCCTGACGTGGAGATGGGCTCTTCAGCGGAACTCGCCGACTGGCTGAAGGACTACCCGCAAGGCGCGCTGCTTGACTCCACGCGGTTGAGAATTCCGGAGGAACAGCCAGCGCCAAAGAGCAAGCGAAAAGGTAAGGACTAGCTCGGCTCGTGATTGGTCGAACCCTGGCCCTGCGGCCACCCGCGCACGGTGAGATACGTTTCTGGCGCGTCGGGTCTCGCAGCGCGGTCCCGACTCGTAGTCAGCAGACCGTGAGGCGACGTCTGTCGGTGATCGGGTGATTAGGGAGCATTATCGTGGGTAGCCTCAGTGCCCCCCTTGAGGTCGCTCTGGCAGATCTGGCGACGAAATTCGGGA
>NZ_AMSF01000015.1 GCF_000334915.1 Dyella ginsengisoli LA-4 | reverse complement strand
ACATGAAGATTGGCAGTGGCCCGAAAGCCTGGGGCAAAGGCGTCATGCACCCGGGGTTGATCGGAAGTCTCTTACGGAATTGTTAGGCGTGCTAGCCAAGACACACCACTACTGGTTCTTGAGTAGCCGCGGACTGCTCGCATGCCGCCAGAAGGTTATTGGAGCAGTACAGGCGCCAACCGCGACCCTCGCCCCACTTGAGCTTGATCGGATCTGCCCCCGTCTGTTCCTCCCGCTCCATCTCCTTTAGGTAGTCATCGTGGCCAATCTCAAGCACGAGTTGATCTCGGTACGCCCGTATGGACGAAACCAGATCTTTCGCGAGAGTTGCTTCAATGACCGTGTACTCGGCGCTGTCGAAGCTTGACAGTATCTGGTGTTTGATAGCGCCATCAATGCGAGGGAGGTCTATGAGCACACGCTCAAACGCGGAGCCAGACTTGTCGTCCGCAAGGAAGTCACCACAGGAAATGTTCAGACCGCTCATGACCTCGCCTGTGCGCCTAACGCTGGAGTTAAGCGGCGCGCGCTTTTTGCGCGTCCGCCTTGAACGAGTTGTTAGCCGCCGCAGTCACTCTATAACTTTCCCCGAATATAAAAACTCGGCGAACCTTGACCATGAAGGGGCCTCGTTGGGATGGTGATCCTCAAACAGAGTAAGCGCAGCGTATAGAAAACTCGCTATGTCCGCGTTCTTCCAGTCACGCGCTCCATCCAAACAATAACGAGCCGGATCGGCTTGCTCCTCGGCCATTGCTAGTTCTCGCTCCTCAGCCAGAGCATGAACAAAGGAGACAAAGGACGGCCGATCGTGAACCTTGCCCAGCAACTCCTCGGGTGTCATGTGATCTTCTCTGTGGCTAACGCAAAAGTTAACCGGCCGAAGTGAGCCGGGATAGACGGTTGTCGCTATGATCATTCCGAACGAGGTCCGGTTGAACGATTAGTTCGGGAGCGGCGACTTCGAACATCGCGGTGCTTGGGCAGCGCGCGCGCTTCACCGATGCGATCCGCAGCGACAGGTGCGCAGCCTCAATAACCCATACGAAGCGCAGCGCGCCGGATTAACTCCGTTATCCAGCGCGCTGCGCTTCGTATGGATGATCCGTGCTGGCCAGCGCGTGTCAATCGGCTTGCTTCGCTTCGTCATGCCGGATTCCCTCCCTTGAAACCGTAGTTCGATGGCGGCGCTGCTGAACGCTTAGTAGACCCCATATCGGGGCATATGCATCGATGGTCAGCGTTGCTTGGGCAGTTCGTCAAGCGAAGAATTCCTACCTTCAATCAGCCGCTTGCCGACTATCCTGGGCGCCTTGGCGCGGTCAGGATGCCCGGTGCATATCTGGCGAAGCGAGGCGCTATGTCTTATCAGCGCGAGAGTGGGGAAATAAACCGTATGGTGTCGGGGGCCGAGGCGCCGCGTCTGTTGGAGCGAAAAGAGGGGAAAAGTGCGCCTTCCTCTATCCAGTGGCGAGTATTTCGGGCTGCTGCGTCGCACTGGCGCGTGACCTACCGATGCGGTGGGCTCGGGTTCGCTCAGTCGCTGTTGCCAACCCCCAGCTTCTCCCACCCCTCGCGCCCCAGCTTGCGCAGGGTGTCGATGTTGCGACGGTAGATTTCGTCGGGGGCGCTCATGGCCTCGGAGGCGCGTTCCACGCTGGCTTCGCGCAGCAGGTGCAGGGTGGGGAAGGGCGAGCGGTTGCTGGCGTTCTCGACGTCGTCGGAGGCGGTGTCGGCGAACTGGTAGTGCGGGTGGAAGCTGGCGACCTGCAGCACGCCGTCGAGCTTGAGCGTCTCGACCGCAGCGTCGGCCACATCGAGGAAGTCGTTGTAGTCGAGGAAGTCGCCCAGCACGTGCGGGTGGATCAGCAAGGTGGTTTCGCATTCGGCGGCGTCGGCCGCGGCCAGGCTCTGCAGTTCGCCGCAGAGGTCGTCGAGCAGGGCGTCGGTGTCGCGCGCATGGCTTACCGCGTAGCGGATGCGGCCCTGGACGAACGGCGCCCGCGCGAACGGACACAGGTTCAGGCCCACCACGGCCCGTTCCACCCAGCGTCGGGTCGCTTCGATGTAGGGCGCATCTTCCGGGGTCAGGCCGGCGGTGATGAACGGAGAGGCATCGGACATGGCGGGGATTCCATTGGCGAGGCCGCGACTATAGCGGGGTGATGCCGCCGGGTTCCGGCGGATATGCCGGTACGGCGCGCGTCGCGCCCGTGGCGCAGCTAGGATTTCTCCAGCGTAACCGGTACGCCGGCGCGCACCGTGTTGTGGACTTCCGCCACCGCGTCGGTCTGCCGGATCAGCTCGCCGATCTGCTCCGGCGACGCCGGGGACTCCACCTCGGCGCGATAGCGGATGTCGCGGGCGGCGAGCCCGACGCCGGCGAACTCGGCATGGGCCTCCACCGTCACCCGGGTCAGCGCGAGGCCCATGCGCCCGGCCTCGCGATACAGGTCGTTGCAGTAGCAGGTGGCCAGCGCCAGCATCAGGAATTCGCCGCCGTTGACCGCCGAGCCGTGGCCGTCCGGCTTGGCGGGAACGGTCAGCTCGCGCATGGATCCACTGGTCGCGACGCGCGCTTCGTGCGTGCCGCCGCCGCTTTTGACGAATGCCGAAATCTGCATGACTTCTCCCGGGTTTGGTCAGTCTGGAACGCCCTTTGGCTCGAGCTGCGGTCAGCGGCTTGCCGAGGCGTGGAACCTGGTCCGAAATGTTCGTGGCGCGTGGCTCATTGCGCACTGACCATGACGCGATATCCATCCGGATCGCTCAGTGCGAATTCGGGGGTGCCGGTGTTCGGATTGATGGCTGGTTCTTCGTCCAGCGCCGTTACCAGGGTGCGGGCGCGTCCCAGCGCGTCGTCGAAATCGTCGACCCGGAAGAACAGCAGCAGGCCGTTGCCCGGACGGGCTTCGGCCGGGCTGTGCAGCGAGGGATGCTCATGCGCACCCCAGGCGTGCAGGCAGAGCAGGACGGTGCCGTCGTCGTCGAGGATCTGGCCGAAGTAGTCGTGCGCCGGGGCCGACGCGGGAAGGCCGAGCAGGGTCTGGTACCAGCGGAAGCTGCGGGCAACATCGTCGACCCCGATGATGGTCCACAGACGTTTCATGGCGGGTTCCTCGGCGGCGTGACGGGGCGGAGAGAAAGTACACCGATCGCGGTCGATGGGGTGGCGGACACGGCTTGCGTCTGGCCCGCTTCACCTCAACCATGCCTGCATGACCCCACTTCGTTTCGACAACGCCTTCGTCCGCGAACTGCCCGGCGACCCCGAGACCGGACCGCGGCTGCGGCAGGTGGAGGGCGCGCTGTATTCGCGCGTCGATCCCACACCTGTAGCTGCTCCGCGGCTGCTGGCGCACTCGCCGGAGATGGCGCAGGCGCTGGGTTTCGGCGAGGCAGACGTGGCTGCGCCCTGGTTCGCCGAGGTGTTCGGCGGCAACCGGTTGCTGGAGGGCATGCAGCCCTGGGCCAGCAACTACGGCGGACACCAGTTCGGCCACTGGGCGGGACAGCTGGGCGATGGCCGGGCGATCTCGCTGGGCGAGGTGGTGACGGCCGGCGGCGAGCGCTGGGAGCTGCAGCTCAAGGGCGCCGGGCCCACGCCGTACTCGCGCACGGCGGACGGCCGGGCGGTGCTGCGCTCGTCGATCCGCGAGTTCCTGTGCAGCGAGGCGATGCACCATCTCGGTGTGCCGAGCACGCGCGCGCTAAGCCTGGTCGGCACCGGCGAGGCGGTGCTGCGCGACATGTTCTACGACGGGCATCCCGAGTTCGAGCCGGGTGCGGTGGTGTGCCGGGTGGCGCCGTCGTTCGTCCGGTTCGGCCACTTCGAGCTGCCGTATGCGCGGGGTGACCACACGCTGCTGCGGCAGCTGGTGGACTTCACCATCCGTCGCGATTTCCCGCACCTGGAGGGATCGGGCGAGGCGTTGTACGCGGCGTGGTTCGGCGAGGTGTGCGAACGCACCGCGCAGACCGTCGCGCATTGGATGCGGGTGGGCTTCGTGCACGGTGTGATGAACACCGACAACCTGTCCATCCTCGGCCTGACCATCGACTACGGCCCTTACGGCTGGATCGACAACTACGATCCGGACTGGACGCCGAACACCACCGACGCCGGTCGCCGTCGCTACCGCTTCGGCCAGCAGATGCAGGTGGCGTGGTGGAACCTGTCGCGGCTGGCCTCGGCGCTGTCGCCGCTGTTCGCGAGCACCGAACCGCTGCAGGCCGGGCTGGACTGGTACGCCAGCAGCTATGCCACGGTCGAGCGCCGCCTGCAGGCGGACAAGCTGGGCCTGGCCGAGCCGCGCACGGAGGACGACGCGCTGCACGCTTCGCTGCACACGCTGATGGCACAGGCGCAGATCGACATGACGCTGTTCTACCGCGCGCTGCTGGATGTCGACCCGACGCAGCCGCACCCGACGGCGGCGATGGAGGAAGCGTTCTATGACGCGGCCCTGCGCGAGCGCTTCGACGGCGAGTTGCGCGACTGGCTGGCGCGCTATGCGAAGCGGCTTGGCGAGGATCCGCAGTCGCCCCACGGGCGGCGCGAGCGCATGCGCCGGGCCAACCCGCGCTACGTGCTGCGCAACTACCTGGCACAGCAGGCGATCGATCAGGCGACGCAGGGCGACCTCTCCGGCGTGCACACCCTGCTGGAGGTGATGCGCCATCCCTGCGACGACCAGCCGGGCCGCGAATCCTACGCGGGCAAGCGTCCGGACTGGGCGAAGGAGAAGGCGGGCTGCTCGATGCTGTCATGCAGCTCGTGAGGCGGTCCGGCGACGACTGAGGCGGCCCGTAAGCCGCTCGATGCCGGCTTTCGGCGGCGTGACGGGGGCGAGCGTGTCGGGCATCACGGGTGTCTTGCCCTCACCACGGCGAAAGCCGGGGGCCGGCGTCCCGGCACGTCTGCTGCGCGACTGGCAGGGGCTCAGTGCCCGCCGCGATCGTCGCGCTTGCGATCGTTCGGTTTGCCGCGGCCGTTGTCGTTAGCGTTGCCGTGCCCCTTGTCTTGCGACGGTGCGGTGCGGGTCGCAGGCATCGGCCGGGGTTGTGGCCTCGCCACGGGTTGCGGGTGCGGTGCCGGTCGCGTGGTCGGCTGTGGCCGGGGTTGCGGCATCGGCCGCTGGCCACCACCGGCCGGCGGGCGGACCCCGGGGCGCGGCGGCGGACGATGCCAGGGGCGATGCGGCGGGGGCGGCGGCGGACGATGCGGGATCGGCCTTGCGTACCAGTAGTTGCGCTCGCGGTAGAACGGTCGGTGGCTGTAGTAATTGGACCAGTACACGGAGATCGCGAACGTGACGATCGGAATGCCCACCCGTGCGCCGTACTGCGGCAGCGGCTGGTAGTACCCGTTGTCGTAGAACTCGATGTAGCTGCCGGCCACCCAGCCGCGATAGCCGCGGTAGCCCACGTCGCACCACACCCAGCCGTTGGTGCAGCCGTAGATCTGGATGGTGTAGCCGACGGGGATGATGTCGACGCGCGGATAACCGATATCCGGTCCGGCACGCAGGTTGACGCTGGCGGTGACGTAGGCGTCCGCGGCAGTGGCCGCGACGGGGGCGAGCGCAAGCAGGAGCAGTGAGGACAACCAGGTCACGCGCTTCATGGTGAGGCTCTCCGGTCGTTGCCGGCGGGCCGGCCGCCCGCCGGTTCTCAGGTTGTGCCCGGCTGCGCCGGCGTGCAAGTGCGCCGGGCCGTTTTCAGCGCAGCGACTGCGCGACAAACTGGCGCAGCTGGCCGGCGTTGAGCGCGCCGGCCTGGCGGGCGATCTCCCGGCCTTCGCGCAGCAGCACCAGTGTCGGGATGCTGCGGATGCCGAAGCGCTGGGCCAGCGGCTGCTGCGCATCGGTATCCACCTTGCCCAGCCGCAGGCGTGGTTCGAACTCCCGCGCCGCCGCCGTGAACACCGGGGCGAAACCCAGGCACGGGCCGCACCAGGTGGCCCAGAAATCCACCAGTACCGGCAGGTCGCCGCGCCCGGCGACGGCGTCGAAGTTGGCCGTGGTCAGCTCCAGCGGGTGGCCGCCGAACAGGGGCTGGTGGCAGCGGCCGCAGTTCGGATGCTGGCCGAGGCGCTCGGCCGGCACGCGGTTGAGGGCGCTGCAGTGCGGGCAGGGGATGGCGAGAGGCTGGTTCATGGATCGGGTCCCGGGGGAGATGCCCGTGACATGGTGGCTGGCCGCGTCCATGCAAGCGCGAGCGACAGTCAGCCGCAGACCGGACGGGCGTCCCGGGTCTCGGGACGCAGCTGCGCGATCCAGCGGTCCAGGGCGGTCGTCATGCGATGCAGCGACACGGCCAGTGCTTCGTCGGCATGCCTGCCGTCGGCATCGAAACGGGACGCGGCGGAGGCCACGAACAAGGTCGGAGTCGGCATCACCAGCGCGCCGCAGGCGTGCAGCACCTGGCGCAGTGCGGTCTGGGCGAGGCGGGTTCCCCAGGGGCCGGTGCTGGCTCCGGTGATGGCGACGGGCTTCTGCTCCAGTACCTCGCCTTGCGGACTGTCCAGGGACAGCCAGTCGAGCGCGTTCTTCAGCACGCCGGGCAGCGATTGGTTGTATTCCGGCGTGGCGATCAGCAGCCCGTCGGCCGCGGCCACGGCGCTCCTCAGCGCATCGACGCCGGCCAGGTCCTCGGGGCGGGTCCGCGCGCTGTCCTCGTCGAACAGCGGGACTTCGCCCAGTCCCTCGTACAGCTCGAGCGAGAGCGTGGCAGGCGCGTGCGCGGCCGCGGCCCACAGCAGGCGGCGGTTCCATGAGTCGCGGCGCAGGCTGCCGGGCAGGCACAGCACGCGGAAGGGGGGATGGGAGGCAGTCATCGAAGTGTTCCTTCTCGAATGGATACGGAGGGTCAGTGCCGGAAAAGCCAGCCGGCGCAGAGCAGGATCAGCACGGCCATGACGCCATCGGTGCATCGACGCGGCAGGGGGCGGGCCAGGACGCCGGCCAGCGCCGCGCCGCATGCGGCCCACAGCAGCAGGCAGGCCAGGGGGATCAGGCCGAAGAGCAGCAGCAGCCACGGCAGTCGCGTCGCAAGCTCGCCGGCCGGGATCGAACCGGCGGCGGCAATGACCAGCACCCAGCTCTTGGGGTTGAGGAACTGGAAGGCCGCCAGGCCCAGGACGCCGGTCGGTGCGCCCCGCTCCGGTGTCGCCGTCGGGGCCGCCGGCCGGGCGGGGACGAGGGCGCGGCCGAGCAGCGACATGCCCAGCCACGCCAGGTAGAGCGAGCCGGCGATGGTCAATGCCCGACGCCAGGCGGGATGGCCGGCCAGCAGTCCCGCCACCCCCGCCATCGCCAGCAGCAACAGCAGGATGCTGCCGGCCACGATTCCTGCGATGGCCGGCAGGGCGGCACGCAGGCCGCCGCGGCTGGCCTCGCGCCAGACCAGCAGGTTGTTCGGGCCGGGCGTCATGGCGCCGGTCAGCAGCACCAGCGCGATCGGGGCAAGTTCGTTCACGGGGTCACCATGGGGCGATATGTGGCGGGCGCAGTGCCGGTCGCATCCGGTTGCATGGCCTCATGGTGCGGGCCCGTGCCGGTCCATGGGTGGGGTTCAATGGTCTAGAATTTCGACCATGGAAGACTTGCCTCTCAATGCCCTTCGCGCGTTTGCGGCGGTGTATGCGCACGGCGGCGTGCGGCAGGCGGCGCGGGAGCTCGGCATCGCCCACTCCTCGGTGAGTCGGCATCTGGCCGAGCTCAGCCGGTGGGTCGGGGTGCCGCTGCTGCATGCATCTGCCGGCAGGGGCGCCTTGCGCTTCACGCCCCAGGGCGAAAGTCTGGGTCGGGCGACGCTGGTCGGCTTGCAGGCCATTGCCCAGGCGGCGAATGCCGTGCGTGAGGTCCGTCCGGCGCATGCGGTGACCGTCTCGACCTCGCCGTCGTTCGCCGTGCGCTGGCTGCTGCCGCGCCTGCCCCTGCTGGAGCGGGCGCATCCGAAGATCGAGTTGTCGGTGCAGGTGGATCAGCGGCTCGATGCGCTGGACGACGGTCGCGTCGATCTGGCGATCCGGATGGGGCCGGGGCCATGGCCGGGCGTGTACGCCGAGCCGTTGATGGACGACGCGCTCTATCCGGTGATGAGTCCGGCTGCCTGGCGGGCGGCCGGCTCGCCGAGCCGGCCGGCGCAGCTGGCCGACCTGCGCCTGCTGCACGATCGCGATCCCCAGGCGGGCTGGGATCGCTGGCGCCAGGTTCATGGGCCCAGGGCGCTGTCGCTGCAGCGGGGCGCGCGCTACACCTCGTCCGATCTGGTGCTGCGCGCCGCGATGCAGGGACAGGGCGTGGCGCTGGCTCGCGATCGCCTGGCGGCGGACGACCTGGCGGCGGGCCTGCTGATCCGCCCGTTTGGCGATCTGGCGGTGCCGTTGGGCCCTTCCTACTGGCTGGTGCGGCCCGAGGGGCCGGCGCGTTCGTCGGTGCGCGCGGTGTGGGCATGGCTGCGCTGGCAGGCCGGGGGAAGTCGTGCTGTCGACAGCCCCGGTGCATCGCCGGAACCGCGCGGCTGAAGCACCGCGGGCCGCCGCCGCGGGCGTTTACCGGGCGCCGAGGGCGAGTTGGGTGCGTACCGCGTTCTCGATCGCCTCGTAGCCGCCCTCGCCGATGTGGGTGTAGACCACGCGGCCGGCGCGGTCGATCACGTACTGCGCTGGCCAGTACTGGTTGTGCCAGGCGTTCCAGGTGGCGTAGTCGTTGTCCTGCGCGACCGGATAGGTAATGCCCAGCCGCTTCACGGCGGCGAGCAGGTTGCCGGTGTCGCGCTCGGCATCCAGTTCCGGCGTGTGGACCCCGACGACGACCAGTCCCTGGTCGCGGTATTTCGCATCGAGTGCCTTCACCTGCGGCAGCGCATGCAGGCAGTTGATGCACTCGAAGGTCCAGAAGTCGACCAGCACCACCTTGCCGCGCAGGCCCGCGATGGTCAGCGGGGGCGAGTTGATCCAGCGGGTCACGCCGGTAAACGCCGGCGCGCGAGCCGGCGTGTCTGCCAGCGTCGTGGCGGAGGTGGCGAGGAGCAGCAGGGCAAGCAGGATGCGTCGCATGGGCGTTCCGGGGCTGGGCGGCATGGGCCGCGGTCCTTCCCCAATCGCTGCAACGGTCCGTCAGGTTACCTGCGCTGGCTCAGAAACGATCGGCCGACGCCTCCGCCCAGTGCTGCGCGAACGGCTCCGGCACGGTCCCGGACAGCAGCGCCCCCGGCGCGGGGTAGCAGTGCAGCTGGCCGTAGTCGCGCGCCTGCTGGTCGGGCATGCGGTGCAGGATGTGCTGCGGGGTGAGCTGGTCGGGGTGGGCCACGCCCATCGCACCGGTGATCTCGATGAAACTGTCGACGGTGGCGCGGTGGTAGCTGCGCACGTGTTCGGCGCGTTCGTCGATCTTCAGCGCGCGGGCGCGGCGCTGGTCCTGCGTGGCCACGCCGGTGGGGCAGGTATTGGTGTGACAGCGCAGCGCCTGGATGCAGCCGACGGCGAACATCATCGGCCGCGCCACGTTGCAGATGTCCGCGCCGATGGCGATCTTGTGCACCATGTCGAAGCCGGTGACCACCTTGCCGCTGGCGATGAGGCGGATCCGGTCGCGCAGGCCGCAGCCGACCAGCGCGCCGTGCACGAACGGCAGCGCCTCGTTGATGGTCAGGCCGAGCCGGTCGGAGAGCTCCACCGGCGCCGCGCCGGTGCCGCCCTCGGCGCCGTCCACGGTGATGAAGTCCGGCAGCGTGCCGGTGTCCAGCATCGCCTTGCAGATGCCGAGGAACTCGCTGCGCCGGCCGATGCACAGCTTGAAGCCCACCGGCTTGCCGCCACACAGCGCGCGCAGGCGGGCGACGAAGGCGAGCAGGCCGCGTGGCGTGTCGAACTCCGGATGCGCGGCCGGGGACAGGCAGTCCTCGCCCTCCGGCACTTCGCGGATGCGCGCGATCTCGGCGTTCACCTTGGCCCCTGGCAGCATGCCGCCGTGGCTGGGCTTGGCGCCCTGGGACAGCTTGATCTCGATCATCTTCACGTGCGGATCGGCGGCCTTGCGGCGGAAGTCCTCGTCGTCGAAGCGGCCGTCCCTGGTGCGGCAGCCGAAGTAGCCCGAGCCGATCTCCCAGATCACGTCGGCGCCGTGTTCCAGGTGGTAGGGCGTGAGGCCGCCCTCGCCGGTGTCCTGCGCGAAGCCGCCCATGGCTGCGCCCTTGTTCATCGCCAGCACCGCGTGGCTGGACAGTGCGCCGAAGCTCATCGCCGAGATGTTCAGGCGCGAGCTGTCATAGGGCTGGCGGCACTGCGGCCCGCCCACGGTGATGCGCTCGGCGGTCTTCGGCACCTGCTTGACGGAGATCGAGTGCACGGCGAAGTCGAAGCCGGAGGCGAACACGTCGTACTCGGTGCCGAACGGATGCGTACCGCTGCTGCCGGCACCGCGCGACTTGACCAGGTCGCGCTGCTGGCGGTTGAACGGGCGCCCGCTCTTGTCGTCCTCCAGGAAGTACTGGCGGATCTCCGGACTGATGAACTCCATGATGTAGCGCAGGTGCCCGATGATCGGGTAGTTGCCCAGCACGTTGCGCGGCGAGGCGATGTCGTACAGCCCCAGCGCGACCAGCGGCAGGATCACCGCGAAGGCCCAGGCGGCCTCGGGATGGAACGGAACGAGGGCGGCGACGGCAAGGATCGCCAGGACGGACAGCGCGTAGAAGAGTTGGCGCCACATGCGACGGGCTCCGGCGGGCGGCACGTCGCGCGGAGAGGTCGACACGCCGCATGGATGGCCGTCCGGCATCGCGGTCCGCGGAAGCGGAGCGCCGGGACGGAGCGGGCGAGGCGGCAAGCGCCGCGTCTGCCCATCAGCGTGCCCCGGGTGGCGTCGATGCGACATGAAGCGCCGCGCCGGCGGACCGGCGCGGCGCGGCGGATCACTTCACGCCGTAGAGTTTCTCGACGTCGTTGCGCAGTGCGCGCTGGCTGTCCGGGCGGGCGTAGAACATGTGGCCGCCGGGGTACTCTTTCACCTGCACGCGGGTCGGGTCGCCCATCGCAGGCATCTGGTCGACGATCAGCACCGAGGCCATGAACGGGCACGACAGGTCGTCCCAGCCGTGCGCGATCAGCACGCGCAGCCCCGGATCGTTGGCCACCGACTCGCGCAGCTCGTTGACCGAGCCGCGGTTGGCGTCCTTGTCCTGGTGCCACAGGCGGTTCACCTGGTAGCTGAGCGCGTTGTAGCGCGCGTCGATCTTCCAGCCCACGGTCTTGGTGACGAAGTTGACCATCGCGGTGGTGGTCGGGGCGATGATGCCGTTGAGGATCGGGTCGCCGGTTTCCTGCTGCGGCGCGGTCGGGAACGGATCCCAGGCGGTGACGTTGGAGTCGTAGCGGCTGCCCAGCTTGCCCTCGGCGCGGTAGATCTCGCGCAGGTACGCCTGGGTCTCGATGCGCCCGCCGGAGCGCTTGACGAACAGCGGGTCCAGCCCGGTCAGCTCGGTGACCTTGTTGATCATCGCTGCGGTGGCGGCCGGATTGCTGCGGCCCTGCATCAGCGTGGTGGCGTAGGTGGTGCGGGTGTAGTCGACGATCGGCGCCATCGCCTCGGCGGTGAGCTTGTGCTCGCGCTCCAGGTTCGCCGCGGCGATCGAGGGCAGGGTGAGCATCCACGGCAGCGGCGAGACGTTCTCGTCGTCCGAGGCGGCCGGGTCGAGGTAAGGCGACACCAGCACCAGGCCGTTCATCGCCACGCCGAGCTGGGTCTGCAGATAGTCGGTCATGCGCGGGCCGCGGAAGCCGCCGTAGCTCTCGCCGACCAGGTACTTGCGCGAGTCCATGCGGCCGTTCTTCACCAGCCAGTCGTAGACGATGCGCGAGAGGTACTTGATGTCGTTGTCGGTGCTGTAGAAAAGCTTGGTGGCTTCCTTGTCGTCCACCAGCGCGCGGCTGAAGCCGGTGCCGATCGGATCGATGAAGACCAGGTCGGTGAAGCCCAGCCAGGTGCCGGGGTTGTCGTGCAGGGTGGCCGGGTCGGACGGGTTGGCACCGGCCACGCCGAAGTTCACCCGCTTCGGGCCGATCGCGCCGAAATTGAGGTAGACCGAGGAGGCGCCCGGGCCGCCGTTGACCGCGAAGGTCACCGGGCGATCCTTGCCGGGCATGGTGTAGGCGGTGTAGACGACCTCGCCGGTCACCTCGCCCTTCCCGTTGCGCACCGGCAGCGAGCCCACCGTGACGGTGTACTTCAGCGTGCGACCGTCGACCTGCGCGGTCTGCGTGACGTGCGCGTCGGCTGGCAGCGGAGGAAGGTGGAAGGCCTTGTCGGCAGGAGCGGTGGTATCGGCCTTGGCCGGCTGGTCGGCGCAGAAGGCGAGGGCGGGAGTGCCGGCAGCGAGCGCGGCGAGCAGGGCGCAGGAAAGTACGTGGCGCACGGTGGGGTCCTTGCGGGGAAAGCCCACGACCGTAGCGGGACGCTCCCGG
Organism: Dyella ginsengisoli LA-4; assembly: GCF_000334915.1. Classification (GTDB taxonomy): domain Bacteria; phylum Pseudomonadota; class Gammaproteobacteria; order Xanthomonadales; family Rhodanobacteraceae; genus Dyella_A; species Dyella_A ginsengisoli_A. The sequence goes on along the minus strand of NZ_AMSF01000015.1, from coordinate 311,659 downwards.
CGGCAACCGTGCAGGAAGTCATGGCCCCGGCCGATCCGGCCGGGGCCATCGCGATCACTTGATGCTGACCAGCTCCACGTCGAACACCAGCGCGGCGTTCGGTGGGATCGCGCCAGCCGCGCCGCGACTGCCGTAGCCCATCGACGAGGGGATCAGCAGCGTGCGCTTGCCGCCCACGTGCATGCCGGCCACGCCCTCGTCCCAGCCCTTGATCACCTGCCCGGCGCCGAGCGGGAAGGTGAGGGTGCCACCGTGGTCCTGCGAGGCGTCGAACTTCTTGCCGTGATGGTCCGGTGCCTTCGGGTCGTACAGCCAGCCGGTGTAGTTCACCTCCACCGTGTCACCGGCCTTGGCCACCGGGCCGGTGCCGACCACGGTGTCGATGCTCTGCATCGCGGGGATGTCGGCGGCGGGTGCGGCGTGCTGCGACGAGCAGGCGGTGAGCAGGAGCGGAAGCAGGCAGAGCAGTCGGCGCATGGTTGATCCTGTAGGTGAGAGCGATTTGGGAGTGTAGCCGGCCGTGCGGTCCGCACCGGCTCAGCCTGCGTCAGGCAGGCCTTCCGGTGCGCCCCGTTGCAGCAGGTCTGGCAGGGCGTCGTCCTGTTCGGTGAAATCCAGCGCCACCGAATTCAGGCAGTGACGCAGGCCGGTGGGCGGCGGACCGTCCGGGAACACGTGGCCGAGGTGGCTGCCGCAGCGGGCGCAGACTTCCTCGGTACGCACCATGCCGTAGCTGGTGTCGCGGATGTAGCGCAGGTGGGCGTCGTCGTAGGGGGCGAAAAAGCTCGGCCAGCCGGTGCCGGAATCGAACTTGGCGTTGGAGCGGAACAGCGGCAGCCCGCAGAAGCGGCAGGTGTAGACGCCGTCCTTCTTGTTGTCCAGGAACACGCCGCAGAACGCCGCCTCGGTGCCGTGTTGCAGCAGCACGCGGCACTCGTCCGGTGTCAGTCCGGCGGTGATCGCCTCGCGCTGGGCGTCGGTGGGCGGGGTGAGGTCAAAGCGGGTCATCACGGCTCCTGCGTTTGGCGATACCGCCGAAGTGGGGTGTGCAGCGGGGCAGTCCAAGCGGTGTCCGGTGCACACAGGTCGGGGGAATCCCCGGGCCGCGGGGCGTTGCGCCGGTTCACTCCAGCGCCTGCAGCTGTCCCTGCACCTCGTTGATCGCGTTGCGGATGCGCTGGCTGAATATCGAGTCCTCGTGGTGGATCAGCACCAGTCGTTCGGTCGCACGGGTCATCGCCACGTAGAGCAGGCGGGCCTCCTCGGCCTCGTCCTTGCCGGGCTTGGGCAGCGATCCGAGGCCGGGGATGAACACCACCGGGAACTCCAGGCCCTTGCTCGAGTGCATGGTGACCAGCCGCACGGCATCCTCGACCAGGAACAGTGCGCGCTTGCCATCGCCTTCGGCCAGCCGGCTGGCGATACCCTCGCGCTTGAGCGCCTCGTGCAGCTTCTCGCCCTCCCACTGGTTGCGGAAGATCACCGCCATGTCCGACAGCGGCCGGCCATGGGCCGCCTCGTCGCGCAGGCACTGGATCAGCACGGTGAGCTGGTCGCCGGCAGTGTCGGTGCGGATCAGCTCGGGCACCGGGCCGCGGCGGCCGGCGCTTTGCGGCGCGATCAGCGGCACGCCGTCGTCCTCGCCGATCCGCTCGATCAGCAGGTCGCTGGCAAAGCCACGGGCGACCGAGAGGATCTCCAGCGTGTTGCGGTAGTTGAGCTTGAGGATGGTGGTGCGGCCCTGCGCCTGCACGCCCAGTTCCTTCCAGGTGAACTTGCGGCGGTCGTCGCGGCCGTAGATGTTCTGCGCGTCGTCGTACAGCACCAGCAGCGAGTTGGTGCTGGGGTCGACCATCTGCACGATCAGCTTGTACCAGTCCGGCTCGAAGTCGTGGCCTTCGTCCACCAGCACGGCGCCGTACTGGAAGCGCGGGATCTGTCCGCGGTCGACCCCGGCGATCACCCGTTCGACCATCTCGGCGAAAAAGTCGTCGGTGCTCTTGCCTTCCTTCGTCGGCAGGTCGACGTGGTAGGCGGTGAGCATCTGCCGGCACCAGCGGTGGAAGTTGTAGACCTGCACCTTGTCCGACAGGCCGCGCTCGCCGACCAGCTGGTCCAGCCGTCCGGCCAGGGTCTTGTTGTAGCAGAGCACCAGGATCGGCTTGGCCATGGTCCGAGCCAGCTGCAGCGCGCGGAAGCCGAGGATCATCGTCTTGCCCGAGCCGGCCACGCCATGGATCAGGCGATGGCCATCGCCCAGCGAACGCGCCAGCTGCTCCTGCTGCGCGTCCATCACCTTGACCAGTTCGGGGATCTCGATCGCCTTGCCCGGCTCATCCGCCTGGGCCGGGAACAGGCCGAACTGGCCCGAGCCCGGATCGACGCGCAGCTCCGGGAACAGGTGCCAGCGCACGCGGTCGAGCTGGGGCAGGGTGAGCGCCACCGGGAACACCTGCGGGAACATCGCCCACAGCCGCTCCTGGAACGCCTCGGCTTCCACCGACTCGTAGATCTCGTCGCGGCAGATCACCAGGTGTGATGGCAGCACCGCGTCCAGTCCGCCTTCGTCGAACTGCTTGCGACTGATGTTGGCCAGCACCACGCCCCAGCCCCACGGCATCACCAGCTTGCCGGCGTGGCGATGGCCCGGCGGGAAGTGCAGCGCCGGATCCTTCTGCAGCGCCACGCCGATCTCCAGCGCATAGGCGCGTGCCTGCAGCAGCGGGTTGTTTTCCTTCACCGTGCCGCGGTCGGTGAGCAGGGTGACCTGGGTGCTGTCGACCTGCTGCAGGGTCTCGGCCTTCCAGTCCTTCACCTCCAGCACCAGCAGGCCGCGGCGCGGATGCACGATGACGAAGTCGGGATGGCGCTGCTTGGGGCCGACCGGGACGTCGTACCAGATCAGGTAGTCGTCCTCGAGCTTCTGCTCCAGGCGCTCGGAGACGCGTTTCTCGCCGCCGGTCATGCGCGGCAGGCAGCTGTTGCGGGAAGGAATGAGCGTGGCCATCCGGGGTCCGGTGAGTGTCTCCGCGGCGAAAGTAGCCAATCCCCGCGGACTGTCAAAGCCCTGGATGCGTTCCGGGGGGGCGACGCCGTGCACGGAGGCAGGCCCGGCAGGTACTATCGCGCCGTGCGATGCGGCGGCATATGAGGCCAGTCGGGCGGGGAGAGGGGATGCCGGTTCAAGTCGAAACACTGTCTCTGCTCAATGCGGTGCAGGCCCTGGCGCTGGGTCTCATGCTCTGGGTGGGAACCCACAGCGGCAACGACCGGGCGCTGGCGGCGATACGGCTGCGCGCGCTCGCGCTGGCGGTGGAGGCCTCCGGCTACGGCCTGCTGGCCTTGCAGGCGTTCATCTCCCCCTCCGCGCTGGTGGTCGGAGGCAACGCCCTCAACCTGCTCGCCCAGGGCATGGTGGTGGTGGCCATCCGCCAGCTGCTCGGCGAGCCGCTGCGGCTGAAGACGGCGGCGACGATCGGTTTCCTCGGCTGGGCCGGCGTTTCCTGGCTGGGTGCGGTCTACCCCGACTACCGGCTGCGCGTGCTGTGGGGATCGTGCGCGATCCTGGGCAACGTGCTGCTCAACGTCGAGGCCTTGCGCGGCGGTTGCCGGGATCGCGACACGCGTGCCCGATGCGTGCTGTTGTGGGTCTACCTGCTGGAGCTGGCCCTGCTGCTGTGGCGCAACGGTTCGCTGTGGTTGGGCTCCCACCCGCCCGACCAGGTGGCCACGCCGACGCCGGTGAACGTGTTCTACGTGCTGCTGTCGGGCATGCAGCCGCTGTTCGCCAGCATCGGCTTCCTGCTGCTCTACAACGAGATCCTGCGTCGCGAGCTGCACGACCTGGCGCGGATCGATCCACTGACCGGCGTGGCCAACCGGCGGGCGATGGGCGAGGCCTCCGACCGGATGCTGGCCGAAGCCAGGGGGTGGCGAGGCTCGGTCGGCGTGCTGCTGCTCGACGCGGACCACTTCAAGTACATCAACGATCGCTTCGGCCACGATGGCGGCGACAAGGTCCTGCAGGCCCTGGTCGGCCACATCCAGAGCATGCTTCGCAGCGGCGACATCGTCGGCCGGGTCGGTGGCGAGGAGTTTCTGGTGCTGTCGCCGGGCGTCGACGAGGCCGGTCTGCTGGCGCTGGCCGAGCGCATCCGCGCCACGGTCGAGAACTCCCCGCTGGTGATCAACGGCGAACCGGTCCGTCTCACGGTGTCGATCGGTACTGCCGTGGCCGGGCCGGGCGGATGGGACATGACCGTGCTGCGCCGTCGTGCCGATGCCGCGCTCTATGCGGCCAAGCGGGCCGGGCGCAATCGCGTGATGTCGGGGGAGACCGCCGCCTGAGTCCGGGCGGGAGCACCGGTCACCAGCGATGCAGTTCGCGTGGGTCGCGCCCGACCCGGCGGCACGCATGCGCGGCGATGCCCTCGGTCAGGGCCAGCCGGAATACCGGCGCCATCGACCACAGCGCATGCGCGGCCATCCGTGCCCTGGCCCGCTGGGCCGGGGTCCTCCGCAGCATCCGGACCGCCCATTCGGGCAACAGCGCGGCCCCTGCGTGCAGGAACACGTCGCGCGACAGCGAGGCGACCGGCACCGGCAACCGTACCTGGGCCAGGATGTCCAGCACGGTGCGGGTGCGTTCGGTGTAGGCCAGCGTGGGGCGCACGGCGCGGAAGTAGGCGTCGACCTCGGCCTCGCTGCGCGGCACATCCCGCGCCCCCAGCGCTTCGGCCACCCGGCGGCACTCGTCGAAGTAGCGGTCGGCCGCTCCGCCCGGCAGGTCGATGTGACTGTATCTGCGGTAGCCCTGCAGGAAGCTGTAGGCCTCGGTCACGTGGACCCAGGTGAGCAGGGCCGGGTCGTTGGCATCGTAGGGGCGGCCATCCTCGGTGGTGCCGCGGACGCGATCGTGGATATGCCGCACGCGTTCGATCAATGCCTGCGCCGACGCGCGGGGCGCGTAGGTGGTGCCGCCGACGAAGGTGGTCGTCCGGCGCAGCCGGCCGAGCAGATCCTCGCGGAAGTTGGAGTGATCCCACACCCCCGCCAGCGCCAGCGGATGCAGCGTCTGCAGCATCAGCGCGGCCAGGCCGCCGGCGAGCATGCCGGGGAAGTCGGCATGGATGCGCCAGGTGGCGCCGTCCGGATCGAACAGGCCGGGATCGCCCACCGGCGCGTCGTAGTCGACCGTACCGCCACCGTTGCGCGGGAACGCGCCCGCCACCCAGCGGCGGATCGCCGCCTGGGCCGGTCGCGTGACGAGGTGCAGGGCGGTAGGCATGGCATGCATCTTAGCGGCGCCGTCGAGTGCCGGCGGGCGCTTGCGGCAATGCGTGTCCGCCTCCCGGCCAGTGGCGGGGCCGCGCTTATGCCATTTCCGACGTTTGCATCGGCCGTCGGTTGTGGTATCCCTAGCCACATGACGATTCGCACCGCCCGCTGGTTTGCTTGGTTTTATGGCTATCCGAGGCCACAGGCGGAGCCAGGGGCGCGATCGTAAGCAGAACACCGATCCCACCGAATCCTGAAAGCCGCCAGCCCAACCCTGGCGGCTTTTTTCATGGTCGCCCGGAACTCCGACACGAGGACCCGCACCATGAGCACCGTTACCGACGACCTGCGCATCCGCGAGCTGAAGCGCCTGTCCACACCCGCCGAAGTGATCGGCGACTGCGCCGATCCGGAAGCCGCACACCGCACCGTCGCCCGCAGCCGGGAGCGGCTGCACGCCATCCTGCAGGGACGTGACGATCGCCTCGCCGTGGTGATTGGCCCGTGCTCCATCCACGACACCCGGGCCGCCATCGAATACGCCCAGCGCCTGGCCGTCGAGCGCGAAAAGCACGCCGACGCGCTGGAGATCGTGATGCGCGTGTATTTCGAGAAGCCGCGCACCACGGTGGGCTGGAAGGGGCTGATCAACGATCCGGACCTGGACGGCAGCTTCCGCATCGATCGCGGCCTGCGGCTGGCGCGCGGCCTGCTGATCGGCATCAACGAGCTGGGCGTGCCGGCCGGCTGCGAGTTCCTCGACATGATCACGCCGCAGTACATCGCCGACCTGGTGAGCTGGGGGGCGATCGGCGCGCGCACCACCGAAAGCCAGGTGCACCGCGAGCTGGCCTCGGGTCTGTCGTGTCCGGTGGGCTTCAAGAACGGCACCGACGGCAACGTGAAGATCGCGGTGGACGCCGTGGTGGCCGCCTCGCAGCCGCATCATTTCCTGGCCGTGACCAAGGACGGTCGCACCGCCATCGCCACCACGGCCGGCAACGGCGACTGTCACGTGATCCTGCGTGGCGGCAGCGCACCGAACTACGATGCGGCCAGTGTCGGGGCGGCGTGCGCGGCGATCGGCAAGAACGGACTGGTGCCGCGGCTGATGATCGACGCCAGCCACGCCAACAGCAGCAAGAAGCCGGAGAACCAGCCGTCCGTGGTCGCCGACATCGCTGGCCAGATCGCCGCAGGCGAGTCGCGCATCATCGGGGTTATGGTGGAGAGCCATCTGGTGGCCGGTCGCCAGGATCTGGTGCCGGGCGAGTCGCTGACCTATGGCCAGAGCATTACCGACGGCTGCATCGACTGGGATCGCTCGGTCGAGGTGCTGGCCCGGCTGGCCGATGCGGTGCGCGCACGCCGGCAGGCTGCGCGCCAGGTGGCTTGAGCAATGCGGCTTGCGCGTATCGAGGCGCCCTGATGGGATGCCCAGGGACCCGGGGATCATCGACCCGTCCGGCGGGTCCCCGGGCGAGCAGTCGCTAACTGCCGGCTGACCGGGCAACATGTTGCGCCTGCCGTTCCCTCGCGACGTGCGGCCGGCCGACCGCGCCGGTCGTATGCTTGGTGCACCGACTGCCGGGAGAGGCCATGTCAGAGGGATTTGCGGTCAAGCACGATGAGGATGCCTGCCTGTTCGAGACCGTGCATGACGGTCATCGCGGCATCCTGACCTATCTGCTGGACACAGAGGCGTCGCCTCCGTTGATGACCATCGACCACACAGGCGTACCTCCGGCCGTGCGCGGGCTCGGCATGGCTGCCGCGCTGGTTGCGGCTGCGTTCGAGGTGGCGGGGCGGCGGGGATGGCGGGTCCGCCCGGCCTGCTCTTACGCGGCGGCATGGGCGCATCGCCATGCCGCTGTCGCCGGGTTGTTGGCATGAGCCTGGTCGTGTGGGCATGCCATGAACGATGACCCCGTGAAATCACCGGCGAAGCGCTGGCGTCCGCTGCGCTCGCTTCGCGTGCGTCCACGGCTGAGCCTGTCGACAGGGGTGTTCCTGCTGGCCTCCGCGTGCCTGTACGCCGGCGGCATGGCGCCGGCTCCCGCGCTGCTGGGGGGATTCGACCTTGGCGCGGTGACATTCCTGCTCGGCATGCTGCTGATGTTCAACCGGTCGAGCACGGCCGGCATGCGCCAGCAGGCGCGACTGCAGGATGCCGGACGCTGGGGCATCCTGTGGAGCTCCATCGGCATCACCGCCGTGGTGATGGTGGCACTGGCCACCGAACTGCACGTGGCCAAGAGCGGTGGTGTGCTGTCGCTGGTGGTGGCGGGCGCGAGCATCGTGTTGTCCTGGCTGTTCATCAACGTGATGTTTGCGCTGCACTACGCGCACGGGTTCTACGGTGACTACGGCAGCCAGCATCAGGGCCTGGAGTTTCCCGGCAAGGGGCAGCCCGACTACTGGGATTTCGCCTATTTCTCGATCGTGATCGGGATGACGTTCCAGGTGTCGGACGTGCAGATCAGCAGTCGGGAAATCCGCCGCATCGTGCTTCTGCACAGCGTGATCGCGTTCTTCTTCAACGTGTTCATCATCGCGGTCACGGTGAACATCGTGGCTGGCCAGGTCTGAGGCGGCCGCATGATCGGCATTGTCGGCGAAGACGGCGAGGGCTATCGCTGGTTACCGCCCAGGGCATCGGAGGTGCGTGACGGCCGCCTGCGGGTGATCCCGTATGCATCGCGCCGCGGGGTCGCACGTCTCGTCCTGTTCAACGCGCTGGTGACGCTCGCGGTATTCGCCTGCCGCCATGACGAACGCCATGGCATCCATGTCCCTTGGCACGCGACGCTCTACCAGGTGGCCGTCGCCCTTCTCCTGGTGCAGCTGGTGCTGCGCGTACCTGGCTGGTTTGCCCGGCGTCAGATCCAGGTCCAGCTGCCCTTGCGGCTGCAGCCGGTGCCGGTGCTGTACTGGGTGGAGCTGGTGCAGTTCTTCTCGGCGCTGACCGGGGCACTGGTGGCCTGCATCGCGAGCGACCATCCCCACCCGCTGCTGCCGTGGGAGATCCTGTCGTGGGCAGTGTCGATGGCCTGCGTGGCGGTGGCGCTGGCGCCCTGGATCGGGCGCCGGTTGTTGCGGCGTCGCGGCGCGGCCTGAGGGCCGACTCAGTCGCGGAAATTGTCGAACTGCAACGGCACGCCGACGTCGGTCTGCCGAAGCAGGGCCATGGTGGCCTGCAGGTCGTCGCGTTTCTTGCCGGTGACGCGCAGCTTCTCGCCGTTGATCTGTGCCTCGACCTTGATCTTGGCGGCCTTGATCGCGGCGATCAGTTTCTTTGCCGCAGCCTGCTCGATGCCCTGCTTGACGGTGATCTTCTGCCGCGAGCCGGCGAGGTTGGTTTCCGGATCGGCCGTCTCCAGGGCACGCAGGTCGATCTTGCGGGTGGCCAGGCGGGTGGTGAGGATGTCGCGCATCTGCTTGAGCTGGAACTCGCTGGCGCCGGTGGCGGTGATGACGAAATCGTCCAGCTCGAACTTGGCGTTCGTGCCCTTGAAGTCGAAGCGCGTGGTGAGTTCGCGGTTGGCCTGGTCCACGGCGTTGGTGAGTTCGTGCTTGTCGACTTCGGAGACCACGTCGAATGAGGGCATGGCAACATCTCGGGCTGCGGGAAAGGAGCGAGTGTAAGCCAGTCGCGCGTGGGATAATCCGCGGCCGCCTCCCTCTGCCGTCATTCCGGCGCAAGCCGGAATCCAGTGCATGCATGTCCAATAACCCGATTCCGTCGTTCACTCTGCCGTCCATGCTCCCGGGACTTCGCCCATGAAGGTCGACGTGCTGGTGATCGGCGCGGGCGCGGCCGGGCTGATGTGCGCCATCACTGCCGGCCAGCGCGGCAAGCGCGTGCGGGTGGTCGATCACGCCAACCGGGCGGGCAAGAAGATCCTGATGTCGGGCGGTGGGCGCTGCAACTTCACCAACCTGGGCACCACGCCGGCCAACTTCCTCTCCGCCAACCCGCACTTCGCCAAGTCCGCGCTGGCGCGTTACACGCCGTGGGACTTCATCGCGCTGGTGGAGAAGCACGGCATCCGCTACCACGAGAAAGAGCTCGGCCAGCTGTTCTGCGACGAGTCGTCCAAGCTGATCGTGCGCATGCTGTTGGACGAGTGCGCGGCGGCCGGCGTGGAGGTGCGCATCAATTGCGCGGTGACCCAGGTGGCGAAGTCACAAGAGGGTTTTCTCGTCCAGACAGCCGAGGGGCCGGTGCAGGCGACCTCGCTGGTGGTTGCCACCGGTGGCCTGTCGATTCCCAGCCTGGGCGCCACCGGCTTCGGCTACGAGCTGGCGCGCCAGTTCGGTCACACGGTGTTGCCGGTGCGGGCCGGGTTGGTACCGCTGACCCTCAGCGGCAAGCATCAGGAGCGCTATCAGGACCTGGCCGGCGTCGCGCTGCCGGTGAGCGAGGCGCGCGTGGGCAAGCGCAGCTTCCGTGCCGGCCTGCTGTTCACCCATCGCGGTGTGAGCGGACCGGCAATCCTGCAGATTTCCAGCTACTGGCAACCCGGCGACGACCTGCGCCTGGACCTCTCGCCCGAGATCGACATCGGTGACTGGCTGGTGGCGCAGCGTGGCGAGCGTCCGGCGGCCGAACTGAAGAATGTGTTGGGTGACCTGCTGCCCAAGCGCTTGGCGCAGCGGCTGTGCGAGGTGTGGTTTTCCAGCAAACCGATGCGACAGTTCCGCGAGACGGAACTGGTCGACATCGGTCGCCAGCTGCACGACTGGCCCATGGTGGCCAGTGGCACCGAGGGCTACCGCACCGCCGAGGTCACCCTGGGTGGTGTCGACACGAACGAGCTCTCGTCGTCGACGATGGAATCGAAACGGGTGTCCGGCCTGTATTTCATCGGCGAGGTGGTCGACGTCACCGGCTGGCTCGGTGGCTACAACTTCCAGTGGGCCTGGGCCTCCGGTCATGCGGCCGGCGAAGTGGCCGGCTGAGAAACGCTGCGTTTCCCCGGTTGGCGCTTCCTTCGCTTACCGGCTTCGCGTCCACTGAACGCCGGTGGTGGTCTCATCCACCTTTTGAGCATTCGCCGCGGAGCACATTGCATGAAAGTCGGATTCATCGGACTGGGATCCATGGGCAGCGCCATGGCCAGCAACCTGGTCGCAGCCGGTCACGCCGTCACGGTCTGGAACCGTTCGGAAGCCTCGGCCGAGCCGCTGCTGGCGCTGGGTGCGAAGCTGGCCAGGACGCCCGATCGCGCAGTGCTGGGTGACGCCGTGTGCTCGATGCTGGCGAACGACCAGGCAGTGCGCGCGGTGTTCCTGGGCAGCGGCCTGCTCGATGCGATGGATCCGGGCACGGTGCACGTCAACCACGCCACCATCTCGGTGGCGCTGGCGCAGGAACTGGCCGCCGCGCACGCGGCACGTGGCATCGACTACGTGGCCGCTCCCGTGTTCGGGCGTCCGGACATGGCGGCTGCCGCGAAGCTCAATATCGTGGCCGCGGGCAAGCCTGCCGCGATCGGGAAGGTTCAGCCATTGCTTGATGCGATGGGGGCAAGGACCTGGCCGCTGGGCGAGGATCCGGTGCGCGCCAACGTGGTGAAGATCGCTGGCAACTTCATGCTCGCCTCGGCGATCGAAAGCATGGCCGAGGCCGCCACGCTTACCCGCGCCTATGGCGTGGGCGCGGCCGACTTTCTCGAAGTGATGACCTCCACGCTGTTCGCCGCGCCGGCCTACCAGGGCTACGGCAAGCTGATTGCCGAACAGCGTTTCAGCCCGGCCGGCTTCGCCATGCCGCTGGGTCTCAAGGATGTCGGTCTGGCGTTGAGCGCAGGCGAGGGCAGGCGGGTGCCGCTGCCGTTTGCCGGCGTGCTGCGCGACGGCCTCCTCGACGCGCTGGCCCACGGGGGCGAGGATCTGGACTGGTCCGCGCTGGCGCTGGTCGCCGCGCGCCGGGCAGGCCTCGACGGAGGCGAGGATGTCTGAGCGACGCCGACGCGTAGGAGCCCGCTCGCGGGCGATGCTTTTGCTTTAGGTCTAGATCAGGAGCAACAGCATCGCCCGCGAGCGGGCTCCTACCGGTACCGGGCGGGCGTTCAGCGCGAGGGGCGACGGTTGAGCCAGATGTCGAGCTGGTTGGCGAACGCCTGGCGGTCGCGCGGATGGAAGGCGGACGGTCCGCCGGTATCCACCCCGGCGCCGCGCAACTCCTCCATGAAGTTACGCATCGACAGCTGCTGGGCGATGCTGTCGGGGGTGAAGGGTACCCCGCGCGGATTCACCGCCTGCGCCCCCTTTTCGAGTACCCGCGCAGCAAGCGGGATGTCCTGCGTCACCACCAGGTCGCCCGCGGCGACCCGCGCGACGATCTCGTTGTCCGCCACGTCGAAGCCGCCTGCCACCTGCAGGCTGCGCACGAAACGCGAGGGCGGCGTGCGCAGCGCCTGGTTGGCGACCAGGGTGACCTGCACCTGCGTACGCTCGGCGGCGCGGAACAGGATCTCCTTCACGGGCACCGGGCAGGCGTCGGCATCGACCCAGATCTGTGGGGCGCTCATGTGTTCGCATCCCACGCCAGGTGGCCGTCGACGACCGTGTTCGTGCGACCACCGACCCACACCGCGCCATCGTCGTCGATGCGCACGAGCAGTCGCGCGTCGTAGCCGATTTCGCGCCCCTGGCTGACTGCATAACCGCGCGCCAGCGGGCCGTGCGGTTCGGCCTGTACCAGCCAGGCGGCAAGCAGGCCGTTGGCGGCGCCGGAGGCGGGATCTTCGGTGATGCCGGCGCCGGAGGCGAACGCGCGCACCACGAGCTGGTGTCCGGCCGCTTCGCTGCGTGCGAAGGCGCAGATGCCCATGCTGTCGGTGGCCTTGCCCAGCGCACCGATCGCTGCGTGATCCGGCTGCCATCGGCGCAACGCAGCCTCGTCCGCGCATTCGACCACCCACCATCGGCGTCCACCCTCGACCAGTGCGGGCGCGAGCCGGCCGCTGGCCACGCCGGCCAGGGCAGGGCGCAGCAGTGGGTGGGCATCGGCGCCGGACTCGCGCACCGCGGCTGCCGGCGAACGAAGCAGCAACTGACGGTGCCCGTCGTGGTCTTCCACCCGGATCGGCAGTAGGCCTGCGCGGCACTCCTGCCAAAGCAGGCCGTCGTGCGGTTCGATCAGTCCGCAGGTCAGCGCCGCATGCGCGCTACCTACGCTCGGATGGCCGGCGAAGTCGATTTCCCTGTAGGGGGTGAACATGCGGACGCGGTAGCTGGCCTGTGGGTCGGTCGGCGGCAGCAGGAAGGTGGTCTCGACCAGGTTGGTCCAGCGGGCGAAGGCCTGCATGGCGGCGTCGGTCCAGCCACCCGCATCGATCACCACGCCGAGGTGATTGCCGCCGCCGCGGCGGGCGGCGAACACGTCCAGGTGCAGGTAGCGGAATGTGGTCATCGTCGGCAGCGCAAGAATGGGCGATAGCCCTCCATGATAGCGGGCGGTCGACAGCTGCCGCGGCTCCGGCCAAGATGGCGAGCCGCTTCATCCACAGACGGAACCCATGACGATCACCCTCATCATCCTCGCCGTGACCTGCGTGGTCTCCTTCATGGCGCTCAACAACGGCAAGCTGATGGACGACCTGCTGCTGTGGCCGCCGGCGATCCAGCGCAGCCGCGAGTACTACCGGCTGGTCACCTATGGGCTGGTGCATGCCGACTTCGGCCATCTGCTGTTCAACATGCTGACGCTGTTTTTCTTCGGGCGGCTGATGGAGCAGTTTTTTGCGGCCCGGCTCGGCTCGCTGGGATTCCTGCTGTTCTACATGGGTGGTCTGGTGGTCTCGATCCTGCCGACCTACCTGAAGAACCGGAGCAACGCGCGCTACCGCAGTCTGGGCGCGTCGGGAGCGGTGTCTGCCGTGCTGTTCGCCTTCATCCTGCTGGCGCCGTGGGCACGCATCTACGTGTTCGTGATCCCGATGCCGGCGATCATTTACGGAGTGCTCTACACGGCCTATTCGATCTACATGGACCGGCGCGGGCAGGACAACATCAACCACAGCGCGCATCTGTGGGGCGCAGCGTACGGTGTGGCTTTCACCCTGATCATCGAGCCGCGCGTGCTCTCGCATTTCATCGGGGCGCTGCTCCGTCCCGGCGGCCTGTGAGTCCCCCGCCCGGCGCCAGCCAGGCAGGATCAGGAGGCATTCATCGCCACGGACTAGCGTGGTGTTACCGCGCAGTCGGCGCGGCGTGTCCGCGGAGGCATGTCATGAGGAAGATGCTGCTGGGAATCGTGCTGGTCGGGGCGACCTCGCTGCTGGCTGGTTGCTACGTGGCGCCGGGCTACAGCTATGTCCGGGGTCCGGACGGAGGCGGCGCCTACTACGGCCGCGCAACCACGGTGTACGACAACGGCTATTACGCGCCCTACGGGTACGGTTATTACGATTACCCCTATGGTTACTACCCCGGCGGCGTGACCGTGGGTATCGGCACCACGTGGTACGGCGGCTCTCGGTACCGGCGTTACGACCACGATGGCCACCGCTGGCGCGGTGACGACCACCACTGGCGCGGTGAGGACCATCGGGGGCACTGGGACCACGATGGCGACCGTCGTCACGGCGGGCCACGTCCGGGCGGCGGTCACGCCTATCGGCCACCGCAGCGAAGCCACGATTCGGGCGCGCAGCATGAACAGCGGCGGAGCCGGGATGAGCGGCGACGCTGAGGCACCATCGGCGCTTCCGGTGCCGGCGCCCTGATGAGGCGCCGGTGGACGTCGGTCTGCCGCTGCCTGGCCGGCATGGGGCTGGCGGTGCTTCTGGGTGGCTGCGCTACCGTCCGCTACTACGGTCACGTGGCGCACGGCGAGGCGGCGCTGTTGCTCGCACGCCGATCGATTCCGAAGGTGCTGGAGGATCCGCGTACCCCGCCTGCGTTGGCGCGGCGTCTGGAGCTGGCGGAGCAGGCGCGCCGCTTCGCCTCGGACCATCTCGATCTGCCGGACAACCGCAGCTATACCAGCTATGTAGCGCTGGACCGGCCCTATGTGGCCTGGAACGTCTTTGCCGCACCACGCTTCTCGGTGGAGGCTGTGCCGCAGTGTTTCCCCGTTGCCGGATGCGTGGCCTACCGCGGCTACTTCCGCGAGGCGCTGGCGCAACAGCGCGCGGCGATGCTGAGAGTGCAGGGGTTGGACGTGTGGCTGTCGCCGGTGCCGGCCTATTCGACCCTGGGCTGGTTCGCCGATCCGATCCTCAGCTCGATGATGCGCTGGGACGACGACGAACTGGCCGGCACGCTGTTCCACGAGTTGGCGCACCAGCAGGTCTACGTCAAGGGTGATACGGCATTCAACGAGTCGTTCGCCACCTTCGTCGAGCACGAGGGACTGCGCCAGTGGCGAGCGTCCCGGGGCCTGCCGCCGCCGGATGGTCGCGGGCAGGCGATGGAGCACGGTTTCACCGTGCTGGTGCTGTCCCTGCGCGAGCGACTGCGCCAGGACTATGCGCGGCCGGGCGATGCCGCGGCGATGGAGCGGCGCAAGCAGGCCGACATCGCGGCGTTCCGGCGCGACTACGCGGCGTGGCGCGACCGCGACTTCCCGGGCGACCGGCGCTACGACGCCTGGGTGGCCGCGCCGATCAACAACGCCCGGCTGCTGCCGTTCGGACTCTATGACCAGTGGACCGGCGCCTTCGCGGTGCTGTTTGCCCGGGTGGACCACCAGTGGCCGGCGTTCTACCGGGCGGTTGCCGCCATCGGACGCCTGGCATCGGCGCAGCGCCTGGCCAGGCTTCAGGCGCTCGCCCGGCAGGGAAGCGTCCCGGGCGCCGGAAAAACATGATTGCCCGGCCATGGCCCTGGCCGAAGGATCTGATGTAAAAGGCTTTTCCGCCAGTGACCCGGCAAAGCTGAATGAATGCTTTTTCCGCTCCCCGGCTGCCTTGAACTTCGGTGGGGCGATCCGCACTAAAGGGTCGTATCGCCGAGACGGCGACAAGAGGCGGGCCAGTGCATCGGACCGCTGAGGGGTCGGCCCCTTCCTCCCCCGGATCGCCGACCTGACAAACCCCGGCCCGCCCCTCCCCTGGCGCTCCGGGGTTTTTTTATGCCCGTCTTCAGGGCCGGGTTCGCGGTGCACCTTCGTTCGCACCGATAATGTCCGCTCCCCATCCACGGATCTGGCGATGATCATCCGCTCGCTGCTCGACACCGACCTGTACAAGTTCTCGATGATGCAGGTGGTGCTGCACCAGTACCCGGGCGCGCACGTGGAGTACCGCTTCAAGTGCCGCACGCCGGGTGTAGACCTGGTGCCGTACCTGGACGAGATCCGCAGCGAACTGGAGGCGCTGTGCCAACTGCGCTTCGACGAGGACGAACTCCGGTACCTGCGCGGCCTGCGCTACATCAAGAGCGATTTCGTCGACTTTCTCGAGCTGTTCCGGCTCAACACCAAGTACGTCGAGCTCAAGCCTTCGCCAGATGCGCCGGGGGAGATCGAGATCCACATCCGCGGCCCCTGGCTGCACACCATCCTGTTCGAAGTGCCACTGCTGGCGATCGTCAACGAGGTGTATTTCCGCAACACGCAACCGGGCATCGATCTGTCGACGGGGCGCGAGCGGCTGGCGGCCAAGATCGCGCTGTTGCACGGTACGCCGGGCTACGCCGATTGCCGCATCGCCGACTACGGCACGCGTCGACGCTTCTCGCGGGAGTGGCATCGGGAGGTGGTGACCGCGCTGCGCGATCGGCTGGGGGCGCAACTGGCCGGCACCAGCAATGTCGCGCTGGCGCGCGAGCTCGGGCTGATCCCGCTTGGCACCCTGGCGCATGAGTATCTGCAGGCACACCAGGCGCTGGGGCCGCGCCTGCGCGATTCGCAGGTGGCGGCGTTGGAAGCGTGGGCGCGGGAGTACCGCGGCGACCTCGGCATCGCGCTGTCCGATGTGTACGGGCTCAACGCCTTCCTGCGCGACTTCGACATGTATTTCTGCAAGCTGTTCGACGGCACCCGCCACGATTCCGGCGATCCGTTCGCCTGGGGCGAGCGGGTGCTGGCGCACTACCGCGCCAACCGTGTCGACCCGCGCGGCAAGGTCCTGGTGTTCAGCGACGGCCTGGACATCCCGCAGGTGATGAAGCTCTACGCGCACTTCCAGGGGCGCTGCCAGCTCGCGTTCGGCGTGGGCACCAACCTGACCAACGACGTCGGCCCGACGCCGCTGCAGATCGTGATCAAGATGGTCCGCTGCAACGGCCAGCCGGTCGCCAAGCTCAGCGACAGCCCCGGCAAGAACATGTGCGACGACCCGGCCTACGTCACCTACCTGCGGCAGGTGTTCGAGATTCCCGCCGAATCAGCGGGCTGAGTCGTGCCTGCGCGCGCAGCCTGCGTCGCCCGCAGACCGTTTCAGGCCGGGCCAGGCGAGCAGCAGTAGCGTGCCCAGCGCCATCAGGCTGGAGAGCAGCAGGGACATCGTGGATCGCCTCGGACGAAAGTGCGGGCACGATAGCCCGCGCGCAGGAGCGGGTGATCTGGCGATTTCTCATATGCATATGTCGCTGCTTGCGCACGAACGGGCCCTCGGCGCACGCTTGACGCCTTTTCCGACTGCGGACCGGCCATGACCACGATCTACGATTTCAGCGCCCGCGACATTGAGGGCAACGAGCGCTCGCTCGGCGAGTTCCGCGGCAAGACGCTGCTGGTGGTCAACGTTGCCTCGCGTTGCGGATTCACGCCGCAATACCAGGGGCTGGAGGCGATCTGGCGACGTCTGCGCGAGCGCGGGCTGGTTGTGCTGGGATTTCCCTGCGACCAGTTCGGTCACCAGGAACCGGGCAACGAGGCGGAAATCCGCCAGTTCTGCAGCACCCGGTACGAGGTGAGCTTCCCGATGTTCGCCAAGATCGAGGTGAATGGCGACGGTGCCCATCCGCTCTACAAGTGGCTGAAGCAGGAAGGCAAGGGCATCCTCGGCAGCGAGGCGATCAAGTGGAACTTCACCAAGTTCCTGGTCGATGCCGAGGGCCAGGTGGTGCGTCGCTATGCGCCGACCGACACGCCGGAGAAGATCGCCAGGGAGATCGAGCCGCGCCTGGGCTGACGGCTCAGGGGCGGCCGCGGTAGGTCGCCAGCAGTTCGGCGATGGCGTCCAGCGTGCGGCTGGGTGACGTCGCGCCGTCTGGTGGCACGTCGTGGTTGATGATTACCGCGAACGCCAGGCGCTCGCCGCCCGCGCTGGTCACATAGCCTGCCAGCGCGCTCACCCCGGTCATGGAGCCGGTCTTGGCGTGCACTTCGCCTTCGGCCGGCGTACCGCGCATGCGCGCAATCAGCGAGCCGTCGACGCCCGCCACTGGCAGGTCGTTGCGCAGCGTCGCTGCATACGGCCGGGTCGCCATGTACTGCAGCAGGCGAACCAGCGACGACGCGGTGACCAGGTTCTGTCGCGACAGCCCGCTGCCTTCGGTAAGCCGCGCCTGCGTGGGAGCGATGCCGATGTCCTTGAGCAGGGCGTCGAGCGCACGCAGCCCCCAGGCGCTGGAGCCAAGGAAACCGTCGGGCGAGGTCCCGTCGGCGATGGCCTGGGCCCGGGCCTGCACGCCGGCCAGCTGCAGCAGGTTCTGCAGGTAAAGGTTCTGCGAGCGCTTGAGCCCGCGCTCGAGGATCGCGCCGTACGTCGGCGATTCCACGCGGCCGAGCTCGACGGCGCCGGCAAGGTAGGCGCCGTCCTCTTCGGGCCAGTGCAGCACCTGCACGCGGCCGTGCAGGGTGATGCCGTGACGGGCCAGGGCATTGCGCAGCAGCTCGCCGGCAACGCGCGCCGGATCGGTCATCGCCAGGTGGTAGCGCATCGTCGCGGCGCCCGTCGGTACGGAGCCGAAGGCGTAGAGCGTGTCGCTGCCCGGCGCACGGTAGAGGTTGATGTCGGGCGGGCTGCCGGCGGCGGTGGTGAGCACGCGGCTGCTCATGTCTGGAATCGCGAAGGGCGGGTCCAGCACCACTTCGGCCGCATCGCCCGCGGCGGTTCCGGGCGTGATGGTCAGCCAGGCGGCGTTCTCCTGCACGCTGAGTGCGGCGGCAGGCACGGCAAAGGCGCCGAGCAGGTCGCCCACCTCCCAGCCGGCGCCGATCGGCGGCCCCTGGAAATAGGTGTCGTCGGCGATCAGGTCGCCATCGATCCTGCGGATCCCCCGCTCGACAAGCGTGGTCGCCAGGCGATCGGCCCAGTCGGTGCTGTCTCCCGTGCCCAGCGTCGGATCGCCCATGCCGTAGAGCACCAGCGGACCGTGCAGGCGGCCGCGGACGACCGGGCCGCGGGCGAGCAGGCGGGTGCTCGTGTGTCCGTCTGCCCCGAGCTTCTCCAGCACCAGCGCGGCAGTGAACAGCTTGGCGGTGGATGCCGGCTCCAGCAGCCGGTCGGGCTGGTGCGCGTACAGCGTGTGGCCGCTGTCCAGCGAGACGATTTCGATACCCCAGTCCGCGCCGCCGAAGCGAGGCGCGTCGATCAGCGCGTCGATGCGACTGGCAAGCTCCGTGGGCGTCGCGGCGGGCGTCGCCGGAGACGGCGCAGACGGAGCGGCGGCAAGCGCGAGGGCTGGGCAGAGGGCGAGGAAGAGCAGGGCGGTGATCGGCCAAGGGTATCGATGCATGCCCGCCAGTATGGGCATCCGGCCGGCGCTGTACAGGGTGGACCGGGCCGATCTGTTAGGCTTTGCGCCTCGCGCCATCGTTCCGGCGCCACTTTTTCACTTCAATGCGAGAGCCTCATGCAGATTGCCGACCAGACCGTCGTCTCCTTCCACTACACGCTGACCGATGACCAGGGCACCGTGATCGACAGCTCGGCGGGTCGCGAGCCGCTCACCTATCTGCATGGCGTCGGCCAGATCGTCCCCGGCCTGGAGAAGGAGATGGCTGGCCGTACCGTCGGCGACCAGTTCAAGGTCGACGTGGCGCCGGAAGAGGGCTACGGCGTGCGTCACGCCGAGCTCGAGCAGCAGGTGCCGCGCGAGGCTTTCCAGGGCGTGGAGGACATCCAGCCCGGCATGCAGTTCCAGGGGCGCGGCCCGCAGGGCGTGATCAACGTCACCGTGACCAAAATCGAGGACGGCGTGGTGCATATCGACGGCAACCATCCGCTGGCCGGCCAGACCCTGCATTTCGACGTGCAGGTGACCGAGGTGCGCGAGGCGACCGCCGAGGAACAGCAGCACGGTCACGTGCATGGTCCGGGCGGCCATCACCACTGAGCCGTTGCGGTCCTGGTGAAGTAAAAACGCCGCCCATCGGGCGGCGTTTTCCTTTGCGCTCGACGCAATGCTCAATACCAGTCGAGCAGCGACACCCCGAGGCCGAGATAGGTGGCGTTGTGGTTGTAGTCGATCATGCTCTCGCCGTATCCCTTGAACAGTTCCATGTAGCCGCGCAGGTTGCCGGCGACCGGAAAGCTCCAGGTGAACTTGCCCGCGCCGTGGCTGCGGCTGCCACCGCGCAGCGAGTGTCGCAGCAGCAGCCCGAATTCCTGCCCGTGCCACTCGTGCACGATCTGCGCCTCGGCGCGTCCCATGTAGTCGCTGATATCGGGATTGTTGTCGTCCGCCGCGCTCTCCGGGATCCGCCACCACGGGCGGATCATCACGGTCCAGCCGGGGCGCTCGAAGCCGACATCGGCGATCACCCGGTTCCAGCTGCGCGACAGCGGGTTGGAGCGGCCGTTGGACTGATGGTCGAACCCGATGCCCAGCAGCCGGCCCTGCCAGCCGAGCACGTCGTAGTGCGTGTCGAACACCAACATCGCTTCCGGTTCGTAGTTGGTCTCGCGGAACGGGCGGGAGAGCCGGCTGTTGAAAACCTGCCAGTGCGAGGACTGGGTGTAGCCGACCCAGACATCGCCGCCCGCATCGCCAAAGACGTCCTGCGCGACCTTGGTCTTCAGGCTGAGCTGGAATTTCATTTCGGCGTTCTGCAGGGCGATCGGCGCAGACACCGTGTTCACCGGGTTCGGGCTGGTCGGCCGGTCGTTCTGGTTGCTGGTGACGAAGACCGGCATGACGTACACCGGCTTGTAGCCCCGGATGTTGAAGGTGCCGAGCTTGGCCTCCGGTGCCAGCTCCCAGCGCGAGTCCAGCAGCGACAGGGGGGCGCCCACGGTGTTGCCATCATCGGACTTTCTGCCGGTGTCCCGGGCGAACAGCGTGACGTCGTCAGGGTTCCCGTGCTTCTGCGCGATCGGCAGGTTGTCGCGGCCGGTGGCGCGGTCGTAGCACGCCAGCCGCTGGGAGTCGCTTTCGATCGCGGTGCAGGCGCGGATGTCCATCGGGTCCGGATTCTGCGCATGGGCCGCGGCGGCGGCCAGCGCGAGCATGCCGGCGAATGGAGCGGAAAGCTTCCGGGGCAGGGGTGTCGTCATGACGGGGAATCTCGTTGTCGTTGGTGGGCGCGGGCACGAAAAGGCCGGCCGCAGGTTACTGCGGCCGGCCGGTCCGGGCGACAGCGGTCTACTTGCCCTTGGTCCAGCGCGCGTACTCGGCCTCGCTGATCCTGCCGTTCCGGTTGCTGTCGGCGTAGTCGAAGTCGTTCGCCAGCGGTGGATAGGCCGCCGCCTGCTCGGGCGTGATGAACCTGCTCTTGCCCGCCAGCTGGGTGAATGGCGGCGGCGGGTTGTCCGAGGGGGGCGGAGGCAGGGTGCTGCGGATGGTGACCTGTCCCTGCGGTGTCTGGAACACCGCGCTGTCGGGCGTGGCGGTGGTGTTTCCGGGCGGCGGGGACGACATGCTGCCGGTCTGCGCTGCCACGGCCTGGCCGGCGGCGAACAGCGCGGCGGCTGCGACGAATGGAATCCGGTATCTGCGGAATGTCATGTTCGTTACTCCATGCCAGAATCGATGAGGAGGGCGCATCGTGCGGCGGGACCACGAAGGTTCGGTCGCTGGGGGAGCGCCCGGTCACGCTAGCAATGGACGTGTCAATGCCACCTCAACCTGCTGTAGCCGGATGGCCGCAGACCGTCACGCCAGCGCTCCGCTTGGACCAGGCCCGGCGGCTTCAGTTGCATGCCATGGGGCTTCTTTCCCGGCCGCGTCGCCGCGCCCGGCCGCAGGATCTTGTGGATGCGGTGCTGCGCATGCGGCTGCTGCAGATCGACACGATCCACGTCGTCGCGCGCAGCCCTTACCTGGTGCTGTTTTCCCGACTCGGCGAGTATCCGCCGGAGTGGCTGGAGCAGGCGCTGGCCGACGGCTGCCTGGCGGAATGCTGGGCGCATGAGGCGTGTTTTGTCCCTGCCGCCGATTTCCCGTTGCACGACGCCTGGCGGCATCGGCGTGGACATCACTGGTCGTATCGTCATGCCGAACGCATGCAGCGCGAATATCCCGCGGAGATGCGCGCACTGCTGGATCGTATCGGCCAGACCGGGCCGGTACGTTCGGCCGATTTCGCCCGGGAGGATCGTGGTGCCGGCGGCTGGTGGTCGTGGAAGCCGGAAAAGCGCTGGCTGGAAGCCTGGTTCGCACTGGGCGAGCTGATGGTGTTGCGCCGGGATAGATTCCAGCGGGTCTACGACCTGGCCGCGCGCGTGCGCGAGCGACTGGATCCCCCGGATCCGGGCGTGGTCACCGGCCTGGACGAAGCGGGGCTGCGTCGGCACTTCATCGCCGACACCGTGCGTGCCCTCGGTGTCGTGCCTGCGCGCTGGATCGCCGACTACTACCGTTTGCGGCCACAGGTGACCGACCGGGAAATGCGGCCTCTGCTGGTCGACGGCGAAGTCCTGCAGGTGGATGTGGCCGGCTGGGATGCGCCGGGTTATGTCCACGCCGATCACGCCGGGGCGCTGGCCAAGGCACTGGGTGGTCGGCTGCGCGCCACGCATACGGCAGTGCTGTCGCCCTTCGACCCGCTGGTGTGGGACCGGCAGCGACTGCAGGGCATGTTTGGCTTCGACTATGCATTGGAGTGTTACGTACCGGCGCCGAAGCGGCAGTACGGCTATTTCGTGTTGCCGGTCCTCCACCGCGGCGCGCTGGTCGGTCGGCTGGACGCCAAGGCACATCGTTCGAAAGGAGAGTTCGAGATCAAGGCGTTGTACCTGGAGCCCGGCGTCGACGGCGACACGCAGCTGGCCGATGCGTTGGCCGATGCGCTGCAGCGATTGGCCGATTGGCACGGAACGTCCACGGTGAGGCTGACCCGGACGCGACCGGCCGGCTTCGCGCGGCTGCTCAGGGCCGCGTTGGCCAACCACTGATCAGGACCGGTCGTCCTCGCCGTTGCGCCGTGGTGCGGTCACCTGGCTTGAGTCTGTTGCACAGGACTTGCCGTCGAGCGCTTCGCGCAGGCTTCGTGTCAGCACTTCGCAGCGGGTGGCCAGCTGGGGACGGATGTGCGGATCGAGTGAGTCGCGCAGCAGGCTGCTGCGCATTTCGCGGTAATGGGGCTCGATCTGACCGGGGGGGAAGATCCCCGCTGCCCGGTGGCAGGTCCGGTAGCTGGCCAGGTAACGGTCGCAGGCCTCGATACCGATGCCCGGGGTCGGTTCCGTTCCCCCGGCGCGCCCGATGTCCCCGGTCGGCCCGGTTCGTGTCGACGGGCCGCGGTGGGGCTGGCCGGCACACGCGGCGAGCAACCATGGCAGCAGCAGGGTGTGCACGGCGAGGCGTCGGGATATCATGGTGGGCTCCTTGGGGAAACGCTGGCCGGTGCCAGATTACGCGCCTCGTCGGGAGAACCTGAACGCCAGGCTCCCGCGATGCCGGAAGGGTTGCCAGGCATGGGAAAAACGGCATCGCGGAGTTTTTCCGGCTGTGGTTATAATCGCGTTGCTGTGTTTGCCGGGGTCACCAGAGTCTCGTGACCCGATGCCGCTGATTCCTATCCGCTTCATCGCTTCACCCCCGAGGATTTCCGCGCAATCCAGTGTTCCCGCCGGCTTTTGCCGGCCGGGTTCCGATTCCAGAAACCTACGGAGTGAAAATCCATGTCCGATCGTCAGACCGGTACCGTCAAGTGGTTCAACGATGCCAAGGGCTTCGGCTTCATCAGCCGTGACAATGGCCCGGACGTGTTCGTGCATTTCCGCGCGATCACCGGCAACGGCTTCAAGAGCCTGCAGGAAGGCCAGCAGGTCACCTTCAAGGTGGTGCAGGGCCAGAAGGGTCTGCAGGCCGAGGAAGTGACCCCGGCCTGACCGCCAGGGAAGCCTCCTGTCGTACCGAGAAGCCGGGCAGCAATGCCCGGCTTTTCTCGTTTCGGGCCACCGCCGCCGGCGAGGGGGCTTGCACGACGCGAAAATCCGTTATGCTTTTTTCACTGTGTCAGCTCAGGCCCGGGGTGGGCCCGCGCCGGCGTGAGACCCGCGCGAGTCACCCGCGTTGCGCATGACCCAGTCGACTGCCGCCCGGGCGGGCGGGCAGCCGGTCACGAGGGGCGTAATCGGAGTGAGTCATGTCGGATCGAGAGAGTGGCACCGTCAAGTGGTTTAACGACGCCAAGGGTTTCGGCTTCATCAGCCGCGAAAGCGGCCCGGACGTGTTCGTGCATTTCCGTGCGATCACCGGCTCCGGCTTCAAGAGCCTGAAGGAAGGCCAGAAGGTGACCTTCAAGGTGGTGCAGGGGCAGAAGGGCCTGCAGGCCGAGGAAGTATCTCCGGCCTGATCCGCCGGGTGGTTTTCCGTATCGCCCAGGAGGTCGGCATGTGCCGGCCTCCTGCGCGTGTCTTCATATCGCGACCGTCCCGCCGCCGGGCCATCGGCGGCGTCAGACTGGTGCGCTCGGAAGGGCAGAAATGAGCGACGCGCTCTCCGCTTCGGCAACCTTGCGCGTGTCGTCTGTCGAATCCGGCGACGGGGCTCGTGCCGAACTGATGCTGGTGTCGCCTGCCGACGAGCGCGTAGTGCGGGCGGCGGTGTTGTGGCTGCCTGCGATGGGTGTGCCGGCCCGCCACTACCTGGCTCTGGCCGATGACCTGGCGAGCCAGGGCGTGGCCACGGCGATCCACGAGTGGCGCGGTATCGGATCGAGCGATCAGCGGGCCGGTCGACACAGCGATTGGGGCTATCGCGAACTGCTGTCGCAGGACCTGGCGGCCAGCCTGGACGCTGCACGCCGGCAATGGCCGGAAGTGCCCCTGGTCGCCGGTGGTCACAGTCTGGGCGGACAACTGGCGACACTGTTCGCGGCGATGCGCCCTTCGTCGTTTGCCGGGCTGGTGCTGGTCGCCAGTGGTTCTCCGTTCTGGCGGATGTTTCCGCGCGGCCCGCTGATCCGCATCGCCTACAGTGCAGCACCGCTGCTGGCTGCGCTGCGCGGCTATCTGCCTGGGCGGCGGCTCGGCTTCGCCGGCAACGAGGCGCGGGGCGTGACGGTCGACTGGGCACGCAGCGGGCGTACTGGCCGCTATGCCGCGCGCGGGCTCGACATCGACCTTGAGCAGGGGGTGGCACAACTGGATCTGCCCGTGCTGGGCATCCGTTTCGAAGACGACTGGCTGGTGCCGCCTGGCTCGCTGGAGTGGTTGCTTGCCAAGTTGCCGCGTGCAACGCCAACCAGGCTCGTGCTCGGCGCAGAGGCACTGGAGGGCCGGCCGCCGGACCACTTCGCGTGGATGAAGGCTCCGGCCGCGGTGGCCGGGCGGATCGCCGGCTGGTTGCGCTGAGGAAACGTGGCGTTCGCCGGATCGTTCCTTCCGGAGCCTTGAATCCTGTCCCACGCGCCAGCAGCTCAGCGGTTTGCCCAGGTCCGGAGGCTCGTCGATGTCCCTGTTCGAACCGCTGCAGCAGCGTTCGCTCACCCTGCGTAACCGCCTCGTGGTCGCGCCGATGTGCCAGTACAGTGCCACCGATGGCCTGCCCGATACCTGGCATCTGGTGCATCTGGGCAGCCGCGCGGTCGGTGGTGCGTCGCTGGTCATCAGCGAGGCCACGGCGGTTTCCGCCGAGGGGCGGATTTCTCCCGGAGACGTCGGCCTGTGGAACGAGGCGCAACAGCAGGCCTGGGCACCGATCACCGCGTTCATCCGCGCCCAGGGCGTCATCGCCGGCGTGCAACTGGCGCACGCCGGACGCAAGGCCAGCGCGCAGCGTCCCTGGGAGGGCGGCGGCCCGCTCGGTGTCGACGAGGGGGCCTGGCCGACCGTTGCACCCTCGGCCCTTCCGTTCGATGCCGGCTGGCATGTTCCGGTAGCGCTGGATGAGGCGGGCATCGCCAAAGTGATCGGGGATTTCCGGACCGCCGCGCGCCGCGCGCTGGATGCGGGCTTCCAGCTGGTCGAGGTGCACGCGGCCCATGGTTACCTGCTGCATCAGTTCCTGTCGCCGCTCAGCAACCGTCGCAGCGATGGCTACGGTGGCAGTTTCGAGAACCGCACGCGGCTGGTGCGCGAGGTGGTCGCTGCCATCCGTGAAGTGTGGCCCGAAGCACTGCCGGTGTGGCTGCGTATTTCGGCCACCGACTGGGCCGAGGGCGGCTGGGACATCGAGCAGAGCGTGGCGCTCTCGCGGCAGGTTCGCGAGCTGGGGGTGGATCTGGTCGATGTGTCCAGCGGCGGCCTGGTGTCCGGCGTGCGGATCCCGGTCGAGCCGGGTTACCAGGTGCCGTTCGCCCGCCGCATCCGCGCAGAGGCCGGTGTCGCCACCGGCGCCGTCGGCCTGCTGACCGAACCTGCGCAGGTCGCGGCGATCGTCGCCGACGGCGACGCGGACGTGGTGCTGCAGGCGCGCGAGAGCCTGCGCGATCCCTACTTTCCTCGTCGCGCGGCCAAGGCGCTCGGTGCATCGATCCACACACCGTTGCAGTATCAGCGTGCCTGGTGATGTAGTCGACGACCCGACCCGAGGAGCGCATGTCATGGACACCAATCCCCTGCTGATCGATGGCCGCGTGCACGACCTGGGCGACGGATTCCGCGTCCGGCGTCTGCTGCCGGTGCTGCAGGCGCGCCATGTCGGTCCGTTCGTTTTCTTCGACCACATGGGGCCGGTCAGCCTGCCCGCGGGGCGCGGCATGGACGTGCGCCCGCATCCGCACATCGGCCTGGCCACGGTGACCTGGCTGTTCGAGGGCGCGATCCGTCATCGCGACAGTCTCGGCAGTCTCGCCGACATTCGCCCCGGCGCGGTGAACTGGATGACTGCCGGTCGCGGCATCGTGCATTCCGAGCGCACGCCGCCGGCCGAGCGCGAGGCCGGCCATGCCCTGCACGGCGTGCAGGTGTGGGTGGCGTTGCCGGCCGGCGACGAGGAGGTTGCGCCGGAGTTCCACCATCACGAAGCGACCGAACTGCCGCGGATCGAGCGCGACGGCGCCTCGCTGACCCTGATTGCCGGTACCGCCTGGGGCGAGCGGTCGCCGGTCAAGGTGTACGCGCCGATGTTCTTCATCGAGGCCCGGCTCGAGGCGGGCGCATCGCTGGACTGGCCACCCGAGCATGCCGAGCGGGGCGTGCACCTCATCGAGGGCGGCGTGCGCTGGGGGGATGTGACCGTGCCACCCGGACAGATGGCGGTACAGGCGGGGGAATCGGCGCCGCCCTTGCGGGCGTTGTCGCCCAGCCGCGTGATGCTGTTCGGTGGCGCGCCGCTGGATGGCGAACGCCACCTGTGGTGGAACTTCGTCTCCACCCGCCGCGAGCGGATCGAACAGGCCAAGGCGGACTGGCGCGACGGTCGTTTCGACACCGTGCCCGGCGACGAGCTCGAGCGCATCCCGTTGCCGGAACGCTGACTCGCCGATCGCGGCTGCGTCGTGCATTCGCCGCGGCGCGCGCGTAGGCTGCGTCGGTCACCTCGGAGGGCACATGGCCGGTTTCTCCAGTTTCCGCGAGTTCTATCCGTTCTATCTGGGCGAGCACCGCCACCCGGTGTGCCGGCGCCTGCATTTCGCGGGCAGCCTCTGCGTGCTGGCGATCATCGCGATGACCATCGCCAGCGGTCGGCTCGTCTGGCTGTGGCTGGCGCCGGTGGCCGGCTACGGCTTCGCCTGGATCGGTCACTTCGTGTTCGAGAAGAATCGTCCGGCCACGTTCAAGCATCCCTTCTACAGCCTGGCTGGCGACTGGGTGATGTTCTTCGACGTGTTGCGCGGCAAGGTCCGTCTGTAGGGAACGCCCCTCCCCTGAAAACCGAGAGGGCGGCCAAGTGGCCGCCCTCTACGTTTGCGGTATCGCCCAGCGCCTACTTGCGCTGGTTGTCCGTCGCGTCGCGCGCGGCGCGGAACTCGGAGTCCTTGCTCCAGTCCGGCCACTGGCGGGAGTCCGCCAGGTCACGGCCCAGCGTGTAGAGCATGCCCATGTCGTGCGCCATGCCCTTGAACGACCAGTCGGCCTGCCACTCGTCCGAGGGCTGGTGGTAGTGGTCGCGGGTGTAGGCCTTGTCCGCCGCCTCGCCGGCAGCGATGCCGCCGTCCGCCCAGTCGTCGCCGGAGCCGAACGAGATCGCCGGCACGCCGCGCTTGGCGAACGAGAAGTGATCGGAGCGGAAGAAGTAGCCGGCCTCCGGGTGCGGATCCGGCGAGTAGGTTTCGCCGAACTGCCTGGCCACCTTGACCAGGTCGTCGAGCAGGCCGAGCCTGGCGGTGCCGGAGATGGTGAAGTTGCGGGTCAACCCGTGCGGGTCGAGCGCGTCCATGTTGATCACGCCCACGGTCTTGGCCAGCGGGAACACCGGGTGGCTGGCGTAGTACTCGGAGCCGAGCAGGCCCTTTTCCTCCGCGGTGACGTTGAGGAACACCACCGAGCGCTCCGGCTTCGGCGCGTGCGCGAACGCACGGCCGAGGGCGAGCAGGGCGGCGGTGCCGGTGGCGTTGTCCACCGCGCCGTTGTAGATGCGGTCGCCCTTCGCATCGGGCGCGCCGACGCCGAGGTGGTCCCAGTGGGCGCTGTAGATCACCGTCTCGTCGGGATACTTGCTGCCCTTGACCATGCCCAGGATGTTCTGCGACGTGATCACCTTGGCGTCGACGTCGAACTTCGCCGAGAAGGATTCCCCCTTGAGCGTCACCGGCTTGAAGTCGCGGGTCTGCGCCAGCTTCTTCATCGCATCGAAGTCGAGCCCGGCGTCCTTGAACATCGTCACCGCGAGGTCGCGCTGGATCCAGCCCTCGACCTTCGAGTGCGCTTCGGACGGATGCTCGCGCACGATGTCGAACTGCGCGTTGGTGTTGGAGTTCTTCACCGTGGCCCAGCCGTAGGAGGCCGGCACCGTCTCGTGGATGATCAGCAGGCCCAGCGCGCCCTGGCGGGCGATTTCCTCGTACTTGTAGGTCCAGCGACCGTAGTAGGTCATCGCCTTGCCGCCGAAGTCGCCGTGGCCGGTTTCGAAATCGGGGTCGTTGACCAGCGCCACGGCGATCTTGCCGTGCAGGTCCACACCCTTGAAGTCGTCCCAGTTCCGCTCCGGCGCCTTCACGCCGTAGCCGACGAACACCAGTGGCGCGTTGCGGATGTCCACGTGGGTGGAACCGTCCTGCGCGGCGCGCACGGCGATCTGGTCGCCCTGCGCCAGCGGCAGCTCCTTGCCGTCGAGCATCAGGTTGAACGCCGGCGTGCCGGTGATCTCGAAGCGGCCCAGCGGCACCGGCTGGGTCCAGCTGCGCTTGCCGTCCTTCATCACGCCGGCCGGCTGCAGGCCGGCGGCCTTCATCTGGCTGATCACGTAGGCGACGGTGCGCTTCTCGCCCTCGGTCGCCGGACCGCGGCCCTCGAAGGCGTCCGAGGCCAGCATCTTGACCTGTGCGGACAGGAAGTGCGGATCGAAGGTGGGGGTCTTCGGCGCGTTGGCGGCCGACGCGGCACAGGCGAACGCGGCGGCGATGGAGCAGGCAAGCAGTCGTTTCACTATCGGGAGCCCCTGGGGTGTGGAAAGCCTCCACATCCTAGCGGCAAGCCCGCCGCCAGACACTGCGCCGAAAGTCTCAGCCGCGCAGTGCGTCGTCCTGGTCGCGCAGCCAGCGCCGGTAGCTGACGATGCGGTCCAGCTCGAAGCGTTGCGCCACGTCCTCGACCAGCGCGTAGTGGTACCAGTGCTCGCCGCGGATCGTGGTGGCCGGGATCATCTGCACCGGGGCGACCGCGGGATCGTCGCTGTAGTAGCCGTCGCGACTGGCGAACCAGGGCAGGGCAGTGGCGTCGCGCAGGGCCGACAGCACTTCGATTGGCGCGCCGAGGTCGCTGGCGATCTCGTAGTGGGTGCGCAGGTCGTCGTCGGTCTGCACCAGCAGGAAGCGTCCCTCGCCGTCGGCGTCGATCAGCAGCAGCCCGGTGGGGTTCACGTGCAGATAGCATTCCACTGCGGGGAACCCGGCCAGTACGTCCCGCAGCACCGGGAGGAACACCGGGTCGCGCAGAAAGTGCACGTCGCCGAGCGCCATCGCCTCGGAGACGAAGCGGCTGGCACGCTCGAAGTAGCGCTCCTGCAGGGCGGCGATCGCCTGCTGCAGCTTTTCCATCGCACGCGGATCGTTCTTGCGGATGAAGCGGTCGATCAGCCCGGAGTTGAAGGCTTCGATCGCCGTGGCGTCGTCGGCCCGGCCGGTCAGCAGCACCTTGCCGATGTACGGATTGTCGATGCGGCTGCAGAACTCCAGCCCGTCCATTTCCGGCATTGCCTGGTCCACCACCACCACCGAGACTTCGGCGAAGCGCATCGGGTCGAACATCGTGCGCACGATCGCATCCATGTCCAGCGCCATCAGCTCGCGGCTGGGTGACGGATGCTCGTGCCAGCGGTACAGCCAGCCGCCGCCCGGCACGGCGCGGGTGTCGGCCTGGTGCAGGTCCGCCAATGCCTGCCGCGGCGAGCTGTAGCTGCGGATCCGCTGCATCGGATCGAGCATCAGCGGCACCACGCCGAGATAGGTTTCGTGGTCGTCCACCATCAACGTCGTGGTGGGAAACCGGAACGGCGTCAGGCCGTGGTCGAAAGTCAGGGTCATGCGCGGACGTTGGGATCGCGGGCCGGTAGGGAAATCAGGAATTCGGTGTATTCGCCCCAGCGGGAGCGGCAGGTGATGGTACCGCCCATCCGCTCGACCGCCTCGCGGCAGAATGCCAGGCCGATGCCCAGCCCGGCGACGCCGCCGCGGTCCTCGCTGTAGGAGTAGAAGCGATTGAAGATACGTGGCAGCACGTCCGGTGGGATGCCCGGCCCGGTGTCCCGGACGCGGATGCGTCCCCAGCGGCCCTCGTGCTCCACCCCGATCGAGATTTCCCCTTTGCCGGCACGCCCGGTGTGGTACAGGCCGTTGCGCAGCAGGTTGAAGATCACGTGGGTGAGCAGCGGCTCGCTGCCCGTCAGCACGAAGTCGTCGCCTTCGAGCAGGTGCACCCGCTCCTGCTCCACCCGCGCGGCATAGGGGTAGCGGGCGATCGCCTCCTCCAGCAGCCGGCGGATCTGCAGCGGGGTCAGCTGCTGCTGGTCGAGCGGGCGCGCGGCCATCAGCAGCATGTCGATCACGGTGTGGGCATGCGCCACCTCGTGCTCGATCGTGTCCATGCCGCGTTCCAGCGCCTCCAGGTGCGCCTCGCGCAGCTCCGCCACCGGCAGGCCGGCTTCCCTGGCCAACCGGTGGCTCACCAGCAGGTCGGGCAGGTAGCGCCGGAACGCCTGCCCGGCGATGTGCAGCGCTCCGAGCGGCGTACGCAGCTCGTGGGCGATGTTGTTGGAGGCCCGGGTCAGGGCCTGGATGCGGGTCTTGTCGGCATGCTTCTGCGACAGGCTGGCGAGCGGGCCGAGTGCCAGCGCCATCGCCAGCAGCGGCAGGTAGAGCTGCAGCCGCAGCAGCGGCATCGGGTCGTGCGGGCCGAGCACCCAGGTCAGCCACGCCAGCAGGCTGCCGGCGACGAAGATCGCGCCGAAGGCGACCACGTCGAACATCATCATGGTCAGGTACATCGACGCCAGGTGGATCAGCAGCCACGGCGTGCTGCCGCCGTTGCGCAGGAGCATGTAGCCGGCGAAGAACGGCAGCACGAAGGTGACGGCCAGATGCCAGTACGCCGGCAGCAGGGCGCGCAGGCGGCGCGGCCACCAGCGCTGCATCGCCAGCGGCAGCAGCACGATGCAGCCTGCGACGCGCAGCGGCAGGTTCTCGTAGGGCTGCGGCAGCGCGTACTTCCAGACCGGGTAGTACGCCAGCATGCACAGCGCGCCGATCAGGCCCATCGCCGCCAGGCTGGGCTGGCTGGGCCGGGTGTGTTCGAACAGCGTGTCGTCGAGCCGCGTCAGCCCATCGCGCAGGCGGATCCACAGGCGGGGCGGGTTCGACATGGCGCAGGTTCCGGAGTCGTCAGCGGAACCGCTTGTGGCAGTCGTCGCAGGCGTTGTCGACCGGCTGCAGCGCGGTGGCCAGCGCCGCGCAGGTACCCGGCGCCGCCGCGACCGCGTCGCGCAGCGCACCCTGCAGTTTGTCGGACGATTTCATGAAGGGATCCTCGGCGCCCTTGAACGCGCCCGGGATGTCCAGCGCCGCGGACTGCAGCCGTTCCAGGTTCGAGTGGACCGCGGTCGCATCGCATTGCTGAGCCTTGACCGAGTGTTCGAGCTGGCTCATGTGATAAGCCATCACCGTCATGACGGCCTTGGGCAGCGGGGTGCGCTGGTGCAGTGCGCTGATCGCGAAAGCGGTACCGAGGATACCGATGGCCAGGCCGAGCGCGATGAGTAGGGCAGACCGCATGTGTCCGGATTCCTGTCGGTTTGGGGTGCGGGGAGCATAGCCGAGGCGGACGCGCCTGCCATCAGCGTTGCGGCCTGTCGCCGCTACAATGCACCGGTTGTCCTGTCGGAGTTGTCTTGCATGCGGTCTTTCCACGGCCCGGTCCGGGCAGGTGTCGCGCAATGAGCAGCGCGGCCGAAACGGCGTTGCGCGAGCGGTTCGCAGGTGTCGAACGCCTGTACGGGGTGGGCAGCCTGTCGCGGCTGGCCGGCAAGCATGTAGCCGTGGTCGGCATCGGCGGCGTCGGCTCCTGGGCGGCCGAGGCGCTGGCCCGCAGCGCGGTGGGGCGGTTGACCCTGATCGATGCCGACGAGGTCTGCGTCTCCAATACCAATCGCCAGTTGCACGCGCTGGACGGGGAGTACGGTCGTCCCAAGGTCGGCGTGATGGCCAGTCGGCTCCATGCGATCAATCCGGCGCTGCGGCTGGAGGCGATCGAGCGCTTCCTCACGCCGTCAACCCTGGATGACCTGCTCGATCGCGGCTACGACGTGGTACTCGATGCCTGCGATGCGTTCCGGGTGAAGCTGGAAGCGATTGCCTGGTGCCGTCGGCGCAAGCTGCCGATGGTCACCGTCGGCTCGGCCGGCGGTCGCACCGACCCCACCCAGATCCGCGTGCGCGACCTGTCGCGCACGGAGCACGACGCGATGTTCAGCCTGATCCGGAAGAAGCTCCGCCAGGATTTCGGCTTTCCGCGCAACCCCGATCGCTACTTCGGCATCTCGGCGGTCTATTCGCTGCAGAACGTGCAGTACCCGCAGCCGGACGGCACGGTCTGCGGAACCCGGCCGCCGGGCGGCGACACCTTGAACCTGGCCTGCGGTGGCGGCCTGGGCGCGGCGACCCACGTGACGGGGGCGTTCGCCTTTGCGGCGGTGGGTAAGGTGATGGAGAAACTGCTGAAGGGCGAGGAGTGAAAGAACAGGAGTGAGTGAAGAGGAGTGAGAGGTGAGAGAAGGCAGGGTGCGGTGCGTCCTGACTTCTGGACCGTTCCTCACCCGGCGGATGGTTGGCAATCACAGGCGAGGCTGGCGCAGCGCACGTTTGTGCTTTTGCTCTTCTCTCACCTCTCACTCCTCCCCACTCACTCCTCACTCCCGATCACCAGCCCATGTAGTGGCCGCCGTTGATCGCCAGGTTGGCGCCGGTGATCCAGCTGGCCTGGTCGGTGGTGAAGAAGGCTACCGCGTGGGCGATCTCCTCGGGCTTGCCGAGGCGTCCGACCGGGATCTGCGCCACGATCTTCTCGCGTACTTCCTCAGGCACGGCCATGACCATGTCGGTGCCCACGTAGCCGGGCGAGACGGTATTGACGGTAATCCCGAACTTGGCGTTTTCCTGCGCCAGCGAAATGGTGAAGCCGTGCATGCCGGCCTTGGCGGCGGCGTAGTTGGCCTGGCCGTACTGGCCCTTCTGGCCGTTGATCGAGCTGATCTGCACGATGCGGCCCCACTTGCGCGCGCGCATGCCCTCGATCACCGGTCGGGTGACGTTGAAGCACGCGTTGAGGTTGGTGTTCACCACGTCGATCCACTGCTGGTAACTCATCTTGTGGAAGGTGGAGTCGCGGGTGATGCCGGCGTTGTTGACGAGGATGTCGACCGGGCCGAGCTTGTCCTCGATGGTCTTGATCATGTCCACACACGAGCCGGGCTCGGACACGTCACCAGGCACCATCAGCACGTCGATGCCCTCGTCGGCCATGGCCTTTCGCCAGCGCTCGCCTTTTTCCGCATCCCGGAAGTTCGAGGCCACCCGATGCCCCTGTCCAGCGAGGTAACGGATGATGGCGGTGCCGATGCCGCCGGTGCCGCCGGTGACGAGCGCAGTGCGTTGGGTCATGTGCTTGGATCTCCTTGCGAGGGTGG
The DNA here is from genome assembly GCF_000334915.1 of Dyella ginsengisoli LA-4. Taxonomy (GTDB): domain Bacteria; phylum Pseudomonadota; class Gammaproteobacteria; order Xanthomonadales; family Rhodanobacteraceae; genus Dyella_A; species Dyella_A ginsengisoli_A. The sequence goes on along the minus strand of NZ_AMSF01000015.1, from coordinate 277,813 downwards.
CTGGGGGCCGGGACCGCGATGCGGGCATCTGTTCTTTATAACGGTTCAGCCGTCCGGATGGCTGCTGCGACGCGCCAAGTCGTTTCGATTGAAACATCCTGATGTTGCAGCGAGCAGTTCGGCCGGGGTGGCGGCCGGTTGGTCGTGCGGCAATCCGAGGAAGGCCAGGGCACGGCGCAACGCGGGCATCGGCTCGGCCGGGTCGAGTGCGCCGGCACCGGCGGACTTGGAAAGCTTGCGGCCCTGCGCATCGCGGGCCAGCGGCAGGTGAAGGTAGGCCGGCGTGGGCAGGCCGAGCAGGCGTTGCAGGTAGATCTGCCGCGGCGTGGAGTCGAGCAGGTCGGTGCCGCGCACGACCTCGGTGATGCCCTGGAAAGCGTCGTCCACCACGCAAGCCAACTGGTAGGCGTAATAGCCCTCCACGCGCCGGATCACGAAATCGCCGGCGGTCTCGCGCAAGTTCTGCCGCTGCGTCCCCTGCAGGCCGTCAGTGAATGCGATGTCCTCGTCCGGGGCGCGCAGGCGCCAGGCCGGCGGCCGGTCGTCGGAGGGCGGAGCCACGCAGAGGCCGTCCCGATGGAGCCCGCCCCGGGCGGCGAGGTCCGTCCGGCTGCACCAGCAGGGGAACACGTGCCCCTCCGCGCGCAGCTTCTCGAAGGCCGCGTCATAGGCGGCCCGGCGAGCCGACTGGTACAGCACCGGGCCGTCAGCCACCAGGCCGAAGGCGGGCAGGGTGGCCAGGATGTCGCGGGCCGCACCGGGAACCTCGCGCGGGGGGTCGATGTCCTCCATCCGCACCAGCCACTGGCCGCCGGCCTGGCGGGCGCACAGCCAACTGCCGACCGCGGCCACCAGCGACCCGAAATGCAGTGGTCCGGTGGGCGAGGGGGCGAAGCGTCCGCGGTAGGTCATCGAGGCATTCTAAGCGGGGTCGCTCGCCTTGAAACCAGCCGGTTTCGCCCCGAATAGCGGAAGGCGGCTCCGGTCGCGTGCCCAACCTTTTCATGACTGCCAGAGAGACAGCCATGCGTCGCATCGCCCTTTTCCTCGCCACCAACATCGCCGTCCTGTTCCTGCTCAGCATCGTCTGCCATCTGCTGGGGGTCGACCAGTGGGCGGCCGCCCGCGGCTACGGCGGAATGACCGGGCTGCTGGTTTTCGCCGCCGTGTTCGGCATGGGTGGCGCCTTCATCTCGCTGCTGATGTCCAAGTGGATGGCGAAGATGTCCACCGGCGCCCGGGTGATCGAGCAGCCGGCCAACGATACCGAGCGCTGGCTGGTCGACACCGTCCGCCAGCATGCCCAGCGGGCCGGTATCGGCATGCCCGAGGTGGCGATCTACGACGCCCCGGAGATGAACGCCTTCGCCACCGGCGCCAGCCGCAACCACGCACTGGTGGCGGTGAGCAGCGGTCTGCTGCAGCAGATGGACCGCGACCAGGTCCGCGCCGTGCTCGGCCACGAGATCGGCCACGTCGCCAACGGCGACATGGTCACCCTGACCCTGATCCAGGGCGTGCTCAATACGCTGGTGATCGTCGCCTCGCGCATCGTCGGCCGGGTGGTCGACAGCTGGCTGTCGGGCGGGCGCGACAGCCGCGACAGCGGTGGCGGGATCGGCTATTTCGTCTCGGTGATGGTGCTGCAGGTGGTGTTCGGCCTGTTCGCCTCGATGATCGTGGCGGCGTTCTCGCGCTGGCGCGAATACCGCGCCGACGCCGCGGGGGCCAACCTGGCCGGCCGCGGTGCGATGATCTCCGCGCTGCAGCGGCTGCAAGTCAATCACGGCGAGAACACTTTGCCGAAGACCATTGCCGCCTTCGGCATCTCCGGCCCGCTGGCGGCCGGTCTGCAGCGCCTGTTCATGAGCCACCCGCCGCTGAACGAGCGTATCGCCGCGCTGCAGAACGCAACCGCCCGCTGAGTGGCCGGAGCCGGTCCGGCGATCCGCCCTCGCTGGCGAACCGGCCCCGGGCTTTTTTCTTCCAGCAACCGCAACACACGGAAATTCCACGCATGAACGCACCTGCCGAAACCCGCAAGTTCGAAGCCGAAGTCGCCCAGGTCCTGCACCTGGTGACCCACTCGCTCTACTCGCACAAGGAGATCTTCCTGCGCGAGCTGATCTCCAACGCCTCCGATGCCTGCGACAAGCTGCGCTTCGAGTCGATCGCCAAGCCTGAGCTGCTGGCCGGCGACGGCGAACTGCACATCGACGTGAGCTGGGACGAGGCGGCGCGCACCGTCACCGTGCGCGACAACGGCATCGGTATGACCCGCGACGAGGTGGTCGCCAACATCGGCACCATCGCCAGCTCCGGCACCAGGCGCTTCCTCGAGGCGATGAGCGGCGAGCAGAAGGCCGACGCGCGCCTGATCGGCCAGTTCGGCGTGGGCTTCTATTCCGCCTTCGTGGTGGCCGACAAGGTCACCGTGGTGACCCGCCGCGCCGACGCGCCTGCGGGCGAGGGCGTGAAGTGGGAAAGCGACGGCAAGGGCGAGTATTCGCTCGAGCCGGTCGAGCTTGCGGAGCGCGGTACCGCGGTGACGCTGCACCTGAAGGCCGACGAGGACGAGTTCCTCAAGGGCTGGCAGCTGAAGTCGCTGATCCGCAAGTACTCCGACCACGTCGCCTTCCCGATCCGCATGCCGGTGGAGAAGGACGGCAAGCCCACCGACGAGTTCGAGAGCACCAACGCGGCCTCCGCGCTGTGGACCAAGCCCAAGAGCGAGATTTCCGACGAGGACTACATCGGCTTCTACAAGTCGCTGGGCCACGACTTCAACGATCCGCTCGCCTGGTCGCACAACCGCGTCGAGGGCAGCCAGAGCTTCACCACCCTGCTGTACCTGCCGTCGCAGCCGCCGTTCGACCTGATGATGGGCGGGCGCGACGAGCGCAAGGGTCTGAAGCTCTACATCAAGCGCGTCTTCATCATGGACGCCGCCGAGGAGCTGCTGCCGAACTACCTGCGTTTCGTGCGGGGAGTGGTGGATGCCGACGACCTGCCACTGAACGTCAGCCGCGAGATCCTGCAGCAGAACCGCAACCTGGAGCGGATCAAGTCGGCCTGCGTGAAGCGTGTGCTCGACCTGATCGAGAAGCTGGCCCGGGACGAGCCGGAAAAGTTCGCCACCTTCTACAAGGCCTTCGGCAACACGCTGAAGGAAGGCATCGCCGAGGATGGCGCCAACCGCGAGCGCATCGCCAAGCTGCTGCGCTTCGCCAGCACCAAGGGCGAGGGCAGCGCGCAGACGGTGTCGCTGGACGAATACGTCGGCCGCATGGCGGTGGGCCAGGACACCATCTGGTACATCACCGCCGACGGCTACGCCGCCGCCGCGGGCAGCCCGCAGCTGGAGGCGTTCCGGGCCAAGGACATCGAGGTGCTGCTGATGTCCGACCGCATCGACGAGTGGATGGTCGGCAGCCTCCCCGAGTACGCCGGCAAGAAGCTCAAGAACGTGGCCAAGGGCGAGCTGCCGCTGGATGAGGCGGACAAGCAGAAGCAGGAAGAAGCCACCAGGGCGGCCGAGCCGCTGCTGAAGAAGCTGAAGGATCTGCTCGGCGACCGCGTGGGCGAGGTGAAGGTCTCCGCGCGCCTCACCGACAGCCCGTCCTGCCTGGCGCTGTCCGACTACGAGATGGCGCCGCACCTGGCGCGCCTGCTGCGCGAGGCCGGCCACGAGCTGCCGGATGCCAAGCCGACGCTGGAGGTGAACCCGGCGCACGCGCTGGTGCAGCGCGTCGAGGCCGAGGGTGACGAGGGCAGGGCGAAGGACCTGGCCCTGCTGCTGCTGGAGCAGGCCGAGATCGCCGCCGGTGCCCAGTTGCCGGATCCGGCCGCCTTCGTGCAGCGCATGAACCGCGTGCTGCTCGGCTGATCGGGCGCTTCGCGCCGAAACGGGAAGCCCGCCGGATGGCGGGCTTTCTTTTGGCCGGTTCCTCAGGCGCCGCCGGTCTCGTACAGCTCCAGCGGCAGGCCGTCCGGGTCGGCGAAGAACAGGAAGCGACGACCGGTGTACTCGTCCACGCGGATCGCCTCGGTGGCGACCCCGGCCGCCGCGAGGTACGCCTGCCAGGCCGCCACGTCGTCCACCGCGAAGGCCAGGTGGCGCAGGCCGCAGGCCTCGGGCCGGCTCGGCCGCGACGGCGGGTCGGGGAAGGAAAACAGCTCCAGCCGGGTGCCGTCGGGCAGGGCCAGGTCCAGCTTCCAGCTGTCGCGTGCGTCGCGGTAGTGCTCGTCCAGCACGGTGCAGCCGAGCAGGTCGGTGTAGAAGCGCTTCGAGCGTGCGTAGTCCGAGCCGATCAGCGCGACATGGTGGGTGCCGCGCAGGGCCGGCCGCGCGGAGGTGCTATCGCTCATGCGCCGGCCACGTCGAGCGGCTCGAGCACGTGGACCTCGGGCGGCGCCGCCAGCCAGTCCACCACGGTCGCGCGGTAGCTGCGGTAGTGCGCGCTGTCGCGGTGCGCCTGCAGGGCGGCTTCGTCGTCGTAGGCCTCCACGATGTGGAACACCGGCGAGCCGTCGGCGGCGGCGAACAGGTCGTACCGCCGGTTGCCCGGCTCGGCGCGGCTGCCGGCGACCAGCGGGCCGAGGGCGCGGGCGACATCGTCGCGGTGTTCGGGGCGGGCGGTCAGGCGCGCGATCACATGGATGCTCACGGTGCTTCTCCGTTGCCGGGGGACAGGCCGTCGGCATGGCGACGCGCCAGCCGCCGTTCAATCGAGCTATGCCACTCGGCGGACAGCTCCGGCACGGTCAGCGCGCGGGCCAGCAGCGCCTGCGCGGCTGGTTCGTTCGGATGGAGGTAGGCGTGGAACACCGGGCCGATGGCAATCCGGTCGTGACCGCGGGCCACCCGCTGTACCCGGTCGCCGGCCTCGATGCTGCCTGGCTCCAGCACGCGCAGGTACGCCCCGCAACGCAGCGAGTCGGCGAAGCGCTTCGGCATGTCCGCGTCCCCGAATCGCAGGCCGAGCTTGAAGCAGGGGACGCGCGGCTGGGTCACCACGAACCGGGCCGAGCCGATGGCGAGCTGGTCGCCGAGGCAAAGCTCGTTTTCGTCGAGCCCGGCGATGGTGAGGTTCTCGCCGAAATGTCCCGGCACGAGGTCGTCGCGCCCCAGCTGTTGCCGCCACCACGCGTAGTGGTCGAGCGAATACGCGTACACGGCTTTGTCGGGGCCGCCATGGTGCACCCGGTCGGCCTGGCCATCGCCTTCCAGTTGTTCGGTCAGCACACGTACCGGGCCGTTTACCGCCGTCTTGAAGATGCCTGTGGAAACCGTGCGGTCACCGTGGGGTACGTCGCGGGGAAGGGCAACGCTCACGGTTTTCAGCTGCATGGGGTCGCCTCCGGCAAAAGGGTCTGGCATGACACGTCAGGATGCCGCAATGCGGCAATTTTTACGCGGATTTTATGCCGACGGCCGAATCCGCTATCCCCCCGTTATGCCTGCCTGACGACAATACGCGGTGCGCCACGCAAGGCGATGCCGGGTGGCGTCGTCGTGGCTTTGGGGTGCCGGTCCGGCTGCCTCCGGGAGTTTTCGCAATGCAAGCTGTTTCGTCTCGGCGCATGGCCGCGCTGGCCCTGGGCGCCGTGGGTGTGGTTTACGGTGACATCGGCACCAGCCCGCTGTACACGCTCAAGGAGGTGTTCGGCCCGCATGGCGTGCCGGCCTCGCACGACAACGTGCTCGGCGCCCTGAGCCTGGTGTTCTGGGCGTTGATCATCGTGGTGTCGGTGAAGTACCTGCTGTTCATCATGCGCGCCGACAACAAGGGCGAGGGCGGCATCATGGCGCTGATGGCGCTGGCCCAGCGCTGCACGCGGGACCGTCCGCAGCTGCGCTGGGGCGTAGTGCTGCTGGGCCTGTTCGGCGCCGCACTGTTCTACGGCGACGGCGTGATCACCCCGGCGATCTCGGTGCTGTCGGCGGTGGAGGGCCTGAAGGTCGCCACACCGGCGCTGGAGCGCTACGTGGTGCCGGTGACGGTAGGCGTGATCGTCGAGCTGGCGTGGCTGCAGAAGCACGGCACGGCGCGCATCGGCGCGGTGTTCGGGCCGGTCTGCGCGGTGTGGTTCGTTTGCATCGCCGCGCTGGGGGTGCTCGGCATCGCGCGGCACCCGGCGGTGCTGTACGCCCTGTTGCCGACCTACGCCATCGAGTTCTTCACCCACAACCATGCCGAGGCGTTCTTCGCCCTGGGCGCGGTGGTGCTGGCGGTCACCGGTACCGAGGCGCTGTATGCGGACATGGGGCATTTCGGCAGGGGGCCGATCCGGCTGGCCTGGTTCAGCTTCGTGCTGCCGGCGCTGCTGCTGAACTATTTCGGCCAGGGCGCGCTGGTGCTGATGGACCCGGCCACGGTGGCCAACCCGTTCTATCACCTGGTGCCGCGGGCACTGCTGTACCCGATGATCGGACTGGCCACGGCGGCCACGGTGATCGCCTCGCAGGCGGTGATTTCCGGCGCGTTCTCGATGACCCGCGAGGCGATGCAGCTCGGTTACGTGCCGCGCATGCAGGTGGTGCACACCTCGCAGGAGATGTCCGGCCAGGTCTACGTGCCGTGGATCAACCGCGCGCTGCTGGTGCTGATCGTGCTGGCGGTCGTCGGCTTCCGCTCCTCGGACAACCTGGGCTCGGCCTATGGCATCGCGGTGACCGGCACGATGGTGATCACCACGCTGCTGGCGCTCACCGTGGCGCGCATCCAGTGGCGCTGGAGCTGGGCGGCGGTGATCGCCACCGGCGCCGGTCTGCTGGTGGTGGACCTGGGCTTCTTCAGTGCCAACATCATCAAGATCGAGTCCGGCGGCTGGTTCCCGCTGGCGCTGGGGCTGGTGGTGTTCCTGCTGATGACCACCTGGCGCCGCGGCCGCGAGCTGGTGGTGCGCGAGATCCAGCAGGGTGGCCTGGCGCTGGCGCCGTTCATCGTGAACATGAGCGAGCATCCGCCGGTGCGCGTTGCCGGTACGGCGGTGTTCCTCACCGGCAACGGCAATGCCGTGCCGCACGCGCTGCTGCACAACCTCAAGCACAACAAGGTGCTGCACGAGCGCAACGTGATGCTGACGGTGGAGACGCTGGATGAGCCGGTGGCCGACGAGGATCAGCGCATCGAGTGGACGCCGCTGGAAGGCGGCTTCGCCCGGCTGCGCCTGCGCTTCGGTTTCGCCGAGGACCCGGACGTGCCGGTGCGGCTGGCCGAATGCGCCCGCAGTGGCATCCACTTCGACATGATGGACACCACGTTCTTCGTCTCGCGCGAGAGCATCGTGGCCGGCAGTCGGCGACCTGGCATGGCGCTTTGGCGGGAAAAGCTGTTCGTGCTGCTCGCACGCAACGCGATGCCGGCCACGGCGTTCTTCCGCATCCCCGGCAACCGGCTGATCGAGCTCGGGGCGCAGGTGGAGATCTAATCGCTTGGCCGCGGATACCGCCGGCGGCCGCGGGGTGGCGGGAGGCTGGGCGCATCCCCTCGCCGCCGGGCTGGGCGATGCACTAACGTGGGCCGGCAGCCTCGGATCGGACCGCATGATCGACGTTTCCCGCCCGCAGCCGTCGCCGGCCTCACGCCGGCTCGGCGACTACCTGTTCGCTACCGCGGTCGCGGTGCTGGGTTTCGCGCTGGCCTTCGTGGCGCAGCGCTATCTGTCGGTGGCGAACCTGGCGCTGGTGTTCCTCACCGCGGTGCTGGTGGTGGCGGTGCGCACACGCATGACCGTGGCGGTCTACACCGCGCTGCTGTGCTTCGTCGGCTACAACTTCTTCTTCACCGAGCCGCGCTACACGCTGGCGATCGAGCGGCCGGACGACGTGCTGGCGGTGGGGCTGTTCCTGGCGGTCGCGCTGGTCTGCAGCCGGCTGGCGACGCGGTTGTCGACCCAGGTGGAGGGGCTGCGCGAGGCGCAGTGGCGCGCCCGCGCCCTGCTCGACCTGGGCAAGCGGCTGGCCGGTTGCGGCGGGCTGCAGGCGGTGCGCGACACCGCGGTGGTGGCGCTGGCGCGCACGCTCTCCGGCGGCGTCATGCTGTTCGCGCCGGATCCGCGCGGGGCGCTGGCGGTGGTCGCTGCCTCGTCGGACACGCCGGAGCTCGGGCCGGACGAACTGGCCGCCGCCAGCTGGGTCGCTGCCCACGCGCGTCCCGCCGGTCGCCACGAGGCGAACTTCGCCGGGATCGGCTGCTGGCTGCTGCCGGTCGATCCGCTGGCGCCGGCCGCGGGACTGGTGGCGCTGTCGCTGATAGACGAGGACGAGGGGCCGGACCTGCCGCGCCGCGAGCTGGCCCTGGCGATGCTTGCCGACATCGCGCGCGTGCTCGAGCGCGCCAGGCTGGCCGAGGCGCTGGAGCAGGCGCGCGTGCAGGGCGAGACCGAGCGTCTGCGCAACGCGCTGCTGTCCTCCGTCTCGCACGACCTGCGTTCGCCGCTGGCGGCGATGATCGGCGCGGCCGGAACCCTGGCCAGCTACGACGCCCAGTTGGCGCCGCAAGAGCGTGGCGAGTTGCTGCAGTCGATCCTCGGCGAGGGCCAGCGGCTGGACCGCTACATCCAGAACCTGCTCGACATGACCCGGCTCGGCCACGGCACGCTGAAGTTGCAGCGCGACTGGGTCGATGCCGCCGAGATCGTGCTGGCGGCGATCGGCCGGCTGCGTCGCTATTACCCGGAGCAGGCGGTCGAGACGCATCTTCCCGAAGCGACTGTGTTGCTCTACGTGCACCCGGCACTGATCGAGCAGGCGTTGTTCAACGTGCTGGAAAACGCCGCGCATTTCTCGCCGCCCGGTGCACCGGTGACAGTGGACCTGGCCGTGGATGGCGATCGGCTGGCGATCCGCGTGGCCGATCGGGGGCCCGGCATTCCCGAAGCCGAGCGCGCGCGCATCTTCGACATGTTCTATTCCGTCTCGCGTGGCGACCGGGGCCACAAGGGCACCGGCCTCGGGTTGTCGATCTGCCGTGGCATGGTCGGTGCGCACGGCGGCTCGGTAGAGGCACTGCCCGCCGAAGGTGGCGGCACCGTGATCCGCATCGTTCTGCCGCTGCCGCCTGCCCCGGAGCCCGGCCCATGACTTCGACCGCACCACGCGTGCTCGTGATCGACGACGAGGCGCAGATCCGCCGTTTCCTCGACATCGGCCTGCGCGCCGAGGGCTACCAGGTGCTGCAGGCGGCCACTGCCGAGGAGGGGCTTGCGCTGGCGGCCACGCAGTCACCGGACCTGGTGATCCTGGACATCGGCCTGCCGGACCGCGAGGGGCACGAGGTGCTTGCCGAGCTGCGCCAATGGAGCCAGGTGCCGGTGCTGATGCTGTCGGTGCGCGACAGCGAGGCGCAGAAGGTGCGTGCGCTGGACAACGGCGCCAACGATTACGTCACCAAGCCCTTCGGGATCCAGGAACTGATGGCGCGGCTGCGCGTGCTGTTGCGCAGCCGGGTGGCCGTGACGGCTGCGCCGGACGCCGCACCACGCTACGACGATGGCCTTCTGGTGGTCGATCAGCTGAGGCGCGAGGTGGCATTGGATGGCGAGCCGGTGGCTCTGACCCGCAAGGAATACGCCGTGCTGGCGATGCTGCTGCGCCATGCCGGCCGGGTGGTCAGCCAGCAACAGCTGCTGCGCGAGGTCTGGGGCGCCACCCATGTGCAGGACACCCACTACCTGCGCATCGTGATCGGGCGTCTGCGCCAGAAGCTCGGCGACGATCCTGCCGAGCCGCGCTGGCTCAAGACCGAGCCTGGAGTGGGTTACCGCTTCCTGGCCGGGGACGAGGCCTAGTCTCCGGTATCGTCCATCCGTTTGCGGCGGCGGCGCGGCTGCGGTTGGGCCAGCAGGGCCTGCAGGTAGGCGATGCCTTCCTCTTCCGGGAAGAACGCCACCACGTCGCCGACACCCAGATTGTATTTCGCGCGCAGGGCGAGGAATTCCTCGCGGGCCCGGGCCATCCGCTCGGCCTCGGCGGCCTTGGTGCTGGGGCGGCCGCGACCGCGCTTGGCCGGGGCGGGTGACGGTGTCGGGGCCGCTGGCGCGGCCGGTGCCGGTTCGGGTGTCGCCTTTTCCCTGGCCTGGTCCAGTGCGGCCAGTTCGGCCTGGAACTGTCGGAAGTCGTAGTTGCTTGAAGCCATGTCCAACGGAAAAGGAGTAGCGGCGGGAGGCACCATCTTCGCACGCCCGGGGCGCGGGCGCCGGTTCAGGCTGCGACGACCGGTGCCTCGCCACGCGCCTGCCGCCACTCGCGCAGCCCCAGGATGGCGAGCACCACGAAGCCGGCGTACAGCACCGAGGTGATCAGCAGGTCCTTGTAGACGTACTCGCCCACGTAGATCACGTCGACCAGAATCCACAGCCACCAGGCGGCCAGGTGGCGCCGCCCCTGCCACCACTGTGCGACCAGGCTGAAGCTGGTCAGCGCCGCGTCCAGCCAGGGCAGGGCGGCGTCGGTCCAGCGGTGCATGGCGAAACCCAGTGCCAGCGCGCCGATCACGCCGAGCGCGACGTTGCCGGCCGCCTCGGTAAACCGCAGGGGAGCCACCTGTACCCGGCCGTCATCGTCGAGGTTGCGCCGCCAGCGCTGCCAGCCGTAGACGATCAGGCCGGCGAACGCCAGCTGCAGCAGGGCATCGGAGTAGAGCCTGGCGTCGACGAAGATGCCGCCGTAGACCAGCACCGAGGCCAGCCCGACCGGCCAGCACAGCTGCCGCCGGCGCGCGGTCAGCCACACCGCCCAGGCGCTGATCACCGCTCCGGTCAGTTCGATCCAGGACACGGTCAGAACCCGACCGTGACCGACAGCCGCGCCAACCGCGGCGCGCCCGGGAACAGGTAGCTGTCGCCGCCGGTGTTGCCGGTGTCTCGCCAGTAGAAGCGGTTGAACAGATTGTCCACGCTCAGGTGCCAGGTCATCGGGTGATCGCTCCAGGTCGTGGTGTAGCGCAGGCCGGCGTCGAACACGTTGTATGCCGGCACGCGGACACGGCCGTCCGGCGTGGCCGGATTGGCGCTCGCGTAGCGCCAGCCGGCCAGCAGGCCGACCGCGTGCGCGAACGGCAGCCGGTAGTCCAGGTACACCGAGGTGCGCAGGCGCGGCACGTTGATGATCTGGTGGCCTTCATAGGCCGGCGTGCCGCTGTGGCTGGCGCGGGCCTGGATAAGGTTCGCGCTGGCGGTGAGGCGCAGGTCGTCGCTGATCCGGCCGTCGGCGCCCAGCTCCAGGCCGGTGTGCGCTTCCTGGCCGCGCTGCACGAAGGTGAAGCCGGCCGCCGAGTGGTCCGGCTGCGCGAACTGGTAGGGCTGGCGGATGCGGTACAGCGCCGCCTGCAGGCTCAGCGCGTCGCTCCAGTCGTATTTCACGCCGGTCTCGATCTGCCGCGAGTGCACCGGGGCCAGCATCTGGCCGCCGTTGCTGGTCCAGTACGGCGCCTCGGCGCCCAGGGCGAGGTTCTCGCTGTAGCTGGCATAGACGGTCAGCGGCTCGGCCGGCTGCCACATCACCGCCGCCTGCGGCAGGGTCTTGCTCAGGCGGGTGTCGCGCTGGAGCACCCGGCCGCTGTCGTCCCACGCACGCTCGTGCAGGCGCACGAAGCGGGCGCCGGCCAGCAGCTGCCACTGCTCGCCGAGGTGGATGCGGTCCATGCCGAACAGCGCGCGCTGCCAGCTGCTGAACGTGCGCGCGGACGGACCGGGCTGGTTCGGCGATGGCGCGAAATACGGCGGGATCACCTGGTCGATGTTGCCGGTGCCGACGTAGTCGTAGACGTAGGGCCGCTGGTCCAGCGTGCGGCGGAAGGCGCTGGCGCCGACGCTGATTTCGTGACCGATGCCGCCTGTGTCGAAGCCGCCCTTGAGCACGACGCGCACCTCGTCGTTCTGGCGGGTGTCGCCCGGGCTGCGGAAATCGTAGATGTCGTAGTCGCCGTTGGGCGCGAAGAAATTGCCCGGGTACTCGCCGGTGGCGCACTGCGGCGCGTAGAAGCAGCCGTAGGCGAACGCGACGTTGTCGTTGATCACGGTGTGGCTGTGACCGGCCGAGAGCCGGGCGCTCCAGCGGTCGCTGAAGCGGTAGTCGAAGCGCGCGGTGGTGTTGCTGGAGTGGATGCCGACGGGCTGCTGCCACGGCTCGTAGCCGAGCAGGCGGGTGTTGCTCGGATGCGCCGGGATCGTCGTGCCGCCGAGCAGCTGGTAGCCGGACACCGAGCGCTGGCCGCTGGTCTGGTAGTCGGTGTCCAGTTGCAGCGTGGCGCGGTCGCTGATCTTCCAGTCGGCGGCGAGCGAGAGGAAGCTGCGCCGGCCCGGTGTGTGCTCGACGTAGGAGTGCATGGCCTCGTGCGCAGCATTCACACGCAGGCCGAAGGTGGGGGTCAGCCAGCCGCCCATGTCCACCGCGGCGTAGCGCGAGCCGTGCGAGTCGGTGCCCAGCGTGGCAGTGCGCACGTCGGCCGGACCCTTGGTCACGTAGTTGACGATGCCACCTGGGGCGATGATGCCGGCCTCCAGCCCACCCAGGCCCTTGAGGATCTCCACCCGCTGCTTGTCCTCCAGCGGCGTCAGCTGCTCGCCGTTGATGGTCATGTCGTTCATGCGGTAGGCCGTGGCCAGGTCGAGCACGAAGCCGCGGATCGCCAGGTCCTGGTAGTAGCCCACGGGCGCGTAGTTGTCGCCGACCGACGCATCGGTGCGCACCAGTTCGCTGAGCGTGCGCGGCTGGCGGTCGTCGATCAGGTCGCGGGTGATCACGGTGACCGAGGCCGGCGTGTCGTGCAGCGGTGCGTTGCCGAAGCTGCCGAACGTATCCACCTGCGCGCTGTCGGCGTGGTAGCCCTTGTCGGCGTCGGCGGTGACCTGCACCGTCCCGAGTTTCTTCGCCTGGGCCGGGTCGTGGCCGGCGTCGTCGGCGGCGCGGGCGCACAGCGGCGCGATCGCCAGGGCAGCGAGCAGGGCAGTGGCGAGGGGCGTGCGGTGCAGGGTCATGGTCGTCGTCGTCTCGAATGGGCAGGACGAAGCGACGGCGCGCGCACGACGCACGGACGTGCGCCATGGTTGCTGCAAGCTCCCTACGCCGGTGCGAACCGGATCAGGTTCCAAGGGACTCTCTCAGCCCGGCCGTTCGACCGGGCACCCCCGCTTCAAGACCGCTATTGAAACATGAAAGCCCGCGCGATGGGAGCCGCGCCGGTTCCGGACCCGCTCAGCCCGCGTCGCGGATCGCTGCCAGCAGACGCTGTCCGGGAGCGTCCTCGAACCACGCGGCATGGCCGATTAGGAAGGTGTCGTAGGCCACGTCGGCCGCGTGCGCCGAGCGGGTGATGCCGTGGAAGTACTCCACTTCCGACAGCGCGAAATCCACGTGCACCACCGGCAGCAGGTCGGCGAGCAGGTGTAGCTCGTCGGTGCCGAGTGGCCGCTCCTCGCGGTAGCCGGCGATGAGCGCCCGCGCGATGTCGGGGCGGGCGGCGGCGTCACCCGCGTCGAGCGCCAGCCAGGCGATCGCGTTGCGCTCGATCGCGGTGGCCAGGTCGAACAGGGCGAAGTTGCAGGCGGCCAGTCCGAAGTCGAGCACGCAGGTCACCTCGGCCGTGTCGCCGCCGCCGCTCCAGCACAGGTTGGAGACGTGCCAGTCGCCGTGCGTCCACAGCCGCGGCTGCCGCACCAGCGCCGGCTGCGCTGCCCGCCAGGGCGCGAACAGCCGCTCGAGGTCGCGTGGCCAGTCGCGGCGCGCGAGGTAGGCGGCGAGGGCGGGGCGCTGCGGGAGCTGCGAGCGCAGCGTGGCTACCGGATCGGCGGCCGTCGCCAGTTCGCTGCGTGCGACCAGGATGTGCGTCCCGCGCTGGGCGGCGGAATAGCTGGCGGAGGCCGCGTGCAGCCGGGCCAGCATGCGGCCGGCGGTGCGCGCATGGGCGAGTCGGTCGGGCGGTTGCCACGAGATCGTGTCGCGATAGAGGTCCTCGCCGCGGGCAACGGTGTGGACCTCGTAGGTCCAGTCGCCGTGCGCGAGGGCGGTCTGGCCGTCGCAGTCGGCGAGCACCTCGACTACCGGCAGTCCGTGGCGATGCAGGTGCTCGAGCAGGGCGTGCTCCTCGGCCAGCGTGGCGGCCGCGCGCACGCTCACGTGGTGTCGCTTGACGAAGACAGTGCTGCCGCGCGCGGTCTCGACCAGGCCGGCCGCGGACAGCGGGCGCGGACTGCGCCAGAGCACGCGCCGCAAGCCGCCGGCCGCGGGCATCGTGGCCAGCACGCTGGACAGCTCCGCCTCGGTGAGGGCGGGCCAGTCCGGAGCGATCTCGTCGCCGGCCAGGCCGTGCACGCGGTGGGTGGAGTCGGTCATCTCGAGGCACGGATCCGGGGCGGCGGGGCGCCGATTATCGCCGATGCGCCGGCGCGACCTTGGTCCGGCTTCCCTGACTCATGTTGCATCGCGTCTAATGACGCTTTGTGTTGTGCGGGCCGTCGCCGTCGATGAGTGCGTTGCTGTTGCTGTTCGTGTGTCTGGTGCTGGGCGCCCTGGTGGCGCGCTTCGCCCGTCCCCCGTCCGGGATCGTGGCCGGACTGAACTGGTGGGTGCTGAACATCGCGCTGCCGGCACTGGTGCTGGCGATGATCCCGCGCGTGCACTTCGACCGGCACCTGTGGTTTCCGGTGGCGACGATGTGGGTGACCTTCTTCGGCGCCTGGCTGCTGTTCGCGGTGCTGGGGCGCCTGTTCGGCTGGTCGCGCTCGCGCATCGGCGCGCTGACCCTGGTGTGCGGCCTGGGCAATACCTCGTTCATGGGCTACCCGATGGTGCAGGCGATGCACGGGCAGCCGGGGCTGGCGCTGGCGGTGGTGTCCGACCAGCTCGGCTGCTTTCCGTTGCTGGCCGCCGGCGGCATCGTGGTGGCTTCGCTGTACTCCGGACGCCAGCCCAGCGTGGCGCTGGTGGTGCGCCGGATCGCCACCTTTCCGGCGTTCATCGCGCTGCTGGTGGGTGTCGTCGCCGGTCTTGCCGGCGGCTGGCCGGAGGCGCTAGATCACCTGCTCCTGCAGCTGGGCCAGACGCTGACGCCGCTGGCGCTGTTCTCGGTGGGACTGCAGTTCAAGCTGCACCTGCACCGCGACCAGCTCGGCGCGCTGTCCAGCGGGCTGGCCTGGAAGCTGGCGCTCGCACCGCTGGCCGGATGGGGACTGGGCATGCTCGCCGGCGTCACCGGCCTGACCCTGGTGGTCGGCGTGCTGCAGGCGGCGATGGCGCCGATGATCTCCGCGGCGATCCTGGCCGACCAGTACGAACTGGAACCGCGCCTGGCCAACACCGTGCTGGGCGCCGGCATCGTGCTGTCGCTGGCGACGGTGCCGCTGGCGAACCTGCTGATGGGGGGCTAGCGGTTCAACGGCGCATGCCCAGCTCGCGAGCCCGTTGCTCGACCGCTTCCTTTGCCTGCTTCAGGCCGCAGCCGGTGCGGTCCCGGTACTGCTTGATCGCCTCGATGATCTTGTTCGCGCGGATCGCGGCGTCGACAGCCTCGTCGTCGATGCGCGGCGGTGCGGGCCGGCTGGTCGGCTTCGCTTGCCGATAGATCGACCGTGCCAGCATGAAACCGGAGACGAAGGCGATGCCGGCCATGATCCAGGGTTGCAGGGTCGGGTCCATGTGGGCTTTTCCTCGGTGCGGTCCGGTCGACCATAATGCCGTCATGAGCGAAGCGAAATGCACTCCGGCTGACGACCTGCGTATCGATGTGTGGCTGTGGGCGGCCCGGTTCTTCAAAACCCGAAGCCTGGCCAAGCAGGCGGTCGGCGGCGGCAAGGTCGAGCTCAACGGCGGTCCCTGCAAGGCGGCGCGTGCGGTGCGCGCGGGCGACCGACTGGTGATCCGTCGCGGTGAGGAAACGATGGAGGTCGAGGTGCTTTGCCTGTCCGCGCAACGCGGGCCGGCACCGGTCGCGCAGGCGCTTTATCGCGAAAGCGACGCCAGCCGGAAGGCTCGCGAAGCCGCGCGCGCCACTCGCCGTTTGACGCTTGCGCCACGTCCGTCCGGCCGACCCGACAAGCACGATCGCGCCGAGTTGCGGCGCCTGAAAGAGGGCGGCTCCGGGCCCGGTTGAAACGTATTGCGGCACGGCTGCGTTCACGCAGCGATTGCTTCCCGGGCGGCAGGCGCCGAGACTAGGCGCGAGTAAAGAGGGGAGCGCCGCCATGTCCGGCTTCGATCTGTTCAAGCGCCTGCTGGGCACCGAGCGCCGCCAGCACATGCCCCGCACGCAGGCCGTGCGGGGCACGCGCATGCTGGTGGTGGACGATTCGCCGACCATCCGTGCGGTGCTGGGCAAGATGCTCACCCAGGACGGCTACGTGGTGTCCAAGGCCGGTGACGGCGAGACGGCCCTGCGCCTGGCGCGCGAGGAAAAGCCCGAGCTGATCTTCCTCGACATCGTGATGCCGGGCATGAACGGTTTCGCCGTGCTGCGCGCTCTGCGCCGCGAGCCGGATACCCACGGCATTCCGATCGTGATGATCAGCGGCAACCTTCAGGCCACCGAGCAGTTCTACGTGCAGCGCTTCGGGGCGGACGACTTCATGAAGAAGCCGTTCGGCCGGGCCGAGGTATTCGGACGCATCCAGCATCTGGTCGAGGCGGGCCGGTTGCCCGCGCGCGACCCGGTGCTCGATCCGCCGCAGGATCTGCCGGTGGAGTCGGTCACCGACGGCAGCATTCCGGACGTAGGCCTGCCCGACGCAGACGACCCGCACATGGTCACGCCCGCGTTCACCGGCCCGATGGATCCGCATGCCGACGAGCCGGTGGCTCCCGTTGCCGCCGAAAGCACGACCAAGCGCGACTGAAGTCCGTCACTGAAAGCGGGGCGCGGAGCCTGCGCTCCGCGCCCCGAGTCGCGCTGCGTGGTCAGCCCTGCAGATCGAAGCGGTCCAGGTTCATCACCTTGACCCAGGCGGCGACGAAGTCGGCGACGAACTTGTCCCTGCCATCGGCCTGGGCGTAGACCTCGGCCAGCGAGCGCAGCACCGAGTTCGAGCCGAACACCAGGTCGACGCGCGTGCCGGTGTACTTCACCGCACCGGTCGTGCGGTCGCGCCCCTCGAAGCGCTCGCCGGCCGGTTTCCACTCGGTGGCCATGTCCAGCAGATTGACAAAGAAGTCGTTGCCGAGCACGCCAGGCTTGTCGGTAAGCACGCCGTCCTTGCTGCCGTCGAAGTTGGCGCCGAGCACACGCAGGCCGCCGACCAGCGCGGTCATCTCCGGCGCGGTGAGGGTGAGCAGCTGCGCCTTGTCGACCAGCAGGTGTTCGGCAGGCAGCGGCGATTTGCCTTTGAGGTAATTGCGGAAGCCATCGGCAAACGGCTCGAGATAGCTGAAGGATTCGACATCGGTCAGCTCGGCATCGGCGTCGACGCGACCCGGCGAGAACGGCACCTCGACGCTGAGGCCCGCGGCTTTCGCCGCCATCTCGATGCCCACGCCACCGGCCAGCACGATCACGTCAGCCAGCGAAGCCTTGCCGGATGCCTTCTGGATCTCTTCCAGCTTCGGCAGCGCCTTCACTGCCGCGGCGTTGACCGCCCAGTCCTTCTGCGGGGCGAGGCGAATGCGCGCACCGTTGGCACCGCCACGCTTGTCGCCGCCGCGGAAGGTCGACGCCGAGGCCCAGGCGATCGACACCAGCTGCGACACGCTCAATCCCGAGGCGGCGATCTTCGCCTTGAGGTCGGCGATGTCGGCGGCAGTCGGATGATGGGTGGCCTTGGGTAGCGGGTCCTGCCACAGCAGATCTTCCTTCGGGATCTCCGGCCCCAGGTAACGGGACTTCGGACCGAGGTCGCGATGGGTCAGCTTGAACCAGGCGCGCGCATAGGCTTCGGCGAAGGCCTGGGGATCGTCGCGGAACTTGCGCGAGATCTTTTCGTAGGCCGGGTCGAAGCGCAGCGAGAGGTCAGTGGTGAGCATGGTCGGACGGCGCTTGGGCGAATCCGCCGAGGGGCCGGGGATGATCGCTTCGGAATCCTTGGCTACCCACTGCTGCGCGCCGGCCGGGCTCTTCTCCAGCTCCCATTCGAAGTCGAACAGGAACTTGAAGAAGTCGTTGCTCCACTGCACCGGGGTGCGGGTCCAGGTGACCTCCAGGCCGGAGGTGATCGCGTCCTTGCCCACGCCGCTGGCAAACTTGTTGGCCCAGCCGAAGCCCTGGGCTTCGAGCGGGGCGGCTTCCGGATCGGCGCCGACGTTGCTGGCCGGGGCCGCGCCGTGGGTCTTGCCGAGGGTGTGGCCGCCGGCGATCAGCGCGACGGTCTCCTCGTCGTTCATCGCCATGCGGGCGAAGGTCTCGCGGATGTCGTGCGCAGCGGCGAGCGGGTCGGCGTTGCCGTCCGGACCCTCCGGATTCACGTAGATCAGGCCCATCTGCACGGCAGCCAGCGGGTTGTCCAGGTTGCGCTCGCCGGGCTTGCCGTGGGAGTAGCGGCTGTCCGGCGTGTTGCTCAGCGCCAGCCACTCGGTTTCGCTGCCCCAGGACACGTCCTGGTCGGGTTCCCATACGTCCTCGCGTCCGCCGGCGAAGCCGAAGGTGCGGAAACCGGTCGATTCCAGCGCAACATTGCCGGCCAGGATCATCAGGTCACCCCAGGAGATCTTCTGGCCGTACTTCTGCTTGATCGGCCACAGCAGGCGGCGTGCCTTGTCCAGACTCACATTGTCCGGCCAGGAGTTCAGCGGAGCGAAGCGTTGCTGGCCGCGTCCGGCGCCCCCGCGCCCATCACCGATGCGGTAGGTGCCGGCGGCATGCCAGGCCATGCGGATCATCAGGCCCGCGTAGCTGCCGAAGTCGGCCGGCCACCAGTCCTTGGAGTCGGTCATCATTGCCAGCAGGTCCTTCTTGAGGGCCGCATAGTCGAGCTTGGCGAATTCCTTGCGATAGTCGAACGAGCGACCCAGCGGGTCGGACTTTTCCGAGTGCTGGCTGAGCAGTTCGAGCCGGAGCTGGTTGGGCCACCAGTCCCGGTTGGTGGTGCCGGTGGCAGCAGGATGGAACGGGCATTTCGCTTCGCTGGACATGATGTTTCTCCCTCTGGCCTGGTGATGCGGCTTTCCGGTCGGTTCCTGCGCCGGGATGCCTGACGTGGATGGGAATTCCCTCGACGCGTTCGCCGTGCGCCGCTCAGCCGCGCAAGCATGCGCGGTGGTGCGTGCAGGAGATGTCGCCGGTGTGCAGTGCGGACGCCGGTGACAACCGCGCCGACAATCGGAGGTCATGCCTCACACGATTCGGACTCGGGACCATGCACGCCTCCGCTGCTGGGGGAACGATGCGCGACGGGGCTGGCGGCGGCTGGTCCGCGATCGCGACCCAGCCAAGGTAGTCCTCCGCCTGCCATGCGTGAATTCGTTTGTTCCGATGCGATCGATAGTCTGAGGCTATGCTGCATGCGCACCATGGACTAGCACGATGGTGCGCGGTTCCGGGGGAGGGCGGCCGGCGCAAAGCCTGCGCCGGCCTCGCGGATCAGGACAGCGCCTTGAGCCGGTAAAGCTCGGCCAGTGCATCGCGCGGCGAGAGCGCGTCTGGATCGACCTCGGCCAGCCGTTTCTCCACCGCCGAGGGCTCGGGCGGCGCGAACAGGCCGAGCTGCGGCGAGGCCTCTTCCCGGCGCGTGGCGGCTCCGCCCGGATGCGCACCCTTTTCCAGCGCGGCCAGGGTGCGCCGCGCGTCGGCGATCACCGCCTTGGGCAGGCCGGCCAGCGCCGCCACCTGCAGGCCGAAGCTGCGGTTGGCCGGGCCTTCCTTGACCGCGTGCATGAAGACCAGCTGGTCGCCGTACTCCACCGCGTCCAGATGCACGTTGGCGATGCCGGGGTATTCGCCGGCCAGTTCGGTCAGCTCGAAGTAGTGGGTGGCAAACAAGGTGTAGGCGCGGCTGGCTGCCGCCAGGTGCACCGCGCAGGCGCGGGCCAGCGCGAGGCCGTCGTAGGTGCTGGTGCCGCGGCCGACCTCGTCCATCAGCACGAGGCTGTGCTCGGTGGCGTTGTGCAGGATGTTGGCCGTTTCGCTCATCTCCACCATGAAGGTGGACTGGCCGCGCGAGAGGTCGTCGCCGGCTCCGATGCGGGTGAAGATGCGGTCGATCGGGCCGATCGTGGCCGCGCTCGCCGGCACGTAGCTGCCGATGTGGGCCAGCAGCACGATCAGCGCGTTCTGCCGCATGTAGGTGGACTTGCCGCCCATGTTGGGGCCGGTGATCACCAGCATGCGGCGGGCGTCGTCGAGCATCAGGTCGTTCGGTTCGAACGGCTCGTCGCGCACCTTCTCCACCACCGGGTGACGGCCGCGCTCGATCGCGACGCCCGCCTCGTCGGTGAGGGTGGGGGCGCTCCAGTCCAGCGTTTCGGCGCGTTCGGCCAGGGTGGCCAGCACGTCCAGCTCGGCGATGGCCGAGGCGGCGGCCTTCAGCGGTTCGAGGTGCTCGATCAGCTGGTCGAGCACCGCTTCGTACAGGGCACGTTCGCGCATCAGCGAGCGTTCCTTCGCCGATAGCACCTTGTCTTCGAACTGCTTGAGTTCCTCGGTGATGTAGCGCTCGGCGTTCTTGGTGGTCTGGCGGCGCGTGTAGTGCGTCGGCGCCTTGTCCGACTGCGCCTTGCTGATCTCGATGTAATAGCCGTGCACGCGGTTGTAGCCGACCTTCAGCGTGGCGATGCCGCTGGCGGCCTTCTCGCGCTCCTCCAACTCGACCAGGTACTGGTCGGCGTGGGTCGACAGGCGGCGCAGCTCGTCCAGCTCGGCGTCGTAGCCGTCGGCGATCACCCCGCCGTCGCGCTGCAGCACCGGCGGCTGGGCCACGATGGCCTTCGCCAGCCAGTCGGCGAGATCGGCATGGTCGCCGATGCGATCGACCAGCGCGTGCAGCAGCGGGCTTTCCAGCGCCACGATCTGGCCGCCCAGCTCCGGTGCGGCGGCGAGGCCGTCGCGCAGGGTGGACAGGTCGCGCGGGCGCGCCGAACGCAGCGCGACGCGGGCGAGGATGCGTTCGAGGTCGCCGATGCCGCGCAAGGTGTCGCGCAGGCCGTGGTAGCGCCGGTTGTCGATCAGCGCGGCGATCGCGCCGTGGCGGCCGCGCAGCAGCTCGCGCGAACGCAGCGGACGGTTCAGCCAGCGGCGCAGGAGGCGGGCGCCCATCGGCGTCACCGTCTCGTCCAGCACGCCGAGCAGGGTGTGCTCGGTGCGGCCGGTGGGATGCGTGTCCAGCTCCAGGTTGCGGCGCGTCGCAGCGTCCAGCGCGATGGTCTCGCTGGCGCTTTCCACCGCCATGCCGGACAGGTGCGGCAGCGCGCTCTTCTGGGTTTCCTCGACATAGCCGAGCAGGCAGCCGGCGGCGGCGATCGCCAGCGGCAGCTTGTCCACGCCGAAGCCGCCCAGGTCGCGGGTGCCGAAGAAGCGGTTGAGTTCGCGCCGTGCGGCGTCGGCATCGAAATGCCACGGCGGCCGCTTGCGCAGGCCGGGCAGGGTGCTGACCAGTTTCGGCCAGGCGACCGACTCGTCCACCAGCGTCTCGGCCGGCTGCAGCCGTGCCAGTTCGGCGGCGAGGGTTTCGGCGGTCGGCACTTCGCTGAGCAGGAACCGCCCGCTGGACAGGTCCACCCAGGCCAGGCCGTAGCTGCCGCCCGGGCCGGCGGCGATCGCCAGCAGCAGGTTGTCGCGGCGTTCCTCCAGCAGCGCGGCGTCGGTCACCGTGCCGGGGGTGACGATGCGTACCACCTTGCGCTCGACGATGCCCTTCGCTAGCGCCGGGTCGCCGATCTGCTCGCAGATCGCCACCGATTCGCCCAGCCGCACCAGCCGCGCCAGATAGTTCTCCACCGCGTGGTAGGGCACGCCGGCCATCGGGATCGGCTGGCCGGCCGACTGCCCGCGCTGGGTCAGCGTGATGTCCAGCAGTCGCGCCGCCTTGCGCGCGTCCTCGTAGAACAACTCGTAGAAATCGCCCATGCGGAAGAACAGCAGCACGTCCGGATGCGCGGCCTTGGCCGAGAGGTATTGCCGCATCAGCGGGGTGTGCTGGGAGAGATCGTCTTGGCTCATGCTTCGGGCGGGTCTTGGCTCGATCGGGCGGAACGGGTAGAACGGGACGCTTCGCGCCGTGCATGGCGCCCGTTCCGAAGCCGAGGAGTCTCGCATGGAGTCCGCATCCGTTCCTACCGACGAGGCGCTGCGTCGGCTCGCCGAGGAGGTCGCCGGCCTGATGCGCGAGCGCAAACTGATGCTGGTGACCGCCGAATCGTGCACCGGCGGCTTCATCGCCAAGGTGCTCACCGACCTGCCGGGCAGCTCGGCCTGGTTCGATGCCGGCGTGGTGACCTACAGCTACGAGGCCAAGGAGGCGCTGCTCGGCGTCAACCCGCGGACGCTGGAGCGGACTGGCGCGGTGAGCGAGGAGACCGTGCTGGAGATGGTCTCCGGCGCGCTGGCGCGCTTCGGCGCCGGGGCGGCGGTCGCGGTCACCGGCATCGCCGGCCCCTCCGGCGGTACCGAGGACAAGCCGGTCGGCACGGTCTGGATCGGCTGGAAGCGCCGCGGCGGCTATGCCCACGCCAGGGTGTTCCATTTCGGCGGCGATCGCGACGCGATCCGGCGGCAGACCGTGGCGGCGGCGCTCAGCGGGCTGGGGCGTGAGCTGACCGGCTGAGCCGGCGCCTGCCCGCCGTGGGCAGGGCGGGTCGACGACCGGGTCGGGCTTGACCGGTGTGGGATACTCCGTGTCCCGGAATCGCAGCCCGTGAGATGGCTCCGGCGCATGCTCAGCGCCGTAGACGATTCACCACCCTCCTTTTCACCGTTGACGCAGGATCCCCACGATGGATGACAACAAGCGCAAGGCGCTCGCCTCGGCCCTCGGCCAGATCGAAAAGCAGTTCGGCAAGGGCGCGGTGATGCGTCTCGGCGACCGCGTGAACGAGGCCATCGAGACCGTTTCCACCGGCTCGCTCGGCCTGGACATCGCCCTGGGCATCGGCGGCCTGCCGCGCGGCCGCATCATCGAGATCTACGGTCCGGAGTCCTCCGGCAAGACCACGCTGACCCTGCAGGTGATCGCCAACTGCCAGAAGAACGGCGGCACCGCGGCCTTCGTCGACGCCGAGCACGCGCTCGATCCGTCCTACGCCGAGAAGCTGGGCGTGAACCTCGACGACCTGCTGATCTCCCAGCCGGACACCGGCGAGCAGGCGCTGGAGATCGCCGACATGCTGGTGCGCTCCAACGCCGTGGACGTGGTGGTGGTCGACTCGGTCGCCGCGCTCACCCCGAAGGCGGAAATCGAGGGCGAGATGGGCGACTCCCACGTCGGCCTGCACGCCCGCCTGATGAGCCAGGCGCTGCGCAAGCTCACCGCCAACATCAAGAAGTCCGGCACCCTGGTGATCTTCATCAACCAGATCCGCATGAAGATCGGCGTGATGTTCGGCAGTCCCGAGACCACCACCGGCGGCAACGCGCTGAAGTTCTACGCCTCGGTGCGCCTGGACATCCGCCGCACCGGTGCAGTGAAGAAGGGCGACGAGGTGATCGGCTCGGAGACACGTGTGAAAGTGGTCAAGAACAAGGTGGCGCCGCCGTTCCGCCAGGCCGAGTTCGAGATCCTCTACGGCGAGGGCACCTCGCGCGAGGGCGAGATCATCGAGCTGGGCGTGCGCGAGAACCTGATCGACAAGTCCGGCGCCTGGTACAGCTACAACGGCGACCGCATCGGCCAGGGCAAGGAGAACGTGCGCCAGTTCCTGCGCGACAACCCGGCCATCGCCAACGACATCGACCAGCAGCTGCGCGCCCGCCTGCTGGTCTCGGCCAGCGGCAAGGCTGCTGCGGCGACCGAGGAAGAGGTCGAGTCGGAGGCCTGATCCGGTGAAGTCGCGCCGTTCAGTTCCGCTGGTGGCCGGCCTCGTGCTCGCGCTCGGGGTGGCCGGCCCGAGCGCGGCTCGCGCACCCGCCGAAGGGGGCGCCACCGCGGCGCCAGTGCCGGCACCGGTGGTCCACGAGCTGCCCGGTGGTGTCTGGCTGGCCGGCCAGGTCACTCCGGCGCAGCTTCAGGGACTGCAGGCTCGTGGTCTGGCCGCCGTGGTGGTCGTGAGGCCCGACGGCGAGGCCCCGGGCCAGCCGACCGCCGCCGAGATGGCCCGCGCGGCCCATGCGCTGGGCATGGCGTTCGACTATGCCCCCGTCGCGCCCGGCACGATGCCGGCCGACTCGGTCGCAACGGTCGGCCGGGCGCTCGCGGCGCCGGCCCGGCCGGTGCTGGTCTATTGCCGCAGCGGTCATCGGGCGGCGCACATCTGGGCTCTGGCCGAAGCCTCCCGCCCCGGCGGCCTGGAGGTGGCGGCGATCGAGGCCGCTGTCCGTTCGGCCGGCCAGTCGGTGGACGACATCGACGGCGCGCTGCGCTCGCGGGTCGCGGCGCGACCCGTCTCCACGCGCTGACGGCGTGGCGATGGCGTTCGGCCGCAAGCCGCCACCGGACAAGCCATCGGCCTATGCGGCCGCGCTGGGCATGCTGGCGCGGCGGGAGCAGTCGCGCCGCGAGCTCCGGCGCAAGCTCGACCGCAAGGGCTTCGAGGGGGATGAGGCCGAGCAGGCGCTGGATCGCCTGGGCGATCAGCGCTACCAGGACGACGAACGCTTCGCCGGCATGCTGACGCGCAACCGGGCCGGACAGGGCTATGGACCGGTGCGGATCCGGATGGAGCTGAAGACCCACGGGCTGGACGATGCCGCTATCCGCGCCTGCCTGGACGAACTCGACGTCGACTGGGATGCCAGTGCCGCGTCGCAACTGCGCAGACGCTACGGCGGCAAGGCCCCGGTGGACCACGCCGAGCGGGCCAAACGGGCGCAGTTCCTCTTGCGTCGCGGCTTTTCCGCCGCCACAGTACGTCGTGTTACCCACGCCGACGTGGATGACGCCGACGACGACTGAGCTTCAGGGTCGCGTGGCGTCGCCCCGGCGTGGATTCGTTTCTGCCGCCCCTCGCCGGCGGCCCCGACGCCAGATGCCTGCATGAAGACCGCCGAAATCCGTTCTGCCTTCCTCGAATTCTTCCGCGCCAAGGGTCACACCATCGTGCCCTCGGCCTCGCTGGTGCCGTCCAGCGACCCGACCCTGCTGTTCACCAATTCGGGCATGGTGCCGTTCAAGAACGTGTTCCTCGGCAGCGAAAAGCTCCCGTACGTGCGCGCGGCCGACGTGCAGCGCTGCCTGCGCGCCGGCGGCAAGCACAACGATCTCGATTCAGTCGGCTACACCGCGCGCCACCACACCTTTTTCGAGATGCTGGGCAACTGGTCGTTCGGCGACTACTTCAAGCGCGAGGCGATCGCCTGGGCATGGGAGCTGCTGACCGGCGTGTTCAAGCTGCCGGCAGAGAAGCTGTGGGTCACCGTGTACCACACCGACGACGAGGCCTTCGAGCTCTGGAACAAGGTCATCGGCGTGCCGGCCGAGCGCATCGTGCGCATCGGCGACAACAAGGGCGCGCCCTTTGCCTCCGACAATTTCTGGCAGATGGCCGACACCGGCCCCTGCGGCCCCTGCACCGAGATCTTCTACGACCACGGCCCGGACGTGGCCGGTGGCCCGCCCGGCTCGCCGGACGAGGACGGTGACCGCTACATCGAGATATGGAACCTGGTGTTCATGCAGTTCGACCGTGCGCCGGACGGCACGCTGAGCCCGCTGCCCGCGCCGTGCGTGGATACCGGCATGGGCCTGGAGCGCCTGGCCGCGGTGCTGCAGCACGTGCATTCGAACTACGAGATCGACCTGTTCCAGCGCCTGATCGCCAAGGCGGGCGAGTTCACCGGCACGGCGGACCTGGCCAACAAGTCGCTGCGCGTGATCGCCGATCACATCCGCGCCTGCTCTTTCCTGATCGTCGACGGCGTGCTGCCGTCCAACGAGGGCCGCGGCTACGTGCTGCGCCGGATCATCCGCCGGGCGCTGCGACATGGCTGGATGCTGGGCGTGCGCGGCGACTTCTTCTGGAAGATGGTCGCGCCGCTGGTCGCCGAGATGGGTGAGCCGTATCCCGAGCTGGCGGCGAAGCAGGCGTTCATCGAGGACGCGCTGCGCACCGAGGAGCAGCGCTTCGGCGAGACGCTCGAGCACGGCATGCGCGTGTTCGACGAAGTTGCCGGCAAGGCCGGCAAGACCATCCCCGGCGTCGACGCGTTCCGCCTGTACGACACCTACGGCTTTCCGGTCGACCTGACCGCCGACATCGCCCGTGAACGCGGCATGGACGTGGACATGGCCGGCTTCGAGCAGGCCATGAACGAGCAGCGCGAGCGCGCCCGTGCGGCGGGCAAGTTCGAGGCCAAGGGCGTGATGCCCGCCGAGCTGGCCAGCCAGCTCAAGCCCACCGAATTCCTCGGCTACGAGGCGTTGGCGGCCGATGCCGCCAAGGTCGTCGGGATCGTCCGCGCCGGCCGCCAGGTCGACCAGCTGGCCGAGGGCGAGGAGGGTTTCGTCATCCTCGACCGCACGCCGTTCTACGCCGAGTCCGGCGGCCAGGTCGGCGACACCGGCACGCTGTCCGGGGCCGGCGGCACCTTCGCCGTGGCCGACACGCTGAAGATGGGTGGCGTGTTCTTCGGCCACGCCGGCCGCTGGCAGGGCGCCCAGCCGCTGCGCCAGGGCGACGTGGTCCGGGCGGCCGTCGACGGCGAGCGTCGCCAGGCGATCGTGCTCAACCACTCGGCCACCCACCTGCTGCACGCGGCGCTGCGCAAGGTGCTCGGCGACCACGTGACCCAGAAGGGCTCGCTGGTGGCCCCGGATCGCCTGCGCTTCGACTTCGCCCACCACAAACCGGTCAGCCGGGCGGAGCTGGCCGAGATCGAGGCGATGGTCAATGCCGAGGTCCGTCGCAATGCCGAGGCGGAAGTGCGCCACATGGCCTACGACGACGCCATCGCGTTCGGCGCGATGGCGCTGTTCGGGGAGAAGTACGGCGACGAAGTCCGCGTGCTGAAGATGGGCGGCTTCTCGACCGAACTGTGCGGCGGCACGCACGTCGGCCGCACCGGCGACATCGGCCTGTTCAAGGTCGTCAGCGAAGCCGGCGTGGCCTCCGGCGTACGTCGTATCGAGGCGGTGACCGGTGCGGGCGCGTTGGCCTACGTGGCCGACGAGGAGCGGCGTCTCGGCGAGCTGGCACACCTGCTGTCCGGCAACGGCGACGAGGTGGTGGAGAAGCTGCGCCAGCTCTTCGAGAAACAGAAGAAGCTCGAGCGCGAGCTGGAATCGCTGCGCGCCAAGGCGGCCGGCTCGGCGACCGCGGACCTCGCGGCCTCGGCGACCGACGTGGGCGGGATCAAGGTCGTCGCGGCGCGTCTGGAAGGGCTGGACGCCAAGGCGTTGCGCGACAGCGTCGACCAGCTCAAGCAGCAGCTGGGCGATTGCGTGGTGCTGCTGGCCGGTGCGGCCGATGGCCGCGCTTCGCTGGTCGCCGGTGTGCATGGCGCGGCGCTGGGGCGGATCAAGGCGGGCGAGGTAGTAGCCCACATCGCTGGCCAGATCGGTGGCAAGGGCGGTGGGCGACCGGACATGGCGCAGGGCGGCGGTGATGACGCTCCGCAGTTGCCGATGCTGCTCGCCGATCTGCCGGCCTGGATCGCGACACGCCTCGGAGCCTGATGGAAGGCATGGGAAAGGTGGGGCGGTTCCACTAGACGCTGATTGCGCGCCCTGTCTGGGCTCGGCTAGTATCAATAGATTGTCGGTATCACGAATTGCGGTGATATCGCCTGCCAAGACAGTTAATTCGCCTTGGCGGATGCCGGGGAAGGCGGAAAGGCCTTCGACGGAAACTGTCGTCGAACTGCTGGTGGACTCAGGGGTGAGGTCTCACCGACAGAAGGCCTGTAACCACACCAAATGATGGAGTAGCAAGCCATGTTGATTCTGACCCGCCGGGTCGGTGAAACCCTGATGATCGGTGACGAGGTGACCGTCACCGTTCTCGGCGTCAAGGGCAATCAGGTGCGCATCGGCATCAATGCCCCGAAGAACGTCGCGGTCCACCGCGAAGAGATCTACCAGCGTATCAAGGGCGAGAACGAGTCCGGTGGTGCCGCGCATCACGAAGACGCCGCGGAATAACCGCGAAGGCTTTACCTCGAGCGCGTCGGTCAGTATCCTTGCCGGCTCCGCAGCAATGCGGCAAAACACGGAGAGATGCCCGAGAGGCCGAAGGGGCTCCCCTGCTAAGGGAGTATAGGGTCAAAAGCCTTATCGAGGGTTCGAATCCCTCTCTCTCCGCCAGATACGCAAAGCGCCCCCTCGTGGGGCGTTTTGCGTATCTGGCACGACGATCGTGGATCGACGGACCTTCTCGTGATGGGGCGCCCGCGCTTCGCTTCGCGTGTCATCGGCTGCAACGGTGTGGGCTCAGGGGCCACCTTGGCGACGCCCACCATTCTTGCCTGCAGCAAAATCAGCCGGAAGCTGGCGCCTTGGCGCAAGGTGGGCGGATGGATGCCATGGATGGGATCTCCCTCCGCGGCATCGCGGCGGGCCGGCCCGCTCGGGGCGCTGCGTGGGGGTCGATCAAGTAGAGATGGAGCGCTGTTGTACGGCCTTTCCGTTCCGCGCGATGGGTGCCTGGCGACAGCCGTCGCAGTGGGGAATCAGTCCGTGGGCAGGCCGCGCAGTTCGACGTCGCCGGGAGTGACCCGGAGTACCGAGCCGTGCTCATACCAGTCGCCCAGCACGATGCGTTCGGCCGACTGCCCGTCCAGCTCGAAACGATGCACCGCCGGGCGATGGGTGTGCCCGTGGATGAGTCGGGTGACGCCGGCACTGCGCATGGCCTGTGCGACCGCTCCGGTATTCACGTCCATGATGGTTTCCATGGTCGAGCCGGTATGGGCACGGCTGTCCTCGCGTGCTTTCGCGGCGAATGCGCGTCGGGCATCCAGCGGCATGGCCAGTACCTGTGCGGCCCACGCCGGCTGGCGTACCTGCCGGCGGACCGTCTGGTAGGCGACGTCGTCGGTGCAGAGCACGTCGCCGTGCATCAGCAGAGTGGGCCGGCCCTGGATGGTGTGGACGGCGCCGTCTTCGAGCAGGATCAGGCCGGCGCGCCGGGCGAAGGACTCACCGAGCAGGAAATCGCGGTTGCCGGCCATGAAGTGCACCGGTACGCCGGCGTCCGCAACCGCGCGCGTGGCCGCGGCGATTCGGGCGGGAAGCTCCGCGTCGTCGTCATCCCCGATCCAGGCTTCCACCAGATCGCCGAGGATGTACAGGGCGTCGGCCGAGCGCACCTCGTCGCTGGCCATCCAGCGTTCGAACAGGTTGGTGATACCGGGACGCGCGGCGTCCAGGTGCAGGTCCGAAATGAGCAGCGTATGCACGTCGATCAACCGTGCCGGCGGGTCGGTGCGACGCCTTTCTTCGGCTTGCTCGTGGCGGCCTTGGCCGCGGGCGCTGCGCTGCCGGCGGTCGCTGGCTGGGTGTCGTCGCTCTTGGCGGCCTCGCCGACGATATCCGCGCCGGTGATCACCACCAGCGGATTGGGCACGTCGCCCGCGAACGGCCCCTGCGCGCGGGTGGGCAGCGAGGCGATCCTGTCGACCACATCCATGCCCTTGATGACCTTGCCGAACACTGCGTAGCCCCAGGTCAGCCCGCTCTGGCTGCCGACGAAGTCGAGGCGGCGGTTGTCGACCAGGTTGAAGAAGAACTGCGAGGTGCCGGAGTTCGGATCGGCGCCGCGGGCCACGGCGATGGTGCCGCGCACGTTGGACAGGCCGTTGTCCGCCTCGCTGGCGATCGCCGGCCGGGTACGGCGCGGTTGCAGGTCGCGGGTGTACAGGCCGCCCTGCACCAGATAGCCCGGGATCACGCGATGAAAGACGGTGCCCGCATAGAAACCGTCGCGGACATACTGAAGGAAGTTCGCCACGCTCTTGGGCGACTTGTCCGGGTACAGCTCCAGCGTGATGTCGCCGAGCGAGGTATGCATCACCACTTCCGGCCGCGGCGCCTCCTGCGCGGGGGCCTGCGGAGGCGCGGTGCTGGCGTCCTTGGGTGCTTTCTGCGCCAGCAGGGTGGACGGAGCAATGAGCAGCAGGGAGAGCAGGAAAGCTTTCAACGTGGATCTCGCGCGTGCCTGGAAGCGCCCAATGATACGCGGCCGCGCCAGGCTGGGGCTGGCCGTGGCTGAATCGCAGTGTGCTGCCACTGTCAGCTCGCGCTGAGGGCCAGGGTGAAACCGAGGTCGGACATCGGGGAGCGCTCCTGCTCCAGGTCGGCTTCAGTGAGCGGATGCTGCTCCAGCCATGCGGCCGGCAGGGCCAGGCGCAGGCGTTGCCGGGTGGCGGCAAGCCGCAGGGCCGGCAGCGATTCGGCACGGCGCGCCCGGCGGAACAGCACCGCCAGCCGCAGCAGGGCGGTGATCTGCCGGGCGATCAGCCGATAGCGCTGGGGCAGGGCCGAGATCAGCGCCTTGTCCGGCTTGCGCCGGTGCAGTTCGACGATGGCCGCGAGCAGTTGTTGCTCCTGCCGGGAGAATCCGGCGAGGTCGGCATTGCGCAGGATGTAGGCGCCGTGGCGATGGTGCTGGCTGTGGGCGATCGCCAGGCCGATCTCGTGCACGCGCGCCGACCAGGACAGCCATTCGCGCGCTTCGGCATCGAGCTTCCACTGCGACGCGATCTGGTCGAACAGCACCAGTGCGGTCGACTCCACGCGGCGCGCCTGCGCGCGGTCCACGCCGTAGCGGGTGGCCAGCGCGTCGATGCTGGCGGTGCGCGGGTCACTGCCGCCGGCGCGGCCGAGAAGGTCCCAAAGCAGGCCTTCACGCATCGAGCTCTCGCACACCCGCATGCGCTCGATGCCCAGCGCCTGGAAGGCCGCCTCGAAAATCACCACGCCGCCGGCGATCACCGGCGCGCGGTCGTCGGCCAGTCCCGGGAGCTTGAGCGAGCCGATCTGCCCCTGGTCGAGCAGGGCGTCGCGCAGCGAGGCCAGTGACGACGGGGTGATGCCGTCATCCGAGAGCTTCATCGCCTGGACCACGGAACCGATCGCTTTGGCCGTTCCGGAAGAACCGAAGGCCTCCTGCCAGCCCGCCTCGCGGTAATCCTCATCGAACTGCTGCAGCAGCAGGCCGATCTCCCCGCGCGCCTTCTGCCAGCGCTTGCGGTTGAGCTTGCCGCCAGGGAAGAAGCGCAGCGTGGAAGCGATGCAGCCGACCTGCACGCTCTCGGTGTGCAGCGGCGCCACGCCGCGTCCGATGATGAACTCGGTGCTGCCGCCGCCGACGTCGATCACCAGCCGGGGCTCGCGCGAAGCGGGCAGGTCGTGGGCCACGCCGAGGAAGATCAGGCGACCTTCCTCGCGGCCGGAGACCACTTCCACCGGGTGGCCGAGCGCGGCTTCCGCGGCGGTGAGGAACGCCTGCGGCGAAGCCAGCCGGCGCACCGTGTTGGTGGCGACGGCGCGTACGTGCAGCGAGGGCAAGCCGGCCAGGCGCTGGCCGAAGCGGGCCAGGCAGTTCAGGGCGCGGGAACGGTGCTCGGCATCGAGGGTGCCGTCGCTGCGCAGCCCGGCGGCCATGCGCACGGTGTCGCGCAGGCGATCGATCACGCGGGGTTCGCCGTGTTCGACCCGGGCCACCACCATGTGGAAACTGTTCGATCCCATGTCCACCGCGGCGACCAGTTCGCCGTCGCGGATCGGCACGTTGTCGCCCAGCGTCATGCGAGGCACTCCCGGCGGCTTGGCGGGCGCGGTGCGGAGGTGGTGTGGGGCATGCTTGGATCCCTTACGGTTTGGTCGGCCCGCAGAGCTTGTCGAGCAGCGCCTGCTGGGCGTTGTAGGGCGGCCGGTCGCCGGGCGTCGCGCGCGTGTAGCGTCCGTTGCTGCCCAACAGCCACGCCTGCGTGTTGTCGGCGAGCGTATTGGCCAGCGTCTCGTCGAACACGCGCTGGGCGAGCACGGGATCGAGGATCGGGAAGGCCACCTCGATGCGGCGCATCAGGTTGCGTTCCATCCAGTCGGCGCTGGCGCAGTACAGCTCCGGCTCGCCGTCGTTGGCGAACCAGTACACCCGGCTGTGCTCGAGGAACCGGCCGACGATGGAACGCACGCGGATCCGCTCGGAGACCCCGGGCAGGCCCGGCCGCAGCGTGCACGCGCCGCGTACCACCAGATCGATGTCGACGCCGGCCTGCGAGGCCTGGTAGAGCGCCTCGATCACGTGCGACTCGTTCAGTGCGTTGAGCTTGGCGACGATCCGCGCGGGCTTTCCGGAGCGCGCGTTTTCGGTCTCGCGCTCGATCTTCGCCACCACGCTCTTGTAGAGGGTGAACGGCGAGTGCAGCAGGCGCTTGAGGCTGATGGTCGGTCCCAGCCCGGAGAGCTGCTGGAAGATCTTGTGCAGGTCCTCGCCGATCTCCTCGTTCGCCGTCATCAGGCCGATGTCGGTGTACAGGCGGCTGTTGGCCTGGTGGTAGTTGCCGGTGGACAGGTGCGCGTAGCGGCGCAGCCGGTCGCCTTCGCGGCGCACGATCAGCATCATCTTGGCGTGGGTCTTGAACCCGACCACGCCGTAGACCACCTGCACGCCGGCCTCCTGCAGGCGCGTGGCGAGGCGGATGTTGGCCTCCTCGTCGAATCGCGCGCGCAGCTCGATCACCACGGTGACATCCTTGCCGTTGCGCGCCGCCTCGATCAGCAGGTCGACCAGCGGGGTGTCCTCGCCGGCGCGGTACAGCGTCTGCTTGATCGCCAGCACCTGTGCATCCTGCGCAGCCTGGCGCAGCAGGTCGACCACGGCCGCGAAGCTCTCGTAGGGGTGGTGCAGCAGCACGTCACGCTGGGCGATCACGTCGAACTTGTTGCGGCTGGCCTCCATGGTGGCCGGCACGCGCGGAGTGAAGCGCGGGAATTTCAGGTCGGGCCGGTCGACCCAGTCGTAGATCAGCCCCGCGCGGATGATGTTGACCGGTCCGTCGCAGCGGTAGACGTCGGCCTCTTCCAGGTCGAAGTTCTCCACCAGCATCCGGGTGATCGCCTTGGGGCAGTCGGTGCCGATCTGCAGGCGCACGGGCCGGGCATAGCCGCGACCGACCAGTTCCTCGGACAGCGCGCGGGCCAGGTTGTCGACCTCGGCTTCTTCCACCATCAGCTCGCTGTTGCGGGTAACCCGGAACTGGTGCGAGCCGAGCACCTTGAATCCGGGAAATGCCAGATCGACGAAGGCGTGCAGCAGCTCGGCCAGGAACACGAAGTGCTCGCCCGGGCCGCTGACCTCGGCGGGGACGCGGATGATCCGCGGCAGCGAGCGGGGAGCGCGCACCAGCGCCATGTGTCCCTCGTGGCCGAACGCGTCGCGTCCCTTCAGCACCACCGCGAGGTTGAGCGTCTTGTTGAGGATGCGCGGGAACGGATGCGCCGGGTCCAGCCCCAGCGGCGACAGCACCGGCAGCACCTCCTTCTCGAAGTAGCCGCGCAGCCACTGGTGCTGGCGCTTGCTCCAGCGCTGGCGCGGCAGGATGCAGATGCCTTCGGCCTCCAGCCGGGGGCTGAGATCCTCCTGCCAGGTGGCGTATTGCTCGGCGACGAGGTCCAGCGCACGGGCGCGGATGCGGGCCAGCAGCTCGCCGGACGCGATGCCGTCCGGGCCGGGCGAGGCCGAACCGAAGTGGTGGTGGTGCTTGAGCATCGCCACGCGCACCTCGAAGAACTCGTCGAGGTTGTTGGCCACGATGCTCAGGTAACGCAGGCGCTCGAGCAACGGCACGCTCGGGTCACGCGCCATCGCCAGCACGCGGAAGTTGAACTCCAGCGCGGCCAGTTCACGGCTGAGGAACAGCTCGGGGGCGCGGAGCTCTGCCGATTCGGTAGACGGGGACGAGGGTGCACGACGCATGGCGCCATTCTGTCGCAACTGTCGTCGGCGCACATCCCATGCGCCGGCATGGCGGTTGGCCGGACCGGCGCCAGTTCAGCCCTCGTCGCCGGATGACGGGCCGAGCAGGCGCTCGCGGCCGAAGTGGCAGGAGAAGGTCGAGCCCTGGCCGGGCGTGCTTTCGATCTGCAGGCGGGCCTGGTGCAGGTTCAGTACGTGCTTGACGATGGACAGGCCCAGGCCGGTACCGCCGGTGTCGCGCGAGCGGCTCGACGAGACCCGGTAGAAGCGTTCGGTCAGGCGTGACAGGTGGTTGGCCGGAATGCCGAAGCCGGTATCGCTCACCGAGTACACTGCACCGTCGCCCTGCCGCTGCCAGCGGATGGTGATGGTGCCGCCGGCCGGGGTATATCGCACCGCATTGCTGACCAGGTTGGAAAAGGCGCTGTGCAGGTCCTTGGGCGAGCCCAGCAGATCGGTCTCGGCGGTGGACTCGAGCACCACGCGATGACGACCCTGGCTCAGTGCCTCTGCTTCCTTGCGCAGGGTGGCAAGCAGCGGAGCCATGGCGACGCGTTCGTCGGAAACGTGTTCCTGCGTTTCCAGCCGG
Organism: Dyella ginsengisoli LA-4; assembly: GCF_000334915.1. Classification (GTDB taxonomy): domain Bacteria; phylum Pseudomonadota; class Gammaproteobacteria; order Xanthomonadales; family Rhodanobacteraceae; genus Dyella_A; species Dyella_A ginsengisoli_A. The sequence goes on along the minus strand of NZ_AMSF01000015.1, from coordinate 243,296 downwards.
GACAGGGTCAGCAGGTCCTCGACGATCTGGCCCATCCGCTTGGACTGGGCGCGCATCTCGCCCAGCACCGGGGCCAGCTCGGGCACATCCTCCGGATCGAGCAGTTCGAGATAGCCGTGGATCACCGTCAACGGCGTGCGCAGCTCGTGCGAGACGTTCGCGACAAAGTCGCGGCGTATCTGCTCCAGCCGGGTGAGGTCGCTGATGTCGCGGGCCAGCAACAGACGCTGGCGGCGACCGAACGGCAGCAGGGTGACGTTGAGGTGACGATCCGGCCGCCCCGGTGCCGGGATGTCGTTGAGCGGCTCACGCGCGCCGTCCTCGAGCCAGCCGGCGAGGTCGGAGTGGCGCAGCCGCTCGTGCAGGTCGGAGCCGCGATCCTGCGGTCGACGCAGCCCCAGCAGATCTTCCGCTGCATGGTTGAACCAGCGCACGTGCTGCTCGTTGTCCAGCAACACCACGGCATCGGGAAGGTTGCCGGCGGCGCTGCGCAGGTCGCGCAGGCTGGAGGCGATACGGCGGGTACGGGTCATGAAACGGTCATGCGTGGGCGGGGAGGAAGGGGACGATGCGATCATCGCGCGGCGCAGATGACGGATCGAAGACAGCAGCAATACGATTTCCGCCAGCGCCGCGACAGTCACGCCCACGGGCGCGTGGCCCCCGGCGAAGTGACCGGCCAGTCCGCCGCCAAGCAGGCCAAGGACCAGCCAGAGAACCAGGGCCGGCATTCCGGGGAGACGAACGTTGCTCAAGACGATGGAATCCCGCGGGAGAGGGCAGTCGGCAGGATCGGAAAAACCTCGTTGCTGCGCAAGCCGCGCCCGCGGCGGTCACACGCTGGCGGAGAAGCGATAGCCCGAGCCGCGCACGGTCTGCACCATGTCGTCCAGCTTGAACGGCTCGAGCGTCTTGCGCAGGCGGCGGATGTGCACGTCCACGGTGCGCTCTTCCACGTAGACGCTGCCGCCCCAGACGTGGTCAAGCAGCTGGGCGCGGGAGTACACGCGTTCCGGGTGGGTCATGAAGAAGTACAGCAGGCGATATTCGGTCGGTCCGATCGAGACGGGCTCGTCGCCGGCAAACACGCGGTGCGCGGGGCCGTCGATGCGCAGGGCACCCAGCTCCACGATGCCGGAGCCGTCGTCGCCGTGGCTTCGCCGCAGCACCGCCTTGATGCGGGCGATCAGTTCGCGGGTGGAGAACGGTTTGATGACGTAGTCGTCGACGCCGGCCTCCAGGCCGTTCACGCGGTCCATTTCCTCGCCGCGTGCGGTGAGCATGATGATCGGGATCTCCCGGCTCAGCTCCTCCTTGCGCAGGCGCCGCGCCAGCTCCAGGCCGCTGGTGCCCGGCAGCATCCAGTCCAGCAGGATCAGGTCGGGCACCTGCTCGGCGATGGCCAGTTGCGCGGCACGGGCGTCGGCCGCCTGGGTTGCCTCCATGCCGGCCTTGCGCAGGGCAAAGGCGACCATGTCGCGGATAGAGGCTTCGTCTTCAACGATCAGAATGCGCTTGTGCACGCTTGCTTACGCCCATGTCTGTGACGGTGGGATTGCAGCGTCATTATGTTACGTCGCGATGACAGTTGCGCCGCGACTGGATGTCACCCTGGTTACTGCTGGCCGCGGTCCGGGTTGTCTTCGGTCTGCACCTTGCGCTTGCGTAGCTCGAGCACCAACGGGGTCAGCTCGGCGATCCGTGCCTGGATCCGGGCGCGCGCGTAGTAGTCCAGGTCGTCCCGCTTGAGCAGCCGCTTGAGTTGTTCGAGCGCGTCGAAGGGGCGGCCGGAGAGGTAGCTGGCATCGGCATAGGCTTCGCCGGCACGGGCGTCGTATCCGGCCATTTCGTTGGCCCGTGCATAGGTGCGGAAGATGTCCGGATCCTCGCTGGTCGCCGTGGCCGGACGCAGCAGGGCTGCGGCTTGCGCGGCCTGGGCCTTGCTGGGCTTGTCGATGATCAGTGCCTTGGCGTAGGCCAGGGTGATCGCCGCATTGCGGGGCGACTCGTCGTTGAGGGCAGCGTAGGCGCTCAGGGCTCGGGTGCGCTGGCCGTCCTGCAGTTCGGCGTCGGCCAGGGCCAGTCGCAGCACCTGGTTGTCGGGGTGCGATGCCAACAGTGGCTGGAGGACACTGATCGCCTTCGCTCCGCTGCCGCTGCGGGTCAGCGCGAGCGCATAGCCGTAGCGGTTGGCCAGCGTGTCGAAGCCGTGGTGCGGCAGGTTGGCCGAGTAATAGGTGGTCAACCGCAAGGGGTCGCCGGCCAGCACGCGGACCCGCTCGCGCATCAATGCGTAGGTGTCGGCATCGTCCGCTGCGGACGTGGCAGGCAGCAGGTCGGTCGGGTTGCGCACGTAGGCGATCGGTGCGGTGCTCTGTGCCCACTGCTTCGGATCGATGGTGTTTCCGCTGGGGCGTTCCTTCTGCATCGCGATCAGTGCGCCGGCGCGCTCTTTCGCGTCGCTGATGCGTTCGGTGGTGACCGGATGGTCCTGCAGCAGCGCGGGCACGCCGTCGCCTCCGGAACCGGTACGCAACGTGTCCTCCATCCGCTCGAAGAATGCCGCCATGGCGTTGGGATCGAAGCCGGCGCGGGCCAGGGTCTGGATGCCCACCCGATCCGCCTCGATCTCGTCCTTGCGGGTGAAGTTGATCTGTTTCTGCATCAGCGCGCCCTGACCACCCATCAGGATCGCGCCGGCGGCGTCACCGGAATGGGCGCTTGAGCCGGCGGCGATCGCGCCGAGCAGAACCAGTGCCATCAGCGGTGCGTCCTTCTTGGAGGCTTCGAAGGCCCGCTGCAGGTGGTTCTGCGTGATGTGGCCGATCTCATGGGCGATCACGCCGGCCAGCTCGCTCTCGCTGCGGGTGATCTGGATCAGGCCGGAGTTGACCGCGATATACCCACCCGGGGCGGCAAAGGCATTGATCTCCGGATCCTTGACGATCAGGAAGCGGAAATGGTCCTTCGGCTTGTCGCTGGCCGCGACCAGCCGGTAGCCAAGGTGGTTGATGTAGTCGTCCAGCAGGGGGTCGTCGACCACCATGTCCAGTGCGCGCATCTGGCGCAGCATCGCGGCACCGTAATCGTTCGCCTCCTGGTCGGAAATCAGCGCGTTCGCCGAGCTGCCGAGATCCGGCAGGCGCACGTTGTCCTGCGCGCCGGCGGCGAGGCTCAGGCCGGCGCTGACCAGTGCGACGAGCAGGCGGGAAAGGGGACGTCGTGGTGCCATGGTCATAGGTCGGCGACAATAGCACTGCGACCGCGACGGCCGCGCCTCGGTTCCGGCCGGCCGGCGCGCCCCCGTTCACCCACCAGCCGCCTTGTGCGGCGGCACCAGCGGCCCCACGTGAGCCCACTGGAAGTTTTCCCTGGAGTCCGGCAATGCCCAAGATCGAGGTCTATTCCACCGCCGTCTGCCCTTACTGCGTGGCGGCGAAAAACCTGTTGAAGTCCAAGGGCCTGGAGTGGACCGAGGTGCGCATCGACATGGACATGTCCCAGCGCGACACCATGCTCTCGCGCAGCGGCGGCCGGCGCACCGTGCCGCAGATCTTCATCAACGACCAGCACGTGGGCGGGTTCGACGACCTGGTGGCCGCCGACCGCAGCGGCAAGCTGGCCGAGCTGCTGGGAGCCGGCGCATGAGCACCGAGAAGGATCGCCTGGCCGAATTCACCGCCTTTCGCCAGCGCATGAACGAGCGGATCCTGGCCGAAGACAACCAGGTGGTGCGGCGCTTCTTCGCGCTGGACACGCAGACCTACAAGGGCGGCGCGCTCGACGTGAAGACCAAGGAACTGCTCGGCCTGGTCGCCTCGATGGTGCTGCGCTGCGACGACTGCATCAGTTACCACGTGGCCCAGTGCAGGGAGGCGGGTGTGACCCGGGAGGAGTTCTTCGAAACCTTCAGCGTGGGGCTGATCGTGGGCGGATCCATCGTGATTCCGCACCTGCGCCGCGCGGTGGATTTCCTCGACCAGCTCGAGGGCGGCGCCGGCGGGGCGTCGGAGTGTGCCGACCACGCCTGAGCGCGTGCAGCTTTTTGGGATGCTGCGTACAAGCATTTGCATCGCCCGCGGCCCCCGATGCGGTGGCCGCGGCAGCGGGCATAAGCGATAATTCGGCGGTTATAAGGCCCCGATCCCCGCTCGGGCGCCTTCCCCCGGAAACGCATCCCAAGGAGCATCCCCATGAGCAAGACCATTGCCGTGATTCCCGGCGACGGCATCGGCCCGGAAATCATGACCGCTACCCTGCGCGTGCTGGACGCGCTCGATTGCGGTCTTGAGTACGACTTCGCCGAGGCCGGCATGATCGCGCTGGACAAGCATGGCGACCTGCTGCCGAAGGACACGCTGGACAAGATCGCCCAGCACAAGGTCGCGCTCAAGGGGCCGCTGACCACTCCGATCGGCGGTGGCTTCACCTCGATCAACGTGACCCTGCGCCGCCACTTCGACCTGTACGCCAACGTGCGTCCGGCGATCAGTTTCCCGGGCACCAAGTCGCGCTACGACAACATCGACATCATCACCGTGCGTGAGAACACCGAAGGCGCCTACCTGGCCGAGGGCCAGACGGTGTCGGAGGATGGCGAGGTCGCCCAGTCGATCATCCGCAACACCCGCAAGGGCAGCACGCGCATCGTGCGCTACGCCTTCGAGATGGCGGTGAAGAAGGGCCGCAAGAAGGTCACCGCCGTGCACAAGGCCAACATCATGAAGACCAGCTCCGGGCTGTTCCTCAACGTGGCCCGCGAGATCGCCAAGGAATATCCGCAGATCGAGTTCAACGAGATGATCGTGGACAACACCTGCATGCAGCTGGTGATGCGCCCCGAGCAGTTCGACGTGATCGTCACCACCAATCTGTTCGGTGACATCCTGTCCGACCTCTGCGCCGGACTGGTCGGTGGCCTGGGCCTGGCCCCGGGCGACAACATCGGCGAGCACGCGGCGATCTTCGAGGCGGTGCACGGCTCGGCGCCGGACATCGCCGGCAAGGGCATCGCCAACCCCTGCGCGCTGCTGCTGGCCGCGGCCGACATGCTCGACCACCTGGGCATGGTGGAGAAGGGTACCCGCCTGCGCCAGGCGATCCGCGACACCATGACGAACGACCGCGACAGCGTGACGCCGGATCTCGGCGGCAAGGGTTCGACCGAGAGCTTCGGCGAGGCGATCGCCAAGCGCGTTGCGGCCTGACCGGCGGCCGTCACCGCCGGTGACATCGAGGGCCGCGGCATCGCCGCGGCCTTTTGTTTGGGCGCGCACTGGCCAGCGGCTAGGATCATCGTCTCGACCGCGCCACCGGCCCCCGATGCTTTTCTCTCTCTGGACCTTCGTTTACATCGCCGCTGCCGTGCAGGCCGGGTTGCTGGGCCTGGCGTTGTGGCGACGCGCCGCCAACCGGGAGGCCAATCGCCTGCTTGCCGTGTGGGTGGGGCTGACCGCGATCGACCTGGCGGTGAAGGCGATGTTCTGGCATCTGCTCACGCCGGAGTGGTTCCGCGCCTATCGTTTCGTGGCGCTGTTTCCGTTCCTCTACGGCAGCCTGTTCTATCTGTACGTGCGTGCGCTGACGCAGGGGCGCGCCTTCCGCCCGCGTGACGCCGTGCATCTGGCCGGCTTTGTCGTGATGCTGGCGCTCAACAGTTATGTGCTGACCATGGACGAGGCGGGACTGCGGGCGATGGCTGCACGCTGGCTGGCCGGCGAACGCACGATCGGCGCGTGGTTCGACCTGCCACTGTTCCTCTACAGCCTGTCCTATGTGGTCGCCGCGCTGGTGCTGGTTCGCGCGTACCGGCAGCGGCTGCGCCAGCGCCGCTCCGATGCCGACCGCCTGTCACTGCGCTGGATCAACGCAATGGCCGGGTTCCAGATCGCCATCTGGTGCCTGGCTATCGTGCAGGCGCTGTTCTACCTGCCGGTTCTCAACTACGGCCTGTTGTTCGGCCTGATCGCGACCTGGGTATGCGTGGTGGGCTGGTTCAGCCTCGGCCAGCCACCGGTGCAGGACGAGCCGGCATCCGCGCAAACCGTGGCCGTGGACACGAGCGATGAGGACTCCGCGCCCATCGATTCCTCGCGCTACGCGGAGGTGGAGGCGCGGCTGGCGCAGTTGATGGCGAGCGATACGCCGCTGTATCTGGAGCCGGCGTTGACCATTGGCCAGGTCGCGCGGCGCAGCGGCTACCCCGAGTATCTGGTCTCTGCCGTGATCAATCGCCGCCTCGGCGGCAGCTTCTGGGACTACGTCAACCGCTTGCGGGTGGAGGCAGTGCGGGAGCGGTTGGGCGATCCGGCCGAGACGCGCACCATCCTCGATCTGGCCTATGCCTGCGGGTTTACCTCCAAGTCCACCTTCAATGCCGCCTTCAAGCGGCAGGTGGGCGAGACGCCGAGCGGTTATCGCCGGCGTCTCGCTGCCGCCGCCGGTTCGACGGCCTAGGCGCCCGCGGCCGGTTGTCGGTGCAAGGCGGCGATGATCGCAGCGGTGGCGTCGCCGATGCCGGTGCTGCCACCCTGCACGGACAACCCCAGCCGGACCACCACCAAGCGCTCGGACGGCACGATGACGATGTATTGGCCGAAGGCGCCGCGCGCGTAGAACATGTCCTTCGGCAACTGCGGCATGCCCCAAGGCGCATCCCAGACCGGCACGCTGCCTTCGTTGCGAAGGTTGGTCCAGAAGCCGGCGCCGTAGCCGGTATCCAGGGTCTGCGACGCACTGTAGGCGGCCCACCCGGTAGGCAGGATGCGCCGGCCAGCGACCACGCCATCGTCCAGATAGAGCTGCCCGAAGCGCGCGAAGTCGCGGGCGGAGGCGTACATGAAGCCCGAACCGAGCAGGGTGCCGGCGGCGTCGGTCTCGATCACTGAGTGATGCATGCCCAGCGGCTCGAACAGCTCGCGCCGGGCGAAGGTTTCGGCGCCGATGGCGCCATCGCCGCTCGCATCGCCGACCAGCTTCGACAGCAGTGCGAAGCTGAGATTGCTGTAGCCCCAGGCGGTGCCGGGGGGATGCGCCAGCGGCATGCGCGCGGCGTAGGCGGCCGAATCGCTCTCGCGGAACCACATGTGGGTGGCCGGGTTCACCGGGCCTGCGGTCTCGTCGAAGGGCAGGCCGCTGTCCATCCGCAGCAGCTGGTCCACGGTGATCGCGCGATGCGGATCACGGGAGACTGCCCATGCGGCGAGCGGCGCGGGCCCATCCAGCCGCAACCGACCTTGGCGCACCAGGATACCGATCAGCGCCTGGATGACCGACTTGGTGACCGAATGTCCCCAGATCGGCGTTTCCGGCCCGTAGCCCGGCGCGTAACGCTCGGCGATCAGCTGGCCGTCGTGCAACACCACCACGGCCTTGGTCAGGCGCGGATGCGCCGGGTCCGGTTCGGCGAAGGCGATGTCGAGCGCGTGACGCAAGGCCGGATCGGCCGGTGCGACGACGCGCGGTCCAAAGGCATCGGCGATCGCGGGGCGTTTGATCCCGCCGGCCTCGGGTACCGGGCCGTTGCCATGCATGACCACGCAGCCCAGACCTGGCCGGTAGACCGCGCGCGCCGGGAACAGTCCGAGCACACTGCTGCGCACCTCGCCGCGAGGGCGGTCGACGGTGTAGCGCACCGCCCAGTCGATGCCGCCCAGCAACGGTCGTTGCTCCTGAGCGAAGACCTGATCGGGATCGACCCTCGAGACGAAGGCCGCCGCGCACAGCGAATCGCTGACCGACGCGGTGGCCACATGCAAGGCCTCTCGGTTCAGCGCGATGAAGGCCGCTGCCGCGGCAAGCAGCGAGATGAACAGAGCGGCGACCGGCCGGCGCCAGCCGATGGACGAAAGACGAAACATGAGCCCCTCCTTAAGGTGTGAACGAGGGGCGCAGGATGCTTCGATGCGTGCGCGGGATCGTCCGATCCGGCCGATTCGTACGGCCAGGCGCCGATCCCGGACGCTCGTACCGGAACCTCGCACGTTCCCGGCCAGCCTGGTGGGGACGTGCGGCCGGGGCGCTCAGCCGTGCGTGCCGGCCCGGTAGCTGCCGCCGATCGTGCGCGCGGCGACGTTGATCCGATTCCAGCTGTTGATGGCGACCACCAGCAGCGTCAGGTCGACCAGTGCCTCCTCGTCGAAGTGCTGGCGGGCCTGCTCGTGGAGCGCGTCGGATACCGCCTCGGGCGAGGCCAGCTCGGTCAGCTCCTCGGCCCAGGCCAGCGCGAGGCGTTCGCGTTCGCTGTACAGCCGGGTCTCGCGCCAGGCCGGCAGCAGGTGGAGGCGCTGCTCGCTTTCGCCGGCGGCGCGGGCGTCCTTGCTATGCATGTCCAGGCAGAACGCGCAGCCGTTGATCTGCGACACGCGCATCTGCACCAGCTCGATCAGGGCCGGCTCCAGCCGGCCGGCATCGCGGATGTTCTGGCCCAGGGTGATCAGCGGCTGCATGGAGGCGTAATGACGCTGGATGGCAAAACGGGTCATGGCGAAAGCTCCTTGGGTTGCGGCCGGACTGGGCCGTTCAGGACAAGGACGCCGGAGCCTTCGATTTCGTGACCGCCTGCAGGCGTGCCAGCTTGCCCGGATGGCGCAGTGCGTGCACGGCGGCGATGTGCTCTCCGCTCTCGTCGGCTTTGATCCACATCGCCGTGCCCAACGTCTGGCCGTCATGGATGAGCAGTGCCGGTGCACCGTTGAGCGTGCAGATTTCGAAGTCGATGCGGTGTTCCGCCATCTGGCTGCCGATCTGCAGGTAAAGCCGTGCCAGCCGCTCGGCGCCATGCAGCGGACGCAGTGCCGCGCGCACCAGTCCGCCGCCGTCACTGACGTGGATGGCGTCCTCTGCGAACAGCGCGCGCAGGGTCGCCAGTTCGGGCCGCTGCATGGCTGCGACGAAGCGCTGCAGCAGGCGCCGCTGGGTCTGTGCATCGACGTGGAAGCGCGGGCGGCCCTCTCGTAAACGGGTGCGGGCGCGATGCACGCGCTGGCGGCAGGCCTCTTCGGCGATGCCCAGGATCGACGCGGCCTCGGCGTGGCGGTAGTCGAACACCTCGGTAAGCAGGAAGGCGGCCCGCTCTTCCGGACTCAGTCGTTCGAGCAGCAGCAGGAAAGACAGGCTCAGGGTCTCGTGCCGTTCCGCCTCGGTTTCGGGCTGGTCGTCGCCCGCCAGTACCGGTTCGGGCAGCCACGGCCCCGCGTAGTGTTCGCGCTCGGTCCTGGCGCGTCGCAGCCGGTCCAGCGCCAGTCGGGTGGTGACCGTGACCAGCCAGGCTTCCGGGTCGTCCAACTGCCCGGCCTCATGGGCATGCCAGCGCAGCCAGGCGTCGTGCAGCACATCCTCGGCATCGGCGGGACTGCCGAGCATGCGGTAAGCCAGGCCGAACAGGCGCGGACGGTGTTGCTGGAACAGGGCGGTACGCGAATCCATGACATGGGCTCCGGTGGGACGCCACAAGGACGTGCGGTGCCGCTAAAACGTGACTGTCCGGGGACTCACGCGCATGGTGCCGGAGACACTGCGCTCAGCGAACCAGTGGCCACGGGGCCAGGAAGATCAGCCAGATCAGCACCAGCATGCCGATGTACTTCACGGTCCGGAACAGCTTCGGGTGCTTCCTCTTGAAGGCACGGCTACGGTCCCGGTTGCGCTGGTTGAGCGCGAACACGCGATTGACGAAGCCGGTCTTCTCTTCCGGCGACTCGGTGTTCGGCGAGGCAGTGATCTTGCCCATGAAGGCGCCAACCCGCCGGTTGATCGCGTTCATGAGGCTCGTGCGCAGCGGCCGCTCGACATCGGCGAACAGGATCACCCGGGTCTGGCCGGTCCTGTTCTCCGCCCAGTGCACGTAGGTTTCGTCGAACACCACGTCCTTGCCGTCGCCCCAGGCGTGCATCTGGCCGTCGACGAAGATGCGGCAGTCGTCCGAATTCGGCGTGATCAGCCCCAGGTGGTAGCGCAGCGAGCCGGCGAAGGGATCGCGGTGCGGGTTGAGCTTGGAGCCCGGTGGCAGCAGGGCGAACATCGCCGCCTTGACGCTGGGAATGCTGTTGAGCAGACGCACCGTCTGCGGGCACAGCGCCTCGGCCGAGGCCAGCGGTTCGCCGTACCACTTGAGGTAGAAGCGCTTCCAGCCCTGCTTGAAGAAGCTGTTGAAGCTGGCGTCGTTGTGTTTTTCCGCTGCGCGGATGTGGCCCTCGTCGAACAGCGACAGCGCCTCGGCCCGGATCGCCTCCCAGTTGGCCTGCAGCAGGTCCAGCTGGGGAAAGCCGCGCCGGTCGAGGATCGGCCTCGCCGGCACGGCCGAGAAGGCGTACATCAGCAGGTTGTACGGGGCGAACACCGCCGAGTGATCCACCAGCTGGCGGTCGAAGCGCAATTTCACGCGCCCGCGCAGGTGCACCAGCAGCACGCACAGGACGAAGGCGAGCAGCAGGTAGAGAACGATCAGGCGGGGAGTGAACAGGTGCATGGAAGCGGAGGTCCGGACGGCAGGCGACAAGGATAGCGCCGCGGCCCGGTTCCGGCGCGTGTCGCCACGCCCGGACGCCGGAACGGCGCCCGGGCGTGGCCGGGGTCAGAGCGCCTCGGAGGCGAAGTCGGCCAGTCGCGAACGCTCGCCGCGGCGCAGGGTGATGTGCGCCGAATGCGCCCAGTCCTTGAACCGGTCGACCGCATAGGTGAGGCCCGAAGTGGTCTCGGTCAGGTAGGGCGTGTCGATCTGCTCCACGTTGCCCAGGCAGACGATCTTGGTGCCGGGGCCGGCGCGGGTGATCAGGGTCTTCATCTGCTTGGGCGTGAGGTTCTGCGCCTCGTCGATGATCAGGTAGCGGGACAGGAAGGTGCGTCCGCGCATGAAGTTGAGCGAGCGGATCTTGATGCGCGAGGCGAGCAGGTCGTTGGTGGCCTGGCGGCCCCAGCTGCCGCCTTCCTCCGGGTGTGCCAGCACCTCGAGGTTGTCGGTCAGCGCGCCCATCCAGGGGGTCATCTTTTCCTCCTCCGTGCCCGGCAGGAAGCCGATGTCCTCGCCCACCGAGACGGTGGCGCGGGTCATGATGATCTCGCGGTAGCGCTGCTGGTCCATCACCTGGGCCAGCCCGGCGGCCAGCGCCAGCAGGGTCTTGCCGGTGCCGGCGGTACCCAGCAGGGTGACGAAATCGACGTCCGGGTCCATCAGCACGTTGAGCGCGAAGTTCTGCTCGCGGTTGCGCGCCGCGATGCCCCAGACGCTGTGGTTCGGGTGGCTGTGATCGTCCAGCAGCACCAGCGTGGCCTGCTCCTCGTCCACGGCCATGACGCGCAGTTCGACGCTCTCGTCGCCGGGCAGGAACAGGCACTGGTTGACGTACCAGTCCTCGCCCTCGGCGCGGTCCAGCCGATAGAAGGTGCGGCCCCGTTCACTCCAGGATTCGACCTCGGGGTGGCGATCCCAGAAATCCTCCGGCAGCTCGCCGGCGCCGGTGTAGAGCAGGGCGAAGTCGTCCAGCGCCTTGTCGTTCTCGTAGTCCTCCGCGTCGATGCCGAAGATGCTGGCCTTGATCCGCAGGTTGATGTCCTTGCTGACCAGCACCACCGGGCGTCCGGGCTGCTGGTCGAGCAGTTCCAGCACCGCGGCGAGGATCAGGTTGTCGGCCTTGCCGTGGTTGCTGGTGGCGCGCTGCTGGAAGTACAGCCGGCCGGTCTCCGTGCCGCGCTTCAGATTCACGCCGGAGGGATTGTCCAGCGGCAGGCCGTCCTTGATGCCGTGGCCGTTGCCGCGTTCGATCAGCTCGTTCAGGAAGCGGCTGACCTGGCGGCCGTTGCGGGAGACTTCCGACGCGCCCTTCTTCTTTTCGTCCAGTTCCTCCAGCACCGTCATCGGGATGAAGATGTCGTGTTCTTCGAAGCGGAACAGCGACGTCGGGTCGTGCAGCAGCACGTTGGTGTCGAGCACATAGATGCGCTTGCTTCCGGTCATGCGGAAGAAACCTCGCTGGGCGTCTTGGAGGGGAGGGTCATGGAATCGACGGGGCGGTCGGGCCTAGGTGGCCGGGATCGCGTCGAGCACCGCCTGCGCGTGGCCCGCGACCTTCACGCCGCGCCACTCGGCGGCGAGTCGGCCGTCGGGATCGACCAGGAAGGTGCTGCGCACGACGCCCAGGTGCTTCTTGCCGTACAGCGTCTTCTCGTGGATCACGTCGAAGGCCTGGCACCAGGATTCGTCGGTGTCGGCCACCAGCGGGAAAGGCAATTCCTGCTTGGCGGCGAAGTTGGCGTGGGACCGGACCGAATCGCGCGAGACGCCGATCACCTGTGCGTTGCGCCCGCGGAATTGCGGATACAGGTCGCGGAACTGCTGCGCTTCAGTGGTGCAGCCGGGCGTGCTGTCCTTGGGGTAGAAGTAGATCACCAGCCACTGGCCCTTCAGGCTCGACAGCTTGAGCTCGGTGTCATCGCCCGTGTGTCCTTTCAGGGCGGGGATTTTCTTGCCGACTTCAGGCATGGGGTCTCCGGCGGCAGCGCAGGGCTGTCGCGCATGTGTTGGGATAGGGGATGGCCGCGGAACGCGGCGGAAAAGAGGGGCGGCGAAAACACGCGGCGGTCAGGGCGTCGCCGCTCGTGCGGCGCTGGTTCCTCGAAGGATACCCTGACTGCATGGCTGGCCTCGCAAACGTCCCGGGCCAGAGACTAGCGCGTCTGGCGGGGAATGAAAGCCCTTGTCAGACACGCGCGGCGGAGCGATCCTCAGAACTTCACCGGATCCATGATGGCATCCAGGTTCAGGCTGTCGCACAGTTCCAGGAAATCGTCGCGCAAGGTGGCGATGTGCAGGTCCGACGGGATGCCGATGGTGATCTGCGCCTGGAACATTTCCGCGCCCGTCTGCATCGCCTGGTAGCGCATCGAGCTGAGCTGCTCGACGCTGATCCGGTTGCGATGGAAGAACTCCACGATCCGAACCAGGATGCCGGGACGATCGGCGCTGACGACTTCGACCAGATAGGGCAGCAGTCGGGAGTCCGGCTCGCGCGGCTGCGTGCGGTAGTGAACCAGATGCAGCTCTTCGTCGCGGGCCAGCTTGGCCAGTGCATTCTCCAGCTTGGCCAGCGCATCCCAGGCACCGCTGGCCACCAGCACCAGGGCACTGTCGCCGCCGATGGTGGACACCCTCGCGTCGGACAGGTTGCAGCCAGCGTCGGCGATGCGCCTCGCCAGCGTCAGCAGGGGGCTCTTGCCGGTGGAGGAGAGGGTCTGGATCAGCAGCTGGTGGTGGTCGCTGCCGGCACGGGGGGGAGTACGGTTCAAAGGCTTGCCTGCCTGGCGGGGATCGTCCACGGAACGGGGAATCCCGCGCAACGGCCCTCGAGCTTACTTGCCCGTCGCGCGAGCCCGCAAGTAACATGCTGGACTCGATTTTTGCCGGAAACCTTGCCTTGGACATCCGCGGCAGCATCTGCGCTTTGGCGACGCCGTTCACCCCGGACGGGGCGCTCGATCTCGACGCCTTCGGCCGCCTGCTGGATTACCAGATCGACGGCGGGACGCAGGCGGTGGTCGTGGCCGGGTCCACCGGCGAGGCACACATGCTCGAGCATGACGAGTTCGACACCCTGTTGTCGTTCGCGGTGCGCCACGTCGGCGGCCGCGTACCGGTCATCGCCGGCACCGGCGAGGCCGGCACGGCCAAGACCGTCGCGCTGACCCGGCGGGCCGCATCGCTCGGCGCGGATGCCGCACTGGTGGTGACGCCTTACTACGTGCGTCCCACGCAGGGAGGCCTGCACCGCCACTTCGCCGACGTGGCCGACCATGGCGGGCTTCCGGTGATTCTCTACAATGTGCCCGGCCGCACCGGCTGCGACCTGCTGCCGGAGACTACCGCGCTGCTGCGCGATCATCCGGGCATCATCGGCATCAAGGAAGCGCGTGCCGACGCACAGCGCATTGCGGCGACAGCGGAACTTGCGCGTTCGGATTTCGTCTATCTGTCCGGCGACGACGGTACGGCGGCCCAGGCCATGCTCGGCGGTGCGGCGGGAACCATCTCGGTGGTGGCCAACCTGGTGCCGGCGGTGTTCCGCGAGTTGTGCGACGCGGCGACGGCCGGCAAGGCGGACGCGGCGAGTGCCGTCGATGCCAGGCTGGCTCCGCTGGTGGACGCGCTGAACGGCGCGCCCAACCCGATCGCGGTGAAGTCGGCGCTACCCTGGCTCGGCCTCGGCAGCGCGATGCCCCGGCTTCCCCTGGTCGAACTGGCCGAGGGCGCGGTACGCGATCAGATTCGCCAGGCGTTGATCCGCCTGGCTCCCTTGGCCGTCGCCGCCTGACCCAGGCGACACGAACCTTCCACGGAAAACCATTACATGAAGAAAACCTCGCTTGCTGTGGCCTTGCCGGCCTTGCTTCTTTCCGGGCTCATGCTCTCGGGCTGCGGCATGTTCCGCTCGCACAAGGCCTGGGATACCGCCAAGCAGGAGTCTCCGCTGGAGATCCCGCCGGGTATGGATACGCCCTCGGCCAGCGAGGCGTTGGTGATCCCGCCTCCGGGTGCCAACCAGCCGACTGCCAATGGTGCTACCGCGGCTACCCAGAGCGGCGCTGCGACCATCACGGATGGCTTCGTGGTGAGTGGCGACGTCGAGACCGCCTACCAGCGTGTTGGTCAGGTGCTCGATGCGGGGGACATTGGCCAGGTGACCGCGCGTGACCCCTCGGCCCACAGCTTCACCGTGACGGTGATGGCCGGCGCCAAGGTGGCGAAAAAGCGCGGCTTCTTCGGGCGCATGTTCCACGGCAACGACGAGGGCGGTAGCTCGCGCGCGATGCCGCAGCAGGTGCTGGTGACGGTGAGTGCAAGCGGCCAGAAAGGCAGCGAGGTGCGCGCGCAGGGTTCGGCTCCGGCCGTGGCGAAGGCGGTCGATGGCCTGAGGGCCAAGCTCGGCGGTTGATTCGCCGAGGAGCCGTAAACAAAAAAGCCGCCCTGATGGGCGGCTTTTTTCATGGGCGAATGACCGGTTTTCGTCGCAGGAGTGGTCAGCGCTCGAGCAGGTCGATCTTGTTCGGTTTGCCTTCCCAGGCCTTGGCGTCGGCCAGGGCGTCCTTGCGCTCGGTGATGACCGGCCAGCTCTTGGCCAGGTCGGCATTGAGCTGCACGAAGCCCTCCTGCCCGGCTGGAACGTCGTCTTCCGGATAGATGGCGTTGATCGGGCACTCCGGCTCGCAGAGGGTGCAGTCGATGCACTCGTCCGGGTCGATCACCAGGAAGTTCGGGCCTTCGTGGAAGGCGTCGACGGGGCAGACCTCAACGCAATCGGTGTACTTGCACTTGATGCAGTTGTCGGTGACGACAAAGGTCATGCGGGGAAGGATTCCGTCGAGGTGACAGGCAAGACGGCCTGGCTGAAGTGGCGCTCCCTACGAGGTTCGAACTCGTGTTCCCGCCTTGAGAGGGCGGTGTCCTAGGCCACTAGACGAAGGGAGCGTTCTGACTCAGAGCGCGCTAGTATAGCGAAATTGTTTCGGCCGGCAATGCCTTTTTGCGGCATTCGCCGGCTTTATCTCCCGCGCCTCAGCCCGGGGCGGTTCGGGTGCCGTGCGCCGCCGCGCGCGGTATGCCTCGCTTGCGGCGTGGGTTAGGCTTCCGGGCTTCACGATCGGCAGGGACTGTGACCGCTTGAACCACGAAACAGGGACCGACGGCATGCCTGCGCTGCGGATCATTCCGCGCGACCAGCATGTGATTTCCCGCAAGAACATCAGCAAGGCCGCGCTGCGGGTGCTTTATCGCCTCAACGAAGCCGGCTATGACGCATATCTCGTTGGCGGCGCCGTCCGCGATCTTCTGCTCGGCGGCCATCCCAAGGACTTCGACGTGGCGACCAGTGCCACGCCCGACGAGGTCAAGAAGCTTTTCCGCAACTGCCGGCTGATCGGTCGACGCTTTCGCCTGGCGCACGTCGTGTTCGGCCCGGAGATCATCGAGGTCGCCACGTTCCGCGGCACCGGCGAGGAAGACGGTGAAGGCGATCGCCACATCGTCGACGGCCGCATCGTGCGCGACAACGTCTGGGGAACGATCGAGGAGGACGCGGTGCGCCGCGACTTCCGTGTCAACGCGATGTACTACGACATCAGCGATTTCTCGGTGCGCGACTACGTCGGCGGCATGCAGGACGTGCAGGACAAGGTGCTTCGGCTGATCGGCGATCCGGTCACGCGCTACCGCGAGGACCCCGTGCGCATGCTGCGCGCCGCCCGCCTGGCGGCCAAGCTGGATTTCCGCATCGACGAGGCCGCCGCGGCGCCATTCGAAAGTCTGGGGCCGCTGCTGACCGAGGCGGCACCGGCCCGCCTGTTCGACGAGTCGCTCAAATTGTTCCTGGCCGGGCACGGGCTGAAGAGTTTCCGCATGCTCGAGCAGTGCGGACTGCTACGGTTCCTGTTCCCGTCGACGGCGCGGGCGTTGAAAGGCGGCGACCGGGCGCTGCGCGCCCTGGTCGAGCGCGGCTTGGCGAACACCGATGCGCGCGTGGCCGAGGGCAAGTCGGTGACGCCAGCCTTCCTGTTTGCCGTGCTGCTGTGGGGCGAAGTGCGCGATCGCGCGCTGGATCTGGTCGCGGGCGGCCTGGACATGTCCGAGGCGTGGGCGCGGGCAGCGGCCCACGTGGTTGGCGAGCAGTGCCAGCGGGTGGCGATCCCGCGACGTTTCACGCTGACGATGGAAGAGATCTGGGCCTTGCAGCCGCGCTTCGAGCAGGTGCAGCGCAAGCGGGTGCTGAGGCTGCTTGCGCAACCGCGGTTCCGCGCGGCGTTCGATTTCCTGCTGCTGCGGGCCGAGGAGTCGCCGGCAATCCGGGAGCTCGGCCTGTGGTGGGACCACGCGCAGCAGCTTCCGGTCGACGTGCTCGCGGCCGCACTGCCCGCCGGCAGCGCGGCGCAGGGGACAGACCTGGTCGCAGCGACCAGCGCGCGTCCTCCGCGCAAGCGTCGCCGCAGGCGAAAGCCGGGCGGACACTCCGGCTCCGCATGAGCGAGCCCGCCGCCACGGATGCCTATGTGGCATTGGGCAGCAACCTCGGGGATTCGCGCGCCACGCTTGCCGGCGCGACCGAGGCATTGGCTGACTTGCCGGGTAGCCGGCTGGTCGGTGCCTCCCGCATCTACCGGACGCCGCCATGGGGCCGGCGCGATCAGCCGGATTTCCTCAACGCGGTGGTGTGTCTGCGCACCTCGCTTTCACCGCATGACCTGCTCGATGCATTGATGGCGATCGAGCGCCGGTTCGGCCGCACGCGCGATGGTGAGCGCTGGGGGCCGCGCACGCTCGATCTCGATCTGCTGCATGTGGACGGCGTGGTGCTGGACCAGCCGCGGTTGACCCTTCCGCATCCGCGGATAGGCGAACGCGCCTTCGTATTGCTGCCCCTGGCCGACCTGGCACCCGAACTGGAGTTGCCGGGACAGGGGCGGGTGACCGAGCTGTTGCAGCGGGCGGATACCGTTGGATGCGAACCGGTCGATTGAACCGCGTGCTGCACTGCGGCGTCGAGGGTTTATGATGGTCGGCCCGCGGCAGATTCCGGTGTCGATCCGGGCGGCCGTTCCAACAGGAAACACTACGTGTACGCGCAAAACGCCAGTGCCTCCGACCGCAAGCCGGTGACCGTCCCGTCCCTGCGTGCCATGAAGACCGAAGGTCGCCGCATCGTCATGCTCACCGCCTACGACGCGAGCTTCGCCCATCAACTCGAGGTCGCCGGCGTCGACGTCGCGCTGGTCGGAGACTCCCTCGGCATGGTGGTTCAGGGCCACCCCAGCACCCTGCCGGTCACCCTGGACCAGATGGTCTACCACACCGCCGCGGTGTCCCGTGGGTTGCACGCTACGCTGCTGGTGGCGGATCTGCCGTTCATGAGTGATCGCGATACGGCGCATGCGCTGGAGGCCGGTGCCCGGCTGGTGGGTGAAGGCAATGCCTCGATGGTCAAGATCGAGGGTGGTGCGGCGCATGTGTTGGACGCAATCAACGCGCTGGCCGTTCGGGCCATACCAGTCTGTGCCCATCTGGGCCTGACGCCGCAGTCGGTCCACAAATTCGGCGGCTTCCGCATTCAGGGGCGCGAGGAAGAGGCTGCCAGTCGCGTGCTGGATGAATCCCGGGCTGTCGAGGCTGCCGGCGCCGACCTGCTGGTGCTCGAGGGCATGCCGGTGGCGCTTGCCGAGCGGATCACCGCGGCGGTGTCGATTCCGACCATCGGCATCGGGGCCGGTCCACATTGCGACGGACAGGTGCTGGTGCTGCACGATCTGCTGGGCGTGACGCCCGGCAAGCGACCGAAATTCAGCAAGGACTACCTGCAGGGACGCGATTCGGTGTCTGCAGCCATCTCGGCATTTGTCGACGAGGTGCGCAGCGGCGCCTTCCCCGCTCCCGAGCACTGCTTCAACTGAAGGCCATCCTCGATGCAGACCGTGCATGATGCCGGGGCGCTTCGCGCTGTCGTTCGCGGCTGGCGTGCCGCCGGTCAGACCGTGGGCTTCGTGCCCACCATGGGCAATCTCCACGCCGGGCACTTTGCGCTGGTGCGGCTGGCGCGGGCGCGCGCCGACCGGGTCGTTGCCAGCGTGTTCGTGAATCCCACCCAGTTCGGCCCGAACGAGGATTTCTCCCGCTATCCGCGCACGCTGGTACAGGACCAGGCCGGTCTGGCCGAGCACGATTGCGACCTGCTGTTCGCGCCCGACGTGGCGACCATGTATCCATACGGTGCGGAGCACACGGTGCGGTTGAGCGTGCCGCAGATCACCGAGACGCTGGAGGGCGCGCATCGCCCCGGCCATTTCGAT
The DNA here is from genome assembly GCF_000334915.1 of Dyella ginsengisoli LA-4. GTDB lineage: Bacteria > Pseudomonadota > Gammaproteobacteria > Xanthomonadales > Rhodanobacteraceae > Dyella_A > Dyella_A ginsengisoli_A. The sequence goes on along the minus strand of NZ_AMSF01000015.1, from coordinate 224,474 downwards.
GGCGTGGCGACGGTGGTGTGCAAGCTCTTCAACCTGGTGCAGCCGGATCTGGCCGTGTTCGGCCAGAAGGACTTCCAGCAGCTGAAGGTGATCGAGCGCATGGTGCGCGACCTGGCGTTACCGGTGAAGGTGATCGCCGCACCCACCCAGCGTGCCGCGGACGGGCTGGCACTGAGTTCGCGCAACCAGTATCTGAGCGACGCCGAGCGCGCGCTGGCGCCGCGTATTCACCAGGTGCTGGTGCAGATGCGCGACATGCTCGGCAAGGGGCATGTACCCAGGGTGCTGGAGCAGGCGGCGGCCGGGCAGCTCGAGCGTGCCGGTTTCGTCCCCGATTACGTGGCGATCCGCCGCGCGGACGATCTCGCCGAGCCGGCGGCAGGCGAGCGCACCGGCCTGGTTGGCCTGGTCGCGGCGCGCCTGGGCAGCACCCGACTGATCGACAACTTGCTGTTCGACGGAGCCGTCCCCACGTAAGCGGTTCCCTCCGGCGGTGTTGCAGTGCACGGCCGGCGACTCGATAATTGAGGGCTACGCAGGCCGTACCTGCTGGAAGTGATGCCATGCACCTGAACATGCTCAAGGCCAAGATCCACCGCGCGACGGTGACCCACGCCGAGCTCCATTACGAAGGTTCGATCGCGATCGACAGCCTGTTGCTCGAAGCGTCGGGCATCCGCGAGTACGAGCAGATCCACGCCTGGAACATCAACAACGGCAAGCGCTTCGTCACCTATGCCCTGAAAGCCGAGGCCGGCTCGGGCATCATTTCGGTGAACGGCAGCGCAGCCCACCGCGCGCAGCCGGGCGACCTGATCATCATTGCCGCGTTCAGCCAGATGTCCGAGGCCGAGGCCGAAGCGCACCAGCCGATGCTGGTCTACGTGGACGCGAAGAACGGCATCTCGCACACCAACCGCTCGATTCCCACCCAGATGGCCGCCGCCTGAGGCGACGGCCCGCGGGTCACGCGCGCTGCGTCAGCAGCGTGCCCTGGTGGAACACCGCCTTCCAGCCGTCGACCGTGCGGCGCCACAGCGTCGTGCGGCGGCTGCCGCGCTCCTCCTGCCACAGCACGTAGGTCAGCAGGTAGAGGCTGGGCGAGAGCGGGTGGCACTCGAAGCCTTCGGCGCGCCATTGCTCCTTCACCGGGTGACGGACCCGCTGGCTCAGCACGTCGAGCACCTCGGCGCGGCTGTAACGCTGGCCGGAGGCGCCGATTTCCCAGAACGTCTCCTCGGTGATGCGCTCGCCGTCGGCCGGTCCGGCGTCGGACTCGGGGCGATGGAAGATCGGCTCGCGCTCGCGCAGTTCAGCCAGCACGTCTTCCAGTCGCGGCATGGTCTTCATCGTGTCGCTCATCGGCTACCTCGTCTCGTCCTGCCGGGCCAGCGCCCAGGCTACGTGCTCGCGCACCAGGTCCGACGGATGGTCCGCGCGTGCCAGCAGCGCGGTGCGCACCGCGTCGGACCGCGGTGCATTGCCCAAGGCTACCGCGATGTTGCGCAGCCAGCCCTCGTAGCCGGTGCGGCGGATCGCCATACCCTCGGTTCGTTGCAGGAATTCGGCCTCGCTCCAGGCGAACAGTTCGACCAGCTTGCTTCCGTCGAGCCGATGCCGTGGTGCGAAATCGGGTTCGGCCGTCGTCTGTGCGAATTTGTTCCAGGGGCAGACCAGTTGGCAGTCGTCGCAGCCGAAAATGCGATTGCCCATCGGCGCACGGAGTTCTTCGGGGATGCTGCCTTTCAGCTCGATGGTCAGGTACGAAATGCAGCGCCGTGCGTCGAGCCGGTAGGGTGCGACGATTGCCTGGGTCGGGCAGACATCCAGGCAGCGCCGGCAGCTGCCGCAGTGCTCGCTGGCCGGTGTGTCGACCGGTAGTGGAAGATCGGTGTAGAGCTCGCCGAGAAAGAAATACGAGCCGGCCCGGCGATGGATCAGCACGGTGTGCTTGCCGATCCAGCCCAGGCCGGCATTGCGCGCCAGTGCCTTTTCCAGGACCGGAGCGGAATCGACGTAGGCGCGGTAGCCGAAATCGCCGATTTCCGCGCGGATGCGGTCGGCCAGTTTCTGCAGGCGCTGGCGCAGCAGCTTGTGGTAATCGCGTCCCAGCGTGTAGCGCGAGATGTAGCCAAGTTCGCCGTCTTCGATCACCGACCATGCACGGTCGATATCCGGCGGCGCGTAGTCCATACGCACCGAGATCACCCGCCGGGTGCCAGGTTCCAGCTCGCCGGGGCGACTGCGCTTGGCACCGTGACGCGCCATGTAGTCCATTTCGCCGTGGTGGCCTTCGGCCAGCCAGCGTTGCAGATGGACCTCGTCCTCGGCCAGGTCCACTCCGCTGATGCCGGCTTCGGCAAAGCCGAGGTCGCGTGCCCATTGCTTGATGGAGCGGGCCAGCAGGGCATAGTCGATGGCGGGGGCAGGGCTTCGCATGCGGCTAGTCTAAATCGCCGCGGCGCTGCCGCCTGCCTATAATCCGCCGATGGATGCCACGGACCCTCGCTACGCGCTCTACACCGTCGGCCAGGTGCGTGCACTCGATCGCCATGCCATCGAGGTGCTCGACATCCCCGGCTTCGAACTGATGCGCCGGGCGGCAGCGGCGGCGCTGGCATGCCTGCGCCGCCGCTGGCCGCAGGCGCGACGCATCGCCGTCTGGTGCGGGCCGGGCAACAACGGCGGCGACGGCTACCTGCTCGGCGCACTGGCGCGCGAGGCCGGCATGCTGGTCGAGCTGGTCGCCGTGTCCGGCAAGGCCGCCGGCGATGCGCTGAAGGCGCGCACCGCCTTCGAATTCGCCGGCGGACGCGTACACCTGCTCGAGGACATGGCCGCATGGCCCGAGGCCGACGTCCATGTGGACGCGCTCTACGGCAGCGGGCTGAACCGCGCACCCGGGGCACCGGTGGCGGCGCTCATCGAGCGTATCAACGGCAGCGGCCGGCCGGTGCTGGCGCTGGATGTCCCCTCGGGCCTCGATGCCGATCTCGGCATCTGTCCCGGTGCGGCGGTGCGGGCGACGACAACGGTCTGCTTCATCGCCGCCAAGCGCGGCCTTTACACCGGTGTCGGTCCGGACGTGGTCGGCAAGCTGGAGCTCGACACGCTGCAACTGCCGGATGCGCTGTGGGAAAGCCAGCCGCCTGCGGCGATGTTGTTGCGCCCCGATGCCCTGCCGGCACGTCGACGCAGTGCGCACAAGGGTGACAGTGGCCACCTGCTGGTCGTCGGTGGCGAGCAGGGCACGGCTGGAGCCATCCGGCTATGCGGTGAGGCCGCGCTGCGCGCCGGGGCAGGGTTGGTCAGCGTGGCCACGCACATCGGGCACGTGCCCGCGCTCAACGCCGGGCGTCCGGAGCTGATGGCGCACGGAGTGAACGGGCCACAGGCGCTGGAGCCGCTACTCGGTCGCGCCGACGTACTGGCAGTCGGTCCGGGGCTTGGTCAGGCTGCCTGGGGGCACGCGTTGTGGCTTACCGCGCTCGACTCCGGCCGGCCGCTGGTGCTCGATGCCGATGGTCTCAACCTGCTCGCCCGCGAGCCACGACGCTTCGACCGCGCAGCCGTGCTGACGCCGCATCCCGGCGAGGCCGCGCGTCTGTTGGGAACGGACGTTGCCACCGTCCAGTCGGATCGTTTCGCCGCGGTACGCGAGTTGGCCGGCCGTTTCGGTGCGGTGGTGGTCCTGAAGGGGGCCGGCAGCCTCGTTGCGCATCCGGATGGGCGGTTGGCGGTCTGTCCCTGGGGGAACCCGGGGATGGGCGCGGGAGGGATGGGCGACGTGCTGACCGGGGTGATCGGCGCGCTGCTCGCACAGGGCGCGACGGCGTGGGAGGCCACGTGCCTGGGGGTCGGCCTGCATGCGCGTGCAGGCGACGCGGCCGCGCTGGAGGGCGAGCGCGGGATGGTCGCAGGTGACCTGATGGCGCCACTGCGGCGGCTCTCCAACGGACTGGCGGCCCATGCTTGAGCGCACCTTCGTGCTGCCCGACGAGGGGGCTACGCAACGGCTGGCTTCGTGCGTGGGTGCGGCGATGGAGCGTGGGGCGGTGTTTCATCTGAGCGGTGAGCTGGGTGCGGGCAAGAGCAGCTTCGCGCGTGCGCTGCTGCAGGCGCTGGGGGTCAAGGGGCGGATCAAGAGCCCGACCTACAGCCTGGTCGAAAACTATCCGCTCGAACGCGGCCAGGCCTGGCATCTGGATCTCTATCGCATCGCCGATCCTGACGAACTGCAGTGGCTCGGGGTGGACGCGCTGGGCGAGCCGGATGCGGTGGTGCTGATCGAGTGGCCGCAGCACGGGCGGGGCGCCATTCCATCTCCCGACGTCGAGCTTGCGCTGGCCTATGCCGAAACCGGACGCCATGCCCGGTTGAGCGCGCGCACCGTCCGTGGCGAGCAGCTGCTTGAACGCCTGGGTGCGGGCCCGGAGACGCCAGTGCAGGCGCGAGGCTGACGCTAAGCTTGTGTTTTTCCAAGGGATTCGTTGGCCTCTCTGGTTTTGGATATCCGCCAGAAAAAGCGTGGGTTGCCGCCGTCTTCTGGACACATCCTGACGAATGCAGTGCAGGTTGCGGATATCCAAAGGAAAAATGCTTGCAATCACAGGTTGGCTGCGATTGAATTCAAGCCCATGAGGGCATCCTTGTTCAGGTTCGGCTTGTGCGCGCTGGTGGCTGCGGCTGCCGGCTTGTCATCGCCCGTCCGCGCGGCCGAGATCCGCGGGGCCCGGGTCTGGGCCGGGCCTGAGTACACCCGGGTGGTGTTCGATCTCAGCGGCCCGGTCCGCTACGACATCACGCCCCGCGGGGATCAGGTCCGTGTCGATCTCGGCAATGACCGCCTCGCGTCGGCCTTCGCGGCGCCCTCGGCCCAGGGGTTGTTCAAAGGGATCACCGCACATCGTCGCGGCGGCAGGCTGGAGCTTCTGGCGGATGTCTCGGCCGGCACGAAACCCAAGAGCTTCATGCTCAAGCCGGGCGGCGGCTACGGCTACCGTCTGGTCCTGGACCTCTATCCGCAGAACGGAGCCAAGGGCGCCGATGCAAAGGCTTCCGTACCCGCGACACGGATGGCGAAGGTCACGGTCAGCAAAGCGGACAAGCACGAGGTATTGACGCTGCGCCAGGTGGCCGAGCAGATGGGCGGCGAGCGCAAGGTGGTCGTGGCAGTGGATGCCGGCCATGGCGGTGTCGATCCCGGCGCGCACGGCCCGCATGGCACGTTGGAAAAGAACGTGACGCTCGCGGTAGCGCGCAAGCTGGCGGCACTGATCGACAAGCAGCCCGGTATGCAGGCGGTGCTGACGCGGGATGGCGACTACTTCATCCCGCTCAAGCGCCGTTACGAGATCGCGCGAGAAAAGAACGCCGACCTGTTCGTCTCGATCCATGCCGACGCCTTCAGGAACGGTGACGCCAAAGGCTCTTCGGTCTGGGTGTTGTCCTCCCGCGGCAAGAGCACCGTGGCGGCACGCTGGCTGGCCGATCGCGAGAACAGCTCCGACCTGATCGGCGGTGTGTCTCTGGCCTCCGAGGACGACAGTCTCGCCTCGGTATTGCTGGACATGCAGCAGGGTTGGGCGGTGCAGGCCAGCGAGTCGATCGCCGGCAATGTACTCAAGGCGCTGGGCAAGCTCGGGCCGACCCACCGAGGCTACGTGGAGCGCGCCAATTTCGTGGTGCTGCGCTCGCCGGACGTACCCTCGATCCTGGTCGAGACCGCGTTCATCAGCAATCCGTCCGAGGAGCGCAAGCTGCGCGATCCGGAGCACCAGACCGAGCTGGCCGAAGCCGTGATGGGCGGCGTGCGCAACTACTTCGAGACCACGCCGCCGCCGGGTACCTGGTTCGCTGCGCAGGCGGCTCGCCGCAATGGCGCCGTGCTGGCGTCGATCGGGTCGACCGGAGCGACGTCGGGCAAGCGTGCGGACGAGTCGGTGCAGGACATGCACAAGGTCGCCCGCGGCGAGAGCCTGGGCAGTATTGCCAGGCAGTACGGTGTCAGCGTCGGCGCGTTGAAGAACGCCAACCGCATCAGCGGCAGCGGTGACACGCTGCGCGCCGGCTCGGTGCTGACGATCCCGGCTGGCTGAGCCCGCTGCGCCTTCTCGCTGTCCGACCCCTCGCGTAAGCTACGCGGATGCCAGTCATCCGCGTACTTCCCCCTGAACTCATCAACCAGATCGCCGCCGGCGAGGTGATCGAGCGCCCCTCCTCGGTGGTCAAGGAACTGGTGGAAAACAGTCTCGATGCGGGCGCCACGCGCGTCGAGGTGGACATCGAGCAGGGTGGGGCGCGGCTGATCCGCGTGCGCGACGATGGCGTGGGCATCGCACCGGACGAGTTGCCGCTCGCCGTGGCCTCGCACGCCACCAGCAAGATCGGCAGCTTCGACGATCTCGAGCATGTCGCCAGCATGGGATTCCGCGGCGAGGCGCTGGCGTCGGTGTCTTCGGTGGCGCGCTTTGCGCTTACCTCGCGCCAGCGCGAGGCCGAGGCCGCGTTCCGTATCGAGGTGGACGGCGGCAAGCTGCAGGCGGCGCGTCCGGCGCAGCACCCGCGCGGCACCAGCGTCGAGGTGCGCGATCTGTTCTACAACGTGCCGGCGCGCCGGAAATTCATGCGTGCCGAACGTACCGAGTTCGCGCACATCGACGACCTGCTGAAGTCGCTGGCGCTGGCGCGCAGCCGCGTGGAATTCCGGCTCAGCCACAATGGCAAGCCGGTGCGCGTATGGAAGGCTGCAAGTGACGATCAGGCGATGCTGGTGCGGGTTGCCGACGTGCTGGGCGAGAACTTTCCCGCGCAGAGCCTGCATCTGGATCACGCCGCCGCCGGCATGCGGCTGTCGGGCTGGGTCGGTCTTCCCACGGCTTCGCGTGGACAGGCCGACTCGCAGTTCTTCTACGTCAACGGCCGGCTGGTGCGCGACCGCGTGGTGGCACATGCGGTGCGCCAGGCCTATGCGGACGTGCTGTTCCACGGTCGCCATCCGGCGTTCGTGCTTTATCTGGAACTGGATCCGGCCGGTGTCGACGTGAACGTGCATCCGGCCAAGCACGAAGTGCGCTTTCGCGAGCAGCGGCTGGTCCACGACTTTCTGTTCCGGAGCCTGCACGAAGCGCTGGCGCAGACGCGGGCGGGGCAGGCGATCGAGGCTGTCGACGAACCGGTGGCTGCGGCGATGCCGTTCCGCGCGCCGGCTTCGTCCGGTTCGGGCGGCTGGCCTGGTTCGGCCAGCCAGAGCCGGTTGAGCCTCGGCGTGCGCGACGAGCCCTTGGCGGGTTATGCCGCCCTGCTCGGCGAGGGGCGCCCGATGCCGCTGGATCGCTCGGCAGCCACGCCGCTGCCGGCAATGGCCGAATCAGATCCCGAGCGCGCGCCGCCACTGGGCTACGCCCTGGCGCAGCTGAAGGGGATCTACGTGCTGGCCGAGAACGAGCATGGACTCGTCCTGGTGGACATGCACGCCGCGCACGAGCGCATCACCTACGAGAAGCTCAAGGTGGCCCGGGAGGGCAATCACCTGCGTTCGCAGGTCATGCTGGTGCCGCTCAACCTGTCGGTGAGCGCGAAAGAGGCGGCCGCCGCCGAGGAGCATGGCGAAGCGCTGGCTGCCTGGGGGCTGGAACTGTCCCGCAGTGGCCCGTCGGCTGTCGTGGTTCGCCGGATTCCGGCGCTGCTCGAGGGCGCCGACGTGGAACAGCTCACCCGCGATGTGCTGGCCGAACTCGCCCTGCACGGCAGTTCGCGACGCCTGCAGGAACTGGAAAACGAACTGCTCTCCACCATGGCCTGTCACGGCTCGGTTCGCGCAGGTCGCCGGCTGACGATTCCCGAGATGAACGCCCTGCTGCGAGAGATGGAAGCGACCGAGCGCTCTGGCCAGTGCAATCACGGTCGTCCCACCTGGACCCAGCTTGGACTCGGTGAGCTGGACAAGCTGTTCCTGCGGGGACGCTGATGCCGGATTGCTCCTCGCGGTGCGGGATCGCCATACTCGGGGTTCCCACGATCAGGCAGACCGCCCGATGATGCGACGTCTCCCGCTTGCCCTCGCCCTTGTCCTCGGAGTTTCCGCCGTGCACGCCACCGAACCTGCTGCCTCCGTCCAACCCTCCGCCATGGAAGTGGTGAGGCAGGTCGAGCAGTGGCGCGCCGACCGCATCAAGCGGCTCACCGCACCGGACGGCTGGCTCAGCCTGATCGGGCTGGAGTGGCTTCACGAGGGCGCCAATCGGCTAGGTGCGGCTGCCGACAACGACATCGTGCTGAAGGCGGGGCCGGCTCATCTGGGTGTGGTGACGCTGACGGCGGATGGCACGCTGCGCTTCACTGCGGCATCCGGCAGCGGTGCCGCCATCGACGGCAAGCCAGTGTCAGATGCCGCACTGGTCGACGACCTGCATGCGGGCGAAGCCGGCCCCACCACGGTGCACTTCGGCAGCGCCAGCTTCTACGTGATCGACCGCGAGGGGCGCAAAGGCCTGCGCGTGAAGGATCCGGAGGCCGAGACGCGTCGGCATTTCCTCGGTATCGATTATTTTCCGATCAATCCGTCGTGGCGGATCGTGGCGGACTGGGTGCCGTTCCAGCCCGTGCACACGCTGGAGATCGGTACTGCGATCGGCACCATCGACAAGGTCGAGGTGCCAGGCAAGGTGGTGTTTCATCGTGAGGGCAAGACCTTCGAACTGCTTCCCTACCAGGAAGAGCCGGGCGGCGAGCTGTTTTTCGTGATGGCCGATCGCACCTCGGGCAAGGAGACCTATGGTGCGGCGCGCTTCCTGTATGCCGCGCTGCCTGCGGGCGGATTGGCGCGCCCGGGTTCGGTGGTGCTGGACTTCAATCGCGCCTACAACCCGCCGTGCGCGTTTACTCCTTTCGCCACGTGCCCGCTGGCGCCGCCGGAGAACCGGCTGGATCTCGCGGTGACCGCCGGCGAGAAGAAATACGCCGGCGGTCACCACTGAGGCCTGCGTCCTCGTGTAGGAGCCCGCTAGCGGGCTCCTACACGGATTGCCGCAAGGGGGACTCAGCGGCCCTTGAACTCAGGCCTGCGCTTGTCGAGGAACGCGCGGGTGCCCTCGCGCATGTCCTCGGTGGAGAACATCAGGGCAAATCCCTGGGTTTCGAATTCCAGCCCCTGGTCCAGGCTGGTCTCGCCACCCTGCAGCACGGCGTCGAGAATGCCTGCCGCCGCCAGCGGTGCGGCGGCCGCCAACTGGTCGGCCATTGCGGCGACGGTCTCGTCCAGCGCGTCGGGCGGAACCACGCGGTTCACCAGACCCAATTCATAGGCCCGCTGGGCGGCGACCGGCGTACCGGTCAGGCACAGCTCCAGCGCCGCGCTGCGGCCGGCCAGACGCAGCAGCCGCTGGGTACCACCGAAGCCGGGGATCAGGCCGAGGTTGATTTCGGGCTGGCCGAACCTCGCCTTTTCGCTGGCGATGCGCAGGTGGCAGGCCATCGCCAGCTCCATCCCGCCGCCGAGTGCGAAACCCTGGATGCGCGCGATCACCGGCTTGCCGAGGCGTTCGATCAGGCTCATCAGTCGCTGGCCGGTGCGCGAGAAGCCCTGGGCCTGCACCGGCGTGTAGTCATTCATCTCGGCGATGTCGGCGCCCGCCACGAAGGCCTTCTCGCCGCTGCCGGCGAGCACCACCACGCGCACCGCATCTTCCTGCGCGGCCTGGGCGAAGGCCAGGGTCAGCTCGTTCAGGGTGTCGCGATTCAACGCGTTGAGCTTGTCCGGGCGGGCGACGGTGATGGTGCGGACGGCGCCGCGATCGGCGACTTCGATGTTGCGGTAGGCCATGGCTGGAACCTGCTTGAAGGAAAGGCGCCGATGGTAGCAGCGGGAACCTTTGACTCCCCCCGGAATCTCATGCGGGGCCAGTCAACCGCCGAGGCCCTGCACGGGGCCGACGTCGGGCAGTAGCATGCGGGATTGGCGTCACGATCCGGAGGATGGCATGGGCAAGTGGGCAGGACTGTTGGCAGGATTCGGGCTGATTGGTGCGGTGCATGCGCAGCAGGCTCCCAAGTCCCCCGCGCCCGTGCCCGCTATCGACAAGTCCAAGCTGTCCTACGCGATCGGCTACCAGATCGGCAGCCAGTTCGCCGATGGCCAGCCGGCGGTCGACCTGCCGACATTGCAGCGCGCTATTGCCGATGCCTACGCCAAGCGCCAGCCATCCGTCCCGACGGCGGAGATGCGTTCCCAGCTGCGGGCGCTCGACCAGCAGATGCACGCCAACGCCGTGGCCGAGTTCAAACGCATCGCCGACGCGAACGAGCGCAAGAGCGAGCAGTTCATGGCGCACAACCGGGCCCAGCCGGGCGTGGTCCAGTTACCCTCGGGCGTGCAGTACGCGGTGATCTCCAAGGGCGATGGCGGCGCCAGCCCCACGGTGGACAGCAAGGTCACGGTCAACTACCGCGGCATGCTGATCGACGGCACCGAGTTCGACAGCACCTGGGCCCATGGCCAGCCGGCGTCCTTCACGGTGAAGAGCGTGATCCCCGGTTGGCGCGACGTGATACCGCGCATGCACGTCGGCGATCGCTGGAAGGTGGTTATTCCGCCACGCCTGGCCTACGGCGAACGTGGGGCATTGCCCAGGATCGGCCCGAACGAGGCGCTGGTGTTCGACATCCAGTTGTTGAGCGTCGATTCCCCCTGATCTGAAAGGCGCCTCAGGCGCTATCATCGTCGGCCATGCCGAACGATCCCCGCGCTTCCTTTTCCAACGCTCCGCCGACCCCCTGCACAGGCGTGTGCCGGCTGGACGGACGTGGTTACTGCATGGGATGTCAGCGTTCCATGGGCGAGATCGCCCGCTGGGGAACCATGCACGACACCGAGCGGCTGTACCTCATGAACGTGGTGCTGCCCACGCGCAAGGTGTCGTGATGGACGGTATCTGGCGCGAGCTGGCCCCGGCACTCGTGCCGCTGGCCGAACCGCCGCAGCCGCCGGGATGGAACCATGTGCAGATGAGCGAGCTGCTCGGCTCGGTCGAACGTCGGCCGGCCGCCGTGCTGGTCGGCGTGCGCGAAGGCGTGGATCCCCGGGTGGTGCTGACCGTGCGTACCGCGCACCTCGCCTCGCACGCCGGACAGGTGGCGTTTCCAGGCGGCGGCAGCGATCCCGAAGATCGCGACGTGATCGCCACCGCGCTGCGCGAGAGCCGGGAGGAGATCGGACTGGATCCCGGCCATGTCTCGCCACTCGGTTTTCTCGACATGTTCGAGACGATCAGTGGCTACTGCGTGACCCCGGTGGTGGCACGGATCGCCGAGCAGGCGGTACTGGCACCGGCACCGGACGAGGTCGCCGAAGTGTTCGAGGTGCCACTGTCATTTTTCCTGGAGCCGGCCAACCTGCGCCGCTACACGATGGAATACCGCGGTCATCGCCGGCCGATGGTGGAGTTTGTCCACGGTGGCCACCGTATCTGGGGTGCCACCGCGGCGATGCTTCTGAATCTCCTGCAGAGGATGGGCCGGGCATGAGTTTTTCCGCACCGCTGATCGACGTCGCCGGGTTGGCCGGCATCCCGGCCGGCGAGGTCATGATCTTCGACTGTCGCGTCGACCTGGCCGATCCGACCAAGGGGCGGCGCGACTTCCTGGCCGGCCACATTCCCGGGGCGGTCTATGCCGATCTCGACCATGACCTGTCGGACCTCTCGCGCCAGTCCGAGGGGCTCGGCCGGCACCCGCTGCCCAGTGTGGCGGCGTTTTCCGCCACGCTGGGCCGCTGGGGCTGGCGACCGGATCTTCCGGTGGTCTGTTACGACGCAGGCAACGGCGCACTGGCTGCGGTGCGCCTCTGGTGGATGCTGCGCGCGGTCGGTGCGCGGGCCGTGGCGGTGCTCGATGGTGGATTGGCCGCCTGGCTGGCCGCGGGACAGCCACTGGAGGCCGGCGAGCCGGCAGCGCGTGCGCCGACCCACGTAGATATCACCTTCGAACCGTCGATGGTCGTCGACCACGCTGGTGCGGCTGACGCCGCATCGGTGGGGAACCTGGTCGACGCCCGGGCCGAGCCGCGCTATCGCGGCGAGGTGGAGCCACTCGACCGCGTGGCCGGCCATGTGCCGGGCGCCCTGAACCGTCCGTTTGCCTGCAACCTCCAGCCGGACGGCCGGTTCAAGCCGGTCGCGGCGCTGCGCGAGGAATGGCTGGCACTGCTCGGGGGGCGCGATCCCGCCACGGTCGTCCACATGTGCGGCTCCGGCGTCACCGCGATCCACAACATGCTCGCGATGGAGCGGGCAGGGCTCGGTGGCTCGCGGCTCTATCCGCCTTCGTGGAGCGGCTGGATCAGCGATCCTTCGCGGCCGGTCGCGGTCGGGTAGCCGGTCACTTTTTGCCCAGGCGCGCGACCAGCGCCTGCAGCACCGCCTGGGTCTCCGGCCGGAAGAAGCCGTCGACGAATGCGTCCAGTGGCAGCGCATCGATGTCGGCATAGGCTTCGGCCAGGTCGGCCCGCGCCAGTGCGCGGGTGGCCAGCATCGCGTGGGCCGGCAGGGCGGTAAGCTCGCGCAGCCAGAACAGCGCCCGTGTCACGACCTGGTCGACGGCAGTGGTTTCGTCGACGAAGCCGCAGGCCAGAGCATCTTTCGATTCGATCATCGCTCCGGCCACCAGCAACCGCTCGGCGCGGTAGGCGCCGACGACCCGGCGCAGGGCAAACTGGATGCAGTCCGGCACCACCAGGCCGACCTGCACCTCGTTGAGGCCGATCTTGAACGGGCCCTCCGCCATCACCCGGTAGTCGCAGAACAGCGAGAGCACCGCGCCTCCGGCCGGGCTGTGGCCGGTGATCGCAGCGACGACCGGAATCGGCGAGCGTGCGAGCACGCCGCAGGTAGCGAAGAATTCGCGCCAGAATGCGCGCACCTCGGCGCGCTCGCGCCCCAGCAGGGCCGGCACGTCGACGCCGGCGGAGAACATGCCCGGGCTTCCGGACAGCACGATGCCGCGGGCACCACTCCCGGTCGCTTCGGTGATGGCCTGCTGAAGTGCGACCAGCAAATCGCGGTTCAGCGCGTTGACCGGCGGTCGCGCCAGCTGGATCTCGACGAGGTGGTCGTGGGAAATGCGGTTGAGCATGACGGCTCCGGTTCTTCGGTTATTGCGGCTGGACGTCGGAGGTCCACGTGTAGCGCACGGCATAGTCCAGCGTCGCCTTGCCGTTGGCCGGAACCCTGACGGCGAAGCTCAGCGTGTCCGGTGAGATGTCCTCGGGTTTCTGGCTGGATGAGGCCAGGGTCCAGGTGCGCCACCGCGAAGGATGCTCGCGCACGGTGACGATGCGGGCTTCACCGCCGGCGTTGGTGAGGGTGAGCCGGAACGCCTCGTCCATGGTGCGGCCGTGGCGATCCACGTGGAAAGCGGTGCGCTCGCGCTTCACCCGCAGGTCGAATGCATTGCCCAGGGTGAGCGTGACCTTGCCGCCCCTGGGGGTGTCTTCCACCCGGCCCTCGCCGATCACCTGCGCCGCGCCGTTGGCGTCGTCGGCGAGCACTCGCAGGTAACCGGCGGGCAGGCTGTCGAAGGCATCGAAGGCCAGGGTGCTGGTGACCTGTTCTTGGCCACCCGGGTTGAAGCCCGACTGGACCATCGGCACCGGCGGCTGGTAGGCGTTGCCGCTCTCGTACAGCGCCGTCCGTTCGCACGACACCGTGCGCGTGGCATACAGCGGCAGCAGGCTCACGCTGCCATCAGGCAAGTCGACCGGAGCCGGCAGGTGGAAGCTGCGATAGTCGGCGAGGGTGGACTGCTCGGGCATGTCGCGTGCTGCCTTGGCGCTGAATGCCATCACCCGCGGCCCCGGGGCGTTCGGTTTGGCCAGGTTCGGCTCGCCCGCGATGAGGGTGAGGTCGGCGTCGTGCCAGTCGCTGCCGCTGCGGTTGGCGACGCTGGCGCGCGACTCCAGCGTCATGCGGCAAGCACCTCCCGGCGCCAGCGTGCCGATGTAGGAAGCACGCCAGCCCAGGCCGGCGGTGACGAAACCGAGCTGCGCCTGCGTCGGGCCACCGTGGCGGGCGTCGACGCGCAGATCCAGTCGGGCACCGCGCTGGATCGGTCCGGTGGCGCGAACGGCAGCGTAGTCGTGCACCAGCACCGTGGCACCACCCTGGCGCAGCTCGAGGCCGCCACGGGCGGAGAGCAGCTTGCCGCTGGCCAGCACGTTGCCGCCGGCGCCGAGCACGTCGATATCGCGACCGACCAGGTCCGACAGACCGGCCGACTCGCCCTGCACCAGACGCAGCCGCTGCGATACCACGGTGGCTGCGGCATCCCTGAAGTGGAGCGAGAGCGCTTCCGGATCGAGGAACTGGGGCAGGCCGCCGAGGCTGACGTCCTGCGTGCCGGATGTCAGGTCGAGCCGTCGCGGTTCGCGCACCATGGCGTAGCCGCTATTCATCGGTGCGCCATCGTTGTTGAACAGCGAGGCGTCGTCGCTGCGGTAGACGGTGATCGAGGTGGCATCCGTCGTGGCGGCCTGCGCGCCGGCGCAGGCAAGGATGCCGAGGGTGATGAGGGAGAGGCGGAATGGGCGCACCGTTCGAACTCCTTTCGTGAAAACGCCGGTCATCTTAGCCATCGCACGTGAAGCGCAGGCAAGCCGGGTGTCGTGGCGGGCAACCCCTTTTTCGTGCCTGCCGCGTTCAGGCGGCAGGCGCGGCCGGCTGTGCCGAATCCCGGATCGCCTGCGGCAGCGGCACCGGCTTGCCGCTGTGCGGGTCCATCCAGACCAGCACCACGTGGCCGTCGCAGTAGAGCCGCTCCGGCACGTCAGCATCGGCGATGCGATGGGCGAGGGTGATCGAGCTGTTGCCGAGCCGTTCGCAGGACAGCATCACCGAAAGGCGTGCCGGCCAGGCGATCGGCAACCGGTAGTTGAGGTGGCTCGCCGCCAGTACCGGCATCGAGTGTTCATCGAACCAAGGGCCGGGCACCTCGCGCAGCCACTGCAACCTCGCCTCTTCGAGGTAGGTCAGGTAGGTGGCGTTGTTGACGTGGTTGAACGCATCCAGGTCGCGCCAGCGGGCCTCCAGCTCGGCCACGAAAAGCGTCTCGGCAGGGCGCTCCCGCTCCGTCGAGGCGATCGGCGGCGGGATGGTCTGCGCATTTGCGTTGCGGGCCTTGCGGGTGCGCTTGGGCGCGCCTTCTTCTTCGGTCACGAACGTTTCTTCCTGGGCATGGGCCGGTGCTTGTCGGCCGAGGCGATGTGCTTGGTGGCGGCCTTGGTGCGCTTGGGGGCATCGGCGCGCTTGGCCTTGGTGGCCTTGGTCGAACGCAGGTGCGGCGCGAGGAAGTGACCGGTGTGCGAGCCAGGTGTGGCGGCCACCGTTTCCGGCGTGCCGGAAACCAGGATGCGTCCGCCGCCCGAGCCTCCCTCGGGGCCGAGGTCGACGATCCAGTCGGCGGTCTTGATGACGTCGAGGTTGTGCTCGATCACCACCACCGTGTTGCCCTGGTCGACCAGCTGATGCAGCACGTCGAGCAGCTGTTCGATGTCGTGGAAGTGCAGGCCGGTGGTGGGCTCGTCGAGGATGTACAGGGTGCGGCCGGTGTCGCGCTTGGACAGCTCCTTGGACAGCTTCACGCGCTGCGCTTCGCCGCCGGACAGGGTGGTCGCGCTCTGGCCGAGCTTGATGTAGTCCAGGCCCACCGCGCGCAGGGTGTCGAGCTTGCGCGCGATCGTCGGCACGTTCTCGAACAGCTTCAGCGCATCCTCCACCGTCATGTCGAGCACGTCGGCGATGGTGTGGCCCTTGTAGAGGATGTCCAGCGTCTCGCGGTTGTAGCGCTTGCCGTGGCAGACGTCGCACGGCACGTAGACGTCAGGCAGGAAGTGCATTTCCACCTTGATCATGCCGTCGCCTTCGCAGGCCTCGCAGCGGCCGCCGCGCACGTTGAAGCTGAAGCGTCCCGGCGTGTAGCCGCGCGAGCGCGCCTCCGGCACCTGCGCGAACATCTCGCGCAATGGCGTGAACAGGCCGGTGTAGGTGGCCGGGTTGGAGCGCGGCGTGCGACCGATCGGCGACTGGTCGATGTCGACCACCTTGTCGAACAGGTCCATGCCAGTGACTGACTGGTGCGGCGCCGGCTGCGTCGAGGCGCCGTTGAGCTCCATCGCGGCGAGCCGGAACAGGGTGTCGTTGACCAGCGTCGACTTGCCCGAACCGGACACGCCGGTGATGCAGGTGAACAGCCCGGCCGGGACCGCCAGGTCCACGTTCTTCAGGTTGTTGCCGCTGGCGCCTTTCAGGTGTAGCCAGGACGCCTTGTCGGCCGGCTGGCGACGCTTCTCCGGCACCTCGATCGCGCGCTTGCCGGAGAGAAACTGGCCGGTCACCGAGCGCGGCGAGGCCAGTACGTCGTCCACCGAACCCTGGGCGACGATCTCGCCGCCGTGCACGCCGGCGCCGGGGCCGATATCGAGCACGTGGTCGGCCATGCGGATGGCGTCCTCGTCGTGCTCGACCACGATCACCGTGTTGCCGAGGTCGCGCAGGCGGGTCAGCGTGCCGAGCAGGCGTTCGTTGTCGCGCTGGTGCAGGCCGATCGACGGTTCGTCCAGCACGTACATCACGCCGACCAGGCCGGCGCCGATCTGGCTGGCCAGCCGGATGCGCTGGGCCTCGCCGCCGGACAGCGTGTCGGCGGTGCGGTCCAGGGTCAGGTAATTGAGGCCGACGTCGCTGAGGAAGGTCAGCCGCTCGCGGATCTCCTTGACGATCTTCACCGCGATCTCGCCGCGCCAGCCGGTCAGCGTGAGCGTCTCGAAAAACGCCAGCGAATCGTCGATCGAGCGGTGGGTCAGCGCCGGCAGGGCGTGGTCGGCGACGAACACGTTGCGCGCCGAGCGGTTCAGCCGCTGGCCTTCGCAGGCCGGGCAGGGCTGGTCGCTGATGTACTTGGACAGCTCCTCGCGGACCGCCATCGACTCGGTTTCTTTGTAGCGGCGTTCAAGGTTCGGCAGGATGCCCTCGAACGGATGCTCGCGGGTCACCCGGCCACCGCGCTCGGTGATGTAGCGGAAGGCGATCGGCTCACGGCCGCTGCCGTGCAGTACCGCCTTCTGCGTGGCCGCAGGCAGCTTCTGCCATGGCGTGTCGGCGTCGAAACCGTAGTGCGAGGCCAACGACTGAAGCATCTGGAAGTAGTGCGGGTTGCGCCGATCCCAGCCGCGGATCGCGCCGCCGGCCAGCGACAGCTCCGGATGGCCGACCACCCGCGCCGGATCGAATACCTGGGTCACGCCCAGACCGTCGCACTCGGGGCAGGCGCCGATCGGCGAGTTGAACGAGAACAGCCGCGGCTCCAGCTCCGGCAGCGAGTAGTCGCAGACCGGGCAGGAGTAGCGCGAGGAGAGCATCTGGTCGGGCTGGTCGGTGTGGTCCATGTCGGCCAGCAGCACCAGGCCGTCGCCCAGCCGCAGCGCCGTCTCGAACGATTCGGCCAGGCGCTGTTTGATGTCCTCGCGCGGACGAAAGCGATCGACCACCACCTCGATGGTGTGCTTCTGGCGCAGGGTCAGCGGCGGCACGGCATCGAGGTCGTAGACCGCGCCATCGACGCGCGCACGCACGAAGCCCTGCGCGCGCAGCTGCTCGAACACCTGCACGTGCTCGCCCTTGCGGTCGCGGATCACCGGGGCCAGCAGCATCAGCCGCTTCTCGGCGTCCATCGCCAGCGTGGCGTCGACCATCTGGCTGACCGTCTGCGCCTCCAGCGGAATGCCGTGGTCCGGGCAGCGCGGCGTGCCGACGCGGGCGTACAGCAGGCGCAGGTAGTCGTAGACCTCGGTGATCGTGCCCACAGTGGATCGCGGGTTGTGCGAGGTGGATTTCTGCTCGATCGAGATCGCCGGCGACAGACCCTCGATGTGGTCGACGTCGGGCTTTTCCATCATCGACAGGAACTGCCGCGCGTAGGCCGAGAGCGACTCGACGTAGCGCCGCTGGCCTTCGGCGTAGATGGTGTCGAAGGCCAGCGAGGATTTGCCCGAGCCGGACAGGCCGGTGATCACGATCAGCTGATCGCGCGGCAGGTCCAGGTCGATGTTCTTGAGATTGTGCGTGCGTGCGCCGCGAATGCGAATGGTGTCCATCGCGTGGTCAGATGGGGGGAAACGACCAATATAGCAATGCCCGGTGGTCTGCTGGGCGCTGCCTGACCCGGGGAATCACCGGTGTCGTCATGGAAGGTGCGCTGCTGTGGCTAAATGCGCTCTTGTCGATGAATCCGGAGTCCTGTGCATGACGTACCAACGCCCTGGTCGGCGCTTCTCGGGCGCACTTGCCGGCTTGCTGCTGGTGATGGGAGCGCCGCCTGTCATGGCCGGCCAGGCCAGTGCCAAGCAGGTCCGGGAATTGATGGGCCTGTTCGGTACCGACCGCATGTTTCAGCAGATGAATGCCCAGATGGCGGCGATGATGGGCAAGCAGCTTCCCTGTGTGCCGGCCAGCTACTGGAGCGGCTTTCTCGATGACCAGGCCATCCGGGAACTCAGCGGGAAGCTGGTACCCATCTACCAGCGGCACTTCACCGAGCAGGATGTCCGGGGGTTGCTGAAGTTCTACCGCTCGCCGCTTGGAAAGAAGCTGCTGCTGGAACAGCCCTCGATCATGGCCGAGGTCATGCAGATGGGGCGGCAATGGGGTGAGCGACGGACGCAGGCGATGATGACCGAGTTGCACAAGAACGGCACCGTGACCGCGGAAGGGCGCTGCGCGCCGTCAGCCACGCCCCGGCCCGCGCTGGCGGCGCCGGCAGCGGCTGCCAGCAGCCCCTGACCGGGCGGGCCGGTCTCGGGTGGTCAAGGATTGACCAGTGGTCCGAGCCCTCGTTATACTCGGCAGTCCAATGCGCCCGGACTGGGCGTGTCGGAACCCAAGAGAATAACGACAGAAGGGACATTCCCATGAGTTATGCAGTCATCAAGACTGGTGGCAAGCAGTACCGGGTGCAGCAGGGCGACGTCCTGCGCGTCGAACTGCTGAACGCCGAAGAAGGCGCCACCGTGAACTTCGACCAGGTCCTGCTGGTCGGTGCGGGCGAGTCGATCACCGTCGGTGCGCCGACCGTGTCCGGCGCCACCGTCTCGGCCACCGTGCGCAAGCATGGTCGCGCGGACAAGGTGCGGATCATCAAGTTCCGCCGCCGCAAGCACCACAAGAAGCAGCAGGGTCATCGTCAGCACTTCACCGAAGTGGAAATCACGGGCATCAACGCCTGAGCAACTGGAGCATTGAGTCATGGCACATAAAAAAGGCGTAGGTTCCAGCCGCAACGGTCGCGATTCGAACCCGAAGTACCTCGGCGTGAAGATCTACGGCGGCCAGGCCATCGAGGCCGGCAACATCATCGTGCGTCAGCGCGGCACCCAGTTCCATGCTGGCACCGGCGTGGGTCTCGGTCGCGACCACACCCTGTACGCGCTGGTCGATGGCACCGTGCAGTTCAAGGTCCGCGGCGCCAAGAACCGCCGCTTCGTCGACGTGATCCCGGCCTAAGCCGCTCGCGTCGCGATGCGCGAAGGCCCCGCTCCGGCGGGGCCTTTGTTTTTCCGGGGCCACGAACCGGGCGGGCGACGCGCCCACCGGATTCCCGGTTACCCTTCCGATTCACGCTACGCGTTCCGGGCAGATCCCATGAAATTCGTCGATGAAGCAGTCATCAAGGTCCAGGCCGGCAATGGCGGCAATGGCTGCGTCAGTTTCCGCCGCGAGAAGTTCATTCCCTTCGGCGGCCCCAACGGCGGCGACGGCGGCAGCGGCGGCTCGGTATGGCTGGTGGCCGACGAGGGCCTCAACACGCTGGTCGATTTCCGCCACCAGCGTGCGTTCAAGGCCCAGCGCGGCGAGAACGGCATGGGTTCGGACATGTACGGCAAGGGGGGCGAGGACACCATCGTCCGCGTGCCGGTCGGCACCGTGGTCACGAACGTGGATACCGATGAGGTCATCGGCGACCTGACCCAGCACGGGCAGCGCCTGCTGGTGGCCCAGGGCGGCAAGGGTGGCCTGGGCAACATCCACTTCAAGAGTTCGGTAAACCGCGCGCCGCGCAAGGCCACTTCGGGCACGCCGGGCGAAGTGCGAGAGCTGAAGCTCGAGCTGAAGCTGCTCGCCGACGTGGGCCTGCTGGGCTTCCCGAACGCCGGCAAGTCGACCTTCATCCGCGCGGTATCGGCGGCGACTCCGCGGGTAGCGGATTACCCGTTCACCACGCTGCACCCGAACCTGGGGGTTGTCAGCCTCGGCACCGACCAGAGCTTCGTGATCGCCGACATCCCGGGCCTGATCGAGGGCGCAGCGGACGGCGCGGGGCTGGGCATCCAGTTCCTGCGCCATGTCTCGCGCACCCGCCTGCTGCTGCATCTGGTGGACATCGCGCCGATCGACGGCACCGATCCGGTCGAACAGGTGCGCGCCATCGAGCAGGAGTTGACGAAGTTCGACCCGGACCTGCTGGATCGCCCCCGCTGGCTGGTCCTCAACAAGGCCGACGTGCTGCCGGAAGACGAGCGCCAGGCGGTGGCGGAAGACATCGTCCAGCGACTGGGCTGGACCCAGCCGTGGTTCCTCGTCTCGGCGATCGCCCGCGACAACACCATGGCGGTCTGCCAGCAGGTGCAGCGCTTCTTCGAGTCGCAGCGACGCGAGGCCGAGGAGGAGGTGCAGGCCGACTTCGCGCCCGATGACGTGCGCAGCCGGGGCGAGGCCCCGCAGCCGGAGGAGTAAGGCTGCGCCCGGACCGTCGCACTCTCGCGAGCGGTCCGAGTCAGGGCATCATGGGCGCTTCCGGCCGCCGGGCCGTCGAAAGGAGCGCTTCTCCGATGCCTACCCGTCGCGATTTCCTCAAAAGCACGCTGATGACCGCTGGCGCGCTGGCGGTACCGTCGATCGGTGCGGCTGTCACGACCGAGCCCGAGCAGCGCGCGGCGGTGCCGGCACGAAGCGGTGCCCGCGTAGTATCGACCTGGGACTTTGGCGTCCCTGCCAACCGCGCGGCCTGGGCCTTGCTCGGATCCGGCGGCAAGGCGCTGGATGCGGTCGAGGCTGGCGTACAGGTTCCGGAAGCCGATCGCGCCAATCACAGCGTGGGCCTGGGCGGCTATCCCGATCGGGATGGCCACGTCACGCTGGACGCCAGCATCATGGACGGCGATGGCCGCTGCGGCGCAGTGGCTTGTATCGAGCGCATCGTGCATCCGATCCGGGTGGCGCGCCGGGTGATGGAGGTGACGCCGCATGTTCTGCTGGTGGGAGAGGGGGCGCTCCAGTTCGCCCGTGAACAGGGTTTCCACGAGCAGGACCTGCTCACTCCCGAAGCCGAGAAGGCCTGGCACGCGTGGATGAAGGAAGCGAAGTACCGCCCGGTGCCGAACAGCGAGAACCGCGACTATCACCAGAGCCTCGGGCTTCCCGGCGGCAAGCACAACCACGACACGATCGGCATGCTTGCAGTGGATCGACATGGGCGCCTGGCCGGCGCCTGCACCACCAGTGGCATGGCCTGGAAGATTCATGGCCGGGTCGGCGACAGCCCGATCATCGGTGCCGGCCTGTATGTCGATGGGGACGTCGGCGGGGCCACCTCCACCGGTGTGGGCGAGGAGGTGATCCGCAACGCCGGCAGCTTCCTCGTGGTCGAGCTCATGCGTCAGGGCCGCAGTCCACGGGAAGCCTGCGAGGAGGCGGTGCGCCGCATCGTCAAGAAGCGACCCGACGGCGCGAAGGAGCTGCAGGTCGGCTTCCTCGCGCTGCGCCGTGACGGCGCGGTGGGTGCCTTCGCGATCCAGCACGGTTTCACCTACGCGGTGTGCGATGCCGACTCGCAGGATCGGGTGTTCGGCTCCCCCAGCGTTTACCGCACGAGCTTCAACTGATGCCGCTGCTCGAGATCGCCGCCGGCTCGCTCGAGTCGGCGCTGGTCGCCCAGGCTGGCGGGGCGGGGCGCGTGGAGCTGTGCGGCAACCTCGCCGACGGCGGGGTCACGCCCTCGTATGGGCTGGTAGCGATCGC
The DNA here is from genome assembly GCF_000334915.1 of Dyella ginsengisoli LA-4. Classification (GTDB taxonomy): domain Bacteria; phylum Pseudomonadota; class Gammaproteobacteria; order Xanthomonadales; family Rhodanobacteraceae; genus Dyella_A; species Dyella_A ginsengisoli_A. The sequence goes on along the minus strand of NZ_AMSF01000015.1, from coordinate 202,413 downwards.
ACGCGACCGGCTGTCGATCCCGCTGCATGTGCTGATCCGGCCGCGGACCGGGGATTTCCTCTACGGCGAAGCCGAACTGGAAATCATGCTGCGCGACGTGGAAGCCTGCGTCCGGCTCGGCTGCGATGGCGTGGTGATCGGTGCGCTGGATGCCGATGGGCGTGTCGATCGGCCGCTCTGCCGCGCCCTGGTGGAAGCCGCCGGACCGCTGGGCGTGACTTTCCATCGCGCATTCGATGCGGTCTGCAATCCGGTGGAGGCGCTGGAGGATGTCGTCGGGCTGGGCTGCAATCGCGTGCTTACCTCTGGCGGTTGCCCGAGCGCGCTGGAAGGGGCCGAAGCCATCGCTGCGCGGGTCCGGCAGTCGGCCGGCCGCATCCGGGTGATGGCCGGGTCCGGCATCCGGCCGGGCAACGTCCGCGAGGTGCTGGCACGCAGCGGCGTCGACGAAGTCCATGCCTCGGCGCGTACGCTGCGGCGTTCGGTGGTGCGCTGGCGCAATGAGCGACTGCAGGATCTGGCGGTGGACCGTGACGAGACCGCCCCTGCCATCGTCGCCGCGCTGGTCGCCGCGTTGATGCCCGCTTGATGGCGGGTCGGGCACGGCAGGCAGCCGGACAAAGAAAAAGCCGGCTTGCGCCGGCTTGTTCACCAACCCGAAGGAGCGTTCTGGCTTCAGGCCAGCTCGCGGATCTTCGCGTTGAGGCGGCTCTTGTGGCGAGCAGCCTTGTTCTTGTGGATCAGGCCGCGTGCGGCGTAGCGATCCATGACCGGCTGGGCGGCGGCAAAGGCCTCGACCGCGGCAGCCTTGTCCTTGGCCTCGATGGCCTTGACGACCTTCTTGAGGGCGGTGCGCACCATGGAACGGGCGCTGACGTTGCGCAGGCGGCGCTGCTCGGACTGGCGCGCACGCTTCTTCGCGGACTTGATGTTGGCCAAGGTAAAACTCCGAAATCGCTTGGGGTTGGAAAAAGACGCGCAATTATGCGTGCATTGCGCTATGGCGTCAAGCACTTGGCGCGACCGATGGGCGCTTGCGGCGCCCGGTGTGACAGGCCGTCGATGACGGTCGCTGCGTGCCCGGATTGTGCCACACCTGAGCCTGTCACCGCGCCCCCCGCCGCTGTCACACTACGCCCTTTGCGCGCCGTGCCGCGGCTCGCACCGTATCCATCCACAGAGGTGGCGTCACCCGCATGAAGTCTCCCAGCATGCTGCGCGGGCTGCTGTCGTTCAGCAGCATGACCATGGTCTCGCGCGTCCTCGGACTGGTCCGCGATATCTCCATGAGCCATGTGTTCGGCGCCAGCGCGGCGACGGATGCCTTCGTGATCGCCTTCCGCATTCCCAACTTCATGCGGCGCCTGTTTGCGGAGGGCTCGTTCTCCACCGCTTTCGTGCCGGTATTCACCGAGGTGAAGGAAACCGGGACCCGCGAGCAGCTCAAGGAACTGCTGGCCCGGGTCTCGGGCACGCTGGGGGGCGTGTTGCTGCTGGTGACCGGACTGGGCCTGGTGTTTGCGCCACAGGTCGCCTCGATGTTCGCTCCGGGTGCGCTGGACAATCCGCACAAGTTCGACCTGACCACCGACCTGGTGAGGCTGACGTTTCCCTTCATCTTCTTCGTGTCGCTCAACGCGTTGGCGGCCGGGGTGCTGAACAGCTTCCACCGTTTCGCGCTGCCGGCGCTGGCTCCGGTGATTCTCAACCTGTGCATGATCGCCGGCGCGCTGTGGCTGGCGCCGCGGCTGCAGGTGCCGATCATGGCGATGGGCTGGGCGGTGCTGGTCGCCGGCGTGCTGCAGTGGCTCTTCCTGCTGCCGGCGGTGGCGCGGCTGGGCCTGCTGCAGCGACCGCGCTGGGGCTGGAACCATCCGGTGGTGCGCCGGATCATGCGGCTGATGGTGCCGACCCTGTTCGGATCATCGGTGGCCCAGCTCAACCTGCTGCTCGATACGGTGGTCATCTCCTTCCTGGTGACCGGCTCGCAGACCTGGCTGTGGCAGGCCACGCGCTTCCTCGAGCTTCCGCTGGGGGTGTTCGGCGTGGCGCTGGGGACGGTGATCCTGCCCTCGCTGTCGCGCCATCACGTCGGTACCGACCGCGAGGGTTTCTCGCGGGCGCTGGACTGGGGGCTGAGGGTCACCCTGCTGATCGCGCTGCCGGCCATGCTGGCGCTGCTGCTGCTGGCCGAGCCGCTGGTGGCGACCTTCTTCCAGAACGGCCGCTTCACCGCGACCGATGCGCGGATGGCGGCGATGTCGGTGCTGGCTCTGAGCGCCGGCCTGCCGGCCTATGCGCTGGTCAAGGTGCTGTTGCCGGCGTTCTACTCGCGTCAGGACACGCGGACCCCGGTCCGTGCCGGCGTGGTGGCGCTGGTCGCCAACATGGTGTTCAACGGCCTGTTCATCGCGCTGCTGTACCAGCTGTGGGCGACCCCGGCCCAGCTGGCGGGGAGCTGGATCGCCGGCATCGCCCAGGTTCGCGGCCTGCACGTCGGACTGGCTATCGCCAGTTCGCTGTCCAGCTACGTGAACTTCCTGCTGTTGTGGCGCTGGCTGAAGCGTGACGGCGTGTACCGTCGCGCACCGGGCTGGTCACGCCACTGGCTCCGGCTGGGGGTGGCTTGCACGGCCATGGTGGCGGTGCTGCTGGCCGGGCGCTGGCTGTGGCCGGACTGGAGCGACGCGAGGGTGTCCGATCGCGTGTGGCACCTGATGGTGCTGGTGATCGCCGGCGGCAGCACCTACGTCGCCGCGCTGTTCGCGCTGGGCTTCCGGCTGCGTGACCTGCGTGCCCACTGAGGCCCGGGCCGCGTGGCGGGCCGGTATAATGGCCCGATGATCAAGCTTTCACGGGACGTCGCGGGACCCTGCTTGGCGCCACGCGGAAGCGTCGTGGCGATCGGTGCGTTCGATGGCCTGCACCGCGGCCACCAGGCCTTGCTCGCCGAAGTGCGGGAACGCGCCGCCGCGCTCGACTGCGAGCCGGCGGTCGTCAGCTTCGAGCCATTGCCGCGCGCGTATTTCTCGCCGCAGCCGGTTCCCCGGCTTTCCAGCGTTCGCGAGAAGTTGATCGGCTTCGACGCGGCCGGCATCTCGCAGGCGCTGCTGCTGCGCTTCAACGCGGCGCTGGCGGCCATGGCACCGCAGGCATTCGTGCAGCAGGTGCTGGTCGATCGCCTCGCTGCCCGGGAAGTGTGGGTGGGTGGCGATTTCCGTTTCGGACACAAGCGGGCAGGCGACGTGGCGCTGCTGGAGCGGATGGGGCGGGAGCTGGGTTTTGTCGCCCGCACCATGCCGCCGGTGTTGCTGCACGACGAGCGCGTCTCGGCGACCCGGGTACGCGAGCTGCTGGCCGCGGGCGATTTTGCCGCCGCCGCACCGTTGCTTGGGCGGCCGTTCGTCATCGAGGGCAAGGTCGAATACGGCAACCAGCTGGGCCGGACCCTGGGCTATCCCACCGCCAATATCCACCTGCACAGCCGGGTCAGCCCGGTGCAGGGCATCTTCGCGGTCCGTGTCGGCCTGGGCGATAGCGAGTGCGCCTGGCCCGGCGTGGCCAGCCTGGGCGTACGGCCGACCGTGAACCAGGTGACCCAGCCGCTGCTGGAAGTGCACCTGTTCGATTTCGAGGGCGATCTCTACGGCCGGCGCATGGCGGTGGAGTTCGTCGCCAAGCTGCGAGACGAGCAGAAATTCGACGGACTGGATGCACTGAAGGCGCAGATGGATCATGATGCGCGCTCGGCCCGGAGCGTCCTGGGCATGAACCCGGTACTGGCTCGCGCATGATGCTCAGCGAAACGATCAATTCGCCGTACCCCACCCGCGACCGCGCCAGCGGCGTCGTGGCGATCATTATTATTTGAAGGTCCCGCCCGCAGCGCGAGCGCCTGTCGCCGCGCGCGACGGGCGGTAAAACAGCGCCCGTGACCCTCCGGCCCCGGGACGAGACAGCTAAGAAGGCATTCGAAGCGATGAGCACCGACTACAAGAGCACCATCAACCTGCCGCAGACGGATTTCCCGATGCGCGGCGACCTGCCCAAGCGCGAGCCGGGCTGGCTGGCCGAGTGGGAACAGGTGGATCGCTACGCGCAGATCCAGGCCAGGGCGGCCGGCCGCGACAAGGTGTTCGTGCTGCATGACGGCCCGCCGTACGCCAACGGCGCGATCCACATCGGCCACGCGGTGAACAAGATCCTCAAGGACATGACGGTCAAGTCCAAGCTGCTGGCCGGCTATCGCGCACCCTACGTGCCGGGCTGGGACTGCCACGGCCTGCCGATCGAGATCGCGGTGGAAAAGCAGTACGGCAAGCCGGGCGACAAGCTCGACGCCGCCGCGTTCCGCCAGAAGTGCCGCGAATATGCCGCCAGCCAGGTCGATACCCAGCGCAGCGACTTCAAGCGGCTGGGCGTGCTCGGCGACTGGCAGCGGCCGTACCGCACGATGGACTTCAAGTACGAGGCGGACATGGTGCGCGCGCTGTCGCGCATCGTCGCCAATGGCCACGTGGTGCGCGGCGCCAAGCCGGTGTACTGGTGCTTCGATTGCGGTTCGGCGCTGGCCGAGGCGGAGATCGAGTACGCCGACAAGCAGTCGCCGGCGGTGGATGTGGCCTACGACGCAGTCGATCCGCAGTCGCTGGCCAAGGCGTTCGGCGTGGATGCGGGCGACGCCATCGTCGCCGTGCCGATCTGGACCACCACCCCGTGGACGCTGCCGTCCAGCCTGGCCGTGTCGCTGGGCGCGGAGCTGGAGTACGCCCTGGTCGAGGGGCCGGCGCGCAGCGGTCGTCGCGTGCTGCTGGTGATCGCCAGCGCGCTGGTGGAACGCGCGCTGCCGCGCTACGGCGTGGAGCAGCCGGTGGTGCTCGGCCACGCGCCGGGCCGGGCGCTGGAAAACATGCAGCTCCAGCATCCGTTCTACGCCCGGCAGGTGCCGGTGATCCTCGGCGACCACGTGTCGGCCGAGGACGGTACCGGTGCCGTGCACACCGCGCCGGACCACGGCGTGGAGGACTTCACCGTGTCGCGCCAGTACGGCATCGGCACGATCAACCTGGTCGACGGCCGCGGCGTGTATCGCGAGGACACGCCGGCGCTGGATGGCACCGCGCTGGCCGGGGTGCACCTGTGGAAAGCCAACCCGATGATCGTCGAGGGCCTGCGCGCCCGCGGCGTGCTGCTGGCCCACGCGACCATCGAGCATGCCTACCCGCACTGCTGGCGGCACAAGACGCCGGTGATCTACCGCGCCACGCCGCAGTGGTTCATCGGCATGGAACAGGCCGGCCTGCGCGAAACGGCGCTGGCCTCGATCAAGCAGGTGCGCTGGGTGCCCTCGTGGGGCGAAGAGCGCATCGCCGGCATGGTCGCCGGGCGTCCGGACTGGTGCATCAGCCGCCAGCGCACCTGGGGCGTGCCGATCGCGCTGTTCGTGCACAAGTCCACGCAGGAGCCGCATCCGGACTCGGTCGCATTGATGGAGCAGGTGGCCAAACGGATGGAAGAGGGCGGTATCGACGCCTGGTACGCGCTGGATCCGGCCGAGCTGCTGGGCGACCAGGCCAAGGATTACGAGAAGGTCACCGACGTGCTGGACGTGTGGTTCGACTCCGGCGTGACCCATTTCGGCGTGATCGGCCAGCGCCCCGAGCTGCAGGTCGGTGGAGCCAGCGACTACACCGTGATGTACCTGGAAGGCTCGGACCAGCACCGCGGCTGGTTCCAGTCCTCGCTGCTGACCTCGGCGGCGATCCATGGCCGCGCGCCGTACCACCACGTGCTCACCCACGGCTTCACGGTGGATGCGTCCGGCCGCAAGATGTCCAAGTCGCTGGGCAACGTGGTGGCGCCGCAGAAGGTGATGGACACGCTGGGCGCCGATGTGCTGCGCCTGTGGGTGGCCTCGGCCGACTACCGCAACGAGATGACCGTTTCCGACGAGATCTTGAAGCGCGTCTCGGACAGCTATCGCCGCATCCGCAATACCGCGCGCTTCCTGCTTGGCAACCTCGACGGCTTCGATCCGGCGGCGCACCTGGTCGCGGTGGAGGACAGCCTGCTGCTGGACCAGTGGGCGGTGCAGCAGGCGTACGACGTGCAGCAGGCGGTGCTGGCCGCCTACGAGCGCTACGACTTCCCCGAGGTGATCGCCCGCGTGCAGAACTTCTGCACCAACGAGCTGGGCGCGCTGTACCTGGATATCACCAAGGACCGCCTCTACACCATGCCCACCGGCAGCCTGGGCCGGCGCAGCGCGCAGAGCGCGATGTACCGCATCGCCGAGGCGATGGTGCGCTGGCTGGCGCCGGTGCTGAGCTTCACCGCCGAGGAAATCTGGCAGTCGCTGCCGGGCGAGCGCGGCGAGAGCGTGCTGTTCGAGACCTGGTACGACGGCCTGGCCGCCACCCAGGGCTCGCCGGAGCAGCGGCGCTGGTGGGCCGACCTGCTGGCGATCCGCGAGACCGCTTCGCGCGTGCTCGAGGGCATGCGCAAGGCCGAGCAGATCGGCGCGGCGCTGGAAGCGAAGCTCACCGTGCACGCCGACGATGCCCTGCGTGCCCGCTACGCCACGGCGGCGGACGAGCTGCGGTTCTTCTTCATCACCTCCGAGCTCACGCTGGCGCCGTTGGCACCGCGTCCGGAGGCGGCGGTGCCGGTCGAACTCGACGGGGCCGAGGCCTGGGTCTCCGCCGAGGTCAGCGCGGCCACCAAGTGCATCCGCTGCTGGCACCGTCGCGACGACGTCGGCAGCCATGCCGACCATCCCGAGCTGTGCGGTCGCTGCGTGGAGAACGTGGCCGGTGCCGGCGAGATGCGCCGCAGCTTCTGACTTCCATCCCCGCACCCTTGGTAGGGCGCGGGGATGCCGCCAAGCGATGCCGGCAGGGCCGGCTCCACCAAAGAGTCCTTCATGTCTTCGAACCCCCGCGCGCTTCCCTGGCTGCTGCTATCCGTCGGTCTCGTCGCAGTCGATCAGCTGACCAAGGTGTGGGCGCTGCACGCGCTGGCGCCTGCCGGCACGCCGCATCCGGTAATTCCGGGCCTGCTCAACTGGACGCTGGCGTTCAATCCCGGCGCGGCATTCAGCTTCCTGGCCGGGAGTGCAGGCTGGCAGCGCTGGTTCTTCGTCGCTCTGGCGGTGGTGATCAGTGCAATGCTGACGGTCTGGCTCGCTCGCACCCCTCGCCGGGACTGGCGCACCGCGCTGCCGCTGGCGCTGGTGATCGGCGGCGCGATCGGCAACCTGATCGACCGCCTGCACGCCGCGGTGGTAACCGACTTCATCCAGGTCTACTGGCACGAATGGAGCTACCCGGTGTTCAACGTGGCCGATTGCGGCATCACCGTGGGCGCCGTGCTGCTGGTCGCATTCGGCCTGTTCGCCGACAAGCGCAAGACCGGCTGATCCGGGGCGGGGAGCGGGAGAGCGTGCGATAATCGCAGCCTCACCCGATCGACCGGATCTCTCGTGGACATCCTTCTCGCCAATCCCCGCGGCTTCTGCGCCGGCGTCGACCGCGCCATCGCCATCGTCGAGCGTGCGCTGGAATCCTACGGCGCGCCGATCTACGTGCGGCACGAGGTGGTGCACAACCGCTACGTGGTGGACAAGCTGCGCGCCGACGGTGCGGTGTTCGTCGAGGAGCTGGCCGAGGTACCCGATGGCGCCACGGTGATCTTCAGTGCACACGGCGTGTCGCAGGCGGTGCGCGTCGAGGCCGAGCAGCGAGGGTTGAAGGTGTTCGACGCCACCTGTCCGCTGGTGACCAAGGTGCACATGGAGGTGGCCAGGCTCGGCCGCATCGGTCGCAGCGTGGTCCTGATCGGTCACGCCGGGCACCCGGAGGTCGAGGGCACGATGGGACAGTGGAATCCGGCCAATTCCGGCGAGATCCTGCTGGTCGAATCGGTGGAGCAGGTGGCCGGACTGGCGCCCAGGTTTCCGCATCAGCTCTCGTACGTCACCCAGACCACGCTGTCGGTGGACGACACCAAGGCGATCATCGAGGCCCTGCGCGCCGCCTTCCCGGACATCGAGGGGCCGCGCAAGGACGACATCTGCTACGCCACCCAGAATCGCCAGGACGCCGTGCGCAGGCTGGCCGAGTCGGTCGACCTGGTGCTGGTGGTCGGCTCGGTAAACAGCTCCAACTCGAACCGCCTGCGCGAACTGGCCGAGAAGCAGGGCGTGCCGGCCCATCTGATCGACGGTGCCGAGCACATTGCCCGCGAGTGGCTCGACGGCGTGACCAGCATCGGCGTGACCGCCGGCGCCTCGGCGCCGGACAAGCTGGTGAAGGAGGTCATCGCCCGGCTGCAGTCATGGGGTGCCGGCAGCGTGCGCGAGCTGGATGGCGAGCCGGAAAACATCACCTTCGCCCTGCCCAAGGAACTGCGGCTGGCCGACGGGTCGGCCGCGGCCTGACCCGCCGCTGCCCATCCGGAAAACGAAAAGGCCCGCATTGCTGCGGGCCTTTTCGCTGTATATGGTGCCGGAAATAGGAATCGAACCTACGACCTACGCATTACGAATGCGCCGCTCTACCAACTGAGCTATTCCGGCGGGGAGCCGCAAAGTTTACGGGGAGGGCGAGGGGCGCGCAAGCGGCCCGCCGCCAGGGGCAAACGTGTTCAAGTTGTCCGGACCGGGGCCGTTATGGTGCACACGAATTTCGCTTTCCAGCGCCAACGGAGTGGCCACAGCCGAGCATCAGTCTTGCTATCAGCCCTTTCCATCCGGCGACGGTCCAGGGACATCCTCGTGATGTCGCTGCTCTTCTGCGCCGCCGCGATGGCGCAGGAGCCCAGCCAGGGCGGGAACGGCAGTGCCTTCGATCTCTACGCCGATCAGCTCGAGCGCGGCGAGGTGGTGATCACTACCCACGCCGAGGCCCTGCGTGATCTGGAGAAGCTCAAGGCAGAAGTTCCGGCCGGCGATGCACGGCGTGAGCTGCGCTATCGCTACATGTACTGCATCCTGGGTATCTCCGATGACCCGTCTGCCGGGAAAGCCTACGCCGAGCAGGGCCTGGAGGACGCCCGGCGCATCGGATATGCCGATGCCGAGGTCAATTTCCATTTTTGCCGCGGGGCCAACCAGGAGGCTCTCACCACGCCCCGGGATGCGCTGGCGGACTACAACGCGGGTATCGAAATCGCCCGGGCCGAGGAAAACAACCGCCTGGTCGCCGATGGGCTGACCTGGCGCGGCTCGGTGCAGTCCCTGCTCGGTGAGCACGCGCTGGCGCTGGTGGATTTCCTGGACGCGCAGAAGTTCTATGACAGTGCCGGCGAGCCGCTGGAAAGCGAGCAGAACCTGTTCAATATCGCGGTCGCCTACCGGCGACTGGGCGAGCGGCAGGAGGCGAAGGACTACCTCGAGCGGCTGATGAAATTCGGCATCCAGCGCAAGGATCTTCCCCAGCAGATGGCTGCCCACATGGAGCTTGGCTTCCTTGGCGTGGAGTCGGGTTCGACGGCACTGCCCGCCGCGAGCAGCCATTTCGAGGCAGCCTTGCGGATCGGGGAAATGGTCGGCAACACCGCGACGCAGGCATCGGCGCATCTGGGGCTGGCCCAGGTCGACAACCTTGGCGGGGACTACACCGGGGCGCTGGCGGAGCTGGGCAAGGCGGAAGCCGGCCTGAAGGCCATCGGCGACCGTTCCAACGGCGACATGATCGCGCTGCAGGAGGGCGAGGCGCACGCCGGCCTTGGCGAGCACGAGCAGGCCATCGCCGATTTCGACCGGTCGGAGGCGTTCCTGCGCAAAAGCGGGAACCTCCGTTACTACGCCGACCTTTTGCAGCAGCGCTCGCGCAGCTACGAGGCCCTGGGGAAAACCACCCAGGCGCTGGCCGACCTCAAGGAAATGATCAAGGTCCACCAGGCGCTCGATCGCAAGGCGAGGTCGTATACGACGACCCTGATGAGCTACCAGTTCGATACCGCGCGCCGCGAGCAGGAAAACCGGAGACTGGCGGCCGACCGCCAGCTCAAGGAAGCGCAACTGGTTTCGCTGGAGAAGGTCCGGCGCTGGCAGTGGGCGGCTCTCGTGATGGGCGGTCTGCTGATCGCGCTGCTGCTCTGGCAGGCGCGGCGACAGGTACGCGCCGCGCGCAGCCTGCACCGGATGGCGATGACCGACCCGCTGACCGGCATCGCCAATCGCCGCCGCATCGAGGCCCTGGGTCAGCCGATGCTCGACGAGGCGATCAAGCGCGACGAGCCGATGGCCGTGGTGGTGCTGGACGTGGACCACTTCAAGCAGATCAACGATGCCTGCGGCCATCAGGCGGGGGATGTCGTGCTCCAGCGCATCGTCGATACCTGCAGGGGCATGCTGCGCCATGGTGACCAGATCGGTCGCGTGGGCGGGGAAGAGTTCGTCGTTTTGCTGCCGAACACCGACGCCCTTGCGGCCAGGGAGGTGGCCGAGCGCCTGCGCGAACGCGTCCGCATGCTCGATCTCGGCGACGTCGTGCCGACAGCTTCGGGCACATCGATCAGCCTGGGGGTGACCACCCGCCGGGAGGGCGATCGGGAGCTTGCGGAACTGATCCTGCGAGCGGACGAGGCCCTCTACCGGGCAAAGGCATCCGGCCGGGACCGGGTCGAGGTTGCAGGGACCGGGGAGGTCTCGATGACCGTCGTCGGGAGCGATGCAGTTCACATTTCGGCCAGGATGCAGCCCGCTCGTCGGTAATTTGCCGCCGTTTGTCGGGCCGTAGGCGGCAGGAGCCACCCTCTGCACGATATCTTCGCCCCACGCATCAGGGTGGGGGACATATGCGTTTTTCTTCTGGTTCAGTCTGGCGGCCTGCCGGCTCCGATTCCCGTGGCGGGATTGGGCGGCGGGGTTCGTCGTGCAGGATGCGTGGCTTCACGTTGGTCGAGCTCATGATCACCGTGGCCGTGGCGGCGATTCTTCTCGCGATCGCCGTGCCCAGCTTCCGCACCATCACACTCTCGTCCCGTCTCAGCACAGCCTCCAACGATGTGATCGCGGCGTTCAACACCGCGCGCCTGGAGGCGATCAAGCTGAATGCGCGTACCCAGTTGTGCAGCGACTCCGCCTCGTCCAACACGTCCAGCACCCTCGGGTCGGCGTGCGGCACACAGGCGGGTGCCGTCTATGCGCTGAACGGCAGCAGTGCAGTGCTGGTTCGTGCGGCATCGCTCAACGTGACTGCGCCGCTGAAGCTCAACGGAGGCATGGCCGCACTGCAATTCAACGGGGAGGGGCTTGCGACCGTAGCGGGCTCCACCGCGCCGGCGCAGGTCACGATCGCGGACATCTGCACCAGCGACCTGAGCAGCGACAACCATCGCGTGGTGACCATCACCGCCGGGTATTCCATCCAGACCCAGAAGCAAACGGGAGACTGTCCGTGAGCCGCCACGAAAGCCCCCAGCTGGCCGCCGCCACAGGCTGCCATCACCCTGTGCGCGCCGGTCGGCACGGCCAGGCCGGCGTCGGCCTGATCGAGGTGCTGATCGCGGTGCTTATCCTGTCGATCGGGTTTCTCGGTGTCGCAGCACTGCAGGCGATGTCGTTGTCGACCAACAACAGCGCCCTGGCCCGCAGCATGGCGACCATTTCGAGTTATTCGATCCTCGATGCGATGCGCGCGGATCGCGTCAATGCCACGTCTCCCACACTGCCGTACAACGGCACTGTCAAAGCCGACAACTGCCCGACGACCACCGGTACGTTGGCCCAGACCCAGATCGGCCTGTGGTGCAAGCAGCTGGGGCAGGACCTGGGCGCCTCCGGGTCGACCAGCGGCACGATCACGTGCACCACGGCGGGCGACTGTACGGTAGCTATCACGTTCGATGACAGTCGCTCCGGCAAAGGCGGCGACAAGGCGCAGACCGTGTCCACCAAGGCGCTGTTATGAACAGGTTTTCAACGATGCGCCGGCAGCGGTGCCTGCAGCACGGTTTCACGCTGGTGGAGCTGATGATCGCCATGCTGCTTGGCCTGATCGTCATCGGTGGTGTGGTCAGCGTGTTTCTGGCCAACCAGCAGACCTACCGGACCAACGCGGCACTGGGCGACGTGCAGGACAGTGCCCGCGTCGCGTTCGAGCTGATGGCAAGGGATATCCGCGACGCAGGGCTCACCGGCTGCAACAGCACCCCGGACTCCGCCCGTATCGCAAACGTGCTCACGAGTGCGCCGGGTGGTGGTGGCACGGCCGTGTGGTGGGCCGACTGGAACAACTCGGTGCATGGCTATGAAGGTGCCGCGACGACTACGGATCCGGCCCTGACCGGTCTCTCATCGGGGCCGACTTATGTAGCCAACACCGATTCGATCCAGCTGATCGGTGTCGAACACTCCGGGGTGACCATGAACGTGGACACCGAGACCGCCGGTAGCTTCACCATCAACGAAACCAGCACCAATCTGGCCAAAGGCGACGTGGTCGTTGTCTGCGACCCGGACCACTCCACCGTCGTGCAGCTCGCAGGCGTGTCCGGTACCACGCTGACCCATGGCCTGGCAGGCAGCCCAGGGAACTGCTCGCAGGGACTCGGCTTCCCGACCGTGTGCTCGTCCTCCGGTAATGCGTACACCTTCAAGCGCAACGCGCTGATCGCCCGGATCAGCCCTGCGGACTGGTTCGTGGGTACCGGAGCCGACGGCGTCAGTTCGCTCTATCGCGTTTCCCTGGAAAACAAGGCAGCGTCTCCGACGCCGACGGCCTACGAAATGGTCCGCAACGTCAGCAACCTGCAGATCCAGTACCACCAGGGCGGCTCGACCTTCGTCGACGCAAGTGGCGTAACCAACTGGCCTGGTGTCGATGCGGTGCGCGTCACCCTGACGCTGCAGAGCTCCGACCAGCGCGCGGGCACCGACACCAAGCCTCTGCAGCGGACGCTCACGTCCACCACCAATCTGCGCAACCGGGTGCACTGACATGATGCATGCTCGACTGATGCCCAGTCCCAAGGCCGTTCTGCGCCGGCAGCGGCCAGCGCGCCGCCATGAACGCGGCGTGGCGCTGGTGGTGGCCCTGCTGCTGCTCGTGGTGATCGCGCTGGTGGGTCTGGCCGCGATGCGTGGAACCATCATGCAGCAGAAGATGGCAGCCAATCAGTACGACCGCCAGGTGGCTTTCCAGAGCGCCGAAGCCGCGCTTCGTGCCGCCCAGCAGCGGATAACGACCAATCCTGGTGACGTGGCGCGTGACTGCCGTGCCGGTGGCGTCGCGTGCACGGCGAATCCGTTCGACGACAGCGGGGTGAAGATCGTCACCGTCGAATCGGGCACCGGCTCCGGCCAGTTCACGATCAGCGGACAGTCCCTGGCACAGCCGCAGTACATCATCGAGGACATGGGCAGCTGGTACGACCCGAGTTCCGATACCGGTTTCAACCAGACCGCCAACGCGGCCCAGTTCGGCGTCCAGGGCCTGTCCAGCACGGCCGAGTACTACCGCATTACCGCGCGCAGCGGCGACCCCAGCCAGACGGGATCCCGCGCTGTCGTGACGCTGCAGGCGATCGTCAAGCAGGATTGATCCTTCCACCGAATGTCCGCCCGGTCAGCGGTGCGGCGCCGATAGAGTGAATTGCCATGAATATTTTCCGCCCAAAGAGCAGGCTGCACAGCTTCTTCAGCCGGGTGATGGTCACCAGCGCGCTCGTATGGCTCGTCGGCGCGGTGCACTCTCCGGACGCCGCTGCCGCCACGGTGCCGGTCGATCAGGCACCCCTGATCGTCCAGGCCGCCCTGCCACCGAACATCGTACTGATGCTGGACGACTCCGGATCGATGGATTCGGACTACATGCCGGACTGGAGCTATATCGACCATTCCAGCAACGAGGTGTTGCGCTACCCCGGGAATAACGGCACCTACTACAACCCCGGCGTGATCTATTCACCGCCGCCGACGGCCGATGGCGGTACCTACCCCAACTCCCCGGGCATCGGCAATGCGTTCGCCGACGGCTTCCAGGACCAGTCCACCAAGCACGAGGTGGACGTCACCGAGTACTCCGGAAGCTACGACTACTACGAGCAGTTCACCGTCACCGTGCCGAGCTACTACGACGCGACCCTGGGGTGTCACTCCGGCGATACCCTGGTGACCAGCGGCACGAATTCCGGAAAGTGCGCGACGGCTGGCGCCACGACGTACACGTATTACGACGCCACGTGGAAGAAATATCACGGCAGCTATTACCCCATCTGCAACCGCGGCGACAGCTACAACACCGGCCGGGGGCAGTGCCAGCACGCCGAGACTTCTTACACGTACTACACCCCGGACACGCCCACGTGCCCGCAGGGCGGCACCTACGACAGCGACAAGAAGCAGTGCGCGACCACGGGCACGAAAACCGCCTATCTGTTCGCCTACACCACCAATGACGGCAGCGGTTACGTCCAGCACTACGTGGGCAAGTCGCAGGACGACTGTTCGGTGGCTCCCTCGGGCTCCGATTGCGACTACAGCGCGGCAACGCAGCAGAACGTCGCCAACTGGTTCTCGTATTACCGCACCCGCATGCTGATGGCCAAGAGTGGCCTGATGACCGCGTTCTCCGGCCTGAATACCGATTTCCGGGTGGGCTACGGCGACATCGACGGCAGCGCGAAAAGCCTGCTGGGCAGCGATGCCTACACGTTCACCACACAGGCCGGCTACAGCAGCTACGACACCGGCATCGCCCAGGTGAAGCCGTTCTGCGTCGGTACCGACTGCACGGCCAAGGAAGACTTCTGGACCTGGATCGCCTCCACCAACCCCACCGGAAGCACGCCGCTGCGTGCCGCGCTGGAGAACGTGGGCAAGTACTACAAGACCGACACGCCGTGGAAGACCATGGCGACCGACCCGGACTATGGCGACAACACCGACACCATGCTCGCCTGCCGTCAGTCCTACACCATCCTGACCACCGACGGTTTCTGGAATGGCTCGTCGCCCGGCAACGGCAATGTCGACAACACCGACGGCACCGTCTACACCGATCCCCATGGAACCAAGTACGGGTACAAGGCGGCCGCACCTTTCAGCGACTCGTACTCGGACACGCTGTCCGACGTGGCGATGAAGTACTGGAAAACCGACCTGCGCACGGACATCAGCAACGAGGTTCCCACCAACGACGAAGACAAGGCGTTCTGGCAGCACATGGTGTCCTTCACCATCGGCCTTGGCTTCACGCCCGTGGACGACAAGGGCACGACCAGCACCAGCGACGACGTCGCACTGGACATCGACAAGATCACGGCCTGGGCGAATGGAGACTCCACCCAGGCGATCAGCAACTTCGCCTGGCCGAAACCCAAGTCGAACGACCTGAACAACATCGCCGACCTGGCGCATGCGGCCATCAACGGGCACGGTGGCTTCTACTCGGCGACCTCGCCGGAGGCCTTTGCCGAAGGCCTGCGCAGCGCCCTCAACCGCGCCTCGCAGCGCGTGGGTACCGGCGCCAGCCTGGCGGCCAACTCCACGGAGTTGAACACCGGCACGTTCGCGTACCAGGCCAACTACTACACCGCGACGTGGAAGGGTGACCTGAAGGCCTTGGAGATCTTCACCGCGGACAACCCGAGCCTGGGCCAGGTGAAGGGCCAGATTTCCTCGAACGCGAAATGGAACGCGGCGACGATGATGCCGGCCGCAGCGGACCGGACGATCTACACCTACAACCCCGATGCCGCGACCTACGTGAAGTTCAGCGACCCCAGCGTGCTGTCCACCAACGAGCAGAACGCTCTGGGCAGCTCGGCGACCGAGCAGCAGAACATCATCAACTACCTGCGCGGCGACGCGTCCCTGGAGAAGACGACCACCGGAGGGAAGTACCGCAGCCGTATCGCCGATGCCAAGCACTTCGTGCTCGGTGACATCGTGGATTCGCAGCCGGTGTACGTGGGAGCCTCCAACCCCAATCAGTTCCAGAACACGAACTTCACCGGTTCGAGCACCTACGCCAAATTCGCCTCGGATAAGGCCAGCCGGACCGCCGTGATCTACGTGGCTTCCAACGACGGCATGCTGCACGGCTTCGACGCAACCACGGGCGCCGAGGACTATGCCTACCTGCCTGCCGGCGTGATCACCGACAGCACCGGTACAACCGGAACCACGAGCACGTCCTCGGGCAAGTTCTACGGCATCAGTGATCTGGCGAACCCGGACTACGGGACCGACAGCGCCCCGCACCAGTATTTCAACGATGGCGAGCTGACCGTCGCGGATGCCTACTTCAAGACCGACTCGGCCTGGCATACCGTGCTGGTCGGTACCACCGGGCGCGGTCTTGCCCGGACGATCTATGCGCTGGACGTCACCAGTCCCACGGACGTCAAGTTCCTGTGGGAGCGCTCGGCAAACGATGGCAATGCCGATGGCAACAGCAAGTACATCGGTCAGATGATCGGCAAGCCGGTGGTGGCCCAGGTAGCCGATGGCAAGTGGGCGGTCCTGATGGGCAACGGCATGAACAGCGCAAGCGGTACCGCGGCGCTGCTGCAGTTCGATCTCGGCACCGGCGCGCTAAGCGTCCATGCTACCGACGCGACCGGCCAGAATGGCCTGGCCGCACCCGCGGTCTGGATCAACGACGCGACCAATGCGGTGAGCTCGGTCGCCTATGCCGGCGACCTGCAGGGCCGGGTGTGGTCGTTCCAGATCAGCAAGACCGTGACCGATCCCGTCAGCGGAACCACCAGCATTGCCGCGACCCCGGATTCCACCGGTACCAAGCTGTTCACCACCAGCGATGGCAGCAAAGCCCAGCCGATCACCGCGGGCATGCTCGTTGGCCGCGATCCGCTTACCGGGAACCGTTGGCTGTTCTTCGGTACGGGCCGTTATCTGGCCTCGTCGGATCTTGCCGACAAGCAGGTGCAGACCTGGTACGCGCTGATCGTGGATTCGCCGAAGTACCCCGATCTGGTGACAAACCTGTCGAAGGGCCTGTCGTCGCTCAAGCAGCGGAGCATCATTCTTGAAACGTCCGCTTCCCCGGGCGATGCGACGGCCACGCCGCCGGTACCTCCCACCCTGGCTGCCCGCGTGGTGACCCAGGCCACCACCAACGAGGCGAACATCGGCGCCACCGATGCAACCTCCGCGGACCCGGCGCAGTCCGGCTGGTACCTCAACCTGGAGCAGCCCTATACCGACAGCAACGGGGTGATTGCGGGCTACAACGCACAGGGTGAGCGGATGGTCACGCCGAACCAGTTCCAGGGCAGCCTGCTGGTGGGAACCACGCGGATTCCCACGGCCACGGACCCGTGCAACCCGTCGGGTAGCGGTTGGATCATGGCGATCGAGCCTTTCACCGGCACCAACCCGGATCCTGCCTTCTTCGATCTCAATGGCGATGGCGCGATCAATGGCAGCGACAAGGTCAAGCTGCCCGATGGCACCACTGCGAACGCCGCGGGCGTGGGCTTTGTCTCGATCCCCAACAACCCGATCTTCGTGGGCAACAACATGCTCAACAGCTACGACAACGGTGACGTCGGAAGCATCTACACCTCCGGCGCGGGCAGCAACGTGCAGCGCGTGTCCTGGCGAGAGCTGATCAATGAATAAGGAGATCCAGATGATGCGTACGGATCGGATGGAGCCCCTTGTCGGCGAGCCGGTGGCACAGGGCGATGGAAGCGCGCGTCCCCGGCGCAGGGCGGGTAGGCGGGGTGACACCGGCTTCTCGCTGATCGAGCTGATGAGTGTCATCGTCATCATCGCGATCCTTGCCGCCATCGCGATTCCGTCCTACATCAAGCATGTGACCAAGACCAACCGGGTCGCGGCCGAGGCGTGTCTGTCGCAGTACTCCAATTACATGGAGCGCTACTACACGACCTATCTCCGCTATGACAAGGATCCGTCCTCCGGCAAGGCGAACGCGCTCCCAGCGCTCGATTGCTCCACCGCGGCGCAGACGGGGAACAACTACGACTACAGCCTGCCCGCGGTATCGGCGACGGCCTACACCGTGCAGGCAAAGCCAAAAGATGCGCAGAAAACCCGGGACACTGCCTGTGGCACGTTGACGCTGGACCAGACCGGCACGCGCGGCCCCGCGCTGGATTCCTGCTGGTAGCGCAGCTCCACGGCTAGCCAGCCAGAAAGCGCGGGACGGGGCGTTCGGGGCGCGCCCCAGACTGGCGAGCCGCAACCATGCCATGGTATTTGTTTGACCCAGGGGTGATCTGGGGCAGGTGTCGGGCCGTGGGGAGGGGACATGGCGCGCAGTCGGACGGGCGCTCGCATCGCCTCGTCGGTGCGGCAATCAGGACGCTGTCGATCGGCTGACGCGCGAGCGTCGGGGCCGACGAGTGCGCCGCTGCACGGTCGCGGCGAGATTCCTGTCTCTGTTTTCCGGCGATCCTGCGCCAGGTCGCGACGAGTGCTCCCGCTGCGATTCATGGCGTGCGCCGCCCCGCGAACGAGCGGCGCAGGCTCCGCCGGAGTCCAGCCACATGGCCGGCAGACTTGATAGACGAGTCCTCACCGTTGGCTGACAAAGTCCGTCGCAACTGGTTCGTGCCGGTGGCGACGGGGATGCTCGTGGTGTTGCTCACCACCATCCTCTGGAGCGTGCTCGACCGCAGGCAGGCATCCCTTGAGGCGGCGCTCGCCCACAGCCGTCAGCAGGGACTGACGACGGCGTTGCGGGCCGGCATGGACGTCCAGGCGACGGCCGTGCAGCGTCTGGCGAAGCGTCTTGGCATGGTCGACGAGCCGCTGAGGAGCGAGTTGTTCAAACTCGACGCGGCGGCGTTTCTCGCCGACATGCCCGGCCTGCGCGCGCTCGCATTCGCCGACACAGACCGGGTGCTGCGCCTCAATCTGGTGCGCTCCGCGCCCGGCGTCCGCTTGGGCGCGAAACTCGACGAAGCGCCCGATCGTCGCGCGGTCTTCGATGCGGTGGATGCCGACGGCGTGGTGCGCCTCAGCGCACCCGTTCAACTGTTGTCCGGCCAGCCGGGCGAGCTGCTGGTCGCTCCGGTGGTGACCTCAGGCGGGCGGGTGGGCTATGTAGTGGCCATAGTCGCGTTTGACCGGTTCTTCTCCAGTCTGCTGGCATCGCAGGAAGGTACGGATTCGCTGCTGATCAAGCAGGGCCGGCAGACCATTTTTGCCCGCGGCGTCGTCCACGCGGCCGGCAGCCCCCCTCCGGCCACGATGTCGCTCTACGGCCAGCGGTGGAGCGTGACGTCCGGCGCCCCGGGGCGGATCGCCGACCAGCGACCGACGTGGATGGTGCTGCTGCTGGGCATTGCGCTGGCCGTGCTGTTGACCTGGGCATTGAGCCTGTCCGGCCTGGCCAGGGCCCGCGAGCGTCAGGCGATGCTGATGAGCGGCAAGTTGCGCGATCAGGTGCACGCGCGCGAAGCGATGCAGGCCGCGCTCGCGGATGCCGAAAAAGACATGATCGCCGTGCTCGAGAGCATCAGCGACGGCGTCTTCATGGTCGACCCGACGTGGCGTTTCACCTACGTCAATCCGCAGGCGGCGCGCATGTTCCAGGCGAATGCCGATGCGCTGCAGGACGTGTCGTGCTGGTCGGTGCTGGGTGGCCTGCTCGACGATGCAGGCGCGGGCGGAGCCATGCACCGCCGGTGGCAGGACGCCATGCGGGACGGGCGGCCGGTCACGCTGGAGGCAACGAGCGAGGCCGAGGGCTGCTGGTACGAAATGCGTGTCTATCCCCATGCGCGCGGCCTGACCGTCTACCTGCACGATATCTCCGAGCGCAAGCGTCGTGAGCGTGAGCTGCTGAAGCGCGATGCCGACTCGCGCCACGCGCTGCAACTGGGGCGCATGGGCAGTTGGGAGCTGTATCTGCGCAGCGGCTACCTGCACTGGTCGCCGGAGACCTGCGCCATCTTCGGCGTCGAGGAAAGCCCGGGTGAGAAGGGCATCGAGGCATTGCGGCGACGGGTGCATCCGGAGGACTGGGCGGCGCTCGCGGACGACCAGCAGCGCCTCGAGCGCGGGGACGACCGCATCGACCGGCGCTACCGGATGATCCGCCCGGACGGGGAGGTGCGGGTGATCCGGGCGCTGGCCGAACTGGTGGTCAAGGAAGGCGATCCGATCGTCGCCGGTGCGGTGCAGGACATCACCGAGCAGGAGCGCGTACACGAGGCGCTGCTGCAGGCGATGGAAGCGACCCAGCTGGTGATGGACAGTGCCCCCGACGTCATCATCGTCCTCGATCGCGAAGGGCGCTTGTTGCGGGTCAGCGCGGCGGCCGAGCGGCTGTGGGGCTATCCGGTGGAGAGCCTGGTCGGCGAATCGATCACCCGGCTGGTCCATCCCGATGATGTCGCGGCCACGTTCGAGGCAGCTGCGGATATCGCCGCGGGGCATCCGAACCCGAACTTCCGCAACCGCAACCTCACGCGCGATGGGCGTTTGCTGCACATGCAGTGGTCGGGCATCTGGTCGGAGCGTGCGCAGTGCATCTACGCGATCGGGCGCGACCACACCGGGTTGCATCGGATCGAGGAACTGGAGGCGGCGCAGCGGCAGGTGCTGACGGCGATCGCAAGCGGCCGCTCGCTCCCCGATGTGCTGGAGGCCATCGTTCGCTCCTGCGAGGCGCAACAGCCGGAGTCGCTATGCTCCGTCTTGCTGCTCGAGGACGGACGGCTGCGTCATGGCGCGGCTCCGCACCTCCCGCGGCAATACATGAAGGCCATCGACGGTGCGGCGATCGGGCCGGAGGCGGGATCCTGCGGCACCGCCGCGTGGCGGCGGGAACGGGTCGTGGTCAGTGACATCGCCACCGACCCGCTATGGGCGAACTACGCGGCGCTTGCACTGCCGCACGGCCTGCAGGCCTGCTGGTCGACTCCGATCCTGGCCCGCAACGGCAGCGTGCTGGGTACCTTCGCGGTGTACTACGGCGAGATCCGTGAACCCGGTACGGAGGAACTGGCCGCTATCGACGGTCTGGCAGCGCTCGCCTCGATCGCGATCGAGCACGAGCTGGCCTTCCGGCAGCTCAGCGAGAGCGAGCAGCGCTTCCGCTCCCTGTTCGATCACCACCCGGACGCGGTGTTCGCGCTCGATGCGGAAGGGCGCATCACCCAGGCGAATGCCGCCGCATCGACCTTGCTGGGGGCGATGCCCGCCGAACTCCGGCAGCGCCTGTTCGCGCGCTTCTTCATCGAGGACGAGCATCCCCGCATCGAGGCGGCGCTCGCCAGCGCCGCGAGCGGCGAGGCGGGCCGCCTGCAGGTGGAGGTGCAGGGAGCCCAGGACCGCTTTCCCGGCTATCTCGTGACCCTGCCGATCATGGTCGAGCAGCGGGCCCATGGCCTGTTTGCCGTGCTCCAGGATCATCGCGAACTGCGCAGTGCGCAGCAGACCACGATGAACCAGCTGGCCCTGCTCTCGGCGGTGGCCGAAAGCGTCGGCGAGGGCTTGCTGGCGGTCGACGCCAGCGGCGTCCCGACCTTCCTCAATCGCACGGCCGCCCGCCTGCTGGATCTGCCTTCCTACGGATTGCCGTATCCGGAGGCCTTGCCGCCGGAGGTCCGGAGTGCGGTAGGAGGGATCCTGGACGGTCGTGACCTGGCCGGCGACGACGACGCGTCGTTCTCGCTGGGGGACGGGCACAGGCTGGACGTGGCCTACGTCGCCACCCCCCTGCGCATCGGCGGCCGGCTGGCGGGTGCGGTGCTGGCATTCCGCGACATCGGCGACATCAAGGAAGCGCGCCGCTCGCTGCTCGACCGCCAGCGCTTCTTCGAACTTTCGCTGGAGGTGTTCTGCATTTTCGACGGCGGCAGCGGGTACTTCGTGCAGGTCAATCCTGCCTTTTGCCGGCTGCTCGGCTACGACGAGGCCACCTTGCTGGCCATGCCGCTGGTCGAGCTGGTCCATCCCCAGGACCGCATGGCCACCGAAGACGCGGTCACCTGGCAGTACGAGAGTGGCGAGCCGCTGTCGCATTTCGTCAACCGCCTGCGTCGCTCCGACGGCAGCGACGTATGGCTGGAGTGGACTTCGCGTCGGTCTCCCGAGGGGCAGATCTTTGCCGTCGCTCGCGACGTCACCGCCAAGCGCCAGGCCGACCAGGCGCTGGAAAAGGCGATGGACGACCTGCGCATCCGCAACCGCGAGCTGCAGGATTTCGCCTATGTGGCCTCGCATGACCTGCAGGAGCCGCTGCGCAAGATCCAGGCGTTCTCCGATCGCCTGCAGTCCCGTCTCGCCGGGCAACTGGACGACTCATCCAGCGACTACCTGCAGCGTATGGGGGACGCGGCGTCGCGCATGCAGACGCTGATCGACGATCTGCTCGCCTATTCGCGCGTGGGGACGCGTCCGGCAGCGCTGGTGCCGGTGGACCTCTCCGCCGAACTGGCCACGGTGCTGGACGACCTCGATGCACGCGTGCAGGAGGTCGGAGCGCGGATCGACACCGGGCCGTTGCCGAAGCTGGAAGCCGATCCCACGCAGATGCGCCAGTTGCTGCAGAATCTGCTGGCGAACGCTCTGAAGTTCCGCGCACCGGACCGCCCGTGCCTGGTCACGATATCGGCCCAGCCGCTGGGGGAGGCGGGAATCACCACCGAAC
Source organism: Dyella ginsengisoli LA-4 (assembly GCF_000334915.1). GTDB lineage: Bacteria > Pseudomonadota > Gammaproteobacteria > Xanthomonadales > Rhodanobacteraceae > Dyella_A > Dyella_A ginsengisoli_A. The sequence goes on along the minus strand of NZ_AMSF01000015.1, from coordinate 179,812 downwards.
GCTGGGAGATCTCGGTGCAGGACAACGGAATCGGGTTCGATCCGTCCTACGCTGAGCGCATCTTTGCCCCGTTCCAGCGACTGCACCCGCGCAATGTCTACCCTGGTACCGGTATCGGGCTGGCCATCGTCCGGCGTATCGTGGAGCGCCATGGCGGGACGGTGTGGGCGGAGGGGGCGAGTGGTCAGGGGGCGCGTTTCGTCGTCGTGATGCCGGCCCGCGCGGCGGGACCGGCGCGGGAGTTGCCGGATGCGCCGCTGTCGAACAGGGATCTGCCAGGAGCGAGTTCATGACGCAGTTGCAGGGGACGTTGTCGATACTGGTGGCGGAAGACGATGCGGACGACCGCGTGCTGCTGTCCGACGCTTTCGCCGAGAGCGGGGTAGAGGTGGCGATCGACTTCGTTGCCGACGGCGTGGAACTGCTGGCCCGTCTGGCCGAGCGTGACGTCGCGGCAAACGAGGTATTGCCGGATCTGGTACTGCTGGATCTCAACATGCCCCGGATGGACGGGCGTGAAGCGCTGCGGGCGATTCGCGAAAGCGACCGGCTGCGCCATCTGCCGGTGATCATCCTGACCACCTCGAAGGCAGAGCTGGACATCCGCCTCAGCTACCAGCTGGGCGCAAATTCCTACGTCACCAAGCCGCGGCGCTTCGACGAGCTGATCATGGTGCTGCGTTCGCTGGAGCGGTACTGGATGGACGTCGTCCAGTTGCCGTCCAGTGGGTTGAGGGAGGGTGCATGAGCCATACGCCGCTGCGCGTGCTGGTGGTGGATGACGACGAGGATGATTTCATCCTCATCCGCGACATGCTCCGCGACGCCAGTGCGGGCGGCTACCAGTTCGACTGGTGCGCGACACCGGAAGAGGGGCTGAGCGCGCTGAGGGAGGGCGAGCACGACGTCTATCTGGTCGATTACCTGCTCGGCCCGACCAGCGGGCTGGACCTGATCGAGACGGTCAACCGCGAGGGGCTGACGCGGGCCTTCATCGTGCTCACCGGGCGCGGCAACCCGGCGGTCGACATGGCTGCGATGGAGGCCGGCGCCAGCGATTACCTGGTGAAGGGGTTGATCGACGCCGAGCGGCTGGCGCGCAGCATCCGTTACGCGGTCGATCACACCCGGTTCGTCGAGGTCCTGCGCGAGAGCGAGGCCAGTCACCGGCTGCTGTTCGACGAGGGGCCGGTGCCGCTGGTGTTGTTCGATCCGGGCCGGGGACGCATCCTGGCCGCCAACGCCGCGGCCCAGAAGCAGTACGGTGGTGCGCAAGGCTCGCTCGAAGGTCGTGCCTTCGAGACGCTGCTCGCGCCAGGAGAGCGCGAGCGTTTCGCCGGCATGCTGTCCGCGGGCGAACTGCTCGATGGGCAGCCGACGATGTGGGAGCACCGTCGTGGCGACGGCTCCTCCCTGCCGGTCGAGGGCATCTACCGCGAGATGGACTACCGCGGACGGCGCGCCGTACTTGCACACCTGCAGGACATCAGTGCCCGGGTTCATGCCGACGCGCGTCGCCATCTGCTGGAGCGCGCCATCCAGTCCACCGGCAACGGTGTCGTGATCGCCGACGCCCGTCAGCCCGACATGCCGGTGATCTTCATCAACCGGGCGTTCGAGAGGATCACCGGCTACTCCGGACAGGAAGTGCTGGGGCGCAATTGCCGCTTTCTCCACGGCAACGAGGACAACGAAGCCGAGCGTGCAGGCATCCGCCACGCGTTGGCCAACCACCAGGAATTCAGCACGCTGCTGCGCAACGTCCGCAAGGACGGCACGCTGTTCTGGAACCAGCTCTATATCGCGCCAGTGCGGGATGCCCGGGGCGAGGTCACGCACTACATCGGGATCCAGAGCGACGTCACCGAGCAGCGCGATACCGAAGCCCGACTGGCTTATGCCGCCACCCACGACGCCGCGACCGGGCTGGCGCGTTACCCGGTGATCGAGGCGATGCTGGAGGCGCACGGGCGCCTGCATGCGCAGCGCCCGATGACGCTCGTCTATGCCGACGTCGACCATTTCCACGCCATCAACGAGGCGATGGGGCACGAGGTCGGCGACCGCATCGTGGCGGAAATCGCCGGGCGTCTGCGTGCGCTGGTCGGCGAACGGGGCCGGGTGGCCCGGTTCACCGGCGACGAGTTCGTGATCGCGCTGCCCGGCATGGCGCTGGGCGACTCGATGGAACTGGCCGCGGCACTGAGCCAGGAAGCCGCGCAGCCGATCGCCATCGCCACCGGCGAGGTGCTGGTCACGATGAGCATCGGCGTGGCCAGCTATCCGGAGCGGGTCGAGGATCTCTCCGAGCTGCTGCTGCGGGCCGAGGCGTCGATGACCCGTGCCAAGCATCTGGGGCGCGACATGGTCTGCGCCTACGCGCAGGAGGACATGCTGCGGGTGGAAGATCGCCGCATGCTCGGCGCGCGGCTGCGCTCGGCGATGCAGGCCGACGAGCTCTACCTGGACTACCAGCCGCAGGTCTGCGCGCAGGACGGTCGGCTGCTCGGTTTCGAGGCATTGCTGCGCTGGAACAGCCCGGAACTCGGTCTGGTCATGCCCGACCGCTTCATTCCCGTGGCCGAGGGCATGGGGTTGATGCCGGAGCTGGGACAGTGGGTGCTCGACCGCGCCTGCATGCAACTGCGCCATTGGATCGATCAGGGCATCGGCGGAGGGCTGGTGCTGGCGGTCAACGTGGCAGCGCAGCAGGTGCAGCGCCCCAATTTTGCCGAGCTGGTGGCCGAGACCCTGCAGCGCCACGGGCTCCAGCCCCAGCAGCTCGAGCTGGAGGTGACCGAGTCCTCGCTGATGGAAAACATCGACCGTGCGCTGCAGGCCATCCGGAAGCTCGAGGCCTTGGGGGTTCGGCTGGCGTTCGACGATTTCGGCACCGGCTACTCGAGCCTTTCCTACCTGCGGCAGTTCAAGGTCGATCGGCTGAAGATCGACAAGTCCTTCATCCGCGATCTCCCCGACGACGACGACAGCGTCGCGATCACCCGCACGGTGATCGCGGTGGGGCATCAGCTGCAGATGGGGGTGGTCGCCGAGGGCGTGGAGACGGCCGAGCAGGCGCGGTTGTTGAAGATCCTGGGCTGCGACGCTCTGCAGGGCTACCTGATCAGCCGCCCGATGCACGCCGATGCAGCGGGGGAGTGGTTGCAACGTCAGCCGACCGTTGCCGCCGCGTCAAACGAGGTCTGAACCCGACGGGCGAGCGGAAGCGCGATGCACGGCAGACCCGCATCGCGCGCTTTGCCCGGGGGCGGGCAGCGCGAGGGCGCGACGATGCGGGCCGCCGGCACGGGGTGATCACAATGCCAGGGTATGGATCACCTGGGCCGCGTCGTCCGGATCGAGGTGGCGCTGGAAACCCAGGTGGTGAGCCAGCTCGCGCATGGCCTCGTTCTCGGCCGAGTCGATCGAGAACATCTGCTTGAAGCCGTTGCGGCGTGCCACGTGGATCAGGTGCTGCATCAGCACCACGCCGAGACCGCGATGCCGCCAGTCGTCGGCGACTGTCACCGCGCATTCGCAGCGGCTGCCGTCGCCGGTGGCGCTGTAGCGGCTGACCCCGACCTCGCGCAGCTCGCCGTTGTCGTGGGCCAGCGCGACAAAGGCCATCTGCTCGGGATAATGCACGTCCATCAGTTGCTGCAGCAGCGCCGGACTGACTTCCTTGAAATCGCAGAGGAACCGGTAGCGCCGGGATTCTCCGGACAGGCGTTCGATGAAGGCTTCCTCGCGCTCGCGGTCTTCCGCGCGGAGGGGGCGGATCAGCACGCGGGTGCCATCGCGCAGGGTGTCGATCCAGTGCGTGCCTTCGAGCGCTTCGGGCGGCAGTTGCGGGTCGAGCGGAGCAGGGGGCTGGGCGTTCATGGCGGGCTTCCGGCAAGGGTGCCCATGCATCCTAGGCGGCCGCGCGCGCAACCGGATTGACGTCGGTCAAGGCCACGGGCGACGCCTCAGAGAGCGCCGCCTTTCTTGCTGCCGGTGCGCGGGCTGCTGCACATGGCTTCGAGCAGGTCCGGGCGCAGGATGGTGACCGCCTTGCGGCTTACCTCGAGGATGCCGGCTTCCTCCATCCGCGTGAACAGCCGGCTGACCGTTTCCACCGCCAGCCCGAGATAGCTGGCGATGTCATAGCGCGACATCGACAGGTTCAGGGTGCTGCCGTCGCGGTGCAGGCGGGCAAAGCGGTCGGACAGGCTGCGCAGGAAGATCGCCATGCGCTCCTGCGCCGGCTGGCGACCCATCACCACCATGTGCTGGTGCTCGGCGGCAACCTCGCGACTGACCACGCGCATCAGCTGCCGCTGCAGCGAGGGCATCTGGGCCAGCAGATGGTTGAGGTGCTCGTAGGGCAGTTCGCAGATGCTCGAGCGTTCCAGCGCCTCGGCCTGGCTGGCGTGGTGGTCGTTGGCCAGGGCGTCCACGCCGACCAGTTCTCCGGGCAGATGGAAGCCCAGCACCTGGGAGTTGCCGGATGCATCCTCGACGAAGGTGCGCAGCGAGCCGGAGCGGACCACGTACAGCGCATGGAACTGGCCGCCCTGTCGGAACAGTGCTTCGCCGCGATCCAGGGTGCGTTTGTCGCGGATGGTGGCGTCGAGCCGCTTGAGGTCCTCGCCGTCGATGCCGGCCGGAAGGCAGAGCTCGTGCAACGCACACGAGGCGCAACTGCGGCGGAGCTGGTTCAGGTCGAGAACGCTGCTGGTATCCATGCGGATGCTCTTTCCCTGTCCAAGGCAGAAGGTGCAACAGGTGCTTGCGGTGTCATGGCAGGTTAACCGATTGCCGCGCAATCGTCTCTCGCGGCCGGTGCGCAGTAGATGCCGTGCAGCGCTTCGATCACCTGCAGCGCCGGACCAGGGCTCAGGGCGTAGTAGATGGTCTGCGCCTCGCGTCGGGTCGTGACCAGGCCGTCCTGCCGGAGCCGGGCGAGATGCTGGGACAGCGCCGACTGACTCAACGTCATCGACGCATGCAGGTCGCTGACCGAGCGCTCCCCGCCCAGCAGCAGGCAGAGGATGCGCAGCCGCTGCCCGTTGGCCAGCACCTTCAGCAACGAGGCCGCCTGGTCGGCGTTCTCGCGCATGGCATCGATGTCCAGTTCGACCGGCGGTGGCGGATGGGAGCTTTTCATGGAGTCGATCTCGCGATGGATCCGGGGGCGGGCTTGTCCCGCGGACGACGTTGACATTTTAGCTTGAAGCTAATTAAGATGACACTACATTAGAAATTACTAATTTAGTGCACATTTGATCAGCGGCAAGTCGAAGGCTCCCCCTTGGGAGCATCGTCGGGCCCGTCGCGACCTCTCCGGCGCACCACCAGAAGGAGTCCACTCATGGCACACGTCATCGTCATTGGCGCCGGTATCGGCGGCATGTGCGCAGCCTACGAACTGCGTGCCGCAATCGGCGGCAGTCACGCGATCACCGTCGTGGGGGAGGCGCCGAGCTTCTCCTTCACGCCATCCAACCCGTGGGTCGCGATCGGCTGGCGCAAGCCTTCGGACATCCAGGTCGAGGTGGCTCCGGCGCTGGGTCGCCGCGACATCGGCTACATCGACTGCGGCGTCGCCAAGGTCCTTCCGCAGGAGAACCGCGTCGAGCTCAAGGATGGGCGTAGCCTGGCGTACGACTACCTGGTGATCACGACCGGGCCGCGCCTTGCATTCGACGAGGTGCCGGGGCTGGGGCCGCATGGCGGGCACACCCAGTCGGTGTGCACCACGCCGCATGCCCAGGACGCCTGGGCAAATTACGAAGCGTTCGTGAAGAACCCCGGGCCCGTCGTGATCGGCGCGGCCCAGGGCGCCAGCTGCTTCGGTCCCGCATACGAATTCGCGCTGATGCTGGACACCGACCTGCGCCGGCGCAAGATCCGCGACCGGGTGCCCATGACCTTCATCACCAGCGAGCCGTACATCGGCCACATGGGCCTGGGCGGCGTGGGCGACTCGCGGGGCCTGCTCGAGCGCCAGTTCCGCCAGCGCCACATCCGCTGGATCACCAGTTCGAAGATCGAGAAGATCGAAGACGGCCAGTTCCACGTGTCCACCCTCGACAGTGCGGGCAAGCCGGCGGGTGAGCAGACGCTGCCGTTCGCCTACTCGATGATCATCCCGGCCTTCACCGGCGTCGACGCCGTGCGCGGCGTCGAGGGACTGGTGAACCCGCGCGGCTTCGTGCTGATCGACAAGCACCAGCGCAATCCGACCTACCGGAACGTCTTTTCCGCCGGCGTGTGCGTGGCGATCCCGCCGGTGGAAGTCACGCCGGTGCCGACCGGCGCGCCGAAGACCGGTTTCATGATCGAGTCGATGGTCAGCACGCTGGTGGCCAACCTCAAGGCCGACCTGGAAGGGCGCGAGGGCACCGCCGAAGCCACCTGGAACGCGGTGTGCCTGGCCGACATGGGCGACAGCGGCGCCGCTTTCGTAGCGCTGCCGCAGATCCCGCCGCGCAACGTCACCTGGGCCCGCGAGGGCAAGTGGGTGCATGTGGCCAAGGTGGCCTACGAGAAGTACTTCCTGCGCAAGATGCGCGCCGGCACCAGCGAGCCGCTGTACGAGCGTTACGTGATGAAGGCGCTCGGTATCGAGCGCATCAAACCGGGTACCGGCAAGCACTGATCCTGATCCCTTTTCCACCAGAGAACCGTCATGAACATCGATCGTTTCGTCCTCGCGTTTGCCGGCAGCGTGGTGCTGCTGAGCGTGGCGCTGGCCCATTTCGTCTCGCCGTGGTGGCTGCTGCTCACCCTGTTCGTCGGCGCCAACCTGCTGCAGTCGGCGTTCACCGGCTTCTGCCCGCTGGCGATGATCCTGCGCAAGGTCGGCCTCAAGCCGGGCTGTGCGTTCGGCGAACGCTGATCCACCTTCCCCGAGAGAGACCGACATGATCGTGCGTGTGCGCCACCTGGTTCCCTTCTTCGCGCTGGCCCTGCTCGCCGGCTGCGGCGACAAGTCCGCGCCTTCGGCAGGCCAGGCGCCCCGGCCGTCGCTTGCCTCGCAGGTGATCCACTCCGGGGATGCGTCCCGCGAGCAGACCTGGGACGGCGTCGTCGAGGCGGTCAACCAGGTCACCCTGACCGCGCAGACCAACGCCCGCGTGCTGGCCTTGCCCCACGACGTCAACGACGTGGTGCCGGCGGGCGCCGTGCTGGTGCGTTTCACCGACGTGGAACAGAAATCCTCGCGCGATGCGGCGCTGGCGCAGCTCGCCTCGGCGCGGGCCAGCTACGGCGATGCGCAGGCGTCGTTCGAACGCTTCTCCGCGCTGCTGCCCAAGGGCTACGTGTCCAAATCGGACATGGACAGCGTGCGTGCCCGGCGCGATGCCGCCAAGGCCGCGCTGGACGCCGCGCAGGCCCAGCTTGCCCAGGCGAAGCAGAGCGTGGACTACACCGAAGTCCGTGCGCCCTACGCGGGCGTGATCACGCGCCGCTTCGTGCACGTGGGCGAGGCGGTGCAGTCCGGGCCGCCGTCGCCGCAGCCGTTGATCGCGATGGAGTCCCTCGATGCCCTGCGCGTCAGCGTGCAGGTGCCGCAGAGTTCGGTCGACGCGATCCGCGCCGCGAAGCACGCCACCATCATCGCCGACGGGCGCCGCGTGCCGGCGAAGGACATCACCGTGTTCCCGTCTGCCGATCCGGCCACGCATACCTTCACCGTGCGCGTCGAGGTGCCGGGGCAGGACAGTGGCCTGCGTCCGGGCACATCGGTGAAAGTGGCCTTTCCCGTCGGTGACACGAAGCAGCTGCTGGTGCCGGCCTCCGCGCTGGTACGGCGTGGCGAGCTGATCGGCGTCTACGTGATCGGCGATCACGGGGTGTCGCTGCGCCAGCTGCGCGTGGGCGATCCGGTAGGCGACCGGGTGCAGGTGCTGGCCGGCCTGGATGACGGCGAGACCATCGCGACCGATCCGGTGGCGGCGCTGAACTTCCTCGCGCAGCATCGCGCCAAGGATGCGTCCGGCCATGAGTGAAGCAGGGAAGATGGGCATTTCCGGGCGCATTGCACGGGCTTTCCAGGCTTCGCAGATCACCCCGCTGCTGGCCCTGGCGGGCCTGCTGCTGGGCATCGCCGCGGCGATCATCACGCCCAAGGAGGAGGACCCGCAGATCGAGGCCACCATGGCCAACGTCATGGTGCCGTTTCCCGGCGCCAGCGTGGACAACGTCGAGCACCTGGTGTCGTTTCCGCTGGAGCAGAAGCTCTCGGAGATCCGCGGAATCAAGCATGTCTACTCGATGAGCCGTCCGGGCATGTCGGTGGTGACGGTCGAGTTCCAGGTCGGCGTGCCGCGCCAGGAGGCGCTGGTCCGCCTGTACAACAAGATCTATTCGAACGCCGACTGGGCGCCGCCCGGTCTGGGCGTCGGCCAGCCACTGGTCAAGCCGTACGGCATCGACGACGTGCCGATGATGGCGCTCACGCTGTGGTCGGACCGGCCCGAGGTGGATGCCGAGCAGCTCGCGCGGGTCGCGCACACGCTGGAGACCGAGGTCAAGCGCATCCCCGGTACGCGTGACGTCTACACGCTCGGTGCGCCCGACCGCGCGGTGACGGTGCAGATCGATCCGTCGAAGCTGGCCAACTACCAGCTCACCGTCGGCGATCTCGACCAGGCGCTGAAGGCGGCCAACATGGCGGCCGACGTCGGCAGCGAGATCGGCGACAACCGCAACGTGCCGGTGAAGGCCGGTCGCCTGCTGATGAATGCCGACGAGGTCGCCCACCTGGTGATTGGACTGTCCGGCGGCAAGCCGGTGTACCTGTCCGACGTGGCCAAGGTGACGGCCGGTGCCGACCAGCCCAGCCAGTTCGCCTCGTTCGGTGCGCCGCCCGGCAAGGCCGGCCCGCTGACCGGGCTTGTGCCGGCGGTGACCATCGCGATCGGCAAGAAGGCCGGTACCAACGCGCACACCATCGCCAGCGAGGTGCAGGCGCGCATCGCCGCGCTGCGCAACGTCTCGATTCCGGACAGCGTGCACGTCACGGTCACCCGCGACTACGGCTACACCGCCAACCAGAAGGCCGACGAGCTGATGCTGCACCTGGCGCTGGCCGCCCTGGCGGTGGTGGCGCTGGTGCTGTTCGCGCTGGGCTGGCGCGAGGCGGTGGTGGTCGGCGTGGCGGTGGTGGTGACCCTGGCGATCACCCTGTTCGCCTCGTGGGCGATCGGCTTCACCATCAACCGCGTCTCGCTGTTCGCGCTGATCTTCTCCATCGGCATCCTGGTCGACGACGCCATCGTGGTGGTGGAGAACATCCACCGGCACATGGCACTGGGCGGCAAGCGCCTGCTGGAAGCGATCCCGCAGGCGGTGGACGAGGTCGGCGGCCCGACCATCCTGGCCACCTTTACGGTGATCGCGGCGCTGCTGCCGATGGCCTTCGTCGGCGGCCTGATGGGCCCGTACATGCGCCCGATTCCCATCAACGCCTCGGCCGGCATGATGATCTCGCTGGCGGTGGCCTTCGTGGTCACGCCGTGGCTGGCCTTCCGGCTGCTTGGCCATCACGAGCACCAAGCGCACCCGGTCGGTGATGCGGCCAAGCCATCGCGCATCGACGCGTTCCTGCAGCGCTTCTTCAAGCGACTGATGACGCCGTTCCTCGCCGGACGCAGCGCGTCGCGCAAGCGCCGCATGCTGTTCGCCGGCATGGGCCTGCTGGTGCTGCTGGCGGTGGGCCTGGTCGGCGTGAAGGCGGTGATCCTGAAGATGCTGCCGTTCGACAACAAGAGCGAATTCCAGGTGGTGCTCAACATGCCCGAGGGCTCCACCCTCGAGCAGACCCAGCGCGTGCTGGTAGAGATGAGCCAGGTGATCGACAAGGTGCCGGAGGTGAAGGACTTCCAGATCTATGCCGGCACCTCCGCACCGATGAACTTCAACGGCCTGGTGCGCCAGTACTACCTGCGCAACCAGCCGTACCAGGGCGATATCCAGGTCAACCTGGTCGACAAGGACGAGCGTTCGCGACAGAGCCACGAGATCGCCAGTTCGGTGCGACCGGCGCTGGCCGCGGTGGCGCACAAGTACCACGCCCACATGGTGCTGGCCGAGGTGCCGCCGGGTCCGCCGGTGATGGCGCCGATCGTGGCGGAGATCTACGGGCCGTCCTACGGCGGCCAGCGTCAGCTGGCGCGGACGATGCAGCAGATGTTCGGCCAGACCGACGGCATCGCCGACATCAATTCCAGCGTCGAGAGTCCGGCGGCGCGCCGCAAGGTGTTCGAGATCGACCGCGAGCATGCCGCCACGCTGGGTGTGAGCCAGGCCGAGATCGTCTCGGTGCTGCAGGCGGCCATGGGCGGCGACCGCGCCACGTATCTCGGCGAGCCGGGTATCAAGTACGCGGTGCCCGCGCTGTTGCGGCTGTCGCCGGCGGCGCTGGCGTCGACTCAGACCATCCTCTCGCTGCGGGTACGCTCGCGCAGCGGTGCGCTGATCCCGCTGTCGGAGGTGGTGAAGGTGAGCGACGAGCCGTGGGCCGGCGCGGTGTACCACAAGGATCTGCGCCCCTATGCCTTCGTCACCGCGGACGATGCCGGCAGCGAGGACAGCCCGATCTACGGCATGTTCCGGCTGGTCGGCAAGCTCGGCGCGGGCAAGGTGGACGGCCACACGCTCACCCAGCACTTCACCGGGGCGCCGATCGGTGACGACCACTACTCGATCAGCTGGAGCGGCGAGTGGGAGATCACCTACGAGACCTTCCGCGACATGGGCATCGCCTATTCGGTGGGCCTGGTGCTGATCTACCTGCTGGTGGTCGGCCAGTTCCGCAGCTACCTGGTGCCGCTGGTGATCATGGCGCCGATCCCGCTGACGGTGATCGGCGTGATGCCGGGCCACTGGCTGCTCGGCGCGCAGTTCACCGCCACCTCGATGATCGGCATGATCGCGCTGGCCGGCATCATCGTGCGCAACTCGATCCTGCTGGTGGACTTCATCAACCACGCGATCGCCAGCGGCCTGCCGTTGGAGGAAGCGGTGATCGAGGCCGGCGCGGTGCGCGCCAAGCCGATCATCCTGACCGCCATCGCGGCGATGCTCGGCGCATTCTTCATCCTCACCGACCCGATCTTCCAGGGCCTGGCGGTATCGCTTGTGTTCGGCGTGCTGGTGTCCACGGTGCTCACGTTGCTGGTGATCCCGCTGCTGTATTACGCCATGCTTGATCGGCGCCGCCGGAAGACCGCGGCGATCACCGATGAAGGAGCGCACGCATGAGCGAGACCCAGGAGTTCACCCTGACCCTGACCCAGGAGAGCGATTACGTCTTCCGTATCGCCTTCGACGACACGCCGATCCCCGAGCTGGTCACCGACGAGACCTCGCCGCTGGGCACCGATCACGGCCCCAATCCTTCGCGCCTGCTGGTGGCGGCCGTGGCCAACTGCCTCAGTGCGAGCCTGCTGTTCGCGCTGCGCAAGTTCAAGAACAGCCCGGGCACGCTGGTGACGCGGGCACGTGCGACGCTGGGCCGCAATGATGAGGGGCGACTGCGGGTGCAACATATCGCCGTCACGCTGGAGTTGCCCGAGGCGGTGGCCGACTACCAGCAGGCCGAGCGCCTGCTGGCGCAGTTCGAGCACTTCTGCGTGGTGACCGGTAGCGTGCGCGATGGCGTGCCGGTGGAAGTGAGCGTGCGCGACCGCGACGGCCAGCTGGTCCATCACAGCGAGGCGGAGTAGGGCGGCAGGCCGATGGCTGCGGCAGGGCGTCGCAGCTGGCCAAATCACATCGAAGGAACTGACGGCGGTCAAAAGGCGAAACGAAGGGCTGATGACAATGCATCCGTCTTTCGACACAACAACAAAGGAACGCCCCATGAAAGCATCCGCTCTTGCCCTGACCGCCCTGGCCCTCGCCTTTGGTGCCGCATCCGCCGCCCACGCCGCCGATACCTCGCCGTGGGTGTTCCGGGTCGGCGTCCACACCGTCAATCCGAAGTCCAACAACGGCACGCTGGCCGGCATGAAGGCCACCATCAACAGCGACACCAAGCCGACCTTCAGCATCGAATACATGTTCGACCGCAACTGGGGTGTCGACGTGCTGGCGGCGCTGCCGTTCAAGCACACCGTCCGCCTCAACGGCGTGTCCGCCGCGACCACCAAGCACCTGCCGCCGACGGTAGGGGTGAACTACCACTTCATGCCCGACGCCACCGTCTCGCCGTTCGTGGGCGTGGGCCTGAACTACACCAATTTCTTCCAGACCCGCGGCGTCGGTCCGCTGCAGGGCACGCATGTAAGCATCGCAAACAGTTTCGGCGCAGCCGCGCACGCCGGCCTCGATTTCCGCATCAACGATCGTTGGCTGGCCACTGCGGATGTACGCTGGATGAGCATCGCCGGTGACGTGAAGGTAAACGGCACCAAGGTCGGCAAGGCCAAGATCGATCCGCTGGCCTACGGCCTGAGCATCGGTTACCGCTTCTGATACCGGAGATGCGATCACCTTCGTCCAACTGGGAACAAGGACATGATCGACAGTACCGTTGTTGAACTCTCGCGGTGGCAGTTCGCTGTCACCGCGCTTTACCACTATCTGTTCGTACCGCTCACGCTCGGACTCAGTTTCTTCATAGCGGCGGTGGAGACGGTCTACGTCACCACCGGCAAGGCCATCTACCGCGAGATGGCCGAGTTCTGGGCCAAGCTCTTCGTGGTGAACATGGCCCTCGGCATCGCCACCGGCCTGACCATGGAGTTCGAGTTCGGCACCAACTGGTCGTTCTATTCCGGCTTCGTCGGCGACATCTTCGGTGCGCCGCTGGCGATCGAGGGGCTGATGGCCTTCTTCATGGAGTCGACCTTCGTCGGACTGATGATCTTCGGCTGGAAGCGGCTGTCCAAGGTGCAGCACCTGCTGGTCACCTACCTGGTGGCCTTCGGCACCAACCTGTCGGCGCTGTGGATCCTGATCGCCAACAGCTTCATGCAGGACCCGGTGGGCGCGAAGTTCAACCCGGTCACGATGCGCATGGAGCTGGACAGCTTTTCCAGCCTGATCTTCAGTCACGACGCCCAGGCCAAGTTCGTGCACACCAGCATCGCCGGCTACGTCACCGCGGCGATCTTCGTCACCGGCATCAGCGCCTACTACATGTACCGCAACCGGCACATGGCGATGGCGCGCCGTTCGTTCCGCATGGCCGCGCTGTTCGGCGTGCTGGCCACGGCGGGCGTGATCACCCTGGGCGACGCGCTCGGCTTCGTCGGTGGCCAGGCGCAGCCGTCCAAGCTGGCGGCGATGGAAGCGATGTGGCAGACCGAGCCGGCGCCGGCGGCGTTCAACGTGATCGCCTGGCCTTCGCAGGACCAGAAGCGCAACCTGTTCGAAGTGCAGGTGCCCTACGTGCTGACGCCCCTGCTGACCCACACCATGACCCAGGAAATCCCGGGCGTGGACTGGATCGAGGCCGATGCGGCCAAGCGCATCGCCAACGGCATCCCGGCCGTCGCGGCACTGAAGGTGCTCAGCAAGGATCCGACCAACGTCGATGCCCTGGCGCAGTTCAACAGTCACCAGAAGGATCTCGGCTACGGCTTCCTGGTCAAGCGCTACGCGCCGGACCAGGACGTGGAGAAGGCCACGCCGGCGGACATCCAGAAAGCCGCCAATGACGCGGTGCCGAACGTCTTCGCGATGTTCTGGAGTTTCCGCGTGATGGTCGGGCTGGGCCTGGCGATGCTGGCCTACTTCGTGCTGGCGGTGATCTTCTCGGTGCGCAACGACGTGGAGAACCGCAAGTGGTTCCTGCGGCTGGCGCCCTGGATGATCCCGATACCGTTCATCGCCAACGAGTTCGGCTGGCTCACCGCCGAGATCGGCCGGCAGCCGTGGACCGTCTATGGCCTGCTGCCCACCTGGATGTCCGCCTCCAGCCACAGCGTGGGTTACATGGTGTTCTCGCTGATCGGCTTCGTCACGCTCTACACGGTGTTCATCGTGATCGAGATGACCCTGATGGTGAAGTTCATCCGCAAGGGGCCGAGCAGCCATGGGCACGGCGATCACGCGCCACCGCGTCCCGCATTGGGTGGTCGCGCAGCGGCCGTGGCCATGATGCGCAAGGAGGACTGATCGATGGAACTCTATTTCGGACTCAAGGTGCTGTGGTGGCTGGTGCTCGGCGTGCTGCTGATGGGCCTGGCGATCATGGTCGGCATGGACATGGGCGTGGGCACGCTGCTGCGCTTCGTCGGTCGTGACGACAACGAGCGTCGGGTCTGCCTCAACGCGATCGGGCCGCACTGGGACGGCAACCAGGTGTGGTTCATCCTCGGCGGCGGCGCGATCTTCGCGGCGTTCCCGCTGATCTACGCCACGGCGTTCTCCGGCCTGTACGTGGTGATGCTGCTGTTGCTGTGGACGATGATCGTGCGCCCGCTCGGCTTCGAATACCGCAGCAAGCTGCCTTCGGCCACCTGGCGCAACGCCTGGGACTGGGCGCTGCTGGTCAGCGGCGCGGTGCCGATGATCATCTACGGCGCCGCCATGGGGAACATGCTGCAGGGCGTGCCGTTCCACTTCGACTGGGACATGCGCTCGTACTACACCGGCAGCTTCGTGTCCCTGCTCAATCCGTTCGCCGTGCTCTGCGGCCTGCTGTCGCTCTCGCTGTCGATCTACATGGGTGGCGTGATGCTGATGGGGCGCGCCGGCGGTGCTGTCGCACCCCGTGCACGCAAGGCGGCGATGGGCGCGGCGATCGCGGCGATCGTGCTGTTCACGCTCGGTGGCATCTGGGTGTCGTTCCTGCCGGGCTTCGTGCTCGAGCACGCGCCGGCGCCCGGTCTGCCGCAGAACCCGCTGCAGCAGCAGGCGAGCGTGGTGGCCGGCGGGCTGCTGGCCAACTACCGCAGCCAGCCGCTGCTGTGGGCGGTGCCGGCGCTCGGCTATGCCGGCATGTTGCTGGGCCTGCTGGCCGTGCGCGGCAGGCGGTCCACGCTGGCCTGGTGGCTGGGTGCGGGCGCCTGGATCGGCGTGATCGGCACGGTGGGCGCGGCACTGTTCCCGTTCCTGATGCCGTCCAGCAGCGAGCCGTCGCAGAGCCTGACGCTGTGGAACTCGGTGTCGAGCCAGACCACGCTGCTGTGGGCGACCGGGTTTGCCGCGGTGTTCGTGCCGCTGGTGATCTGGTACACCAGCTGGGCGTTCTGGGTGATGCGCGGCGAGGTCGATGCCGCGGCCATCCAGCACGACGAACACGCGTACTGAAGGAGCGAGCCATGAAGACCTTGCTGCAATTCCTGATCTACATGCTGCTCGCCGTGGTGGCAATCGTGATGGGCGTGATCCTGGGCGATTACGGCTCCTGGTATTTCGCCTGGTTCGTCGGCACCGCGATGATCGTGCTGGTCGCCGCGGCGGGCGGCGCCTGGATGGACGCGCACGACGGCACCGTCGACGAGTCGGAGCCGGCCGGCCACTGAGCCGGACGCTTGCGGGGAAGGGGGCGAGGGGACCGGCAACGGTCCCCTCGTTTTTTTCAGCCCAGCAGGTCCTGCAGGTCGAGGAAGGGGCCGGGTTGTCGCGCCAGATCGCCGGGCCGGCCGCGCTGGACGACGCGCCCGCCGTCCAGCACCGCTACCTCGTCGACCAGGCCGGCCAGCGTGCCGAGCTGGTGAGTGATCAGCAGCACGGTGCGGCCGGCCATGGCGACGGCCAGCGAGTCGTGGAGCGCGCGGGCGGTGGCGGCATCGAGGCCCTCGGTGGGTTCGTCCAGCAGCAAGA
Source organism: Dyella ginsengisoli LA-4 (assembly GCF_000334915.1). Taxonomy (GTDB): domain Bacteria; phylum Pseudomonadota; class Gammaproteobacteria; order Xanthomonadales; family Rhodanobacteraceae; genus Dyella_A; species Dyella_A ginsengisoli_A. The sequence goes on along the minus strand of NZ_AMSF01000015.1, from coordinate 164,044 downwards.
TCGGGGCATCCTTGAGCAGCGCGCGGGCGATCGCCAACCGGCGCGCCTGGCCACCGGACAGGCGCATGCCGGCTTCGCCGAGCGTGGTGTGGTAGCCCTCGGGCAGGGCCTCGATCACCTCGTGCACCTGCGCCGCGCGGCAGGCCGCCACGATGGCCGCTTCGTCGGCTTCCGGCCGCGCCAGCAGCAGGTTGTCCAGCACCGTGCCGTTGAACAGGTAGGCGTCCTGCGAGACCACCGCGAAGCAGGCGCGTGCGTCGTCCGGGGCGAAGTCCCGCAGCGGCTCGCCGCCGAGCAGTACCTGGCCGTCCTGGAAGTCGCGGAAACGGGCCAGCAGCTGCAGCACGCTGCTCTTGCCGGCACCGCTGGCGCCGACCAGTGCGGTGCGCGAGCCGGGCGCGAGCGCCAGGTCGAAACCGTCCAGCACCCAGGGGCGGTCCACGTCGTAGCGGAAGCGCACGCGTTCGAAGCGCACGCTGGCATCGCGCGGCGCGGGCGAGGGACGGCCCGGCGTGGCAACGGCCGGCTCGGCATCCACCACGGAAAAAATGCGTCGTGCCGCGGCGAGCTGCTCGCCCAGCATCTGGAACGCCAGCGGCAGCGGCGTCACCGCCTCGAACGCGGCCATGGCGAACAGTGCCAGCATCGCCAGTTGCGCCGGCGCGATCGCGCCGGCGGCCACCGCGGGCGCCGCAGCGATCACCGCCCACCACAGCGCGAGATTGGCGCACAGGCCGACGGCGCCGGCGGAGAAGCCGGCCAGTTCGCTCAACCGGCGCTGGTCGGCGAGCAGGTCGTCGGAGAGCCGCTGCACGCGTTCATGCCAGGCGTGCTCCGCGCCGTACACGCGCAGTTCGGCGGCTCCGGCGAGGGCATCGGCCACCGCGTTGCGCAGGGCGGCGCGGGTCTGCACGGCGCGGGCGCCGGCCGCTTCGCCGCGATGCCGCAGCCAGGCCGGCAAGGCCAACCCGGCGAGCGCAAGCCCCAGCGCCGTCCCCAGCGCGACCGGCACGCTGAAGATGGCCATCACCGCGACGATCGCCAGGCTGCCGAGCGCGGCCACCACCACTGGCACGAACAGGCGCAGATAGACCTGGTTGAGCGTGTCGATGTCGGCCTGGATGCGCGACAGCAGGTCGGCGGCGCGCAGCGACTGCAGGCGTGCCGGGGCCAGTGGCTCGAGGCGTTCGTAGAACCACACCCGCAGCTGCGCCAGCAGGCGGAAGGTGGCCTCGTGGGTGACCAGCCGTTCCAGGTAGCGGCCGCCGGTGCGGGTCAGCGCGAAGGCGCGGATCAGCGCGGCCGGGGTGAAGTAGTTCAGCGTGACGCTGGCCGCGCCGGCCAGCGCCATTGCCGCGATGAAGTGGCCGGACACCGCCAGCAGGCCGACGTTGGCGAGCAGGGCGGCCAGCGCCAGCAGGGCGCCGCCGGCCATCCACGCGCGGTAGGGGCGGAATAGCACCCACAGCCGGCGCAGGTCGGCACGCCCCTGGGCGCGGTCGGCGCGGCGCGTCATGCGGACACCGCGGCAGCGGCCAGCAGGCGTGCGAACGGACCATCGGCCGCGCGCAGCGCATCCGGCGGGCCTTGTTCGACCACCCGTCCGTCGTCGAGAACCACCACGTGGTCGGCCAGCGCCAGCGCGTGCAGGCGATGGGTCACCAGCAGCACGGTGCGGCCGCGGGCCAGCCGCTCGATCGCCTCGAGTACCGCCCGCTGGCTGTGCGTGTCCAGGTGGGCGGTCGGCTCGTCCAGCAGCAGCACCGGCGCGTCCTTCAGGAACGCGCGGGCCAGCGCGAGCCGTTGCACCTGTCCACCGGACAGGTTGGCGCCGCGCTCGCCGAGCGGCGTGTCGAAGCCCTGCGGCAGCGCGTCGATGAAGGCCTCGGCGCCGGCGGCGCGGGCGGCCTCGCGCAGCTGCGCATCATCGGCATCGGGGCGCGCCAGTCGCAGGTTGTCGGCCACGCTGCCCTCGAACAGGTGCGCGCGCTGCGGCACCCAGGCGACGCGCGCCAGCCAGTCGGTTTCGGCGATGTCCGCCAGGTCGACATCACCGACCGTGATGCGACCGCGGGTGCGTCCGATGAACCCGAGCAACAGGTGCAGCACGGTGCTCTTGCCGGCACCGCTGGCACCGACGATCGCCGTGACCTGGCCGGCCGGGGCGGTGAAGCGGCAGGCGTCCAGTGCGACGGTGCCGTCCGGGTAGGCGAAGCCGGTGGCTTCGAACGACAGCGATGGTGCTGCCGAGGGCGCCGGCGCCGTTCCCCGCGGTCGCCCGTCGGCCGGTTCGGCAAAGATCTGCACCATCCGCTCCGCCGCGCCGATCGCTTCCATGCGCAGGTGGTAGACGGTGCCCATGTTGCGCAACGGGCCGAAGAATTCCGGTGCCAGCAGCAGGGCGAACAGACCGGGCAGGAAGGCCAGCTCGCCCCACATCAGGCGAAAGCCCACCAGCACGGCGACCACGGCGATGCTCACCGTGGCGAGGAACTCCAGCACCACCGACGACAGGAACGCCACGCGCAGCACCTGCATGGTGCTGCGCCGGTAGTCGTCCGACACCTGCGCCACCACGGCCGCCTCGCGCCGGCTGGCACCGAACAGCTTGAGCGTGGTCAGGCCCTGCAGGGTGTCCAGGAAGCGCGCACCGAGGAACGCCAGCACGCGCCACTGCTTCTGGTTCAGCTCCTCGGTGCCCTTGCCGATCATCCACATGAAGAACGGGATCAGCGGCGCGCTGACCAGCATCACCAGCGCCGAGACCCAGTCGGCGGGAAACACCGCGACCAGGATCGCCAGCGGCAGCAGCGCGGTCATGCCCATGGTCGGCAGGTAGCGCGCGTAGTAGCCCTCCATCGCCTCCACGCCGCCCACGACACTGGTGACCAGGTCGCCGCGCGCCTGCCGTTGCAGCCACGCCGGTCCCAGTCGCTGCAGGTGGGCCAGCAGGTCGGCGCGCAGCGTGCGGCGCACGATGGCGCCGGCGCGGAAGGCGACGCGCTCGGCCGCGCGTGCCAGTGCGAAACGCAGTACGAACACCACCGGCAGGGCGGCCAGCGCCGGCCACAGCCGGGCCATTGGCGCGTGGTGCATCACGCCGGCATTGATCGCCCATGCCGCCAGCCAGGCCTGGGCGACCAGCAGCAGGCCGTTGACCAGACCGAGTGCGGTCGCCTGGCGCAGCGGTGCACGGACCCGGGAACGGAAGCTCTTCAGCCAGACTTCGGGGCGCGGCAGGTCGGAGGCGGCGGACACGCGGCGGGCACGCTCGGTGGACAGGGGACGGATGCGCCGGACGGCCATCCGGGCCCGCGCAGGATAGCAGTGCGCGACGGGCCGGCCGGCTGTTTCAGCCGCTCCGCGGCGAGGCGCGACGCCGCAGCAGCGCCAGCCAGGCGGCGGATGCGGCGAGCATCGCCGCCACGCCGAGCCACGTGGCCGGTGCGGGCCAGGCCATCGCCATCACGTGGCGCAGCCACGGCACGCCGAGCGCGAGCGCGATCATCGCCAGCAGGGCGGCGAACATCGGCAACAGCCACGGATTGCCGGTGCCCGCGCGGTGGTGCGCGCGATTGGCAAGGGTCAGCAGGAATACCGACAGCAGCAGGGCGAGGAACGTGCCGGTGCGCGCCTGCACCGCTCCCACGGCGTCCTGCAGCAGGCCGAAACCCGTGAGCAGGATCGCCGCGAGGCCGGCGCCCTGCAGCAGCCCGCGCAGCAATTGGCGGGGGGCGAACGGCGAGTCGGCGGCCCGGCGCGGCGGTCGGCGCATCACGTTGTCGGCGGCCGGGTCGGCCTCGAACACCACCGAGCACGCCGGATCGATCAGCAGTTCGAGCAGCACGATGTTCACCGGCATCAGCAGCACCGGCCACTGCGCCAGCGCCGGTACCAGCGCCAGCGCCACCACCGGCACGTGCACGGCGAAGATGAAGCGGGTGGCGCGGCGCACGTTGTCGTCGATGCGCCGCCCCTGCCGGATCGCCGCCACGATGCTGGCGAAGCTGTCGTCCAGCAGCACCAGCGCCGCCGCCTCGCGCGCCACGTCGGTGCCGCGCTCGCCCATCGCGATGCCGACGTCGGCGGCCCGCAGTGCGGGCGCGTCGTTGACGCCGTCGCCGGTCATGCCCACCACCTCGCCGCCGGCCTGCAGGCAGCGCACCAGCCGCAGTTTCTGCTCGGGCATGACCCGGGCGCAGATGTCGGTGTCGCGCAGGCGCGCGGTCAACGTGGCGTCGTCCATCGCGTCGATGTCGCCGCCGGTCAGCACCACCGGCGTGTCGGCGAGGCCGACGCGATGGCCGATCGCCTGCGCGGTGAGCGGATGGTCGCCGGTGAGCATGATCACGCGGACGCCCGCCGCACGGCATTCGGCCAGCGCTGCCGGCACCTCGCTGCGCGGCGGATCCAGCAGGCCGACGAGGCCGAGGAACTCGAAGTCGAAGTCGTGCTGGCTGGCCGGGCGGGCGTCGCCGCGCCAGTGGCCGCGGGCCACGCCGAGCACGCGCAGGCCGCGTCCGGCCATCGCCGCCACGGTCGCTCGCAGCTCGGCGAGTTCGGGCTCGGCCAGGTGGCAGAGGTCGGCGACCGCCTCCGGCGCGCCCTTGGTGGCCAGCAGGTGGCGGTCGGGTGCGCGCTCCGGGTACACCCGGGTCATCGCCAGGATCTCCGGACTGAGGCCGTACTCGGCGATCGGCAGCCAGTCGGCATGCACGTGTTCGGTGCCGGCGAGCAGGCTCCGGCCGAACGACTGGATCGCCTGCTCCATCGGGTCGAACGGCTGCGCCGGCGTGGCCAGCATGGCGAACTCGACCAGCGCGTGGAACGGCTCGTCCAGCGGGCCTCCCGTCGCCGCGTCGTAATGGCCATCGTCGATGGCCAGCTCGGCTACCTCCATGCGGTTGCGGGTCAGCGTGCCGGTCTTGTCGGCCGCCAGCACGGTGATCGCACCCAGCGTCTCCACCGCCGGCATGCGCCGCGTCAGCACCTGCTGGCGGGCGATGCGCCAGGCGCCGAGCGCGAGGAACACGGTGAGCACCACCGGGATCTCCTCCGGCAGCAGCGCCATGCTCAGCGCGACACCGGCCAGCACGCTGGGCAGCGCGCCCTGGCCATCCCACGACCACAGCAGCAGGGCATAGGCGGCGGCCACCAGCAGGCCGGCGACGGTCATCGTGCGGATCAGCCGACGCGAGGACCGCTGCAGGCGCGATGGCGGTTCCACCGCACTCGCCAGCGCCAGGCCGATGCCGCCGACCCGGGTGCGTGCACCGGTGGCGGTGACGCGGGCGAGGCCGCGACCGCGGGTCACCACGGTGCTGGCGAATAGCGGGGAGGGGGCGGCGCCGACCAGCTTGTTCACCGGAACGGCCTCGCCCGTCAGCAGCGACTCGTCGACGTCGAGCTGGCCTTCCAGCAGCGTGGCATCGGCAGCGATGCGGTCGCCCTCGTGCAGCACCAGCAGGTCGCCCGCCACCACCTCGATCGCGGCGATGCGGACCCGCTGCCCGCCGCGCAGGACCAGTGCGCGCGGCGCGGACAGATCGCGCAGCGCTTCGAGGGCCCGCTGGGTGCGGTGCTCCTGGGCCAGCGTGATGCCGATCACCACCAGCACCGAGCCCATCAGGAAGGCGGCCTCGGCGCGGTCGCCGAGGGCCAGGTAGATGCCGCCGGCGGCCAGCAGCATCAGCAGCATCGGCTCGGCCAGCACGCCGGCCAGCGTGCGCCACAGCGGCCGGTGTTCGCCGCCGGGCAGGGCGTTCGGGCCGTCGCACCGCAGTCGTCGTGCCGCCTCCGCCGGGTCGAGGCCGGCGTGGCTGCCGTCGCCGTCGGGGGCCGTGGACGGACTGCCTTCCGCCCTCATCGCGGTGGCATCAATGGCAGACCAGCACGGGCGGTTCGGCGGTCAGCAGCACCTTCTGCGTCTCGCTGCCCAGCAGCAGGCGGTTCAGGCCGCGCCAGCCGTGCGAGCCCATCACGATCAGGTCGCAGTGGTTCTCGCCGGCGACCCGCGCGATCACCTTGTGCGGTTGTTCGTCGAGCAGGTAGCGGCTGTCGCAGGGCACGCCGGCCTTGGCGGCACGATCGCGCACCTCGGCAAGAAAGCGTTCGGCGCGTGCGATCGACTCCTGCGTGTAAGCCAGCTCGGTGGCCGCAAGCATCTCGGCCATGTAGGAGATCGTGTGGAAGGGCGGCACCACGTGCAGGGCGAGGATGCGTGCCCCGCAGGTGCGGGCGAGGTCGATGGCCGTGGTGGCCGCACGGATGGAGAGCTCCGATCCGTCGGTAGGAACCAGGATGTGCTTGAACATGGCGTGCTCCGGACGCAGTGGACGGATACAGGGTGCGCCAGGTCGGCAAGGCCGATCTTGATGGGCGTCAATGGCGCCCCCGTTCGGTGGCCGGGGAGATGGGTCGTCGTGGCCGACCGGCCGGTTGACCCTGATCAACGGCGGACGCGGACGGTTGATGCAGCATGTCGGCCACGCCATCCGGAGCCCCCGTCATGCTCGACCTGATCATCAACCTCGACCGTCTCGAGGACGGCACGCCGGCCTGCGTGGTCGGCCTGGCCGCAGCCCGTCAACTGGACGCCTTCGCCACCGGCATCCACGTGGTGGCGGTGTATCCGCCGGTGATGGCCATGCCCGAGGCGCTGGCGCTGCTCGATACCGAGGAGCGCTCGGCGCAGGCTTTCGCCACGCAGTGGGGCGCACTGTGCGCGCGGCATGAGGTGAAAGGGGCGTGGGAGGTGATCCGTGGCGCCTATGTGCCGATCCTGGCCAAGCGTTCACGGCTGGCCCAGTTCATCGTCACCGAGTTGCCGGTGCGCAACCCGGATGCGCCGATCGGCTTCGACAACATCACCCGTACCCTGTTCGACGATGCCTCACCGATGCTGCTGGTGCCGGAGACCTGGCGCGGTACCGGCGCGCCGGATCGCATCCTGGTGGCCTGGAACGGGTCCGGCGAGGCGGCCGGTGCGGTCAAGGCGGCGTTGCCGTTGCTCAAGCGGGCGGGCAAGGTACTCGTGCTCGACGGCGAGCGCACCGGTCTGCCCGGTCTGTCTCCGCCGGCGCTGCCACTGCGGGCCTGGCTGGAACGGCAGGGTGTGGCGGTCGAATGGCAGCGCTTCGACAAGGGTGCCAACGTCGGCAAGGCTCTGCTCGAAACGGCCCGGGAGATCGGGGCGGACCTGCTGGTGATGGGCGCCTGGGGGCGGTCACGCCTGAGCGAGCTGGCCCTCGGCGGCGCGACCCGCCACGTACTCGATCACACCCATCTGCCGCTGTTGATGGCGCACTGACGCCGGGGCTCAGGGGCTGAGCAGCGTCCGGCGCGGCACCGTTGCGCGCTCGAGGCCGGCGGTCACCTCGGTGCCGCAATCGCCCAGCGTGGAGGACTGCTTCAGCCACCTGGGGTCGGGGTAATAGGCGAAGACCACCGAACGATCCTTGATCGTGTCGATCAGGCGCTTGGCCACGCCCCGACGCACTGCCGGGCAGCCCCAGCTGCGCCCCAGGCGCCCCTCGGAGGAGGCGAACAGGGGGCTGACGTAGCTGGCCCCGTGGATCACGATGGCGCGGCTTTCGGCGTTGTCGTTGAAACCCTCGTCCAGCCCCTTCAGACGCAGCGAATAGCCGTTGTGGCCCACGTAGGTGCCGTCCGTGACGAAGGTGCCGAGGCTGGACATCAGGCTGCCCGGCGCATTGGAGAAATGCGAGGCCAGGTTGTCTCCGCTGTTGCGGCCGTGCGCCACGAGCTCCTTGAACAGCAGGGTGCGGTGGGCCAGGTCGAACACCCACAGCCGCGGCTGGGTGGAGGGGCGCGAGTAGTCGATCACGCTCAGCGTGCGTGCGGGCATGGCCTTCTGCACGCACTGCAGGGCGCGGGTCGCCAGCGTGATCACGCGTGGATCGGCCGCCGGTGCAGCCCGGACCAGCGCGCTTGCAAGGTCGCCGGGCGCCGTCGCATGGGATGCGGGCGCAAGGCCGAGCAGCAGGGCAACAACGGGAAGCACGCGACGCACCAGGGTGCGAGGGGCGAAGTACGGCATGGGGGCAACCACAAGAACGGATGGCGGCCAGTTTCCGGTGCGGAAGCTGAACGAATTGTCAGGAAAAAATGAACGAACTCAGCGACTTTCGCGCGGCGTGACGGGTTTCGCGGTCGTCGGCTCGGGAGAGGTCGATTCGAGCAGCTTGGCGTAGGGGGCTTTCTCGTCGCCACCCAGACCGGGCAGGTCGGTGACCAGCACCGTCGTCCCCGGCACCATGGCGTCGCGCAGCCGCTGCCCGAACCCGCCCGGCACATGAATCTGCGCGGCCATCGTTGCGGGATCCGGCACAGGGCCTTCGCCCAGGATGCGATAGGCCGACCAGCGGGGCAGCGTCGGGCGGTTGTCCCCGCCGGCTTCCGCCCGACCGGTCATCACGTACAGCAGCGTGCCCGCTGGGATCTCGCCAGGGGCCATCGCCAGCGGCGCCTGTCCCATCAGCACGCCATTGCGCAGCACATAGACCCGCTGGTCGTACGTGCTGACCACCACGCCCAACGCGCCTCCCGGCGCCAGGGTGAGCGTATCGTCCCCCCCGTCGGGCACGGCCATCGGTGCGCCGGTCAGGTCGATCGGTGCCACCGCGGCGGGGTGCACGATCGGCGCCGGCGATACCTTGCTGTCGGATACGACGACGATGCCGCCACGCTGGGTCACGGCAAACAGCTTCTCGGCGAAGGCCGGCGGCAATCGCACGCAGCCGTGGGAGGCCGGATGCCCGGGCAGCACGCCGCCGTGCAGCGCGACGCCGTCCCAGGTCAGCCGCTGCATGTATGGCATCGGCGCGTCGTCGTAGAGGTTGGAGCGATGCTCGCGCTCCTTCTGCAGGATGCTGTAGACGCCAGGGGGCGTCTCGTACCCCGGTTTGCCGGAGCTGATCGGGCCCGCGCCGATCGCCACGCCATTGCGATACACGTAGATCGACTGCTCGTCGAGGCTGACGATCACCACCACCGGGCCGGCAGGTGCAATTTCCGGATGCCAGAAATAGCGCGTGGCAGCCCGCAACGACGCCGCCGGCCACAGCAGCAGGGCGAGCAGCAGTGCGATCGGCAGGCGGGTGCGGCGTGGGGAGGACATGCGGAAAAAGGGAGGCGGGATCGTCACTTCATCATGGGCCGCTTGCCTGGCGGCGGCAATCGCGTTCCCGTCGAAGCGCGTCGCCAATCGCCTTTGCCACCATGGCCAGCACGCTGCCGAGTGCAGCCAGCGCCATGTCCTTCTGCGCGTCCCACGGATCTCCCTGGGTACCGAGATAGGCGGTGCCCAGCCCGTTGCCGAATTGAACCGCCGCGAGCCATTCCACCAGCTCGTACACCACCGAGTGCGACATCACGAAGGTCACCGGCAGGATCCATCGCCAGATGCCCCGCGGCGGCGCGCGGCGATCGAGCAGCTCCACCGCCATCGGCGTCACCAGCAGTCCGTAGAGGAAGTGCACCAGGCGGTCGTATTCGTTGCGCGGGAATCCGAGCAGGCGGTCGAGCGAGTGGCCGGTGAGGCGCTGGAACCATGCGTCGTACGGCACCTCGGAGTAGGTGTAGTGCGCCCCCACTTCGTGCAGCAGCAGGAATGCGAACAGCGCCATGCATGCCCCACGGGAAAAACGGAGGCGGTGCCAGCCGTAGGTGAGCAGGGGCAGCGCCACCAGCACGACCGCGTTCTCCAGCAGCCAGTCCTGCCGATAACGTGGCGCGATACCGAGCAGGCTGGTTGCGATGAGGAACAGCCCCAGCAGCAGCGCGGGGAACCGCCAGTCACTGTCGCTATCGGAAGGCACCATGAAACCCGTCGGGGGTGGTTGCAGGTCGTGTGACCCGCAGTCTGGCACGTGGCGCAGGCCTTCGCGCACGGGGTTATGATGCCGGACGCGGGCGGTGGCGATTCAAGCTCCGCAAGGGGACGACGATAAGGAAGCATACGGGTCCGGAGCGCCCCGGGGGCACTTCGCTCCACCGGTTCACCGGGGCGCGGCAGTGCGTGCGATGGGCGAGTCGGGACGATTTCGGATGGAACAGGGCGATCGGGGAGCAGAGCGCGACGGCTTGAAGCGGGAGGCGCCGGATCATGCCCTGGCCGGAGCCCGGCTGCGCTCACGCTTCTACCGGAGCCTTGCCGAAACCCTGGTTCGCCTGCACACGAACCACGGCTACGACCGCCGACTCGCCATGGCCGAGGCCGTGGCGATTTTCGCGGCAACGATGGAGCTGCCGCTGGTCTGGGTCGGTCGACATGCGCCCGGTGGCGACGGAATCACTGTGCTCGCCGCGGCCGGGTCGGCGACCGACCGGGCTGGCCGCCTGCTTTCGGGAGACGATCCGCCTCGCGTCGGGCCGGAGGACCCGGTGGGCCAGGTGCTCGATCTGCAGGCTGGGTACGTCTCGCGGCGGAGCCCCGAGGCGTCTGCCCCGGGGCAGACCGGCGCGTGGAACGACGGGTTCGCGTGTTGCCTGGCGGCAACCCGTGCGCAGGATGGCAGCCGATTGGTGCTGGCGGCCTGCACGGTCGATGCCGCGGACGAGGCGCTGGATGAACTGGGGGCGTGGCTGGAGCAGCTGGTGGTCGAGCTGGTTCGGTTCTGGGACCACCAGGCCATGATCGAGCGGGATCAGCGCATCAGCCGTTACCGCGAGGCACAGCGTGCGATCCAGCGGGCGCTGCTCGAGCAGCCGGACCCGGCCGCGGTGTATCGCACGCTGGCCCAGTCGCTGGTCGAAGTCGCCGGCGCCGCCGCCGTGGATGTACTGATGGTCGAGAATGATGGCGCGTCGCTTCGTCGCGTTGCGCTCGCCGGTCCGATCGCCGAGGAGCTCGGGCGACTTTTTCCCCGGCTGCCGGCCGAGGGTGAGCGGGTGCCGCTGCCCCTGATCGCCTTGCGCGAAATGCGTCCGCAGATCCGGATCCGTCCCGGCGAGCGCAGCGACATGTCGCCGATCTGGCGGCACGGGCCGCTGGCGGGCATGGGGGCCTCCGGATGCTGGCCGGTTCTTGCGCCGGACCACGCGCCCGGGCGCTCGGCGAAGCCGATCGGGGTGTTCGCCCTGATCACCCGGGAGGAAGACGCGTTCGACGACGAGATGTGCCACGTACTGGACGAACTGGCCGAGGTGGCCGGAATCGCTCTGCACCAGCACGAACGTCGCCGGGCCCAGCTCGAAGAGCAGCAGCGGCAGACCTACCTCGCCCTGCACGATGCGCTGACCGGATTGCCGAACCGGCGTGCGCTGGACATGCACATGGAGTGCGCTCTCGAGCGCGCCGAGCGCAACGAGCGACTGGTTGCCGTGGGCATGCTCGATCTGGATGACCTGAAGCCGATCAACGATCGCTACGGGCATGCCACCGGCGATCTCCTGCTGGTCGAGGTCGCGCGTCGGCTGCGCGCGGCATTGCGGCCGGACGACTACATCGCCCGCCTGGGCGGCGACGAGTTCGTGATCGTCTGCGAGGGGCTGCATCGCGACGTGGAGATCGAGCCCCTGCTCGATCGCCTGTGGATCGCCCTGCGCGAGCCCATGCGGGTCGACGGCGAAGTGTTCGAGCTGACCGCCAGTCTGGGCATCGCGCTGTTCCCGGACCACGCGACCGGCGGCGGCCAGCAGCTGCTGCGCCGTGCCGACCAGGCGATGTACCAGGTGAAGGCGCGCAAGCGGCAACGCGAGCGCTGGTGGTCGACCCCGCTCGCCACGGCCGGACAGCCCGTCCCCGAGTTCGACGGCCGCAACCAGGCACCCTACGGGCAGCACGCCGAGGTCCTGCTGAGGCCGTGGGCCGCGCTTGCCGAGCCGCTGGTTCCCGAGCTCGTCGATGCCTTTATCGGCGAGCTGCGTTCGCACGAAGGCATCGCCCGGCTGTTCGCGGTATTGCCCGAGGTCGACCGCGCCATGCTGGCAGCACGCTTCGCCCAGCACATCCATCTGCTGGTGACGCCGGGCCTGGATATCGAGTCGCATCGTCTGCAGGCGGCGCGTGCCGGGCGCTTTCATGCTTCGGCCGGCCTGGAGGAGGTCTGGTTGCTGGAGGGCGTGGAACGCCTGCGGGACCTCATCGCGCAGCGTTTCGGCAGCCTGTCGGTCAGCGATCGGCGCCCGCTGGGCATCGTGCTGCAGCGGCTCGGGCTCGAGCGCCAGTGGCAACTGGAGAGCATCCGCGACGTGCAGCGTGAGCGTGTGGCGTTGCTGGCGCGCCTCAACGCACTGGCCTGGTCGGCGGAAGGCTATCTCGAGCTGATCCAGGGCGTGGTGGACGCGCTTGCCGGGCACAGCGAAATCTGTTCCTGCGCGGTCGGTCGGCCCGACGACAGTGGTCAGCTCACCTATGAAGCCGTCGGCGGCGAAGCGTTTGCCGAATACCTTCGGGCGCTGGCGCGGGGGGGCGCCGCGCCGATCAGGGTCAATGCCGACAGCCAGCAGGGCGGCGGGCCCAGCGGGCGCGCATGGCGCACCGGACAGGTGCAGCGCTGCCTGCACTACGGGACCGATCCGGCGATGGTCAGCTGGCGCGACGTGGCGCTGCCGATCGGGATCGTGTCGAGCGTAGCGATTCCCCTTTGCCCGATGCCGCCGACGCCATCGGCGGTGCTCACGATCTACAGCGCGTATTCGGGCGGCTTCCAGAGCGAGGACCAGCAGGCGTTCGTCGACCAGCTCAAGAATCTGCTCGATCTCGCCCTGGCCCGTCTGGTGCCGCCGCGGCCGGGAACGGAGCTGCTGCCCTTCTTCGTGCGCGAACGCTGGCGGGCGTTGATCGCCACCGATGCCTTGCAGACCTACTACCAGCCGGTGGTGCGGCTGGCCGATGGCCGGGTGTCGGAACTGGAGGCGCTGGCGCGTCTGCAGGACCCGGACGGAGGACTGCTGTCGCCCGCGCGTTTCCTTCCGGCACTGGGGGACGACGACCTGGTGGTGCTGTTCCGGCAGGTGCTTTCGCAGGCGACGCAGCAGCGGGAGATGCTCTTCCGGATGGGCCATGTGGTGGACGTGTCGGTGAACACGCCGGCTGCAGCGCTGGAGGATCCGCGCTACGCCGAGGCCGCAGCGGCGAGCATTTCCGAGGGACGCTGCCCGGTCGAGTCGCTGCTGCTGGAGATCCTCGAATCGCCGATGGGCACCGACCACAGCGCGGCTTCCGGGATGGCCGGCATGCAGGCGCTCAAGGCACTGGGTGTGCGGCTGGTCGAGGACGATCTCGGCGCAGGCTACAGCTCGCTCATCCGCCTGCGGCACTGGCCATTCGACCGGGTGAAGATCGACCAGGCCATCGTGATGCAGGTGGCCGACGATCCGCTGCGCACGCTGCGCTTCATTCGCCAGCTGGTCCGGCTCGGGCACGACCTGGGGCTCGATGTGGTGGTCGAGGGTCTGGAGACGCCGGGTCTGATCGAGGCCGCGCTGTGGCTGGGCGCGGACATGGGGCAGGGCTACGCCCTGGCGCGGCCGATGCCGCCGGGGGATCTCCCGCGCTGGCTGGACGGCTTCCGCTGGAAGTGGAACGCCGCCCGTCCGGTCACGGCGCTGGGAGCCCTCGCCAGCGCATTGCAGTGGGAGGAGCAATTGCTGGCGCTGCCGGCCGGGCCGGAGTTCTGGCGGCACCACGCCGAGCGCACATGTGCGACCGGAAGCTACCTGGATGCCGCACTCGCGGTGAACGCGAACCTGCGTGAGGCGAGTACGGCGCACGTCGCGATGCATGCCGCCGCCGTGGCCGGTCCCCACGATGCGCAATACCGCCGGCAGAGGAACCGCTTCATCCAGCTGCTGATCGAACAGGTGCAGTTCGAGGAGCGCTCCCGCGCGACGGCGTGAGCCGACCGGATCAGAAGGCCAGTCGCTGCCTCCCGGCAGCCTTCGCCCGGTACATCGCCGCGTCGGCACGGCGCAGGAGCTCCTGCGGTGTCTCCTCGTCCTCGCCGTCGTGCACCGCCACGCCGATACTGGCAGCCAACCGCACGGCGACTCCCTGGATCTCCCGCTCCGTGGCCAGCCGCTCCAGCAGCGCCCGACCGAGTCGTCCGGCGTAATCGCGGACCGGCGCGAGATCCTCGATCACCACCACGAACTCGTCGCCGGCGAGCCGGGCCACGAAGTCCGGGTCACGCACCGAGGCACGGATGGTTTCGGCGAAATGGCGCAGCACGGCATCGCCGAACTCATGCCCCAGGGTGTCGTTCATCGGCTTGAAATTGTCCAGGTCCATGAACAGCACGGCCACGGCCCGGGCATGCCGGCGGGCGTGCGTCATCGCCTCCTGCAGCCGCTGCATCAATGCGCGGCGGTTGGGCAGGCCGGTGAGTGCGTCGTGCGAAGCTTCGTGCTCGATGCGTTCGTACAGGCGCTTGCGCTCGGTGACGTCCTGGGCGAGCAGGTAGAAGCCCGCGACGGTCCCATCCTCCACCACGTGCGGCACCAGCGTGGCGTAGAACCACATCGGGCCCGTCCGTCCGGGCAGCGAATACTCGGCCGTGGCGCGATGGCCAGCCAGCACGCGTTCGATCACCGGCTGCAGCTGCGCACAGGTTGCCTCGCCCCAGAACTCGGGCACCCGGATGCCCAGCAAGCCGTCCGGCGCGATGTCGAACCAGTCGGTGTAGGCGCGGTTGTGGAAGCGATAGCGCAGATCCCGGTCGATGTAGGCGATCATCGCCGGTGCGTTGTCGGTGATGGTACGCAGCCGCTCTGCGGTGCTGCGCAACGCCAGTTCATCCGCCTTGCGACGGCTGATGTCCTGCAGAAAGGCGTTGGCTACCATGCGGCCGCCGATCCGGGTTGCTCCCAGCGTGAGTTCCAGCGGGAACTCCTCGCCATCGCGCCGCACGCCGCTCAATTCCAGGTGTCGGCCGACCAGGTGGCCCGTGTCGGGCAGGCCGGCCATGAAGCTTTCGAATGCCTTCAGGTGGCGCTCCCTCATCGACGCGGGGACGATGGTGTCGGCCAGCGAGCGCCCGATCGCCTCGTCGCGCGACCAGCCGAAGATCAGCTCCGCCGAGCGGTTCCACGACACGATGCGATCGTCCGCATCGACCTCCACGAACGCATCGGAGGCGAGCTGGAGGGTGGTCTCGAAGCGCTCCTTTTCCTCGATCAGCGCCTGCTGGGTGGACGCGCGCGCGGCGATCTCGCCCTGCAGGCGGGCCACCGTGAGTTGCAGTTCCGCCGTGCGCTCGGCGACACGTTGCTCGAGGGCGTGCTGCAGGGTCGCCAGATCGTGCTCGACGGTCTTGCGCACATGGATGTCGGTGAGGACCACGATGAGGTTCTCGGGGCGTCCTTCGCGGTCGCGCAGCACCGATGCGCCGACCTGGGTCCAGGAGCAACTGCCATCGGCGCGCAGGAAGCGCAGTTCCATGTCCAGCGCCTCGGTATCGCCCTGCAGCACCCGGCGGGCCATCGCCAGCCCGGGCTCGCGGTCGTCAGGGTGGGCGAAGTCGGCCACGTGTGAGCCCAGCAGTTCTTCGCGCGAATGGCCGAGGATGTCGCAGAAGCGCTGGTTCATCTCCAGCCAGTGGCCATCCGTGGACGCCACCGCGATGCCCACCGCGGCGTGTGCGGCGGTCCGCGCCAGCAGGGTTTCGCTGCGTTCCAGCGAAACTTGCATTGCGCGGGTCCTCCCGGCGTCCTCCAGGCTCCACAGGTGGTCCTGCACCATGTCCGCCAGGTCGCCGAGCGCGGCACGGTCGACATTGCCGGGATCGCGCGGTGCCTGGTCGATCACGCAGAGCGTGCCCCATACGATGCCCTGGCGCGAACGCAGCGAGCGGCCCGCATAGAAGCGGATGTGCGGTGGGCCGGTCACCAGCGCATGGTCGTGGAAACGGATGTCGTCGGTCGCGTCGCCAACGACCATGGCTTCGTCCTGCCCGATGGTGTGGGGGCAGAACGGCAGCCAGTTCGATGCATCCTGCCAGTCGGCACCGTACCTGGAGAGCGGGCACTGACGGTCGCCATGGATCAGCCGCACCATGGCCATGGGAACGGCAAACAATCGCGCGGCCGTACGCGTGATCCTGTCGAGCACGGGGTCATCGATGTGCCCGTGCAGCCCGAGCCGGCGGAGCAGGGCGAGGCATTCCGGTTCGTCGTGGGACTGGCTGGGCGGAAGCATCGGACATCTCTTCGGGTCCGCACACGGTGCGGGGGGCGGGAGAAGTTCCGTCTTCAGTCAAAGCCTGGCGTCGGGACGGCTGACGTGGCTGTGCCGGCGATCACCTGGCCGGCATCGGGAGGGCGACCATACGAAAACGGGTCCGGCATGCCGGACCCGCTTTCGTCGATTCGTTGGTGGGCGGTACAAGGATCGAACTTGTGACACCTGCCGTGTGAAGGCAGTGCTCTACCGCTGAGCTAACCGCCCGCCGGGAGCGCGCAAATATACGGGGTGTCCCCGCTTCGGTCAATACTTCCTTAATCGCCCCGTCGGGGTCCGGCGGGGAAGGTGCCGGCCGGTTGCTACAATCGCCGGCTTGTCTCCCTGGCGGCACCCTCATGGACACCTTCGCGCACCACTTCCAGCACATCCTGGATGCCCTGCATCGCTTCGAACTGACGCCCTGGAAGATGGTCGGTTACGCCGGCACGCTGATGTTCACCAGCCGCTGGTTCGTGCAGCTCTACTACACCCGCAAGCACAAGCGCGTGGTGATGCCGCTGGCGTTCTGGTGGCTGTCGGTGATGGGCAGCACGCTGCTGCTGGCCTACTTCATCCTCGGCAAGAACGACTCGGTGGGCATCCTTTCCAACTTCTTCCCTGTGTTCGTCTCGGTCTACAACCTGGTGGTCCACCTGCGTCATCAGAAGAACAGCATCACCGGCGACGCGACCAGCTGACACCCCGCATCGGGGCGTCAGTCCGGGTCGTAGTCCAGGTTCGGCGCGAGCCAGCGCTCGGCTTCCTCGCGCGTCCAGCCCTTGCGGTGGGCATAGTCCTCGACCTGCCCGCGATTGATGCGGCCGACCACGAAATACTGGCTGTCCGGGTGCGCGAAGTACCAGCCGGACACGGCGGCAGCCGGGGTCATCGCAAAGCCTTCGGTCAGGCGCATGCCAGCGTTCGCCGGGGCATCGAGCAGGGCGAACAGCGTGGCCTTCTCGGTGTGGTCGGGGCAGGCGGGGTAGCCCGGGGCCGGGCGGATGCCGCGGTAGCACTCGGCGACCAGCGCGTCGTTGTCCAGCGATTCGTCCGGTGCGTAGCCCCAGAACTCGCGGCGCACGCGCTCGTGCATGCGCTCGGCGAAGGCTTCGGCGAGGCGGTCGGCCAGCGCCTTGAGCAGGATCGCCGAGTAGTCGTCGTGCGCCGCCTCGAAGCGGGCGACGTGTTCCTCGATGCCGATGCCGGCGGTGACCGCGAAGCCGCCGATCCAGTCGGCCTTGCCGCTGTCCTTCGGGGCGACGAAATCGCTGAGGCAGAAGTCGGGCCGCTCGACCGGCTTGTCCACCTGCTGGCGCAGGTGATGCAGGCGGACCTTGCCTTCCGGCGTGGTCACTTCGATGTCGTCGCCGATGCTGGCCGCGGGCCAGAAGCCGATCACGCCGCGGGCGGTCAGCCACTTCTCCGCGATCACCTGGTCCAGCATGGACTGCGCGTCGGCGAACAGCTCGCTGGCCTGGGGGCCGACGACCTCGTCGGTGAGGATGGCCGGGTAATGGCCGGCCAGTTCCCAGGCGTTGAAGAATGGCGACCAGTCGATGTACCGGCGCAGCTCGGCCAGGTCGTAGTCGTCGAATACGTGCAGGCCGGGTTGCGCCGGCGCCGGCGGATCGTAGTTCGTCCAGTCGCCACGGAAGCGCTGGCCGCGAGCGGTATCCAGCGGCACCAGCGGCTTGCCGGTGCCGCGGTTGCGATGGCGCTCGCGGACCTCGTCGTAGTCGGCACGGACCTTGGCCATGAACGCGTCCACCAGTTCCCTGCTGAGCAGCGACTGCGCCACGCCGACGGCGCGCGAGGCATCCTTCACCCACACGGTGGGTGCCGCGTAGTGCGGATCGATCTTCAGTGCGGTGTGGGCGCGCGAGGTGGTGGCGCCGCCGATCAGCAACGGGATGCGGAAATCCTGCCGCTGCATCTCGCGCGCCACCTGGGACATTTCCTCCAGCGACGGCGTGATCAGGCCGGACAGGCCGATGATGTCGGCCTTGTGCTCGCGTGCGGCGTCCAGGATGGCCTGCGTCGGCACCATCACGCCGAGGTCGATCACCTCGAAGTTGTTGCAGCGGAGCACCACGCCGACGATGTTCTTGCCGATGTCGTGCACGTCGCCCTTCACCGTCGCCATCACGATGGTGCCGTTGTTCTTGCCGGCGTCGCCGGTGCGCCGCTTCTCTTCCTCGATGTAGGGGATGAGGTGGGCGACCGCCTTCTTCATCACGCGGGCGGACTTGACCACCTGCGGCAGGAACATCTTGCCGGCGCCGAACAGGTCGCCGACCACGTTCATGCCGGCCATCAGCGGACCTTCGATCACGTCCAGCGGACGACTCGACAGCTGGCGCGCTTCCTCGGTGTCCTCGACCACGAACTGGTCGATGCCGTGCACCAGCGCGTGACCCAGCCGCTCGTGCACCGGCTTCTCGCGCCAGGCCAGGGTCTCGACCACCGCCTCGCCCTTCTTTGCCTTGAAGCGCTCGGCGATCTCCAGCAGCCGCTCGGTGGCGTCGGCGCGGCGGTTCAGCACCACGTCCTCGACGCGCTCGCGCAGCTCGGGCGGGATGTCGTCGTAGATCATCAGCGCGCCGGCGTTGACGATGCCCATGTCCATGCCCGCCTGGATGGCGTGGTACAGGAACACCGAGTGGATCGCCTCGCGCACGGTGTTGTTGCCGCGGAACGAGAACGACACGTTGGAGACACCACCGGAGACGTGGCTCAGCGGGAAGCGCTTCTTCAGCTCGCGGGTCGCCTCGATGAAGTCGACCGCGTAGTTGTCGTGCTCCTCGATGCCGGTGGCGATGGCGAAGATGTTGGGGTCGAAGATGATGTCTTCCGGCGGAAAGTCGAGCTTCTCCGTCAGCAGCGCGTAGGCGCGCGAGGAGATCTCGACCTTGCGGTCGCGGGTGTCGGCCTGGCCCTGCTCGTCGAACGCCATCACCACCACGGCGGCGCCGTACTGCTGCACCTTGCGCGCGTGTTCCAGGAAGGTCTCTTCGCCTTCCTTCAGCGAGATCGAGTTGACGATGCCCTTGCCCTGCAGGCAGCGCAGGCCGGCCTCGATCACGCTCCACTTGGACGAGTCGACCATCACCGGCACACGGGCGATGTCCGGCTCGGCGGCGATCAGGTTGAGGAAGCGGGTCATCGCCGCCTCGGAGTCGATCAGGCCCTCGTCCATGTTGACGTCGATGATCTGCGCGCCGTTGGCGACCTGCTGGCGCGCGACTTCCACCGCGTCGTGGTAGCGCTCCTCCTTGACCAGCTTGCGGAACTGCGCCGAGCCGGTGACGTTGGTGCGCTCGCCGACGTTGACGAACAGCAGGTCCGGGGTCAGCACCAGCGGTTCGAGGCCGGACAGGCGGGTGTAGCGGGGAGTGTTCATGGAATAGGAAAGCCGGCAGTAAGTGCTCCCTCTCCGCCGGCGTAGCCGGGGGAGAGGGCTGGGGTGAGGGGGCGCTCCGTTACCCGGGAGAGGGGAAAAGCCAAAAGCCTGCCCCTCACCCAACCCTCTCCCCCGAGCGGGGCTCGGGGGAGAGGGCCAAAGCGTGTGGCGTCCCGGGCCGTCGCTGCCTCTCTCCTGTGCAGGGGAGGGTTCCAGTGCCGCGGCAACCGGCAGCTCACGCCGCTGCCTCGTCCAGCGACGGCAGCGCGCGCGGCGCGCAGTCCTTCACCGCCTCGGCAATCGCGCGGATGTGCGCCGGCGTGGTGCCGCAGCAGCCGCCGACGAAGTTCAGGAGGCCGTCGCGGGCGAAGCCGCCGATCACCGTGGCCATCTGCTCGGGCGTCTCATCGTATTCGCCGAAGGCGTTGGGCAGGCCGGCGTTCGGATGGGTGCTGACGTAGCCGTCGGCCACCCGGGCGAGGGTCTGGATGTGCGGGCGCAGGTCGGCGGCGCCGAGCGCGCAGTTCAGGCCCACCGACAGCGGCCGCGCGTGCTGCACCGAGTAGTAGAACGCCTCGGCGGTCTGCCCGGAGAGGGTGCGGCCGGAGCGGTCGGTGATGGTGCCGGAGATCATCACCGGCAGCCGTGCGCCGATTTCCCGGAACAGCTCGGACAGCGCGTACAGCGCCGCCTTGGCGTTGAGCGTGTCGAAGATGGTCTCGACCATGATCACATCGGCACCGCCGTCGATCAGGCCGCGCGCCGACTCGGTGTAGTTGGACGCCAGTTCCTCGAACGTCACGTTGCGGAAGCCCGGGTCGTTGACGTCCGGCGACAGCGAGGCGGTGCGGCTGGTGGGGCCGAGCACGCCGATCACGAAGCGCGGCTTGTCCGGCGTTTTCGCCGTCATGGCATCGCAGGCCTCGCGGGCCAGGGCGGCACCGGCGCGGTTGAGCTCGTAGGCGAGGTGTTCGAGGTGGTAGTCGGCCTGGCTGATCCGGGTGGAATTGAAGGTGTTGGTCTCGACCAGGTCCGCACCGGCCTCCAGGTAGGCGGTGTGCACGCCACGGATGATGTCCGGCTGGGTCAGGGTGAGCAGGTCGTTGTTGCCCTTCAGGTCGCAGGCGCCGGGGTGATCGTGCGCGTGCGCGCCATCGTGCCCGTCGGCGAAGCGTTCGCCGCGGAAGGCCGATTCGTCGAGCTGGTGGCCCTGCAGCATGGTGCCCATGCCGCCGTCGAGGATCAGGATGCGCTCGCGCAGGGCCGCCTCGAGCAGGGCGACGCGATCGGGATGCAGCCAGGGCAGGGTGGTCATCGTGGGGACTCCGGGAAACGGCCTCAGGGCTTGCGCGCCAGCAGGCTGATGACTTCGAAATGCGGCGCCTTGCGCTCGCGGCTCAGGTGGTTGGCACTGACCACTTCCAGTCCGGCGCTGGCGGCGAAGCCTCCCAACTGCTTCAGCGAGAAGCCAAGGTTGGTGTGGTCGAACGGCTCGACCGCGGTCCGGTGATCGTGCTCGCCCAGCGTCACCGCCAGCAGGCGCCCGCCGGGACGCAGTACCGCCGCGGCCTCGGATACGGCGCGAGCAGGGTTCTCGGCATAGGTGAGGGCATGCAGCATCAGCACCAGGTCGAAGCGGCGCTCGCCCAGGTCCAGTGCCTGCATGTCGCCCTGGCGCACCTCCACATTGGCAAAGGGCTGCAAGCGGCGGGCAGCGGCCTCGACCACTCGTTCGCTGGAGTCGACGCAGACGATGGAGCGCGCATGCGGCGCCAGCAGTTCGGCAGTGATGCCGTCGCCGGAAGCGATGTCCAGCACGTCGCCGGTTTCCAGCAGTTGCAGCAGCGAGCGGGCCAGGGTTTCCCAGGTGCGGCCGGGCGAGTAATGGCGCTCCATGTCGCCGGCGACCGTATCGGCCCAGCCGGCCTCGCGGGCGCGCTGGGCCAGTACGCCGGGGACCCGGGCGGCATCCTCGCGGAGCAGTGCGTCGTCGATGCTGTCGCGCAGCGACTTCACCAGTTGGTGCTGGTGCTCGTCGCCTTCGGTATTGGCCCGGTAGTAGGCCGATACGCCGGCGCGGCGGTCGCGCACCAGGTTGGCCTCTTTCAGCTTGGCCAGATGGGTGGAGACCCGCGGCTGCGCCAGGTGCAGCACCGCGGCCAGCTCGGCCACGGTCAACTCCTCGCTTTCCAGCAGAGCGAGCAGGCGCACCCGGGTGGGATCTGCGAGCAGACGCAGCACGCTGGAGGCGGTCGCCAGATCCATTGTCATCCTTTTATCGCGATAAAAAGATTTATAAGGCTAGGACGGCATCCGGGGTGCGTCAAGGCCCGTAGGAACAGCTGCGCCCGACCAGAACGCCGCGCCGCTGTGCTGCATCCGCACAGGGCGTTATCTGGGGCCAAGTTAGAATGGGCGGCTAAGTCACGACCTGGAGTAGTTCATGGATTTCCGTTTTACCGAAGATCAGCTGTCGATCCAGGCGATCGCCCGCGATTTCGCGCAAAAGCGCATTGCCCCCGTGGCGGCCGAGCTCGATGCCAGGGGCGAGTTCCCGCTGGAAAACATTCGCGAGATGGGCCAGCTCGGCCTGATGGGCATCGAAGTGCCGGAGGAATACGGCGGCGCGGGCATGGATCCGGTGGCCTACGTGCTGGCGATGATCGAGATCGCCGCGGCCGACGCGGCCACCTCCACCGTGATGTCGGTGAACAACTCGCTGTTCTGCAACGGCATCCTCAAGCACGGCACCGAGGAGCAGAAGCAGAAGTACGTTCGGGCGATCGCCCAGGGCGAGGCGATCGGCGCCTATGCGCTGACCGAGCCGCAGTCCGGCTCCGATGCGTCGGCCATGCATACCCGCGCGACGAAGAACGAAAACGGCGACTGGGTGATCAACGGCAAGAAGAGCTGGATCACCTCCGGCCCGGTGTGCCGCTACATCGTGCTGTTCGCGATCACCACGCCGGGGATCGGCGCCAAGGGCGTGTCGGCCTTCATCATCGATACGCAGAAGCCGGGCTTCCACGCCGGCAAGACCGAGCCGAAGCTCGGCATCCGCGCCTCGGCCACCTGCGAGATCGAGCTCAACGAGTACGTCTGCTCCAAGGACGACGTGCTGGGCGAGGTCGGCAAGGGCTTCTCCATCGCGATGGGCGTGCTCGACGCCGGCCGCATCGGCATCGCCTCGCAGGCGGTCGGCATCGCCCGCGCGGCCTACGAGGCCACCTTGCAGTGGTCGCGCGACCGCAAGGCGTTCGGTCACCCGATCGGCACCTTCCAGATGACCCAGGCCAAGATCGCCGACATGAAGTGCAAGCTCGATGCGGCAACCCTGCTCACCCTGCGCGCCGCCTGGGCGAAGGGCGAGGCCGAGAAGAACGGCGGCCGCTTCGGCACCGAGGCTTCGGTGGCCAAGCTGGTGGCCTCCGAGGCGGCGATGTGGATCACCCACCAGGCGGTGCAGATCCATGGCGGCATGGGCTATTCCAAGGAACTGCCGCTGGAGCGCTATTTCCGCGACGCCAAGATCACCGAGATCTACGAGGGCACCAGCGAGATCCAGCGCATCGTGATCGCCCGCAACGAGACGGGACTGCGCTGAGAAGCGAGGAGTGAGTGAAGAGGAGTGAGAAGTGAGTAAAGGCCGCTTCGCTGACCTTCACAAAAAAAGCCCCGGCAAATGCCGGGGCTTTTTTATCGACGCATTTGATGGAGCAAGGCAATGAGCTGAGGCGCGCGGGGCGTCACCTCTCACTTCTCACTCCTCTTCACTCACTCCTCGCTCTACGCCCCGCGTCGCGGATCCGAGTCGAACGGCTGCATCCCGCCATGCCCGGTCGACGGTGTGCCGTCGTCGTGGTGGTGGTCCAGCCGATCACCCAGCAGACGCCGCACCGTGACGTAGAACACCGGGATCAGCAGCAGGCCGAGGAAGGTGGCGAAGGTCATGCCACCGATCACCCCGGTACCGATCGCATGACGCGAATTGGCGCCCGCACCGGTGGACACGGCCAGTGGCAATACGCCGAGGATGAACGCCAGCGAGGTCATCAGGATCGGACGCAGGCGCAGCCGGGCGGCCTCGATCACCGCCTGGCGGAGGGGCTTGCCGGCGGCTTGCTGCTCGACGGCGAACTCCACGATCAGGATCGCGTTCTTCGCCGCCAGGCCGATCACCGTGATCATGCCGATCTTGAAGTAGATGTCGTTCGGCAGGCCCCGCAGCATCGAGAACACCACGGCGCCGAGCAGGCCCAGCGGCACCACCAGCAGCACGGATACCGGGATCGACCAGCTCTCGTAGAGCGCGGCCAGGCACAGGAACACGATCACCACCGACAGCACCATCAGCAACGTGGCGGCGTTGCCGGAGAGAATCTCCTGGTAGGACTGCCCGGTCCAGTCGTAGCCGAAGCCCTTGGGCAGGTCGTCGTTGACGATCTTCTCCATCTCGGCCATGGCCTGGCCGGTGGAATAGCCCTGCGCCGGGTTGCCCACGATCTCCACCGCCGAGTACCCGTTGTAGCGGGCCAGCGCGGGCGAGGCCATGTGCCACTGGGCATCGACCACGTTGGAGATCGGGATCATCTGCGGCGTGCCGTCGGCGTTGGTCTGCGTGCTCGGCGTATAGATGTGCTGCAGCGCATCCGGCCCCATGCGATAGGGCTGGTCGGCCTGCATCAGCACGCGCTTGACGCGTCCGCCATAGGCGAAGTCGTTGACGTAGACCGGAGCCAGGGTCAGCTGGATCGCGGTATAGATGTCGCTCACCGACAGCCCCAGTGACTGCGCCTGGGTGCGGTCCACGTGCAGCTGCAAGGCTGGGGCGTCCTCCAGTGCCTGCGGGCGGATACCGGTGAGCTTCTCGTCCTGCGCGGCCTTGGCAAGCAGCGTATTGCGCGCCTGGGTGAGCTCCGTACGGGTCTGTCCTGCGCGGGCCTGCAGCCACATATCGATGCCGCCGAACTGGCTGAGACCGCGGATGGTCGGCAGGTTCACCATGAAGATCTGCGCATCGCGGATGCTGCTCAGCGCACGGTTGGATTCGGCGATGAACTGGTCGGCGGTTTCCTTGCGTTCGGACCAGTCCTTCAAGTGCACGAAGGTCATGCCGGTGTTCTCGCCGGCGCCGACGAAGCTGAAGCCGGACACCTGGAACATCCCCTCCACTGCCGGATTCTTCAGCAGGACGGCGCGGATCTCCTTCATCACGTGCTCGGTGCGCGAGACCGTCGCTCCAGGCGGCAGCGAAACGATGGCCAGCGCCACGCCCTGGTCCTCGCTGGGCACGAAGCTGGTGGGCATGCGGTTGAAGAGCACGCCGCACAGCACCACGATCACCGCGAACACCGCCATCCATCGCGGAGCGTGGTTGACCGCGCCATGGATGTGCCCGCTGTAGGTGCGGGTGACGCGGTCGAAGATGCGGTTGAAGGTGCGGTAGACGATGTTCTTCTTGTGCTCGTGCTCCGGCCTGAGGATGCTCGCGCACAACGCCGGCGTGAACGACAGCGCCAGGAAAGCCGAGAAGCCCATCGACACGGCGATCGTCAGCGCGAACTGCTTGTAGATCACGCCCGAGGCGCCCGGCTGCAGCGCCGAGGGCACGAACACCGCTGCCAGCACCACCGTGATCGCCACGATGGCGCCGGTGATCTGACCCATCGCCTTGCGCGTGGCGTCCTTCGGCGACAGGCCTTCCTCGGTCATGATGCGTTCGACGTTCTCGATCACCACGATCGCGTCGTCCACCACGATGCCGATCGCCAGCACCATGCCGAACAGGGTGAGCTGGTTGACCGTGAAGCCCAGCGGCAGCAGGCCGATGAAGGTGCCCAGCAGCGCCACCGGGATCACCAGGGTAGGGATGATCGTGGCGCGGATGTTCTGCAGGAACACCAGCATCACCAGGAACACCAGCACCATCGCCTCGACCAGCGTATGCATCACCTCCTTGATGGAGATGCGCACGAATGGGGTGCTGTCGTAGGGCACCGACCAGGTCACGCCGGGCGGGAAGCTCTTGGCCAGCTCGGTCATCTTCGCGCGCACCGCGGTGGCGACGTCCAGCGCGTTGGCACCGGGCAGCAGCTGCACGCCGAAGGCGCCGGCCTCCTGGCCGTTGTACTGGGCATGGAAGCCGTAGTTCTGGGGGCCGAAGGCGATGCGCGCCACGTCACGCAGGCGCACTGCGGTGCCGTCGCTGTTGGCGCGCAGGATGATGTCGCCGAACTGCTTGGGCGTCGAGAAGCGGCCTTCGGCTGACACGGTGGCGCTGAAGCCCTGTCCCGACGGGGCCGGGTCCGCGCCCAGCGAGCCGGCCGCGAATTGCACGTTCTGCGCGCGGATCGCCGCCAGCACCTGGGAGGCCGACAGGCCATACCCGTGGAGCTTGTCGGGATTGAGCCAGATCCGCATCGCGTATTCGGAACCGATCTGGCGGATGTTGCCGACACCGGAGATGCGCGAGATCTGGTCAAGCACCTGCGAGGCGACGATGTCGTTGAGCTTGGCGCCGTCGATGGTCGGGTTGCTCGAGGTCAGCGCCACGAACATCAGGAAGTCCGGGTTGGCCTTGGCCACCACCACGCCCTGCTGGGTGACTTCCGAAGGCAGCCGCGGCGTGGCCAGCGAGACCTTGTTCTGCACCTGCACCTGAGCGATGTCGGGATCGGTGCCGGTTTCGAAGGTCAGGGTGACCGACGACGAACCGTTGGCGCTGGACGACGAGCTGAAATAGAGCAGGTGGTCGATGCCGGTCAGCTGCTGTTCGATGACCTGGGTCACCGTTTTTTCCGTGGTGTCGGCGCTGGCTCCCGGGTAGGACGCGTTCACCGTCACCTGCGGCGGGGCAATGTTCGGGTAGGACTCGATGCCCATGTTGAGCACCGCCAGCGTGCCACCCAGGGTGATCAGGATGGCTACCACCCAGGCGAAGATCGGGCGATCGATGAAAAAGCTGGGCATGGATGCGCTCCGTTACTTGCCGCGGGCCGCCGACTGGCTTGAAGCCGAGGCGGAGCCGGACGGTCCGGGCGTCCAGGGCTCGGCCGTCGCAGGCGCCCCGTCCTTGACCTTCTGCAGGCCGGAAACGATGACCTTGTCATTCGCTGCCAGCCCGTCGGTCACCAACCAGTTGCTGCCGATGGCCTGGTCGGCGGTGACGTCCTTGCGCGCCACCTTGCCGTCCTTGCCGACCACCATCACGTAGGCGCCGACGGTGTCGCGCTGCAGGGCGGGCTGCGGCACGAGGAACACCTTGTGCTGCTCGCCCAGGCGAGCCTTCAGGGTCACGTACATCCCCGGAAGCAGCACATGGTCGGGGTTGGGCACCGTTGCACGCAGGTCGACCGAGCCGGTGGCCGGGTTCACCGTGGTGTCGGAAAAGTCCACGGTGCCGGGATGGTCGTAGCGGCTGCCGTCGGGCAGCGCGACCTCGACGGTGGCCTTGTCGGTGGCGGCGAGGGTGACGCTGCCATCGGCCTGGGAGCGGCGCATCTGGTCAAGCTCCGCGGTGCTGAGGCTGAAGTTCACGTACAGCGGGTCGATCTGGTCCACCGTGGTCAGCAGGGTCGCGTCGCCCTGGCCGACCAGGGCCCCCTCGGTCACCTGCTGCTTGCCGGCACGGCCGTCGATCGGCGACCGGACACTGGCGTAGCCCAGGTTGATGCGGGCGGTCTGCACGTTCGCCTGGGCCTGCTGCACGCTGGCTGCAGCGGTGCGCTCGGCCGCCAGAGCATTGTCCAGGTCGGACCTGGAGACGTAACCCTTGGGCGCCAGCTCGCGCACGCGATCGGCGGCCACCTTGGCGTTGGTGTAGGAGGCGCGTGCCTGGGCAAGGTTAGCCAGGCTGGCATCGAGCGCGGCCTTGAGCGGCGCAGGATCGATCTGGAACAGCAGTTGGCCCTTCTTCACGTCGGAACCTTCCGCGTAGACGCGCTTGACCAGAACGCCCGCGACGCGCGCGCGCACATCGGCGCTGCGATAGGGCGACAGGCGGCCGACCAGGTCCTTGCTCAGGGGCTGGTTCGTCGGTGCGACGGTGACGACGCCAACCTGGGGCGGCGGCGGTGCCGGCTGGGCATTCCTGTCCTTGCCTCCGCATGCAGCCAATGCCAGCAGGCCAAGGCACAACAGGGGTGCGCGCAGTGAAGAGGGGTTCATGAAAACTCCATGATCGCGTGGTCAGGTTTATTCGGTGCCGCAACATGGCCAGGCTGCGAACCTTTGGCGGGGAGGGGTCGCAGGTGCCAACGGGATTCGGCGGGGGTGCGCCGGCGCCTTGCCGCTCGTCCGCGAGCGGCGCTGCGGTGCATGGCGCGAACATCAAAACACCAATATACCCAGCAGTACAAAATTTGTCTCGCTCGTTGGCCTGGCTTGGCTGGGCCCTTTACGCACTTGTGGCCGGGCCGGTTTTGTGGATGCGATTCCCGGTGCGCAAGCCGTGTTCTGACACCGTGTCGCGTCGAACCATTCCGGACACCAACCAGGGAGTGTTGGCGGGGTTGGAGCAGCGTCTCCAGCGTGTCGTGGTGAAGACGTTTTCTATTGCGGTGCAGCGCGGGCCGGCGGCGACTTTCCATGCGCCTGGGCATGGCAGGAAGCGGCTTCGCGCGGTGGATTCGACGAAACGCGAAGCGTATCCTTCGCGGGCTTTTTGTTCCCCCTCTGCATCCACTGAACAGTAGAAGCCATGAATGCGATTCGCGCGGCCGTGAATGAGTCCCTCGCAGCAGCTGTCATCGACGAAACAAGCAAAAAGGATTTGCCCGCCCAGCGCCTCCAGGAGGCGCAATTTTTTATCCGCACCTTCTTCGCGCGACTGGCCGCTGGCGACGAGTCGCTGCATACCCCGGCGCAGTGGGCCGAACTGGTGCTCGATCTGCTCGGATTCATCGCACGGCGCGAGCCGGGCCGGGCATCGGTGCGGGTGATCAACCCCACGCTCGGCCATGACGGCCGCAGCGTCGTGGAGGTGGTGACCGACGACATGCCGTTCCTGGTCGACACCGTCAGCATGATCCTGTCGGCGGATGGTCCCATCCATACGGTGATCCACCCGGTGGTGAGGGTCGTGCGTGATGCGGCCGGTTCCCTGCAGTCCATCGGGGGCGATCAGGGCCAGCCCGAATCGGTCATGCATTTCGAGATCGATCGGCTCGCCGACGGCGAGCCGCAGGCCGAGCTGAAGGCCCGGATCGAGTCCGCGCTGGATGACGTCCGGCTGGCTGTCCGTGACTGGGAGGCGATGCGGGACAAGGCCCGCGCCATCGCCGCCGAGCTGCCGGTCCGGCCGAACACGCACGACGTCGCCGCGACGACCGAGTCGGCCGAGTTCCTGCGCTGGCTGGCCGACGACAACTTCACTTTCCTCGGCTACCGCGAATACGAAGTTCGCCAGGGCGAGGGCGGCGAAGTGCTGCAGTCGGTCGAAGGCTCGGGGCTGGGCATCCTGTCCGGCACGGAGCGCTCGCTGGCGCCGCGTTCGGTGGCCTCGCTCGGCGCCCATGGCGCCACCGCCGGCTCGATCGAGCCGGTGATCCTGACCAAGACCAACGCCCGTTCGCAGGTGCATCGCCCGGGTCATATGGACTACGTGGGCGTACTGCGCTTCGATGCCAACGGCAAGCCGATCGCCGAGCAGCGCTTCCTCGGCATGTTCTCGTCCAATGCCTACATGGCCCGCCCGCAGGACGTGCCGGTGGTGCGCAACAAGGTGGAGGCCGTGCTGACCCGCTCCGGGTTGAAGCGCGATTCGCATTCCGGCAAGTCGCTGCGCCACATCCTGGAGACGCTGCCGCGCGACGAGCTGTTCCAGTCCAACGAGGACGAGCTGTACCAGGCGGTTTCCGGCATCCTGGAGCTGCGCCAGCGCGCGCGAACCCAGCTCTTCGTGCGCCGCGACCGTTACGGTCGCTTCTTCACCTGCATGGTGTTCGTGCCGCGCGAGCGCTTCAACACCACGGTGCGCGAACGTATCGAGGCGCTGCTGCGCGAGGCGCTGCACGGCCAGGAGCTGGATTCGACCGTGCTGCTGGGCGACTCCGCGCTGGCGCGCCTGCACGTGGTGGTACGTCCCCGCGTGGGCGAGCAGGTGTCCTACGACCTGCACGCGCTGGAGGAGGGTGTGGCCGGCATCGTGCGCAACTGGCAGGACGAGGTGCGCGACTCGCTGGTCGGCCGGCTCGGTCCGCAGCGGGGCGTGGTGCTGGCCAATCGCTATGCCCGCGCCATGCCGCCCGGTTACATCGACGAGGTCGCTCCGGCCGTGGCTGCGGCCGACATCGAGGCGCTGGCCAGCCTCGAGGGCGACGATGCCATTCGCATGTCGCTGTATCGCCACGCGGACGGTTCGCTGCGCTTCAAGGTGATCCATGCCGGCGAGCCGATCCCGCTCTCCGAGGCGCTGCCGATGCTGGAGAACATGGGCGTGCGCATGCTGGCCGAGCATGTCTACAGCCTCGAGGGCCAGGAACGCCCGCTCACCATCCACGACTTCGAGGTCAAGCCCAAGCAGCCGCTGAGCTTCGAACTGGAGCATGTGCGCGATCGCTTCGAGCGGGCGTTCGAGGCGCTGTGGCGTGGCCACGCCGAGAGCGACGGCTTCAACAACCTGGTGCTGTTCGCCCAGGCCGACTGGCGCCAGATCGCGGTGCTGCGCGGCTACTGCAAGTACCTGCAGCAGGTCGGCATCGCGTTTTCGCAGACCTACATGGAAGCGACGCTCAACCGCTACCCGGCGATCGCCGGCGTGCTGATCGAGCTGTTCCATGCCAAGTTCGATCCGCGCCGCGAATCGCTCTCGGCCGACGAACTGGTCCGTGCAGGCGAGGACCTTCGCCGCGAGATGCTGGCGCTCATTCCGGAGTCGACGCGCAACGCGCGCCCCGACCTGGTCGATGGCATGGTGGCGTGCCTGGCCAAGCCGAGGGCGGAGCAGGAACGCGCACTGGTCGAAGCGCTGCGGACACTGCTCGACGACGTGGCCAGCCTGGACGACGAGCGTATCGTCAAGAGCTACCTCGACGTCATCGGCGCGACGCTGCGCACCAGCTTCTTCCAGCAGTGGGACGGCCAGTTCCGTCCCTACATCAGCTTCAAGTTCGACTCGCACCGCGTGCCGGATGCACCCAAGCCCGTGCCGTACCGCGAGATCTTCGTCTACTCGCCGCGGGTGGAAGGCGTGCACCTGCGCTTCGGCCCGGTGGCGCGCGGCGGCCTGCGCTGGTCGGACCGTCGCGAGGACTTCCGCACCGAGGTGCTGGGCCTGGTGAAGGCGCAGATGGTGAAGAACACGGTGATCGTGCCGGTCGGCTCCAAGGGCGGGTTCTACGTGAAGAATCCGCCGGAGGGTGGCGACCGCGACGCGCAGATCGCCGAGGGCATCGCCTGCTACCGCCTGTTCATCGCCGGCCTGCTGGACATCACCGACAACCTGGTCGAGGGCAAGGTGGTGCCGCCGCACGACGTGGTCCGTCACGACCAGGACGATCCGTACCTGGTGGTCGCGGCCGACAAGGGCACGGCCACGTTCTCCGACATTGCCAACGCGATCTCGGTGGCGCACGGTTTCTGGCTGGGCGACGCGTTCGCCTCGGGCGGTTCCAACGGCTACGACCACAAGGCGATGGGCATCACCGCCAAGGGTGCGTGGGAGTCGGTCAAGCGGCACTTCCGGGCGCTGGGCCGCGATTCGCAGACGCAGGACTTCACCTGCGTGGGCATCGGCGACATGTCCGGCGACGTGTTCGGCAACGGCATGCTGCTGTCGCGCCACATCCGGCTGGTGGCGGCGTTCGACCATCGCCATGTGTTCCTCGACCCGAATCCGGACGTGGAGCGTTCGTTCATCGAGCGCGAGCGCATGTTCAAGCTGCCTCGCTCGAGCTGGGAGGACTACGACAAGTCGCTGATCTCCGCCGGCGGTGGCGTGTACCCGCGCAGCGCCAAGTCGATCCCGATCTCGCCCGAGGTGCGGGCGGTACTCGGTATCAAGGGCGACGTCGCGCACCTCTCGCCGACCGAACTGCTCAGCGCGATCCTCAAGGCGCCGGTGGACCTGTTGTGGAACGGTGGCATCGGCACCTACGTCAAGGCGGCCAGCGAGACGCACGCCGAGGTCGGTGACCGCGCCAACAACGCGTTGCGGGTGAACGGCGCGGAGCTGCGCTGCAAGGTGGTGGGCGAGGGCGGCAACCTGGGCATGACCCAGAAGGGTCGCATCGAGGCGGCACACCATGGCGTGCTGCTCAATACCGACTTCATCGACAACTCGGCTGGCGTGGACACCTCCGACCACGAGGTGAACATCAAGATCCTGCTTGGCGACGCCATGCAGCGCGGGGAGCTCACCGACGAGGCGCGCAACGAACAGCTGCGCGTGATGACCGACGAGGTCGGCCGGCTGGTGCTGTGGGACAACTACCGCCAGAACCAGGCGATCACGGTGATGGAGCACCAGTCGATCAAGCGCATCGGCTCGATGGCGCACTTCATCCGCACGCTGGAAGGCGAGGGCCTGCTTGACCGCCAGGTGGAGAACCTGCCCAGCGACGCCGAGCTGACCGAGCGCAAGACCCGCGGTCAGGGGTTGACCCGGCCGGAACTGTCGGTGCTGCTGTCCTACGACAAGATCAAGCTGTACCAGCAGCTGCTCGAATCCGACGTGCCGGAGGACCCGTACCTCTCCAAGGAGCTGGTCCGCTACTTCCCCGAGCCGCTGCACGGCAAGTACGCCGAGCACATGCAACGGCATCGCCTGAAGCGGGAGATCATCGCCACCGCGGTGACCAATTCGACGATCAACCGCATGGGCGCCACCTTCATGATGCGCATGCAGGAAGACACCGGGCAGGGGCCGGCGGCGATCGCCAAGGCCTACACCGCCGCCCGCGAAATCCTGGATGCACGCGAGCTGTGGGCGGAGATCGAGGCGCTGGACAGCAAGGTGGCCGAGAACACCCAGATCGACGCGATCCTGCAGATCTGGAACCTGCTGCGGCACATGACGCGCTGGCTGCTCAACCGTCCCGGTGGCACGCTGGATATCGCCGCCAACGTCGAGCGCTACCAGGCCCATGTCAGCGAGTTGCGATTGGCGCTTCCGGCGGCGTTGACCGATACCGGCCGCGGCGATTTCGAGTCCAGCCAGGAGAAGTGGGAAGGGCTTGGCCTGCCGGGTGATCTCGCCGTGCGTCTGGCCAGGCTCTCCGAGCTGCGCGCCGCGCTGGACATGGTCGAGGTGGCCCAGCAGAGCGGCGCGCCGATCGCCCGCGTGGCTACCGTGTTCTACGAACTGGGCGAGGCGCTCGACCTGGAATGGCTGCGCGACCAGATCGAAGCGCTGCCGGTGGAGGGCGCCTGGCACGCACAGGCCCGCGGTTCGCTGCTGGACGAGCTCAATCACCAGCACCGGGCACTGGCGCTGCAGGTGCTCACCCTCTGCGGCGACCGGACCGACCGCACGCCCGTGCAGGCCTGGCTCGAGCGTGACGATGCGACGCTCAAGTACACCCGGGCCATGCTGGCGGAAATCCTCGCGCAGAACGCGGACTATCCGATCGCCTCGGTGGCGGTCCGTCGCCTGGCGCAGCTGGCGCAGGTTCCCGTCGCCTGAGTGCGGCCGCTCCCTGCTCAGGGGAGCGGATCGACCGCACGTGGATGAGCGCCGCGCCGTCGCCCGACGGCGCGGCGCTCCTGTAAGCTCGAAGGGTTGCCATCGCCCGCGGATACGTCATGCGCTTTGCCTTCGTCGCCAGCGATACACCGGTCGCCCAGCAGGCACGCCGCAAACTGGTCGCCCAGTACGGTGACGTGCCACCGGCAGGGGCCGAGGTGATCGTGGCGCTGGGGGGCGATGGCTTCATGTTGCGCACGCTTCATGCCCACCGGGACGGCGAGTCTCCGGTCTACGGCATGAAGCTGGGGCGGGTCGGCTTCCTGATGAACAAGCACCGGTTGGACGACCTGCCCGGGCGCATCGCGCGGGCGCACGCAGCGACGCTGTATCCGCTCGAGATGCACACCACCGACGGCGACGGCGTGCAGTCCACGGCGATCGCGTTCAACGAGGTATCGCTGCTGCGCCAGAGCAACCAGGCCGCCCATCTCGAGGTCAAGCTCAACGGCACGGTGAAGCTGTCCAACCTCATCTGCGACGGAATCCTGGTTTCCACGCCCGCCGGCTCCACCGCCTACAACCTGTCGGCGCATGGCCCGATCCTGCCGCTGGATGCGAACGTGCTGGCGCTGACGCCGATCAGCCCGTTCCGGCCTCGGCGCTGGCGAGGCGCGATCCTGCCGCATCTCACCGAAGTCGGCCTGCGTGTGCTTGATCCGGGCAAGCGGCCGGTCAGTGCCACCGCGGATTTCCACGAGGTAAGGCACGTGCGCGAGGTGCTGATCCGCCAGGCACGAGACCGCGGCGTGCGCTTGCTGTTCGATCCCGAGCACAACCTCGAGCAGCGCATCCTCGACGAGCAGTTCGCGCTCGACTGACCGATCCGTGCCTGGGCAGGATGCGCTAGATTGGGTGCCATGACCGTGTACTTTCCCGATGCCCACGACCCGGAAGCCAGCCGGGACAACCGGCTGGTCGTGGCGATTTCCTCGCGAGCCCTGTTCGACCTCGGGGACAGCCATACGCTGTTCGAGCGCGACGGGCTGGATGCCTATCGCCAGTTCCAGATCGAGCACGAGGAAGATATCCTCAAGCCGGGGGTGGCGTTCCCGCTGGTGCAGAAACTGCTGGGGCTGAACCGGCTTGCCGGGGACGTGCCGCCGGTCGAGGTGATTCTGCTGTCGCGCAACTCCGGCGATACCGGGCTGCGCATCTTCAACGCGATCCAGCACTACGGGCTGGAGATCAGCCGCGCGGCCTTCACCAGTGGCGCACCGACGTCCGACTACGTGGCGCCGTTCAAGGCCGACCTGTTCCTGTCCGCCAATGCCGAGGACGTCGGGCGTGCGCTGGCGGCCGGCGTGGCCGCGGCGACGATCCTTCCCAGCACCGCGCCGCCCCGTGCCAGCGAGCAACTGCGGATCGCCTTCGACGGTGATGCGGTGATCTTCGGTGACGAGGGTGAGCGGGTCTCGCGGGAGGAGGGCTTGGCCGCCTTCCATCGCAGCGAGCACGAGAATGCGGCCGAGCCGCTTTCGGTCGGTCCATTCCGTGGGTTCCTGACGGCGGTACATCGGCTGCAGGCGGCGTTCCCCGCCGAGAATTCGCCGATCCGTACCGCGCTGGTCACCGCGCGTTCGGCGCCGGCACACAAGCGGGTGATCCTGACCCTGCGCAAATGGGGCGTGCGCATCGACGAGGCATTGTTCCTCGGTGGCCGCGACAAGGGGCCGTTCCTCGACGCGTTCGGTGCGGACATCTTCTTCGATGATTCGCCGGCCAATGTGGAATCCGCTCGTCGTCACGTAGCCACCGGGCACGTGCCGCATGGCGTGAGCAATCGCTGAGCGGACCGGCTGGACCTCCAGCGTGCGGTGATGGCGCGGCGCGTTTGTTCTATGGTGGGCTGCCGCCAGGGTGGCGGCTCAAGGAGGAATCACCATGAAGCCGATTCATCGCTTGCTCGTTTCCGTACTCCTGCTGCTGACCGTCGCCGGTATAGGCAGTGCGGCAGCCCAGACCGTGATCGTCGTTTGCCACCCCTGCATCCTGACCTACCAGGACTGCCTGGACAGTGGCCAGTCGCCCAGCTACTGCCAGACGCGCACCTACGCCTGCTGTCCACCCATGTCCTCTACGCAGGCGGGTGTACAGCCGGTCGCCGATCGGGCGAACAAGTCCGGTAAGGCCTGAAAATGGCGGCCAGCGCGTCGTGCGCTGGCTTCGCGGGGCGCATGGCGCCCCGCATTCTTTCGATCTCAGGGGACCGGGTGCCCCTGGCTGGCTGTCCAGATCGCATACCAGTCCTCGTTGTCCAGGCGCAGCTCGAGCGCATCTAGCGCCTCCCGGATGCCCTCGATGCGCCCGCTGCCGGTGATCGGATGAGGCCGAGAGGGATGACGTAGGATCCACGCATAGGCCAGGGTGGCGACACTGGTGCCCATGCGCCTGGCGATGGCACCCATCTCGCCTCTGAGCCGGACGGCACGTTCGTCCTGTCCGGAAAAGAGCCTGCCGCCGGCGAGGGGGGACCAGATCATCGGCCGGCGGTCCAATGCCTGCGCCTGGTCGAGGGTGCCGTCATCGAGCGCATGCAGCGCCAGCGGCGAGAGCTCCAGTTGGTTGGTGACGAGCGGATGATGGCGATTGAGCAGGTCGAACTGCCGGGCGCTGTGGTTGGACACGCCCCAGTGCGCCACTTTGCCCTCCGCACTGAGTGAGCGGAACGTCTCGGCCAGCACGGCGGCATCCATCAGGTAGTCCGGGCGGTGGATCAGCACCAGATCCAGTCGCTCGGTCCGCAGCTGGACCAGCGAGCGCTCGACCTGGCTGCGGACATAGGCGGCCGATGTGTCGTAGTGATTGATCCGGTAGGGACGGTCGGCGGAGCGCAGCCGGATGCCGCACTTGGTGATGAGCTGCATCCGATGTCGAAGCGCGGGGGCCGCCTCGAGCGCCTCACCGAACAATCCTTCCGCGCGGTAGTCGCCATAGATGTCCGCCAGATCGAACGAAGTGACTCCCAGGTCGAGCACCCGCTCGATCCAGTGCACGCGCTGGGAGACATCCAGTTTCCAGTCCGCAATGCGCCACAGGCCGGCGACGATCGGAGAAAGTCGAAGCGGGTTCGATGTCATCGAGAGATTCCGTGGCCGGATGAGTGGGCGGTAAGGGATGCTGCATCAGGGCAGCGGCTGGCGGCGCCACCAGCGGGTGACCTGCTCCTCGCGGACGAGGGTGAACAGGCCGGCACCGAGGATCAGCGCGATGCCCACCAGCATGGGCCAGTCGAGCCGATCGCCGAACAGCCAGTAGCCGAAGCCGATCGCCCACAGCATCTGGCTGTACTGGGTCGGCGCGATCCGGTTGGCCGGCGCAAGCAGGGTAGCCAGCATCAGCAGCACGCCGGCGATCCCCTGCATCAGGCCGTAGCCGAGCAGCCTGATCGAGGCGGAGGGGTCGGGCCAGGTCATGTGCGGCAGCATCAGCAGTCCGCCCACCAGCAATGGGCCGATGACGCCTGCGCCGTAGAGGCTTATGCGCTTTTCGTGTTGACCGGCCAGGCGCATGGCGACCATCGAGACGGCCCCGGACAGCCCGCAGGTGATTGCCGCGAAGTGACCGATGCCCAGTTGCCGGAATCCCGGGCGAAGCACCACGAGAACTCCGATGAATCCGACCACGACCGCCATCCAGCGGCGCCAGCCGACGTGCTCCCGCAGGAAAAGCACCGACAGCAGCGTCACGAAGATCGGCATCAGGAAGATCAGCGCGAATGTCTCGGCCATCGGCAGCAAGGTGAAGGCGATCACCGCGCTGATGTTGCAGACCGCACCGGTGATGGCGCGAATCCACCAGACCCCCGGACGCCGTGCGATCACCAGGTCGCGCAACCGGTCGCCGGGGGCGCGGATGAAAGGTACAGCGCCGAGGCAGAGCAGGGCGCCGACGAACACGACCTCGTAGGCCGGGATCGCTCCGCGAAGGGATTTCACGCAGGCATCGCTGATCGCATAGGCCGCGTAGCAGGCGAAGCCGAGGATGACACCTTGGCGCATGAAGGGGAGGGCGGGCAGGAAGGAGGCGCATTGTCCCATGCCGTCCAGCCCGAGGGAGGCGTAGCAAGAAAAAACCCGCCAGGCGATGCCGGGCGGGTCGGTGATGGTGGAGGTGGCGGGAGTCGAACCCGCGTCCGAAGGCGCTCAACGCCCAGTACTACATGCTTAGCTCACCGTTGGATCTCATCCCGCGACAGCACGATGTGCGAAGCGCATCGAAGGACCAGCCTGCTTGATTTGACCCTGGCCGACAGGCGGCGGCTTCGGGCGATCCCGTGATGATGACCCTACATCCACGAGCACGAGCACAAGTGGGTTCGGGGCTAGGCCTTAAGCGGCCAGAGCGTAGTTGTCGTCGTTGGCAACTATAAGTTTGCGGCTGGATTTACGAGGAAAGCTGCCCCCTCGGCATGCACCAGGCCATCTCACTACCCCCGTCGAAGCCAGAACACCCCCGGGGAAACGCGAAACAGCTCGAAGAGTATATGTGGCCGGCACGCCGTCATTCAATGAACGGATGCGATCACGCGGCCTTGTTGTGCGAACGCATCGTGCGCTGCTTTTCCCGCTGCCAGTCGCGCTCCTTGGCCGTGTCGCGCTTGTCGTGCTCCTGTTTGCCGCGTGCCACGCCGATCTCGACCTTCACCTTGTTGCCCTTCCAGTACATCGCGGTAGGTACCAGGGTGTAGCCCTTGCGCTCGGTGGCACCGATCAGGTGGTCGATCTCGTGACGGTGCAGCAGCAGCTTGCGGATGCGGCGATCCTCGGCGATGACGTGCGTGGAGGCGCTGATCAGCGGCGGAATCGAGGCTCCGTAAAGGAACAGCTCGCCGTCGCGCACGATCGCGTAGCTCTCGCCGAAGTTGATCCGGCCAGCACGCAATGCCTTCAGCTCCCAGCCCTGCAGGGCGATGCCCGCTTCGTAGCGCTGATCGATGTGGTACTCGTGGCGGGCACGCCGGTTCAGCGCGATCGTGCCGCCGCCCTTGGTGTCCTTGTCCTTGCTCTTGCTCATGTCCGCTAGACTTCCGGGCGGTTGCCCTGTGCTGGGTCGGCCTCATATCCGGCAGGCCAACCTTTGAATCGTGATTTGTCGAGAGGCTTTGCGTGATCGAAATCCGCCGCAGCGCGCTGGTGACCTATACCCCCGCGCAGATGTTCGATCTGGTGAACGACGTGGAAGCATACCCAAAGCGCTTCGCCTGGTGTGCCGGTTCCCGCGTGCTGGAGCGCGGAGAGAACATGATGGTGGCGCGGCTCGACCTCAAGATGGCCGGCTTCAACCAGAGCTTCACCACCCGCAACACCGCCGAACGTCCCGAGCGCCTTCAGATGAGTCTGGTCGACGGGCCCTTCCGCAGCCTGGAGGGCCTGTGGACGTTCCAGGCTCTGGGGGAAAGCGGATGCAAGATCGCGTTTTCGCTCGACATCGACTACGGCGGCGTGATCGGAGCCGGCGCCATCAAGCTCGGTTTCCAGGGGCTTGCGGGCCGGATGGTCGAAGACTTCACGCGCGAGGCCCGGCGTGCTTATGGCTGACCGAGCGGGTCTGATCCAGGTGGATGTCGTGGTCGCCATGCCTGGCGCCGCATGGAGCACATCTGTCGAGCTTCCGCTGGGAGCGACTGTCGCCGATGCCGCCGCGGCTATCGAGCGCACGGGATGTCCCCAAACCGCCGCCGAGGCCATCCGTGCGAAGCGGTTGGGCGTATTCGGGCGCCGCGTTGACGAGAAATTCGTCCTGGGCGACGGTGACCGGCTGGAACTCTATCGCCCGCTCACCGCCGATCCGAAGGAAGCGCGCCGACGGAGGGCGGCCCGTCCCGGGTGAGGGGACAGGCTATATGCGGCCTCAGTGCTGGTCGCCGCCTGCGTCAGTCGTGCCTTCGCTCTTGTCGCCCTTGGCATCGTCGACCGGATAGCTCACCTTGAACTTCTGCGTCTCCTTCAGCAGCTTCTCGGCGTCTTCGGCGAAGAAGTCGCCTTCGGTGCGCACCAATGTGTCGTTGTTGAAGGTCAGGGTGAAGGTGCGGATCTTGATCGGACCACCGCGGTGCTGCTGGGTCGAGACGTAATCCCAGCGATCATGGTCGAACGGGTCGCTCACCGAGGGCGATCCCAGCAGGACCAGCACCTGCCGCTTGGTCATGCCGGGCTTGAGTTGTTCGACAGCGTCCTTGGTAAGGATGTTGCCCTGCTGCACGTCGGGGGTATACACGAGTCGGCAACTGGCCAAGGAAAGCGCCAGAGTGGCGAAACCCAGCGTGCGAATCAGCTTTTGCATGCGTGTTGCGTCCCGAACGTAAAGGTCACGGATGATACACTAACGGCCTTGCGATACCGCCCGCGGAGCCGGCAATGGATCAGGAAACCAGAGAGCTGCGCAAGGCAGGGTTGAAGGTCACCCACCCGCGTATGCGCATTCTCCAGATCTTCGAGGAAGAGGGTGTCCACCACCTCTCTGCCGAGGACATCTACCGCCGCCTGCTGGCTTCGCAGGAGGACATCGGACTGGCCACCGTTTACCGGGTGCTGACCCAGTTCGAGGCGGCCGGCATCCTGATGAAGCACAATTTCGAGGGCGGGCAGGCGGTTTATGAGCTCGACCGTGGCAAGCACCACGACCACATGATCGACGTAGACAGCGGCAAGGTCATCGAGTTCGTCAGCGAGGAGATCGAACGCCTGCAGCGGGAGATCGCCGCCAAGCATGGCTACGAGCTGGCCGACCACAGCCTGGTGCTTTATGTCCGTTCCAAGGACAGCCGGTCCCGGTGACGCGCCCGGGCAGGGAGTGACCGTCCGGGGTCGCGCTCAGGCGAGGGGCTGGCCAAAAGAAGGGCGAAAAAAAGCCGCGGATGGACTCCTGTCCATCCGCGGCTTATCCGCTACCTGAAGGCGAAGGATCCGGGCGAGTTGCTCGCGAAAATCCTGTCGCCGAAGGTATCGGCCGAGCAGCAATCCTTGCCGCCCTTCGAAGCCACCGTCCCCACGGTGACTTCGGCTCGCCATCTTGCAATGGCGGCTCCCCCACATCGATGGAAGGATCCTAACGAAGCCTTCACGAACCGGGTATCAGAAAAATTCCTAGACGTGACGTACCGGCGGGTCGGCCTTGCCGGACGAAATGTTGCCACGCAACAAAATGCGTAGATGGACGCCCGGTGCACCCGGTCGCAGGCGGAACAGCCCGCCAAGCGAGGTCACGCGATCACGCATGCCCTGCAAGCCACGCCCCCCTCGCGGGAGCGTCCCCGGAAGGCCGATGCCATTGTCGCGGATGTCCAGCAGGGCGAGCGGGGCGCCATGGCGCTCGCCAATGCGCAGCCGCAGCCGGAACTGGCTGGCCTGGACGTGCTTGACCGTATTGGTGGCGCTTTCCTGTACCAGACGGTAGATCGCAGTGCGGGTATCGTCGTCGAGCAATCTCGGGTCGCCGTAAAGATCGGTGACGTACTCCACGCCGGCAGCGTCCAGCAGATCCCTGATCGGACCCTCTTCGAGTGCCCGGAGCAAGCCGAACTCGTCCAGCACGGCCGGGCGAAGATCGTCCAGCAGCCGGTGCAGCGCACGGCGCATGTGTCCGAGGATGGCATTGACCGAGTGGACCACATCCTCCATTCCCGTCGCCTGCAGCCGGCTCTGGGCCAGCTTCATGTGCGTCTGGATGGCAGTGATGTTCTGGCCAAGCTCGTCATGGAGTTCGGCGGCCATGTAGCGTCGCTGGCTTTCCTCGGCCTGCAGGTTGCCGCGAGCGGCGTCGCGCAGCTGGCGGGCAAGCTGATCGAGCCGGCGGTTCACGGCGGCGAGATAGACATTCTGTTCGGCGACCCGCTCGCTGCTGCGGCGCAGGGCATCGGTGGCGGAGCCGAGCATCAGTGCACCGGTTCCCGCCACGGCCAGGAACAGATAGCCGGAGGCACTGGGGACCGGTTGTCCGACCACGAAGTCCACCAGGCTCATGCCCATGCTGGTGGTGATCATGGCCAGGCTGGCGCCGCGCCAGCCGTGGCGAAAGGCGAAGAACATCACCGGGGCAAGCGACAGCACACGGGCGAACTGCGGCTGCGGCGCCGCATGCTCGGAAAGCATCAGCAGGATGGCCATCGAAGGCAGCATGACCAGCAGACCGTCCATGATCAGGTTGGCGAGCATGCGCCGGCTGGGTCGGGCGCGGACCAGCATGATCATCAGCGGCACTACCAGCAGAACGCCCAGGTAGTTGCTCAGCAGATCCAGACCCAGGGCCTCGATCATCGGGCTGGACGGGGCGGTCTGGTGCATCAGGGCGAGCAGCGCGGCATCCACCGCGGTGGTCGCTGTGACCACGAGCACCGCAGACAGCAGCAGGCGGGTCACATCTTCCGGTACCCGCAGACTCGGATGGAGGTTGGCCTTGCGCAGCAGCCACAGGCCGGTGGCCACGATCAGCGGATCCGGCACGTCTCCGACCAGGAAGCCCAGCAAGCCCATCACCTCGTCGCGATGAACCTCCAGGAAGACGCTCGCCCCCAGTTCCATGCCAAGCAACCACGGCCACTGGCGCATCGGCGTCAGCAGCAGGGCGCCGAAGCGCAGGCCGAAGGGGAGCATCCAGTAGGGCTGTTCGGTCGGCCACAACAGCAGCCAGGCCGCCAGATAGCACACGCCGAGGAACGGGCCGGAGGCCAGGAGCCGGGTCGTTAGGGTCCGCATCGGGGCATGTTACATGTGCGATGCTTGGCGCGGTCGAGAGGGTGCGGCTGGGTGGAGAGGGGCATGTACAGCATTGTTCTGGTGGACGACCACGCCATCGTGCGTGAGGGGTTCAAGCGACTGATCGAGATGGAGCCCGACCTGGAGGTCGTGGCCGAGTGCCGCTGCGCCGATGACGCGGTGGATGCCATCAACCGGACTTCGCCCGACCTCGTGGCGCTCGACCTGTCGTTGCCCGACGGCAGCGGGCTGCCGCTGATCGAACACCTGCTCAGCGTGTCTCCCGGCAGCCGGATCGTGGTGCTCAGCATGCACGACGGCGAGCCTTACGTTTCGGAAGCTCTGCGTCGTGGTGCCAGCGGTTTCGTGACCAAGGGGGTTGCTCCGGAAGAGCTCGTTGCCGGACTCCGGGCGGTCATGGATGGGGAGTGCTACCTGAGCTCGGACCTGCGCCAGCGACGGGCCGAGCGGCCGAGCGAGGCACTCGACCCGATCCAGCGTCTGACCGCCCGCGAGCGGGAAGTCTTTCTGCTGCTGGCAGCCGGTCGCGCGCCCAAGCAGGTGGCGGCCGAACTGGGTATCGGCCAGAAGACGGTCTACATCCATCGCGCAAGCCTGATGGGCAAGCTCGGCGCCGGCTCGGAGCTGGACCTCTACCGGATGGCCAGCGAGCGCGGCCTGCTGGACGGGCCGGCGACCTGAGCCTCAGCCGGCCTGCGCCCGCTCCAGCATCTGCTTGGCGTGGGCCCGCGTCGCGGCGGTGATCTCCAGGCCGCCCAGCATTCGCGCGAGCTCGGCCTGGCGACCGGCCCCGTCCAGCGCCTTGATCAGGGTCGCGGTGGTCTCGCCGTCGCTGCGCTTGCTCACCTGCAGGTGGGCGTGGCCCTGCGCTGCCACCTGCGGCAGATGGGTCACGCACAGTACCTGGCGCCGGGTGCCGAGCGAGCGCAGCTTCTGCCCGACCACTTCGGCCACGGCTCCGCCGATGCCCGTGTCCACCTCGTCGAACACCATGGTGCCGACCGTGTCCTTGCCCAGCGTGGCCACCTCGATCGCTAGGCTGATGCGCGCGAGCTCGCCGCCGGAGGCCACCTTGCGCAGCGGCCGGGGCGGCTGTCCGGGGTTGGCGCTGACCAGCAGCTCGCAGCGTTCGCGGCCCTGCGGGTCGGGATCCCCGCCGCCGGCCGGCTCCAGTTCGATCGCCAGCGTGCCGCCGGCCATGCCGAGCTCGCCCATCAGGGCGCCGACTTCCGCCGCCAGGCGAGTGGCCGCGTCGCGGCGGGAGGCACCGAGGACGTCGGCGGCTTTCGCATACTGTTGCTGCAGCTTGTCGCGGCGGGCTTCGAGCGCGTCCAGCGCTTCGCCTGCGCCCTCCAGCTCGGCCAGTTCGCCGCGCAGGGCGACGAGCTTGTCGTGGAGATCGGCGGTGGGCAGGCGGTGCCGGCGGCCCAGTTCGTGCAGCCGGGCCAGGTGGGTGTCGGCTTGGGTGAAGCGCTCGGGGTCAAGGTCGACGTCCTGGGCGTACCGCCCGAGGTCGTCGGCGGCCTCGCCGAGCTGGATCGTGGCGTTGTCGACCAGTTCCAGCAGTGGCTGCAGCCGGTCGTCGATCGCCGCCAGCCGGGCCAGTTCGGCCTGGGTGCGGCCCAGCACGCGGCGCAGCGCGAATTCGCTGTCGCCGTCGATCATGTCGACCACCCCGGCTGCACCTTCGGCCAGCCGGCCGGCGTTGGACAGGCGCTTGTGCGAGGCCTCCAGCTCGGCCAGTTCCTCTGGCGGCAGCGCCCACTGCTCCAGTTCGGCGACCTCGTGGCGAAGCAGCTCGAGCTGGCGGTCGCGGTCCTCGCCGCCGCTGAGCTTGCGGATGCGGGCACCGACTTCGCGCCACTCGGCGGCCAGCGAGCGGACCTCGCCGAGAGCGGCCTCGTTCCCGGCGTAAGCGTCCAAAAGGGCCAGTTGGTGCCCCCGCGAAAGCAGCGCCTGGTGTTCGTGCTGGCCGTGGATCTCCACCAGCAACGCGGCCAGCTCGCCGAGCTGGCTGGCGTTGGCAGGGCGGCCGTTGATCCACGCGCGCGAGCTGCCTTCGGCGCGGATCACCCGGCGCAGCTGGCAGTGGCCGTCGTCGTCCAGTTCCTCGCGTTCCAGCCAGGCCCGGGCCTCCGGAAGTCCGGACAGGTCGAACTCCGCGGCCAGTTCCGCGCGGTCCGCGCCGGCACGCACCATGCCGCTGTCGGCGCGGGCGCCGGCCAGCAGCATCAGGGCATCGACCATCAGTGATTTGCCGGCGCCGGTCTCGCCGCTGACCACGGTAAGTCCCTGGCCGAAGACGATTTCGGCTTCTTCAACGACGGCGAAGTGTCGGACGTAGAGCGAAGTGAGCATGGAAACCGGTTCGATGGAAGAGGCTGAATTGTAGGGATGGCGGGCGGTAGGGGCGAGGCCCCCGGCCGCCGGATGCGGTCCGGCTTGCAAAGCCGCTCGCCACACCTTATTTGTTCCCCGTCTCAAGGATTGCCACAGCGCATGCGACAGCATCATGGCCACGAACTCGACGCCCGCGCCCGCAGCCTGCTGCGGTCGTTGATCGCGCAGTATCTGTCCGACGGCGAGCCGGTCGGCTCGCGCACGCTGTCGCGCTCATCCGGCCTGGACGTCAGTCCGGCGACCATCCGCAACATCATGGCGGACCTGGAGGAGGCCGGCCTGGTCGCCTCGCCGCACACTTCGGCCGGGCGCATTCCCACGCCACGCGGGCTGCGCCTGTTCGTGGACAGCCTGATCGAACTGCAGCCGCTGCATCGGGATGACATGGCGCGGCTCAAGC
Source organism: Dyella ginsengisoli LA-4 (assembly GCF_000334915.1). Taxonomy (GTDB): domain Bacteria; phylum Pseudomonadota; class Gammaproteobacteria; order Xanthomonadales; family Rhodanobacteraceae; genus Dyella_A; species Dyella_A ginsengisoli_A. The sequence continues at coordinate 119,263 of NZ_AMSF01000015.1, read as the reverse complement.
GCGAGCTGCCACCGCAGCCGGCGACCACGCGGGACCTGCTGGGCAACGTGTCCTCGCTGCTCTCGGCAATGACCCATTTCGCCGGTGTCGTCACCGTACCCAAACAGGGCGATTTTCCGCTTCGTCACATTGATTTCGTGGCCCTGCCGGATGCCCAGGTGCTGGTCGTACTGGTGTTCGCCGACAACCAGGTGCAGAACCGCATCGTCCGCCTGGCCAAGCCACTGGACAATCGCGAGCTGGAACAGGCGGCCAACTACCTCAACGCCCATTTCGCCGGGCTGCGGCTGGACGATATCCGCGCGCACCTGCTGCGCGAGATCCGCGAGGCCGGCAGCGAGCTCAACCGGCTGCTGGCCAGTTCGGTCGAGCTGGCCGCCGCCTCGTTCGCCCCGGTGGGCGAGGGCGAGGATGTGCTGGTCAGTGGCCAGACCAACCTGATGAACTACGCCGAGCTCGCCGACCTGGACCGCCTGCGCGAGCTGTTCGAGGCGTTCCAGAAGAAGAACGAGCTGCTGCAGCTGATGGAGATGTGCGCCCGGGCGCCGGGCGTGCGACTGTTCATCGGCGAGGAATCGGGCTTCACCGCACTGGATGGATGCAGCGTCGTCACCGCTACTTACGGTGCCCACGGTCGGGTGATGGGGGCGGTGGGGGTGATCGGACCGACGCGCATGGCCTACGAGCGGGTGATTCCGGTGGTGCAGGCGACCGCCGGGCTGCTCAGCGACGCCTTGAATCGGGCCGCGCCGACCTCATAAACGCCCCGGGAGGCGGGGTTCCCCGCATGTTTCGAGGGTCGGCAAGCCTTGCCGGCCCGGGTTTTCTGCTGGAGTGGGATTATGCAAAACAACGATCCGCAGGCGCCGGAGCAGGGCCGGGAAACGGCCGGCCAGGCCGAAGATCTGGCGGCGCTGCAGTCACGCATCGTCGAGCTGGAGGCCAGCAACGCCGAGCTTCGCGAGAGCGTGCTGCGCGAGCGGGCGGACCTGGAAAACCAGCGCCGTCGCCTGCAGCGTGACCTGGAGCAGGCGCGTCGCTTCGCCAACGAAAAGCTGCTCAACGACCTGCTGCCGGTCTACGACAGCCTGGAGCGCGGCCTGGCGGTGGAAGGCGGTGACGTGGCGGCGATCCGCGAGGGCATCAGCCTCACGCTGAAGGCGCTGCTCAAGGTGGCCGAGGCCAACGGCATGGCGCAGGTCGATCCGGTCGGACAGCCGCTGGATCCGGAACGCCACCATGCGGTCAGCATGGTCGCCGCGCCGGGCAAGGCGCCGGGCACGGTGGTGAGCGTGCTGCAGAAGGGTTACGTGTTGAACGACCGTCTGCTGCGACCGGCGCTGGTCGCCGTGGCGCAGGAGTGAGGCGTCGCCGGGCGCCGGTCGATTGACCGACGTCAAGCCAGACACCAATCAGGAGGCCCGATCGGCATTGAATCGCCAGGCCCGGGCCCCATTCTGGAAACCAGTCCGCGGCCGCGGGGGCCGCTAGAAAATTTCGGAGCACACACATGGGCAAGATCATCGGCATCGACCTGGGCACGACCAACTCGTGCGTGGCCGTCATGGACGGCACCTCGGTCAAGGTCATCGAGAACTCGGAAGGCGATCGCACCACGCCGTCCATCGTCGCCTTCAACAAGGACGGCGAGGTGCTGGTCGGTGCCTCGGCCAAGCGCCAGAGCGTGACCAATCCGAAGAACACCTTCTACGCGGTGAAGCGCCTGATCGGCCGCAAGTTCACCGATGCCGAGGTGCAGAAGGATCTGGACATCGTTCCCTACGGCATCGTGGCGCACGACAACGGCGACGCGTGGGTGCAGACCTCCGACGGCAAGAAGATGGCGCCGCAGGAGATCTCGGCCAAGGTGCTGATGAAGATGAAGAAGACCGCCGAGGACTATCTCGGCGAGACCATCACCGAGGCGGTGATCACGGTTCCGGCGTACTTCAACGACAGCCAGCGCCAGGCGACCAAGGACGCCGGCAAGATCGCCGGCCTCGACGTCAAGCGCATCATCAACGAGCCGACCGCGGCCGCGCTGGCCTACGGCCTGGACAAGAAGGGCGGCGACCGCAAGATCGCGGTGTACGACCTGGGCGGCGGCACCTTCGACGTGTCGATCATCGAGATTGCCGAGGTCGACGGCGAGAAGCAGTTCGAGGTGCTGGCCACCAACGGCGACACCTTCCTGGGTGGCGAAGACTTCGACATGCGCGTCATCGACTACCTGGTCGAGGAGTTCCAGAAGGACCAGGGCATCGACCTGCGCAAGGATCCGCTGGCGCTGCAGCGCCTGAAGGACGCGGCCGAGCGCGCCAAGATCGAGCTGTCCTCCAGCCACCAGACCGAGGTCAACCTGCCGTACGTGACGGCCGATGCCTCCGGTCCGAAGCACCTGAACATCAAGCTGACCCGCGCCAAGCTCGAGGCGCTGGTCGAGGATCTGGTCAAGCGCACCATCGAACCGTGCCGCACCGCACTCAACGACGCCGGCCTGCGCGTGTCCGACATCAACGAGGTGATCCTCGTCGGTGGCCAGACCCGCATGCCCAAGGTGCAGGAGTCGGTGAAGGACTTCTTCGGCAAGGAGCCGCGCAAGGACGTCAACCCGGACGAGGCCGTCGCCGTGGGCGCGGCGATCCAGGGTGGCGTGCTGGGTGGTTCGGTCAAGGACGTGCTGCTGCTGGACGTCACCCCGCTGTCGCTGGGCATCGAGACGATGGGCGGCGTGATGACCAAGCTGATCGAGAAGAACACCACGGTGCCGACCAAGGCCTCGCAGGTGTTCTCCACCGCCGACGACAACCAGACCGCGGTCACCGTGCACGTGCTGCAGGGCGAGCGCGAGCGCGCCAGTGCCAACAAGTCGCTGGGCAAGTTCGACCTGCAGGGCATCGACCCGGCGCCGCGCGGCATGCCGCAGATCGAGGTGACCTTCGACATCGACGCCAACGGCATCCTGCATGTGTCGGCGAAGGACAAGAAGACCGGCAAGGAGCAGCGCATCGAGATCAAGGCCGGTTCGGGCCTGTCCGAGGAAGAGATCGCGCGGATGGTCGCCGACGCCGAGGCGAACAAGGAAGAAGACAAGAAGTTCCACGAGCTCGTCGGTGCCCGCAACAAGGCCGACCAGCTGGTGCATGCCACCCGCAGCGCGCTGAAGGAGCACGGCGGCAAGGTGCCGGCCGACCAGCTGTCGACCATCGAGGGTGCGCTGTCCGACCTGGAAAAGGTCAAGGATGGCGACGACAAGGCCGCGATCGAGGCGAAGGTCGAGAAGCTTGAGCAGGTCGCCCAGGCGCTGTATGCCGCGGCCCAGTCCGGCGGCGATGCCGGTGCCCAGTCGGCTCCGGGCGGTGGCTCGGCGCAGCCGGACGACGTGGTCGACGCCGAGTTCACCGAGGTCAAGGACGGCGACAACAAGTAAGCCACGTCCGTCGACGACATCGACGGAAAATCAGCCCGCGCCGCGCCGCAAGCCGGCGCGGGCTGTTTGCTTGGAAGGGCGCCGGCAGCCTGTCCGGCGTTGGGGAAGTGATCGAGTTTCGGGTGTGATGAATGAGCAAGCGTGACTACTACGAAGTGCTGGGCGTCGAGCGCAGCGTCACCGAGGTGGAGCTGAAGAAATCCTTCCGCCGCCTGGCCATGAAGTACCACCCGGACCGAAATCCCGACGATCCCGGGGCACAGGAGAAGTTCAAGGAGGCCAAGGAGGCCTACGAGGTACTGGCCGACGCGCAGAAGCGCGCAATGTATGACCAGCACGGTCACGCGGCCTTCGAAGGCGGCATGGGTGGCCGCGGTGGCGCCGGTTTCGGCGACATGGGCGATATCTTCGGCGACATCTTTGGCGACATCTTCGGCGGTGGCCGTGGGCGTGCCCGCCGCGGCGCCGACCTGCGCTACATCATGGAGCTGGATCTCGAGGAGGCGGTGTTCGGCATCGAGCGCACCATCGAGATTCCCACCCAGGTGAACTGCCACCACTGCAACGGTTCGGGCTCGGCCGACGGCAAGACCGTCACCTGCAAGACCTGTCACGGCCATGGTCGCGTGCGCATGCAGAACGGCATCTTCTCGATCCAGCAGGCATGCCCGCACTGCGGCGGCAGCGGCCAGGCGATCGAAAAGCCCTGCCGACACTGCCATGGCGAGGGGCGGCTGGAGGAGACCCGCAAGCTGTCCGTGCGCATTCCTGCCGGCGTGGATACCGGCGACCGTATCCGCCTGGCCGGGCAGGGCGAGGCGGGACCGGCCGGCGCCGAATCCGGCGACCTCTATGTGGAAGTGCGCGTACGCGAGCACGCGATCTTCCAGCGCGACGGCAACGACCTCCACTGCGAGGTGCCGATCCGCTTCTCCCAGGCCGCGCTCGGTGCGGAACTGGCCGTACCCACGCTGGAGGGCGAGGTGCCGGTCACCATCCCGCCGGAGACGCAGACCGGCCAGCAGTTCCGCCTGCGCGGCCGCGGCGTGAAGTCGGTACGCAGCGGCCGGCATGGCGATCTGATCTGCCGGGTGGTGGTCGAGACCCCAGTGCGGTTGACCAAGGAGCAGCGCGAGCTGCTGGAGCAATTGGAGGCCAGCTTCGCCGCGGGCGATGCCGGAAAGCACATGCCGCGTGCCAAGACCTGGGTCGACGGGGTCAAGCAGTTCTGGTCGCGGGTTACCTCCTGAGGTGCCGGTCGTGCCCGGTCGGGCATGATGGATATCCTGAGGGTTTCGTCTGATGGAGCGGATCATGGGTGAGGTTGTTCGCGTCGCGGTCAATGGGGCCACCGGACGCATGGGGCGCGTGCTCGTCGACCTGCTGCGACGGGATCGCCGGTTCGACCTCGTTGCGGCAATCACGGCCGCTGACGCCCAGGAAATGGGCGCGCCGGTTGCGCACGGCAGCCAGCTCCGTTTCACCCACGATTGGGCCAGCGTGCCCGCTCTCGACGTGGTGATCGATTTCAGCGGCCCCGAGGGTCTGCAGGCGGCCCTCCAGCATTGCCTGGACAGCGGCGCGGCCTTGGTGGTCGGCACGACCGGCGTGGGCGACGCGGTCGAGCAACGACTGGCGCACGCGGCCGGGCGCATAGCGCTCCTGCGCTCGGCGAATTTCAGTCTCGGGGTGGCGGTGCTCTCGCGCTTGTTGCGGCAGGCCGCTGCCGCACTGGCAGAGTGGGATCTGGAGATCCTCGAAGCCCACCACAACCGCAAGGAGGACGCCCCCTCAGGTACCGCTCTGCTGTTGGGCGAGGCCGCCGCTGCCGGGCGGGGGGTGACGCTCGGCGAACAGGCAGTGTTTGCCCGGGAAGGCCGAAAGGGGCCACGCAAGCCAGGTGAGATCGGTTTTGCCGTGATTCGCGGCGGCGACATCGTTGGCGAGCATGCCGCCATGCTCATCGGGCACGGCGAGCGGTTGGAGCTCGCGCACCGTGCCACCGACCGTGGCATCTTCGCGCGAGGCGCAATCGAGGCTGCGCATTGGCTGGCCGGGAAGCCGCCGGGCAGCTACGACCTGGATGCGATGCTCGCCGAGCGAAGCGGCGGCTGACACCGGGCGTTCACGCACCGGGTGCGCGCGCCGCTCCGACCGGGTTCAGTCGCGGTGCGCGGCGTCGCGGGCGCGCCCCGCGCCAAAGCGCGTGTCCAGCCGGCCGAAAATCTTCTTGAACGACCGTGAGAACTTGCCGCGCTTGGTCTTGCGCAGCTTTTCCTCTTCGCTGGTAAGCCACGCGATCTGGATGACGCGGCGCTCCCCCTCGAAGGGCAGATGCCCATGGAAGGAGTTGTCGCAGCGCTTGAACACGGCGAATTCTCCATACAGCGGCTTCAGTTCCGGCACGATCACGTCGTCGATGTTGTCGATGTGATGCAGGAAGCGCAGGCAGCCGTCGCTGGTGTCCGGCCACTTCGGGTTGAGGTAGAGCAGGGCGGTGGCGATCTTGGAGCGGCTGTCGGTGTGGATGGTGCCGTGGCGCTTGTTGAGCGAGCGGCAGATCGTGACCAGCGTCGGATAGTCGCCCAGGTTCTCGATACCCAGCCGCCGACCCACCGCGCTGGCGAACGAGGGCGTGGTCAGGTGTTCGACCAGGGTGTTGATCGTCGGCCCGCAGTCGGCCGGGTCGTACGGGAAGAATCCCGCGCTGGCGTACTTCGGGAAGTCGCGGTCGAGGTCGCTCCGGGCTTCGTCGGGAAGTTGGCCGTGGGCGATCATGAACGGGAACGGCTCGAGCTTCACCTCCGTATCAGGACGGTCGAGGCGGGCGGGATCGAGCAGTACGACGGCATTCATCGAATAGCGGCTTCCACGGGCGGACGCGCAAGTGTAGCGCTCCGCGAGGCGTCGGTACCGGCCCGGTTTGGCCTTCCGTTCACCTGAAGTCGTGGACAGGAAAGCTGTCGCGGCCTATCATTTCGTTCCGCCCAGTCCATCCACGACCTAAGGTCCACAAGCCAGCTTCATCGCGGCTTGCGGGCTTTGCTGCACCTAAAGGCGGCCTCCCCATGCTTATTCCTGCTCTGCTTGCCCTCGAAGACGGCAGCGTGTTCCACGGCCACGCCGTGGGCGCCACCGGCCAGACCGTCGGCGAGGTGGTGTTCAACACCGCCATGACCGGTTACCAGGAGATCCTCACCGATCCTTCCTACGCCCGGCAGCTCGTCACCCTGACCTACCCCCATATCGGCAACACCGGCTGCAACGTCGAGGACGAGGAGTCCGCCGCCGTGCACGCCGCGGGGCTGATCGTCCGCGACGTGCCGCGCCGTCCCAGTAACTGGCGCAACCAGGAGAGCCTGCCCGATTACCTCCGGCGCCACGGCATCGTGGCGATCGCGGGCATCGACACCCGCCGCCTCACGCGCATCCTGCGCGACAAGGGCGCGCTGGGCGGCTGCATCGTGGCCGGCGAGTCGATCGACGCCGACGCGGCCATCGCTGCGGCCAAGGGCTTCCCCGGCCTGAACGGCATGGACCTGGCCAAGGTGGTGAGCACCACCGCCCACTACGAGTGGAACGAGGGCACCTACGATCTGGACCGCACCGCGTTCAACCACCCCGAGAAGCGCTTCAAGGTGGTGGCCTACGACTTCGGCGTGAAGCGCAACATCCTGCGCCTGCTGGCCGAGCAGGGCTGCGACATCACCGTGGTGCCGGCGCAGACGCCGGCCGCCGAAGTGCTGGCGATGCAGCCGGACGGCGTGTTCCTCTCCAACGGTCCCGGCGACCCGGCGGCCTGCGATTACGCCATCGCCGCGGCGCGCGAGCTGCTCGACGCGAAGGTGCCGCTGTTCGGCATCTGCCTGGGCCACCAGATCATGGGCCTGGCGCTCGGCGCGAAGACGCTGAAGATGAAGTTCGGCCACCACGGCGCGAACCACCCGGTGAAGGACCACGACGACGGCCGCGTGCTGATCACCAGCCAGAACCACGGCTTCGCGGTGGATCCGGACACGCTGCCGGCCAACGCCCGTGTCACCCACACCTCGCTGTTCGACGGTTCGCTGCAGGGTTTCGCGCTTACCGATCGCCCGGCGTTCTGCTTCCAGGGCCATCCGGAAGCCAGCCCCGGCCCGCACGACATCGGCTACCTCTTCGACCGCTTTGCCGCCCTGATGCAGGAGGCCCGCTGACATGCCCAAGCGCACCGACATCCAGTCCATCCTCATCATCGGCGCCGGCCCGATCGTCATCGGCCAGGCCTGCGAGTTCGACTACTCCGGCGCGCAGGCCTGCAAGGCGCTGAAGGAGGAGGGCTACCGGGTCATCCTGGTGAACTCCAATCCGGCCACCATCATGACCGACCCGGACACGGCCGATGCGGTCTACATCGAGCCGATCAACTGGCAGACGGTCGAGCACATCATCGCCAAGGAGCGTCCGGACGCGGTGCTGCCCACGATGGGCGGCCAGACCGCGCTGAACTGCGCGCTCGACCTGGCAGACAACGGCGTGCTGGAGAAATACGGCGTCGAGCTGATCGGCGCCTCGCGCGAGGCCATCCGCATGGCCGAGGACCGCGAGCTGTTCAAGCAGGCGATGGCCGAGATCGGCCTGGACTGCCCGAAGGCCGAGGTCGCGCGCAGCTACGAGCAGGCGGTGGACATCCAGACCCGCGTCGGCTTCCCGACCATCATCCGCCCCAGCTTCACGCTGGGCGGTTCCGGCGGCGGCGTGGCCTACAACGTCGAGGAGTTCGAGGAGATCGTCAAGCGCGGCCTCGACCTCTCGCCGGTGCACGAGGTGCTGGTCGAGGAGTCCGTGCTCGGCTGGAAGGAGTTCGAGATGGAGGTGGTCCGCGACAAGGCGGACAACTGCATCATCGTCTGCTCGATCGAGAACCTCGATCCGATGGGCGTGCACACCGGCGACTCGATCACCGTGGCGCCGGCGCAGACCCTCACCGACAAGGAATACCAGCGCCTGCGCGACGCCTCGCTCGCGGTGCTGCGCAAGATCGGCGTGGACACCGGCGGCTCCAACGTGCAGTTCGGCATCAATGCCGAGACCGGCCGCGTGGTGGTCATCGAGATGAATCCGCGCGTGTCGCGCTCCTCCGCGCTGGCGTCCAAGGCCACCGGTTTCCCGATCGCCAAGATCGCCGCCAAGCTGGCGGTCGGCTACACGCTGGACGAACTGAAGAACGACATCACCGGCGGCCTGACCCCGGCCTCGTTCGAGCCGACCATCGACTACGTGGTCACCAAGATCCCGCGCTTCGCGTTCGAGAAATTCCCGCAGGCCGACGCCCGCCTGACCACCCAGATGAAGTCGGTGGGCGAGGTGATGGCGATCGGTCGCAGCTTCCACGAATCGCTGCAGAAGGCGCTGCGCGGTCTGGAGATCGGCAAGACCGGCCTCAACCCGACCGGGCTGGACCTGTCCAGCGACGAGGGCCTGGCCAAGCTCAAGCGCGAACTGCGCGAGCCGCGTCCCGACCGCGTGTTCCACCTGGCCGATGCGTTCCGCGCCGGCCTGTCGCTGGAAGAGGTGCACAGCCTCAGCCGCGTCGATCCGTGGTTCCTCGCCGCGTTCGAGGACATCGTGCTGGCCGAGAACGCCGTGCGCGAGCAGGGCGTCACCGCGCTGGACGCGGCGCGCCTGCGCCAGCTCAAGCGGCTGGGCTTTTCCGATGCGCGGCTGGCCGAGCTGGTCGGTACCGACGAGGCGGCGCTGCGCCACCTGCGCCGCACGCTGGGCATCCGCCCGGTGTACAAGCGGGTGGATTCTTGCGCCGCCGAATTCGCCACCACCACCGCCTACATGTACTCCACCTATGAGGAGGAGTGCGAAGCCAACCCGAGCGACCGCCAGAAGGTGATCGTGCTCGGTGGCGGCCCGAACCGCATCGGCCAGGGCATCGAGTTCGACTACTGCTGCGTGCACGCCGCGCTGGCGCTGCGCGAGGACGGGTTCGAGACCATCATGGTCAACTGCAACCCGGAAACCGTCTCCACCGACTACGACACTTCCGACCGCCTGTACTTCGAGCCGCTCACGCTCGAGGACGTGCTGGAGATCGTCGACCTGGAGCAGCCGAAGGGCGTGATCGTGCAGTACGGCGGCCAGACCCCGCTGAAGCTGGCCCGGGCGCTGGAGGCCGCCGGCGTGCCGGTGATCGGCACCACGCCGGACTCGATCGACCTGGCCGAGGACCGCGAGCGCTTCCAGCAGATGATCCACAAGCTGGGCCTGCGCCAGCCGCCGAACCGCACTGCGCGCAACGCCGACGAGGCGCTGGCGCTGGCGCGCGAGATCGGCTATCCGTTGGTGGTGCGTCCCAGCTACGTGCTCGGCGGCCGCGCGATGGAGGTGGTGTACGACGACGCCGACCTCGCCCGTTACATCCGCGATGCGGTGCAGGTGTCGAACGACTCGCCGGTGCTGCTGGACCGCTTCCTCGACCATGCCGTCGAGGTGGACGTGGACATCATCGCCGACGCCACCGGCGAGGTGCTGATCGGCGGCATCATGGAGCACATCGAGGAGGCCGGCGTGCATTCGGGCGACTCGTCCTGCTCGCTGCCGCCGTACTCCCTGTCGGGCGAGGTGCAGAACGAGCTGCGCCGCCAGGTTGCGGAGATGGCCAGGGAACTGAAGGTCATCGGCCTGATGAATACCCAGTTCGCGATCCAGGGCGACACGGTCTACGTGCTTGAAGTGAACCCCCGCGCCTCGCGCACGGTGCCGTTCGTCTCCAAGGCCACCGGCGTACCGCTGGCCAAGATCGCCGCGCGTTGCATGGCGGGCCGTTCGCTGGCCGAGCAGGGCGCGACCCGCGAGGTGATCCCGTCGTACTACTCGGTCAAGGAAGCGATCTTCCCGTTCCTGAAGTTCCAGAACGTCGATCCGATCCTCGGCCCGGAGATGCGTTCCACCGGCGAGGTGATGGGCGTGGGCCGCAGCTTCGGCGCCGCCTTCGCACGCGGCCACGATGCGGCCGGCATCAAGACGCCGCCCAAGGGCAAGGTGTTCGTGTCGGTGCGCGATGCCGACAAGGAGCGCCTGCTGCCGGTGGCCCGCGATGCGATCCAGCGCGGCTTCAGCCTCGTTGCGACGGCCGGCACGGCGGCGTTCCTGACCGAGCACGGCGTGATCTGCGAGCGCGTCAACAAGGTGCTCGAGGGCCGGCCGCATATTGTCGACCTGATCAAGAACGGCGAGATCGTCTATATCGTCAACACCACCGAGGGCAAGCAGGCGATCGCCGACTCGTTCTCGATCCGGCGCGAGGCGCTGCAGCACCGCGTCACCTATTCCACCACCGTCGCCGGTGCCCGGGCCTTGATCCACTCGCTGGATTTCCACGGCGCGGGCGAGGTGCACAGCCTGCAGGAACTGCACAGGGAGTTGAGCGCATGAGTCGCGCACCGATGACCAGGGCGGGCGCCGAGCGCCTGCGTGGCGAACTGGATCGCCTGAAATCCGTGGACCGTCCCAAGGTGATCGCTGCGATCGCGGAAGCCCGCGCCCACGGCGACCTCAAGGAAAACGCCGAGTACCACGCCGCCCGCGAGCAGCAGAGCTTCATCGAGGGCCGCATCGCCGAGCTGGAAGCGGCGCTGTCCACGGCCGAGGTGATCGACATCACCCGGCTCGGGGCTGGCAACCGGGTCGTGTTCGGCGCCACCGTCGACCTGGAGGACGAGGACAGCGGCGAGGCGGTGACGTACCAGATCGTGGGCGACCTGGAGGCCGACATCAAGAAGCGGCTGATCGCGGTGTCGTCCCCGATTGCGCGCGCCCTGATCGGCAAGAGTGCGGGGGACAGCTTCGAGTTCACCGCGCCGAACGGCGTCAAGCACTACGAGATCGTGGACGTGCGCTACGAGTGATCCAGGATCGCCGGTGCCTCGCCTGCGGGCGGGGCACCGGCGGTTCGACAAGCGGTCCGGTTCCGGAGCCGGGCACAAAAAAGGCCGCTTTCGCGGCCTTTTTTGTAGCTCGTCGCGCGGGGATCAGCGCTGACGGGCCTTGAAACGCGGGTTGCTCTTGCAGATCACGAACACCTTGCCGCGACGGCGCACAACCTTGCAGTCACGGTGCCGCTGCTTGGCGGACTTCAAAGAGGAAAGCACCTTCACGGCCAGCTCCTGGAACCAAAGAAAAATTCAAGTCCGCGATTGTAGCGTGCTTTCAAGGTCATCACAAGCTGCGGACGGTCGCCGTTTCAGCGACCACGGCCAGGAACTGGGCCAGGGCAGGCGAGGTGTCGTTGGCCCGGCTGGCGACGGCCAGGAGCATGTAGGCGTCGGGATCCTCGACCGGGACGTACGCCAGCCCGGCCAGCCGGACCGTGCGCATCGTCGCAGGTACCAGCGCCAGGCCGAGGCCGGCGGCAACCATTGCCAGCATGCCGTTCACCTGCTGCACGTGGCGCTGGATCCGGGGCTGGAATCCGGCCTTCTGCGCGAGCTGGTGCAGGCGGTCGTACAGTGTCACGGCCACCTCGCGCGGCTGCGCGACGAAGGGTTCCTGCGCCACCTCGTCCAGCCGCAGGCTGCTGCGGCCGGACAACGGGTGGCCGGACGGCAGGGCCAGCAGCAGCGGTTCGCGGTCCAGCACGGTCATGCGCAGCGACCGGGCGTCGATCGCCCGCCGGGGCTCGTCGCGGACGAAGCCGACGTCGATCCGGCCGTCCATCAGCGCTTCGAACTGCGGTTCGGTGTAGAGCTCACTGAGCTCCACCCGCACGTTCGGCGCCAGTTGTCCATAGCGCAGCAGGATCCGGGGCAGGGCGGGATGGAATGATACCGATACCGTATAGGCCAGCCGCAGCTGGCCACTGTGGCCGGCCGCGGCGGCCACCACCTGGGCGCGCGCATCGTCCGCCTTGGCCAGGATCTGCCGGGCATGATCGAGGAAGATGCGCCCCGGGCCGGTCAGCGAGACCGACCGTTTCGTGCGTTCGAGCAGGCGTACGCCGAGATCCTGCTCCAGCGCCTGTATCTGCTGGGAGAGCGGCGGTTGCGACAGGTGCAGTCGTCGAGCCGCGCGAGTGAAGCTCAGCTCCTCGCTGACGGCCACGAAGTAACGCAGCTGACGGAAATCAAACATATAGGGAAATCAGATTAGTCTGGCGGGAAATATATATTGGCGCTGTTTTTAGGGCGAGCCTAGAATTCCACTTGTCCGCCACCTTTCCCCTCCCCCGGGTGGCGCGGCCCCGCCCCGCAGCGACGCTCTCCCCCTCGACCGCCGGCATCCCCCCTGAGCCGCCCGTCGATGCGTCGTTTCGCGGGGCGTTTCTTTTTCTGTTTCCCGCGGAGCTTTCTCCGCGGGAAACAACGTCCTCCGGCACCCTTCTTCAGAGCGATGCAGCCAGGCGCGTGCCCTGATCGATGGCGCGCTTGGCGTCGAGCTCCGCCGCCACGTCGGCACCGCCGATGACATGGGTGGTCACTCCTGAGGCTGCAAGCGAATCGACCAGCGGCCGGAAGGGCTCCTGGCCGGCACAGACCACCACATGGTCGACCGGGAGCACGGTCGGCTGGCCTGCCACGCTGATGTGCAGACCCTGATCGTCGAGGCGCTCGTAGGTGACGCCGCCGAGCATCTGCACCTGCTTGGACTTGAGCGTGGCGCGATGAACCCAGCCGGTGGTCTTGTTCAGCCGCGCGCCGGGACGGCCTTCGCTACGCTGCAACAGCCAGACCTGGCGTGCGGGCGGCTCGGGCGCCGGTGCATCCAGGCCGCCGCGGGCGGCCAGCGCCATGTCGACGCCCCATTCGTGGCTCCAGCGCCGGATGTCCGTGCTCGGCGCGGGCGGGTTCTCGACGAGGAATTCCGCGACGTCGAACCCGATGCCGCCGGCGCCGATGATCGCGACCTTGTGACCCACCGGGCGATCGTGCGCGAGTACGTCGAGATAGCTCAGCACGCGCGGGTCCTCGCTGCCCGGGAAGGCAATCCGGCGCGGCGTGATGCCGGTCGCCAGCACCACTTCGTCGAAGGATCCGGCGGACAGCATGGCGGCGTCGGCGCGCGTGTCCAGCCGCAGCGTCACTCCCGCGTCGGCAAGGCGGTGGCTGAAATAGCGCAGGGTCTCGTGAAACTCCTCCTTGCCCGGGATGCGCTTGGCGTAATTGAACTGGCCGCCGATGCGGTCGGCCTGGTCGAACAGGGTGACGGCGTGGCCGCGTTCGGCGGCCACGCTCGCGCAAGCCATGCCCGCCGGTCCCGCGCCGACGACGGCGATGCGCTTGCGCTTCGCCGCCGGTGTGATGGTGAGCTCGGTCTCGTGACAGGCGCGCGGGTTCACCAGGCAGCTGGCGCGGCGGTTCTGGAACACGTGGTCCAGGCAGGCCTGGTTGCAGGCGATACAGGTGTTGATGCGCGAGGCACGGTCGTCCATCGCCTTGCGCACCCAGTCCGGGTCGGCCAGCAACGGTCGCGCCATCGAGACCATGTCGGCGTCGCCGTCGGCGAGGATCCGCTCCGCGACCTCGGGCATGTTGATGCGGTTGGTGGTGACCAGCGGGATGCCCACTTCCTGCTTCATCCGTCGGGTCACCCAGGTGAAGGCGCCACGCGGCACCGAAGTGACGATGGTGGGGATGCGGGCCTCGTGCCAGCCAATGCCGGTATTGATGATGCTGGCGCCGGCGGCCTCGATCGCCTGGCCCAGTGCAACGATCTCCTCCCGGCTCTGGCCCTGCTCGACCAGATCGAGCATCGACAGGCGGTAGATGATGATGAAATCCTTGCCGACCGCCTCGCGGGTGCGCCTGACGATCTCGACCGGGAAGCGCATCCGGCGCCGGGCGTCGCCGCCCCACGCGTCCTGGCGGCGGTTGGTGCGCTCGACCAGGAACTGGTTGATCAGATAGCCCTCCGAGCCCATCACCTCCACGCCGTCGTAGCCGGCCTCGCGGGCCAGTTTCGCGCTGCGCACGAAGTCGCCGATGGTGCGCTCGACGCCGCGGGCCGAGAGTGCGCGGGGCGTGAATGGCGTGATCGGCGACCGGATCTTCGACGGCGCGACGGAGAGTGGGTGATAGCCGTACCGCCCGGCGTGGAGGATCTGCATGCAGATGCGGCCGCCCTCGGCATGCACGGCACGGGTCACCTTGCGGTGCCGCGCGACATGCCAGGGCATCGACAGTCGCCCGCCGAACGGCTTCAGCCAGCCCTCGATGCTCGGCGCGATGCCGCCGGTCACGATCAGGCCGACGCCGCCCCTGGCGCGTTCGGCGAAATAGGCGGCCAACTTGTCGAAGTCGGCAGCACGATCCTCCAGGCCCGTGTGCATCGAGCCCATCAGCACCCGGTTGGGCAGGGTCACGTGACCCAGGTCGAGCGGGGCCAGCAGGTGCGGGTAGGACATGGCGGGGTTCCGATCAAACGATCGTATGAATCTGCCCGCAACGCGGTGGGAAAAGCAAGCTTGCCGCGGTGGCGCTCACGGCAGCAGTCGTTCGACCAGGGCGATGTAATGCTGCATGGCCTCGTCGCTCGGGGTGCCGCGCAGCTTGGCCCAGGCCTCGTACTTCGCGGTGCCGACGAAATCGAAAAAGCCGGGAGGCTCACCGTGGACGTCGCCTTCGGAGCCCTGCTTGAACAGGGCGTAGAGCTTCAGCAGGGTGTCGTTGTCCGGCCGCGTGCCCAGCCGTTTGACGTCCTCGGCCGCACGCTCGAAGGCGTGACGGAGATCGCTCATGAGATGCTTGCCCCCTTGCCCGGAGCGGGCAGTGGCCGGCTTGATAGCACGCACCCGGGGAGGGGTCAACGCGGTAAGATGACGGCCTTTGCCTGAGGAAACCGCCCATGTCCCGTGCCGTTGTCGTGCCTGTGCTTGCCATCGACGGGCCATCGGGATCGGGCAAGGGTACCGTCAGCCGGTTGGTCGCCGAGCGCCTCGGCTGGCGCCTGCTCGATTCCGGAGCGTTGTACCGGGCGGTGGGCTATGCCGCCGGGGCGGCCGGACTGGACCTGTCCGATGTCGATGCGGTCACCCGTTGCGCGCAATCCACGAAAATCCGCTTCCTCCCGTCGGCGGACGGCGGGGATACGCGTGTGCTGGTGAACGGGCACGATGCCACGGACGAACTGCGCACGGAAACGGCGGGTGCCGCGGCCTCGGCCATCGCCTCGATTCCCTCGGTGCGTCAGGCACTTGTGGATCTCCAGCTGGGGTTTCGCAAGGCCCCGGGGCTGGTTGCCGATGGGCGCGACATGGGGACGGTGATCTTCCCGGATGCCGCCCACAAGGTATTCCTCACCGCCAGTGCGGCCGAACGGGCGAAAAGACGCTATAAGCAGTTGAAGGAAAAGGGTCTGAGCGTTACACTCAGCGGCCTTCAGCGCGAGATTGAGGCGCGTGACGCCCGCGACGCTTCCCGGGCCGTCGCTCCGCTCAAGCCTGCCGACGATGCGGTTCTGGTGGACACCACCGGCATGCCCATCGACGAGGTCGTCGCGAAAGTATTCGCCGTCGTGCGGTCCTGAGGGCCGCAGGCCGGCAACAAGCGCCCCTGCCGCGGCATGGGGTTTTGGTCAACGGTGAAGAGGGGCGACCCCGATCACCCACAACCGGTGGGCCGATCCGTTTCTGCGCTTTACATCCGACGGCGCGCAGGAACTACGGCCTTTTCTCATTTCTGGAATCAACATGACTGAAAGTTTTGCCGAGCTGTTTGAACAGAGCCAGCAGGCCATCGCCAAGCTCAAGCCGGGCGCCATCGTCACGGGCATCGTGGTGGAGATCCGCAACGACGTCGTCGTGATCAACGCGGGCCTGAAGAGCGAAGGCATCGTCCCGATCGAGCAGTTCAAGGACGAGAAGGGCGAGTTGGAAGTGCAGGTGGGCGACGAGGTAAAGGTTGCCCTGGACGCCCTGGAAGACGGCTTCGGCGAGACCAAGCTCTCCCGCGAGAAGGCCAAGCGCTCGATGGTGTGGGACGACCTCGAGACGGCCTTCGACAAGGAAGAGACCATCACCGGCATGATCTCCGGCAAGGTCAAGGGCGGCTTCACCGTCGACATCAAGGATGTCCGCGCGTTCCTGCCGGGCTCCCTGGTCGACGTGCGCCCGGTCCGCGACCCGGTGTACCTCGAGGGCAAGGAACTCGAGTTCAAGATCATCAAGCTGGACCGCAAGCGCAACAACGTGGTCGTCAGCCGCCGCGCCGTCGTCGAGACCGAGTTCTCCGAGGAGCGCGAGAAGCTGCTGGAGCGCCTGACCGAAGGCGCGGTGGTGAAGGGTACGGTCAAGAACCTCACCGACTACGGCGCGTTCGTGGACCTGGGCGGCATCGATGGCCTGCTGCACATCACCGACATGGCGTGGAAGCGCGTGCGTCACCCGTCCGAAGTCGTCAACGTCGGCGACGAGCTGGAAGTGCGCGTGCTGAAGTACGACCGCGAGCGCAACCGCGTCTCGCTGGGCCTGAAGCAGCTGGGCGACGATCCGTGGGTGGCCATCTCGCGCCGCTACCCGGTCGGCAGCCGCCTGTTCGGCAAGGTCTCCAACGTCACCGATTACGGCTGCTTCGTCGAGATCGAGCCGGGCGTCGAGGGTCTGGTGCACGTGTCCGAGATGGACTGGACCAACAAGAACGTCAACCCGGCCAAGGTGGTGCAGGTCGGTGACGAGACCGAGGTCATGGTGCTGGACGTGGATGAAGAGCGTCGCCGCATCTCGCTGGGCATCAAGCAGACCCGCTCGAACCCGTGGGAAGCCTTCGCCGCCATGCACAAGAAGGGCGACAAGGTCTCCGGTCAGATCAAGTCGATCACCGATTTCGGCGTCTTCATCGGCCTGGACGGCGGCATCGACGGCCTGGTCCACCTGTCGGACATCTCCTGGCAGGCGTCGGGCGAGGATCTGGTGCGCAACTTCAAGAAGGGCGACGAGATCGAGGCCGTGGTGCTGGCCGTGGATCCGGAGCGCGAGCGCATCTCCCTCGGCATCAAGCAGATGGAGCAGGATCCGTTCGGTCAGTTCATGGCCAACCACTCGCGCGGCACGGTCGTCACCGGTACGGTGAAGGAAGTCGACGCCAAGGGTGCGGTGGTCGATCTGGGCGATGGCGTGGAGGGCTACATCCGCGCCAACGACATCGCCAAGGAGCGCATCGACGACGCCACCCAGCATCTGAAGGTGGGCGACAAGGTCGAGGCCAAGTTCACCGGCATGGACCGCAAGGGTCGCCAGCTGTCGCTGTCGATCCGCGCCAAGGACGAGGACGATGTGCAGGATCTGATGGCTGACTACGGTTCGGCCAGCAGCGGTACCACCAAGCTCGGCGCGCTGCTCCAGGAGCAGCTCAACAAGGCCGAGTAACTCCTGTACGAGCCTTAGCAGGATGCGGGGCGGCCCTCTGGCCGCCCCGCAGTACCACGTCACGGACATTGGGGACCCATGACCAAATCCGAGTTGATCGAGGCGCTGGCAAAGCGCCAGCAGCATCTTGCGTTCGGTGATGTCGAGCTGGCCGTGAAGAGCGTCATCGAGCAGATGAGCCATGCACTGGCCAACGGCGAACGCATCGAGGTCCGGGGGTTCGGCAGTTTTGCCTTGCACTATCGTCCGCCGCGCATGGGGCGCAACCCCAAGACCGGCGAGGCGGTGGCGCTTCCGGGCAAGCACGTGCCGCACTTCAAGCCAGGCAAGGAGCTCCGCGAGCGGGTGAACCAGGCGGCCGAGTCGGCCGAAGGCTGATACCCGTTGGGCTGGCCCATCCGGGCCAGAGATGAAGGCAGGCGACCGCGAGGTCGATCCTGCCTTTTGTTTTTCGGGCCCCTTGATCTGTGCCGGCTTGGGGCGATCGGGTAAAGTCATCGGATGCGCTTGCTCATCCTGCTCGTCGTGATCGCTTTCGTTGCCCTTGGCGTCATGCTCGGGGCGCTCAATGCCGACCTGGTCGTCTACGACTTCGGTTTTGCGAGCCTGTCGCTGCCCAAAGGGGCGGCCCTGCTGGCGGCGTTGCTGGTCGGCTGGCTGCTTGGCGGGTTGACGGCATGGCTGGGCCGGTTCCGTCGGCCGTCCCGTGGGAAGCGCTCGTCGCGGGTACCAGGCGAGGCGTCCCGCGCTCCATGAATCCCCTGTATGCGTTGTTGCTTCTGCCAGTAGCTTTCCTGAGCGGATGGTGGACTTCGCGGCGCGCCGGTGTGCGTCGTTCCGGCGCCCGGGTGAGCGAACTTTCCTCGGACTACTTCCGCGGTCTGAACTACCTGCTCAACGAAGAACAGGACAAGGCCATCGAGGTGTTCCTCAAGCTGGCCGAGTACAACCGCGATACCGTGGAGACCCACCTCGCGCTGGGCAACCTGTTTCGTCGGCGTGGCGAGGTGGATCGCGCCATCCGGTTGCACCAGCATCTGGTCTCGCGCCAGGGGCTGTCCGATGCGATGAAAACCGTCGCCCTGCTCGAACTGGGCGAGGACTACATGCGGGCGGGTCTGCTGGATCGCGCCGAGACCCTGTTCTGCGACCTGGTGGCGATGGATGCGCATGCTCCATCGGCCCTGCGTCACCTGATTGCGATCTACCAGCACGAGCGCGACTGGCACAAGGCGATCGAACACGCCCGCCGGCTGGAGGCGATGACCGGCGAAGACGAGTCGGCCATGGTGGCGCAGTTCTACTGCGAGCTGGCCGAACGTTCGCGCCAGGCGGGTGCCCGCGCCGAGGCGGCGGGTTACCTCAAGCAGGCTTTCGAATGCCAGCCGGACTGTGTCCGTGCCTTCATGCTCACCGGGCGGTTGCACGCCGAACAGGGCGAGCATGACGATGCCATCACCGCCTACGAGGCGGCCGTGGCGGCGGACGTGGCGTTTGTGCCCGAAATCCTGCCTCCGCTGCTGCACAGCTATGCCTGTACGCAGCAGATGGCGCGTGCCGAAACGTTCCTGCAGGACATCCTGACCCGCTATCACGGCATCTCGCCGGTGCTGGCACTGACCCGGCTGTATCAACAGCGCGACGGCGAGCGGGTGGCGGTCGACTTTCTCACCGGACAACTGCGCCAGCGCCCCTCGGTGCGCGGCCTGATGGCCCTGATCGATGCCACGATGGACAAGATCCAGGGCGAGGCGCGGGACAATTTCCTGATTCTTCGCGATCTCACCCGGAAATTGCTCGAAGGTCAGGCGATGTACCGCTGCAGCCGTTGCGGCTTCGGTGCCAAGGCACACCATTGGCAGTGCCCCAGCTGCAAGAGCTGGAGCACGATCCGCCCCATCCATGGCGTGGCCAACGAGTAGCGCGGAATGGTCTTGCCAGGGTCGGCCTTGTTGCTTCCACCGTTTTGCTTCCTCGTCGCCCTTGCGGTGGTGCGGGCGGCAATCGCCTATGCGCACCGCCGTGGCATGCTGGACCAGCCTGGACAGCGGCGCTCCCATACCATCCCGACTCCGCGCGGCGGCGGGATCGGCATCGTCGTCGCCGTGTTGATCGGCTTGCCGGTCATTGCCCTGGACGTTGTGTCGGCCGAGCACCGGCTGACGCTTGCTGCCGTCTGGCTGGGTCTGGCCTGCGTGGCGCTGACCGGATGGTGGGACGATCACCGCCCGCTTCCGATCATCCCCAGGCTGATGGCGCAGACGGCAGCTGCCGGATTGCTGGTGCTGGCCATGTGGACCGCCGGCGTCCCGGCGTGGTGGTTGCCGCTCCTGCTGTTCGTCGGCGTGGGGAGCATCAACCTGCACAATTTCATGGACGGCATTGATGGCCTGCTGGCACAGCAGGCGATGTTCGTGATGGCGGGGCTGGCTTGCCTTGCGCTGGCCCTGGCTCAGCCGGCCTATGGGCTGGCCATCGCGGCGCTTGCGGTGGGATTCGCGACGGCGGGATTCTGGGTATACAACCGGTCACCGGCCCGCATCTTCATGGGCGATGTCGGAAGCGGCTCGTTGGGGTTTCTGGTTTTCGCCATCGGAGCGATGCTCTGGCAGATCGCCCCCGCCACGTGCTGGCCAGCCGCCATCCTGTGCTCGGCGTTCTTCACCGACGCCGGCATGACGCTGCTGGTCAGGATCTGGCGAGGTCGCCGCTGGTACAGTGCGCATCGCGAACATCTTTACCAGTGGATGGTTCGCGGGGGGAGGTCCCATGGAGCGGTGTCCGGGTCGTACACGGCCTGGAACCTGCTGGTGTGCGCTCCGGCGGCGTATGCCGCATGGCGCATGGGCGCGGAAGGCTGGATGGTTTTTGCCGTGGTCTACGGCGTGTCGTTGGTGGTCTGGATGATGCTGAAGCGGCGTTGCCTTCGGCGAGCTAGGGAGCGGAAATTCTGATGTCGGTTCGTAAGTTCATCGCAGCGATTCACCCGCGCGCGGCTGTGGTGGTGCACGACCTCGCCGTGGCCGCTATCGCCTGGTGGCTTGCCAAGGCGCTTCGCTATGCGATGAAGCCGGATGAAGTGGTCAGCTTCTTCGCCCTGGAATTTCCGCTGGTCCTGGCCGTGCAGGGCCTGCTTTTTGCCTGGACCGGTCTGTACAAGGGTGTGTGGCGGTTCGCCAGCCTGCCGGACCTGTGGAACATCCTGCGCGCAGCCGTGGCCGGCAGCCTGGTGATCGGCCTGGTGCTGTTCCTCTACGACCGGCTCGCCGGGGTTCCCCGTTCGGTGCTGCTGCTTTACCCGGTGATCCTCGCCACCCTGCTCGGGGCGCCGCGACTGCTTTATCGGTTCTGGAAGGACAGTCGCGTCGACCTGTTCGAGTCCAGGCCGGCCAAGCGCGTCCTCATTGTCGGCGCGGACCGGGCCGGGGAGGCGCTGTTGCGCGACCTGCGTCGGGACAGCCGTTTCAATGTGGTGGGGTTCGTCGACGATCTGGGCAGCCTGCGCGGCGCCAAGATCAGCGGCTGTCCGGTACTGGGGCGGTTCGAGGATCTGCCTGATGTGGCGCGCGAGACCGGCGTGGAAATGTTGCTGATCGCGTTGCCCGGCGCGTCCACGGCGCAGATGCGCAGGGTGGTCGAGCTGTGCGACTCCACCGGACTGCCCTATCGCACGGTTCCGCGGCTCGAGGACGTCGTTGCCGGGCGCGCCCATTTCAACGAGATCAAGGAGGTCGCGATCGAGGATCTGCTCGGGCGCGATGCCATCCAGCTCGACTGGACTGCGATCCGCGAGAATCTCACCGGCCAGCGCGTGATGGTGACCGGTGGCGGTGGCTCGATCGGTTCGGAGCTGTGTCGCCAGGTGGCGCGGCTCGGCGCGGCGGCGCTGACCGTGGTCGACAACAGCGAGTACAACCTCTATCGCGTGGCCAAGGAACTGGCTGCGGATTTCCCCGAGCTGATTCTGGATGGCGTACTGGCCGATTGCGGCGACCGCGTCGCGATGGCGCAGGTGTTCGTCGACCACAAGCCGCAGGTGGTTTTCCATGCGGCCGCCTACAAGCACGTGCCGCTGTTGCAGAGCCAGTTGCGTACGGCCTTCCGCAACAACGTGCTCGCCACGCGCCAGGTCGCCGAACTGGCCCACGAGCACGGCGTCGGGTGCTTCGTGCTGATCTCCACCGACAAGGCCGTGAATCCCACCAGCGTGATGGGGGCATGCAAGCGCATCGCGGAGATCTGGTGCCAGAACCTCAGTGCCCGCTCGTCGACCCGCTTCATCACCGTGCGCTTCGGCAACGTACTCGACTCGGCCGGCTCGGTGGTGCCGCTGTTCCGTCAACAGATCCGTGACGGTGGGCCGGTTACCGTCACCCACCCGGAGATGTCGCGCTACTTCATGACGATTCCGGAGGCGTGCCAGTTGATCCTGCAGGCATCCACCCTGGGCCGCGGCGGAGAGATCTTCGCGCTGGACATGGGGGAGCCGGTGAAGATCCGCGATCTGGCCGAGCAGATGATCCGGCTGGCTGGAAAGAAACCAGGCACCGAGATCCCCATTGTCTATACCGGGCTGCGAGCGGGCGAGAAGTTGTTCGAGGAGTTGTTCCACGCGCAGGAAAACTATAGCGAGACCGCCCACGCGAAGATCTTCCTGGCACAGCACCGCGAGGTGGCCTGGGAGTTGCTGGTGGCGGCCATCAACAAATCGGCGGAAGCGGTCGACCGCTTCGATGAAGAGGAACTGCGGCGTTGCGTGTCCAGTCTGTTGCCCTCGTTCCGCTGGAGCGAGACGGCGCAGCCGGCCAACGTCGTATCCATCCGTCGCCAAGAGACTGGAGAAAGGTAAGTGAGCAAGTCGTTGCGCAAGGTGGTGTTCCCCGTCGCCGGACTCGGCACCCGGTTTCTCCCGGCCACCAAGGTGGTGGCCAAGGAGATGCTGCCGGTGCTGGATCGTCCGCTGATCCAGTACGCGGTGGACGAGGCGGTCGACGCGGGGGCCGACACCCTGGTGTTCGTCACCAACCGTTACAAGCACGCCATCGCCGACTATTTCGACAAGGCCTACGAGCTGGAGGCCAAGCTGCAGGAGAAGGGCAAGTCCGACCTGCTGGCAATGGTGCAGGGCACGCTGCCCAGGCACGTGAGGGCGATCTTCGTCACCCAGCCCGAAGCGCTCGGCCTCGGCCACGCGGTGCTGTGCGCCAAGCCGGTGGTCGGCGACGAGCCGTTTGGGGTGATCCTGCCTGACGACCTGATCTGGAATACCGGCCGCGGTGCCCTGGGGCAGATGGCGGAGCTCTCCCAGGCGCAGGGCGGCGCGGGCGTGATCGCCGTGGAGGAAGTGCCGCGCGACGAAACCGACAAGTACGGCATCGTGGCCGCCACGCCGGTGGACGAGCGCAGCGCCGAGATCCGCCACATGGTGGAAAAGCCGAAGCCGGCGGACGCGCCCTCCAATCTCGCCGTGGTCGGTCGCTACGTGCTGCCCGGGCGCATCTTCGAGCTGCTCGAGCGCACCACGCCCGGAGCCGGTGGCGAGATCCAGCTCACCGACGCCATCGAGGCGCTGCTCAAGGAGCAGGGCAAGGTGCTGGCCTACCGTTTCCAGGGCACCCGTTTCGACTGCGGCAACAAGGCCGGCCTGGTACGCGCCACCATGCATATGGCCATGCAGGATCCGAAGCTGGCTGCCGTGGTGCGCGAATTCGTTGCCACCCACTGACGGCGTTGTCTTCCATCTGCGGCGTTCGGTCCTGCGCTCGATCCGGGCCGGACGTCGTGGACCCCGCCGATGGCGGTAATACGGTTATCCTCCGGACTTCGTCGATAGCCGGTCCGCCCTTCCCGTGATGCCATCTGCACCGGCCGCCTCCTACTACCGCGCCACCGCGAATGCCTACACGCCTTTCGCGCCGCTGCAAGGCCGGCGCGAGGCCCGCGTGGCGATCATCGGTGGCGGTTACGCCGGGCTCAATACCGCGCTGGGTCTGGCCGAGCGTGGTGTCACCGATGTGGTACTGCTTGAGCGCGAGCAGGTGGGCTTCGGTGCTTCCGGGCGCAACGGTGGTTTCGTCTTTGCCGGCTACTCGCTCGGCGAGCAGTCGCTGCTCGACCAGCTCGGTGCCGAGCGCGCACGCGCGCTGTTCGGGCTGACCACGGCGGCCGTACACCGCATCCGCGACCGTGTCGCCCGCTACGACATCGCCTGCGACGCCGTGGATGAAGGCGTGATCTGGGCCAACTGGTTTCGCGACCCGGCCGTATTGCGCGACCGTCAGAGCCTGC
This sequence comes from Dyella ginsengisoli LA-4, assembly GCF_000334915.1. Lineage (GTDB taxonomy): Bacteria > Pseudomonadota > Gammaproteobacteria > Xanthomonadales > Rhodanobacteraceae > Dyella_A > Dyella_A ginsengisoli_A. The sequence goes on along the minus strand of NZ_AMSF01000015.1, from coordinate 95,198 downwards.
TGGCCGAACGCTACGGCGTGCACTGGGAATGGCTCGATCAGGCCGAGCTGCGCGACCGCGTGCGCAGCGAACGCTATTTCGACGGGCTTTACGAACGCGACGCGCTGCACCTGCATCCACTGAACTACGCCATCGGCCTGGCCGCGGCGGCGGCGGGGCAGGGTGTGTCGATCCATGAAGGAACCGCGGCAAAGCGCATGGAGCGCGTCGGTCTGCGCTGGAGGATCGCCACGGCGCAGGGCGAGATCTTCGCCGACCAGGTGGTGCTCGCCTGCGGGGGATACCTCGCGGGGCTGCAGAAACCGATCGATCGCGCGATCCTGCCGATCGCGACCTACGTGATGGTGACCGAGCCGCTCGGGGACCGCCTGGACGACTGCCTGCGTACGCGAGCGGCGATCTACGACAGCCGTTTTGCTTTCGACTATTACCGTCCGCTGCCCGATCGCCGGCTGCTGTGGGGCGGACGGATCTCGGTGCTCAACCGTTCGCCCCAGGCCGTGCAGCGGCTGCTCACGCGGGACCTGCTGCGGGTCTTCCCGCAGCTCAAGGGTGTGCGCATCGACCATGCGTGGTCCGGCCTGATGAGCTATGCACGCCATCAGATGCCGCAGATCGGCAGCGACGGCAACGGCCTGTGGTGGGCGCAGGCGTTCGGCGGTCATGGAGTGGGGCCGACCTGTGCGGCGGGCGAACTGGTCGCCGCCGCGATCGCCCAGGGCGACGAGGGCTGGAAGCAGTTCGCCGATTACGGCCTGCCCAGCACCTGGCGGCCATTCGGCTTTGCGGGGGCCCAGGCCACCTACTGGTGGCACGAGTTCAACGACTGGCTGAAGACCCGCCTGGAAGGCTGAGCATGGCGAACGGGGCATGCCGGCCCCGCGCATGGCCGCTACCCTACGGCTTTTCCGCAGCGCACTGCATGAGTCCATGAGCGACGCCGACATTCCCGCACAGATCAGCTGGGCCGACTTCGAGCGCGTGCTCATCGTCGCCGGCACCGTCACCCGGATCGAAGCGTTTCCCGAGGCCCGTCGTCCGGCATGGAAGGTGTGGGCGGACTTCGGTCCCTACGGCGAGCGCAAGACCAGTGCGCAGATCGTGTCGCTGTACCGCCCCGAGGATCTCGTCGGTCGGCAGATCGTCGGCGTGATCAACTTCCCCGAGAAGCAGATCGGGCCGTTCCGCTCGCAGTTCCTGCTGACCGGGTTCCACACGGATCAGGGTGTCGTCGTCACCACTGTCGAACGTCCGGTGCCGAACGGCTCGCGTCTGTCCTAGGCGGACGCCGCAGAGGAGACACCGGTTCGCGCCCGCCGGGCAACGGGGGCCTGATGCGCGCGGTCCGGCGTCATTCGCGCGAGTCCTTGCGGCCATCGAGCCAGACTTCCAGCCCTTGCGTGTTGAGGGTGATGTCCATGTCCAGCGCCAGCGCCTCCAGTGCCTCGCGGCCCTTGGTCCAGCCGTGGGCCTGGGCGCGGGAAAAGTACAGGTCGGCCAGCGAGGCACGAAGCCGATGGTACCGATCCGGCTGGGTGTCGGCTTCGAGTGCCAGCTCCACCATGGCATCGATCTGTGCGTGAAGGTCGGCAGCCAGCCGTTCCACCGCTTCCACGCGACCGTAGTGGGTCAGGTACATCGCCTCGGGGTCCAGCGCGAGCAGACGGTCGATCGAGTCGTGCAGGGCCTCCGGATCGAACTGCACCGGCGAGGTGGTCGGAATGATGAAGGGACCCTGGTCGGTATCCAGATCGCGGTAGGACAGGCCGAAGGTGTCGCCGGTGAAGCAGGCGTTCGACTGGCGGTCGTAGATCGCCATGTGGTGCTTGGCGTGTCCGGGCGTGTGGACGCACAGCAACTGTCGATCCTGGAGGTGCACGATGTGTCCGTCGGCCGCCTCGATCACGCGTTCGGCCGGCACCGGGCGCAACCGCCCGTAGGTTTCGTCCATCACTGCCTCGCCGTACACCGCACTGGCGCCGGCCCAGAGTTTCGAGGGGTCGATCATGTGGCGCGCCCCGCGCGGATGCACCACCAGTTTTGCGTTCGGCAGCTCGGCCATCAGCTCGCCGGCGCCGCCGGCATGGTCGAGGTGCACGTGGGTGAGAATCAGCCAGTCCACATGCGCGGGTGTCAGCTCGGCGGCGTCCAGCGCGGCGAGCATGCGCGGCACGGCGTAGTTGGTGCCGCAGTCGATGAACGCCGCGCGATCGCCTTCCACCACGAGGTAGGCGGCGTCGAATTGCGGGCGCACGAAGCCGGTGTCGATGGTGTGGATACCGTAGGGAACGCTCATGACTGCCTCCGTCCAGGAACAGCCGTCAGGGTAGCAAGCCACCCCGTGACGGGCAGTTGAACCTTGGTCGCGGGACGGCTGGGCCGGCAAGCGCGGGGCATCCTCCGGGCCGCGATCCGTGAGCAGCGATGGAAGATGCGCCGGAGGAACTGGTTCACGCTGACGGCTGCCGGGGGCGCCGCCGCGTCGATCGGGGACTTCCTCGACGAGTGCCATATCGCGATGCCACTGTTCGAGCGGCATGGTCAGGCCGACTGGCGGCGACCGGGGCTCCATGCAGCGCCACCTGCGACAGGGCCATGACGCATGGATTGTGTCGCTGACCCCGGCCACCCGCCTTTCGACGGGTGGCCGGGGTGGTTCATGCCGCGGCGTCCACCAGCACCAGCTCGGCGTCCTCCAGTGCGGTGACACGCAGGGCCGGTTCGTTGCGGATGGCCGCGCCGTCGCGCGCGTCCAGCGACACGCCATTGACCTCCACCTTGCCACTGGCCGGAACCAGATAGCCGTGGCGGCCGTCGGCCAGCGCGTAGGTGGTGCTCTCGCCGGCCTTCAGCGTGGCGCCCAGCACGCGCGCGTTGGTCCGCAGGGGCAAGGCGTCGGTGTCCTCCTGGAATCCGCTGGCGAGGGTGACGAAGCGCCCGGCACGATCGCCACGCGGGAACGGCTTGGCACCCCAGGAGGGCGGACGGCCGTGTTCGTCCGGGATGATCCAGATCTGGAAGATCCGCGTGGTGCCCGGCTCGAGGTTGTATTCGCTGTGGGTAATGCCGCTGCCTGCGCTCATCACCTGCACGTCGCCTGCCTCGGTGCGCCCTTCGTTGCCGAGGTTGTCCCGGTGGGTGATGGCGCCCTCGCGCACGTAGGTGATGATTTCCATGTCCGCGTGCGGATGCGGCGGGAAGCCGGTACCCGGGGCGATGGTGTCGTCATTCCACACGCGCAGGGCGCCCCAGCCCATCCGGCGCGGGTCGTGGTAACCGGCGAACGAAAAGTGGTGCTTGGCGTTGAGCCAGCCGTGGTCCGCACCGCCGAGGGTGCTGAAAGGACGGCGTTCGATCATGACGTTCTCCCATGTGTCTGGCGCCGGTTGGCGCCCTGGGGCGGACATTAGGCGCAATGCCTTCGTGCGCATAGTGGCGCCAATGGAACTGATTGTTGCCGTATTGGATCAATATGGGAAACGATCAGGAGCCCCTCGCCAGCACCAGCTTGCCGATGTGCTGCGAGCTCTCCATCAGCGCATGCGCCCGTGAAGCTTCGGCCGCCGGGAACACCTGGTGCACCACCGGCCGCACCGTGCCCGCGGCCAGCAAGGGCCATACGTGCTCATGCAGCGCCTGGGCGATCGCCGCCTTGAACGCCACCGGCCGGTTGCGCAGGGTCGAGCCGGTGATCGTGTGGCGCCGGCGCATCAGCGCACCGGCGTCGATCGTGGCGGCGCTGCCGCCCAGCGTGGCGATGATTACCAGCCGGCCGCCTTCGGCCATGGCGTCGAGTTCGCGGGGCACGTAGTCGCCGGCGACCATGTCCAGCACCACGTCCACGCCGCGCCCGTCGGTCAGCGCCTTGATCCGTGCCACGAAATCCTCCTCGCGGTAGTTGATGGCCTCGGCACCCAGGTCGGCGCAGGCGCGGCATTTCTCCTCGTTGCCGGCGGTGGCGAACACCCGGTGGCCGAGCGCGTGCGCCAGCTGGATCGCGGTGACGCCGATGCCGCTGGAGCCACCCTGTACCAGCAGGGTTTCCCCGGCACCGCCTTCGCCCCGGCCGAGCTGGCCGCGGTCGAACACGTTGCTCCATACCGTGAAAAAGTTTTCCGGCAGCGCCGCAGCTTCGAGCAGGCTCAGGCCTTTGGGCACCGGCAGGCACTGGCCCAGCGGCGCCACCGCGTATTCGGCGTACCCGCCGCCGGCAAGCAGGGCGCAAACGGCGTCTCCGGCTTTCAGGCCAAACGGGTTGTCGCCAGTGAGGTCGCCCTCGACCAACTGGCCCGCCACCTCGAGCCCGGGCAGGTCGGAGGCGCCTGGCGGTGGCGGGTAGCGGCCGAGGCGCTGGAACACGTCGGGCCGATTCACCCCGGAAGCCGCGACCCGGATCAACACTTCGCCAGGCCCCGGAACCGGACGTGGCCGTTCGCACGGCGTCAGTACTTCCGGACCACCCGGTTCCCGGATGGCGATGGCGTGCATGGTGGTCATCGCAGGCTCCTGATCAACGAGAAAGATCGTCAATGATCGCGCAACGGCAGTGCAGGGCGTGCGATGTACCCTTGGCGCCAGGCGGGGAGGCGTGCATGCGGGAAGGGAATACGACGGCACCGATTCGATCCGGCGGGCGTAGTGGGCCCGTGTCGGCGCGCTGGATCGCCAGCGTGCTGTTGCTCGTGCAGTTGACCGGTTGCGCGCTGGTCCATGTGAAGCAGGGCGACCCGCGGGACTACGACGAAGGCCGTCGCGGCGATGTCCTCAGCACCGGCCATCTCAGCTATGCCAGCCGCAACGCGATCTCGCGGCTGGGGCTCGACCCCGATCGCTGCGTGGCCGAGCCGTCGCCCTGCGTGGCGGCGTTGCGCGAGGCGACCATCCTGGGCAATGACGCGCGCCTCTCGGCGCTGGCCGAGCTGGCCCTGGACGGTGCGCTCAAGGCCGACCGCTCCGCCGACCGCGATACCGCAGGTCCGATCGCCGACTACCTCGATGCCGCACGTTATGCGTACGCATATCTGTTCTTCGGCGAGCGCACGCCGCGCGAACGCGCTTTCGAGGATCGGCAGACGCAGATGCGCGACAGCTACAACTATGCCGCGGAGCGCGTCGCGGCACTGCTGTTCGCGCGGGGGCAGCGGGCGGGGCATGTTCATCCACCGTCGCCGGGCAGCGTCGAAGCGGTGGATGGCTGGCGCCTTCGCTACGGCGAGATCCAGCTGACCTTGCCGCGCGGCGCGCCGAAGCTCGAAGCCATGGTGCCGGCCTCCCGCCTGCGCATCGACGGGCTCGAGAGCGTCTATCGCCGGGACGGCCTCGGTGCCGAGGTGGTGATGGTGGCGCGTCCGACCCAGGCCGCCCGGCGGGCGCCGACGCAACCGTTCGCCGAGACCGGGTACCTGCCGGCAACGGTGTTGCTGCAATTTCCCGGCGACACCCTGGCGCAGGTGCTCGACACCCGCGAGGCCGTGGTCGATGCGCTCGATCCGTATCGCCAGGACACGATGCAACTGGACGGCCAGACCGTGCCGCTGGCGGCCAACTTCAGCGCACCGTATGCGCTGTGGCTGGCCGAGTCCGGCTTCAACCGCAAGGCGATCGACAACCTGCTCGGGCGCGACAACGCGCTCGATCATCCGCGCGTGATCCTGATGCAGCCGTACGATCCCCACCGACTCACCGTGGTGATGATCCATGGCCTGGCCTCCAGTCCCGAGGCCTGGGTGAATCTCGCCAACGAGGTGATGGGCGACGAGGCGCTGCGCAGGCGCTACCAGATCTGGGAGGTCTATTACCCGACCAACGCGCCGATCCCGGTGAACCTGGTGCAGATCCGGGCGGCGCTGGAGCAGACCTTCGCCGCGCTCGATCCGGCCGGCACCGCGCCGGCCAGTCACCATGTCACGCTGATCGGCCACAGCATGGGGGGCGTGATTGCGCGGTTGCTGGTGGTCGACAGCGGCGACGTGCTCTGGCAGCGCATCTTCCATGCCCCTCCGGATTCTCCACGGCGCAAGCGACTCGCCGCGTTGGCGCCCTATCTCACCATCAAGCCGCTGCCCGGCGTGGACGAGGCGATCTTCCTCGCCGCTCCGCATGCCGGCACGCCGGTAGCGGGTCACTGGCTGGCACGCATGGTCACCAGGCTGATCCGTCTGCCGAAGACCTTGCTGGATGCCACCACCCGCATTGCCGATGCGCTGGCCGGGGAACTGCCGGAGCAGGCGGCACTGTTCCGCGCCGCGCCAACGGGCGTCAACGTACTGCGCGACACCGGTCCATATCTCCGGGCCACGTCCGCGCTGCCGATCGTGCCCGGCGTGCGCTACCACTCGATCATTGCCCGGCGCAGCGCGGAAGGGCCGCTGGAGGCCTCCAGCGACGGCTTCGTGCCTTATGCCAGTGCACACCTGGCGGGCGCTGCGAGCGAAAAGGTGATCGTCTCCGGCCACAGCGTGCAGGAGACGCCGCAGGCGATCCTGGAGATCCGCCGCATCCTGCGCGAGCACGCAAGTCTGCCTGCCGGGGACGCGATCGTGCCGCGTGCATCGGACACATCGCGCTAACACCAGGCTTGTCCGGGCGGCATATGCTCCACCGGCCACCCCACCTGGGAAGCACCGATATGTCGATCCGAAACCTCGTCCTGCCGCTGCTGTTGACGTTGGCGGCGTGTACGGCGTGCTCCGCCAAGCCGGTGCCCGGCGCGTCCCCGGATTCCGTCGTTCCGGTTGATCCGACCTCCTTGCAGGGCTACCACTGGAAGCTGCAGTCGGCGACCGATGCGACTGGCAAGCGCATCGCGGCCCTGTTCGTGCGCCCCGACCGGCCGGTGCAGCTGGATTTCTCGCAGAATCACCTGACGATCGGCCAGCTGTGCAACGCCAGGGGAGCGAATTACCACATCGAACAGGGACAACTCGTGCTGGGCCCGATGCTTTCCACCCAGATGGCCTGCCTGCAGGCCGGCCTGGGCGGCCTCGATCAGGCCGTGGTGCAGAGGTTGAAGAGCCGGCCATCGATCTCGATCGACCGGGAGGGAGCCATGCCCCAACTGCAACTGGCCACCGCCGACGGCGACATGTTGCAGTTCACCGGGCAGCCGACGGCCGAGAGGCGCTACGGTGGGCCAGGGCAGGTCGAATTCCTGGAGGTGGCAGCGCAGGACGTGCCCTGCGATACCGGCGCATCCGGCGACACTCGATGCCTGAGCGTGCGGGACCGGCATTACGACGCCCACGGCCTGAAGAGCGGCGAGCCCGGGCCGTGGCATGTCATGGCATCGGGCATCGAGGGTTACACGCATGAACCCGGCATGCGCAACGTCCTGCGGGTGAAGCGCTTCGATACCTCGGAAGGGCCGGTCTACGTGCTCGACATGGTGGTTGAATCGGAGAAAGTGGCCACGCCCTGATCCTGGCGCGGAGCGCGGCCGGAGCGTGAACGCACCGGCCGCGGTGGGACCTCAGTCGTCGGTACCGACCACCTTGCCGGTATCCGGATCGACGTCCAGCTTCACGTGCTTGCCGGCGCTGTTCTCCGCCTTGGCGGTCCACAGCCCGTCATCGAAATCCACGTCGTGCACGTCGGTGTAGCCGGCGCTGGAGAGGGCGGCACGGATGTCGTCTTCACCCAGGCGGGCCAGTTTCTGGTCGTCCGGATAGGCCTTGCCGGTGCGGGCGTCGATGCGCAGCTGCACGTGGTGGCCATTGCCGCTCTCGGCCTTGGCGCGCCACATGCCGTGATTGAATTCCAGATCATCGACGTCGCTGTAGCCCTGCTGATGCAGCTGCGTCCGGATCTGTGCCTTGGTCATCACGCCATGGTCCGGCGACTGCGCCATCGCCACGCCGGCGAGGCCCAGCGCGAGGGCGGCGGAAAGTACGATCGTCTTCATCGCCTCGTCTCCTGTGGGGAAAGGGAGCCACGAGTCTTGGCAGGCGTGGATCAGCGAGCGGTGAAGGCGGCGTGGCGGGCGCGTGGTGGGTTCAGGCGGCGTACCGGGGGTGGGCGGTGCTAAGGTCGCGTGTGGTCAGGGTCCGGGATGTACCGAATATGTCCAGTTCCAGCCGCGTCGACGACGTCGACATGAGCGCCGAGCGCCTGCCTCCGCGGCAGGTGTCCACGCGCAAGTTTCCGGTGATGTCCATGGCGCCTACGCCGTCGCTGGACACGTCGGACTGGAGCCTGGCCCTCCGGAACGGCGTGCGGCCGATCAAGCGCTGGGACTGGGCAGGGTTCTGCGCGCTACCCCGGCAGCGCATCGTGCGCGACATCCATTGCGTCACCCGCTGGTCCAGGCTCGATACGGCGTGGGAGGGCGTGGCGCTGGACGACCTGCTCGCCGACGCGGGCATCGCTCCACCCAGCGGCTTCGTGCTGGCGCACAGTGCCGACGGCTACTCCACCAACCTGCGGATCGACGATCTGCTCGGCGGACGCGCGATGATCGCCACCCATTACGATGGCCAGCCGCTGCCACCGGATCACGGCGGTCCGGCCCGATTGCTGGTGCCTCACCTGTATTTCTGGAAGTCCGCCAAATGGCTTACCGGCCTGCAGTTCACCGCGCGCGACGAAGCGGGGTTCTGGGAGTTGCGCGGGTATCACATGCGCGGGGATCCCTGGCGCGAGGAGCGGTTCGCGGACGATGAATAAGGGTGGCGATTCCTTTTTTCGACCGAGCCGCTGCGGCCCTGGACAAGGCCCGCACCGGATCCGTTTGTGCAGCAGCGCGCCATGACGGAAAGCGCCATGCACAGGTCCCGTCCTGCCATGAAAATTCTCCTGTTCGGCAATTCCGGGTCCGGCAAAAGCACGTTGGCCAAGAGGCTGGCTGCGGAGCATGGACTGGCGCATCTCGATCTGGACTCCATCGTCTGGGAGCCGGGGAAGATCGCCGTGCAGCGATCGACCGAAGCCATTGCCGAGTCCCTTGCGGCGTTTCTCGCCGGGCATGATCGCTGGGTGATCGAGGGTTGCTACGGCGAGCTGGTTCAGGCTGCGTCCGCCCATTGCACGGAACTGGTGTTCCTCAACCCCGGACTGGAAACCTGCCTGGAACACAACCGCCGGCGTCCCTGGGAGCCGCACAAGTACGCCTCGAAAGAGGCGCAGGACGCCATGCTCGAGCCTCTGCAGGCCTGGGTGGCCGGCTACTACGAACGTGAGGATCAGTGGTCGTACCAGGCGCATCGGCGCATCTACGATTCCTTTGCGGGCCGCAAGAGCGAGCGTCTCGATGGCAGCGGGGCTCGCGGCGGATCGGGGCTTCAAGAGTCTTCCGGCCGGTAATGCCAGATGCTTCCCGATTCCGTGGAGCACCGCATCAAAGCGAACCTTCAGGCCGTGCATCCCGTGCTCGCCTGCCGCGAGGTGGGTGAGTCGGTGCGCTTCTACCGCGATCCCGGTTTCGCGCTGTTGTTCCAGGACACACCCGACGCGCCGACGTACGCAGCCATGGGGCGGGACGGGGTGGAGATCCACCTGCAGTGGGCGGACGCGGGGCAGTGGGCTTGTCCCGTCGATCGTCCGGCCTGCCGCTTCCGGGGGGCCGATGTGGACGCGCTCTACGAGGAGTTCGTCGCGAGCGGCAGCATCAGCGAGGAGCACGGCCCGGAAGGTCCCTGGGCGAGACCGTCGCAGACGCCCTGGGGAACCCGCGAGTTCCATCTCCACGACCCCGGCTGGAACGTTCTCCAGTTCTATTCCGTTCGGTAGAAAGCGGCCTTCGCAGCGACGTACGCAGCCGCGATTGATGGGGGTCAATACGCTTGCGCTTGCGCGGGCCTAGGGTGTCGGGCGTGGTGATCGGCCACGTTCGCACGGGTATCGCGATGAAGGTTTGGACGGTGAGGCGCGGTCGCGTGAGCGTGGGGCGATCGCGATGAAGGCGCCCGACGATTCCGGGGCCGGCGGTGCCGGGCGGTCCGATGCGGCGGCAGTCGCCGCGGTGCTGGGCGGCGGTCCGGACAGGAGGCGCGGTCGCCGGGCCCTGCGCTGGATGCTGATCGTCCTCGCGCTGCTGGTCGTGGTGGTGGCCGGTTACGGCTGGTTCCTGCGTGGTCGCCAGGCGGCCCAGCCGCGCTACCAGACGGCCGAGGTCTCCCGCGGCAACCTGGTGGTGACGGTCGCGGCCACCGGCAACCTGCAGCCGACCAACCAGGTGGACGTGGGCAGCGAGCTGTCCGGCATTATGGAGTCGGTCAAGGTCGACGTGAACGACACGGTCAGGCGCGGCCAGGTACTGGCCCAGCTTGACGTGTCGCGGCTCACGGACCAGATCGCCAGTGCCCGCGGGGCGCTGGCCGCAGCACGCGCCCAGGTCCGGCAGGCCGCGGCCACCGTGACCGAGACGCGCCTGCAGCTGAGTCGCCTCACGCGCATGCACGCCACCAGTGGCGGCACGGTGCCGGCCCAGGTGGACATCGATACCGCACGCGCCGCCCTGCAGCGTGCGCAAGGCGCCGAGGCGAGCGCGCAGGCGGCGGTGGTGCAGGCGCAGGCGTCGCTCAGCACCGGCGAAACCAACCTGGCCAAGGCGTCGATCCGTTCGCCGATCGATGGCGTGGTGCTCAGTCGTTCGATCGAGCCGGGGCAGACGGTGGCCGCCTCGCTGCAGGCGCCGGTGCTGTTCACCCTGGCCGAGGATCTGTCGAAGATGGAGCTGCAGGTGGACGTGGACGAGGCCGACGTGGGCCTGGTGCACGAAGGTCAACCGGCAACCTTCACGGTGGACGCCTACCCCGGTCGCGAATACCCGGCGAAGGTCCGCCGGGTGGGCTTCGGCTCGCAGACCAAGGATGGCGTAGTGTCCTACCTCACCGTGCTCACCGTGAACAACGACGACCTCAGCCTGCGCCCGGGCATGACGGCCACCGCCGCGATCGTGGTCAACGAGCGCCATCAGGTGCTGCTGGTGCCGAGTGCCGCGCTGCGTTTCACGCCGGCATCCACGACGTCCGGCCAGACCTCCGGCAGCCTGGTCAGCCGGCTGATGCCGCGGCCGCCGCACGGCCCGAGTCGCGTGGCGTCTGGGACCGGCAAGTCACGCCAGGTATGGCTGCTGCGCGACGGCGAGCCGCTGGCGGTGCCGGTCACGGTCGGGGCCAGCAATGGGCAACTGACGGAAGTGACCGGCGGCGGGCTGCAGCCCGGCATGCGGGTGATCACCGAAAGCCTGGGCGGTGCCCCGTGAGCCAGGGCGATGGCGCCGCGGCGCCGCTGATCGAACTGGCCGGCGTCACCAAGACCTACGGCCAGGGCGCGGTGGCGTTCCAGGCGCTGCGCGGGGTGGACCTGGTGGTGGAGGAGGGCGAGTTCGTGGCGATCATGGGGCCGAGCGGTTCGGGCAAGTCCACCGCGATGAACATTCTCGGCTGCCTCGACGTGCCGACCACCGGCAGCTACCGCTTCCGCGGCACCGCGGTGGAGCGGCTGTCGCGCAACCAGCGGGCGCTGCTGCGTCGGCATTACCTGGGTTTCGTGTTCCAGGGCTACAACCTGCTCGGGCGCACCACGGCGCTGGAGAACGTGGAGCTGCCGCTGCTGTATCGCGGCGAGCCGCCGGCCGCACGCCATGCCGCGGCCCGCGAGGCACTGGCGGCCGTGGGGCTGGCCGGCTGGGAACACCACGTGCCGGCCGCGCTTTCCGGCGGCCAGCAGCAGCGGGCCGCGATCGCCCGCGCCATCGTCACCCATCCCGCGGTGCTGCTCGCGGACGAGCCCACCGGCAATCTCGACACCCAGCGCAGCCAGGAGATCATGGACCTGATCGTGGCGCTCAATCGCGACCGTGGCATCACCGTGTTGATGGTGACGCACGAACCGGACATGGCCGCCTATGCCCGGCGCGTGGTGCGCTTCGTCGACGGCCAGGTGGAGAGCGACACGCGACAGGCGGGGGTGGCCTGATGTTCTGGAACACGCTGCTGCTGGCGCTGAAGGAAATCCGCCGCAATCTCACGCGAAGCTTCCTCACCGTGCTCGGCATCCTGATCGGCGTGGCCGCGGTGATCACCATGGTCACGCTCGGCAACGGCGCCACCGCGTCGGTATCCGCGCAGATCGCCAGCCTCGGCAGCAACCTGCTGATGGTGCGTCCCGGCCAGCGGCTGGGACCGACCCGCGACACCGCGGGCGCAGCGGCCTTCCGCCTGGCCGATGCCGGTGCAATCCAGAGCCAGGTAAGCGGCCTGGCCGGCGTGGCGCCGGTGGTGTCGCGCACGGTGACCGTGGTGCACCTGGCCAGCAACTGGTCCACCAGCGTGGTGGGCACCACCAACGACTACTTCACCGCGGGAAGCTGGAAGTTCGCCGCGGGGCGACCCTTCCTTGACACCGAGCTGCAGGCAGGCAAAGCGGTGTGCGTGCTGGGAGAGACCACGCGCAGCAAGCTGTTCGGCAGCGAGAACCCGGTCGGCGGCGCGATCCGCGTCAAGCAGTTTTCCTGCGAGGTGGTTGGCCTGCTCGCGGCGAAGGGCCAGTCGTCGATGGGACGCGACCAGGACGACACGGTGGTGATGCCGCTGCGCACGGTGCAGCGGCGGCTGGCCGGCAACCAGGACGTGGGTATGGTGCTGGTATCGGTGCAGCCCGGCGTGCCGACCGCGCAGGCCAAACAGCGGATCGAGGCCCTGCTGCGCGAGCGCCGGCACATCGCCGACGGCCAGGAGGACGACTTCAACGTGCTCGACACGCGCGAGATCGCCGACATGCTCTCCAGCACCACGCGCGTGCTGACCCTGCTGCTCGGCGCGGTAGCGGCGGTGAGCCTGCTGGTGGGCGGCGTGGGGATCATGAACATCATGCTGGTATCGGTCACCGAGCGCACCCGCGAGATCGGCATCCGCCTGGCGGTCGGCGCGCTGGAACGCGAGGTGCTGCTGCAGTTCCTGATCGAGGCGGTGGTGCTGTCCTCGATCGGCGGATTGCTGGGCGTGCTGCTGGCGACGGCCGGCTCGATCGTGCTGGCGCGGGTGCTGGAGGTGCCCTACGTGTTCGGGCTGTCGATCAACCTGTTGGCGTTCGCCTTCTCGGCGGTGATCGGCGTGGTGTTCGGCTACTTCCCCGCACGCCGGGCGGCGAGGCTGGACCCGATCGAGGCGCTGCGCCACGAATAGCGCAGGCGGCAAGGTGGGTGCGGCCGGCGGCCGGTCCGGAGATACTCTGGCCATCTATCCGCCACCGATGCAGGCACCCATGGGCAAGACCCGGCTCGAAGCGTTCAGCGATGGCGTGCTCGCCATCATCATCACCATCATGGTGCTGGAGATGAAGGTGCCGCACGGTGCGTCGCTGGATGCACTGTGGCCGGTGCTGCCGGTGTTCCTCAGCTACGTGCTGAGCTTCGTGTATGTCGGCATCTACTGGAACAACCATCACCACATGCTGCACCTGGTGCGCAGAGTGAGTGGTGGCATTCTCTGGGCCAACCTGCACCTGCTGTTCTGGCTGTCGCTGCTGCCGTTCGCCACCGGCTGGATGGGCGAGAACCACCTCGCCGCCGTGCCCTCGGCGCTGTATGGCGTGGTGTTGCTGATGGCGGCCCTGGCGTACTGGATCCTGCAGCGGACGATCATCCATGTGCAGGGTCCGGAGTCGGCGCTGGCAGGTGCGCTCGGCCGCGACTGGAAGGGCAAGCTGTCGCCGCTGATCTACGTGGCCGGCATCGTCTTCTCGGTGTGCGCGCCGGGCCTGGGCATGGCGTTCTACGCCGGTGCGGCCCTGCTCTGGCTGGTGCCCGACCGGCGGATCGAGCGGGTGGTGGTGCAGTCGCACGATTGACGGGCGCGGCAGGGTGCCGCAGCGGCCCGGCGAGAGCCGTCGGGTGGTTCGCCGATTGACCTGCGTCATCGGCGGTCCTGGCGGAGAGGCCCAGGATGGGTGGCATCCGACCGATGCCATGGAGACCGCCATGTCGAGCAAGTCCTTCGTCGAGATCACCCAGGATCTCAACCGCGCCATTGCCACCATCCGCGCCGCTGCGCCGGGCACGATGGGCGGGTTTTCCGCCATGGCCAAGGCCGCGCTCGAGCCGGGAGCGCTCTCGGCCATCGACAAGGAACTGATCGCGCTGGCCATCGGTGTGGCCGGACACTGCGACGGCTGCATCGGCTTCCACGTAAAGGCGCTGGTGCGCCTGGGCGTTGAGCGCGAGAAGTTCATCGAGACGCTGGCGGTGGCGGTCTACATGGGCGGCGGCCCGTCGCTGATGTACGCGGCCGAGGCGGTGCGTGCGCTGGAGGAGTTCGGCGAAGCCTGCCAGCCCACCGCGAGCGAGGTCTAGCGAGGCCGGTGCCCGCTCAGTTCGTGGCCTGCATCGGGCGCGAAGCGCAGGTGCCAGACCGTCGAGCTGAGCGAGACCAGGGTCACCGCGACGAAGGCAAAGGAAAAGTCGCCGGCCTGCGGATGCGCGTGGCCACGCACGCCCATCACCAGCTTCAGCAGCAGCGCGCCGGCACAGACGCCAAACGAGAGCATCAGTTGCTGCAGCGTGGTGTACAGCGCGTTGGCCGCGCCCAGTCGTTCGCGCGGCACGCCTTCGTAGGCGACGGTGTTGTAGGCGGCGAACTGGAACGACATCACCGCGCCGCAGCCCATCAGCAGTCCGAACATCGCCGCGAACGGCCAGTCCGGCCGGAACAGCGCGCACACGGCGTAGGCCAGGCTGCTCAGCACGCCGTTGTAGATCATGCCGTTGCGGAAGCCGACCAGCTGCAGCAGGCGCGGCGTGAACGAGCGGGTGAGCAGGGCGCCCAGGGCGGTGGCGAGGATCAACTGGCCGCTGCGCACGGCGGAGAAGCCGAAGCCGATCTGGAACATCAGCGGCAGCAGGAACGGCTGCGCGCCCTGGGTGATGCGCATCAGCGAGCCGCCGATCACCGACAGCCGGAACGAGTCGATGCGCATCAGCGACAGATCGAGCAGCGGATGCACACTCCGGCGTGCGTGCCACAGATAGCCCAGACAGCCGGCGATACCGACCGCCAGCAGCGTCGCGGCCATCGCCAGGTCCGCGCTCTGGCCGACCATTTCCAGCCCGAACAGCAGGCCGCCGAGTCCCGCACCGCACAGCGCGAAGCCGCCGAGGTCCAGCGGGCTGTGTTCGGCATGCGGCGCAATCGGCGGGATGAAGCGCCGCACCAGCCAGACCCCGAGCAGGCCGATCGGCAGGTTGATGTAGAAGATCCAGCGCCAGGTCAGGTAGGTCACGATCAGGCCGCCCAGCGGCGGGCCGGCGAGCGGCCCCAGGAAGGCCGGCACCAGCGACCAGGACATGGCCGACACCAGGTGCTTGCGCGGCACGGCCGACAGCAGGATCAGCCGTCCGATCGGCGCCATCATCGCGCCGCCGGCCCCCTGCAGCAGCCGGGCGGCCACCATCGCCGGCAGGTTGGGCGCCAGCGAACAGGCGACCGAGCCGAGCAGGAACACCCCGATGGACGCGGCGAACACGCGGGTCGCGCCGAAGCGGTCGGCGACCTTGCCGCTCACCGGAATCAGGATCGCCAGGGCCAGCAGGTAGCTGGTCATCGCGATGCTCATGGCGGGCGCGCCGACGTGGAAGTCGCGCGCCATGGTGGGCAGGGCGGTGGCCAGCACCGTTGCGTCCAGCTGCTCCATGAAGATCGCGCAGGCGATGATCAGCGAAATGACGCGGTAGTCGGGAAACGCCGGCGTCCCGGTATCGGACGCAAGGGGGGCCGCGGTCGACTGGCTCACGGAGGGACTCGGTGCGGGCGTGGGAAGCCGGCAGCGGTCGTGGGGGTGGCCGCGGCGGCGCTTGCGCCCGGGGAGCGGCGCGGCGCGGATTATAGAGGGCCGCCCGCTATCGACAACGAGACCTGGCGGCCGGGCATCGCGGGGATGCCCGGCCATGTGCCGGTGACGGTCAGTCGGCGGCGTCGTCGGGTGGAACCGGGGGCGCCGGAGGCGGCGGTGGCGCGTCGAGTTGCGGCGGCTGCGGCGGGCGTGGAGCCATCGGCGGCGGAGGTGGCGGAGGCGGCGGCGGGAAGTCGCTCAGTGCCTTCCAGCGATCCATGGCCTTGTCGCCGACGATGCCGCGGAGCTTGTCGCAGGTGGCCTTGTCGTCCTGGTGACGCCGCTCGAACAACTGCTGCACCTGCCGGGCCTGGTCGGTGCTGATTCCGAGCACCGCCTGCCAGCGGCTTTCACGGGTGAAGTCGGGAAACATCGGGTGCGACGTGGACTTCCACTGCCGGTCGAGGCAGCCGGGCGGCAGCGGCGGCAACGGAACGCCATCGACCGTCACCCGGGTACGATCGACTTCGATTCGATGGGCGTTCTGGGCGGTCGGCGGCGTCTGGCCCATCGGTTTGCCGGCCTGTGCCGACGCGGCGCCGGCACAGGCGAGACTGGCGAGGACGACGATCAAGCGGGTTTTCATCAGGTGAACTCCTTGGAGTGGCCGGGTGATCCGACGGACGTCACGATGACCTGCAAGATCGCAGGCAATATGCAGGGAATGTGGAGGCGGTGGGACGGGGCGGCCGCTATGCTCGGCCGCCATGACACCGGCTTCTTCCCGACCCACCGGCTGGCGCCTGCGTGTGGCGCACAAGCTGTTCCTGTTGCTGGCGATGGCGATCGCGTTCTCGCTGCTGGCGATGGGTCTGCTGACCGTGCACCACCTGCGCAGCGGCTTCGTCGCGTACGTGAACGATGCCGACCTGGACCGTCTTGCCCCGCTGGCGCACACGCTGGCCCGGCGCGGCGATGCCGGGAGCGGGTTTGACGGTCTGCGCGATCCGCAGGTCTGGCATTCGGTGTTGCAACGCTCGCTTGTGCCGGATCAGCACCCGGTGGATGAGGGGACGGGGCCGCAGCCTTCGCCGCTGGAGGCGCCGCCACCTCCACCTCCGCCCCCACCGCCGCTGCCCCCGCCACCGCCCCCTCCGCCGGCGGTGGCGCAGACCCCGTCGGCGCCTCTGCCGTCGAGGGTCAGCCTGCTCGATGCCGACCGTGCCGTGGTCGCGGGGGAGATCCCGCCACCGGGCGCCCTGGAGCGCCCGATCCGGGTCGACGGCAACGTGGTGGGCTGGCTGGCGCTGCGCCCGCTGAGCCGCCCGGCCGATCCCCGCGATACCGCGTTCCTCGCTGCGCAGGTGCGCGGTATGGCCTGGCTGGCCGGGCTGCTGCTGTTGCTGGCGATGGCCGTGGCGTGGGCCTTCGCCCGTCACCTGCTCGCGCCGCTGCGTGACGTCGAAAAGGCGGCGCGCAAACTCTCCGACGGCGCGTTCGGCGGGCAGCTGACCACGCACCGACAGGACGAGCTGGGCGATCTGGTACGGCACGTCAATCGCCTGAGCAAGGCGCTGGCGGCGCACGACACCGCGCGGCAGCGCTGGATGGCCGACATCTCGCACGAACTGCGCACGCCGCTGGCGATCGTGCGCGGCGAACTGGAAGCGATGCGTGACGGCGTGCGGCCGACGGATGCCGCGACACTGGCCTCGGTGCACGAGGAGGTGATGCGGCTCGGTCGGTTGGTGGATGACCTGCACCAGTGGTCGATGGCCGATGCCGGGTCGCTGAGCTACCGGCCGGCACGACACGACCTGGCCGAGCTGCTGATCGAGGGCGTGGCACGTTTCGAGGCCGCCGCGCAGCGAGCCGGCATCGTCATCATCATCGCTCACGCCGATCAGCCGGCGCCGGTCCATGTCGATGCCGATCGCATGCGCCAGCTGATCGACAATCTGCTCAGCAACAGCCTGCGCTACAGCGAGCGCGAGGGCAGGATCGAGGTGGGGTTGTTCGTCGAGGGCGACCAGGCCTGCCTGCGCATCGACGACACTCCGCCCGGCGTGCCCGAAGAAGCCTTGCCGTTCCTGTTCCAGCCGCTGTACCGCGTCGACGGCTCGCGCAATCGCGCCCTCGGCGGCAGCGGACTGGGTCTGGCGATCGCGCAGCGGATCGCCATCGCACACGGAGGCACGCTGACAGCCGCGGCCTCGCCGCTCGGCGGCCTGCGGATGGAACTGCGCCTGCCGCTGGAGGCCGCCTGAGATGGCCCGCATCCTGATCGCCGAGGACGAGCCGAAGATCGCCCGGCTGCTGGCTGACTACCTCGCCCAGTCCGGACACGAGGCATCGGTGGTGGGCGAGGGGAACCGCGTGCTTGCCGCGGTGGCTGCCGAGCGGCCGGCGCTGCTGCTGCTGGACATCATGCTGCCGGGCCAGGACGGGCTGGCGATCCTGCGCGAACTGCGCCGCGACAGCGCGTTGCCGGTGATCATGCTCACCGCACGTGTCGAGGAGATCGATCGCCTGCTCGGGCTGGAGCTTGGCGCCGACGACTACATCTGCAAGCCGTTCAGCCCGCGCGAAGTGGTGGCCCGGGTGCAGGCGGTACTCCGCCGCAGCCGGCCGGGCGCGCCGGCCAACCCGTTCACCCTGGACGAATCCGCGCAGCGCATCCGCTACCAGGGCCGCCCCTTGTCGCTGACCACCACCGAGTACCGCCTGCTGCAGGCCATGCTGTCGCAGCCCGGTCGGATCTATTCGCGCGACCAGCTGCTGGACCTCATGCACGACGACCTGCGCGACGTGACCGATCGCGTGGTCGACAGCCACGTGCGCAACCTGCGCCGCAAGCTGGAGGACATCGCACCGGGGCAGGCCTTCATCCATTCGGTGTATGGCGCCGGGTATCGCTTCGAGGTCGGTGAAGGCTGAGCCGGGGTCACCGGTCACAAGTCACTGTGAGCTCAGGCCTATGGTCCGGCGACGCGGGTTCTGGCCAGATGGGCCATGAATGATCCGAGGAGAATCCACGCCATGCTGGCCATCGAAACCCGGACGTTGACGCGCCGCTTCGCCACCGGGCACGGCGTGGAGGCGCTCGACCTGGCGGTACCTGCCGGTAGCGTATACGGCTTTCTCGGTCCGAACGGGGCCGGCAAGACCACCACCATCCGCCTGCTGCTCGGTCTGCTGCGCGCCGATGGCGGCGAGATCCGCCTGTTCGGCCAGCCGCTGACGCGGCAGTCGCGCGCGCCGCTGCGGCAGGTGGGCTCGATGGTGGAGTCGCCCTCGCTGTATCCGCACCTGTCCGGTTACGAAAACCTGGAGGTCACCCGGCGCCTGCTCGGTCTTGCGCCGGAGCGCATCGACGCCGTACTGCGCATCGTCGGCCTCGAGCGCGACGCGCATCGCCGCGTGCGCGTGTATTCGCTGGGCATGCGCCAGCGCCTCGGCATTGCGCTGGCGCTGCTCGGCGAGCCCCGGCTGCTGGTGCTGGACGAGCCGAGCAACGGCCTGGATCCGGCCGGCATCGTCGAGTTGCGCACCCTGCTGCAGCGCATGGCCGGCGAACTGGGTATCACGGTGTTCGTGTCCAGCCACCTGCTCGCCGAAGTGGAGCAGATGGCCTCGCACGTCGGGGTGCTGCACCAGGGGCGGCTGCGCTTCCAGGGCACCCCGGCCGAGTTGCGAAAGCGCTATGGGGATCCTCTGGTGATCCGTTGCACCGATGGCGAGGCAGTGTGCGCCGCCCTTGCGGAACTGGGCGAGGCTGCCCAGCGGGTCGACCCGACCACGGTGCGGGTGCCGCTGCCGCAGCGGCCGGACCACGTGATCAACCGATGGCTGGTGACCCAGGGGCACGAGGTTCACGCGCTGGCACGAAGCCCGCGGTCGCTGGAGACGCTGTTCTTCGAGATGACCGGGAGGGACGCCGCATGAGCGCACTGGGGCGGGCACTGGCCGCCGAGCAGGTGAAACTGCGGCATACCCTGGCGGCCTGGATGGTGGTGCTGGCGCCGATGCTGGTGGTGCTGCTGAGCGTGCTGCAGATCAGCCTGAGCCGGCTGCACGGCCCCTCGTCGCTGAGCGGGCAGGAGGCCTGGATGCGCTTTGCCAACGGGCTGTTCGTGCTGTGGGTGTTCCTGATGCTGCCGCTGTTCGTGACCCTGCAGGCGGCCTTGCTGGCGAACATGGAGCATGGCCCGCAGACCTGGAAGCATCTGCTGGCGCTGCCGTTGCCGCGCTGGAGCCACTACGCGGCCAAGCTGTTCGTGCTGGCCGCGATGGTGGTGACGGCTACCGCCTTGCTCGCCCTGGCCACGCCGCTGGCCGGCTGGGTGATCATGCATACGCAGCCGGCGTTCGGCATCGCCGGTCCGGCGCCTTGGCGCTGGCTGGCCGTCCATGCAAGCGCATGCGTGGCTGCAGCCGGCCTGATGATCGCGCTGCAGGCCTGGGTGGCCATGCGCTGGCAGAGCTTCACCACGTCGGTGTTCGTTGGCGTGGCCGGCACGGTAGCCGGATTCCTGATCGGGCAGTCGGCACGGTTCGGCCCCTGGTTCCCGTGGTCGATGCCGGTGCAGGTGCTCGCACGCCAATCCACCCATCTGGTCCAGGTGGTCGTGGTGGGATTGGTCGGAGGTGTGCTGATGGCCATCGTCGGCCTGTGGCAGTTCGATCGGGGCGAGGCCGGCTGAGGCCGTCACTGGAAAAAGAAAAGCGCCGCATCGCTGCGGCGCTTTCTTTCGTTCCAGCCGGGTTGCCGATCAGAGCGATTCGAACACGCCCGCCGCACCCATGCCGGTGCCGATGCACATGGTCACCATGCCGTACTTCTGCTTGCGGCGGCGCATGCCGTGCAGCAGCGTGGCGGCGCGCACCGCGCCGGTGGCGCCGAGCGGGTGACCCAGCGCGATGGCGCCGCCCAGCGGGTTGACCTTGGCCGGATCCAGGCCGAGGTCGCCGATCACCGCCAGCGCCTGCGCGGCGAACGCCTCGTTGAGCTCGATCCAGTCCAGCTGGTCCTGCGAGATGCCGGTCTGCTTGAGCGCCTTGGGGATCGCTTCCTTCGGACCGATGCCCATGATCTCCGGTTTCACGCCGGCCACCGAGTAGCCGACGAAGCGGCCGATCGGGGTCAGGTTGAACTCCTTGATCGCCTTCTCGCTGGCCAGCAGCAGCGCGCCGGCACCGTCGGACATCTGCGAGGAGTTGCCGGCGGTCACCGAGCCGCCGAAGCGGTCATTGCGGAACACCGTGCGCAGCTTGGCCAGCACCTCCATCGTGGTGCCCGCGCGCGGGCCCTCGTCGGTGTCGATCAGGCGGCTGTCGGTTTTGATGCCGCCGGTGGCGAGGTCCGGATAGTGGTCGTCGAGCTGGAACGGGGTGATCTCGTCCTTGAACTCGCCCGCGGCGATCGCGGCCAGCGCACGGCGATGGCTTTCCACGGCGAAGGCGTCCTGCTGCTCGCGGGTGACCTTCCACTGCTCGGCCACCTTCTCGGCGGTGATGCCCATGCCGTAGGCGATCGCACGGTCCTCGTCGTTGGCGAAGATGGCCGGGTTCATCGCCACCTTGTGGCCCATCATCGGCACCATGCTCATGCTCTCGGTGCCGGCGGCGATCATCAGGTCGGCTACGCCGAGCTGGATGCGGTCGGCCGCCATGGCGATGGCCTGCACGCCGGACGAGCAGAAGCGGTTGATGGTCACGCCCGGCACCGTGTAGGGCAGGCCGGCCAGCAGGGCGCCGATGCGCGCCACGTTCATGCCCTGCTCGGCCTCGGGCATGGCGCAGCCGACGATGACGTCCTCGATGCGGTGCGGATCGACGCCGGGCGCCTGCGCCATCACGGCGCGGATCACGTGGGCGAGCATGTCGTCCGGGCGGGTGTTGCGGAATACGCCGCGCGGCGCCTTGCCGACCGGGGTGCGGGTGGCGGCGACGATGTAGGCGTCCTGTACTTGCTTGGTCATGGTGCTAGCTCCGTGGCGTCGCGCGTGGATCGCTGCGACGCCTGTTGGGGTTGGGTTGCCGTAGGCGACTGGTCGATGACGATGGTTGGTGTCGTCAGTTGCGCAACGGCTTGCCGGTGCTCATCGTGTGGGCGATGCGCGCCTGGGTCTTCTCCATCTTGGCCAGGGCCACGAAGTGCTTGCGCTCCAGCGCGAGCAGCCAGGCTTCGTCAACGGC
Organism: Dyella ginsengisoli LA-4; assembly: GCF_000334915.1. Lineage (GTDB taxonomy): Bacteria > Pseudomonadota > Gammaproteobacteria > Xanthomonadales > Rhodanobacteraceae > Dyella_A > Dyella_A ginsengisoli_A. The sequence goes on along the minus strand of NZ_AMSF01000015.1, from coordinate 73,235 downwards.
CGAGCCGCGCTCGATCGCGCCACCGCACAGGCAGTCGGCGATGCGGCTGGCGATCTCGATGTCGTGCGGCGAGGCGAAGTAGCCCTCCTGCAGGTTGGCCAGCGAGGCCTTGAAGGTGGCGGTGCCGACGTCGCCGGCCACCGGCACGGCGCGTGCCGGCAGCGACGGGCGGTAGCCGGCCTCGGCCATGCCGAGCGCGACCTTCTTGGCCACGTAGAGCAGCTCGTAGGGGTTGAACACGACCACGTCGCTGTCGCGCAGCAGGCCCATCGCCTTCGCTTCCAGCGCGCTGGAGGAGACCTTGGCCATGGCGATGGTCTCGAACACCTTCTTCAGCTCCTCGAACGGATCGGCCGGATTGGCCTTGGCCGCACGCACCGCCAGCTCGTGCAGGCCACCGCCGGCCGGCAGCAGGCCGACGCCCGCCTCGACCAGGCCGATGTAGCTTTCCAGCGCCGCGACCGTGCGCGCCGAGTGCATCTGGAACTCGCAGCCGCCACCGAACGCCATGCCGCGCACGGCGGATACCACCGGCACCAGCGCGTACTTGATCGCCATGCTGGTGGCCTGGAAGTTGGCGACCATCTTTTCGAAGTCGTCGAACTTGCCGGCCTGCAGCAGGCCGAGTGCACCCTTGAGATCCGCGCCGGCGGAGAACGGCTCGCCGGTCTGCCAGATCACCACGGCCTTGAGCTTCTCTTCGGCGATCCTGATCGCCTGCTGCACGCCGTCGAGCACGAAATCGTTGACCGTGTTCATCTTGGTCTTGAACGAGATGATGCCGACACCGTCATCGCCCAGGGTCCACAGGCGCACGCCCTCGTTCTCCCACACCGTGGTGCCCTGGTCGAACTTCTCGCCCAGGATCGGATCGGGGAACAGCTGGCGGGCATAGACCGGGTGGGTCGAACGCGGCTTGTACTGGCCGGCGCTGGCCGACCATGAGCCTTCCTTGCCGTGCACGCCGGCGCGGCCGTCGGTGACCCAGGCGGGCAGGGGGGCGCTGCTCATGGTCTTGCCGGCGGCGATGTCCTCGGCGATCCATCCGGCGACCTGCTGCCAGCCGGCGGCCTGCCAGGTCTCGAACGGACCGAGCTTCCAGCCGTAGCCCCAGCGGATCGCGAAGTCGACGTCACGCGCGGTGTCGGCGATGTCGGCCAGGTGGTAGGCGGTGTAGTGGAACAGGTCGCGGAAGATCGCCCACAGGAACCGTGCCTGCGGGTCGGACGAAGCGCGCAGCTTGCCGAACTTCTCTGCCGGGTCCTTGATCGCGAGGATGGCGGCGACTTCGTCGGACGGCTTCTGCTCGGAGGTGCGGAAACCCTCGCTGGCCAGGTCCAGCACCTGGATCTCCTTGCCGGCCTTCTTGTAGAAGCCGCCGCCGGTCTTCTGGCCCAGCGCACCCTTCTCGATCAGCGCGGTCAGCCACACCGGCGCCTTGAAGTACTGGTGCCAGGGATCTTCCGGCAGCGTGTCGGCCATGGTCTTGATCACATGAGCCATGGTGTCCAGGCCGACCACGTCGGCGGTGCGGTAGGTCGCGCTCTTCGGGCGGCCCAGCGCCGGGCCGGTCAGCGCATCCACCGTATCGAAGCCGAGCTTGAACTGCTCGGTGTGGTACATCGTGGAGAGGATCGAGAACACGCCGATGCGGTTGCCGATGAAGTTCGGGGTGTCCTTGGCGATCACCACACCCTTGCCGACCGTGGTGGTCAGGAAGGCTTCCAGGCCGTCGACCACGGCCGGGTCGGTGAGGCGGGTGGGGATCACTTCCACCAGGTGCATGTAGCGCGGCGGATTGAAGAAGTGCACGCCGGTGAAGCGGTGGCGCATCTCTTCCGGCAGCGCCTCGGCCAGGCCGTTGATCGACAGGCCGGAGGTGTTGGACGCCAGCACTGCGGTGGCCGAGACGTGCGGCGCGATCTTGCGGTACAGGTCCAGCTTCCAGTCCATCCGCTCGGCGATCGCCTCGATCACCAGGTCGACGTCTTTCAGGTGATCCAGGTGCTCGTCGTAGTTGGCCGGGATGATCGCGCCGGCCAGGTTCTTGTCGGCCAGCGGGGCAGGCGAGAGCTTCTTCAGGTGCTCGATCGCCTTCATCGCGATGCCGCTCTTGGGACCTTCCTTGGCGGGCAGGTCGAACAGCACGGTCTCGACGCCGGCATTGGTGAGGTGGGCGGCGATCTGCGCGCCCATCACACCGGCGCCCAGCACCGCGGCCTTGCGGATGCGAAGCGCGGCAGAGGAGGTTGATGCAGCAGTCATTGGCTTCTCCATACGATCGAACGATTGGGGTTCGGACACGACAAGTGGACCGGACCGCCGTGGCAATCCGGTGAAAGGGGTCAGGGGTGGCTCAGGCCCGCGGCGGCGAAGCGGATCAGGTGCGCGGCAGTCTGCTCTCGGTGCTGCTGCTCGCTGACGTCGTCCTTGCGCTGGATCATGCCGAAGCCGGACATCGCATGGGTCAGGGCGCCGGTCACCAGGTCGATGCGCCAGTAGAGCTCGGCCCTGTCCAGATGCGGCAGCAGGCGGGCGAACTCGGCGGTGAACTGCTTCATCACGTGGCCGTAGTTCTCGGACAGGAACTGGCGCAAGGTGTCGTCGTGCTCGGCGAAGGCGCGCGCCAGCACGCGCATGAACAGCGAGCCGTTGCCCTCGTGGGACAGTTCCAGTGCGGGCCGTATGTAGGCCGCCAGCACGTCTTCCAGCCGGGTCGCGGGCTTGCCGGCGACCTTCGCCAGCTCGGCGAGGCGGTGCTGGTTCAGCGCGTCGAGGCGGCGCTTGAACACCTGCTCGACCAGCTTTTCCTTCGAGCCGAAGTGGTAATTCACTGCCGCCAGGTTGACCCCGGCTGCCGATGTCAGCTGGCGCAACGAGGCACCGTCGAATCCGCGCTGGGCGAACAGTGCCTCGGCGGCGGTGAGGATGCGTTCCTTGGTCGAGGTCGAACTGTTCACGGTAGACAGCCACCGCCCACGGCAGAATCAAACGATCGTTTGAGCATACGCGCGGGGCTCGCCGGCAGTCAAACGAACGTTTGCAGCCGGCGCGGTCCGGCTTGCGATTAGGCTAGAATCTGTCAAACTTTCTTGTGCTAAATCCTCATTCCTTGACGGTTTTGGCATCTTTGCGCCGGATTTTCCGGCCTATATACGAAACTTTCCTATCCCCGTTTTCCGGAGCACATCTGTATGGCGCTCGAGCGCACCCTTTCCATCATCAAGCCCGACGCCGTCGCCAAGAACGTCATCGGCGAGATCTACGCCCGCTTCGAGAAGGCCGGTTTGAAGATCGTCGCCGCCAAGATGAAGCACCTGTCGCGCAAGGAGGCCGAGGGCTTCTATGCGGTGCACAAGGAGCGTCCGTTCTTCAATGCGCTGGTCGAGTTCATGATCTCCGGTCCGGTGGTCATCAGCGTGCTGCAGGGCGAGAACGCCGTGCTGGCGCACCGCGAGCTGATGGGCGCGACCAACCCGAAGGAAGCCAAGCCGGGCACGATCCGCGCCGACTTCGCCGAGTCGATCGACGCCAACGCCGTGCACGGCTCGGATGCGATCGAGACCGCGCGCAACGAGATCGCCTATTTCTTCGCCGAGACGGAAGTCTTTCCGCGCTGAGGCATGACCGTGAACCAGGTGGTGTCCATTCCGACCGCCCCGGCCGACGCCGGGGAAAAGGTCAATCTGCTCGATTTCGATCGCCAGGGCCTGCGTGACTTCTTCACGCAGATCGGCGAGAAACCGTATCGCGCCGAGCAGGTGATGAAGTGGATCTACCACCACCTGGAGAGCGACTTCGGCAAGATGACCGACGTGGGCAAGGCGCTGCGCGCCAAGCTCGAGGCCACGTGCTACGTCGGTCCGCCGAAGACCCTGTTCGACAAGGGCGCTGCCGACGGCACCCACAAGTGGTTGCTCGGCATGGATGGCGGCAACGCCATCGAGGCGGTGTACATCCCGGAGCCGACCCGCGGCACGCTGTGCGTGTCCTCGCAGGTCGGCTGCGGCCTGAACTGCCAGTTCTGCTCCACCGCCACGCAGGGTTTCAACCGCAACCTGTCCACCGCCGAGGTGATCGGCCAGATGTGGGTGGCGGCCAAGTACCTGGGCAACATCACCCACCAGAACCGGCGCATCACCAACGTGGTGATGATGGGCATGGGCGAGCCGCTGCTGAACTTCGACAACGTGGTCAAGGCGATGAGCCTGATGCGCGACGACCTCGGCTTCGGCCTGGCGTCCAAGCGCGTCACGCTGTCGACCGCTGGCCTCGTGCCGATGATCGACAAGCTCTCCGAGGCCATCGACGTATCGCTCGCGGTGTCGCTGCATGCGGCCAACGACGAGCTGCGCACCGAGCTGGTGCCGCTGAACAAGCGCTATCCGATCGCCGAACTCACCGAGGCCTGTCAGCGCTGGATCGCCCGCAAGCCGCGCACCTCGATCACCTTCGAATACACCCTCATGAAGGGGGTGAACGACCAGCCGGAGCACGCGCGCCAGCTGATCAGGTTCATGCGCAAACTGCCTACCTGCAAGGTCAATCTGATCCCGTTCAATCCGTTCCCCGGGACGCGTTTCGAACGATCGGACGCAGATACGATCCGTGCCTTCCAGACGCAGTTGCTCAACGCTGGCATCCTCACGATGCTGCGACGTACCCGCGGCGATGACATCGATGCCGCGTGCGGGCAGCTGAAGGGGCAGGTGCTGGATCGAACGCGGCGTCAGGCCGAATTTCTCAAACGTCTGGATCAGGGGGCTGTCCATGCGGGTTGATCGTTGGAGCGTGTTGCTGTTGTGTGCGTTGCTGTCCGGATGTGTCACGGTGGGTGGCAGCTCTGGCGATGGCAGTTCCGGGGATCACCTTCCTACGACCAGCAAGTCCGACCAGGCCGAGGATGCCGCCCGCATCCACACCGACCTGGGGCAGCACTACCTGGAGACGGGCGATCTGCAGACCGCATTGCAGAAGCTCACCCTGGCGCTGCAGTTCGACGAGAACTATGCGCCGGCGCACACCGTGATCGCCGTGGTGTACGAAAAGATCAACGACATGGTCCACGCCGAGCAGCACTATCGCCGGGCGGTCGAACTGCAGCCGGACCGGGGCGGCCCGAACAACAATCTGGGTGCCTTCCTTTGCCGCATCGGCAAGCCGGTGGAGGCCGAAACGTATTTCCGCAAGGCAATTACCGACCCGTTCTACAAGACACCGGACGTTGCACTGACCAACGCCGGCATCTGCCAGATCAAAGCGGGGCGTGAGGCCGCCGCCGAGAACGACTTCCGCGACGCGCTGCAGCGCAACCCGAACAATGCAGAGGCGCTGTTCCAGCTGGCGAGCGCTCTCTACAAGGCCGGTGATGCCTTCCACGCAAGGGCTTTCCTGCAGCGCTTCGATGCGCTGGGTCATCCGACGGCCGATGCCTACCTGCTCGGCATACAGATCGAATCCCGCTTGGGCAATACGGACGCTGCCCAGTCGTATCGCCAGCGCTTGGTGAGCCAGTTTCCGGACTCGGACCAGGCCCGCAGCCTCGATCAAAGCTCCCGTCCATGAATTCTGTCCCGCCCTCGATGCAAGACCGGACTTCACCCGAAGCGGAGTACTCCAGCCAGGCCGGCGCCCAGCCGGATGTCGTGCCTGAGGAGGCCGCCGGGATCACGTTCGGCCAGCGCCTGCGCTCGGCCCGCCAGTCGCGCGGACTGGACGTCGAGTCCTGCGGCCAGCAACTGAAGTTGCCGACGCGCGTGTTGCGGCAGCTTGAGGACGACCGTCACGATGGCATCGACTACCGGGTGTATCTGGGCAGTTACATCACCAAGTACGGCCGTTATCTGGGTATCGAGGACACGCTGATCCAGGCGGAGGTGTCGCGTATCCGCCGCCGCAGCGAGCCCGAGCTGGTGGCCACCGGCGGCATCTCGCACTCGCGCTACCTGCTGGAGCGCTACGCGACGGCCGCAACGTATGTGGTGCTGACTGCCGTGATCGTGGTTCCGGTCGTATGGCTGGGCATCCGGGGCACCCTCAGTCGCGATATCGCCCATCTCGCCCCGCTCGATGCGTCCCCCGTGGCGCAGCAGGAGATTCAGGCGTCACGCAGTTCGGTGACGGGACAAACGCCCACCGCAGCCTCGGCGGCCGTTGCGACGGTGAAGAGCGAGGACGAGCAGCCTCTGCTTGCGTCGATGGTCCCCAACATCACCACCGACGCAGTCAAGCCGGCGACGCCGGTGGTCCCGGCAACCGGCGATGCAGGGCAGGGAGGGCATGTCCTGACGCTTGCCCTGACCGACGCGAGCTGGGTCGAGATCACGTCGGAGGACGGTACCCGCCTGGAATATGGCCTGCTTCCTGCCGGCACGCGCCGCACCTACCACAGCGCGGCGCCCCTGGAGATACGCCTGGGCAATGCGGGGGGAGCCTCCGTGAGCGTGGATGGCAAGTCGCTGTCTCTCGATCCCTATCGCCGGGCGAACGTCGCCCACTTCCGCATCCAGATTCAGGACGGCAAGGCCGTTCCCGCCGGCGCCTGAGGCGCCACCTGCCGACCCGGTCGCGCCTGCCATGCCGGGCGCGGCGGCTGCGGTTTCGGTTATTCTTGCCCTTTGTCCGCGCGCGCCGAGGCGCGCCGGTGTCTCAACTGACGAGCTGCTGCCGACCTGGTCCAGGCGGCAGCTGGCGTTTTCAACGGTGATTGCATGGCATTCGACGCATACGACGACTACGAGCAGAGCGAACGTGTACAGAAATGGCTGCGCGAGAACGGCGTATCCATCGCGGTAGGCATCGCGATCGGTCTGGTCGGCATCTTCGGGTGGCAGCAGTGGCGCAACCACCAGGCCAGCAATCGCGCAGCGGCGGCCGCGATCTACCAGCAGGTCCAGGCGGCCGAGAACGTGGGCAACCAGGCGGTCGCCGACCAGCTCACCGAGCAGTTGCAGAAGGATTACGACAAGTCGAGCTATGCGGTGTTCGCCACCAGCGAGCGTGCTCGTCATCTGGCGGAGTCGAAGCAGTTCGACAAGGCAGCCGCCTCGCTCGACTGGGCGATCGCTCATGCCGAGCAGCCCGCCCTGAAGTCCCTGATGCGCCTGCGCATGGCCCAGGTCCAGTTCGCCCAGGGCAAGGACAAGGACGCCCTGGCCACGCTCGATCAGCTCGGCGACAAGCAGTACGCCGGCCTGGCTTCGGAACTACGGGGTGATGTGCTGGTCAAGCTTGGTCGGGTCGACGATGCGCGCAAGTCCTACCAGACTGCCTTGTCGGCCATGAGCGGGGACTCGCCGTTGCGTGATGCCCTGCAGCTGAAAATTGACGATCTGGCTGCGGCCGGGAAGCAGGGTGCATGAAACCGGTTTTCAAGAAGTTTGTTTGGCTGATCGCGATGTCTTCCCTGGTGGCCCTGGCCGGCTGCCACAACAAGAAGAAGGACAACATCGAGCCGCCGACCCCGCTGGCGAAGGACTTCACCCCCACCGTCAAGGTGGCCAAGGTGTGGAGTGCGCGGGTGGGTGACGGAGCCGGCGTGACCGGCGTGAGGATGGGGCCGCTGGTGGTCGATGGCGTGCTCTACGCTGCCAGCACCGATGGCGAGCTGGCCGCTTTCGACGCCGCCACCGGCAAGAAGCTCTGGTCGAAGAAGTCGAGCACCCACGGCTGGTTCGGCTGGGGCGACAAGCACCGCAAGGATGCCCTGTACGCCGGTGGCCCGGCCGTGGATGGCGACCTGCTGGCGGTCGGTACGCTGGATGGTCATGTCTACGGCCTGAGCTCCAAGGACGGGTCGCCGCGCTGGGAGGCCGACCTCAAGTCGGAAGTGATTACTCAGCCGGTGATCGTCGGCGACCTCGTGCTGGTACGCACCCAGGACGGTCGGGTCTATGCCCTGGACCGCGCCAGCGGCGACCGTCGCTGGGTCTACGACCAGGGCAACGTGCCGCTGCTCAGCGTGCGCGGTAACGGTCCGCTGCTGGCGGCCAACGGCGTGGTGTTCTTCGGCAGCGACGACGGCAAGCTGGTCGCACTGCGCATGGACAACGGCGAGAAGCTCTGGGAGCAGTCGCTGGCCAGCGGCGAGGGCCGCACCGATATCGAGCGTCTGGATGATGCCGACGGCGCAGTCGTGCTCGACGGCACCACCCTGTTTGGTACCGCCTACCACGGCAACCTGGTGGCCATCGACGGCCCCAGCGGCCGCCCGCTGTGGAGTCGGCAGTTCTCCAGCTACGGCTCGCCCGCGGTGGCCGGCAACATGGTCTTTGCGGTGAACGACCAGTCGCAGGTGTGGGCCTTCGACCGCAGTGGCGGCGCCGACCAGTGGAAGAATGACGCGCTGAAGTATCGCTGGCTGAGCAGCCCCGCGGTGCAGGGTAGCTACGTGGTGGTCGGTGACGTCGAGGGTTACGTGCATTGGCTGCAGACCGGCGATGGCGCGCTGGCGGCCCGCGAGCGTCTCTCGAAAAAGCCGATCCGTGCCCAGCCGGTAGTCGTGGGCGACATGGTCTACGTGGAAGACATCAAGGGCCACATCGGCGCCTATCGTCTGTCCGCCAACTGAGTCGAACCGGGCACTTCGGGTGCCCGGGGCAACTTCCTGACGGGCGTCGCCTTGGTGCGGCGCCCGTTTTTGCGATGAGGGCCGGTGTCGCCGACCTTATTGCCTTACACTGCCGACGCTCCCGCGTCGCACCCTTGCCGGTGCGGCTGGTCACGAGCGCCGTCACCCAACTCCTGGTTTCCTATCATGCTTCCCGTCGTTGCACTGGTCGGCCGTCCGAACGTCGGCAAGTCGACCCTCTTCAATGTCCTCACCCGCAGCCGCGACGCGCTGGTGGCGGACATGCCCGGCGTCACCCGCGACCGGCATTACGGCGTCTGCCGCCTGGGCGACCGGCCGTTCGTCGTGGTCGATACCGGCGGCCTGTCGGGGACCGAGGAAGCGCTGGACGTGCTCACCGCCAGGCAGGTGCGTCTGGCGATCGAGGAAGCGCAGGTGCTGGTGTTCGTGGTGGATGCGCGCGACGGCCTGCTGGCGCAGGACCACGTGATTCTTGGCGAGCTGCGCCGCAGCGGCAAGCCGATCATCGTGCTGGTCAACAAGACCGACGGACTGGATCTGGCCACGGCGATGGCCGAGTTCTCGGTATTCGGGCTGGCCGCCACGCTGCCGGCCTCGGCCGCGCACAACCGCGGCACCGAGGACCTGGTCGATGCGATCCGTCCGCTGCTGCCCGAGGACGCGGACGAGGCGGTCGCGCCGGACGACGACGGCAGCATCCGCGTGGCGATCGTCGGCCGGCCCAACGCCGGCAAGTCGACCCTGATCAACCGGTTGCTCGGCGAAGACCGCCTGATCGTCTCCGACGTGGCCGGCACCACCCGCGATCCCATCCGCGTCCCGCTGGAACGCGACGGCAGGCGCTACACCCTCATCGACACCGCCGGCGTGCGCCGCAAGGCACGCGTCGAGGAGGCGGTGGAGAAGTTCAGCGTGATCAAGACGCTGCAGTCGATGGCCGCCGCCCAGGTGGTGGTGGTGATGATCGACGCGCGCGAAAACCTCGCCGATCAGGACCTGACCCTGATCGGCCATGCCATCGACGAGGGCCGCGCGCTGGTCATTGCCGTCAACAAGTGGGACGGCATGGACGCGTACCAGCGCGAGCAGTGTCAGCGGGCGCTGGAGCGCCGGCTGGTATTCGTGGAATGGGCCAAGACCGTGTTCATCTCGGCGCTGCACGGCTCGGGCCTGCGCGAGCTGATGCGCGCCATCGTGCGTGCGCACGCCGGGGCCACCCGCGAGCTCGGCTCGTCCGAGCTCACCCGCGCGCTGGAAAAGGCCTACGAGAGCTACCAGCCGCCGCTGGTGCGCGGGCACGCGCCAAAGCTGCGCTTTGCCCATCCGGGCGGCAGCAACCCGCCGACCATCGTCATCCATGGCAGCCGCACCAAGCACATCGCACCGGCCTATCGTCGCTATCTCGAAGGCTTCTTCCGCAAGCGCTTCAAGATCGAGGGCACGCCGATCCGCATCGAGTTCCGCGATGGCGAGAACCCCTATGCCGGCAAGAAGAACGTCCTCACCGAGGGCCAGCTGCGCAAGCGCCAGCGCATGATCCGCGAGATGAAGCGGCGCAAGTAGGCCAGGCGTCCGCCACAGGCCGTCCGTCGTGGCGCGTCGTGGTGGCGCGGCAGGTCGGCATGCTCCTATGCCCGCTTCCTTCCACGTGCCGTAACGAGTCGGCGATGGTCGGGCGGTGTCGCAGGGGGCAGGGGGTTGATCGGGATCCTCGGGCCCGGTGACGCCGGCGCGGCTCACGCCTGCTCCAGATCCTCGGGGACCAGCGCATACACCGCCCCGTCCCTCGCCTGCTCGCCATCCCATATCCGACGACGGGCAACCGCCTCGAACCGTGCACCGGCGCGCTCGGCGGTGCGCCGGCTGGCCTGGTTGTCGGGCAACGCGACGATCTCGATGCGCTGCAGCGCCAGCTGCCGGAAGCCGAATCGCGCGACCAGCTGCACGGCCTTCGCCGCCACGCCATGCCGCTGTTCCGACTGGCGCACCCAGTAACCCAGGTTGGCACTGCGGTGCAGGAGGTTGCGCTGGTTCAGGCCAACGCTGCCGAGCAGCCGCTGGTGGGTCCGGTCGAAGATGCCGAACGCGAAATGCTCCCCCTCCGCCCAGCCCTGCTCGCAGCGGCGGACCCAGTCCTGTGCTGCGGCGAGGTCGTAGCCGGCACGGCACCAGGGCAGCCAGCGACCGAGGCTGTCGATCGACTCGACGACCGCCGCCTCCAGCGCGCGAGCATCGTCCGGTTGCCACGGGCGCAGCAGCAGGGGGCCATCGACGATTTCCGTGTCGCAAGGGGCGGGCATGGCGAATTCCGTTTGTGCGTAGCCGCGGCGGCAACCGATAATAAGCGTCTTTTCCGACTGGCATACCCCCGCATGAGCGCACGCATTCTCGACGGCAAACGCATCGCCCAGGAACTGCTCGAGCGCATCGGGCGCCGCGTCGAGGAGCGCATGGGCAAGGGACTGGGCGCGCCCGGCCTGGCCGTCGTGCTGGTCGGCGACGATGCGGCCTCCTCGGTCTACGTGCGCAACAAGCGCAAGGCCTGCCACCAGGTCGGCTTCCGCTCGTTCGACTTCGACCTGCCGTCCAGCGTGACCCAGGACGAGCTGTTCGCGCTCATCGACAAGCTCAACGCCGCCCCCGAGGTGCACGGCATCCTGGTGCAGTCCCCGCTGCCTTCCCACATCGACGAGGACGCGCTGGTCGACCGCATCGATCCGTCCAAGGACGTCGACGGCTTCCAGGCGATCAACGTGGGCCGGCTCGCGCTGCGCCGTTTCGGGCTGCGTCCGTGCACGCCGAAGGGCGTGATGACCCTGCTCGGGCATACCGACCGGCCGGTGCGCGGCCAGCACGCGGTGGTGGTCGGCGTCTCCAACCACGTCGGCCGGCCGCTGGCGCTCGAACTGCTGATCGCCGGCTGCACCACCACCTGCTGCCATCGCTTCACCAAGGACCTGGAAAGCCACGTGCGGCAGGCGGACATCATCATCGTCGCGGTCGGCAAGCCCGGCCTGGTCAAGGGCGAGTGGATCAAACCCGGCGCCGTGGTGGTTGATGTCGGCATCAACCGTCTGGACGACGGCCGGCTGGTGGGCGACGTGGAGTTCGCGCCGGCCGCCGAGCGTGCGAGCTGGATCACCCCGGTGCCGGGCGGGGTCGGGCCGATGACCGTCGCCACGCTGATGGAGAACACCCTCGAGGCCGCCGAGGCGCGCGACGCGGCCCGCGCCACCGGCTGAACACACTCCCTTGCGGGCGACATCCGACCGCACTGCAACATCTGGCAAGGGGCAGGGCGGGTGCGTATAATTCCCTCTTTGCCGGGAACCCTTTCCATGCGCATCCTCGCCGAGGCCCTGACCTACGACGACGTCTATCTCGTTCCGGCCCACTCGGCCGTCCTGCCGCGCGATGTGGACACGTCCACCCGGCTTACCCGCGACCTGCGCCTGAACATCCCCATCGTGTCCGCTGCCATGGACACGGTCACCGAAGCCCGCCTCGCCATCACCATGGCCCAGTGCGGCGGCATCGGCATCATCCACAAGAACATGACCGCCGAGCAGCAGGCCGCCGAAGTGCGCCTGGTGAAGAAGTTCGAGGCCGGCGTCATCCGCAACCCCTTCAGCGTCGGCCCGGATACCTCCATCGGCGAGGTGCAGCGCCTGACCCGCGCCCACAACATCTCCGGCGTGCCGGTGGTGGAGGGCGAGAAGCTGGTCGGCATCGTCACCAGCCGCGACATGCGCTTCGAGCGCAAGCACGACGACCCGGTGCGCAACATCATGACCCGCCAGGACAAGCTGGTCACGGTGAAGGAAGGCGCCAGCCAGGACGAGGTGCTGCAGCTGCTGCACAGGCACCGCATCGAGAAGGTGCTGGTGGTCAACGACGACTTCCAGCTGCGCGGCCTGATCACCGTGAAGGACATCCAGAAGGCGCGCGACAACCCCAATGCCGCCAAGGACCGCAACGAGGCGCTGCTGGTCGGTGCCGCGGTCGGCGTCGGCGGCGACACCGAGCAACGCGTGGCGATGCTGGTCGACGCCGGCGTGGACGTGCTGGTGGTCGATACCGCCCATGGCCATTCGCAGGGTGTGATCGAGCGCGCGGCGTGGGTCAAGAAGCACTACCCGAAGGTGCAGGTGATCGCCGGCAACATCGTCACCGGCGAAGCGGCGCGTGCGCTGCTCGATGCCGGCGTGGACGCGGTCAAGGTCGGCGTGGGCCCGGGCTCGATCTGCACCACCCGCGTGGTCGCCGGTGTCGGCGTGCCGCAGATCACCGCGATCGACATGGTCGCCACCGCGCTGAAGGACGAGATCCCGCTGATCGCCGACGGCGGCATCCGCTACTCCGGCGACATCCCCAAGGCGCTGGCCGCCGGCGCGTCCAGCGTGATGCTCGGCTCGATGTTCGCCGGCACCGAGGAATCGCCGGGCGAGGTCGAGCTGTTCCAGGGCCGTTCCTACAAGAGCTACCGTGGCATGGGTTCGCTCGGCGCCATGGCGCTGGGTTCCAAGGACCGCTACTTCCAGGACGAGGCGGACGCCGACAAGCTGGTGCCGGAAGGCATCGAGGGTCGCGTGCCGTACCGTGGTCCGCTGCGCAACATCATCCACCAGCTGATCGGCGGCCTGCGCGCCTCGATGGGTTATCTCGGTGCCGCGACGGTCGAGGACGTGCGCGCCAACGCGCAGTTCGTGCGGGTGACCGGCGCCGGCGTCACCGAGGCGCATCCGCATGACATCCAGATCACCAAGGAAGCGCCGAATTACCGGCTGAATTCGTGATGATCTTCTAGCCCTCTCCCCCGGGCGCAGACCGGGGGAGAGGGCTGGGTGAGGGGGAGGTTTTTCGCCTTGGCCTTTGCCCATCCATAAAGCCAACGCGCCCCCTCACCCCAACCCTCTCCCCCGGCGTGGCCGGGGGAGAGGGAGCTGCAGGGCTGAGTCGGGAATCGGGAGCAGCAAGCCATGACCGACATCCATAGCGACAAGATCCTCATCCTCGACTTCGGTGCGCAGTACACCCAGCTGATCGCCCGCCGCGTGCGCGAGATCGGCGTCTACTGCGAGATCTGGGCCTGGGACCACGACCCGGCGGAGATCGCTAAGTTCGGTGCCAGGGGCATCATCCTGTCCGGCGGTCCGGAGTCGACCACGCTGGAAGGCGCGCCGAAGGCGCCGCAGGAAGTGTTCGACGCCGACCTGCCGATCCTCGGCATCTGCTACGGCATGCAGACGCTGGCCGCGCAGCTGGGCGGCGCCACCGAGGCGGCCGATGCGCGCGAGTTCGGCCACGCCGAGGTGGACATCGCACCCACCAGCCGCCTGTTCGACGGCCTGAGCGACCATGCCGGCAGCCATCGCCTGGACGTGTGGATGAGCCACGGCGACCACGTCGCCCAGGCGCCGCCCGGCTTCGTCGTCACCGGTACCACCGACCGCATCCCGGTCGCCGTGATGGAGAACGAGGCCAAGCGCTGGTACGGCGTGCAGTTCCACCCGGAAGTGACCCACACCAAGCAGGGCACCGCGCTGCTGAAGCGCTTCGTCACCGAGATCTGCGGCTGCCAGACGCTGTGGACCGCCGCCCACATCATCGAGGACCAGATCGCCCGCGTGCGCGAGCAGGTGGGCGACGACCACGTGCTGCTTGGCCTGTCCGGCGGCGTGGATTCCTCGGTGGTGGCTGCGCTGCTGCACCGGGCGATCGGCGACCAGCTCACCTGCGTGTTCGTCGACACCGGCCTGCTGCGCTTCCAGGAAGGCGACCAGGTGATGGCCACCATGGCCGAGCACATGGGCGTGAAGGTGATCCGGGTGAACGCGGCCGACCGCTACTTCCAGGCGCTGGAGGGCGTGGCCGATCCCGAGGCCAAGCGCAAGATCATCGGTCGCCTGTTCGTGGAGATCTTCGACGAGGAATCGACCAAGGTCACCCAGGCCGGCAACGGCCACGTGAAGTGGCTGGCGCAGGGCACGATCTACCCCGACGTGATCGAGTCGGCCGGCAGCAAGACCGGCAAGGCGCACGTGATCAAGAGCCACCACAACGTCGGTGGCCTGCCGGAAGACATGAAGCTCGGCCTGGTCGAGCCGCTGCGAGAGCTGTTCAAGGACGAGGTGCGCCGCATCGGCGTCGAGCTCGGCCTGCCGCGCGAGATGGTCTACCGCCATCCGTTCCCGGGCCCCGGCCTGGGCGTGCGCATCCTCGGCGAGGTGAAGCGCGAGTACGCCGAGCTGCTGGCCCGGGCCGACGCGATCTTCATCGAGGAGCTGCGCAAGGCCGACCTGTACGACCGCGTCAGCCAGGCGTTCGCGGTGTTCCTGCCGGTGAAGTCGGTCGGCGTGGTCGGCGACGCCAGGGCTTACGAGTGGGTGATCGCACTGCGCGCGGTGGAAACCATCGACTTCATGACCGCGCACTGGGCGCACTTGCCGTACGACTTTCTTGGTCGCTGCTCAAACAGGATTATCAATGAGTTGCGTGGTGTTTCTCGTGTTGTCTATGACATCAGTGGCAAGCCGCCCGCAACCATTGAGTGGGAATGAGGTTTTTGCCGGGCATGTGTCCGGCACTTCTCAGGATGTTGCTTCAAGCCATTGAATCCATTCTATTTATTGGCAGCGCGCGATCGGCGTCGTACAGGGACGCCCGTCGCGGTTGGCGTGAAGCGCTCCCGCTAGAATGCCGCTCCCATCGACCACCGACCCGCCAGGCATGACCGACGACATCGCGCCCGCCACGCCGGCGTTCACCGACGAAGACGAGCGCTTCATGCGCCGCGCCCTGCAGCTGGCCGAGCATGCCCGTGATGCGGAAGACGAGGTGCCGGTGGGGGCCGTGCTGGTGCACGACGGGCAGATCCTCGGCCTCGGCTGGAACCGCAACATCACCCTGCACGATCCCACCGCGCACGCGGAGATCATGGCGTTGCGCGCCGCGGGCGAGAAGCAGCAGAACTACCGCCTGCCGGGCGCGACGCTGTACGTCACGCTCGAGCCGTGCTCGATGTGCGCGATGGCGCTGGTGCATGCCCGCATCGGCCGGGTGGTCTATGCCGCGAGCGACCCGAAGACCGGGGCGGCGGGCAGCGTGTTCGATACCCTGATCGATCCGCGGCACAACCACCGGATCGACGTGCAGGGTGGGCTGCTGGCGGAGCTGTCGTCCGAGCTGCTGCGCAATTTCTTTCGGGCCAGGCGCTGACCGGAGCCGATGCCCGGTGCCGCAGGTGCGCCGGCCATCACCGGCCTATCCCGGCTAGAATGTGACGCAATGCTCACTTCCTGCCGCCGTGGCGACCGATGAGTGCGCGCCGTCCCGTCGTCCGAGAGTGTCATGCGACTCGTTACCTATCTCCATCATGGAATGACCGGCGTCGGCATCACCGACGCCGATGCGACACGGATCCGTCCCCTCGACCAGATCGATGGCACGCCCATAGCCGACATGCTCGTGCTCATCCGCGATGGGCTGGAATCGGCCACGCCCAGCGTGATGCGGCCGATGCTCGCGCGGGCGGAGGTCGATCTGCTGGCACCGATCCAGCGGCCACCGCGCAACCTGTTCTGCGTGGGCAAGAACTACCGCAAGCATGCGCAGGAGTTCGCAGACAGCGGCTTCGACACGGCATCGTGCACGGCCATCCCGCCGCATCCGGTGGTGTTTTCCAAGTTGCCCAGCGCAGTGATCGGCAATCGCGACAGCATCCACTATCCCGAAGGGCTCAGTGATGCGCTCGACTACGAGGCCGAGCTCGCCGTCGTGATCGGGCGCGGCGGACGGGGGATCACGCGGGCGCAGGCGATGTCCCACGTATTCGGCTATACCATCGTCAACGACATCACGGCGCGCGACTGGCAGCAACGCCACGGCCAGTGGTTTCTGGGCAAGTCCTTCGACACCTTCTGTCCGATGGGGCCGGTACTGGTGACCGCCGACGAGCTGGATGCCTCGGCACTGGACATCCGCTGCTGGGTCAACGGCGAGCTGCGACAGAACGCCAATACCCGCGACCTGATCTTCGACATCCCGACCCTGATCGAGACGATTTCCGCGGGCATCACCCTGCAGCCCGGCGACATCATCGCCACCGGTACCCCGGAAGGTGCGGGTGTCGGCTTCCGGCCGCCACGCTTCCTGCAGCGCGGCGACGAGATCGCCATCGAGATCGAAGGCGTCGGTCGGCTGGTCAACGACGTGTTCTGAGTCCGGCCGGACTCAGCGCAGGAACGACAGCGCCTCGACGCACGGAGCATCGATCTTCAGCGTGACCAGCGGATCGGCGCGGGTCACGCCGAGGTTCACCGTGGCGATCGGCTTGCCGGCCTTGGCTGCTGCCGCCACGAAGCGGTAACCGGAAAACACCATCAGCGAGGAGCCGACCACCAGCACGGCGTCGGCCGCCTGGCAGGCATCGATGGCTGCGGCCACGCGATCGCGCGGGACGTTTTCGCCGAAGAACACCACGTCCGGCTTCACGATGCCGCTGCACACCGGGCAGGGAGGTACGTCGAAGCGGCCGAAGTCGTGGCCTTCCAGGTCCGCGTCGCCGTCGGGTGCGTCGGCGGCGTCGAGCACGGCGAAATCCGGATTCCGCTCCACCAGCGCGTGCTGGAAGACCTCGCGCGGCTGGCGCCAGTCGCAGGCCATGCAGCGGACTTCGTCCAGTCGGCCATGCAGGTCCACCACACGTTCGTTGCCGGCGCGCTGGTGCAGGCGGTCCACGTTCTGCGTCACCAGCAGTTGCACCTGGCCGCGACGCTCCAGCGTGACCAGCGCGCGGTGGGCTGCATTCGGCTCGGCGCGTCCGAAGCGACGCCAGCCGACCAGGCTGCGTGCCCAGTATCTCTGCCGCGTCGCCGTCTCGTGCATGAAGGCCTGGTAGGTGACCGGCGGCGTGCGTTTCCACTGGCCGGCGCGGTCGCGGTAGTCGGGGATGCCCGAATCGGTGCTGATCCCCGCGCCGGTCAGCACGAACAGCCGCGGGTGCGCTTCGACGAAGTCGCGCAGCCGGGTATCGAGGTCAGGCTGGATCGCGGCATTCATGCCTGCAGGCGCTCCGGATGGGTATAGATGTTGTGGCTGCCCGGACGGGCGAAGCCGACCAGGGTGAGCCCCGCGCTGCGCGCCAATTCGATCGCCAGCGCCGTGGGGGCGGAGATCGCGGCCAGCAGGCCGATGCCGGCACTGGCGGTCTTGCTCGCCATCTCGTAGCTGGCGCGGCTGGTGACCACGGCGAAGCCCGCGGCGGGGTCCCGGCCGGTGCGGTGCAGGGCGCCGATCAGCTTGTCCAGGGCGTTGTGCCGGCCCACGTCCTCCCGCACCAGCACCAGCTCGCCAT
The DNA here is from genome assembly GCF_000334915.1 of Dyella ginsengisoli LA-4. Taxonomy (GTDB): domain Bacteria; phylum Pseudomonadota; class Gammaproteobacteria; order Xanthomonadales; family Rhodanobacteraceae; genus Dyella_A; species Dyella_A ginsengisoli_A. Next base: position 55,290 of record NZ_AMSF01000015.1, on the reverse strand, counting down.
CGGCGCTGGCCCAGCCGGCGGCATGCACCGCACCGGTGAGTGCCGTGATCGGCTGGCGTTGGCGCAGCGTGTCGAGCGCCCGTTCGAGTGCGGCGTGGGTGATCCGCAGATCGCTGTGCACCGGCGCCTGCTGGCGCACGGCGTTCTCGAGCTGGCGGGTGCCGCAGATGCCGCAGCCGCTACGTCCCGGGAGCAGCCGGTCGTCCGCCGGATCGAGGTGGGCGCCGTGGGCATCCTCTCGCAGGGTCATCGCCAGTTGCGTGCCTTCGAGAAGCGGGCGGATCTCGGTCCCCAGCAACTGCGCCGGCTCGTCGACGAGCCCTTCGCTGAGCGCAAAGCCCAGCGCGAAATCCTCCAGGTCACACGGCGTGGCCATCATCACCGCGAAGGCGACGCCGTTGCAGGCCATCGCGACCGGATGCTCCTCGGCGACCCAGTCGTCGACGGTTTCAACCGTGCCCTGGCGCCAGCGCTCGATCCGGCGGGATGCGCAGCCGGGCGGCGGGGTGGGCGGGCTGGTCGGAGGTGGGCAGGCCATCGGCGCATCATAGCGACCCGGGGGTGTCCGGACATCGGCGCCGCATCCGTCATCGGGCCGGCCGACGTAACCGCACACGCCTCGTCGGCGAACGCCCATCCATGACCGCCGCGCGTCCGTATTTTCGACCTTGGGCGCGGTTGTCAAAGCCCACCCCCGGTTCCATGATCGTGCGGGTTGACGCGGCAGGCGTCGCCGTCGCGCAAGACCAAGGTTGTTCCATTCCATGAGCGAGCTCATTCCCGTCAACGAAGCCGAGCAGCGCATCCGCGCGAGCCTCCCGCCCTTCGGCACCGAGCAGGTATCGATCGACCAGGCGGCCGGCCGTGTGCTGCGGCAGGCCGTGTGCGCCGAGCGCGACCAGCCCCCGTTCGATCGCGTGATGATGGATGGCGTGGCCATCGCCCTGGGGGACGGCTCGCGCCGGGTCTTTACCGTGCGCGGGCGCCAGCTGGCCGGCATGCGCGGACAATCGCTGGACGATCCATCCGGATGCATCGAGGTGACCACCGGCGCGGTGCTGCCGGCCGGCTGCGATTGCGTGGTGCCGATCGAGCAGTGCCGGCGCGACGGCGAGCGGGTCGAACTGGTTGCGGCGTGGCAGCCTCAGCCACGCCAGTTCATCCATCCGCAGGGGTCGGATTGCCGGGAGGGCGACGAGCTGCTCGCTCCAGGCATGCGGCTGCGGGCACCCGAACTGGCGGTACTCGCGGCCAACGGCATGGACCGGGTCGAGGTGGCGCGCGTACCGGCCGTGGCCATCGTCGCCACCGGCGACGAACTGGCCGAGGTCGACCAGCGGCCCCTGGCCGAAGGCCAGATCCGCCGCTCCAACGACCGGGCCCTGGCGGCGGCGTTGCGCGGTCGCGGCTTCGACGATGTCCTGCTGACCCGCGTACCGGACGATCTGGCTGCCACCACGCAGGTGCTCTCGGGCCTGCTCGCCTCCCACCAGGTGCTGGTGCTGTCCGGTGGCGTGTCGGTCGGGCAGCGCGATTTCGTGCCCGAAGCACTGCGCAGCCTGGGCGTGGAACAGGTGCTGCACCGGATCGCCCAGCGGCCCGGCAAGCCGATGTGGTTCGGTATCGGGCCGCAGCAGCAGATGGTTTTCGCGTTGCCCGGCAATCCGGTGTCGGCGCTGGTGTGCGCCTTGCGCTATCTGCTTCCGGCACTGGAACAGGCCATCGGGCTGCCCGTGGGCGATGCCGGGAAAGCGGTGCTGGCGTCACCGGCGGCCGGCAGTCCCATGCTCACCTGTTTCATACCGGTGCGGGTGCATCATGACGACTCCGGTCGCGTGCTCGCCACGCCGGTGCCGGTGCCCACGTCGGGGGATTTCTCCGGGCTGCCGCATACCGACGGCGTGGTCGAGTTGCCGCCCTCCGGCACGCCGGCCGCGGCCGGCACACTGGTTTCCCTGTATCGCTGGTGACATGACCGATCCGCACACCCACACCGAGATTGCTGCCGAGGCGCCGCCGCGCGACACCCGTGGCCGGCCGCTGCACGACCTGCGCATCTCGGTGATGGACCGCTGCAACTTCCGCTGCCCGTACTGCATGCCGGAGTCGACCTACGGCGAGCACTACCGCTTCCTCGGCAACGACGAGCGGCTGAGTTTCGACGAGATCGAGCGCATCGCCCGACTGGCGGCCGAGCTGGGTGTCAGCAAGCTGCGCCTGACCGGCGGCGAGCCGCTGCTGCGCCCGAAGCTGGCCGAGCTGGTCGCGCGGCTGCGCGGCATTCCGGGCATCGCCGACCTGGCGATGACCACCAACGGCGTGCTGCTGGCGCGTCATGTGGACGCCTTGCGCGAGGCCGGGCTGGACCGGGTGACGGTCAGCCTGGACACGCTCGATCCGGCGCTGTTCCACCGCATGAGCGGCGGTCGCGGCGCGCTGGACGAGGTGCTGGCCGGCATCGAGGCGGCGCAGGCCGCCGGCTTTCCGCAGGGCGTCAAGCTCAACACCGTGGTGCAGCGGGGCGTCAACGAACACACCGTGCTCGACCTGGTCGGACGCTTCCGCGGTACCGGCATCGTGCCGCGGCTGATCGAATACATGGATGTCGGCAACCGCAACGACTGGAACCGCGAGGCGGTAGTGCCCTCGGCCGAGCTGATCGCCGCGATCGATGCGCGCTGGCCGCTGGATGCGCTGCCGGCGAAGTATCCGGGCGAGGTGGCCACGCGCTTCCGCTTCCGCGACGGGCAGGGCGAGATCGGCACCATCTCCTCGGTCAGCCAGCCGTTCTGCGGCGGCTGCTCGCGCGCGCGGCTGTCGTCCGAGGGCACGCTCTACACCTGCCTGTTCGCGGTGCAGGGCACCGACCTGCGCGCGCCGCTGCGCGACGGCAGCAGCGACGACGCGCTGCGCGAGCGGCTGCGCCAGGTCTGGCTGCACCGCGCCGACCGCTACAGCGAGGAGCGCGAGGAACGCCGCCAGCGCTCGCGTCCGAAGATCGAAATGCATTACATCGGCGGTTGAGCCGCCCGACGGAATCCCATGACCACGAGCAAGCTCTCCCACCTCGACGATGCCCAGCGACCGCAGATGGTCGACGTGGGCGGCAAGGCGGTGACCCGGCGCACCGCCCAGGCGCAGGCCGAGGTGGTGTTTCCGGCCGAGGTCGCCGCACAGCTGCACGGCGCCGGCTACGTCACGCCCAAGGGCGCGGTGCTCACCGTGGCCAACCTCGCCGGCGTGATGGGCGCCAAGGCCACCTCGCAGCTCATTCCGCTGTGCCATCCGCTGGCGCTGGACAAGTGCCACATCGACATTGCGATGGACGGCGAAGTGGCACGCATCGTCTGCACCGTGTCCTGCGAAGGGCGCACCGGCGTGGAGATGGAGGCGCTCACTGGCGCCAGCATCGCCGCGCTCACTCTCTACGACATGTGCAAGGCGATGTCGCACGACATCGTCATCCGCGAGGTGCGCCTGCTGCGCAAGACCGGCGGCAAGAGCGACCTCGACTATCGCGGGGAACCGGCATGAGCGCCCCCGTCTACGGTCTGTTGCTCTCCGGCGGCGCCAGCCAGCGCATGCAGCGCGACAAGGCGCAGCTCGACTACGCCGGCGAGCCACAATTGCTGCGCGCCTGGCGCGCGTTGTCGGCGGTGACCGAGAAGGCCTTCGTCTCGGTGCGCGAGACGCAGCGCGACGATCCGCTGCGCGCGCAGCTGCCGCAGCTGGTCGACAGCTACGACGCGATCGGTCCGGTCGCCGGCATCCTTTCCGCCCAGGACGCCCATCCGGATGCCGCCTGGCTGGTGATCGCCTGCGACCTGCCGCGGCTGGACGAGGCCACGCTGCGCACGCTGCTGGCCCGGCGCGATCCCGCGAAGGAAGCTACCGCCTTCACCAGCCGCTTCGACGACCTGCCCGAGCCGCTGTGCGCGATCTGGGAGCCGTCCAGCCACACCCGCCTCAGGCAGCGTTTCGACGCCGGCAGCTACTGCCCGCGCAAGGCGCTGATCCAGGGCGACGTCCTGCTGCTGCCGGCGCCCGGCGAGGCGCTGGACAACGTCAACACCCCCGAGGAATTCGTCCGGATGCAATATCAACTGGAGCGGCAGTCGTGACCCGCGTGACCCTGCAGTACTACGCGCAGCTGCGCGAACAGGCCGGCGCCAGCAGCGAGCAGGTGAACACCGCCGCATCCACCCTGCGCGACCTCTACGCCGAGCTGCAGGCGCGACACGGTTTCTCGCTGCCGATCGACGCGCTGAAGGTGGCGGTGAACACCCAGTTCTCCGACTGGAACCGCCTGCTCTCCGAGGGCGACACCGTGGTCTTCATCCCGCCGGTGGCCGGCGGATGAACCGCTTCGAGCTCACCGCCGCGCCGGTCGACCTGGCCGCCCAGCGGGAGGCGCTGAAGCACCCGGGCAGCGGCGGCTTCTGCGCGTTCGAGGGCTGGGTGCGCAACAACAACGAGGGCCGCGAAGTCAGCGGGCTGGAATACGAGGCCTACACGGAGCTGGCGATCGCCGAAGGCGAGCGGGTCCTGGCCGAGGCGACCGAGCGCTACGGCGTGCTGGCCGCCAGCGCCGTACACCGCGTCGGCAACCTGGCCATCGGCGACCTCGCCGTGTGGATCGGTGTGTCCGCACCGCACCGCGACGAGGCGTTCCGCGCCTGCCGCTACATCATTGACGAGATCAAGCACCGCCTGCCGATCTGGAAGAAGGAGCACTACCTCGAAGGCGACCACGCCTGGGTCGCCTGCTCGCACACCGAGCGGGCACACGAGATGGAGCCGCCGCACGCGCACGGCCACCACCATCACCCTCATGCCGTCGTCCCAGCGAAAGCTGGGACCCAGTGCCGGCAAGCCGTTACCCGGGAGTCGCTGGACCCCAGCGTTCGCTGGGGTGACGAGCAAAAGGGCTTCGCGCCGGACTACTCGCGCCAGGTCCGCCTGCGCGAGGTCGGCGAGGACGGCCAGCGCAAGCTGGCCAATGCCCGCGTGCTGGTGATCGGCGCCGGCGGACTCGGCGTACCGGTGATCAGCTACCTGGCCGGTGCCGGCGTCGGCACGCTGGGCATCGTCGACGGCGACGTGCTGGACGCCAGCAACCTGCATCGCCAGGTGATGTACGACGCCCGCGACATCGGCCAGCGCAAGGTCGATCTCGCCGCCCGTCGCGTGGCCCGGCTCAATCCGTCGGTCGAGGTCGTCACCTACGAACAGCCGCTGCACGCGGGCGACATCACCGACGTGTTCGCCGGCTACGACCTGGTGGTCGAGTGCACCGACGACCTGGCCAGCCGCTACCTCGCCAACGACGCGGCGGTCCTCACCTCGACGCCGCTGGTGCTGGCCAGCGTGTACCAGTACGAGGGCCAGCTGCAGGTGGTGACCGCCGAACCCGGCGAACCCTGCCTGCGCTGCCTGTGGCCGGATCCGCCCGCGCCGGCGCTGGCCGGCAGCTGCGTCGAATCCGGCGTGCTCGGTCCGGTGCCGGGCGTACTCGGGACGATGCAGGCGATGGAGGCGCTGAAGCTGCTGCTGGGCCTGCCGCAACCGGCCGACCATGCGCTGCAGCTGGTCAACCTGCTCGACGGTACCAGCCAGCGACTGCCGATCGACGCCAGCCGCGGCTGCGCACTGCACGGCGGCTGCGTCGCGGTGGCGCGCAGGGCGCTGGAACGCACCCATGCCGAGGGCGAGCTGGAGCGGCACTTCGAACGACTGGAAGAGGCCGTGCACGCGGGGTACGCCATCGTCGATGTGCGCGAGGCTGATGAGATCGACGCCACGCCGCTGCACGTCACCTCGCTGCGCGTGCCCTCGGGCGAGATCTCCGCCTACGCGCTGGTGCACCTGGAGCGACCGGTGCTGCTGGTCTGCGCCAGCGGCCGGCGCAGCGCGCATGCCGCCCGGCTGCTGCGCGAGCAGGGCGTGGACGCCTGGTCGCTGGCCGGCGGCATCGCCGCGCTGGCGCCTGCGTGAGCGCAGGCCGGAGCGTGACGCGATGATCCGCTACGACGAGGCCATCGCCCGTCTGCTGGCCTGCGTATCGCCGCGGCCGGCCGAGTCCTGCACTCCTCCCGCCGCGCTTGGCCGGGTGCTGGCGGCCGACGTCACCAGCCCGATCGCGCTGCCTTCGTTCGACCACGCCGCGATGGACGGCTACGCGCTGGCCGCACCGGAACCGCTGGAGCCGGGCAGCGAGCATGTCGTGCACGGCTCGCAGGCTGCCGGCGACGCGGTGCGCCACGCGGCCGGTGGCGTCTGGGAAATCATGACCGGTGCGCGGCTGCCCGACGGGCTCGATGCGGTGGTGGCGGTGGAGCGCACCGAGCTGCTGGCCGCCGCGCCCGACGGACGTCCCACGCGCATCCGCCTGCTCGATGCGCTCGGCGAAGGGCAGAACGTGCGCCATGCCGGCGTCGACCTGGCGCTCGGAGCCGTGGCGCTGGCTGCCGGCGTGCGCATCGGTCCGGCGCAACTGATGCTGCTCGCCGCTGCCGGCGTGCGCGAACTGGCCGTGGTGCGTCGTCCGCGCGTCGCGGTGATCGGCACGGGCAAGGAACTGGTCACCGATCCGGCGCGGGTGCTGGGAGACAGCCAGATCTACAGCTCCAACGCTCCGTACCTCGCCGCCACGCTCGTTCGGGCAGGCGCGGAGGTGGTCACCTGCGAGGTGGTGGACGACACCACCGACACCTACGTCCATGCCCTCGAGCGGGCGCGGTCGATCGGCGTGGACCTCGTGGTCAGCACCGGGGCGGTATCGATGGGGCGGTACGACTTCGTGCCCGAGGCGCTGCGCCGGCTCGGTGCGGAGGTGCTGTTCCACAAGGTGGCGATGCGGCCGGGCAAGCCCCTGCTCGCAGCGAGCGTGCCGGACGGGCCGCTGGTGATGGCGCTGCCTGGCACGCCGATGGCGGTAGCCGCCGGCCTGCGCTTTTTCGTGACGCCGGTGCTGCGGGCCATGCTCGGGCTCGGTCCCGAGACGGTCCTGCATGCCGTGCTCGACACGCCGCAGCAGCCGAAGGCCGGGCTGCAGCATTTCCTGCGCGCGAATTTCCACCTCGGCGCGGACGGTCGCCTGCATGCGCGGGTCATGCCGCAGCAGCAGCCGTTCCGCATTGTCCCTTTTGCCGCCGCCGACGGCTGGGTGGTGCTGGACGAGGACGCCGGTGACTGCGCGCCCGGTCGCGTGGTGCAGGTGGCCTCGCTCGATCCGGAGACGGGGCTGGCCATCGGGCCGGAACCCGCGGGAGGCAGGGCATGAAGCTGCAGTGGGAAGGCCAGCAGTGGCGCGTGCGCATCGACGAGGACGAGCTGCGACACCTGCTCGCCGGTGGGCAGGTGGAGCTCGAGAGTCATGCCGCGGGACGCTTTCATCTGCACGGCGCGGTTCGCCTGCACGGCGGCGAGCTGGCCACGCTGGAGGGGGCGGCCTCGCGCTGGACGCTGGCGCTGCCCGACACGCCGGTACGCGAGCTGGCGGGACGCCTGCCCACTCGCGACGGTCTGCATTTCGAGCTTGCGGCAGGCATGCCGGAACACGCGCTGCAGGTGCGCTTCGACGTCGACGTGCGCGACAGCGCCCGTCGACTCAAGGCCTCGCGCGAGGGCGGCTGAGCGGGTCGTGCCTCAGCCGGCCAGTCGCGCATTCTGCGGAAACAGCACCCTGCGCGCGTCCTCGTCCACCACGGGCTTGAACGCGTGCCGCTCCTTCAGCGCCTCGGCGCGCTGCGCGGCCGGCCGCGCCTGGATGGTGTCGAACAGTCGCTTGACGTGGGGCAGGGCGTCCCACGCGCCGTCGCCCAGGATGTAGGGCACGCGGCCGGCCCAGCCCCATACCGCCATGTCGACGAGGGTGTACTCCCCACCGAGCATCCACGCCCGGTCGGCCAGGTGCGCGTCGAGGATCTTCCAGTGCCGCCACGCCTCGAAGTCGTAGCGGTTCAGCGCATAGGCCTTCGGCTCCGGCGCGTAGTGGCGGAAATGCACGCACTGGCCGGAATACGGGCCGATGCCGGTGGCCACGAACATCAGCCACGACAGCATCGCGGCACGATCGGCCGGGGTGTCCGGTGGCAGGAAACGGCCGGTCTTCTCCGCCAGGTAGAGCAGGATCGCGTTGGAGTCGAACACGGTGGCCTCGCCATCGACCAGCACCGGCACCTTGGCGTTCGGGTTGAGCGCCGTGAAACCGTCGGCATGCTGGTCGCCCCTGCGGGTGTCCACCGGCACCAGCTCGTAGGGCAGGCCTGTCTCCTCGAGGAACAGCGCGACCTTGGCCGGGTTGGGAGACGGGTGGTAGTAGAGCCTGATCACTGGGGGCGTCCTCCTTGGGCGGGGAAAGTCCAGTTTATTCGTTCCGAACCATCGCCCGGTTTCGCCGGGCTGCCGATAGGGTCTGCCCGCTGAAAAAAGCGAAACGTGCGCGATCAGGCAGGACGATCACTCCATGTCTGGAATGGGCAACTACCCCTGCAAATTCAGGATGCCGCGCCAGATCGCCATCATTGCCGCATCCCGTCGCCAACTCGCTTGCCATGATGGGCTCCATCGAGCAGCCGATGACTGCGTGCGAGTAAAAGGCGATGACGATGACAAGATTCGGGCGGCGTCAGGGTCGTGGCGTGATCCGGGTAGTCCTCCGAGCCATGCTGTTGCCTGGCCTTTGCATTGCCCTCTCTTCGTGCGGGAGCGACGAACGTTCAACGACCGGTGTCGATGTCGGTTTGCTCTCTACCGACGTTCACGTATCGATCGCGCAGCACACATTGACGCTCCCATTTGTTGCCCTCGAGGATTACGCCTACCGAAGTCAGTCATTCTCGCTGGACCGGCGACGCGACCGCGAAACGGCTGCGAATGCGTTGAAACAATTTCTGCGCAAGTCGAGGGATCCCGGAGCGCCATTGGCCATCGACCGCCTCTCCGTGGTGGTGCGGACCTACGGTTGGAATGACGCGCACACGGGGCAACCAAAGGTGTGCCCACTGCTGACCCGCGAATGGGCACGGGCGGTGTGTGACAACCCATGGTCAGCCATCCAGCAGGCACTTCCCGGTGATCGCTTTCGGCTGCTGGATCTGCGCCGCTTGCGGATTGCCAGCTTCCCTGGCGGCGCCAATTGCCGCGACGATGGGAAGCCACGCCAACCTCTGCCCCAGAGAGACGGGCAGGCGGTGATGGTCTGCGCCGCGATGGTATTTGGCGGACGCGACGATCAATTCCATACCGCGGTCGTCCGGATTGACGGGGATCTTGGCGCCATCTGGACAGTATGGCGACATGGGAGAAACGGAGAGACGGCCGAGGCGATGACCGAACGGGAAGGAAGAGCGATCGTCTCCTTCGTGAAAAACGGCCTTGCGGAGAGAGAGGACTGGCCGGCACTCCATTCAGACATGTGCCGCCTGCGCCGGCCGGGCTCGGTCGACGGACCGCAGGGCGCCGATTGCGGAGGCCCGCGATGAGGCCCGGGCTACAGTCCCCGGGCACCCCTGATCGATCTGGGCGATCCGTTTCGCCGGCTCACGCAGGCACGGACGGCAAACCCTAGAACCCCAGCTTCGCGCCCGCGCCCAGCAGGGTGGCGATGCCCAGCGCGGCGAAGATCGCCGCAGCGATCGAGTGCACCAGCTTCATCGGGATCTTCGCGGCCAGCCGGTCGCCGATGAACACCGCCGGCACGTCGGCGATCAGCATGCCGATCGTGGTGCCAGCGACCACCAGCAGCGGCTGCTGGAAGTGCGCGGCCATCGCCACGGTGGCGATCTGCGTCTTGTCGCCCATCTCGGCCAGGAAGAAGGTGACCACGGTGGCGGTGAATACGCCCACGCGTTTGGCGACCCGGGTTTCCTCTTCCTCGATCTTGTCCGGGATCATCGTCCACACCGCCATGCCGACGAACGACAGGCCGAGCACCCAGCGCAACACCTGCGGGCTCAGCACCGAGGTGATCCACGCACCCAGCGCGCCGGCCAGACCATGATTGACGAGAGTGGCGCAGAGGATGCCGGCGATGATCGGCAGCGGCTTCTTGAAGCGGGCGGCGAGAATGAAGGCGAGCAGCTGGGTCTTGTCGCCGATTTCGGCGAGGGCGACGACGCCGGCGGAGACGAGGAGAGCTTCCATGGATGATTTCCCGGGCCGGACGAAGACGATTGACCACACGCCTCCCCGGCCGCAGTCGGAGGCGTGTGGTCAAAGGTCTTGCCAGGCGGATGGGCTGCCTGCGCCATGGCCGGTGGGCCAAGTGTGTTGACGCGGGCCTCTTCGTGCGACGAAGAGCGGCTACTCCCCAATGACTCGCGCATGATAGCCGAGCCGCTTCCGCCTGCGAACCCGCCGCGACCGATCGCGTAAGCTGCACGCCATTTCCACGGACGACCGGACGCGCATGGATCTCGCCCTGTTCGATTTCGACGGCACGATCACCACCGGCGACACCTACACCCCGTTCCTGCAGTACGCCAGCACGGCCGCGGTGAAGCGTCGTGCCTGGCGGCGACTGCTGTGGCCGTGGCTGGGCTACAAGCTCGGCCTGATCTCCGCGGTGGCGGTGCGCAGCCGGGTCACCGCCCACGTGCTTGCCGGCCGGAAGGTATCCCGGATCCATGCCCTGGGCGCGCGGTACGCGCGCGAACGGCTGCCGCACGTGCTGCGCCCCGAGGCGATGGCGCGTATCGCCTGGCACCAGGGGCGCGGCGACCGGGTCGTGGTGGTCTCGGCCTCGCTCGACGCTTATCTCGTGCCGTGGTGCCGGACGCAGGGGTTGGAACTGATCTGCAGCGAGCTGGAGACCGACGGTTCGATGCTCACCGGCAGGTACCGTGGCGGCGACTGCGCCGGCCCCGCGAAGGCGACGCGGGTGCTTGAGCGATTCCGCCTGGACGATTACGGTTCGGTGCACGCCTACGGCGACACCGCGGAAGATCGCGAGCTGCTCGCGCTGGCCCACCATCCGGTGTACCGCTGGCGCACTGCGCGGCGGCGGAGCGCGAGCCGAGTCTCTGCTGGCAGTTTGCTCCGGGATTGACGCCAGGCAATACGCGACCGCGAAAGACCGGGCAGGCTACAGTGGCGGCGGCGAGTCGTCGGGTCGGTCGTTCGGACCTGCGGATCTCCCCAATCGGGGCATGGAAACCAGCGAACTATGTCAGCCAACAAAGGCAACGCGTCCTCTTCCACCACGCAAGCGCCTGGTCGCGAGGGATCGCCGGATCATCCCGCTCCGGCCGAAGCGTCCGCCAGGCCGGTATCCGGCTGGACCTTTTTCAGCAACCACGCGCACGTGCTGTTCTGCCTGTCGGCCGATCCGACCATGCTGCTGAAAAACGTGGCGGCCCGCGTCGGCGTGACCGAGCGTGCGGTGCTGCGCATCGTGGCCGAGCTGGAAGAGGCCGGCGTGCTGCAGCGCCAGCGCGAGGGCCGGCGCAATCGCTACGCGGTGATTCATGACGCTCCGCTGCGCCATGCGGTGGAATCCCACTGCACGGTCGGCGAGCTGCTGGCGGTGATCAACCGGCGCTGAGGCGCCGCTTCGGGTCAGTGCGCGATGGCGCGCTTCAGGCGGTCGCGCACCGCGGCCCAGTCCGGCGTGTCCGGCGGCAGATCGATCGCGATCCAGTCGTAGCCATGCGCGTCCAGTTCGTGCAGCGCCGCGTACAGGCGCTGCGCGTAGGCCACCGGCTGGTCGGGCATCACCTGCAGATGCATCACCGGCAGATGTTCGTAATGGCCGGGCCGATAGGTGAGCAGGGCACCGGTGCCGCTGGGCACCGACATCGCCGGATGCGCGGTGAGAGTCATGGTGCGGGGGCTGTAGTGGCGGAAGTGCATCCCGGGCGCGGCGTGCACCGCGCCCTTCGCCGGCGCCTGGCCGGGCAATGCCACCGGCTGGCCGATCACCGCCTCGATCGCCTCGCGGCTGATGCCGCCGGGCCGAAGCAACACCGGCCCATCGTCGTATAGCGCCAGCACGCTGGACTCGATGCCGACCGTGCAGGCGCCCCCGTCGAGGATCACGTCCACGTCGGCGCCGAGTCCGCTGCGGACATGCTGGGCGGTGGTCGGCGAGATCTGGGTGAAACGGTTGGCGCTGGGCGCGGCCACCGGCACCCCGGCCGCGGCGAGCAGGGCCAGCGCGACCGGATGGCTGGGCATGCGCACGCCGACGTGGGTACCGCCGCCGGTGACGATGTCCGGCACCATGTCGCGACGCGGCAACACCAGCGTCAGCGGACCGGGCCAGAACGCCTCGGCCAGCCGCTGCGCGGCTTCCGGCCACCCGGTGACCAGCTCGCGCGCGGCGGCGATGCTGTCCACGTGCAGGATCAGCGGGCTGGTGCGCGGCCGCCGCTTCACCTCGAAGATGCGCGCCACCGCCTGCGGATCCAGCCCGTTCGCGCCCAGTCCGTAGACCGTCTCGGTGGGGAACGCCACCAGTTTGCCGGCGCGCAGCGCCTTGGCCGCCTGGGCCAGCTGCCGCTTGCCGGGCATCTTCGTCGGCTGCTCGTCGCTCAGCGGACGCAGCTTCATGCCGGCACGTTCTCGTCCAGGTCGCGCAGCCAGGCATCGGGCACGGCGTCGCTGGGCATGCGCCAGTCGCCGCGCGGCGACAGCGAGCCGCCGCCGCCGACCTTGGGTGCGTTGGGCACCGCGCTGCGCTTGAACTGCGCGGCGAAGAAGCGTCTCAGGAACAGCGCCATCCAGTGCTTGATTTCGCCCAGCGTGTAGGCCGGGCGGCGGTCGTCGGGCACCAGCGCGGGCCACTCGCCGCGTGTCGCATCGCCCCAGGCCTGGTGGGCGAGGTAGGCGATCTTGCTCGGGCGGAAGCCGAAGCGGGTGAGGTAGTACAGGGTGAAGTCCTGCAGCGGGTACGGGCCGACGTGGGCCTCGGTGTCCTGCAGCGCGCCGTCGGCATCGGCGGGCACCAGCTCGGGCGAGATGGTGGTGCCGGCGATCGCCTCCAGCACCGCGCGGGTGGCGTCGTCGTGGCGGCCGCCCTGCGCGAACCAGCGGATCAGGTACTGGATCAGCGTCTTCGGCACCGAGGCATTCACGTTGTAATGCGACATGTGGTCGCCCACGCCGTAGGTGCACCAGCCCAGCGCCAGCTCGCTGAGGTCGCCGGTGCCCAGCACGAAGGCGTGGTGCCGGTTGGCCAGGCGGAACAGGTGCGAGGTGCGCTCGCCGGCCTGCACGTTCTCGAAGGTGATGTCGTAGACCTTCTCGCCCTTCGCGAACGGATGGCCGAGGTCGGCCAGCATCTGCCGGCACGAGGGCTTGATGTCGATCTCCTCGCCGCTCACGCCCAGCGCGCGCATCAGCGTGTGCGCCTGTTCCAGCGTCTGCGAGCTGGTGGCGAAGCCGGGCATGGTGTACGCGAGGATGTTCGCCCGCGGCAGGCCGAGCCGGTCGAAAGCCTCCACTGCCACCAGCAGGGCGAGGGTGGAATCCAGCCCGCCGGATACGCCGATCACCACGCGCTCGGCCGCCGTGGCGCGGATGCGCTGGATCAGGCCGTGCGCCTGGATGTTGATTGCTTCGTAGCAGCGCTGGTCCAGCGTGGCCGGGTTCGATGGCACGTAGGGATAGCGCGGCACGGGGCGGCGCAGATGGGTGTCGGCCAGCACCGGCGCGCGGAACGCGAACGCCACCCGGCGCATCGCCTTCAGCTGCGGCTGCAGGTCGCGCACCTGGTCGTTGTAGCTGGTCATGCGCGAGCGTTCCTGCACCAGCCGCTCCAGGTCCACGTCGGCCAGCAGCAGGTGGTCGTCCGGCTGGAAGCGCGCGGACTCGGCCAGCACCGTGCCGTTCTCGGCGATGATCGCCTGGCCGTCCCAGGCCAGATCCGTGGTCGATTCGCCCGCACCGGCCGAGGTGTAGACGTGCGCGGCCAGGCAGCGTGCCGAATGGCTCTCGGCCAGCAGGCGGCGATAGTCGGCCTTGCCCACGGTCACGTTGCTGGCCGACAGGTTCACCAGCACGGTGGCGCCGGCCAGCGCCGCCCAGGTGCTCGGCGGCACCGGTACCCACATGTCCTCGCAGATCTCCGCATGCACGCGCAGCTGCGGGTGGGAGGCGGCGGCAAAGATCAGGTCGCTGCCGAACGGCACCTCGCGCCCCAGCACCACGGCGGTATCGGCGATCGCGTGGCTGCCGGCGGTGTACTGGCGCGCTTCGTAGAACTCGCGGTAGTTGGGCAGGTAGCGCTTGGGCACCACGCCCAGCAGCTCGCCGCCCTGCAGCGCCACCGCCACGTTGAACAGCTGGCCCTCCAGCCGCAGCGGCAGGCCCACGAAGACCAGCGGCAGCAGCCGGGTGGTGGCTTCGCGCACCGCGTCCAGCGCGGCCAGGCTGGCGTCGAGCAGGGCGTCCTGTTGGGCCAGGTCGTCCAGGCTGTAGCCGGACAGGCCCAGCTCGGGGAACACCACCACCGCCGCGCCCTGGTCCGCCGCCTCGCGCAGCTGCGCGATGGTCCGCTCGGCATTCGCCGCCGGATCGGCCAGCCTCACGGCCGGCACGGCCGCGGCGAGTCGGACGAATCCGTGGCGGTAGGGCGAGTCGAAATCGGAGGGCATGCACGGCTCCCGGAAGGGCATCCGCGAATGCTACGTGGTTTCGGCGGTGCCGCGAACCCGAGCCGGGCCGCCGCGCCCCCACGCCGCCACGTCCCACAACGTCGTCATCCCGGCGAAGGCCGGAGGAGCTTCACAACGGCGCAGCCGGTCATCCAGCGCCTTTTCTCTCAAGTACCCGCGTCCAACCCTCACTCCGGCAACTTGAACGCCACCAGCGCGTCACTGCGCCCGGTATCCAGCTTGCCGTGCCCACCCGCCGCGATCACCACGTACTGCCGGTGGCCCACCGCGTAGGTCATCGGCGTGGCCATGCCCGGTGCGGGCAATTCGGCGCGCCACAGCTCCTTGCCGGTGGTGCGGTCCAGCGCGCGCAGGTAGCCATCGGTGGACGCGGCGATGAACACCAGCCCGCTCGCCGTCATCAGCGGCCCGCCCATGCCCGGCATGCCCTTGATCGAGATCGGCCACGGCGCCTTGTGCTTGCCGGTGCCCAGCGGGATCGACCAGTCCAGCTTGCCGGTGCCGAGGTTGAGGGCCACCACCCGGCCCCACGGCGGGGCGATGCACGGCGCGCCCAGCGGCGACTGCAGCACGCGGCGGCGCATGCCGTACGGCGTGTGCTTCATGCGGGCGTACTCCCAGCCCTTTTCGCCGCCGGCCTTGATCTGCCGCAGCCACTCCTCGCGCGGCAGCAGCTGCACCTGCATCGGCAGGTCGTTGACGTTGGTCACCAGGGTCTGCGTGGCCGGGTCCCACGCGCCGGAGCCCCAGTTCACGCCGCCGGCGTAGCTGGGCATCTCGATGGTGCCCTGCAGGCTGGGCGGGGTGAAGATGCCCTCGCTCTTCAGCGAACCGATCAGCGCGCGGCAGCGGTTGCGGTCCCAGAAGGTGAGACCGTGCGCGTCGGCCGGCGTCACCGGCCCGTTGCGCACCAGCGAGGGCAGGGCCGAGAACGGCTGGGTCGGCGACAGCTTCTCGCCCGGCACGCCGTCCTGCGGCACCGGCTTCTCGGTGATGTCGAACAGTGGCGTGCCGTCGTCGCGGCGGAACACGAACACCTGGCCGGTCTTGGTCAGCTGGATCACCGCCGGGATGCTCTGCCCGTCGCGCTTGAGGTCCACCAGCATCGGCTGCGCGGCCAGGTCGTAGTCCCACACGTCGTGGTGGATCAGCTGGCGCGCCCATACGAGCTTGCCGGTGGCCGTATCCAGCGCCACCAGGGAGTTGGCCCAGTGGTTGTCGCCGGGGCGCTCGCCGCCGTACGGGTCCGGGCTGGCCGAGCCGGTGGGGATGAACACCAGGTGCCGCGCCGCGTCCACCGAGAACACGCCCCAGGCATTGGCCGCGCCATCCCACGTGGGGTAGGGCTTGGCCTCCGGGTCGCCGGCCTCGGCGGTGCGCTCCACCGGATCCCAGTGCCAGCGCAGCGCGCCGGTGCGGGCGTCGAACGCGCGCACCACGCCCAGCGCGTTGGCGGCCGACCAGTTGTCGCCGATCGACGACCCGAGAATCAACGTGTCGCCATCCACTGCCGGCGGCGAGGTGAACTCGTAATCGCCCTTGGAGGAATCGCGCAGCAGGTGCGCGGAGAGCTGCAGCTGGCCGTGCTCGCCGAAGCCCTCGCAGGGCTGGCCGGTGGCCGCATCCAGCGCGATCAGCCGCGCGTCGACGGTGCCGAAGAAGATGCGTGTGGCGCAGGCGCTGCCGGCCGCCGCGGTCGGGTCGCGCCACCAGGTGACGCCGCGCGAGGCCAGTTCGGAACGGTCCTCGCTGCCGTCGACATGCGCGTCGTACTTCCAGCGCTGCGTGCCGGTGGCCGCATCCAGCGCAAACACCTCACCGGTGGCGGTGCTGAAGTACAGCGTGCCGTCCACGAACAGCGGCGTCGCCTCGAAGGTGAGCTTGCCCTCGGTTTCCCAGCCCTTGGCCAGTGCCCCGGTGTGGAAGGTCCACGCCGGCTTCAGCGCCGCCACGTTGGCCGGGGTGATCTGCTTCAGCGGCGCAAACCGGCTGCCGCCCGCATCGCCACCCCAGGCGGACCATTGGAACGCATGCGCGGCGGCATCCAGCGGTGGCACGTCCACCGCGGCGTGACTGGAACAGCCGCCGAGCAGGGCGGCGACGGCGGCGGCGAGGATGAAGGTGGAACCACGCATGGATGACGCTCCCTGTGACAGTGGGCGCAGGGTCGCGGGCGGGGTGGGGCGGGGCAAGCGGTTTGGGGCGAGTGGGATGGGGGATGGTGTGGGCGGGTCCGCGCATCAGGTTGGCGAACACAGCTCTCGCACTTGTGCCCCATGGAGACGCGTGGAACGATCCGGGAGCCGGGTGACACCCGGCATGGGGAAAGCGCAAGACCATGCGAACCGACGACATCAGCAGATCGCGTCGTCGATTTGATCAGGGAAGTGCCGCGCACAGTGCGCGGAGCTTGAGGGAGTAGGCGGCAGGATGACACTTCATTTCCAAGACGCTCGGCGCCAAGCCTCATGAAGCACGCTCCCGCCGGATACGCGTGTCCGTTCTGCGGCATCGCTGCATCGCTTCCGTCGCCAGCGCCGGAATCAGCCGTTGTGCTGGTGGATGACAACGTCTACGCCCTCGTGCCGACGCACCACTACGGCGGGATCAAGGGCAACTGCCTGTTGATCCCGCGGGCGCACTACGAGAACGTGCTGGATATCCCGGACAGCCTTGGCGCTGACTTCTTTCGTGCCACGCGTCGGCTGGCGCAGGCGATGCGGGATGTCTTCCAGTGCGAGGGGATCTCAACTCGCCAGCACAACGGGCCGGCTGGTGATCAGGATGTTTGGCATTTTCATCTGCATGTGTTTCCGCGGTACTCGGAGGATGGGCTGCATGGGGGGAAGAAGGTGCCCTACACCACTGAGGAGCGCATCGACCTGGCAGCCAGTCTTCGGGCTGCGCTTCACTAGGACGAAAAAAAGGATGCCGAGATTCGTTAAAGTGCACTCTGACCCCTATTTTCGCTCGTCTAAGGTGGACGGCTCCGCCGTCGCTTAGTTCCAGCGTTAACTGCCACGTCAACTTAAAGGTGATTCCATGCCAAGGAAAACGAAGAGCACGCCGATCGACGAAGCGAATCTCAAGGTTGAAAAGGCAGTGACGGAGCGGAAAAAACGCGCACAACGCCCATTTCCAGCCTCGCCCTTTGAAGAGGCCATCGATTTCGCACAAGCCGTGCTCAAGTTCGGAAGCGGCCAGCCAGTTCGTCGCCTAAGCTTGTTCGATAATTTGGGTAAGTCACCTGAAAGTGGTGCGAGTCGTCAACTTATCATTAACGCGAACAAATACGGCCTAATTGAAGGTGGCTATCAAGCGGAGCAGCTTAAGCTGACCCCAGATGGACAAAAGGCAGCAGATGACGACGTCAGTAAGCGCGAACAAACTAGGGCGCGCGTAAAGCTCGCGATTGAAGACATCGAGCCATTTGCGAAGCTATACGAACGATTTGTTACCAATAAACTCCCGGCAAGAGCCGCTTTGACGGATGCGGCGAAGGAGTTTGGCGTTCCAGCTGAACTCGCTGAGGAGGCAGTAGACACCTTCATCGTCAATCTTCGCTACGTTGGTCTTCTTCAAACGCTCTCGGGGGCGGAACGAATTGTCACAGTCGAACATCTTCTGGATTCGCTTCCTTCATCTCCCCGTCAAGCAAATAATCTACCGGCAGGTACTTTGTCGTTGCAGCACAATCGGCCTAGCGGCGCGCTCATAACAGCAGAGCATGCTCAGTTTGAATCAATATGCTTCTACGTTACGCCCATCGGGGAAGATGATTCTGAGCAACGGCGTCACTCCGACTTGTTTCTGGGTTCTATAGTAGAGCCAGCATTGGAGCAATTTCACCTTAAAGTGATCCGGGCCGACGCTATCGATAAGCCGGGCACCATCACCCGACAGATCATTGAGTATTTACTTAAGTCTCGGTTGGTTATCGCTGACCTCTCTTTCCACAACCCCAACGTGTTCTACGAGCTTGCGCTGAGGCACGCCATGCGACTGCCCGTTGTCCAGCTCATTCGCAGCGCTGACCGGGTTCCATTCGATCTAAACCAAGTTCGCACCATCCGCATTGATACAAGCGACATTTATTCGCTTGTTCCAAAGATAGACACCTACCGTTCGGAGATTGCAAGTCAGGTGCGCCGGGCCCTCGACGATCCGGATTCCGTTGATAACCCTGTAACTACATACTACCCGGGGCTACGAATGAGCTTGGATGGCCCGGCGGGCAGCTAACAAATCATTCGAGTCGGACGGCTCCGCCGTCGCTCAGTTCAAGCGTTAGGCCAGGCAGGGGAATTTCATTGATATTCGAACAAGCGTTCATGGCTATGCCAGAGTTCTTGACTGGCACGCCGTTCTCGGCATATCTAAAACAGGGGTCAGAGTCGACTTTTCGACGAGAGAAGCTGGTGAAATGCTCCTGTTTGCTTTGGAGATCGCCCTAAATGCAGGGGTGCTTCTTAGCTCAGAAACTGCCGCTGTCTTCTCAGGTAGTCGCCCCTGCCAGTCATTCAGGGCGGGCGGCTCTGCCGCCGTTTAGTTCCAGCGTCAGGCCTTACAAGGAGTCTCCCCATGGCCGAACACACAAATCTTGTCGCCCTCGCATCCTCGCTCCCGGAAGCCTGGCGGTCGCATGTGGTTGGCCGGCCTGCCGGTGCCAACTTCAAGGTGGTGCGAATGGACGGCCAGGCCTATCCGAACGAATCCCATCCGTTCGATGAGGCGCTTCTGGTTCTGGACGGACAGATGAATCTGCAGTTTGGTGACGCGGTAACACGCGTAGGCCCCGGCGAGGTATACATCGTGCCGGCCGGCGTGCCGCACGCCGTGGCAGAAGGAAGCCATGGCACGCTCGTCATCATCGACAGCGGGGCTTAGCAATCCTTCGAAGCCGTCGCCGCTTCGCGGCTTAACTCAGGGGACAAAAGCAGGGGTCAGAGTCGGCTTTTCGATGAGCAATGGTGGTGAAGCCGCACTCTGACACTTTTGCTGTTGGGCGAAGTTACTGGAGGCTATCGAGTGCACCTGACGACCATCATTCTTCTCGTGCTCGCTCTATACGTCGCGCAGATCTTCCTGCAGGAGACCTCGCGCTTCAGGTTTGACCTCAAAGGCATCGTTGGCAACCGCGACGTTCAGCCCGAACCCTCCGTGATCGCGGCAAGGTTGGATCGGGCGAAGAACAATCTTCTGGAGGCCTTGCCGATCTTCATTTCCCTGTCGCTGCTGGCCCTCACGAGAGGAACCAGCCAGGAGGCCGAGGCTCAGGGCGCGCTGGTCTTTCTCGTCGCCCGGGTCGTCTACGTGCTGGCCTACGTCAGCGGTGTCCCCTGGCTGCGATCCCTGGTTTGGCTGGTCGGCATGTTCGGTCTTTTGATGATGGCGTTGCCGATGATCTAGGCAGCACCCGGGACAAGAGGCAGAGTTGGCGCTCTCGATGGCAGCAGGGTCTTGGTCGTCTAAACCTTGCTCTGGTGAGGGTCGAACCCCGCCGACATTCTTATTTTTCGATCGGGTACAGCGTGTAAGTCATGACCTTGGAGCTCGCTTCCGTCGTCGGCCTGCTGATGTCCGTCGAGGCATCACCCGATGTCCTTGCCGAAAACATCGCTGCCTACCGTGCGCAGGAATCGCTGTCGCGGGCTGCGGCAGACGACCTCATCGCCAAGTACGTCGCCCTGGAATTTGTCCGCGGTGAGCTTTCGTATGCGGATGCCGATGTCGCGATGAACAATCTCGTGAGCCTTGACGCTCACGGCTTCGACTACGCGGGTTTTGCCTATCAGGTGTACTTGCATTTCGACAACGGTGAGTACCGAAGGCCGTCAGACCCTGAAGACTCCATTCCCTGGCAGCAGTACACGCTGCCTGGTGTCATGGCGCTGCTCAAGGAGCGGGGTATCGATATTTGGCTATGGCCACCCGTTTGATCTGATAAGAACGGGATAAAGTGGGGGCGTGGCTAATTAAATGCGGGCGAAGTCTAGTGGGCGGTTGTATGCTTGGATTAATTGGTCACGTCGTCTTTCTGCAGGCAATACACTTTTTTAAGCAACCATAGATGATCGGGGGGTGTGATGAAGCGTTTTCAAGTGTTGTTTGTCGCTCTTGTGGCCATGAGTGGATGTGCATCGCAGCCGCCGGTGCGCGCGAGGATTTCGACACTGCCTCCGCTTGATGGCGGTTTGAGCCGGGTTTATGTAAGCGCTGGCGTCATGAAAGGCGTGAAGTTGCGGAGTGTTCATCAAGTGGGCCCTGTGTTCATAGACGGATATGACATCGGCTCGACACAAAAAGACGAGTATTTCGTTGTCGATCTGCCTCCAGGCAACTACGAGGCTTATTGCCAGCCGGAACAGCCATACAAGAATTTTTCCGAGAAGCGTCAGATCTCCCTCACGGCGGGTGAAACGCTTTACCTGGCCTGCGACATGATGACGAAGGGCGCCGGTTGGAACTTTGGCGTGGTCGGGCAGCTTATGTCCAAATATTTGACCAAGAGCTTCCTGGTAGACAGGCCATTAGACCCGAATAGCAGGCTCGTATCCTTTAGTAAGTTCAGCGAGATAAAAGAATTGGGAAAAGGGGGCGTGGCTAATTAAGCTCAATCATGAGCGAAGAGCAGGGGGGATTCCCGATTTCGCGGGAATGATGGCGAGGGACGGGCCAAAAACAGGGGTCAGAGTCGACTTTTCAATAAGCAGTCGCTGTGGGAACACACTTTCATCCCGGAATATGTTCAGTCCGAAAGCAAAACGGGGTCAGGTTCACTTAATTGGATAAAAACAGGGGGGTCGATTTTTCGAGGAGGGATCTTGATAGATTGTACCTTGTCCTTGTCTTGGCAAGATGGGTTATATAATCATCGTCACGGACGAGGGGTGCGCTCTCTCGCTTATTGACATAAGTTTGCGAAACGCCGGCCTTTAAGACATCGCAAAGGAAAGAGGATGGGGATGAGAGTTCTAGTACTGTTTGGCGCGTGTTTGGCAATGTCAGTGATAGGTGGTTGCGGCAAAGTTTATGTTGCTCCAACAGGGAACGGCAGCGCGCAAATCAAGATAGAAAACCAGACTGGCGAACAGCTTGGTGCGGTCTATTTCGATGGGGTTGAAAAATGCACTAAACCAGAATCTGTTGGGTCCGTGAATCCAGGGGGATCACTGGCGACAAGAGTGACCACAGATCACCCGGCGACATTTGCGTTTCAGCGGCTTAGTTTGAGTCAGGGGTTTGCTGGACTTACGGTAAAGTCATGCATCCTTGCAATGTCTTTTCAGCCAGAAGTCGGAAAATATTATTTGGTAGAACTTAACTCCGATGAAGATCGTTGCTACGTCAACCTAAAGCAATTGGAGGGCGGCAAGTCGTCTCAATCCAGGTTTGTTGAGAGGTCGTATCAGAATCCCTTCGTAGAATCTCAAGGGTTCTGCTCAAGGCTTACCGACACGCAGCGCACATCTCTAATTAAGGGGGACGTGGCTAATTAAATCCGGTCGGTCGATTGCCTCGGAACGAGCGCCGCCCCTACCGCAACCCCTCCGGCAATGCCTCCCGAAACCTCCGACTCACCATCACCGTGGTCCCGTCGCGCAACGTGAGTTCCGCATCCCCATGCCCCCGCGGCGTGAGCGCGGCGATCTGGTCGGCGCGGACCAGGTAGCTGCGGTGCACGCGCAGGAACTGCGCGGGGTGCAGCTGGCTGGCCAGTTGGGTGAGGGTGGCGCGCATCAGATAGCTGCGTTGCGGGGTGTGCAGTTCCACGTAGTTGCCGCTGCCGACCAGGTGGGTCACTTCGTCCAGCGGCACCACCACGCGCTGGCCGCGTTCGGTGATCACCAGCGGTGCCGGGTTGAACGCGGGGGTGGGCATGGCGGCGTGCAGGCGGCGCAGGTCTTCTTCGGCGGGCAGCGGATCGGTGTCGGCGAGGCGGGCGCGCAGGCGGTCGAGCGTGGCGGCGAGGCGCGAGGCGTCGAAGGGTTTGAGCAGGTAGTCGACCGCGGCGACCTCGAACGCGCGCAGCGCGTGCTCGTGGTAGGCGGTGGCGAATACCAGCAGTGGCCATGGGGGCGGCAACCGGTCGAGCAGGTCGAAGCCGGTGGACTCGCCCAGTGCGATATCCAGGAACAGCGCGTCGGCGTTGGCGTCCGGCAGGCTGGCTAGGGCGGCGGGCAGGGTGTCGGCTTCCAGCACCACTTCGACGTCTTGGTGCTCGCCCAGCAGGCGGCGCAGCCGCGCGCGGGCAGGCGCCTCGTCTTCCACGATGGCCAGGCGCAGGGTCATGCGGCCGGCTCCGCCGTCCACGGTTCCAGCGGCAGGGTGATGTCCACCGCGGTGCCGCCCTGCGCGCCGGAGCCGATCTGCCAGTGGTGGCGATCGGGGTAGAGCAGGGCGAGGCGTTCGCGCACGTTGGCCAGCCCCACGCCAGGTTGGGCATCGGCGGCGAAGCCGACGCCGTCGTCTTCCACGCGGCAATGCAGTTGCTCGCCGTCGCGACGCAGGCTGACGGTGAGCCGGCCGCGGCCGTTGCGCAGGCCGTGGCGGAAGGCGTTCTCCACCAGCGGCTGCAGCAGCAGGCGCGGCAGGCGCATGGCTTCCAGCCCCTCGTCCACGGTGATGTCCACTTGCAGCAGGCCGGGCTGCCGCTCGGCCATCAGTGCGGTGTAGGCGCGCAGCCAGTGCATCTCGTCGGCGATGCGCACGAACTCCGAGCCGTCGGCGGTCATCGCCGCGCGCAGCAGGTCGGACAGCGCCACGATCATCCGGTCGGCGGCGGGCACGTCCTCGTAGATGCGGTTGGAGATGGCGTTGAGCGTGTTGAACACGAAGTGCGGCTCGATCTGCGCCGACAGGTGCGCCAGCCGCGCCTCGCTCAGCGCGCGGCGCAGCTCCAGCTCGTCCAGCTGCTGCCGGCGGCGCTCGCGGATGGTGCGGATCAGGGCGCAGGCGACGACCAGGCTGAGGTAGGTGATGAGGTCTTTCTGGAACTCGTAGACCAGCCCGATCCACACCTCGCCGAACTCGTACGACGAACCCATCGCCGCGTACACCGCCTTGCGGATCGCCACGATGATGGCCACGTGCACCAGCGAGAACACCACCGCCGCCGGCAGGTGCACCAGCATGCGCCGCCAGGCGCCGGGGCCGGTGATCCTGCAGCGCGATTCGAACCAGCCCACCGCCAGCGCCAGCGCGCCGATCACCAGCGCGCTGCTCAGTTCCCACGTGTAGTAGTGCCAGGCGACCGCGCCGGGGTTGTCGCGCTGGCTGATCCACACGTTGGTGCCCAGCCACCCGCCGATGAAGGTCCAGCCGGCGAAATAGGCCAGCAGCCAGCGCGGCCGGCTCAGCAGGATCAGGCGCATGGGACGTTCGGTGGGAGCGGCGGACATGGAGGCTCGGCGGCTGGGCAGCGGCTATTGATAGCGTGCTGTCGCGCCGGCCGCCACCCCGTTCATTTTCCAGCCAGCTACGACGCTTCGATCCGCGTAGCCTTGCGCCGCCTCTTCGCTGCTTCGCGAACTCCCATGACCGACCACGTTTCCGCACCGCATTCGCGTGCGGCGATTCCGCTTGCGCCTTCGCTGGACCCGACCCTGGCCGAGGCGCACTTGCCGCGCCGCTTTCGGCCGCTCGACCGGCGCATCGTCGGCATCGCGCTGGCCGCGATGACGCTCGGTGCCGTGGTGGCCGGCGTGGCACGCGGGCTCACTGCGCTGATCGGCGCGATCACCCACCTGGCGTTCTATGGCCAATGGGGCACCTCGCTGGTCAGCCCGGCGGGGCATCGCCTCGGCGCGTGGGTGATCGCGGTGCCGGTGATCGGCGGGCTGGTCGTCGGCGTGATGGCGCGCTGGGGCTCGCGGGCGATCCGCGGCCACGGTATCCCCGAGGCGATGGAGCAGATCCTGCTCAACGAGAGCCGCATCCCGCCGCGCATGACCTGGCTCAAGCCGGTGTCCTCGGCTGTCGCCATCGGCACCGGCGGGCCGTTCGGCGCCGAGGGGCCGATCATCGCCACCGGCGGTGCGCTCGGCTCCCTGCTCGGCCAGCTCGCCCACGTCACCGCCGACGAACGCAAGACGCTGCTCGCCGCCGGCGCCGCCGCCGGCATGGCGGCAGTGTTCGCCGCGCCGGTGTCGGCGGTGCTGCTGTCGATCGAGCTGCTGCTGTTCGAACGTCGTGCGCGTTCGCTGATCCCGGTGGCGCTGGCGGCATTCGTCGGCACCGGCGTGCGTTACGTGCTGGAGGGCAGCGGGCCGATGTTCCCGATGCCCGACGTGGCCGCGGCCGCACCCGCGGCGCTGGCGGTCTACGTGCTGCTGGGTGCGCTGATCGGCGTGGTCGGCGTCGGCATCACCAGGCTCTGCTACGGCATCGAGGACGCCTTCGAGAAGCTGCCGATCCACTGGATGTGGTGGCCGGCGCTGGGCGGGCTGGCGGTGGGCGTCATCGGCCATTTCCAGCCGCTGACGCTGGGCGTGGGCTACGCCAACATCACCGCTGCGATCGGCGGCACGTTCGGCGTGTCGGCCCTGCTGGTGCTGTGCGTGGCCAAGCTCGCCTCGTGGTCGATCGCGCTGGGCAGCGGCACATCCGGCGGCACGCTGGCGCCACTGTTCACCATCGGCAGCACGCTGGGCGGGGCGATCGGCCTGGGGGTGGCGCAGGCGATGCCGTGGCTGCATGTGGATCCGCGCATGGCCGCACTGGTGTGCATGGCGGCGATCTTTGCCGGCGCCTCGCGCGCCTTCCTCACCTCGGTGGTGTTCGCCTTCGAGACCACGCTGCAGCCGCACGGCCTGCTGCCGCTGCTCGGTGCCTGCGCCGCGGCCTACCTGGTGTCCGGGCTGATGATGCGCAACACCATCATGACCGAGAAGATCGTGCGCCGCGGCGTGCGGGTGCCCTCGGACTACAGCGCCGATCCGCTGGACCGCATCGCGGTGGGCGAGGCGTGCACGCGCGAGGTGGTGACCCTGCGTGCCGACCAGACCATGGCCGATCTGCGCGCCTGGCTGGCCCGCGGCGAGGACATCTCGCGCCACCAGGGCTTTCCGGTGGTCGACGCGCAGGGGCACGCGATCGGCGTGCTGACCCGGCGCAACCTGTTCGATGCCACGGTGCCCGACACCGCCCGCGTGGGCAGCCTGGTTACGCGTCCGCCGCTGGCCGTGCGCGAGGACAACAGCCTGCGCGAGGCGGCCGATCACATGGTGACCGCCGGGGTGGGCCGGCTGCTCGTGCTGGGCGCCGGGGACGCCACGCGGATGGTCGGCATCCTCACCCGCGGCGACCTGCTCCAGGCCCATGGCCGGCGGCTGCGCGAGGCTCGCGAGCGAAGCCGGCATCTGCGCCCGGCGGGCTGACAGATGTTCCAGTTGCCTGCGCGCGGGCAACTGGAGGATGCTCAGGCATCTGGCGGGCCGGCGTGGGGGTTGGGCCCGGAGCAATCTCCGACGAAGGAATCGTGGTGACTGCAAAGCCGGCCTGGTACTGCCTGATCGTGGTGTTGCTTCTGCTGCTGCCCCTGACGGCGGCAGGCAAGGTGCTGCGCGTGGTGGGCGACAACAACTACCCGCCGTACCTGTTCCTCGGCCCCGACGGCCAGCCGCGCGGCTACGTCGTGGACGAGTGGAAGCTGTGGGAGAAGAAGACCGGCGTGCATGTCGAGCTGGTGGCCACCGACTGGGCCGATGCCCAGCAGCGTCTGCAATCCGGCCAGGCCGATGTGATCGACATGATCTTCCGCACGCCGGAGCGCGAGGCGCTGTACGACTTCACCGAGCCGTTCGCCACCGTGCACGTGGGGGTCTACGTGGATGCGGGCATCACCGGCATCGACGGCCCGGACGCGCTGTCCGGCTTCAACGTGGGGGTGGAGCGCGGCGATGCCTGCGTGGACCGGCTGCACCGCGCCGGCGTGGACTCGCTGCACGAATACCCGGGCTACGCCGACATCATCGGCGCGGCGCAGCGGCTGGACATCCGCATCTTCTGCATGGACGAGCTGCCCGCAGCGTACTACCTGTACCGGCTGCAGGGCGACACGCGCTTCGTGAAGGCGTTCGACTTCTACACCGACGAGTTCCGCCGCGGCGTGCGCAAGGGCAACACGCAGACACTGGCGCTGGTCGAACGCGGCATGGCGATGATCACGCCCGCCGAGCGCGAGGCGCTGCGCAGGAAGTGGATGGGGCAGCGGCAGGACTTTGCGCCGTACATGCGCATCGTCGGCTACGCCTTGCTGGTGGCGATCGGTCTTGGCGTGGCGCTGCTGCTGTGGGGCCTGTCGCTGCGACGGGCGGTGGAGCGGCGCACCCGCGACCTCGAGCACCTGGCCCACCATGACGCGCTGACCGGCCTGCCGAACCGCCGCATGCTGCAGTTCCGGCTGGACCAGCTCACCGGCCAGGCGAACGCCTCGCCGCTGGCGCTGCTGGCGGTGGACCTGGACAACTTCAAGCGCGTCAACGAAAGCCTGGGCCACGCCGCCGGCGACCTCTTGCTGCAGGGAGCCGCCAAGCGCCTCGGCGACGCCGTGCCCGAGCATGACCTCATCGCCCATCTGGGCGGCGACGAGTTCGCGGTGCTGCTGGCCAGCAACGTCACCGCGATGAGCGTGTCGGCCACCGCCGGACGCATCCAGCGCGCCTTGTCCGAGCCGTACCCGCTGGAGGGTGGCGAGGTGGTGGTCGGCGCCAGCATCGGCGTGAGCCTTTTCCCGGTGGACGGGCGCGACGGCGCCACGCTGCTCAGGAATGCCGATGCGGCGCTGGACCGGGCCAAGCAGTCCGGGGCGGGCGACTGCCGCTTCTACAACCGCTCGCTCACCGACCAGGCCAGCACCTGGCTGCAGCTGGGCGTGAAGCTGCGCCGCGCGATCCAGGACGGTGCCTTCGAGCTGCACTACCAGCCGCAGATCGACCTGCGCAGCGGACGCGTGGTGGCGGTGGAAGCGCTGTTGCGCTGGCCCGATGGCGAGCCGGATGCGATGCCCGAGCATTTCATCCCCTATGCGGAGGAAACCGGACTGATCGAGCCCATCGGCGAGTGGGTGCTGGAGCATGCGGTGCGGCAACTGGCCCAATGGAAGGCCGACGGCCTGCCGTCGTTCCGCATGGCGGTGAATCTGTCGCCGCGCCAGGCGGTCAATGCGCAACTGCCGCTGTTCCTGGTGCGCGTGCTGGCCGACACCGGCCTGGCGCCGGCGCTGCTCGAACTGCAGATCGCCGAGAGCGGCCTGATGGAGCATGGCGCCGCCACCACGTCGCTGCTGCACTCGTTGCGGCGCTTGGGCGTGGCGCTGTCCATCGACGATTTCGGCACGGGTTATTCGTCGCTGGCCTACCTGCGCCGGCTGCCAGTGGAGGCGATCAAGCTGGCCCCGAGCTTCCTGGCCGGCCTGCCCGAGGACAGCGGCTCGCGCGCCATCGTCGGCGCGGTGATCGGCATGGCGCACAGCCTGGACATGCGCGTGATCGCCGGGGCAGTGGAGCGCGCCGAGCAGGCGGAATGCCTCGACGAGCTGGGTTGCGATGTGGTGCAGGGTTACCTTTACGCCGATCCCATGCCCGCCGACGTGTTTCTTGACTGGTACCGCGCCCATCCGGTGTGCGTGGTTCCGGCCACGACGGACACGCCGTTTCAGGACGCCTGAGCCGTCCGCCCGGCGGGCTTCGCGCAGGGACGATGGTCGGCGCGGGCACGAGCGGCCAGGCACTAGACTGCGAGCATGACCGAATCGTCGCCGCCCGTTCCATCCGCAGGTTCGTCCCGGCTGCGTCGTGCCATGCACGTCACGATGACCTTGCTTAGCGGGCTGCTGCTGGTGGCCAGTGGCGCCTGGGGCACGCTGGCCCTGTGGTATCGCCTGCCGGGTGGCGGGATCGTCCGGGGGCTGGGCAGCGTGTTGTGGTCGATGCTGGTGCTGGGCCTGCTGGTGCTGGCGGTGGTCCGGCGCAGTGGCTGGCCGATCGGGGCCTATCTGGTTGCTTTCGCGCTGCTGCTGGTGTGGTGGGGAACGATCCGTCCCTCCAACGACCGCGTCTGGGCCGACGATGTCGCCCGGCTATTGCGTGCCGAGGTGCACGGCAACCGGGTCACCCTCACCAACGTGCGCGACTTCACCTGGCGCCGCGACGACGACTACGACGTGCGTTGGGAGACGCAGACCTACGACCTGGACCATCTGGTGTCGGCCGATGCGATCCTGTCGTACTGGAGCAGCCGGGCGATCGCCCACGCGATGATCTCGTTCGGCTTCGACGACGGCCGCCACGTGGTGTTCTCGGTGGAGATCCGCAAGAAGCGTGGCGAGGCATTCTCCAGCATCGGCGGGTTCTTCAAGCAGTTCGAGACGGTGCTGGTGGCGGCCGAGGAGAACGACATCGTGCGCGTGCGCACCAACGTGCGCGGCGAGGACGACTACCTGTATCCGATGACGCTGGAGCGTCCGACCATGCGCCGGCTGTTCCTCGCCTATGTCGAGGCGGCCAACCAGCTCGCCCGGCGGCCGGCCTTCTACAACACCGTGACCTCCAACTGCACCACGCTGGTGTACCGCATGGCGCGGCAGATCAATCCCGGCCTGCCGATGGACATCCGCCTGCTGCTCACCGGCCACCTGCAGGGTTACCTGCGCGACCACGACGCCATCGATACCCGCGAGCCGGAGGCGGTGCAGCGCGCCCGGGCCCGCATCACGGACAAGGCGCGCCGGGTGGGGCCGGGCGAGGATTTCTCGCACGCGATCCGCGCGCCGGACTGAGCGGGAGCGCTTCTCGATGCCGCAACACCATGCGGTGCGTCTTTGCGCCGCGAGAGTCGGCGGCGCGGGAGTGAAGGAGGAGGGCGCTTCGGGAACCACAAACCCGCTACCCCTCATCGTCATCCCGGCGAAGGCCGGGATCCAGCGTATTCAGGCCCACGCGCGACATCTTTGCTCAGAAGGCGATCTGCGCCCGCACCTCGACGATGTCCGGATCCACCACCAGTCCGCGGCGGTCGCTGTGCGCATGCACATAGTTGCCCTGCAGCTTCAGGTACCGGTTGATGTACCAGTTCGCGCCGAGCGTCCAGTTGTGCTCCGCGCCGCCCAGCACCGGCGCGTCGTCCAGGTTCAGCTCGCTGTAGCGCAGCGCCAGCTCCACCGCGCCGTACGGGCCCTTGGGCTTCACGTCGCCGGCGGTGCCGCCCTTGTAGCTGCGCGACTCGCCGGTGAGCACCCAGCTGCCGAACGCGTACCAGCCGCGGCCACGGTAGGTCGGCCGGCCGTCGTCGAGCCGCACGCGGGCGTCGAGGTATTCGCCCTGCAGCGACCACGGCCCGCCGATCCACAGCGCTTCCAGGCCGGTGCGATCGATGTGGTCGACCCGCGACAGCGTGCCGGAGTCGACCAGGCGCACGGTGGTGAGGCCCGCTTCCGGTTTCGCGCGCAGGCGTGCGCCCGGCGGCGTGTAGATGTCGCGGCCATCAGTGCTGCCGTGGGGATCTTCGCGCGAGGCGGATATGCCCAGGTGCAGCACGTCGCCCGGCGCGTTGCGCGGCGTCCAGGCGGCGCGCAGCGCGGTCATGCGGCCGTCGGAGCCGCCCTGCAGGTCGCCGGCCCAGTAGTAGCCGGCATTCAGCAGCCAGTGCTTGCGGGCGAGCGCCCAGTCCAGGCCGATGCGACGCCCGGCATAGATCGCCTGGGTCGGCAGCGCGGTTTCCAGGAAGGTGGTGGCGCCGGTGCCGGTGTTGCCTTCCAGGCCCACCGGCGTCTTGCTGTAACCGGCGCGCAGAGCGCCGACATCGCGGCCGAACAGGGCTTTGCTCTGCACCCGCGCGTAGACGTCGAGCCAGTTCCTGGACTGGAAGTCGAACACCGCGATGGCGTCGTACACGCCCTTCCTGCGCACGTAGGCGCCGAGCTCCTTGCGGCGATTGGTCTGCGCGTCGGCCAGCCGACCGTTGTCGCGGGAAAAGCGATCCACGTCGTACTGGTACTTGAAGGCGACGCCGAGATCGGTGCCGTCGGCCAGCACCAGATGCGTGGGCAAGTGGTCGCGGAAGTCGTACTTCGGCTGGTCGGCGGCCCGGGAGAGCGGGGCGGCGAGGGCGAGGGCCAGGGCGACGGCGAGCGCCGACTTGTTCATGGAACGACTCCTGCGATGCAGCGTATGACAGTGGTGGCACGGATGCGCCGCGGGGCTAGACTCGGCCGCGACGCAGACGGGAATCAGGGAATCGGCAGGCGATGTTCGAACTGAAGGGCATGCTGTCGTTGCATGCGGGCGACCGACAGGTCGCCGGGCAGGACCGCATCGAGCTGCTGGCGGCGATCGGCGAGACCGGCAGCATCAGTGCGGCCGCCCGTGCGGTGGGCATGAGCTACAAGGGCGCGTGGGATGCCATCGACGCGATGAACAACCTTGCCGACGAGCCGCTGGTGGTGCGCGCCGCCGGCGGTCGGCGCGGCGGCGGTACCACGCTCACGCCGCGCGGCCGGCGACTGGTGGAGGTGTTCCGCGCCGTGGCTGCCGAGCACGCGCGCTACGTGGCCCGGCTCGGCGCCCTGGACGATGCCTCGGCGCGGGATCTCCGGCTGATGCGCCGCTTCGCCCTGCGCACCAGCGCACGCAATCAGCTGGCCGGCACCGTCGTCGCCCTCGAACCCGGCGACGTCAATGACCTGATCGGGCTGCGGCTGCCCGGCGGGCAGACGCTGCGGGTGACCATCACCCGCCCGAGCACGGAAGAACTGGCGCTGGCCGTGGGCGTCGAGGCGATCGCCCTGATCAAGGCCTCGGCGGTGACCCTGGCGCAGGCCGACGACGGCGGCAGGGACGGCAACCGGCTGGCCGGCACCGTGGCGGCGATCCACCGCGATGCGGCGGATGCCGAGGTGCGGATCGAGCTGGACGGCGGCGGCGTGCTGGTTGCGGTGATACCGGGGGATCGGATCGACGCGCTGCAGCTGGCCGAGGGACGGCCGGTGTGCGCGGTGATCGATGCATCCAGCGTGCTGCTGGGCACCACCGGCTGAGCCGCTCAGACCGATCGCGGGTCGGGATGGATGCGTCCGTCGCGGAGTTCCAGCACCTGCTGCGCCACCGCTTCGACGTCGGCCGGGTCGTGGGTGATCATCAGCATCTGCAGCCCCAGCCGCTCCTGCAGCGCGACGAGGTTGTCGCGCAGGCGGCCGCGCAGGGCGGTGTCCAGTGCGGCAAATGGCTCGTCGAGCAACAGCAGCCGCGGCTCCGGCGCCAGGGCGCGCGCCAGCGCCACACGCTGGCGCTGGCCGCCGGAAAGCTGCGAGGGATAGCGGCTGGCCAGGTCGTGGATCTCGAAAGCTTCCAGCCACTGCCGGGCGGCTTCGGGCACGCGCCGCCGCGACGGGTTGCGCAGGCCTGTGCGCAGCCCGAACGCCACGTTCTGCGCCACTGTCAGGTGGGGGAACAGGGCGTAGTCCTGGAACACGTAGCCGACCTGGCGATCGCGTGCCGGCACATCGACCCCGCGGAAATCGTCGAACAGGGTGCGGCCGGCCACGGTGACGTGACCGCGATCCGGTCGCAGCAGGCCGGCGATGGCGCGCAGGGTGAGGCTCTTGCCGGCGCCGGACGGGCCGAACAGCACCAGCCGGCCGGCGTCCGAACGGAACGCCACGTCCAGCGCGAACGGGCGCTGCGGATCGTCCAGCCGGCGCTGGATGGCGATGTCCAGGCGCATCAGGCGGCCCTCCGCGGCGTGCGCTCGCGGGTCAGCCGGCTGGCGAGCAGCAGCGCCGCCACGCAGGTGGCCGAGGCGACCAGCACCAGCAGGTTGGCGCCGGCGTCGTCGCCGGCCTCGATCGCCGAATAGATCGCCACCGACAGGGTCTGGGTGCGGCCGGGCAGGTTGCCGGCGATCATCAGCGTGGCGCCGAACTCGCCCAGCGCCCGGGCGAAGGCGAGCAGCGCGCCGGCCACGATGCCGCGCATGGCCAGCGGCAGCGACACCCGCACGAACACCGCCAGCGGCTTCAGGCCCAGCACTTTCGCCGCGTCCTCCAGCTGCACGTCCACGCCCTCGAATGCAGCCCGCGCGGCCTTCTGCACCAGCGGGAACGCGGCCAGCGTGGCGGCGATCACCGCGCCCTGCCAGGTGAACACGGGGTTGAGGCCCAGGTCGTCGAGCCAGCCGCCGATCAGGCCGCGCCGACCCAGCAGCACCAGCAGGTAATAGCCCAGCACCGTCGGCGGCAGCACCAGCGGCAGGGTGAGCAGGGCGTCGACGGTGGCGTTGAGGCGCGAGCGCCAGCGCGACAAGCCGTAGGCCACCGCCACGCCGAGCACGAGGTTGATGCCGGTCGCCCACAGCGCGACCTTCAGCGACAGCAGCAGCGGCTGCCAGATCTCCGGACGCACGGCGTCAGGGCGCCAGGAAGCCGAAGCGGGCCATCACCTGCTGGCCGGCCGCCGAGCGCACGTAGTCGATGAAGGACTGCGCCTGGGCCGCATGGGGCGAATGCGCGACCACCGCAATGGGGTAGGTGATCGGCGTCGGCGTGGGCAGGCGCAGGGCCACCTTCACCTTGCTGCCGGCAATGGCGGCGTCGGTGGCGTAGACGAAGCCTGCATCGACCTCGTCGCGCACGACATAGTCCAGGCACTGCCGCACGTTCTGCGCCAGCACGGCGCGCGGCGCCAATTGCCCGGCCAGCCCGGCATCGCGCAGGACGCGCTGCGTGTAGCGTCCCACCGGCACCGATGCCGGGTTGCCCCAGGCGATGCGCCCGAACTCCGGCCCGGCCAGATCGGCCAGTACGGCCAGGTGGGTGCGGGTGCCGGCCGGAACGATCACCACCAGCTGGTTGCCGGCGAAGTCGACCCGGGTGCCCGGCACGATGGCGCCCTGCGACTGCGCACGGTCCATCGCCACCGGGTCGGCCGAGGCGTACACGTCGGCCGGCGCACCGTTGAGGATCTGCCGCAGCAGGGTGTCGGAGGAGGCGAAATTCAGCACCACATGCGTGCCCGGATGTGCGGCCTCGTAGCCCTTGGCGACGGCCTGGAAGGCATTGGTCAGGCTGGAGGCGGCCGACACCACCAGATCGTCCGCACGGGCCGTGCCGCAGGCGGCGAACGCGAGGAGCAGGGCGCCGAGGCGCTGGGGCCACGAGGCGGGCATGGATGGGTCCGGTTCGTTATTAACCTGGGTATATAACGATGATTCCGTCCGCCGGACAACCGTCCCGGCTCAGCGCGCGCGCAGCATCGCCAGCGTGCCGGCCAGCATCAGGCCGGCGGCGAGCGCAAAACCGGCGGCGGGCGAATGCAGGCTCCAGGCCAGCCCCACGGCGGCGCTGGAGACGAACTTGGCCGCGCCGTTCACCGTGCCCAGCGCGCCGTAGCTGGTCGACAGCCGGTCGGCCGGCACCATCGCGGCGGTGACGGTCGATTCCAGCGCCTCCTGCACGGCGGTGTAGAGCCCGGCCACCACGAACACCCCGGCGAGCGGCGCCACGCTGTGTACCTGCCGGAGCATCGCCAGCGCCATCAGCCCGCCGGTCAGTGCCCCGAGCGCATAGCCGGCGACCAGCACCGGCCGGTGGCCGATGTGGTCGGCGAGCGCGCCGATCGGGAACGAGGCCAGCACCTGCACCACGTTGCGCCCCACGTAGAGCAGGCCGGCCACCTGCGCGGCCTGCACCAGGCCGAGCGACGGCGCCAGCAGGGTGGTCGCAGCGAGGATCAGCAGGCTGTGCGAGAAGTCGCCGACGCCGAACAGGCCGACCGCGGCGAGGTAGCGCTTGAAGCGGGCCGGCAGCTCGCGCAGCGAGCGCATCAGGCGCAGCCCGGGATTGGGCGATTCGCCCGGATCGCGTACCAGCAGCAGGAACGCCAGCACCGCCAGCACGCCCGGCACCAGCGACAGCCACAGCACCAGCCGGAACGGCCAGGCCGCGTCCGCCCCTTCCAGTCCGCGGGCCCAGCCCAGCAGCGCCACGCCGAGCAGCGGCCCGGCCACTGCGCCCAGCGTGTCGGCAGCCCGATGGAAGCCGAAGGCGCGGCCGCGGGTGGTCTCACTCACGGCCTGAACCACGATGGCGTCGCGCAGCGGCCCGCGCAGTCCCTTGCCGAACCAGGACACCAGCCGGCCGGCGAGCAGCAGCGGCCAGCCGGCCGCCAGTGCGATCAGCGCCTGGCCGACCGGCGTCAGCGCGTAGCCGGCGACCACCAGCGCCTTGCGGTGGCCGAGCCGGTCGGCGAGGTGGCCCGCCACCATCTTGGTGAAGCTGGCCAGCGCATCGGCCGCGCCCTCGATCAGCCCGAGCGCGGCGGCCGGGACGCCGAGCACGGCGAGAAAGCCGGGCAGGATCACCGTGGTCGTCTCGTAGCAGAAGTCGCCCAGCGCACTGGTGAGGCCGGCGCCGGCGACGGTGCGGTTCAACCATTGGCGGGCAGCCAGCGGCGTCGGTTCGGCGTTCACGGGCGGTCCGTCGTGCCGGCGGGAGGGCAGGTGGCTCGGGCCAGGTCGGCCGGGGTATCGATATCGAGCAGGTCGGCGTCGTGGTCGCGCGGATCGAGCAGGGTCACGCGTGCGGCCTCGCGCTGCAGCAGCGCGCGGGCACCGTGCGCCCCGGTGAGCGCGGCGAGCGCGGCGAAGTCGTCGCGGGGGAACAGGGCGGGCGGTCCGGCGCGGCCGTCGAGGGCGGTGGCGATGATCCGGTCGGGCGTCCGCGCGTGGGCCTGCAGCAGCGCAGGCAGCAGCCGCGGGCCGATCCGGGGTTGGTCGGCCAGCGTCACCAGCACGCCGCCGGTGTGCGGATGCCGCGCCTGCACCGCGCGCACGCCGGCGGCCAGCGAATCGCCCATGCCGCGCGACCAGTCCGGATGGACCTGCACCTCGAGCGGCAGGTCGGCGAGCACCGGCGCCACCGCGTCGGCATGGGCGCCGAGCAGCACCCGCACCGGCACGCCGCAGGCCAGCGCCTGACGGGCGCTGCGGCGGACCATCGGTTCGCCGTCCAGCGGAGCCAGTTGCTTGATGCCGCCGAAGCGGGCGCCTTCGCCGGCGGCCAGCAGCAGGATCATCGGCGTGCCGTCGGCGGTATTCATCCGTGGATGGCGCCGTCGTTGTCGCGCAGCGGACCGCCGCCGCGTCCGTTGAGCACGGCCATGATCTCGGCGGCGACGGCGAGCGCGATCTCCTCCGGCGTCTCCGAGCCGATGTCCAGCCCGGCCGGGGCGTGCAGGCGCAGTCCGGCCAGCGCTTTCGCATCGCGCATGCGGGCGACCCGCTCGCGCGAGCCCAGCGCACCGGCATAGGCGACCGGCGCGTCGCGCAGCGCCGCCAGCCAGGCGATGTCCTGCTCGAGGTTGTGCGTCATCACCACCACCGAGGTGTGCCGGTCCAGCGGCAGCGCTTCGCCGAGCCGTTCCGGCGTGGTGCACAGGTGGCGCAGGCCGGGTGGCGGGGCGTGGCGACGCAGCCGTTCCGCGTCGCTGTCCACCAGTGTGGTCTGCCAGCCCAGCGCGGCGGAGACCGGGAGCAGCGCCCGGGCCGCGGCGCTGGAACCGACCACCAATAGCGCATGCGGCGGATCGATCGCCTCGACCAGCACGTCCAGCTCGCCGCGCGGCGTGGCCAGCCGGCGCGTGCCGGCGCCGCGTCCGGGCCAGTCCGTACAGGCGGCGGCCAGTGCCGCTCGCAACGCCTCGTCGCCGGTGCCGTCGAAGCACACCTCGCCGTCGCAGCAGAGCAGGCGGCGCGGTTCCAGCGCCTGGCCGTCCACGGCGAACAGCGTGGCCAGCCGCGCGGAGGCGCGCGACCCCATGCAGCGCGCCAGCGGTGCGGCAAAGTCGGTGGCGCCGGGAGACAGCAGCGGCTCGATCAGGATCTCCAGCTCGCCGCCGCAGCCCATCTCCATCAGCACGTCCAGCCCGGAGTCGGCGTTGTAGTGGAGCAGGCGCGGCTGGCCGCTGGCGATGGCCTCGCGGGCGCGCAGCTCGATGTCGCGCTGCGGGCAGCCGCCGGACAGTTCGCACACCAGCCGGCCGTCCTCGAACACCAGCATGTGCGTACCGGGCCGGCGGAAAGTGGAGCCGCGTGTGCGGGTCAGCGTGGCCAGCGCGGCGCGCGGATGGGCCTCGCCGTGCAGCGCGTGCAGGGCGTCGATCAGCAGGGCCAGTTCGTGCGGCGAATTCATCGGTGGACGGAGCCGGCGGGCGCGGGCATCGGGCGGGACTCCAGCAGGAACAGGGGCCAAGGGTAGCGCCAGCCGATGAGCGTTCGGTGGTGACCGGTCTTGGGGGATCTTTCCTTCCCGACAGTCGGCGCGCGCCTACAGACAACCTGTGAGGGCATCGACACACTCGTCGCGTTCGGGGGCTGGGGAGGCTGTGGATCGCCGGCACGAACCGGTCGCATCGCGCGGAAACAGGACCGGCCGGATCGGTTCCGCGGCTCAAGCCGGAACGGTGGCCGCGGGAGGTCCACCCGGCGGTTGCAACGCAGCCGTCAACTCCGCGTGCGGCGGCGGGTGTAGAGTGCGGCGGCGTCCAGGGGAGGTGGCTGCCGATCGTCGATCGCGGCCGCTCCCGCTGAGGCCAACGAACCGTGGCGCCGGACACGCGGGGCGTCGTGCCCGTGGCAAGGTCCATGAGTGGCAGTGCATACTCATCGGGCTATCGGGTTCGATGTCTGACGCGTCAGCTTGTGTCTCGGCACATTTGTTACCTGCCTGTTTTTGGTATGCACCAAGGAGGGGTAAGGCCATGATGCTCGGTCATTCGCCAGCCTTTGCACAGGCTTGCGAACTGCTTCGGCAATACGCGGCGTGCGACATGCACGTGCTCATCGAGGGCGAGACAGGCACCGGAAAGGAGCTTGCGGCCCGGGAGATCCACCAGGCCGGCGCGGGTGCCGACTGCCCGTTCGTGGCGGTCAACTGTGGTGCACTGCCGGACACGCTGGTGGAGAACGAGTTGTTCGGCCACCAGCGCGGAGCCTATACCGACGCGCGCTGCGCACAGACCGGGCTGGTCGAGCGCGCCGAGCACGGCACCTTGTTCCTGGACGAGATCGACACGCTCTCCAGCAAGGCGCAGGCGGTGTTGCTGCGGTTCCTGGAGACGCATGAGTGCCGGCGCGTCGGCGACAACAAGTCGCGCGTGATCAACACCCGGGTGATCTCCGCCACCAACGCGCGACTGGAGGAGAAAGTCGCCACCGGGCAGTTCCGCCGCGACCTGCATTACCGCCTCAACGTCCTCCACGTGCAGCTGCCGCCGCTGCGCGAACGTCGGGGCGACGTGCCGCTGCTGGCCAACCATTTCCTGCAAGCCACCGCCAACCGCATGAACCGGCCGCCGAAGCGCTGGTCGGTCGACGCGCTGGATGCGCTGGAGCGCTACCACTGGCCCGGCAACGTGCGCGAGCTCGAGCACGTGGTGCTGCGTGCCTTCCTGCGCGCCAAGAGCGAGGTGATCGCGCA
This sequence comes from Dyella ginsengisoli LA-4, assembly GCF_000334915.1. Taxonomy (GTDB): domain Bacteria; phylum Pseudomonadota; class Gammaproteobacteria; order Xanthomonadales; family Rhodanobacteraceae; genus Dyella_A; species Dyella_A ginsengisoli_A. The sequence goes on along the minus strand of NZ_AMSF01000015.1, from coordinate 17,202 downwards.
CGAGGCACTGGACCGTCTCATCGCCGAGCCGGCGGGGGCGAGTGAAGCGGCGCGCATGCCGCACAAGGACGAGAGCTTCGCCGAGGCCAAGCGTCACGCGATCCGGGCGTTCGAGCTGGGCTATCTGGTGCGGCTGATGGAGCGCACCCACGGCAACGTGACCGCCGCCGCCCGCCTGTCCGGCACCGAACGCCGGCAACTGGGCAAGCTGCTGCAGAAGCACGGCATTTTCACCGAGCGCTTCCGCTGCGACACGTCGGCCTAGCCGACCCGGCGACACCCACCGCATCGGGATGCGGCTGCCGCGCCACAGTCCCCGCATGCGGTGGCCTGCGGGGCGGGACGAGGGTGGCATTTGGCCGGCGGGCATGAGCGTGGGGTGCTTCATTCAGCGCAGCAGCGCCTGCAATGTCTTCAGGTCCGCCGCTACACCGGCCTGCAGGGTTTCCACCTGCGTCCGGATCTGCGCTGCAGCCTTCGCATTGGCGGCGATCCGGGCGCTGGCGGCATCGACGCGCCCACGCAGGACGCTGTCGTCCGCCGCAAGCTTCTTCACCGTGGCGCTGCCCAGCGCCTTGGTGACAGCCTTGGCCTGCTCGCCGCGGTTGGCCAGTGCATCCAGCACGGTCTGGCCGCCGGCGCCGACGGCGGTGCCGAGATGCTGGGCGAGCTCTGCGAGCGAATCGCCTCCGGCCGGATCGCTGGCGCTGGTCTTGAACTCCGGTGCGTCGGGGATGAGCAGCACGCTGCCGGCGCGGATGTTCTTCGGGTCGAGGTGGGGATTCGCTGCCTGCAGGCGCTCCAGCGGCAGTGCCGTGCTGCGGGTGCGGCTTTTCAGCAGGTCCTTGCCCACGGCGGCCAGGCTGGTGTGCTTCTGGATGATGAGAAGGCGCATGGGGTTCTCCTAGCCGATCAGGTTGAGGGCATTCCACGGGGCCGGCAGTGCCTGCCCCTGCAGGCGGATATCGGCGCTGGTGATGTTGCCGAGTACGGTGGCCTTGCCAGCCTGCAGGTCGATGCTGGGCTTGCCCAGGTTGCGGACGCGGTTGGCGTTGAGCACGGCCAGCGGCGCGCGCAGCTGCACCGACCCGACGGCGTTCTGGCCGAACAGTTCGCACTGGTTGTCACCGAACATCAACTCGCCGCCGACCTGCACCAGGGCGACGGGCGCCACGCCACGTGCGGCAAGCGCATTGCCGAGCACGCTGGCCACGGCGCCGCGCGCCACGGCGGCGGTGGCGTGGGTGAAGTCCAGCATGGCTTCGGAGATCCAGGTCGCCATTTCGTCCAGGACCAGCACGTTGCGGGCGTCAAGGCGAACGGTGGACTGGCCTGCTTCGTGGTTGACCATCATCAGGCGGTTGCCGAGCTGCTCGGGCAGGAACAGGGTCTCGCGGACGAGCAGCGCGTACCAGGGTGATTTCCCGGGCTGGGACTCGTCGTCCCGACGAATCCGGTTGTTGGCGATTTCGGTCTGCTGCATAGGCGCGCGCACCAGGACGCCGGCCACGGTGCCGGTGAAGTCGGCGGCCGGTCCGACCCGGTCGACCTCGTTGCCGTGAATACGCGAGCGGGTGACCCCGGAGATCAGGATGCCGGCGACCAGCAGCCGGTCGGTCGGCCCACGGGCGATTTCATGGATCTGGTTGCCAGCCACGGTTGCGGCCGCCGTCCGGGTGACCGCAATGGCCGCGGCGATGCCGTCACTTTGGTTCGAATTTGCTCCAGATATGTTTCTCAAATGATTGTTTTCTATGCTTGTCGCATCGGACTCTGCTTCCTCGCTCATGACGATGCCGGCGCCGCAGCCGCTGACCGTATTCAGCTTCACCAACAGTTCGCTGACCGGGCTGCGGATGGCGATGCCGGTCCCGCTGAAGTTGCCGACCTGGTTGGCCAGCACGTGGGCCTGCGCGCCGCCGGCCTGGCCGAGTCCGGCAACCAGCGCGATGCCGTCGCTGGGAATCTGTCGCCCCGCCTGGGCGAGACCCGCGAGGCGGTTGCGGTCGATCCAGCAGCTGCCCATGCCATTGGCGATGCCGTGACCGCTCACCTCGAGGTTGTTGGCTTCCAGGTGCAGCGAACTTCCGGGCAGCGCCAGCCCGGGGGTGACGATGCCGGCGGTGTCGCAACCGAGCAGCTGGTTTGCCGCGACGCGGGTTTCCCACAGGTGCGCCACGATGCCATCCAGTGCGATGCCGCGATCGCGGCAATAGAGCAGGTTGTGCTCGATGAACGAGCCACCCAGCAAGGCGTAGCCGGCCCGGTTCTTGAGGTCGCCGGTTTCGGTGCGGATCCCGTCGGGCGCCAGCAATGCGTTGTCCTCGATCCGCGCACCGATGCACAGGCCCGACAGGGCGATGGCGGCGGCGTTGCTGTCGTTGCCGCCAAAGACGTAGACCAGCAGCTCGCGCAGCGACAGGCCGAGCACACCGCGCACGGCGACGGCGGCATCCTTGCCCAGCGCCAGCACGGCGAGCTTCTCTACGCAGATCGCCGTGCTGGACTCGATGTCGAAGGCCGTACCCTCGGCGGTCAGCACCGTGGCAGGACCCTGGCCGCGGATCGACAGCGAGCGGGCACCGGCGATGCGCACCGGTTCGCGCAGCGCGTAGGTGCCGGTCTGCAGGCAGATCGTGCCGCCGCTCTCGCGCAGCTGGTCGACCGCCACCTGGATGGTGAGCTGGCCGCTGTTGTGCGACTCCGGCGTGACGCAGCGCGTGCAGCCGCAGTCGTCACCACCCTGCGGTGGCCAGCCGTGACGGCAGTCGGTCACCGCGCTTGCGGCGACGTCCCAGAAGCCGAGTCGCGCGTAGTGGTGATGGATGCCGCGCGGCGGTGCGGCGTCGAGCTGCTCGACCGTGGCATCGGCAGTGCGCGCGGCGAACACCCACCAGTCGCCGCTGCGGAAGCCGTGGCTGCCGATGCTTGCAAACGAGACGATGACGCCGTTCTCCAGCAGCAACTCGGTGCCCGCAGCAGGCACGTCGATCACGCCGCTCGAGCCGGGTGCGTCCAGGTCCTGCACCTGGGTGGTGGAGCCGCTGCCGGTCGTGCGGAAGACCGGTCCGCCCTGGTCCCAGCGCCGCACGCGCAGGTTGCGCGTGGCGGGTAGCGTATCGTCGGGAAAGGCTGCGGGCAGCATCGATGCCGGCAGCGCTGGAGCGAAGACGATGCGGCGATTGCCGGGGTCGGGGATCTGGATCTGCCGCATCTCGCCCGGCTGCTGGGCGAACTCGCGAACGTCGTCGACGATCTCCACCCAGTCGCCGTCGGCCAGGCCGAGCACGTCGTCGCGGCCGAGGGTGTCCAGCTCCAGTTCGGTGGCGGAGACGTAGCTCGCCACGCGCGAGCCGACGCTGGCGTTTTCCCGCGACCACTTGAATGTGGCGCCGGCTCCGGGCATGCCGGGGTCGTGGATTTCGACCCGGTACAGCTGGTTCTCCAGCCCGCGGTAGCCGCCGGTAGGCGGCAGTTCGCAGGGATCGTCCACCGGCGGCACGTCGTAGGTGCCAGTGGTCAGTCGCCCCTCGCTGGGGGCGATCACCTCGCTCCAGCCCGGCAGCTCGTCGTCCGGCGTGGCGCAGCTCGCGCCGTCGCCGGCCTCGTCGGCAAGCACGCGGACCTGCCACACGGTCTGCAGGCGCGAGCTGGCGTCCACGCCAACCGCCGGCTCGACCACCGCCGGCATCTCCAGCGCGGTGACCTCGCGCTGCCACACGTCCAGGTACACCAGGTGCCGCCCGCTGGCGGGCAGGGCCGGTGGATCGGGCAGGTGCGGCTGGGTGGTGTAGGTGAGCGGATCGGCGAGGCGTGGCTCCGCCATCAGCGGATCGAATTCGGCGCTGCCGCCGCCGTGGTTCTCGGCCAGCAGGCCGTCGACGTACAGGCGACCTCGGGCGATGGCCAGGTCGCTGCCGGCGGCGGTGATCTTGAAGGCGTCCGGCGTGGTCTGCGAGACCGTCGCACGGCCCAGCACGTCCCCGGCCAGCGCGCGCAGGCGCCGGTCGAGCACCGCCACCAGTTCGTTGGCATCGGCATCGAGCAGGACGCCGCCCTGCTTGAGCTGGACCCCGGCCCAATCGAGCAGCGGATCATGTCGAACACGTGAGAAGTCGGTGGCCATGGGCAGGCTCCATCAGGTGACATGGAAAAGGCCTGCGTCGAGTCCGTAACGCAGGTATTCATCGAGGCGGATGCGCAGATTGCCCTCGCGCTGGGGCTGGGCGAGGTCGTGCATGACGCCGATCTCGCCCTCGTCGCTGGCGCCCTTGGCAAGGGCGTCCGGCGTGCTGTCGCGAAGCTGCAGGTAGGCCGGCTGGCCGTAGTGCATCGCGTTGAACCAGGGATGCACGCGCGGGTGTGCAGTGTCCGGCAGGCAGTGGTAGCGGCGCGGCGCGATGCTGCCCGGTGGCAGCCAGCAGAAGCGCACGCAGCCCTGCTGGGTGCGCTCGGCGCGCACTGGGGCGATCCAGCCGTCGCCGCTCGCCAGCGCCGCGACGAACAGGCTGTCCGTGGCCAGGTCGATGCGTTGCGCGTAAAGCTTGCCGACCACCGTACAGGTGCGCAGCGTGACCGCGGCGCCCGGGGCGTCGGCGGCCGTGCCGGCATAGGCCACCGCCGTCGGCGCACCGGCATCGACGATGCAGTCGTCGAACTCGACCTGGGCACCGGCCACGGCGCGCACCGCTCCGACGATGCAGTGCTCCAGTCGCACCCGGGCGAACGGATGCTCGATCACCAGGCTCGGCGTACCCGGCGACTGCGCGCTGGCGTCCGGGTTCAATGTCAGGCCCGGTACCAGGGAGCAATGCCGCAGCACCAGCTCGCGGGTCTCGTCATCGGCGCTGGCCGGTAGCGACAGCCCCCCGCCGCTGATCACCAGCCCGTCGAGGACCAGCTGTCCGCGCGCGCCGATATCCAGCGTCATGTCGCCGGTGGCGGCGAGCAGTGGTCGGGCGCCGTTGTCGGCGGCGACCACCACCTGGCGACCGGGAGACGTGGCATCGGCCGGAGCGTCCACGTGGAACGACGGCGTGCCGGCGTAGGTGAGGCTGTCCAGCACGCGCAGCCGACCGCCCGCGGCGATGGCGTCCAGGTGCGGCTGCAGCGGCTCGGACTCACTGGCCTGGCGTTGCGTGGCCAGCGCTTCGCCATCCGGCGTGCGTTCGTACTCGCCGCCGCCGATGTTGCGGGCGAAGCCGTAGTGGAAGGTGGCGCGCAGAGGCAGGGCGACGCCGGCACCGAGCAGTACCCGGCCGCGCTCGGGATCGAGACCGATGTGTCCGGTAGCGATACCGTCCTGGTGATTCCAGTTGCCGCCGGACACGTCGCGCAGGTCGGCGATGACGATGGCGTCGGCCGGTACCGGCTCCCAGGTGCCGGGAGCGGTCGCCGGGCGCAGCAGGACGACGCTGCGGTCGGCACCGTAGTCGCTGGCGAGCCGGTCGGCCTCGGTAGCGCCAGCGGCGAGTGCGGCGCGCTGCGCGGCGGCCATTGCCCGCACGCCCAGCGGAGCAGGGGCGTTCGCCGGCTCGCTCAGGGTATCGATCGATGCCTCGACCCGCGGGCGTCGGAACAGCGCCAGGTCCGCGCCGAGCGGATTGAAGCGGAAGCGCCGGCCGCTGGCGTCGGCGGGGTCCGGCACCAGCGGGATGCCGGACAGGCGCATCGGCAGCAGCCGCCACAGGAAGATGCCGATGTTGGGAATGCCGTAGCGGCCGCCGCCGAAGCGCCCGTGTGCCTGCGGGCGGCGCATCCCGGCGGTATGGGCGACGGTGTTGAAGGCACCGTCGAGCGCACGCATCGCCGGCTGCGAGCGCAGGTCGGCGGTCGCCGGCGCCTGCGGCCGCAGGTGCTTCATGTACTGGGTGGTGGCCAGCTGCTGGAAGAACTCGGCGACGTGGGCGGGCCAGTCGGTGAGGTCGCGGGCCAGCTGCTCCAGCATCAGCGCGGTGCCCTTGCGCCGGCGGTAGGCGATCGTGTTGGCGACCTCGGCGCGCGGGGAGAGCGCGGTGCCTCCGGTGTCGTGCAGCACGCGGTAGCCGATCAGGTCGCCGATGTACGGCGCGACCCATTCCTCGCAGGTCTCGATGAACTGGTCGTCGTACAACTGCGCGATGTCTTCCTCGAGCGCTTCGAGTTCGCGCGCGAACAGCGCCAGCAGCGCACGCAACGGTTCGCCCTGTTCGGCATCGCGGATGCGCTGGATCGACGGCAGCAGCGCATAGAGGCGTTCGGCATCCAGGCTCATGGCAACACCTCCAGCCGGTCCAGCGGCGCGGAATCCAGGGTCAGCAGCTCGGCCGGCTGCGCCGCGCCGGCGCTGACGCGCATGCGCGAGGCGAGCAGGCGGACCTGCCGCGAGGGCAGCGTCTGCGCATACGGCGCGGTGCCGCCGTAGAGCCGGTCCAGCTCGATGCCGACCACCCCGGGCACGCCCTGCGCGATCGCGATCACTTCGGACTGCTGCACGGCCTGGCCCAGCGCACGGCGCGCGAATCCGAAGGCATCGCGCAGCGCCGCCTCCACCGCGGGCAGCACCTGTTTCGGGTCGCGGTCGTCGGCGCACTTCACGCGCAGGCCGAGGCGGAAGGTGCTGGCCTGGTAACCCATCAGGCGCAGCGCGACGTGCGGGTCGCCACCATCGCGCAGCGCGTCGCGCAGATGGCTCCATACCGTGCTGGGAGCCGGCACGGCGTCGCCATCCTGGCCGGCGACGGTGATACCGACGACCGACTCCCGGCCGAGTCGCAACACCGCCGCCTGGGCCTTGGCGATACCGCTGAAGGCACGGGCGAAATCCTCGTAGTCCAGCAGCGACACCACCCGCCCGAGCGTCCGCGTGGTCAGCGGCATGGCGGCCCGCGCCTGGTCGGCGCTGTCCGGATCGGTGCCGCCTGCGGCGGCGAGCGGGTTGGCCACGGTCTTCAGGCCGAGCGGGCGGGTCATCAGCTGGGTCAGGCTGTCGGCGCGCACGTTGCCCGCCTGGCCGATACCCTTGCGGTAGACCGCGCGGACGTTGTTGACCCCGCTGGGCAACCGCGCGCCACGCACGCCATCGCCGAAGCGGACCCAGTCGCGTCCGGTTTCGTCGGTCTGCAGGGTGAACACGCGTTCGCCGTCGGCGGCACCATAGAGCGTCGGCCGCTCCTTCCACTCGATGCCGGCGACGCGCAGGGTCAGCTCGCTGGCCGCGCCGGTTTCGCCGGCCGCCGCGCGCCAGGTCAGCGGCGTCTGCTTCAGCTCGAAACGCTGGAACGCGCGGCTGGCGTCGCCGGAGCCGAGGATCTGGCTGACGGTCTCGCCATGCCGGGCCAGCGCGACATTGCCGGCCACCGTCACCGAGTCGCGCAGCAGGGCGGCCGGCAGTGGTGGGTCGATGGTCAGCCGGGCAAAGGCGCCGTCGGCGTGTACCGCGGTCAGTACGGCGGGATGGGTCAGGGCGATGCCGTCGGTCCGCGTTCCCTGGACGATCACTCGCCGCCCCGGCAGCAGTCCGTCCGGAGGCAGCGCGATCGGGACCGCATCGTCGGTCACCGCCGTGGTGACCGGGCGCGGGGCCAGCTGCAGCTCCTCGGACTGCACGAACACGCGGGTCTCGCGCACCTGGTAGCGGAACAGGTCGTAGTTGTCGCCCTGCAGCCGCAGCCGGGTTGCGGTGCCGGCCAGCGCGAACTCCTCGCGCGAGATGTCGCTGGCGGCAGCGACCGCATACAGCTCGACATAGGTGCCGGCGGGCGCCGGTTCGGCGGCGTAGTCGTAGCCGCCGCGCGCCAGCACGGCATAGCTGCCCGGCGCCACGGCGGGATAGGCGGCATCGAGGTCGACGTAGCCGCCGTCGGTGGTCGGTCCGGCGGGCGACAGCTGGAACGACGGCCAGTTGCCGGGATCGGTGGCGCTGTCGAGATAGCCGCTGCGGAAAGTATCGGCCGGGAGCGTTCGCCACATCGGTGCGTTATGGCCGAACACCGAGGCACGCCGGCGCAGCGCGAAGACGCGCACGCCGGTGCTGGCCGGATCCATGTACGGACCGTATGAGCCCAGGCCCCGGCGCCATTCGACCCGGGTACGGTCGCGCTGCGGGTCGGGGCTTACCGCGCTGAGGATGCGGAAATCCCAGCGGTTGGAGCTGTGGTTGCCATCGAACTCGCTGCCGACGATCAGCAGCGCGTCGCCAGGCTTGAGTCCGGTGGCGACGCCCTGCAGCCAGGTGGTCTGGTCGCCCCATGCCGGCAGGTTGGCCTGCGTGAGCCACGGGCGCATCAGGTTCCATTCGGGGCGCGCATCGACCGGCTCGACCGTCTCGAAGGTTTGCGGTTTCTCGCCCGGGCCCGGCACGCTCTGGACTTTCAGGCCCACATCCAGCGTGACCTGCTCGGGGATGCCGGTGACGAAGGCGCCTGGCTCCGGTGGTGCCCCCGGCGGCGGCTGTCGCGGTTGCTCCACGGCGAAGGCGAGCCAGGTTTCGGCGGCCACGCCGGGCCGCAGGCGGTAGCCGATCAGTCGCGCCATCTCCTGCAGCGAGACGCGCTCGGTGGCGGTGCGCAGCCACGACTCGTTGGCGACGCGCTCTTGGTAGAAGGTCAGCACGTCGGCGCTGCAGGCGAAGGCGTCGATCAGGGCGATGGTGAAGTCGTCGGGGTCACGCGTGCGCAGCCGCTGCAGCGGCTGGAAGGCGGAGTCGGACAGGCCCGCCAGCAGGCTCTCGCGGAACTGCGCGTAGCCGCCAATGCGGTAGTCGATGGCCGACAGCCCGCTGCGGTTGGCATGGATCTCGGGCGTGGAGGTCTCGATGCCCTCGCAGCAGCCGCAGGCTTCGCTGCCGGGCGGCGGGATGACGCTCCCGGCCTTGGGGTCGGGCACCAGCGGGTTCATTGGCCGCCTCCTGCCGACAGCGTGAGCCGGCCGCGTTCACGGAAGTTCGGGTTGTTGGCCAACTGCGGGATCTCCAGCCGGCCGGTGCGGATCACGCCCTCGGCGAGGGTGGTGTCGTTGTCGCCGACCAGGCGCTGGAAGCGGTCGACCCGTACCGAGGCGACCCCTTCGACCGCCTGCGCCGCAGCGACCACCGCGCTGAGGTAGACCGGGTCGCCGAAGCTGTAGCGGTCCGGATGGAACAGCCCGAGGCTGCCGTCGCTGTGCGTGCGCGCATCCAGCGCCTTCGCCACGGCGCCGAGCACGTCGCTGCGGAAATAGCCGGGCTTGACGCAGAGGTGCAGGGCGATATCCAGCGGCACCGGGCGAGGCGCGTTCACCTCCAGGTCGTAGCCGGCCATGCGGAAGCGTTCCAGGTGGCGCCGCAGGCGCGCAGCGAACGGTGCGTCGACGGCCGCGCCACCGGGCCGGTCCGCACTGACGAAGACCGTGTACCAGCTGCCGGTCCAGCGGAACGTGCCGGCAGCCCGGTCCACTTCGACACTGCGTTCGGCAGCTGCGGCGTAGTCGGCCTCGGTGACGGCACGCTCCTGGGTGCGGAACGCCTGCGGAGCGTCGCGGCGGGCCGCTTCGACGTCTTCCGGCTCGACGCCGCCGGCGGCCGGCATGGGCTGGGCGATGCCGGCGATCAGCGACGGGTCGGGCAGATCGAGCGGGTTGTCGTACAGGCCGGGATCGAAGACCAGATGCGCCAGCGACTCGGCGCCCAGGTTGCCGCTGCTGCCGTTGCCGATGCGGTAGCGGGCGGTGAAGACGGTGCCCGGATTGGGGCGTTCGCCGTGGCGGTCGTCGCCGAAGCGCAGATGGGCGCTCCCGTCATGGTCGGTCTCGACCACGAAGTGCGGGGCGGCGGCGTCGCTGGCCAGCAGGTCGAACTGCGGCGTCCAGCTGCGTGCGGTGGCGCCGCTGCCGCTTCCCAGGACGATCCGCGGCAAGGCGTGCCGCGGGTCCAGCGGCAGCAGCTGGCTGGCCGGCCAGAACGCGGTATCGGTGGCATCGGGCGCGGCGGACAACAGCAGGTCCAGATCGAAGCCCTGGGTGAGCGGGCGCTGGCCCAGCAGCGGCCGGTAGCGCACCAGCACCGATACCGCCGGCGGCGTGCCGCACCGGCCCGCGTCGCGCGCGCCGGGGGCGTAGCGGCGCATCCGGTCGGACACTGCCGGCAGGTCTTCGGCGGGGAGCGTACGGCCATGGTCGGCCAGCACGATGTTGCCCAGCGCCACGCTGATCGCCGCGCCCGGTCGCTCCGCCACGCCCAGGCACAGCGGGAAGGGCAACGCATCGGCACGGTCCCAGCCGATCCGGGTGATCGCCAGGGCCGCGTCCACCGGCGGGTCCTCGAACAGGCGGCCGGAGGGATCTTCGGTCGCCTCCACCCGGGTCAGCCGCACCGCCCAGCGATGCGTGCGGTCGGCATCGGCCGGGTCGAACGTCTCCGGTCCGAGCACTTCCTGGAACACCAGGACATCGCCCACCGCCAGTGGCGGATGCCCGACCAGTACCGCCTCCGTCGCTCCGCGCGGCAGGCAGCAGCCGAGGTCGCCCCAGGTATGGAAGGCCATCGTGTTGCAGGCGTCGTGCAGGATGATCCTGTGCGCGGTCTCGAACACCACCGGGTCGGTGTCCAGTGCATCGCGCTCGGCGCGTGTGCCGTGTTCGATCACCGTCGCGGCGCGGTCGACCCGGCTCAGCAGGGGTGTACCTTTGGCCAGCACCACGGCGCCCGCGCCGTCGGCCAGCCGCACCTGCACCCAGGTGCGGGCATTGCAGCCGTCGTGCAGGCGGTAGTCGACCAGGCGGGCATGGCGGCGGATCGATGCGCGCTGCCGCGCGGTCGCCAGGTAGGCCTCGTTGGCCACGGCATCCTGCCGGTAGGAAAGCTGGTCGGCGGCATACGCCAGCAGCTCGACCAGAGTCATGCCGACGTCCGCCGCGGAGCGCTCGCTCCAGCCGGGCGCGAGCAGGCCGAGGCGGTCCAGCATCAGTCGCCGGAAGCCCGGATAGTCCTTGGCCAGATAGTCGATGACCGGCGTGGCCACAGCATCGGGCGGGCAGGGCTGCGCCGCCGCGCAATCGAAGTCGGACAGGCACTCGACCTTGAACGAGAAGGCGATGCGCGACAGCTGCGGGTCGAAGCCGGCCGGCGCGACGTCGCTGCCCGAGTTGGCGACCAGCGCCAGCGTGTACATCGAATAGTCGCCGCTGCCGTCGGTACGGATCACCAGGGTGCGGGCAGGGTCGTCGACGCTGTCGACCAGGCCCGCCTCGGCCTGGGGCGGCAGCGCGTCGGCCGGCGCGCACCACACCACGCCGACGTTGCGGATGCGCTCGCCGCCGTCGATGCGGATGTTGTCCGGGGTCAGCGTGAAGCCGTCGCGCAGCAGTCGCACGAACAGCGTGCGCTGGCGCGGTATGCCCGGTGGTGCGGCGCGGTCGAGCACCTCGACGAAGTCGATCGCGTTGTCGCTTCCGAAGCGGCGCAGCACTTCCAGTCGACGCGGCTCGCAGCAGTGGAATCTCATGTCCGGGCTCCCGGCACCGCGACCATGGCACGCCGGCCGGCTTCCTCCCCGGCCAGCCGGTAGTCGACGTAGACGCGCAGCGCACCCTCGTCGCTTTCCACGTCCACGCGTTGCACCGCGATCAGGTGCGACAGGTGCTGCTGCAGAGCGCCCTGCACCAACATCCGGGTGGCCGCGGCCACCGCGTCGCTGTTCGGCTCGAACAGGCGCTGCAGCAGTCCGCTGCCGAACTCCGGACGCATCACGCGCTCGCCGGGAGCCGTCAGCAGGACCTGCTCGATGAGGTCGCGGACGTGGTCGGCGTCGTCCGGCTGCGCGGTGCGGCCGCGATGGTCGAAGGCGTAGGGGTAGTCCACGTTCGGCATCGTCGATCCTCCTAGGTGGCCAGTGCCCGGGTCTGCGTCGCCACCGCCAGCATCCCGGTGCCGGGCGCCACGCACACCGCCGATCCGCCGACTACGGCCAGCGGCAGTCCGCCGGCCGTGACGCGGGTGGCGCCGGCGAGCCACTGGCCGGTGGTGCAGGGCGGGGCGGAGGTGCCAGTCAGGGCGCAGCCGGCGATCGCGTAGGGCGTGGTGACCTGCACCACCGGCTGGCCGGAGACGGTGACCCGCGGGAACGGCGCGGCCGGCAGCGCGCTGCCCGCGTGCATGCACAGGACGGTGGCACCGAGATGGACGATGGGCATCGGCATCTCACACCACCGTCAGCGCGCCGAGGTTGATGTCGACGGTCGGGCCGGTCATGTTGATCGTGGCGCCCTGGCCGTTGCTGATGATGATCCCGGTGTCGCTCACCGAGATCATCGCGCCGCCGGCGGTGCGGATCAGGATGCCGCCGGTGGGGCCGGGCAGGTCGCTGATGGTCAGGCCGTTTGCTGCCAGCGTCTGGAGGGTGATGCCGCTCACCCCGGGCGGCACCACCCGCGCCATCACCGGCACGTCGGCTTCCGCGTAGAAGCCGCCGACCCAGATCGGGTGATCGGGGTCGCCGCGCTCGAACTCGACCCAGACGCCGGCACCGACCGGCGGCACGGTGAACATGCCCATGTTGGTACCGGCCACCGGCAGGCAGGGCATGGCCCAGCCGATCGGCAGGTCGCCGCCGACGTCGGGCACCTGCACCATCAAACGCCCCTTCATCAACGGGTCAACGTTGTTGATGACCAGGCCGCGGTACTTGCCGTAGACGGGAGCTGCGCTCATACCGGCACCGTCGGCAGGGTGGAGATCAGGCCGTTGCGCGCCAGCGAAAAACTCTGCTTGTACGAGCCGCGCTCGATCCGGTGGCTGACGCTGCTGACGTAGTACAGGCCGTCGAACGGTTCGCCGGCGCCACGCACGCCGACCAGCCGCCGCGACTTCAGCAGGCGACCGTAGCGGGTGACGTCGAGCTGCCCGGTGCCGAACACCGAGTCGCTGTTCTGCCCGGCGAAGGCCAGTCCGCGTGCAAGCGCGCCGGCGACACCGAGGTGGGCGGTGTCGGTGAGCTTCTCGATCTTCGGAGGCAGCGGCGGCACCAGCCCCAGTGGCGGGTTCAGCGGGGTGATGTCGGGGATCGGGATCGGGATGCCGGTCTTGCTGTTCGCTTCCTGGAAATAGACGATCGGCATCTTTTTCCGCTCGCGATCGAAGTTGAAGCTGATCTGCTCGACGGTGTTGCGCGCGTCCATGCCGGTGGTCAGTGCCGGCTGCGCTTCGCCGACGCGGATTTCCGGCCCCCAGTAGGCGAAGCTGGTGCCGGCGGTCGGGCCCGGCTCCAGGTAGAAGGCGTAGCCGGCCTCGCTGGCCAGGCGCTTGACGTAGGCGTAGTCCGAACCCTGCTGGGTCGGGATGCGATCGGTCGGCAGCGGCGGCTCGTCGACGATGCTGGGGATCACCTTGGGAATCACCCCCAGTGCCGCGTACTTGGCCAGGATCAGCAGCACGCGGACCGACGGCGGCATCGCCGGAAACGGCAGGCCGGGAATCTCCACCACGTCCATCAGCGCGGAGAGATCCTTGCCCTTGACGACCAGCCGGCTGACCCCGCCCTCGCCGGGCACGGTGTCGACGTTGGTGGCCAGGCCGTCGACGATGACCTCGTCCGATCCGCTCAAGGTCGCCACCAGGATCACCCGCATCAGCGGCACGCCGCCGCCACCGCCGGTAATCAGGAACATTGTGCGCAGCGGCGAGCGCACCGGCAGCTCGAAAGTCAGTTCGAACCCGCTCTGGGTATCGCCCGAGCCGCTGTCGACCTGCGCCGAGACCAGGGCCTCGATCACCTCGCGCGGTGCCGGCACCGGCACCGGGCCGATCAGCAGGGACAGCCGCAGGCCGCGTGCATCCAGGCTCACGCCGCACCTCCGGTGGGAACCGCCACACGGCGACCGGGCTGGTCGGTGAGTTCGGTCGGGTCGGTCACCGCGTTGGCGTCGGCGATGCGCCAGTACAGCAGCGGGTCGCCGAGCACGCGTGCGGCCAGCAGGTCGGGGCGGTCGTACGGCGCGACCACCGCGCCGACCGCGGCGGCCAGCGCCTGCGGGATGAAGCGCCGTCGCACGTAGGCGATCGGCGGGTCCTCCGCGCCGCGCGCATACAGCGCCAGCGGCACGTCACGGTAACGGCTCATCGGATCGAACGGCTGCTGCGGGATCGCGCCGGCATCGATCAGCATCTGGATGGGGTCGGTCATGGCGTCCTCACGGCAGTGCATCCAGGCCCAGCGACTGCAGCGTGGCGCCGGTGGCCATGCCGGCCAGCGCCTCGCGCGTACGCAGGTGGTTGATGAACAGCGAACCGCCGTGGTGGCGGAAGCCCAGGTCGTCGGTCGACAGCACGCGCAGGCCGAGGCTGACCTTGGCGCGGATCGGGTTGAGCGCGGGGTCGAAGGCGTCCTCGGTCACCGACAGCTCGGTGACGCGAACCGGGGCGATCCGATTGCGGCTCCAGATGAACAGCACCAGTGGCGCTTCTGGCGGGATGATCTCCAGTGTGCCGCTGGACGCGAGCGCATCCAGCGCCATCAGCTCGGCTACGCTGGGATTGACCAGCGACTCCAGCACCGCGATCTGCGGGGCAATGCCGTTGCGTACCGCGACGCCGTTGCGGTCGGGGAATTCCAACTGGTCGGTGGCGTCGATCTCGGCCTCGACCCGCAGCGTCTCGATCGCCGGCCCCTTCAGCCGGAACGGCTGTGCACGCTCACCGCCGCCGTCGCCACCGGTACCCTGCACCTGGTAGCTGCGCGAGAGGGTGTCCGGGTTGTACTGCAGGGCGATCGTGCGCAGTGGGGCGCCGTTGCCGCCCGGTGGCAGCACGACCAGGCCACCCTTGATCAGCTTCGGGGAAGACGACAGGCTCATGGCTTCTCCTCTGGCGGCTCGTGCATCCGGACACGGGACTTCTTCCCCGCGATCAGGGGCGCGAAGTCGATGCCGGAGAGGGGTTGGCCGCCATCGGAAACCGTCAAGGTGGACGGATGCGATGCGTCGGCTTGCGCCGCCTTCTGTTCGTTGTCGCCGCTGCCGCAGGGCATCGGCTCGTGGCTACCGGCATACGCGTCGCGCTGGACCTCCCGCCGGGCGGCGCTATCCTGCTGAATCGTGTGCGCCAGTTCGTGCGCCAGCAGGTGGCGACCACGGCTGGTCGTCGGCGCATACATGCCGTGGTTGAAGACGATGTCGTGGCCGGTGGTGTAGGCATGCGCATGCAGCGCCGCCGCGGATGCCGCCGCAGCGCTGTCGGCGTGAATGCGTATCCGCGAAAAGTCATGCGAGAAGCGCGCCTCCATGAAGCCACGGGTCTCGGCATCCAGCGCTTGTCCGCCGGTGGTCAGCGCCCGGTCGACCGATGCGTCGTGAGCGGACGACGCTTCATCGCTGGCGCCATGGCTGCCGTCTGCGCTGCGCTGCAGGAGTTGCTCGTCGTCGAGGTTGCGGAACGCGTTGTCCGACTCGCCGTTGGTCCATGCCGGTTTGGGTACCGGGCCGGTCGCATGGCTTCCACTGCCGCCGCCGGCAGTGGACCCGTGCTCTCCACAGCCCTGCACCAGGCCCGACGACGGTGTCTGTCCAATGCGCGGCAGGCTGCGATCGCTGATGATCATGCGCGCGAAAGCGCAATTGTCGGCGAGACGCGGCGGCAGCTGGCTGGGGCGCGGCAGGTGGTCGTTGTTCCTGTCCCGGGTCAGCGTCTTGCGCGCCAGGCAGTTGAACACCGTCGACCAGTTGGCCGGAGCCACGCCCGCGTGCCGCGCGACGGCGCGTTCGGCACTCGCCTGGCTGGCGAAGGTGGTGTGGGCGGAGGCGATCGCATTCACGGCGTCGGCGAAGCGACGCAACGAGAGATCGAACGCCAGCTGGAAGTCCGCACAGTGCTCGCGCTCGCCATCTCGGATCTTGTCGGCACCGGACCGGGTGATGATCCAGCGCAGTGGGATACGGCCCGAGGGGCATCCCGTGGTGCCATCCTGATCGATGAAGTGCGCCTGGCCCTCGTCGAACACGCCGGCGTCCGTATACACGGAGGGGATCGTCGGCAAGCTCGCCGTGGTCGGATCGATGCGTACCCGTCCGCCGCGGACGCGGGTCGTGGTGACCGACGGCCGGACGACGGCGTTGATGTCCAGTCGGGTCAACCCGAAATCATCGGTCGAGGTACCCGGCTGGGTCAGGTAGTTGGCGCGGCTGAAGGCCGTCGGAGCGCAGGTTGGCGGGGGGGGCGCGGTGGGTGCCGTGGCGGAACCCGTGGTCGCCGTACCGGCATCGCCGTCGGCATGCGGTGCTTCGAGCCGCGACGGATCGGGCGCCCCCGGATGCGTTGGCGATCCGGAGCCATGATCCTGGCGCTGCAGCAACGACGCCGGTGATCGAACCGTGACCCGCGGAGTGCGACCGGCCATCACCGCGTCGGCGGCATGTTCGGCCTCGCGCTCGCCGGCGTCGCCCGGAACGCTGACCTGCAGGCGCGGCTGCACCGGCCTTTTCTTCTTCGCGCAATCCGGGCACGTGCGCTGTGCATGCGTGCTCCCGCACGATGCGCAGCGCCTCTGCACGACCCGGTTTCCGTTCGCCGGGGACCGCGGTTCGACGGCCGCAGAGAACATGCGGTTCACGGCGCGCCTCCCGTAGCCGGGCCCGTCGCTGGCGGTGCGCGATGACGGCGCGACGAGCCCGGTGCACCGACGCGTGCGCGCACCAACTCGATGAACGGCTCGGCCAGCACGATCGTCTGGATATCGCGCAGGCGGCGTTGTCCGCCTTCGGGTGAGTCGCCGTAGGCATCGGCGTTCACCCGGCGCAGCGCCTCGTTGTAGTCGGAGATGCACTCGGCCTGCTGCTCGGCGTTCCAGTCGGCCCATTCGATGTGGTTGCGCACGGCGCTGCGCCAGTCGTAGGCGGCGTTGCGGTCGCCGCCGGAGAGCGTGGCGGCCAGTTGCGGAATAAGGCTTGACGGGATGTAGGCCAGTCCACCGTTCTGGTACTGCCACACGTGTCCCATCTCGTGGGCAAGGACCAGTTGCCCGGCATCCGACAGGTTCATGGTGTTGCCGACGAAGTGCTCGTCCTGCAGGTTGATGGTGTTGCCGACAGTGCGCGCGGCGCCGGTGGACAGGGCGCTGCCGCGGGTGATGGTGACGGCGTCGTAGTTGACCGAGTCGCGGAAGATCTCGCGCAGGTAGGTCTTCTCTGCGCTGCTCAGGCTGCGGCTGCGGCGGGTGGCCATGTCGCCGGCGATCGCGCCGCCGACCAGTCCCGCCA
>NZ_AMSF01000014.1 GCF_000334915.1 Dyella ginsengisoli LA-4 | reverse complement strand
GCGCCTGGTCTGTATCGCGGCAGGAGGTAGCGGCAAGCCTGCAGGGCGCGGCCGGTGCCCCTGTCTACCGCAGGACGCGACTGCGGCCGCAGCGGCGGGAGGGTGAGGGGGAAGAATCCCCCTCACGCCAGAGTGAAGCTCTAAAAGAGCCCCACCTGAATGGGATCGGCCGGGAACAGTTCCTCGACCATCGAGCGGGGCGTCGGGTAGTCCGCCGCCGTGGCGAAATTCACAAACAGCGACTGGTAGCCGGTGGAGGTAAAGGGCAGGGGCGTCCGGTCGACGGACTGCACCTCGACGTGGACGCAGTGGCCAGCAATGTGGAACGGGCGGGTCTTCACGGTGATGCGGAAGCCGCGCACGTCGATCGTTTCCTTGCTGTACGCGAACCAGGTCAGGGTGTCCGCTCGGGGCACCAGTGCGGCGATCGCGTCCGCCCAGCAGTCGAACCCATATGCTTCTTGGTCGGCGATCAGTGCCACCATCTGGGCGTACGGCTTAGGCCGCTCGAACCCCGGCGAGGCGAGTGCCAGCCGAACCGCTTCGCGGAACAGCTCGGCCGCTGCCGGACGCAGCTCGTCGAGTGCCGGGAGTGCCTCCACGGCGCACGCGGCGCTCATGCGGCCACCCGACGGGAGGCGCGCACTTCGTCCAGCGTTTTCGGCGTCCAGTGCAGGTCCAGCTCGGCACCACACTGCAGCACCTCGACCAGACTGATGTAACCCAGCTCACCGCCGTAGCCGAGATCCGCCAGTCCGAACGCCTGAAGCTGCTCCCGCTCTTTGTCCTTCTCGGTGATGTACCAGTCGCAGCCGCCCATGAAGTAGTGCAGATACACCACGGCCGCACCTTCCTTGTCGGACTGCTCGTACGTCTTGGGCATGGTGTCGATCAGGTGCCGCAGCTCGGCAAGGCGGTTCTGGAAGAACTCGCCTTCCTCGCCTTCGCAGAGCATGGCCAGCACGCGGCGCTGGCTGTAGCCGATGAATGAACGCAGGGGAGAAACGTGGGAGAACCCGTCGCCGATCATGTGTCTTGCTCCTTGGTTGTTGAGGCGGGAACCGAGCGCCTTGGCGCCGCGGTTCCTGGATGGGCACCATCACCAGCGGAAGGGATTGGCGA
>NZ_AMSF01000013.1 GCF_000334915.1 Dyella ginsengisoli LA-4 | reverse complement strand
GCTTTTTCACGTCCAATCTCCATCAGTTGGGGGATTGGACTCCAAACCACGGTGCTACTCAAAAGTGGGGGGACGTCGTTGGACGAAGCTGCGCAGCAGCCTGCGAGCGTAGGGAGTCGGATTGACCGCCGCATAGACCTGCCGTGTATCACTGCCTTCCCGTCGCATGTCATGTCGCTTGCGATGGATATACGCGCGCATGATCTCGGCGTTGAATTCGGGGTGGAACTGCACGCTCAGCGCGTTCGGGCCGTATCGCAGCAGGTGATGAGGATCCCGGGCGGAGCGCGCGAGCACGCGGGCCCCCGCGGGAAGCTCCAGTACGCTCTGTTCGTGGGTGGTATGAGCGTGGAAGCGACCCGGCAGCGCGCCAGCCACCGGGTCATCGACCGCTTCGGCCAACCGCTCGATGGGCAGGGTGCCGATCTCGCGTCCCCCGGGCAGATAGCCGACGCGGCCGCCGAGGGCGTGCGCCAGCAACTGATGGCCGTAGCAGACCCCGAACAACGGCAGCCCACGATCCATCGCGGAGCGGATCCACCCAGCGGTTCGCTCACTCCATGCCGAACGATCGGTCACCATGGACGCCGAGCCGGTGATGAACGCGCCAGCTACCTCGTCCGGAGCGGGCAGCGTCTCCCCGGAAACCACATCGATCTCCCGTACGCGTTCGCGCCCCAGGCCTGTGGCGACCCGAAACCACTGGGGAAAATCACCGTGTCGCCCACGTATCGGGGCGGGAGCGGATCCGGTCCGGATGACAAGGACCGGAGGCTTCATGCGGCAGCTGAGGTGTCCGACGGGTCGATCGGCGGGAGCACGGTGAGTACTTCCTTTACCGTGGTCAGGCCCAGCGCCACCTGGTCGGCGGCGGAAATACGCAATGGGCGCATGCCCTCGGCCAGCGCCGCGCGGCTCAGACTGGCCAGATCGAGTTGCGGCGAAACCAGGGCACGCAGCGACCGACCCAGCGACAGCATCTCGTAGATGCCGGTACGCCCCATGAAGCCGGTGTTGCGGCACTCCAGGCAGCCGACCGGCCGGTAGACCGTCTCCGGCAGGGGCACGGTCCAGCCATGGGTGAGAGCGACCCACTCGTCCGGATCCTGTGCGGCCGGTTCCTTGCAGTAGGCGCAGAGCGTGCGCACCAGTCGCTGCGCCACCACGCCGGTGAGAGTGGACTGGATCAGATAGTGCGGAACGCCCAGATCGAGCAGGCGGGTGATCGCGCTGGGAGCGTCGTTGGTGTGCAGCGTAGACAGCACTAGGTGGCCGGTCAGCGAAGCCTGCACCGCCATCTGCGCCGTGGGCAGATCGCGGATCTCGCCGATCATGATGATGTCCGGGTCCTGCCGCAGCAGGGTGCGCACACCGGCGGCGAAGTCGAGGTCGATCGATGCCTGTACCTGCATCTGGTTCAGCTCGGGGCTGACCATTTCGATCGGGTCCTCGACCGTGCACACGTTGAGCTCCGGTGTCGCCAGGTGCTTGAGCGTGGAGTACAGCGTGGTGGTCTTGCCCGAACCGGTGGGGCCGGTCACCAGCACGATACCGTGCGGCCGCTCCACCATCGACCGCCAGGTCGATCCTTCCTGTTCCGAAAAGCCGAGCTGCTCGAAACTCTTCGACACGATGTCCGGATCGAAGATGCGCATCACCACTTTTTCGCCGAATGCGGTCGGCATGGTGGACAGGCGCAACTCCACCTCGCGGCCGGCAGCGGAGCGGGTCTTGATGCGACCGTCCTGGGGCCGGCGCTTTTCAGACACGTCCATGCGGCCGAGGATCTTGATCCGCGAGGTCACCGCGGTCATGACCGGCGGCGGCAGCTCGAACACCTTGTGCATCACGCCGTCGATACGGAAGCGCAGATTGCCGGCTTCGCGCCGTGGCTCGAGATGGATGTCCGAGGCGCGCTGTTCGAATGCGTACTGCAGCAACCAGTCGACGATATGCACGACATGGCGGTCGTCGGCGCCGACCTCCCCGGTCTTGCCCAGTTCGACCAGCTGCTCGAAATTGAGCACGGCCGAGGCATCGTAGCCACCCGCGCCCTTGGCGTCCTGCGCCAGCTGGATCGAACGCTGGACCCCGTAGAACTCCTGCAGGTATCGGTGGATGTCCAGCGGGTTGGAGACCACGCGCAGTACGTCGCGCCGGAGCATGTGCGCCAGATCCCGCGCCCAGCCGGCGTCGAACGGCTCGCAGGTCGCGAACGTGATGGCCTCCGGCGACGCGGCGACCGGCAGGATGCGATGACGCTGCGCGTAGGCGAGGCTGACCGTCTGGGTCACCGCCGCCACGTTGATGCGCATCGGGTCGATCTTCAGGTAGGGCAGGTCGGCCTGTCGGGCCACCCACTCGGTCAGCGTCTCCAGCCCGAGCGGTCGCCCCGGTTCCCGGCGGTTGGGCAACTTGGCCTGGGACACCACGACCAGCGGATGCAACTCCACCGTGCTTCGTCCCGCGCGATGGCCCATGCGCACCTGCCGGGCATCGTCGGCAGCGAGGTAACCGTCCACCACCAGGGCGGCGAGCACTTCGTCCAGCTCGAGGCGATGACGCCGGCCGAGCAGCGGAGCGCCTTGCGGGGAAGTGGCCATGAAGGGGGAGGAACTCCTGGTGTCCTGGGTGCCGAAAAGCCGGCCGCGATGCGGTCCCGGCTATACTAACGCGCTTTATCCCAGGTCACGGAAAGCCATGTCCGCGCGCACCTTCCAGGACGTCATCCAGACCCTCAACCGCTACTGGGCGGCGCAGGGTTGCGTGTTGCTGCAGCCCCTCGACACCGAGGTCGGCGCCGGCACGTTCCATCCTGCCACCTTCCTGCGTGCGCTGGGGCCGGAGCCCTGGGCCGCGGCCTATGTGCAGCCGTCCCGCCGCCCCACCGACGGACGCTACGGCGAGAACCCCAACCGCCTGCAGCACTACTACCAGTATCAGGTGGTGATGAAGCCGAATCCGGAGAACATCCTGGATCTCTACATCGGCTCGCTGAAGGAGCTCGGCCTCGATCCGCTGGTGCACGACCTGCGCTTCGTCGAGGACAACTGGGAGTCGCCGACACTCGGCGCCTGGGGCCTCGGCTGGGAGGTCTGGCTCAACGGCATGGAGGTGACCCAGTTCACCTACTTCCAGCAGGCCGGCGGCCTGGAGTGCCGCCCGGTCACCGGCGAGATCACCTACGGTCTCGAGCGCCTGGCGATGTATCTGCAGAACGTGGACAACGTCTACGACCTGGTCTGGACCGACGGCCCGCGCGGCGTGGTCACCTACGGCGACGTGTTCCACCAGAACGAGGTCGAGCAGAGCACCTACAACTTCGAGCACGCCAACGTTCCCGAGCTGCTGCGCTGGTTCGACGTGTGCGAGGCCACCGCCAACCAGCTGATCGCCGCCGGCCTGCCGTTGCCGGCCTACGAGCAGGTGATGAAGGCCAGTCACACCTTCAACCTGCTCGATGCCCGTCGCGCGATCAGCGTGACCGAGCGCCAGCGCTACATCCTGCGCGTGCGCACGCTGGCCCGCGCGGTGGCCGAAGCGTATGTGGCACAACGTGAAAAGCTCGGATTCCCGGGCCTGAAGAACACCAAGGAGCAGGCTGCATGAGCGCCGCCAAACCGTTGCTGATCGAACTGGGCACCGAGGAGCTGCCGCCGAAGGCGCTGGACGAACTGGCTGCCGCCTTCGCCCGTGGTGTCTGCGACGGGCTGGCCCGACGCGGCATCGATGCCGGTCTGGATGCCGCCCGGGTCTATGCCACACCGCGTCGCCTGGCGGTCTACGTACCGGATGTGGCGTTCGCCCAGCCGGAGCAGGTGATCGAGCGTCGCGGCCCCGCGGTGTCTGCGGGCATCGGCGCGGATGGCCAGCCGGCCAAGGCGCTGCTGGGCTTCGCCCAGTCCTGCGGCGTCGGCGTGGACGCGCTGGAAAAGCTCGAGACCGACAAGGGCGCGTGGTTCGTCTACCGAAGCGTGAAGCCCGGCCAGCTGGTCGCCGATCTGGTCCCGGACATCGTCGCCGAGGCGCTGAAGGCGCTGCCGATTCCCAAGCCGATGCGCTGGTCCGACCATGACTACAGCTTCGTGCGTCCGGTGCACTGGCTGGTGATGCTGCACGGAACCACCATCATCGACGGCGAGGTGCTTGGCCTGAAGAGCGGCCGCAAGTCGCGTGGCCATCGCTTCATGCATCCGCAGCCGATCCACGTGGTCGATGCCGACAGCTGGGAAGACGCGCTGCTCGCCGCCAAGGTCATCGCCGATCCGGCCGCCCGTCGTGCCCGCATCCGCGAGGAGGTGGCACGCGTCGCGGTGCAGACCGGCGGCGTGCCGCGCCTCGACGACGCGCTGCTGGAGGAGATCGCCAACCTCACCGAGTGGCCGGTGGCGATCGCCTGCACCTTCGAACCGGAGTTCCTCGCGGTGCCGCCGGAGGCGCTGGTCACCACGATGGAGGCCAACCAGAAGTTCGTTCCGGTGTTCGACGCCCAGGGGCGGCTCACCGAGCATTTCATCGGCATCGCCAACGTCGACAGCCGCGACCCCACGGAGATCCGCAAGGGCTACGAGCGGGTGATCCGCCCGCGCTTCGCCGACGCCAAGTTCTTCTGGGACGAAGACCTGAAAACGCCCCTGGCCAGCTACCAGGAGGCGCTGAAGAACGTCACCTACCAGCAGTCGCTGGGCAGCCTGTGGGACAAGACCGTACGCGTGGCCGAGCTGGCCCGTGTCATCGCCAGTCGGGTTGGTGTCGATGCCGGCGCCGCCACGCGCGCCGCCAGCCTGGCCAAGTGCGACCTGCTGACCCGCATGGTGGGCGAGTTCCCCGAGCTGCAGGGCGTGATGGGCCGCTACTACGCCAGCCGGCAGGGCGAGCCCGAGGCGGTGGCGCTGGCGCTGGACAGCTTCTACCAGCCGCGCTTCGCCGGCGATGCCATCGCGGCGGATGCCGTGGGTCGGGTGGTCGCCGTGGCCGAGCGCCTGGACACGCTGGCCGGCATTTTCGCGGTCGGCCTGAAACCCAGTGGCAGCAAGGATCCCTTCGCGCTGCGCCGCGCCGCGCTGGGTCTGGCCCGCACCCTGGTCGAAGCCGGCCTGGAGATCGACCTGGACGCCGCCTTCGCCGAGGCCCTGGAGCTGCTGCCGGATGCCGCCCTGCAGGCAGGCATCAAGCCCGGCAAGGACGGTAGCCAGCCGCCGTTCGACGCCGGACAGCGTCGCGCCGAGCTGCGCCGCGAACTGCATGAGTTCGTGCTCGACCGTTTGCGCGGCTACTACACCGAGCGGGGCTTCGACGGGCAGTCGTTCGAGGCCGTGCTGGCCGTTGCGCCGGGGAGCCTGGCCGATTTCGACCGCCGCCTGCGTGCGCTGGCCGATTTTTCCCGTCGCCCCGAAGCAACCAGCCTGGCCGCTGCCAACAAGCGGGTGGCCAATCTGTTGCGCAAGCAGGCCGAGGAGTCCGGTTCGGCCGTGGCCCGGACCGTCGACCCCACGCGCTTCGAGCTGCCCGCCGAGCACGCGCTCGCCGACGCGCTGGAAGCAGCGGACCGGGAGACCCGGGAGGCGTGGGGCTCGCGCGACTACGGCCGTGTGCTGGAGCGCCTCGCCCTGCTGCAGGGGCCGGTGGACGCGTTCTTCGATGCCGTGCTGGTGAATGCCGAAGACCCGGCCGTGCGCGCCAACCGCCTGGCCCTGCTCGCACACCTGAAATCGCAGTTCAGCGCCGTGGCCGACATCGCGCTGCTGTAGGGCGGGCAGCAGAAGGGCAGCGCCAGGCGCTGCCCTTCTTTGCTTGGCCGGGATGAAGATGGAGCGGCTTCAGGCCAGAGTGCGGATGTCCTGTGGGTTCCGCTCCGCCAGCGCCTGCTGGAATGCCAGCAGCGCATCGGCATCGATGCGGGTACCTTCCGGACCGACGATCTCGTAGAGCGCCGCGAGCATCCGCTCCTGCTCGGCCGGGTCCGGCTGTGCACCGGCCAGCGCCAGGTTGGATTGCAGCAGTCGGCGGGCCGCGGCCAGGCGCCGATCGTCGCCGTGCCCATCGCTGATCTGCTGATGGCTGGCGCCAAGACCCTGTGCAAGCGACGGTTCCCGGTTGCGGGTCGGTCCGCTCACTTCGGTCGTCGACTGCTCCTCGGCGGCCTTGTTCACGGCGTCCGGCTGGATCGCGCCTTCACCGGCAACCAGCCACACCAGGGAGATGCCCAGAGTCTTGGCGAGCGTGACGCAGCGGGCGCGCGAGGGATCGCTGTTGCCGTCGCGCCAACTTCGCACCACGCCTTCGGAAAAGCCGCACATGCGCGCGATCTCGGTGGCGCTGCCGACGCGCTGGATGAGCAGGCGGATGCGCTCGGCGAAGCTGTTGCTGGGATTGGGGACCGGCTCGAGGCGGCTGGTCTCGGAAAGCGAGGGGGGAAGAAGCGATGCGCGGCGAGTATTCATGATCGTGCCAGGGGTTGATGACCGCTAAGGGAAGGCGCCGGAACGGAATCCCGACACGCCAGCTGAATCTGGACAGCTATTCAGGCCTGATCGTTCCTTCGAGAAGGGGGAAGCCGCTGCCGTGCAGCCCTCTACAGACAACATCTTGCGGCTTTCCGCTCCCTTTCGCCGTCGGCTCCGGGCGATGGCATCCGTGCGGAGCGGCATCTTGACTTTTCCCGTCAAGCTTTTTTGGGCTAAGCTTGACCACTTCCCCCGCGGTGCCTTGCGAGGCGCGAGCGCGCCAGACAGGGCTCGTGCCCGTTTCAAACCGTTCGATGAGGTTCCACGATGCGCAAGGTAATTTGGTCGCTGGTTTCGGTGACGGCGCTGGCACTGGCCGGCTGCAACAGCTCCACCCAATCGCCCCAGGCGAACGGTGGCCCCGCCGACGCCGCTTCGGCTGCGGCTCCGCAGGCGAACAACAAGGTGACCGGCCAGATCACCCTGCGCGAACCGGCACAGCTCTCGCCGCAGGCCTCGCTGGAAGTAAGCCTGGTCGACGTGTCGGCGGCGCCGACCGACGCCAACGGCGACGCGACTGCCGCAGCCCCCAACGCGCCGATCGTGACCAAGACGATCTCGCCGGTCGGGTCGTTCCCGGTCAGCTTCGAACTGGACTTCGATCCGGCCAAGATCAACCCGAACAACCTGTACGTGGTCAAGGCGCACATGGTGGACGGCGACCGCAACTACGAGATGCCGCTGCAGGCGCCGGTGCTGACCAAGGGCGCCAGCAACCAGGTCTCGATCCAGCTGGTCGCCCAGCAGACTCCGGCCGAGAAGGATCTCGCCGCGTTCGAGGACCTGAAGAAGCAGATCGGCGGCATGAAGATCAAGTCGGGCACGAAGCTGGAGAAGGACGCTTCGCGTGGCTGGCAGGTGTTCCGCCGCGACGGGCAGGTCCAGTTCATCCGCGAGCAGGTCGACTACGGCGACAAGGGCTTCACCGACACCGACTACGCCTACAAGGCAGGCAAGCCGTGGGTGGCCGTGCAGCAGAAGAAGTCCAGCAAGGACGCCAAGGTCAGCAGCACCGAGCGCGTGAGCTGGGACGTCGATGGCAAGCCGGTGCTTCGTCAGGTGCTGAGTGGCGGCAAGACCAGCGACCTTTCCGACAGCGAAGCGGCCAGCCTCAAGAGCCAGGCCGAGAACATCCTGAAGCTCGCCGGCAAGTAAGCCGCGCGGTTGCCCTTCCGGGATCGCGCCCACCGGCGCTCCCGAACGAGAGCTAAAAAAAAGCCGTCCGCATCGCGGACGGCTTTTTTGTTGGCCGGGCGGCCGGGTCAGAACGCGACCTTGAATCCCAGGTTCACGCCGGTGTTCTTCTGGGTGCTGTCGCTGAAGCGGCTGTTGACCGAAATCCAGCTGCTCACGCTCGGCGTGAGCTGGGCCGACAGGCCGATGTCGGCACTGCCCCAGGTCTTGTCCGGCGCGAAGCCGGACAGCGCAAACGTGCCGCCCATGGTGTTCAGGCCGGCCATCACGGTACGCGGGTCGGCCTTGCTGTCGCGGTTCCAGGCCAGTTCGACGAACGGAGCCATCTGCAGGTCGTTGACCTTCCACGAACCCATCAGGCGCCAACCCAGCGAGCTGATCAGCGCATCGCGCTGCTGGCGACCGAAGTACATCGCGGTGGAGTCGCTGCCGCTCTCGCTGTAGCCGTTGACCTTGATGGTCTGCCATTCGACGTGGGCGAATGGACCGGTCTTCAGCGACTGGCCGACGTTGAACCACCAGCCGCCCTCGACGCCAGCGCCCAGGTGCGAGCCGTCGGCCTTGCCGCTTTCCACACGGACGGCGGGACCGATCTGGATGCGCCGTTCGATGTCCTTGAAGTTCGACTGACCGAAGCTGGCAAAGCCGCCGACGTAGCCGCCGCCGTTGGAGTACGTGGCGAACAGCTGACCGGAGATGTCCTGCAGCTTGTAGCCGCCGGTATTGCCCCGGAAGTCGGCCTTGTTCTGGCCCAGGCCCAGCGAGACGCCCACGGTGGTGTGGTCGCCGGTACGCACGTCCGCGCCGACGGTAAGGTTGGCGTTGTTGCTGCTGGTCTTCGGCGAGGCGTCGGTCGCGTCGAAGCGCTGGTGACCGTAGTCGAGTGCGGCGAACATGCGCGTGCCGCTGCCCTGGCCGTCGGCCAGCATTTCGTTGCGGATCGCCCGGTACTGCGCGGCGGTCGACGCCAGCGGAGCCTCGCCCAGCATCGACACCTGGCCGGGCGCGGCGATCTCGGCCAGCACCACCTGGGAAAGCAGGCGGTGTGCGGCAGTGGTCGGGTGCACGCCGTCGGCGAACAGATAGCTCTGATCGGTGCCGGCCGCATAGCTGTAGGGCAGGCCGGAGCCCTGCGGGCCGCACTGCACGGAGCTCGAGGTCAGGCCGCAGGCGGCGTCGGTGACGTTGCTGAAGCCGTAGGCGCCGGGGTTGGCGATCACTTCGTTGATCAGCCCGTAGGTGTTCACCGGGATGACGTTCAGGCCGCCGGCGCTGAGCTGCGACAGGCCGCTGCTCAGCGTGCTGTTGTAGATCACCGAGAGCTGGGTCGCGCCGGCCGATGCCGCAGCGCCACCGGCCATCGCCGACGGGGTCTTGCCGATGTCCGGCAGGTTGTACACCACCACGTAGCGGCCGCCGGCGGCCTGCAACTGGCCGAGCAGGCCGAGTTCGGTCTGTGCCGCGGTGGCGGTACCGGTGACCAGCGCCGCGGTGTCGGTGGTGGTCGCGGTCAGGTAGAAGATGTCGTTGGCGCCGCCCCACACCTGGTACAGCGCGTTGGGGTCGGCCTGGCCGCCGGTCGCGGTCAGGTACATGCCCAGCTGCTGCGGCAGGGTCGGGATCGGACCGGCCGACGAGTTGTTGACCAGGCCCGCACCGCCGAAGGCGAAGTTGGTGCCACCCAGCAGCGAGGCGGTGGTGGGATGACCCAGGCCATCGGCGACCAGCTCGGGGGCGGTCTCGCCCGGGTTGGTGGTGAAGCGCGTGGGCGACGGCGCGCCGAGAGCCAGCGACAGGTTGCCGCCGTCGCTGAGGCTGTCGCCGATGATGACGACCTGGCTGAACTGGGTGGCGCTGGCTGCCTGGCTGGCCAGCAGACCGGCGACGATGGCGCCGACGAGAAGACGGGTACGGGGCATGTGTTGAAGCTCCTGAAGCCGGGTTGGTTTTGTTATGACCGGGTTACGTTAATCCCTTCCATACCGGAGCGCATGCTGCGTTGCATCGCGCCGGGGCGGGCATGGTGGCCGATCCGCCGTCAGTAGTCGAACACGTGTTCGACCGTGTCGCCGTCGGCAAGAACGCCGGAGAGATCCGTCACCGGAACCTCCAGCGCCTGCCGTTGCCAGCCCGGCCGGGTCAGGATCGGCTGGCGGATGAGGACGTGACCGGCGCTCGGCACCGGGGCCGACACCGGCACGATCCGGCTGACCAGGATCGCTCCCCGGTTGCCGGCGATCTCCACGAACTGCACGCCGCGCCGCGCCAGGGCCGTGGCGACCGCGGTAAACGCCTGGTAGCGCGGCAGCGCCACCAGCGCCTCGTTGCCCTGTGTGCGCAGGCGTTGCATGCCCGGCACCGCGAGGTCGGCGGGCAGCCCCCGGACCACGGCCAGCGTGGTGTCCTTCGGCACCTCGTAGGCGGCGTGGGTCGCCTTGCCGATCAGCCAGCCGTAGATGGCCTTGGCACCCCACTCGGAGGTCAGCAGGTAGCGGCGTTCCCATTTGCGCAGCAGGTGCGGCCCGGTCAGCGGCGTGCTTGTCCACAGGGCTTTCAACCGCGCGGCGAAGTCGAACTCGTACCACGGCCGCACGCGGATGAAGTCGACGTAGTCCTGCGCTTCGCGCGCGGCCAGTTGGTCCTCGGGCGTGGCATCCGGCGCCGCGGTCAGTGCGGTCAGGCGCCCAACCAGGGTCTCGTAGGTTCCGCGCAGGCCGTACTCGACGGTGGTGCTGGTGCCGATGACGACGATCATCGTGTGGTACTCGCCGTCGAAGGGGTCGTGACGCGTGGCCTCGATCACCCGGCCGTAGGCGCTCCAGAACTGGCCGATGTGGGCGAACCAGGGGAAGGCGTCGGGGCTTTCGTGGCGCAGCAGGTCGGCGTATTCGGCCGGACTGAATACCAGGAACCATTCCGGGAAGGTGAGGTAGGTCTGTGCCGGCGCGCGCCGGTCTGACACCGGCACGTGCAACGCGCCCGGATCCGTCGCGCCGACAGCGGCACCCACCGAGAGCGCGGTGGCACCGCTCAGCAGCAGCGCGCGCAGCCAGGTCATCATGCGCGACGGAAACACAGCAGGGCGTTGAGCGTCGGGTCGTTGGCCTGCAGCAGCCGTGGTCCGACCTGCGTCAGCCCGTGACGCTGCAGCCGCTCGATCCAGGCATCGATGCTGCGGAAGTGTCGCAGCTCACGCGCGTTCTCCTCCCACGGCGTGCCCAGGCCGGCGTTGAACACCGCGTGCGCCAGTGCCGCCATGGCGCGCATGTCCTCATCGACCACATCGTGGTCGCGCAGGATGAACAGCCCGCCGGGACGCAGCACGCGCACGATCGAGGCGATGAAATCGTCGAGCCGGTCGAGCGGTGCGTGGTGCAGGCCGATGTAGCAGGTGACCAGCTCGATCGACGCATCGGCCAGCGCCTGGGCGGGCAGCGGCGCGTAGTCGTCCAGCGGCACGTAGCGGGCGTGCTGGCGCAGGCCGCCGCGTTCGACGATATCCACCGGCGAGTGGCCGGGGGCGATGTCGTTGACCAGGACACGGTCGCCGTGCAGCTGCAGCGCCTTGCGCAGGTGGCTGAGGTAGCGCCCGGTGCTGCCGATCTCCAGGTAGCCGTCGAAGCGGCGCCGCTCGCCCAGCAGTTGCAGGGTCTGACGGGTCATCTCGCGCTTCTGCCGCGCCAGCGAGGGCAGTGCGTAGCTCAGCTCGGCCAGGAACGGCTTGATCGCCGGCAGCCGCACCTGCAGCGCGCGATAGACGGCTTCGTCGTCGCCCGGATGCTGGCGCACCAGCTCGGCGATCAGCGTGTGGAAGCGGTCCTCCGGGTACAGCCGGTAGACGTTCTGCAGGAAGCGGTAGAAGCCGTCGCTGCCGGTTACCGTGCCGTAGACGGTCTGGAAGTCACCCCTGGCGGGCGGGGCGGCGGTGGCCTCCATGTCCGGCGCCAGCTCCGGTGCGTAGTAGGTGTCCCAGAGCACGTTGCGCCAGCGGTAGTCGGGATCGAGCCGGCGCTTGAGCGCGAACAGCTCGCGGGCACGCGGATAGGCGCGGTGGAACTGCTCGCGCGTGGCGTGTGGCTGGTAGGGCAGGTAGTAGCGGCCGCCGCAGGCCAGTGCCGCATCGATCAACTCGCGTGTCCACACTGCTACGCGAGCCTTCGCGTTCTCCCGCGTGCGCTGCTTGTAATACAGCACGAAGGCGAACACCTCTTCCGACGCCCAGGCCAACAACGAGCCGGGGTCGGCGAAGGCGTGGCGGACCGAGACATTGACCGCGTTCACCCGGTGCCGCCGGAGAATCCCGGCCATGCGGAGGACGAAGTCGTCCAGCCGCGCCACCGGAACGAAGTATTCCTGCAGTACGTAGGTGGCGTGCCGGCGCGAGCCCGGCTCCAGCTCGCCGGCGTCGTAACCGGCCTCGTAGTTGCGCCAGTGCACCGGCCGCTTGAGATAGATCAGCGGATCGAGCAGGCGCTGGCGCCGCCACTTGCCCGAGGGCGTCTCGGTGAATGCCCAGAGGAAGTAGCGCTGCAGCGGATAGCGCCGACGCGGCACCTGCAGGCGATCGCGCACCGTGGCCGCTTCGTTGGTAGTGCGCCAGGTCACGGCGCGTGCGTGTGTGTAGTGCGGCGGATACAGGTCGGCGTTGTGGAACACGGCGTCGGGGGCATGGCGCACCGTTTCGCGGAACCAGCGGGCATAGTCGCGGGTGGGCATGCAGGCGTGTTCGCGCCGCACGCGCGCGTTGCGGGTCAATGCCAGTTCCGCTTCGACGATCACGCCCAGTGCGCCGTAGCCACCGATGCAGCCATGGAACAACTCGCTGTTCTTGTCCGGCGAGGCTTCCATCAGCGAACCATCGGCAAGCACCACCGCGATCCGTCGCACCGACAGGATCAGCGGGCCGAGTCCGACATAGCGACCGTGCGCGTTGACGCTGAGCGATCCGCCGACAGTGAAGTTGGCGTAGGTCTGCATGACCTGCACTGCCAGATCGTGCGGATCGACGAAGCGCTGGATGTCGCACCATCGCACCCCCGCCTGCACGCGCAGCAACTGTTGCTCGGGCTGGAACGCCAGGATGCGGTTGAGACGCCGCATATCCAGGTGCAGGCTGCCCGGGCTGGCGGTCTGCCCACCCATGCTGAAATGTCCACCGCCGACGGATATCGGGCCGTCGGCGCGGCGCACGGCGTCGCGGATTTCGTCCACGCTGGTCGGTGCGGACACCGCCCAGACCGGCACCGGATTCAGTCGCGTGACGTCGTTGACGACGAGGCCGGCCTGCTCGGGCGCGCGCATCAGGCGGCCTCGTGGATGCGGACGGTCAGGTAATCCCGGCCTTCGAGGCGCGGGTCTTCGCCGAACGGGTTGTCGCCCCGGGTACCGCGGGCGACCAGCAGCAGCGTCCCCAGCAGCAGCGGGCCAGCCAGCGGCACGAGCAGCCACAGCAGCCACCAGCCGCGCCGCGACTGGTCGTGCAGGCGCCGCACTGCCAGCGACAGCCATATCGCGAACGCCGGCGGATAAAGCACCAGCGTGGCCGCGTGGCTGAAGCGGTCGATCGCCAGGTAGAGCACGATGAAGGCGATCGCGCTGGCCAGCGCCATGCCGAGGAAGCGCGCGCGCCGCAGGCGCCCGCCGAAACCGAACCAGCTCTGGATCGTTCGCATCGTTCCCGCATTCCCTTGCGCGGGCATGACCCCGCGTCGCGGCAGTCTAGCCCAGGTGTCCCGGAGCGGTGGTCATGCCGCTCCGGCCCAACGGACATGGCCCGCGCATCCCGCGCGGGTCGTGCCGGGGATCAGCGCTGCTTGGCGCGCAGCAGGGCGTCGGCGAAGGCGCTGTTGATCGGTGGTGCGGACGGCTTCGGCTGACCGCCGCCGGGGCGCGGCCCCCGATTGTCGCGGCGCGGATCGCCCCCCTGGCCGGCGGGGCGACCGCGGCTCTGGCCCGGTTCGTCGTCCAGCCGCATCGACAGGCCGATGCGCTGGCGCGGCAGGTCGACCTCCATCACCTTGACCTTGACGATGTCGCCGGCCTTCACCGCGTCGCGCGGGTCCTTCACGAAGGTGTGCGACAGCGCCGAGACGTGGACCAGGCCGTCCTGGTGCACGCCGATGTCGACGAAGGCGCCGAACGCGGCGACGTTGGTGACGCGGCCTTCCAGGATCATGCCGGGGCGCAGGTCCTTCACGTCCTCCACGCCTTCGGCGAAGCTCGGCGCGACGAACTCGGGTCGCGGGTCGCGGCCGGGCTTCTCCAGTTCCTTGAGGATGTCGCGCACGGTCGGCACGCCGAACTGCTCGTCGGTGAACTGCTCGGCCTTGAGGCCGCGCAGGAAGCCGGTGTCGCCGATGATGTTGCGCACCTCGCGGCCGCACTGGGCGATGATCCGCTCGACCACCGGATAGGCTTCCGGGTGCACCGCGCTGGCATCCAGCGGGTTGTCGCCGTTGGGCACGCGCAGGAAGCCCGCGCACTGCTCGAACGCCTTGTCGCCCAGGCGCGGCACCTTCAGCAGTGCCTTGCGGTTGGCGAACGGGCCGTTGGCGTCGCGGTGCTTCACCACGTTCTCGGCCACCGACGGGCTCAGGCCGGCGACGCGTGAGAGCAGGGCGGCCGAGGCGGTGTTCACGTCCACGCCGACGGCGTTCACGCAGTCTTCGACCCTGGCGTCCAGTGCGCGCGCCAGCTTCACCTGGTTGACGTCGTGCTGGTACTGGCCGACGCCGATCGCCTTGGGCTCGATCTTCACCAGCTCGGCCAGCGGATCCTGCAGCCGGCGCGCGATGGAGACGGCGCCGCGCAGGCTCACGTCGAGGTCGGGGAATTCCTTGGCGGCGGTCTCGGAGGCCGAATACACCGAGGCGCCGGCCTCGCTCACCACCACCTTCGAGAGCTTGTGCTGCGGATGGCTCTTGGCCAGCCCCTTGATCAGCTCGCCGGCCAGCTTGTCGGTCTCGCGCGAGGCGGTGCCGTTGCCGATCGCGATCAGGTCCACGCCGTGCTTCTGGCACAGGCGGGCCAGCGCGGCCAGCGACTCGTTCCACTGCCGCCGCGGCTCGTGCGGGTAGATGGTGTCGGTGGCCAGCAGTTTGCCGGTCGGGTCGACCACCGCCACCTTCACGCCGGTGCGGATGCCCGGGTCCAGCCCCATCACCGTCTTCGCGCCGGCCGGTGCGGCCAGCATCAGGTCCTTGAGGTTGTCGCCGAACACGCGGATCGCCTCGTCCTCGGCGCCCTCGCGCACGCGGCCGAAAAGATCGAGCGTGAGATGCAGGTGCAGCTTCACGCGCCAGGTCAGGCGCACGGTCTCGCGCAGCCACGCGTCGGCGGCACGGCCGCGATCATGGATGTTGGCGTGCGCAGCCACGCGACCCTCGCCTTCGGCGTGGCCCTGCTCGGGATCGAGCGCGGGCGACAGTTCCAGCTCGATCACGCCCTCGTTGCGCGCGCGCATCAGTGCCAGCAGGCGGTGCGAAGGGATCTTGCCGATCGGTTCGACGTGGTCGAAGTAGTCGCGGAACTTGGCGCCCTCGTTCTCCTTGCCCTCGACCACCCGGGCGCGGATCTGGCCCTTGTCCCACAGCCAGTCGCGCAGTTCGCCGACCAGCGTGGCGTCCTCGGCGATGGCCTCCATCAGGATGGCGCGCGCGCCATCCAGCGCGGCGCGCACGTCGGCCACGCCCTTGTCCGCGTCGACGAAGTCGCCGGCGAAGGCTTCCGGGTCGCGGGTGGGATCCTCGCGCAGGCCCAGCGCCAGCGGTTCCAGCCCGGCCTCGCGGGCGATCTGCGCCTTGGTGCGGCGCTTCGGCTTGTACGGCAGGTAGAGGTCTTCCAGCCGCGCCTTGGTGTCGGCGGCGAGGATGTCGCCCTTCAGTGCGTCGGTGAGCTTGCCCTGTTCCTCGATGCTGGCCAGCACCGCAGCGCGGCGGTCTTCCAGCTCGCGCAGGTAGCGCAGGCGCTCTTCGAGCAGGCGCAGCTGGGTGTCGTCGAGGCCGCCGGTGACTTCCTTGCGATAGCGCGCGATGAACGGCACGGTGGCGCCGCCGTCGAGCAGATCCACGGCGGCGCGCACCTGGTCGGGCTTGGCGGCGATGTCCTGGGCAATGCGATGTTCGATGCTGAGCATGGTCGAGCGGGGTTTCCTTGAAACGGTGCACCACGTGGGCGCGAAGCGAAGCGGCCGCCGATGATAACAAGCGGGCTCGCGCGGTCGGTGCGGACAGAAACGCCGCGGCGAGGCCGCGGCGTGGCGGGTCGTGGTGCCCGGCGTCAGGCGTCGAAACGGCTGCCGGAAGGGCTCTGATCCTGATGGCGGTCGTTGCGCTGGCCGGCCGCACGGCCGTTGAGCACCAGCGTGCCGGCGATCATGTCGTGCAGTGCCTGTTTGCGCTGCGTCCAGCCGGCCATCATGAAGCCGAAGAACAGGATGATCGCGCTGAGCATCTTGGCCGGATAACGGCCGAGTGCCCGCGGCAGCGAGATGCGCGCGCCGTGCAGGTCGGTGACGCGGATGCTCAGCGCCATCTTGCCCAGCGTGGCCTGCCAGCTAGAGCTTTCGCACAGTGCGAAGTAGAGCCACGCAACGACGAAGGTGATGAGGCTGGCCGGCCCGATCGCCCCGTAGAACTGGCTGTAGGCGTGCAGGATCGCGTCGGGGTTGCCGGTCGCCCCCTGGATCGCATTGCTCAGCTGCTCCTGCGCGGCCTCCGCCCCCATCGCCGTCATGATCAACTTGTTCGGGATGTACAGCACCAGCGAATCGACGATGTAGGCCGCGAAGCGCTTCCAGAACCCCGCGTAGTCTTCCAGCGCCACCGTGGTGGCCTGTTCCGGCAGCGGTGCAGCGGAAAACGGCGGGGGCGTGGCGGCCGTCGCCTGGTTCAGCTCGTCGGGAAACAGCGAGGCGAGCGGCTGCCAGTCGGCCAGGCCGTCGTACCAGCCCAGGTCGTCGCCGGCCACCTGGCCGCTGCGTAGCCACTGACGGACGTCGGCTTCCTTGTAGGGGCCGTGGCGTTCGCCGTTGCGGCCGATCCAGATTTCCATGTGAGCATGCCTCGCGATGTTTCGAACCGCGTCATGATGCCATGGAGCCGGGGCGTGGAGCGCCGACTAGGCCGCCCGGCGCTTCAGGTGCACCAGC
Organism: Dyella ginsengisoli LA-4; assembly: GCF_000334915.1. Classification (GTDB taxonomy): domain Bacteria; phylum Pseudomonadota; class Gammaproteobacteria; order Xanthomonadales; family Rhodanobacteraceae; genus Dyella_A; species Dyella_A ginsengisoli_A. The sequence goes on along the minus strand of NZ_AMSF01000013.1, from coordinate 123,235 downwards.
AGCAGCGAGATCGCCGCGGGCGTGACACCGCTGATCCGCGCGGCCTGGCCGATCGTCGCCGGCTGCGCGCGCTTGAGCTTGAGCAGCACCTCGGCGGACAGGCCGCGCACCGCGTCGTAGTCGAAACCTGCCGGGATCGTGGTGTGTTCGTGGCGGCGCTGGCGCTCGATCTCCTCGCGCTGGCGCTCGAGGTAACCGGCGTACTTAGTCTGCACTTCGACCTGCGCGGCGACATGCTCGTGCTCGACCGCCGGACCCAGCTCGGGGACCGAGGTCAGCTTGGCATAGTCCAGCTCCGGCCGGCGCAGCAGGTCCAGTGCGTTGGTCTCGCGGCTGACCGCGATGCCCAGGTGCCTCTCGATCGCCGCACCCAGCGCATTGTTCGGCGCTGCCCAAAGCGCCCCGAGCCGCTGCGTTTCGCGTTCCACCGCCTCGCGCCTGGCGCGCAGCGCGTCGAAGCGTGGCTGTGGCACCACGCCCAGCGCGTGGCCGGTCTCGGTCAGGCGCAGGTCGGCGTTGTCCTCGCGCAGGTGCAGCCGGTACTCGGCGCGCGAGGTGAACATGCGGTACGGCTCGATGGTGCCGTTGGTGGTGAGGTCGTCGATCAGCACGCCGATGTATGCCTCGTCGCGGCGCGGATACCACGGCGCCTTGCCCTGCGTGGCGAGCGCGGCGTTCAGGCCGGCGATCACGCCCTGCGCGGCGGCTTCCTCGTAGCCAGTGGTGCCGTTGATCTGCCCGGCGAAGTACAGCCCGCCGATGGCTTTGGTCTCCAGCCACGGCTGCAGGCCGCGCGGATCGAAGTAGTCGTATTCGATGGCGTAGCCGGGGCGGGTGATGTGTGCCTGTTCGAAGCCCTTGATCGACCGGACCAGTTCCAGCTGCACGTCGAACGGCAGCGAGGTGGAGATGCCGTTGGGGTAGATCTCGAGGGTGTCCAGACCTTCCGGCTCGATGAACACCTGGTGCGAATCCTTCTCGGCGAAGCGCACCACCTTGTCCTCGATCGACGGGCAGTAGCGCGGGCCGGTGCCCTCGATCTGGCCGCTGTAGAGCGGCGAGCGGTCCAGCGCGCCGCGGATCAGCTCGTGGGTGCGCGCGGAGGTGTGGGTGATCCAGCAGCTGACTTGGCGCGGGTGTTCCTCGCGCGCGCCCAGATAGGAGAACACCGGCGCCGGATCGTCGCCCGGCTGCTCTTCCAGCTCGCTGAAATCGATGCTGCGCAGATCGATACGGGGCGGCGTGCCGGTTTTCAGGCGATCGGCGGCCACCGGCAGCTCGCGCAGGCGCTGCGCCAGGGTGGTGGCGGGCGGGTCGCCGGCCCGACCGCCGGCATATTGGGCCGGGCCGATGTGGATCTTGCCGGCCAGGAACGTGCCGGCAGTGAGCACCACCGCCGGGGCATGGAAGCTCACGCCCATCTGGGTGACCACGCCGGCGATCCGGCCACACTCGATGATCAGGTCGTCCACCGCCTGCTGGAACAGCTCCAGGTTCGGCTGGGTCTCGACGATCCGACGGATCGCCGCCTTATATAAGGTGCGGTCTGCCTGGCAGCGGGTGGCGCGTACGGCTGGTCCCTTCGAGGCGTTGAGCGTGCGCCACTGGATGCCGGCGCGGTCGGCGGCCTGCGCCATCGCGCCGCCCAGCGCGTCCACCTCCTTGACCAGGTGGCCCTTGCCGATGCCGCCGATGGCCGGGTTGCAGCTCATCTGGCCGATCGTCTCGATGTTGTGGCTGAGCAGCAGCGTGCGCGCGCCGGTGCGGGCTGCGGCGAGCGCGGCTTCGGTGCCGGCGTGACCGCCGCCGACCACGATGACGTCATAAGGTGTCGGGTGACGCATGGAACTGACCTGCTGGGTCCAAAAGTGGACGCGATAGGGCGGTATGGTACGGCGACCCCGCATCCGGGGTATTGATCCGAGCGACTGGCATGTTTCATGCAAAACGTGCCCCAGCACTTTTCGCGGGCAGACGCGGCGCCGCAAGGCGCGCCGAGATGGAACGACAGGGGTTCCATTGCGTGCCGGGAAAAGGAAGCGACGACGGCGCCTTCGGGCGCCGTCTTTTTTTGCTCTTCCAAAACGCCAAGCCCCGCGCCAGGTGGCGCGGGGCTTGGGTTTAGAGATCTGGCGTCCGGCGGTCTCAGGAACAGGGGGAATCCAGGATGACCGTGTTGCCGGACGCCAGAAACCGGAAATTCGTGGACTGATCTTCGAGTCCGGACTACCGGAGGCGTGAGCCGATGTTGGCCTCGAACGCGTGAACCCGATGTGACTGGAACGGCTTTTTTTGCCGAGTCACGGCAGCTCGTGACGTAGCGCGTCAGTCGCGTGATCGGGTACCAAAAAAAGTGTGATCGACGTCACGTGGTTGGCACGCGCGATGCATTTACCCCGACAAGCCAACCAACATCTCAAGGGGGAGTGTCATGGAACTGAGCCTCAACTTCGAACCCGTCTATCAGCAGCATGATCTGTGGATGGAGATCGGTCGCGTCGAACTGGCGATGGAGCAGCTGGCCCGTCGTACCGAGCAGGAGCGCGTTGTCCTGCGTCCGCGCCTGGAATCGCGTCGCCATCGTCTGCTCGAGCAGCTGCAGCAGCTCAGCGCCTGAGGTACCGCTCCCGGCCATCGGCCCGGCGTCGAGTTGCGACTCCGCTCCGCCGATGGCCCAGGACGGGCCCAAGCGCCACGTCCACTGGTTTCAGCGCGACAGCACGCTGGCCACGATCTCCGAAAGATTGCGCGAGAGCCCCGGCCGGCCGGCCAGGTCGGACAGGGCTTGCCGGGCCATGTCGCGCCGGACCGGTTCGAGTCGTTGCCAGCCGTTGAATGCGGTTGCCAGGCGGGCGGCGATCTGCGGATTGAGTGAGTCCAGCGTCGCCAGCCGCTCGGCCAGCAGTCGGTAGCCGGCGCCATCGGCGCGGTGAAAGCCGCTCGGGTTGCCGCTGGCGAACGTGCCAAGCAGCGCGCGGGCACGGTTGGGATTCTTCAGCGTGAAGGCCGGATCCTGTTCCAGTGCCTGCACGCGGCCGAGTGCGGGTTCTCCGGGGATCTGCGCCTGTACGGCAAACCACTTGTCCATCGCCAGCGGATTGTCCGCGTGGCGCCGGCGGAAGTCGGCCAGGGCGTCGGTCGCTTCCGCGGCACCGCCACGGACGAGTACTCCCAGCGCGGCCAGCCGATCGGTCATGCCCTTGGCCGAGCGGTACTGCGCGTCGGCCAGGGCGTGGGCGGTGTCGACGGCGACCAGGGCCAGCAGCTCCAGCACGCGTCGCTGGAGCCGGCGGCGGGCCTTGCCCGCGGCATCCAGCGCCAGCGGGCCGGGGGCATACAGTTCGCGATAGCGCCGTTCCAGCGCCTCGGCCCCGATCACCCGGCCGAGCCGGCTTTGCATGGCCTGGCGAAGCTCATGGATCTGTGCCGGATCCACCGCCTCCTGCCGTTCGGCCAGCTCGATCTCGCCCGGCGGGGTCAGCAGGTCGGCGAGCAGTGCGGCGTCGAGGCCGGGCTCGACGAACAGCCGCTTCAGGGCGCCGCTCCAGGCATCCAGCGCCTCCGCGCCGCCCGTGCGGCAATCATCGAATGCGCGCGCCGCCAGCTGCTGACCGGCCTCCCAGCGGTTGAATCCGTCCGGGTCGTGGGTGAGCAGCAGCGCCAGCTCGGCGGGTGCGTAGTCGCATTCGAGCAGTACCGGCGCGGAGAATCCGCGCAGCAGCGACGGCACCGGTGCGTGCGGTACCTGCTCGAAGGTGAAGCTCCGCTCGGATGCGTCGAGCACCACAACGGTTTCGGTGTCGTGCGCATGACCGTCCAGGTGCAGCGGCAGCATGTTGCCGTCGCGATCGAACAGGGCGAGCTTCACCGGGATCGGCACGGCGTGCTTGTCCGGCTGCGATGCGGACGGTGGCGTGTACTGCGACAAGGTGAGCGTGTAGCGCTGCGTGCCCTCGTCGTAGCGGCCACGCGCGCGCAGCCGCGGCGTACCGGACTGGCCGTACCAGGCGAGGTAGGGCATCAGGTCGATGCCGTTTGCCGCGCCCAGCGCGCCGAGGAAATCCTCCAGCGTCGCCGCGCGGCCGTCGTTGTCCGCGAAATAGCGATCCATGCCGCGACGGAAGCCCTCGGTACCCAGCCGGCCGGCGAGCATGCGCACCAGCTCGGCCCCCTTCTCGTAGACCGTCGCGGTGTAGAAGTTGTTGATCTCGCGATACTCGGACGGACGCACCGGATGCGCCAGCGGGCCGGCGTCCTCGGGGAACTGCGCGCGGCGCAGCAGGGCGACGTCCTCGATGCGCTTGAGCGACGGCGAGTTCATGTCCGCCGAGAACTGCTGCTCGCGGAACACCGTGAGACCTTCCTTCAGCGACAACTGGAACCAGTCGCGGCAGGTGACGCGGTTGCCGCTCCAGTTGTGGAAATACTCGTGCGCGACCACCGCCTCCACCGCCTTGTATTCGTCGTCAGTGGTGGTATCCGGGTCGGCCAGCAGGTACTTCGCATTGAAGATGTTCAGGCCCTTGTTCTCCATCGCGCCCATGTTGAAGTCATGGGTGGCGACGACGTGGAACACGTCCAGGTCGTAGCTGCGGCCGTAGGCCTGTTCGTCCCAGCGCATCGAGCGCTCCAGCGCATCCATCGCGTAGTGGCAGCTGTCGATCGCGTTGGCCTCGGACCAGATCACCAGCTTCACCGCGCGACCTTCGGCGGTGACGTAGTCGCGTTCGATCTTCTCCAGCCGTCCGGCGACCAGGGCGAACAGGTAGCAGGGCTTCGGGTGCGGGTCGACGAAGCGCGCCCAGTGGCGGCCATCCGGCAGTTCGCCGGTGCCATCCGGGTTGCCGCCGGCCAGCAGTACCGGGAAGCGTGCCCGGTCCGCGCGCAGGGTCACCGTGTAACGGGCCAGCACGTCGGGACGGTCGGGGAAGAAGGTGATGTGGCGGAAGCCCTCGGCCTCGCATTGGGTCAGCAGGAAGCCGGTCTCGCGGCTGCCGGACAGGTACAGTCCCTCGAGCGCGGTGTTGGCGGCCGGCTGCACACGCACACGCGTGGTCAGCACGCTGCCGTCGCGCATGCCGCTCACCTCGAGCACGTTGTCGGTGTGACGCCACCGGCCCGGATCCAGCGGCGCGCCGTCCACCGCGATCGACAGCAGCTCCAGTCCCTCGCCATCCAGCCGCAGCGGCGCATCGGCCGCGCCGTGCAGGGTGAGGTGGGCGGTGACTTCGCTGCTGTCGATGCCGAGGTCGAACTCCAGGGCGACGTCGCTCACCCGCCAGGCGGGTGGGGTGTAGTCGGCCAGGCGGATCGGCGCGGCGGAGGTTTCGGGACGTGCGGGCATGGCGGCAAGGCTGTCTGGGGGCCGGTCAGGCTAACATGGCGGACCCCTTCCACCGGTTCAAGGCAATGCGCTTCGAAGCCCGTTCCGACGCCCTCGGGGCATACCCGCTCGTGGTGTTGAGCGACACGTCCCGCGGCCGCTCCGTGCGGATCGCCCACCATGGCGCCACCGTGTTGTCGATGCAGGTCACGCATGCCGGCCGTGTCGTCGATGTGGCAGATGGCTACCGCGACGAAGCCGAACTGGCCGCCCGCCCCAGCTCGCGCTTCGCGATCATGGCGCCGTTCGCCAATCGCATTGCCGACGCACGCTACCGTTTCGACGGGGTCGAGCATGACCTGCAGCCGGGGGTGCCCGAGGGCGAGCGCGCCGCCCGCCATGGTTTCGTGCGCGGTACCGACTTCGAGCTGGCGCGGCTGCATGCCGACGAGCACATGGCCGAGGCACGCTTCACGACGAGGATCGCCGCCGACGCGCATCCGGGTTATCCGTTCGCGATCGGGCTGGCGATCCACTATCGGCTCGACGAGCGCGGACTGACGCTGCAGGCGTCCATGCACAACGAGGGCGATCGGCCGGCGCCGTGCTTCTTCGGCTGGCACCCGTATTTCCGCCTTGGCGACACGCCGCTGGACACCTGGGAGCTGCAGATTCCCGCGGCCACCACGGTGGCCACCGATGCCCGGTACATTCCGCTTCCCGGCGCGGCGGCCAGAAAGCCACTGGACGAGACGCCGGGGCTGGACCTCCGCGCGATGCGTCCGGTCGGACCGCTCAAGCTCGACAACGCCTACGTCGACCTGGCGGCCGATACCGACGGGCTGATCCGCAGCCGACTGCGCGATCCAGCCAGCGGGCTGGGCCTTGCGCTGTGGCAGGAGCGCGGCGTGACGCTTGCGTTCAGTGCCGACACGGTCAGCCGCGACGTGCGCCGCTCGCTGGCGGTGGAGCCGATGGAAAGCTGGGCCGACGCCTTCAACCGCCCCGATTGTGCCGACGCGATCCGCCTCGAGCCTGGTGCACAGCGCAGTTTCCGCTGCGGCGTGGAGTTCGAGACCGCATGAGCCACGACCATCTGCCGGACTTCGACCAGATCCGCGCCGCTGCCGCACGGATCGCGCCGCACGCGACGGTGACGCCGGTGCTTCGCAGCGCCGCGCTGGACGCGCTGGCCGGTGCCGAGCTGCACTTCAAGTGCGAGAACTTCCAGCGCGGCGGCGCCTTCAAGTTCCGCGGTGCCTGCAACGCGGTGTGGTCGCTGGTCGGCGACGAGGCGCGCGCCGGCGTGGTCACCCATTCCTCCGGCAACCATGGCACGGCGCTGGCGCTGGCCGCTGCGACCCGCGGCATCCCGGCGCACGTGGTGGTGCCGGAGGGTGCGGTGCAGGCCAAGCTCGCCCTGATCGAACGGGCCGGCGCGGTGCTGCATCGCTGCGCGCCGAACCAGTCCGCGCGCGAGGCAAGCGCTGCCGAGGTGCAGCAGGCCACTGGCGCGCAGCTGGTCCATCCGTATGCCGATGATCGCGTGATGGCGGGGCAGGGCACGATCGCGCTGGAACTGCTGGCGCAGGTGCCGGCGCTCGATGCGCTGATCACGCCGGTCGGCGGTGGCGGCCTGGCGTCGGGCGTGGCGATCGCAGCGCACGGCCTGCGTCCTGGTTTGCCGCTGTTTGGCGCCGAGCCGGCAGGTGCCGATGACGCGGCGCGGTCGCTGGCCGTCGGCGAGCGGGTCCAGAGTGTGGTGCCGGACACCCTGTGCGACGGCCTGCGGGCCCTGATCGGCCAGCCGAACCTCGCCGCCCTGCGCGAGCACGCGATCGACGTGATCACCGTCAGCGACGAAGAGACCATCGCCGCCATGCGCCTGCTGTGGCGGGAGTTGCGAATCGTGGTGGAAGTTTCCAGCGCCACCGTGCTGGCCGCGGTGCTGAAGTCAGGCGAGCGCTTCGCTGGCCGGCACGTCGGCCTGGTGCTCACCGGCGGCAACGTCGACCTGGACGCGCTGCCCTGGTGAGTCGCCTCAGTCTGCGGTGACGGCTTCCGGAGCGACCGGCCCGGTGTCGCTCTCGGCGGGTGCGTCGGCGTGCGCGGCATGGTCCACCCGCACCGGCCGATAACCGGGGCCGAACGAGACCTCGCCCGGCTTCCAGCCGTCCAGCGTGCGCACCGCGCCCCAGAAACGCTTGAAGGCCGCCCAGTGCAGGCCGACCAGGCCGTGGTCGTTGTCCTCGTCCACCACCGGGTCGCCGACGCCGGTGGGGCGGATCGGCTCGCCGTACAGCGCGGTGCCGAACAGCACGTCCCAGATCGAGAACACCTGGCCGTAGTTGCAGTTGTGCAGGTTCGGACGGGTCGGGTCCACCCGCATGTGATGCAGGCGGTGGAAGGTGGGGTCGACGAAGATCCGCCCGAACAGCGGGCCGAAGTTCAGCCGCGTATTGGTGTGCGAGAAGTTCTGCACCAGTTCGCCCAGCAGCATCAGCCAGGCGAAGTCGGTCGGCGCCACGCCGATCGCCAGGCCGACCACGGCGAGGATCATCGACTGGATGAAGCCGTCCACCAGGCTGCCGCGGTCGTTGGTCCAGCAGCTCATCTGCCGCGTGCTGTGATGCATCGAATGCAGTGCCCACCACCACGGCAGCGCGTGCTGCACGCGGTGCATGGTGTAGTACACCAGGTCGTAGATCACGTAGTAGACGACGAACAGCGCCAGCGGATGGTGGTCCAGCACCGGGAACCAGTGGGTGATGCCGAGGATCGAGTCGCGGCTGGAGGTGTCCGGCCCGCTCGAGACGCCGCCGAAATAGTTCGCGATCGGCGTCAGCACCAGGTAGGAGAACAGCGGGAAGATCCCGATCAGCATCCACAGCGTGTACTGGAAGTCGACCCGGGTCAGCTTGCGGTCGCTCCAGCGTTCGGCCGGCCAGAAGGTTTCCAGCGGGCGGAACAGACAGGCGATGATCGCCACCTGCACCACCGCGATCATCAGCGATTCGGCGATCTCGCGCGGGTCGCCGGCCAGCTTGTCGATGTGCAGCGACTGCAGCAACGGCAGCACGCCGTGCTGCGAGAAGGCATCGACCAGGGCGGACCAGGCGTGGGCGGGCGAGAACATCGAACGTGGCTCCGGCAGGAGACTGCGTAGCCTGCCACGAAAGTCTTTCCCATGGGTTTCGGGCGAGGCGCTACAGTGCTCGCCGATTCCTTGCGGAGCAAGCCATGCAACGTTGTCCGTGGGCCGGTACCGATCCGCTGATGTGCGCCTACCACGACCACGAGTGGGGCACGCCGCTGCACGACGATCGCGCGCTGTTCGAGTTCCTCTGCCTGGAGGGCGCGCAGGCCGGTCTGTCGTGGCGCACGGTGCTGGCCAAGCGCGAGCGCTACCGCGAGGTCTTCCACGATTTCGAGATCGCCCGCGCCGCCGCGTTGACCGACCGCCAGCTGGACAAGCTGCTGGCCGACCCGGGCATCATCCGCAATCGCCTGAAGGTGTCCTCGGTACGCGACAACGCCAGGGCGGCGCTGGCAGTGATCGACGAGCACGGCAGCCTGGATGCCTACTTCTGGTCGTTCGTCGACGGCCGGCCGATCCGCAACGCCTGGCGCAGCCCGGCGGAAGTCCCGGCCACCACGCCGCTGTCCGACCGCATGAGCAAGACGCTGAAGAAGCGCGGCTTCCGCTTCGTCGGCAGCACCATCTGCTACGCCTTCATGCAGGCCACCGGCATGGTCGACGACCACCTCGTCGACTGTTTCCGGCACGACGTGGACGCGCGCTAGTCACGTGTCCCGGCGCGCGCCCGGTGCGCCGGGTGGGCGTGATCCTCGTGCAGCAGTCGCCGGCTCACGCCGTTGGTCCAGCCGAACCCGTCCTGCAGCGGGTATTCGCCGCCGCCACCGCCGTGGGCGCCGTCGGCCTCGTGCACCAGCACGTACTTTTCCACCAGCTTGCACTCGCGCTGGTACAGGCTGCCGACCGTGTGCAGCCAGCGCGAGGCAATTTCGCGGGCGAGCCCGGCTTCGCCGTTCTGCGCGAAGCCGCGGATCGCCAGCCATTGCAGCGGTGCCCAGCCGTTGGGGCGGTCCCACTGCTGGCCGCTCTCATCTTCGCTGGTGGCCACGCCGCCCTGCACCAGCAGGCGGTCGCGCACCGTCGCGGCGACCGCGGCGGCCTGCGCCGGCGCGGCGGCACCGACGAACAGCGGCGTGGTGGTGGCGGCGGTCAGCCGCGGACTGGCCTGGCCGTGGCGCCAGTCGTAGTCGACGTAGTGCTGCCGCTGCGCGTCCCACAGCCAGCGGTCCATCGCCGCCTGCCGCTCGCGGGCGCGCGCCGCGAAGTCGGTCGCGATGTCGGTTTGACCGCCGAGCGCCGCCAGTCGGGCGATCTCGCTCTCCAGCTTGTAGAGCAGGCTGTTGAGATCCACCGGCAGCATCGCCGTGGTGCGGATGCTGGACAGCGTATCGGTGCGGTCGCACCAGCGCGCGCTGAAATCCCAGCCGGAGGCCGCGGCCGCACGCAGATCGCGATAGACCTCGTCGGCCGGGCGACCGCTCTGCGCAGCGGTGGCCTCGTCCTCGCGGAACGATTCCTCGCGCGGCGTATCGCGATCGTCCCAGTAGCGGTTGAGCAGGCTGCCGTCCTCCAGTCGCACGCAGTGCCGGTGGGCCTCGCCGGGCCGCAGCGCGTCGGCACCGTCCATCCACCAGTCATGCTCGCGCCGCAGGTGCGGCAGGTAGCGCAGGGCCTGGCACAGCCGGTGTTCCTCGAACAGGCCGACCATCAGCGCGAATACCGGGGGTTGCGAGCGGCTGAGGTAGTAGCTGCGGTTGCCGTTGGGCACGTGGCCGTAGTGCTCGATCAGCCAGGCGAAGTTGTCCGCCATCGTGCGCAGCAGGTCATGCCGGCCGCTTTCGGCCAGGCCAAGCATGGTGAAGTACGAATCCCAGTAGTACAGCTCGCGGAAGCGCCCGCCCGGGACCACGTAGGCCTGCGGCAGCGGCAGCAGCGATCCGTTGGCCGGATGCTCGCGCGGCTCCCGGGTGAGCACCTGCCAGAGGCCGTCGATGTGTTGCTTCAGCGACTGGCCGGGGTCGGATGCATAGTGGTGACCCGGTGCCTTCTCCTCGCGGAAGTGCTCATGCACGAAGGCCGCTAGGTCGAAACCCGGCTGGTCGCGGTCCCTGCGGTAGCTTTCCAGGATGCGCGCGGGCGAGGCGCGCGGCACGCAGTCGACGAAGCTCTTGCTGTCCTCGAACACCCGCCCGCGCTGCACGGCGACGAACAGCTCACGGTAGCGGTCGGCCGGGGTCAACGGGTCGGCCACCGGGACATGGGCGACACGATCGAGGGTGTCGCGCGGAAGGCTTCCGTCGGGACTCATTGTTCGTTGTAGCTCCACAGCAGGCCGCCATCGACGAACAGCGTGGTACCGGTGACGTAGGCGGCCTCGTCGCTGGCCAGGAACAGCGCGGCGTTGGCCACGTCTTCCGGGCGGCCGAGGCGGCGCAGCGGGATATTCCCGAGAAGCGCGTCGAGCTCCTTGCCGTTCGATAGCAGCGCCGCGTTGATCGGTGTCTTCACCGCGCCGGGAGCGATGTTGTTGACGCGGATGCCGAGTGGCGCCAGTTCGATCGACAGATTGCGCATCAGCATCTTCACCGCACCCTTGCTTGCCGCGTAGCTGGCGAAATGGGGAAACGGCAGCTCCTCGTGCACCGAGCTGATGTTCACCACCGCGCCGTCGCCGCCGCGCTCTTGCACGTGCCGGGCGAACGCCTGGGTCGCGAAGAACGTGCCCCGGAGGTTCACCCCGAGCACGGCGTCGAAGTCCGCTTCCGTCACGTCGAGGAAATCGGCCCGCTTCTCGATGCCTGCGTTGTTCACCAGCACGTCGACCCGGCCCATCGCGGTCACGGCCTGCGCGATCACGCGGGCGTCCACCGCCGCGTCGCCGATGTCGCCGCCGATCACGCAGCCGTCGCTGCCGGCCTGGCGAACCCGGGCGAGCGTCTCCTCCGCGGCCGCGTCGTCGCTGCGATCCTCGACCACCACGCGTGCGCCTTCCTCGGCCAGCCGCACCGCGATGGCACGGCCGATACCCTGGCCGCTGCCGGTGACCAGCGCCACCTTGCCCTGCAATCGCATGTTCGCTCCTCGTCCGGATGACCGGTTCCCGACGATGGCAGGACGCCCGTGAAGGCCACGGCAGCGAAGCGTCAGCAGGGCCGCGCGACGGCGCGAAATATCTTGCGGGGCCGCGACGCCGATGCCCCGGAGGCGACTGCTGCCATCCGCCGTCAGCAGCCTGCATGCCGGGGCATGGGCGGGGTGCACGCAACCTGACACCATGCGGCTCCTGTCCCCGCGCGATGCCCCGCATGTCCGAGTCCCACCGCCAGACACCGTTGTGGGTGGCGATCGCCGCGTTGCTGGTCGCGATGAGCTCGTACCAGTGCGGTGCGGCCATCGCCGAGCGCCTGTTTCCCGCGGTCGGCGCGCAGGGCGCCACCGCGTTCCGGCTCGGCCTGGCCGCCACGGTGCTGCTGCTGTGGCGCCGACCATGGCGTCGCTGGCGCCGCGGTGCGGGTTGGCGCGTGCTGTGGGGCTACGGCCTGTCGATGGGCGCGATGAACCTGGTGTTCTATCTGGCCCTGCGCACGATCCCGCTGGGCATCGCGGTGGCTCTGGAGTTCACCGGCCCGCTGGCGATCGCGCTGTTCGGGTCGCGCCGTGCACTGGATGTCGCGTGGGTGCTGCTGGTGGTGTTCGGCCTGGCCCTGCTGTTGCCGCTGCACCGGCAGGATCACGCGCTCGATCCGGTCGGCGTCGCCTATGCATTGGCCGCCGGCCTGGGCTGGGCGCTGTACATCCTGTTCGGCCAGAAGGCCGGCGCGGCCTACGGCAACGATGCGGTCACCTGGGGCATCGCGATCGGCGCCCTGCTCGCCGTACCGGCCGGCGTGGCCCATGCCGGTCCGGCGCTGCTGACGCCTTCGCTGCTGCCGCTCGGGCTGGGTGTGGCGGTACTCAGCTCGGTGCTGCCGTATTCGCTGGAGATGATCGCGCTGACCCGGCTGCCGGCCCGCCATTTCAGCGTGCTGCTGAGCCTCGAGCCGGTGATCGCCTCCCTGGCCGGCAGCGCCTTCCTGGGCGAGCGGCTCGGACCCTTGCAGTGGTTGGCGGTCGCGGCGATCGTGGTCGCTTCGGCGGGCACCGCATACACCGCGCGCAAGCCGGTGACCGAACCGCTGCCGAACTGACGAAGCGTCGATCCGGGCCATGCGTCGCTCCACCGACGTGCATCCGGCATCCCGAATGCCGGCGACGTGCGCGGCGGCTGACGCCAGCGGCAGGCCGCTTCAGCGCCGCGGACGGTTCTGGCGACGTGTTAGTGTCCGATCGTCAGGAAGCCATCCGGGTGGGGAGTTCCATGTTTTCACGTCGCGTCCTTTGCGCATGCGCGGTGCTGGTGCTGTCCGTTCCGTCGTGCGTACTGGCGGCCAGCCAGGGCCGCCTGATGAAGCTGACCACGACCACCACCCTGCACATGCAGGGCATGGCGATGCCACCGCGCGTGATGAGTCGCGAGGTCTGCACGGCGCCGGCAGGGTTCGATCCGCGCCAGCTGGTCAGTACCCGCAACGGCTCGGATTGCAAGGTCAGCGATTACCGCCAGCGCGGCCACACCATCACCTTCCATGTGGCCTGCACCCGGCCGCAGAAGGTCAGCAGTGACGGTACGTTCCACCAGCTGGCCGACAGTGGCTTCGACGGCGAGATGCGCACGACGACCGCGGTCGCCGGCCACGATGCCACGCTCGATACCCGCTACGTCGGCCAGCACGTAGGCGACTGCAGCTACACGCCACCGACGCACTGACGGCAGGGCGCGGACTCAGCGCCGGCGCGAGCCGCGCAGGCTGTCCACCGAGAAGGTGGCGATCTCGCCGCCGCCGGCGCCGCGGCGCGACTGTCCCGGCGGCGGGCCCCAGGCGTGCGCGGTCACCACTTCCCAGGTGGCCGGAATGCGGCCGTCCACGCGCATCGCTTCGTACGCCTCGAGCATGCGGCGATAGTGGCTCTTGCCGGTGAGGTGGCGTTCGCGCGCGGTGTCCGCGTGGGTGGCGCCGAGGCCCTTGAGCTCCTTCAGCAGCATCGCCGGCGAGCTGTAGGTGAGGGTGAAGCGGTCCACGTCGAGCACCGGATCGCGCAGGCCGGCGCTGATCAGCGCGTCGCCGACGTCGTGCATGTCCAGGAAGCGGCTGACGTGCGACCGCTCATCGGCGCTGGCCCAGGCCGCGCGCAGCTCCTTCAGCGTGTCCGGGCCGAAGGTGGAGAAGGCGAGCAGGCCGCCCGGCTTGAGCACGCGCGCACACTCGCCGAACAGTGCGCCGAGGTCGTCGATCCACTGGAAGCACAGGTTGGAGTGTAGCACGTCGACGCTGTGGTCGGGGAACGGCAGCGCGGTGGCGTCGGCGCACACGCGCTGGAACGGTTTCAGCCAGCGGCTGTGCTGCTTCGCGGCCTGCAGCATCGGTACCGCAAGGTCCACCGCGATCACCTCGGCCTTGCCGTAGCGCTCCTTCAGCAGCGCACTGCCGCGACCGGTACCGGCGCCCACGTCGAGCACGCGCTGCGGCGTTTCCAGATAGAAGCCGAGACGCTCGAGCAGCAGCTTCTGCACTTCCTGCTGGAGCGCGTCGTGCTGCTCGTAGCTGCGCGCGGCGCGGGCGAAGTTGCGGCGTACGCGGGCGCGGTCGAGATGGAAGGTGTCGCTCATCGGATTTGTTCCAGCAGCGGGCGCAGCGCGTCCACCACGGCATCGACGTGGCCGAGGAAGGGCGCGTGGCCGGCGTGTGCGATCTCGTGGAAGTCGCCCTGCGCGCGGGTGGCCGACCAGCGCATCGCATCCGGATGCACCAGGCGGTCGCGGCGGCCGGCGATCCAGATGTTGGGCAGGCACAGCGTGGCCAGCTCGCCGCGCCAGTCGGTGTGCTCCAGCAGGGCGATGCCTTCCTGCAGCACGCGCAGGTCCGGCTCGCCGTGGGCGAACACCGATTCGCGCAGGCGGCGCAGCTCGGCGCGCGGATCGGCGCTGCCCATCGCCTCCAGCGCGAGGAAGCGCTCCAGCGTGGCGTGGTAGTCGGTCTCCAGATCCAGCGCCAGCTGGTGCACCAGTGCGCCGTCGCTGCCCTGTGGCCAGTTCTCGCCGCGCACGAACTTGGGCGTGGCGCAAAGCATGGCCAGGCCGCGTGCGGGGATGGTGGGCTCGCGCGCGGCGGCCAGCGCTACCAGTCCGCCCATCGACCAGCCCAGCCACACCGCGGGCGGTACGGCGTCGGCGATGGCGCGGGCGATCGCGAACGGCTCCAGCGGCAGGCCGCAGTCGCGCGAGCGGCCGTGGCCGGGCAGGTCGACCACGTACAGCGTGCAGGTGTCCTGAAGCGCCTCGGCCAGCGGCGCGAACACGCCGCCGTGCATGGCCCAGCCGTGGATCAGCACCAGCGGCACCGGGCCGCGCCCCCGGGTCTCGATGAACAGGCTCATGGCGTGGCGGCGTCCGTCGGCGGGGCAGGGGCCAGCGTGGGGTCGACCGCGCCGCGGTCGTCGAACACGAAGCAGTCGCCCTGCCAGTGCGCGCCGCCGGTTTCCTCGAAGTACTTCAGGATGCCGCCCTCGAGCTGGAACACGCGCTCCATGCCCTGCGCCTGCATGTACAGCGCGGCCTTCTCGCAGCGGATGCCGCCGGTGCAGTACGACACCACCGTCTTGCCTTCGTAGCGCGCGCGGTCGGCGGCCAGCGCCTCGGGAAATTCGGTGAAGCGGGCGATGCGGTAGTCCACCGCCTGCGGGAACTTGCCGACGTCGGTCTCGTAGGCGTTGCGGGTGTCCAGCAGCACCACCTCGCGGCCGTCGTCGTCGTGGCCCTGGTCCAGCCAGCGCGCCAGCGTGGTCGCGTCCACCGCCGGCGCGCGCCCCTCAATCGGGCGCAGCTGCGGTTGGCGCAGGGTGATGATCTCCTTCTTCAGCCGCACGCGCAGGCGACCGAACGGCGCGTCGTCGGAGGGCGAGGCCTTCGCTTCCAGGCCGGCGAAGCGCGGGTCTTCGCGCAGCCAGTCCATGAAGGCCCCGGTGGCTTCGGGCGGACCGGCCAGGAACAGGTTGATGCCTTCCGGCGCCAGCAGCACGGTGCCCTTCAGTGCCAGCGCCTCGGCGCGTTCGCGCAGCCGCTCGCGCAGGGCGGGCAGGTCGTCCAGCGGCACGAAACGGTAGGCGGAGAGATTGACGATCGACATGGGAATGGGGGTCGGGCAACTGCGCATTATAGGTCGACTAGGAATCTGTCCCCTTCCGTCGGTGCGGCCAGCGGTTAGACTGCCTGGCGGCAACGACAGGGAGAGGGGAACGTGGCCGACTGCAACCACTGCGGCAAGACGATCCTGTTCGGGGGGCGAAGGATCGATGGCGTGCGCTATTGCAGCGCCGCCTGCGCGGGGCGACATCCGCTGCTGGCGCGCGCCGAGCTGGTACCCGAGCACGTGCTGCAGAAGCACGTCGAGGACTGGCACCGCAGTGCCTGCCCGCGCTGCAACCGGCCCGGTCCGATCGACGTCTATCGCCACCATCGCGTGCATTCCTTCGTGTTGCTGACCCAGTGGCACACCCGGCAGAGCGTGAGCTGCCGTCGTTGCGGGCGACGCAGCCAGATCGCCAGCGCGCTGTATTCCGCGGTGCTGGGGTGGTGGGGCCTGCCATGGGGGTTGGTGGTGACGCCGGTGCAGGTCGGGCGCAACCTCGCGGCCGCGTTCCGCGGCGCGCCCGTTGCACCGTCGGAATCGTTCCGGCGGCTGGTTCGCCTGCAGCTGGCGCAGCAGACGCTGGCGCCGCCACGACGGGACTGATCATCGGCCGGCAGCCGCCGGACGAACGCGTCCGAGTGCTTCCAGCAAGCGGTCCACGTGGTTTTCCTCGTGCGCGGCGCTCAGCGTGATGCGCAGGCGCGCCTGCCCGGACGGCACGGTCGGCGGGCGGATCGCGGTGACCAGCAGGCCCTGCGCCTCCAGCGCCTGCGAGGCGGCCAGCGCGGCTCCGGCATCGCCGAGCAGCAGCGGCTGGATCGCGGTGGGTGAATCCATCAGTGGCAGGCCAAGCTCGGCCGCGCCGTGGCGGAAGCGCGCGACCAGGGCGGCGAGTTTCTCGCGCCGCCAGTCCTCCTCACGGGCCAGTCTCACGGCCGCGAGCGCGGCTGCGGCGAGCGCCGGCGGCATCGCGGTGGAGTAGACGTGGGGGCGGGCGAACTGGGTCAGTCCCTCGATCAGCGCCGCGGATCCGGCGACGAAGGCCCCGGCACAGCCCAACGCCTTGCCCAGCGTGGCCATCAGCACGGGGGCTTCCGTCTCGCCAAGGCCGGCGGCGGCGACGCTGCCGGCACCCTGTTCGCCCAGCACACCCAGGCCGTGCGCGTCGTCGACCATCAGCGTGGCGCCCTCGCGCGCAGCGAGCGCGGCGAGCGTGGCCAGCGGCGCGACGTCGCCGTCCATGCTGAACACGCCGTCGGTGGCGAGCAGGGCCGGCGCACTGGCGCGGCTGGCCAGCTGGCGGGCCGCGCCGGCCGGGTCTGCGTGCGGATACCGCTTCAGTTCGGCACCGGCGAGGCGGCAGCCGTCGATCAGGCTGGCGTGGTTGAGCTTGTCCTGCACGCAGATGGCGCCATCCACGCCGCCGAGCAGGGCCTGCTGCACGCCGAGGTTGGCGGCATAGCCGGTGGAGAACAACAGCGCGCGCTCGCGGCCGGTCCAGTCGGCCAGCGCCTCTTCCAGCTTCGCGTGCTCGCGCCGGTGGCCGCAGACCAGGTGTGCCGCCGTGCTGCCGACGCCCTCGTCGTCGGCGACGCGCTTGAACGCGGCGATCAGCTGCGGATGCTGTGCCAGCCCCAGGTAGTCGTTGCTGCAGAAGCCGAGCAGGCGGCGGCCGTCGATCTCCAGCCATGGGCCTTCGGCATGCTCGACCGAGCGTGTGCGGCGCAGCAGGGCAGCGCGCGCGCGTTCGGCCGTCTGGACGGCCAGCCGCGCGAGCAGGTCGGGGCGGGTCATCGCCGCAGGGTCAGGCGGCGCAGCCGCAACCCTGGCCGCAGCCGGCGGCACTGGTGCCGGCTTCCAGGATGTCGGCGTGCACGGTGCCGGACTCCTCCACCACTTCCAGCGCGTGCAGGTCGAGCCGGCGGAACAGCGCCCGGTCGGCTTCCACGTCGGGGTTGCCGGTGGTCAGCAGCTTCTCGCCGTAGAAGATCGAGTTGGCGCCGGCGAAGAAGCACAGCGCCTGCACCGCGTCGTCCATCTGCTGCCGCCCGGCCGACAGCCGCACCATCGAGGCCGGCATCAGGATGCGCGCCACCGCGATGGTGCGCACGAACTCGAACGGGTCCAGCGCCTCGGTGCCGTGCAGCGGCGTGCCTTCCACCTGCACCAGCTGGTTGATCGGCACGGACTCGGGATGCTCGGGCAGGTTGGCCAGGGTCTGCAGCAGGCCGGCGCGCTGGCCGCGCGTTTCGCCCATGCCGACGATGCCGCCGCAGCAGGTTTTCAGGCCGACCTCGCGCACGTGCTCGAGCGTGTCGAGGCGGTCCTGGTATTCGCGGGTGTGGATGATCTCGCCGTAGAACTCCGGCGCGGTGTCCAGGTTGTGGTTGTAGTAGTCCAGCCCTGCCTGCTTCAGCGTGGCGGCCTGTTCGCCGCTGAGCATGCCCAGCGTGGCGCAGGTCTCCAGGCCCAGCCCTTTCACCGCCGAGACGATTTCGGCGACCTTCGCCACGTCGCGGTCCTTCGGACTGCGCCAGGCCGCGCCCATGCAGAAGCGGCTGGCGCCGGCGGCCTTGGCGGCCTGGGCGCGGGCGACCACGGCATCCACGCTCATCAGCTTCTCCGCCTGCACGCCGGTGGCGTAGCGCGCCGCCTGCGGGCAGTAGGCGCAGTCTTCCGGGCAGCCGCCGGTCTTGATCGACAGCAGGGTCGACACCTGCACCGCGTTCGGATCGTGGTGCGCGCGGTGCACGCTGTGCGCGCGGTGCAGCAGTTCGTTGAACGGCAGGGCGAACAGCGCGGCGACTTCCTCGCGGGTCCAGTCGTGGCGCAGGGCAGGTGCGGTCATGGGAGGGGCTCCATCGGGCAGGCCGCGAGTGTGGGAAGCCGCTTCCGGAGTGTCAACTCGATGCGCGTACGAATGGTTGACGGTGGGCCGTGCAAGGGTCCGCTACCATCACGGGGACACCATCGGAGAGATGACGGCATGAGCGCAGGACAGGGCAGCACCGGCAACGTGATCGCGGCAGTGTGCAGCTTCTTCATCCCCGGGCTGGGCCAGCTCGTACAGGGCCGTCTGCTCAAGGCGATCGTGATGTTCGTGCTGGCGGCGGTGCTGTGGTGGTTCCTGCTGGGCTGGATCATCCACCTGTGGTCGATCCTCGACGCGGCGATGTTCAAGCCGTCGAACTGACCGGTCCCGCCCGCGCATGGAGGCGCTCCGTTCCCGACTGGCCGAGCTCGGCCGCTGGCTGCTGCCGGCGCGGTGCCTGCTGTGCGGCGCGGCCGGCCACGACGACCTGGACCTGTGCCGCGACTGCGCCGCCGAACTGCCGCGCAACCGGTCGTGCTGCGCCCGGTGCGCCCTGCCGCTGGCCATGCCGGCGGCGTTGTGCGGACGATGCCAGCGACGCGCGCCGCCGTGGGACGCGGCATGGGCGCCGTTCCGCTATGGCTGGCCGCTGGACCGGCTGGAGTCGCGCTTCAAGTTCGGACGCGATCTCGCCGCCGGGCGCTCGCTGGCGGCGCTGTGGTTGCGCGAATCCTGTCCGGTGCCGTTGCCGGACTTGATCCTCCCTGTGCCGCTGCATCGTGGACGACTGCGCCAGCGTGGCCACAACCAGGCGCTGGAGCTGGCGCGCCCGCTGTCCCGTGGGCTCGGCGTTCCGCTGCGCCAGGACCTGCTGCAGCGTCCGCGCGACACGCGGGCACAGAGCGAGCTGGACGCCGTCGCCCGTCGCCGCAATGTGCGCGGTGCATTCGCGTTGCGCCAGGGAGTCGTGCTCCCGGCCCACGTGGCGATCGTCGACGATGTGATGACCACCGGTTCGACGCTTGCCGAGTGCGCGCGCGTCCTGCGGCGGGCCGGGGTCGGCCGGGTCGATGCATGGGCACTGGCGCGTGCACCAGCGCCGCGCGGCTGAGCGCCAGGGACCAATGCGCGGAAATTTGATCAGCGTCAATCAAGCTGTCCCCGCGCTGCGCCGATACCCGCACCGAACGCCCGACGAAACGGGCCCGAGGTGCAATCTGCCATGCGCGTCAACCTTCCGGTTACCCAGAACAACTATGAGCTGCATCCCGGCGATGCGCTGGTCTCCACCACCGACCTGCGGGGGCAGATCACCTACTGCAATCCGCCTTTCGTCACCGTCAGCGGCTTTGAGCGCCACGAGCTGATCGGCAGCCCGCACAATCTGATCCGCCATCCGGACATGCCACGCGAAGCGTTCCGCGACATGTGGGAGACGCTCAAGGCTGGCCGGCCATGGACTGCTCTGGTGAAGAACCGTCGCAAGAACGGCGACCACTACTGGGTCCGCGCCAACGTCACTCCGGTGGTGACCGCGGGCGGCGACATCACCGGCTACATGTCGGTGCGCACGTGGGCATCGCCAGCGGAGATCGCCGAGACGGTTGCCATCTACGCGCGTATGGTCGAGGCCGAGCGCGCCGACCAGCCGCTGCCACTACGCCTGCGCGAGGGCCGCATCGAGCGTCCAGGCGTGGCCCGCGCGCTGGTCCGCCGGGTGGCAGGGTCCACCGCGCTGCGCACCCTGCTGGGCATGACTGCGATCGTTGCGCTGCCGCTGGTGGTGGCCCGCAGCCCGTGGGCGGCCGCGTACGCCGGTTGGCTGGTGCCCCTCGTGGTGGTGCTGGAGGCCGTGGGAGGCCTCGCGCTCTACCGCACCTCGGTCCAGCGTACGCTGGAGGACCTCGCGGCGAACGCGCGAGCGGTGGCGGCCGGCGACCTGTCACGCCCGATGTTCAGCCGCGACAGCTTCCTCGCCCGGGCCGTGGGACGCGAGCTGACCCAGCTCAGCGTCAACCTGCAGGCGGTGGTGGGCGATGTGCGCGAGGAAGTGGGCCGTTTCGGCGGCACGGCCCAGTACATCTCTGGCGCGGTCAGCGACCTAGCCGAACGCACTGAGTCGCAGGCGGCCAGTCTCGAGGAGGCCGCGGCGACGATGGAGGAGTTCACCGCCACGCTGCAGCAGAACCGCGAACGCTCGCGCGAGGCCTCGCACACCGCCGACACCGCGGCCGAGGCGGCCGGCCAGGGTCGGGTAGCCATTGAGGACGTCCGTACGGCGATGGCCGCCATCCACAAGTCATCCGACGACATCGGCGAGATCACAGCGCTGGTCGACGAGCTGGCGTTCCAGACCAACCTGCTGGCGCTCAACGCGGCGGTCGAGGCGGCCCGCGCCGGCGAACACGGCCGCGGCTTCGCGGTAGTGGCCGGGGAAGTGCGTCAGCTGGCGCAGCGCAGCGCTGGCGCCGCGCGGGACATCCGGCGCCTGATCGGCACCGCCGGCGAGCACGTGCAGCAGGGTCGCCGCTCGGTCGAGCATGCCGACGAACAGGTCGGCTCCATCGTCGAGGCCGTAGCGCGCACGCGCATGCTGGTGGGGGAGATCCACGCCACCGCCGACGAGCAGGCCTCGGCGATCGGCCAGATCAACGACACCATCGCCAACCTCGACGTGGTGACTCAGCGCAATGCGGCGATGGCGTCGGAAATCCGCGCCTCGGCTGGCGGTCTGCTCGACCAGTCCCGGGTGCTTGGCGAGGCGGTCAGCGTGTTCCGCGTCGCCGGCAAGGAAGCGACTCCCTCGGGCAGCCCGGCGCGTCCCCGCGCCGCAGCGGTGGAGGCCTCGCAGCGGGAGCGGCCGCCGCACGTGCCCAAGGCAGCGGGTCGGCCGCGACCGTTGCCGTCAGCGCAGCGCCAGCGCTAGGACGATCCCCACCCACAACACCAGGCCGAGCCAGTTGTTGTGGCGGAAGGCGGCCAGGCAGGCCTCGCGGTCGCGCGTGCGGATGCGCCAGAGCTGATGCCCGAACAGCCCGAGGCTGGCCAGCAGCGCCAGCCAGTATGGCCAGCCCAGATGGGCGCGCTGGCCGACGAACAGCATCGCCAGCGCGAAGGTGGCCATCAGGATGCCGAGGATCGGCAGGTCCGCATCGCCGAACAGGATCGCGGTGGACTTGGCGCCGGCCCTGATGTCGTCCTCGCGGTCCACCATCGCGTACTCGGTGTCGTACACCACCGACCACACCACGTTGCCCAGGAACAGCAGCCAGCCCAGCGGCGGCACGGTGTTGGACACCGCGGCGAAGGCCATCGGGATCGACCAGCCAAACGCCGCGCCCAGCACCACCTGCGGCATGTAGGTGTAGCGCTTGGTGAACGGGTACAGCGCCGCGAGCGCGGCGCCGGCGAACGACAGCTTGATGGTCAGCGCGTTGGTGAACAGCACCAGCACGAAGGCGAACGCGAGCAGTGCGCCGAACACGACCAGCGCCTCGCGCGGGGTGACCCGCCCACTGGCGATCGGCCGGCCGGCGGTGCGCGCCACCTGCGGGTCCAGTTCGCGGTCGGCGTAGTCGTTGATGGCGCAGCCGGCTGCGCGCATGGCGAACACGCCCAGGGTGAAGATGACCAGCGTCGGCCACGGCGGGAAATCGTCCGCGGCCAGCCACAGCGCCCACCAGGTCGGCCACAGCAGCAGCAGGGCGCCGATCGGACGATCCATGCGGGTCAGCACGAGGTAATCGTGGGCCTTCGCGCGTGCGCCGGGCGGCAGCGGGGCAAGCAGCACATCCAGCACCCGGGTGGCGCGTTTCGACGCGTCAGCGGGCCGCGGCGTGGCGCGGCTGGGTGCCGGTCGGTTTCGGGTGGCCGGCGAAGGCGGGGCGGGGCGGTGGGGGCGTTTGCGCGAGGTCGGTGCCATCGGCGAAGTCTAGCGCGCGGGGCCGGCCGGACACCGCGTCCCGGGCCGTACCACCGGTGCGGCCACCTCAAGTTGTTGCGCATCGGGTCGATAAGCCCCCACTGGCATCACCCGATGCCGGGTACCCGGGGAGGGTGCCCGAACGCAGTCCGAGTCCGGGAGTCTCGTGTCCATCGATCCAGTCGCCACCGTCGATCCCGTGCCGCCGCGTTCTGCGGAGGTGCCGGGTTGGGTGTCCGGGGGCGAGGCTACGCAGGCACGCCTGGTGGACTCGGTGGCGCACTTCACCCACCAGCGCGACACCGAGGCGCTGGATCACAGCCTCACCCTGTCGCTGGCCGAGCTGGCCGACGCGCGCTCGGTGACCTTGTACAAGCGCGCGGGCGAGCGCAGCGGACCGCAGGAGAGCCTGGTGCGCTGCTCCCGCAACGCGCTGGGTCGCTTCAACATCGATCTGGTGCCGCGGTCGGCGGACGCCTCCACCGATCTGCTGCTGCAACAGGGCGAGCGTGACGGCGGTTGCGTACGCCTGCGCGACGGCGGTTACGGGATGCTGGTGCCGATCCGCCACGATGGCCGGATGATCGGCGCACTCATGCTGGAGTCCGAGCACCCGCTGGAAATGCTGCGGCCGCTGGTGGAGGGCTTCGCCCGCATCTACGCCAACTACGTCGGTCTGCTCGACGAGAGCGAACGCGACAAGCTCACCGGCCTGTACAATCGCCGCAGCTTCGATCGCCACCTGCAGCGGCAGCTCCATGGCACGCGCCCTCGCGAGGGCGAGCAGGCGGGACAGACCTGGCTGGCGATCCTCGACATCGATCACTTCAAGCGGATCAACGACACCTGGGGTCACCTCTACGGCGACGAGGTGATCCTGATGATCGCCCAGCAGATGCGCGCCAGCTTCCGCCACGGCGACGCGCTGTTCCGCTTCGGCGGCGAAGAGTTCGTGGTGCTGATGTCCGCGATCGACCGGGAGGCAGCCACTGCCGCCCTGCAGCGCTTCCGCACGCGGGTGCAGGATCATGAGTTTCCGCAGGTCGGCCAGGTGACCGTGAGCGTGGGCTTCGCGGTGATCGGCCCGCACGATTATCCGGCCACCGTGCTGGACCGCGCCGACAAGGCGCTGTATTTCGCCAAGAACAGCGGCCGCAACCAGGTCTTCAGCTACGAGGACCTGCGTGCCCGTGGCGCGCTGGACGGGGATGTGACCGCCGGCAGCGTCGACCTGTTCTGAGCGGCGACACGCCTCAGATCGCCCGCAGCGCCTCGGTCCGGACCTCTGCCGGTGCCTCGCACAGCAGCAGGCGATAGGCCGGGTTGGCGCTCTCGTCGCGATGCGGATAGCCCAGCGTGGCGAGGAAGCGTGCGAACAGCGCGCGCTCGGCCGGCGGCACCTGCAGGCCGACCAGGATCTGGCCGTGGTCGGCGCCCTGGTTGCGGTAGTGGAACAGGCTGACGTTCCAGTCCGGGTGCAGCTGCGCCAGGAAGCGCAGCAGCGCGCCGGGGCGCTCGGGGAAGTCGAAGCGGTACAGCCGTTCGTCCTGCGCCAGCGGCGAGCGGCCGCCGACCATGTGCCGCAGGTGCAGCTTGGCCAGCTCGTCGTCGGACAGATCCAGCACGCCGAAGCCCTGCGCGCGGAAGGCGCGCGCCAGCGCCTCGCTCTCCTCGCGCCCGCCGGTGCGCACGCCGACGAACAGGTGCGCTTCGCGGGTGTCGCCGATGCGGTAGTTGAACTCGGTCAGGCTGTGCCCGCCCAGCACCTCGCAGAAGCGGCGGAAGCTGCCGCGCTCCTCCGGGATGGTGACCGCGAACAGCGCCTCGCGCCGCTCGCCGACCTCGGCGCGCTCGGCGACGAAGCTGAGCCGGTCGAAATTCATGTTGGCGCCGGAACACACCGCCACCAGTGTCTGGTCCCTGAGGCCGTGCGCGGCGGCGTACTGCTTCAGGCCGGCGATGGCCAGCGCGCCGGAGGGTTCCGGCACGGTACGCGTGTCGGCGAACACATCCTTGATCGCCGCGCAGATCGCGTCGGTGTCGACGCAGATCATGTCGTCCACATGTTGCCGGCAGATCGCGAAGGTGAGCGCGCCGACCTGCTTCACCGCGGTGCCGTCGGCGAACAGGCCGACCTCGTCCAGCACCACCCGTTCGTCGGCGGCCAGCGACCGGGTCATCGCGTTCGCCGCCGTGCTCTGCACGCCGATCACCTTCACCTCCGGCCGCACCGCCTTGACGAAGGCGGCGACACCGGCGAGCAGGCCGCCACCGCCGACCGGCACGAAGATCGCGTGCAGCGGGCCGGCGTGCTGGCGCAGCACTTCCATGCCCACCGTGCCCTGGCCGGCGATCACGTCGGGGTCGTCGAACGGATGCACCAGGGTATAGCCGTGTTCGGCCTGCAGGCGGGCGGCCTCGGCCTGCGCCTCGCTGTAGGAGTCGCCGGCCAGCACCACCGTGACCGCCTCCCCGCCGATCGTGCGCACCGCATCCACCTTCACCTGCGGCGCGGTCTGCGGCATCACGATGGTGGCACGCACCCCCAGCCGCGCCGCGGCCAGTGCCACGCCCTGGGCGTGGTTGCCGGCGGAAGCGGCGATCACGCCCAGGGCGCGTGCCGGCGCGTCCAGGTGGACCATCTTGTTGTAGGCGCCGCGCAGCTTGAACGAGAACACCGGCTGGTTGTCCTCGCGCTTGAGCAGCACGGTATTGCCGAGTCGCCGCGACAGCGCCGGCGCCGGATCGAGTTCGGACTCGCGCGCAACCTCGTACACACGCGCGGTGAGCACGCGGCGCAGCAGGTCGAGGCCGTCGTCGCCCATCGCGTTCACGCGCCTGCGGCCGGGTCGGACGGCACCGCCACCGGCGACGGCAGCTCCACCGCTTCGATCACGTCCACCAGCTTGCGCGCCTGCTTGAGGATCTGGTCGATCGAATCGTCGCCGCCATGGGTGACCAGGGTCAGCCGCGACACCTCGATGTCGGCGGTCGGCGCCACGTTGAGCGAGTCGATGTTGTAGCCGCGCGAGGAAAACAGGCCGGCGACGCGCACCAGCGCGCCGGATTCGTTCTGCAGCAGGATCGAGAGGGTGTGCTTCATGGGGATTCCGTAACGCGCTTGTTGCCTTGATGTCGGTGGTCTGGCGCAGGTGGGCACCGGGCCTGGACTGGAGAGTCACTGGATCCAGGCGTGCGCTGGGATGACGGGCTGGAGGTTTCGGGCAGACCCGGCAACCCATCCGCAGCTGCATCGCGGTCTCACACTTCGTCATCCCAGCGAAAGCCGGGATCCAGCGACTCCGTTCGTCGTGCCGTCGGTCGCCCCCTCAGAACATGTCCGCCGGCGCGCCATCGGCAGCCTCGGGCGGCGTGCGCGAGGCGATGTGCTCGCCGGTGATCATCTGCGCGTAGG
The DNA here is from genome assembly GCF_000334915.1 of Dyella ginsengisoli LA-4. Classification (GTDB taxonomy): domain Bacteria; phylum Pseudomonadota; class Gammaproteobacteria; order Xanthomonadales; family Rhodanobacteraceae; genus Dyella_A; species Dyella_A ginsengisoli_A. The sequence goes on along the minus strand of NZ_AMSF01000013.1, from coordinate 97,440 downwards.
TCATGCCGGGGCCGACCATCGGGTAGACGCCGGCGTCCGGATCAATGATCACCTCGAGGAAGGCCGGGCCTTCGAACGCGAGGAAGTCGGCGATCACCCGTTCGATGTCGGCCGGCTGGTCCAGCCGCTGCGCCCAAGCGAAGCCGTCGGCCTGCGCGGCCTTGACGAAGTCCTTGGTGTGCAGGGTCTTGTCCGACGAAGCGAAGCGGCTCTCGAAGAACAGCTTCTGCCACTGCCGCACCATGCCGTCGCCGGCGTTGTTGAACACCACCACCTTCAGCGGCAGGCCGTAGGTGGTGACGGTCTCCAGCTCGCCGAAGTTCATGCGGATGCTGGCGTCGCCGTCGATGTCGATCACCAGCGCGTCCGGTCGCGCGAACTGCGCGCCGATCGCCGCCGGCAGACCGAAGCCCATCGTGCCCATCGAGCCGGAGGTGAGCCACTGGCGCGGCCCGCGGAAGTCGAAGTACTGCGCCGCCCACATCTGGTGCTGGCCGACGCCGGTGGCGATGATCGCGCGGCCGTCGGTGATGCGGTTGATCGCCTCGATCACTGCGTACGGCTGGATCATCGTGCTGGCGCGGTCGTAGTTCATCGCATGCACGCGCTTGAGTTCGGCCACGTGCCGGTGCCACGCCGCGTAACGGCCGTCGGACTGCGGGCGGAAGCCCTGCGCCTTGCCGTAGCGGCGCAGCCGGTCGAGCGTCCGCACCAGCGGACCGCAGTGGTGCCACTGCACCGCCTTCACCTTGCCGATCTCGGCCGGATCGATGTCGACCTGGGCGACGAAGCGCGCGCGCGGCGCGAACTTCGCCGGCACGCCGGCCACGCGGTCGTCGAAGCGCGCGCCCAGCGCCAGCACGAAATCGCAGTCCTCCACCGCGTAGTTGGCGTAGGCGGTGCCGTGCATGCCCAGCATGTGCAGGGCCAGCGGAGAGGTGGTGTCGACCGCGCCGATGCCCATCAGGGTGGTGGTGACCGGCAGGCCGAACGCCTCGGCGAACGCGCGCAGCGCCTCGGCGGCTTCTGCGGCGATGACGCCACCGCCGGCGTAGATCAGCGGTCTTTTGGCCTGGCCCAGCGCGGCGAAGAAGGCGGCGCAGTCGGCATCGGTGAGGTGGGCCTGTTCCACCGCGCGCATCCGTGCCCGGTAGCCGGGAATCGCCAGCTGACCCTCGCCCTGGAAGGTCAGTGCGGCGTTCTGCACGTCCTTGGGGATGTCCACCACCACCGGTCCGGGGCGCCCGCTGCGGGCCAGTTCGAAGGCGGTGCGCAGGGTCGGTTCCAGCTTCGCCGGATCGGTGACCAGGAACACATGCTTGGCGCAGGCGCTCATGATGCTGCTGATCGGCGCCTCCTGGAACGCGTCGCTGCCGATCGCCGCGGTGGGCACCTGGCCGCAGATCACCACCATCGGGATCGAGTCGGCCATCGAGTCGCGCACCGGGGTCACCGTGTTGGTGGCGCCGGGGCCGGAGGTGACCACCGCCACGCCGACCTTGCCCGACGCGCGGGCGTAGCCGGCCGCCATGAAGCCCGCGCCCTGCTCGTTGGCCGGCACGATCAGCGGCATCGCATCGCGGCCGTCCTCGCGCGGGTGCTCGGCGTTGTAGCGGAACACCGCGTCGTACACCGGCAGGATGGCGCCGCCGGAGTAGCCGAACAGCACGTCCGCGCCTTCGTCGGCGAGTACCTGCACCACGATCTCGGCACCGCTCATCGGGGTGCCGGCGAGCGGGTGCACGCCGGGCGGCGGCTGGATCGGCGCGGGATCGGACTTCACGGTCTGCAGGTTCACGGGACGGTTCCTCAAGCGTTGCGTTCGGTCCGGCCGCGCGCGGATCACGCGCGGCCGGCGGGTCGGCGGCTTCAGCCGACCTTCTTCAGCGGTTCACCGGCGGCGGCCGGCTGGGCGTTGCCGGTCTGCAGCCACGGCATGCGGGCGCGCAGCTTGGCGCCGACCTGCTCGATCGGGTGGTCGAGGTCGGCCTGCTTGATGCGCTTGTAGTTGGGCAGGCCGGCCTTGTATTCCTCGGTCCAGTTCTTCGCGAAGGTGCCGTCCTGGATGTCGGTCAGCACGTCCTTCATGCGCGCCTTCACGCCGGCGTCGATGACCCGCGGGCCGCTGACGTAGTCGCCGTACTGCGCGGTCTCGGAGACGAACTGCAGCATCTTGGTGAGGCCGCCTTCGTAGAACAGGTCGACGATCAGCTTCAGCTCGTGCATCACCTCGTAGTAGGCGATCTCCGGCTGGTACCCGGCTTCCACCAGGGTCTCGAAGCCGGCCTTCACCAGCTCGCTGGCGCCGCCGCAGAGCACCGCCTGCTCGCCGAACAGGTCGGTCTCGGTCTCTTCCTTGAAGTCGGTCTTGATCAGCAGCGCGCGGCCGCCGCCGATGCCGTCGGCGTAGGCGTGCGCCTTGGCCTCGGCCTGGCCGCTGACGTCCTGGTACACCGCCCAGATGCTCGGCACGCCGCGGCCGCGCTCGTACTCGGTGCGCACCAGCGCGCCCGGGCCCTTCGGCGCGACCAGGATCACGTCGATGTCCTTGCGCGGGGTGATCTGGCCGAAGTGCACGTTGAAGCCGTGCGCGAACAGCAGGGCGGCACCGGGCTTGATGTTCGGCTCGATCGACTCGGTGTACAGCGTCGGCTGCACCATGTCCGGCGTGAGCACGGCGACCAGGTCGGCACCCTTCACCGCTTCGGCAGGCTCGACCACGGTGAAGCCCTCGGCCTTGGCCTTGTGCCAGGTCGGGCCGTTCGGGCGCAGGCCGACCACCACGTCGAGGCCGGAGTCGCGCAGGTTCAGCGCATGGGCGCGGCCCTGGCTGCCGTAGCCGAGCACGGCGATGCGGCCCTTGGCGAGGAGGTTGTCTTGGTTCGTGCTCATGCGGTGACTCCTTGGGTGTGTTCTTCGGAAACGTGGGCCGCCGGTGCGGCCGAGGTGGAGGGGGCGTAGGCGCGGGTGATCGCGCCGTCGGAAGCGGAGCCGACCAGTCGTGCGTACTTGGCCAGGGCGCCGTGGGTGACCTTGGGCGGCGGCGGCGTCCAGCCGGCGCGGCGGGCGTCGAGGTCGGCGGTGGTGCGCAGCTCGCGCTTCTCGCCGTCGATCACCACGCGGTCGCCGTCCTGCAGCAGGCCGATCGGGCCGCCGCGCGCGGCTTCCGGCGCGATGTGGCCGACCATGAAGCCGTGGGTGGCGCCGGAGAAGCGGCCGTCGGTGATCAGGGCGACGTCGTTGCCCAGGCCGCGACCGACCAGGGCGGCGGTGACGCCGAGCATCTCGCGCATGCCGGGGCCGCCGGCCGGGCCTTCGTTGCGGATCACCACCACGTCGCCCTTGGCGATACCGCCGGACTGCACGGCCGCGAACGCGGCTTCCTCGCTCTCGAACACGCGGGCCGGGCCCTCGAACTGGGTGCCGGTCTTGCCGGCCAGCTTGAGGATGCAGCCCTCGGGGGCGAGGTTGCCGTAGAGGATCGAGTAGCCGCCGCGCGGCTTCAGCGGCGCACTCACCGGGTGGATCACGTCCTGGTTGTCCGCGCGCGGGGCGGCCTCGGCTTCGGCGAACAGCGAGCGGCCGGTGACGGTCGGCGTGTCGGCGAGCATGCCGGCGGCGATCAGCTCCTGCGCCACGCGGGCGGCGCCGCCGGCACCGAACATCTCCACCGCGGTGTAGCGGCCGCCGGGCAGCAGGTCGGCGATCACCGGGGTGTGCACCGAGGCCGGCTCGAAGTCCTCGATGGTCCACTCCACGCCGGCCTCGCGGGCGATCGCCAGCAGGTGCAGCACCGCGTTGGTGGAACCGGCGGTGGCGGCGACCATGCGCGCGGCGTTCTGGAACGCGGTGCGGCTGAGCAGGTCGGACGGACGGCGCTCGGCCTTCAGGCATTCCATTACCAGCTCGCCGCAGCGATAGGCGGCCTGCTGCTTGGCCGGATGGGTGGCCGGGATGTCGTTGAAGCCCATCGGCGACAGGCCCAGCGTGGTCAGCACCATCGCCATGGTGTTGGCGGTGAACTGGCCGCCGCAGGCGCCGGCGCCGGGGCAGGCGTCGCGTTCCACCGAGGTCAGCTCGGCGTCGTCGATCTTGCCGGCGCCGTGTGCGCCGACCGCCTCGAACACCTGCTGGATGGTGATCGGGTGGTTGTCGTGGTTGCCGTGGGCGATGGTGCCGCCGTACAACGCCACGCCGGGGATGTTCAGCCGCGCCAGCGCCATCGCCGCGGCGGGAATGGTCTTGTCGCAGCCGCACAGCACCACCATCGCGTCCAGCGAATGGCCGTCCACGGCCAGCTCGATCGAATCGGTGATCACCTCGCGGCTGACCAGCGAGGCGCGCATGCCGGGCGTGCCCATCGCCATGCCGTCGGTGATCGCGATGGTGTTGAACTCGATCGGCGTGCCGCCGGCGGCGCGCACGCCGGCGGTGGCGGCCTCGGCCAGCTCGCGCAGGTTGAGGTTGCACGGGCTGACGTTCGACCAGGTGTGCACGATCGCCACCAGCGGCCTGGCGATGGCCGCGTCGTCCAGGCCCGTGGCCCGCATCATCGCCCGTGCCGGCGCGCGATCCGGGCCGGTCTTCATCACATCACTGCGCATCGGTGGCTCCCGTGGAACGGATAGAAAAGCTCCCCCGTGCGTCCCGGCCGGCGAGTGCGGGCGCCGGGGAGGTGTCGCCGCACACGTGACAGGGGCCGGTCGCGGACGCGCGGGGAAAGCAAGCGTGGGCCGGGATCAACCGCATGCGCGGCCACCGGCGAAGAAGGCGTGGTGGGTGCTGGCGTGGTCTTCCACCGCCATCAGCACGGCGTCGCGCACGGCAGCGGTGTTGCCTTTGCCGCCGACATCGCGGGTACGCGGGCCGTGCTCGAGCACCTGCGATACCGCCGCCTCCACGCACTGGGCCTCTTCCTCCAGGCCGAGCGAGTGGCGCAGCAGCATCGCGGCGGAGAGCATCGCGCCGGTCGGGTTGGCCACGCCCTGGCCGGCGATGTCGGGCGCCGAGCCGTGGATCGGTTCGTACAGACCGCGCTTGCCTTCGCCCAGCGAAGCGGACGGCAGCAGGCCCAGCGAACCGGCCAGTGCGGCGGCCTCGTCGGTGAGGATGTCGCCGAACAGGTTTTCGGTGACCACCACGTCGTAGCGGCCCGGCTGGGTCAGCAGCAGCATCGCCATCGAGTCGACCAGCTGGTGCTCGACCTTCACGTCGCGGTATTCCGGCGCGATGCGCTGCACCACGTTGCGCCACAGGCGCGAGGTCTCCAGCACGTTGGCCTTGTCGACCGAGGTCAGGTGATGGCGGCGCTCGCGGGCCAGCGCGAAGGCACGGCGCACCACGCGTTCGATTTCGGCTTCGGTGTACCTGCACTCGTCGGTGGCGGCGTCTGCGGTGCGCGTCTTGGCGCCGAAGTAGGCGCCGCCGGTGAGCTCGCGCACGAACAGCACGTCGACATCCTTGAGCTTCTCGTTCTTCAGCGGCGACAGGTTGGCCAGCGCCGGGTGCACCTGCAGCGGGCGCAGGTTGGCGTACACGCCGAGCGCCGCGCGCAGCGCCAGCAGGCCCTGTTCCGGGCGGACCGGCGCGTTCGGGTCGGACCACTTCGGCCCGCCGACCGCGCCGAGCAGCACCGCGTCGGCCTTCCTGCATGCCTCCAGCGACGCGGCCGGCAGCGGCTCGCCGCTGGCATCGATGGCGCAGCCGCCGATCAGGTGTTCCTCGAAGCTGAACTGGTGGTCGTAGTGCTCGGCCACGGCCTCCAGCACGGCCACCGCGGCGGCAGTGACCTCGGGGCCGACGCCGTCGCCGGGCAGGGTGACGATATGCGCCTTCATGCAGCGTGTTCCTCGTGCAGGTGTTCGTAACGGGTGATCGCCTCGGCGTGCTGCAGCAGGAAGCCGAGCTGGTCGACGCCCTCCAGCAGGCAGTGGCGGGCGAAGGGTTCGAGCTGGAAGGCGATGCGGCCGCCGTCGGGCAGGCTGATGTGCTGCTCGCGCACGTCGATGGCCAGCTCCACGCCGGGGTGCTCGAGCAGCCAGCGGTGTTCGGCCTCGGACACCACGATGGCGAGCAGGCCGTTCTTCAGCGCGTTGTTGCGGAAGATGTCCGCGATCTCGCTGCACAGCACCGCCTGGATGCCGTAGTCCAGCAGCGCCCACGGCGCGTGCTCGCGCGAGGAGCCGCAGCCGAAGTTGCGTCCGGCGACCAGGATCGCGCAGCCGCGCGCTTCCGGACGGTTCAGCGGGAAGGCCGGGTTGTCGCTGCCGTCGGCCTGGTAGCGCCAATCGTGGAAGCACAGCTTGCCCAGCCCTTCGCGGGTGGTGGTGGTGAGGAAGCGCGCCGGGATGATGCGATCGGTGTCGATGTTCTCGTCCGCCAGCACGGCGGTGCGCGAGTGGATGCGGGTGACGGGCTTCATGGCTGGCTCCTGGGAGAAGTGAGTGGAGAGGAGTGAGGAGTGAGCGAAGGGCGAAGAGCGGGCGCGCGCCGAGAGAAGTCGCCGGCGTACGGCTTTTGCTCTCTCTCACTTCTCACTCCTCTGCCCTCGCTCCTGCTTCTCACGCCGCCTCCTCCACCAGGTACTCCCGCGGATCAGTGATGCGTCCGGCCACGGCCGAGGCGGCCGCGGTGGCGGGGCTGGCCAGCACGGTGCGTGCGCCCTTGCCCTGGCGACCCTCGAAGTTGCGGTTGGAGGTGGATACGACCAGCTGGCCCGGCTGCGCCAGGTCGCCGTTCATGGCGATGCACATCGAGCAGCCCGGTACGCGCCACTCGGCGCCGGCGGCGGTGAATACCTCGTGCAGGCCTTCGCGCTCGGCATCGCGGCGCACCGCCTCGGAGCCGGGCACCACCAGCATGCGCACGCCGTTGGCGACGTGGCGGCCGCGCAGTACCTCGGCCGCTTCGCGCAGGTCGGACAGGCGCGAGTTGGTGCAGCTGCCGACGAACACCACGTCCACCGGCATGCCCTGCATGGCGTGGCCGGCGCGGGCCTGCATGTAGTCCAGCGCGCGCTGCTCGACCGCGTTGCGCGGCGCCGGCACCGGGGTGTCCATCGCGATCGCCATGCCGGGATGGGTGCCGTAGGTGACGGTGGGTCGGATCTGGCTGGCGTCGATGCGCACCTCGCGGTCGTAGCGCGCGCCTTCGTCGCTGGGCAGTTGCCGCCACGCGGCGACCGCCGCGTCCCAGGCCGCGCCCTGCGGTGCGTGCGGACGACCCTTCAGCCAGGCGAAGGTGGTTTCGTCCGGGGCGATCAGGCCGGCGCGCGCGCCTGCCTCGATCGACATGTTGCAGACGGTCATGCGCTCTTCCATCGAGAGCGCCTCGATCGCCGGGCCGCGGTACTCGATGACGTGGCCGGTGCCGCCGTCCACGCCGATCCGGCCGATGATGTGCAGGATCAGGTCCTTCGCGCCCACGCCCTTCGGCAGCGCGCCGTCGACGTGGATGGCCAGCGTCTTCGGCTTGCGCTGCAGCAGGCACTGGGTGGCCATCACATGGCCGACCTCGGTGGTGCCGATGCCGAAGGCCAGCGCGCCGAAGGCACCGTGGGTGGAGGTGTGGCTGTCGCCGCAGACGATGGTCATGCCCGGCTGGGTGGCGCCCAGCTCCGGGCCGATCACGTGCACGATGCCGCGGTCGCTGCTGTCCCAGCCGTGCAGCTCGATGCCGAACTCGCGGCAGTTCGTCTCCAGCTTGGCGACCTGTGCCTTCGCTTCCGCGTTGGCGTAGGGACGCTCGCCGTCGGGGCCGGGCGGCAGGGTCGGGGTGGAGTGGTCCAGCGTGGCCAGGGTGCGGTCCGGGCGGCGCAGCGACAGGCCGCGACCGCGCAGTTCGTCGAAGGCCTGCGGCGAGGTCACCTCATGCACCAGGTGCAGGTCGATGTAGAGGATCGCCGGGGTGTCGGCCGATTCCGGCGCGACCAGGTGGGCGTCCCACAATTTTTCGAACAGGGTGCGCGGGCTCATGCGGCGATCTCCTCGGAAGCGACCGCAGGCACCACCTCCAGCCAACCCCAGCGGTCCTCGGTGCTGCCGTCGAACAGGCCGAAGAAGCGCTGCTGCAGCGCGCGCGTCACCGGACCCGGCTCGCCGGCGCCGACCGGCTTGCGGTCGACCGAGCGCACCGGCGTGATCTCGGCGGCGGTGCCGGTCATGAACACCTCGTCGGCCGAGTACAGCGCCTCGCGCGGCAGGTCGCGCTCTTCCACCGTCAGGCCCAGGTCCTCGGCCAGGGTGATCACCGAGTCGCGGGTGATGCCGGCGAGGATGCCGGCACTGGACGGCGGGGTGAGCAGCTTGCCCTTCTTGACCAGGAACAGGTTCTCGCCCGCACCCTCGCTGAGCAGGCCGTTGTGGCCCAGTGCGATGCCCTCGTCGTAGCCGCCGCGCCGCGCCTCGGCGGCGATCAGCTGGCTGGACAGGTAGTTGCCGCCGGCCTTGGCCCAGCTCGGCAGGGTGTTCGGTGCCGGACGGTGCCAGGACGACACGCAGACGTTGGCGCCCTTCTCGCGGGCGTCGCCCAGGTAGGCACCCCATTCCATCGCCATGATCGCCACGTCCACCGGCGAGCCGTCCTTCGGCAGCACGCCGAGGCCGCCGGCGCCGCGGAACACGATCGGCCGCACGTAGGCCGCGCGCATGGCGTTGGCGCGGATCACCTCCAGGCAGGCGGCGTTGATCTCCGGCTCGCTGAAGCCGATGTCGATGTCGTACACGCGCGCCGACTCGAACAGGCGGCGGGTGTGGTCGGCCAGACGGAAATAGGCCGGGCCCTGCGGCGTGGCGTAGACGCGCTCGCCCTCGAACACCGACGAGCCGTAGTGCAGCGCGTGGGTGGTGACGTGGACGGTGGCGTCGGCCCAGGGCTTGATGCGGCCGTTGTGCCAGAGGAAGGGCGTACTCATCGGTGGCTCCGTGCGGTGGCTGGGTGCGGCATGGGCGGGATCACAGGTGCGCCACGGCCGCCGGCTCGGGGACCGGCTGCTGGCGTTCGATGCGGTTGACGATGGCCAGCGCGGCCAGCGCGGTGGCTTCGACGATGTCGGTGCTGATGCCGTGGCCGCGCCAGGCGCGGTCGGCATGGCGGGCGGTGAGCTGGGCCTGGCCTTGCGCGTCGCCGCCCTCGCTGACCGCGCGCACGCTGAAGTCGGTCAGCTCGACGGCGTGGCCGGTGGCGCGCTCGATCGCGCGCAGCACGGCGTCGACCGGGCCGTCGCCGATCGCCGCCTCGCTGACCTCGTGGCCGTCGTCGTGGGCCAGCTTCACCGAGGCGGACGCGCTGCCCAGATGGGTGGTGCTGTTGAGTTGAACGATGCGCCACGGACCGGTGGCCTCCGGGTCCTGGCCCAGCGCGATCGCTTCCAGGTCCTCGTCGTGCACCTCGCGCTTCTTGTCCGCCAGCGTCTTGAAGCGGGCGAAGATGTCGTCCATCGCCGCCTCGTCGGGGGCTTGGCCCAGCGATTCCAGCCGCTGGCGCAGCGCGGCGCGACCGGAGTGCTTGCCCAGCACCAGCCGGGTCTCGCCGATGCCGACGTCCTGCGGGCGCATGATCTCGTAGGTGCCGCGGTGCTTGAGCATGCCGTGCTGGTGGATGCCCGACTCGTGCGCGAAGGCGTTCTCGCCGACGATCGCCTTGTTGCGCGGCACCGGCTGGCCGGTCAGCTGCGCCAGCAGGCGCGAGGTCGGGTAGAGCTTGCGGGTGTCGATGCGGGTGTCCACGCCGAAGTACGGCTTGCGCACCTTCAGCGCCATCACGATCTCTTCCAGCGCAGCATTGCCGGCGCGCTCGCCGATGCCGTTGATGGTGCACTCCACCTGGCGCGCGCCGGCACCGATGGCGGCCATCGAGTTGGCCACCGCCATGCCGAGGTCGTCGTGGCAATGGCTGGAGAACACCACCTTGTCCGCGCCGCGCACGTGCTGGCGCAGGTAGCCGAACAGCTCGGCGATCTCTGCCGGCGTGGTGTAGCCCACGGTGTCCGGCGCATTGAGCGTGGTGGCACCGGCGGCGACCGCGGCGCTGAACACCTCGGCCAGGAAGTCGGGCTCGGTGCGAAGGGCGTCTTCGGCGGAGAACTCGACTTCGTGGCAGAGCTGGCGCGCGCGCTCGACGGCGGCGACGGCGGCATCGAGCACCTGCGCCTTGCTCATGCGCAGCTTGTGCTCGCGGTGCAGCGGACTGGTGGACAGGAACACGTGGATGCGCGAGCGCTGCGCCTTCTCCAGCGCCCGGCCGGTGGTGTCGATGTCGCCTGGTTGACAGCGCGCCAGGCCGCAGACGGTGGTCGTCTTCAGCGTGCGCGCGATCTCGGCGACGGCGGCGAAATCGTCCGGCGAGGCTTGCGGGAAGCCCGCTTCGAGCACGTCCACCCCCAGCGCCTCCAGCGCCTGCGCCATGCGCAGCTTGGCCCGGCGGTCCATCGAAAAGCCGGGCGCCTGCTCGCCATCGCGCAGGGTGGTGTCGAAGATGCGTACGCGGTCGGCATCGTTCGGATCGGCTACGGCTACGTCGTTGTCGCGGTTCATCGGGATCTCCGGGAGGGGGCGGAACGCAGGCGAAAAAAAACCCCGCTCCGGTGTCGGTGCGGGGTCTTGGGGGGTCTCAGGTGTGTTTCCTTTTGCCTGGGACGCAGCCGCTAGCCCGCACCTCCGCTGGTAATGAGGAGTACGAGTACAAGGCCAATAAGAAGGAGGGTGCCGCCGGCCGGCAGCGGGTCGCCGACCGTCGTGGGACGACGGCTCAGGGCGAGGCTGTGGTGGCTGCTGCGCTGCGACATGCGATCGACCTTAGGGCAGCGGAAAAGGCCGCGTCAACAGTTTCATGTGAATCCAAGCGGAAATTTTCATTCGGACGTCCAGATGGCCAATCGTGGAAACCATCCAGGCCTTGGTGCGCAAGGGTTCCGCCCGATCCGCATGGATCTGCGTTTCTCCCGCTGCTGCGTCACAGGGGCGGCCCTGGCTGCCATGGAGAGCCGCGGCGATGCGTCGTGACGCATCGCCGCAGTTCCGTTCGCGAAGGTATGGATCAGCGTAGCGCCGACTTCAACCAGGCCTTCAGCGTCCCGTCGTCGGCGGCCAGGGGATCGGCCAGTGACGGGCGGGCCAGCATGGCCGCCAGCGCCGGCGGCACCGCCACCGGATGGCCGACCAGCGGTTCCACCACGCTCTCGAACTTGGCCGGATGGGCGGTGGCGACCACCGTCCAGTCATCGCGGTCGCCTGCCGCCCGCAGCGTGTCGAGCACGTGCATGGCCGTGGCGGTATGCGGGCAGAACACCTCGCCATGCTCGCGGGCGTGACGGGCGATGGTGTCGCGGATCGCTGCGTCGTCGACGCAGGTGGCCGGCAGCTCGCGGCGCAGGGTCGCGTCGTCGAAGGTCCAGCGCAGCCGCTCGACGTTGCTTGGCGCGCCCACGTCCATCGCGTTGGCGATGGTCGCCACCGCCTCGCGCGGGCGGTAGTCGGCGCCGGCGAGGAACTCGGGCAGCGTCGCGTTGGCATTGCAGGTCAGATGCACCCGGCCGACCGGCAGGCCCAGTTCGCGCACCCACAGCGCGGCCAGCGCATTGCCCAGGTTGCCGGTGGGCACGATCAGGTCGAGCGGCTGCCCGCGCTCCCGCCACCAGCCCAGCGCGGCATGCGCGTAATAGCTCATCTGCGGCAGCAGGCGGCCGAGGCTGATGCTGTTGGCCGAGGAAAGCGGTACCACGGCCTGCAGCGAGGCGTCATTGAGCGCCGCCTTGACCATGCGCTGGCAGTCGTCGAAGCGGCCCGCCACGCGCAGGGCAGTCACGTTGTCGCCGAAGCAGCCGAGCTGGTGCGCCTGTCGTGGCGACACCTTGCCGTCCGGGTACAGGATCACCACGCGCACGCCCGGACGGTCGTGGAAGGCGGCACCGACCGCAGCCCCGGTGTCGCCGGAGGTGGCGACGAGGATGGTCAGCGGACGCGTGTCGGCCCGCGGCAGGCGCGCCAGGCAGGCGGCGAGAAAGCGCGCGCCGATGTCCTTGAACGCGGCGGTGGGGCCATGGAACAGCTCCAGCACATGGGCGCCGTCGGTCGTCAGCGCGCGGTGCGGTACCGGAAAATCCAGTGCCTCGGCGCAGATCGCCGGCAGCGCATCGGCCAGCGGATCGCCGGCGAAGAACGGCGCGAGCAGGGTGGTGGCAGTGTCGGCCAGCGTGCCGGCCGGATCGAAGTCCGCGATGTCCCGCCGGGGCATCGTCTGCGGTACGTACAGGCCGCCGTCGGGCGCCAGTCCGGCGGCGATGGCCGCGCTCAGTCCCGCGGCGGGACAGTCACCCCGCGTGCTGACGTAACGCAACGCCTCGCTCATGCATCGACCCCGGCGTCGAGGGTGTCGAGCACGCAGGCGGCGGGGCCATCGACGGGAGCGACGAAGGCATCGCTGTCCAGCCCCGCCTCGGCGAAGGCGCCGCGCATGGCAGCGGCCGCCTTTTCCGCATCGGCGCGCTGCTCGTACCAGCCGAACACGCTGGGACCGGCGCCGGAAATGCTGGCACCCATGGCGCGGTGGTCCATCGCCGCCTGCTTGACCCGCGCGAAGTTCGGCACCAGCGGCGCGCGGCGTGGTTCGACCAGCACGTCCTTCAGGCCTTCACGCACCAGCGCCGCCTCGCCGCGGTAGCAACCGGCCAGCACCAGCGAGAGGTTGGCGCTCTGCTGCACGAAGCCGCCGAGCGGGTAGTCGCCGGCGAGTGCGGCGCGCGCCTTGCGCGTTTCCAGCACGAAATGCGGATGGACCAGGGCGCAGTGCCAGCTGGCCGGCACCGGGATGCGCACCAGCCGGTCGTGGGTGGCGAGCACCAGACCGCCCAGCAGCATCGGGCCGATGTTGTCGCCGTGGCGGCTGCCGCTGGCCACGGCCTCGCCGTCCAGCGCGAACTCGTACAGCGACTCGGGCGGCAGCGGACGCTCCAGCAGGGCGTTGGCGGCGACCAGCGCGGCCACGCAGGAGGCCGCCGAGCCGGCCATGCCCGAACCCAGTGCGATGCCCTTGTGCAGGGTCAGCTCGAAGCCATGATGCAGGCTCAGTGCGCGGCGCAGGGAGATCAGCGCCATGCCTGCCGTATTGCGCTGTGGATCCCGTGGCAGCTCGGTGACCACACCCTCGATCGCGGCGATGCGCACCACCGGCTCGTCGATGCGGCGCACTTCGGCGCGATCGCCGGCACCGGCCATCGAATGGCCGAGGATGTCGAAGCCCACGCCGACATTGCCCACGCAGGCGGGCGCGAAGGCATAGGCATGGAGGGCGCGTTGCGGAGCTTGGCTCATGCGGTCTCGCAGTTGGGCATTCACGCGCGCACCTCGAGCGATTCGGCGATGCGCAGCAGGTCGGCGAAGATGCCGGCGGCGGTGACCTCGGGACCGGCACCCGGGCCCTGCACCAGCAGCGGATTATCGCAGTAGCGACGGGTGGTGAACTGCACCACGTTGTCGGTCAGCCGCGAATGGGCGAAAGCGTGGTCGGCCGGCAGCACCGCCAGCCGGACGCTGGCGCGGCCGCGGGCATCCAGGTGGGCGACGTGACGCAGCACGCCGCCTTCAGCCCGCGCTTCGGCGAGCCGCGCGGCCATCGGCGCATCGAGTTCTGCCATCCGCTCCAGGAAGTCGTCGCGCGACAGCGATGCCAGCGCGGCCGGAACCAGGCTCTCCACCGCGACGTCATCGAGCGACAGCGCCCAGCCGGCCTCGCGCGCCAGGATCACCAGCTTGCGCGCCACGTCCATGCCGGACAGGTCGTCGCGCGGGTCCGGTTCGGTGTAGCCCAGCGCATGCGCCTCGTGCACCAGTGCCGAGAACGGTCGCGAGCCGTCGTGGCGGTTGCACAGCCACGCCAGCGTGCCGGAAAACATGCCTTCGGCGGCGGTCAGCTCGTCGCCGGTGTCGAGCAGGTCGCGCAGCGTCTGTACCACCGGCAGGCCGGCGCAGACCGTGGCCTCGTAGCGAAAGCGCGCGCCGCTGGCGGCGCTGGCGGCGCGGATCGCCTGCCAGCGCTCGAGTGCACCGCTGCCGGCCAGCTTGTTCGGGGTGACCACGTGCAGGCCGGCGGCCAGCCAGGCGGGATAACGGGAGGCCACCGCATCGCTGGCGCTGCAGTCGATCAGCAGTGCGTCGCGCGGCTCGATGCCGCGCACGTGGGCGGCGAAGGCATCGAGGTCATTGGGCCGCCAGACCTGTGCACCGCCGTGGCGGCTGTTCAACTCGGCGTCGTCGCAGTCCAGCCACATGCGCTTGCTGGCGACCACGCCGCACAGGCGCAACCGCACGCGGCCCTCGCGCTGCAGCCGCGGCTGCGCGGCACGCAGCTGGTCGAGCAGGGCGCTGCCGACGCGGCCGGGGCCGATCACGCCGACGGCCAGCTCGCGGCAACGGGAGACCGGAGCCGCCGGCGCAAACGCCGACGGCAGCGGTTTGGGGTGTTCGAGCAGCTGGGGTGCACAGGAATTCACGGTAAGCCTCCGGATGAGGCCCGTGCTCGCTGGCGTGTCGGTGTGGATGCCGGCCCGCCTCGTCGAGGGCGGGGCCGTTGCGTGTGATGAAACTAGTCGCGCACGGACACCCACCCGGACCGGGTAGTAATGGTCGTGGTGGTAATGGTGGCGACGCAGGGGGTGTCGACGCAGCGCCCGCCGGCGCAGCACGCCACGCCGGGGAGGCGAGCGGGGCGGAGGCTGGCGGGGGCGTTGTCGATCGACATGGTTCAGACACTACGGGCGGGTTTGTGGCGGCGTCAACAGGTGCATTTGCAACCATGCCGGCGCCATGGTCAGCGCTGGTAGTGGACGCTCAGGAGGAAGTATCGGCCGACCACGTCGTCGAATGAAGGGCTGTAGGCGAGCGAAGGCCGGCCGTAATAGACCGGCTGGTGATCCAGGGCGTTGTGGATGTTCAGGCCGAAGCGCCAGTGGGGAATGCCGCCGTATTCGAGGTTGAGGTCGAGCAGGGTGAAGGCCGGCGTGTCGCAATGCCCGGTATCGCGCAGGGCCTTGGGGCAGGCGAGCGGGCTGTCGGCACTGGACTGGAAGGCGTAGTGCCCGGTGTAGCGCAGGTTGGCGGTGGCCACCCAGTTGCGCAGCGTCCATTCGACGCCGGCCAGCGCGGTCGCCTTGGGCTGGTCCGCGTAGCCATCGTAGGACTGCGGTGTCGCGCCGGGTTCGATCTGCCGTCGCAGCTTGGAGAGCCAGTCCACGCCGAGGCTGAAGGCGAGGCTGCCGTGGCGCGCGGTATCGAGCCGGTAGCGCGCGTCCAGGTCGAACGAACGCACCATGGTCCTGCCCAGGTTCACCAGTTGCTGGTCGAACGCGTACAGCACGCCCTTGTCGTTGCGGCGGAACAGCTCCGGATAGGCATCCGGGTGGTCCAGCGCGTAGGACACCGGCAGTGGCCGGATCTCGTTCCGGCGATCGACCTGGTAGACATCCAGCGCCACGCCCAGGGCCGGACTCGGCGCCCACACCACGCCCAGGGTGAGGCTGCGCGAGCGTTCGGGCTGCAGCGCCGGGTTGCTCACGCTGTCCAGTCGGAGGGTGCACAACGAGTAGCCCGGCGAGGTCGCCACCCGGCTCTGGCACGGCAGCAGGTTGTCCGGGACCTCCACCCGCACGCCGGTGGGGAGCAGCGCCTGCGGTCGGTCCAGTTCGGGCAACGTCGGCGCGCGATAGCCGCGCGCCAGGGTGCCGCGCAGGCTGACACTCTCGGTCAGGTCCCACTTGAGCCCCAGCTTCGGGGAGAAGGCCCAGCCGAAACCGCCGCTGTGGTCCGCGCGACCAGCCAGGTTCATGGCCAGCCCCCGGGCCAGCGGCGTTTCCAGCTCGACGTAGGCCGCCGAGATCCAGCGGTCGCCGCGCCGCACGTAAGGCGACTGGAACTGGAACACGTCGTTGGAGATCAGCAGCGGGTCGGGCTGGTCGTCCAGTTTTTCGCGGTAGCCCTCGATGCCCGCGGCCAGCCCGACGCTACCCTCCCGCCACTCGGTCAGCGGGCCATCGGTGCGCAGGCTGAAGCCGGTCTGGCTGGTGTGGCCGGTGCGCATCAGCGCGGGCGCCAGCGCCGCCAGCACGGCCGCATCGTTGTGTCCTCCCGGCTGGTAGCTGCCATCGGCCAGCGCCTGATCGAGCACGCTGGAGCGCAACAGGCCCTGTACCCGGTCGGTCCCGGCATTGTGCTGGCTGTCCAGGCGCAGATCCCATGCCCAGTCGCCCGGCGTGCCATGGAGACCGATGCTGACCTGGGTACTGCGCGACTGGGTGAAGTCGCGGATCGGCCCGACGTCGCTGAATGCGTAGTTGACTACCTGCGTGTTCTGCGGCGTCGCCGGATCGTAGAACCCGATCTGCTCGGTGGCCGGGCCGGTCTGCTGGTGCTGGCGCACCATGTTCCAGCGCAGATCGGCGTAGGCCCGCAGCGAGCCGAGCGGATGATCGACGTGGGCGAGCAGCGAGCGGCTGTCGAGCTGTGTCTGCAGCGTGGTGACCGGGCCGGAGGTGTTGACGCACGGTCCGTCCAGCGACGTGCGGGTGCAGCCGCCGCCCTGGCTGTCGTAGCCGATCTGGCCACCGTCGAAGTAGTAGTAGCCGTTGCTGTCCTCGCCGGAGTTGCGTGCCCAGGCACGGTCCCGGCCGAGCAGCGGCGAGCGCTCGAGGTAGTCCAGCCCCAGGATCACGTGTCCGCCGTGGCCGAATGCCGTACCGGCGCTGATCGTGCCGCGGTGCTGGGCCGCATCGCCACGGGAGGAGATGCCGGTATTGGCATCCACCGCGACGCCCTGGAACTGCTTGCGCAGGATGATGTTGACCACGCCCGCCATGGCGTCGGAACCATAGATCGCCGACGCGCCGTCGCGCAGTACCTCGATCCGCTCGACCAATGGCAGCGGGATGCTCTCCAGGTCGTTGACCAGGGCGAATTCGCCCTGCGCCAGGCCATAGCCGGCCATGCGCTGGCCGTCGACCAGGAACAGCGTGGCGGTGGCCCCCAGTCCGTGCAGGTCGACTGCCGCGGCGCCCGTGGCCCCGGACAACCCGTTGGCCTGATACAGCGCGTTGTCGGTCATCGCCACCGGGGCATTGTTTACCCGCACGCCCGGCTGGGCGCGCAGCAGTTCGAACAGCGTCTGGTAGCCACTCCGCTCGATCTGCTGGCGCGTGATGACGGTAAGTGGCGAGGCTGTCTCCACCTCGGTGCGGCGCAGATGCGTGCCGGTCACTTCCACCGGCAGCAGCGGTACCGGAACGTCCTGCAGGGGGACCGCCGGGAGCGCGCGCCCCACGGGCAGCGCGGGCGCCGTTCGTGCCGCGGGAAGCCGGAGCACGAAGGTGTCCGCCGTGACCCGCTGCGCCTCCAGGCCGCTGCCGCGCAGCAGTTCGGCCAGGGCATCGGCTGGCGTGAAGTCGCCCTCCAGCGGCCCGGCCCGGCGATGGGCGGTGAGCTCCGGCGGATACAGCAGCTGGATGTTTCCGCTGCGGGCCAGCGCACGCAGGGACTGGTCGAGCGTGCCCGCAGGCAGCTGGTAGTGTCGGGTCGCACCCTGGCCATGCGCTACGGCGCAGGCCATTCCGAACATGAGCGCCAGCGCGACTGCGACGGACCGGCGAAGCGGCGCGGCGGGCGCGGACTGGCGCGGGGGCATGCCGTTCAGCGTGCCTCGGCAGGCGGCAGCAGGGTGAGTTCCTTTGCACCGGTGCGCACTGCGCGCAGCTTCCAGCCCTGGGCGAGCGCCTCGGCCAGCGCCTGCTGATCGCCTGCGTGGAAACGGCCGCTGACCCTGAGCCCGGCCAGCGACGGATCGCCCAGGCGCAGCTGGGTTTGCGAGTAACGGTTCATGGCCCGCAGCAGCTCGTCCAGGCGCTGCTCGCTGAAAGTGAACTCGCCCCGGGTCCAGCCGCGCGCTGCGTCCACGTCCAGCGGGGTGACCGGGCCGGCCTGCCCACTGGCGTCGATGTGCACCTGCTCGGCGGGCTTGAGGTCGCTGATCCAGGCATGTCCCACCGCATCGCGGCTGACCGAGACGCGGCCTTCCAGCAGACCGACAGTGACGCCGTCGGCGCTGCGGCTGACCTGGAACGTGGTGCCGATATCGCGGACCAGGTTGCCGTCGACCACCACCATGAACGGGCGGGCGGGGTCATGCGCCACGTGGAACTGGGCGCGGCCATTGCGGAGGATCACTTCGCGCCGGTGGCCATCGAAGCGCGCGACCAGGCTGGTATCCGCATCCAGCGCCACTTCGGTGCCGTCCGCGAGGGTGATCGCGCGAGGCAGGCCGACGCCGGCGGCGTAGGTCTGGCCGCCCAGGTCCGGGCGGTCGGTCATGATCTGCACGACGCTGACCGCAAGCAGCAGGCTGGCGGCGATGCCGGCGGCCAGCCACCAGGCGCGCCGGGGTGGCCGGGCTGCGCGGCGCCGGCTGAAGTCGCGTCGCGCGGCGCGCGCCACCGCGCGCAGCATCGGGTCGCCGCCGAGCAGCGCGGCATTGCGGTGCAGGTACTCCACCTCCGCGTAGGCGGCAGCGTGGTCGGGGTCGGCCGATCGCCAGCGCTCGAAGGCGTCCTCGTCCTGCGGGCTGCGGGCCGGCGAATGCAGCCGGGCCAGCCAGTCCTCGGCACTGCTGGGGACGTCGGGGGTTGCGTGTTCCGTTGCTCGCCGGTTCATGGCCTGACCTCCGTGTGATATGCGCCCAGGCGCTCGCGCAGCAGGCGCAGGGCCCGGCTGATGTGTTTCTCCACCGCCTTCACGCTGATCCCGCAGTGTTCGGCGATTTCGGTGTAACTCATTCCTTCGATCCGGTTGAGCAGGTAGATCTGGCGACAGCGGTCGGGCAGGCGCAGCAATGCGCGCTGCAAGGCGGCGAGCTGCTGTTCGGAAGCGGTGCGCTGCTCGTGCGACGGCTCGCTCGTGGCCAGTTCGACCGTCTCTTCGTCCAGGCTCACGTGCTGGGCATCGAAACGGCTGGCCGCACGCCGGCCGCGATCGTGCAGCGCATTCACCGCGATCCGGTAGAGCAGGCCGGACCAGGTATCCGGTGCGTAGCCGCGATAGCGGATCAGCCGCGTCAGGCTTTCCTGGGCCAGGTCCTCGGCATCGTCGGCCGAACGGGTCCGGCGTTGCAGGAAGCGCACGAGTCCGTCGCGCTGCGATCGCACGAAGCCTTCGAACTCGTTTGCATCATCGGCCTGCGCGAGTGTTCGCTTCGGGCCGGCCGGACCCAGGGCCATGCCGCGACACCGTGTATTGACCAGGGAAACAGTCGTCACGATATCGCAACCGCCGCGGCTTGTGGCTAACGAAATAAAAGTGCTTCCGCGTCCATGCGGAAGTCTTTGGGCCGCTCTCCATGCGCGGGGGGCATCCGGGCCGGTTGCCGGTCGGCATCCGGCCCACACCTCGTTCAACGTCCGAGGCGCCCTACCCCCCTACCCCGATTTCATGGCGACAGGTCGATCGCATAGGTCGCGGTGCCGTCGCCGTGGTCGGCGAGCTGGCGGATGCCGGTCAGGCCGGCTGCGGCGGCCACGGCCTGCTTGCCGGCGGCGCCCTTGAACACCACCGGGCCGCGGGTCTGCAGCGGGGCGAAGTGCCAGGAGGTCGGCTCCAGGTCGCCCGGTCCCAGGTGCTGCTTGTGTTCGATCCAGCGGGCCAGGATCTCGCGGGCGCCGTCGGGCGAGGCCAGCACGATGCCGCTGCCATCCAGGCCGGGGAAGCGGCCGCCCCCGTTGGCGCGGTAGTTGTTGGTGGCCACGATGAACGGCTGGTCCGGGGTGACCGGCTTGCCGTGGTAGGTCAGCGAGGTGATGCGCTGGCCGGCGGGCTTCGTGAGGTCGATGGTGTAGGCGATGCCACCCTGGATCTGGTCGAAGTTGTAGCCCACGTAGTGCGGGTTGATCAGCGCCTGCGGGCCGGCCTTGGTCGGGTCGATGCGGTTGAAGCGGCGGGCCGACTGCTCCAGCCAGGCCTTCAGGCCGGCCCCGTCGGTTTTCACGGCGGCGAGGGTGTTGGGGTAGAAGTAGAGGTCCGCCGCGTTGCGCAGGGTCAGCGGGCCGGGCGCGACGTCGGTGTAGTCGTCCGGACCGCCGAAGCCGGTGCGGAATGCCGCCGCGGCCGACAGCACCGGGACCCCGGCCAGCTCCGGGTGGGTCTTGGGCAGCTCATGGCGCACGTAGTCGGCCTGCGCCGCGTTGATCGGCGCCAGTGCGGTCATGTTGCCCTCGTCGGCGAAGTAGCTGCTGAGCCGGACCGTGGTGTCGCCGATCGGCGTGTTGACGTAGGCGATGGCGGCCTCGTGCACCCTGGCCACCAGCGGGGCGATCGCGGGATCGGGGGTGACGCAGTCCGGCGCCTTGCCCCTGGCGGCGGGCTGGCAGATCGGCCGAACTTCGCTGTGGCTGTCGGCCTTGTCGACCACCCACCGCCCGTCACGGCGCACCAGCGCCAGCTTGATCACGCCCAGGTCCTTGCCGAAGAACCCGCCCATCACCGCCGGCACGCCGCGCACGAAGCCGCGCGTGGCATCGACGTCCTGCATGCCGGCGTAGTGCGGCCCGGGGAACTCGGTGTGCGAGTGGCCCAGCAGCAGCGCGTCGATGCCCGGCACGCCGGCCAGGTACCAGCCGCCGTTCTCCATCCGGTTCGTGTAGGGATGGGTGTCCAGCCCGCCGTGCAGGATCGCCACCACCAGATCGGGATGCGCGGCCTCGAGCTGCGGCAGGTACTTCCTGGCCGCCTCGACCACGCCGCTGACGGTGACCTTGCCCTGGAGCTTCTGCTTGTCCCAGTCCAGGATCGGCGGCGGGGTGAAGCCGATGATGCCCACCTTCAGCGGCACCTCGATCCGGCTGCCGTCGGGGGTGTAGGCCTCGATGGTCTTGGTGACCACGGTCCACGGCTTGAAGATCGGCTGGCCGTCGCGAGCGCTGTACACGTTGGACAGCACCAGCGGGAAATGCGGGCCGGCGCAACGCTTGTGCGTGCCGCCGTCCACGTTCATCGGCGTGCCGGTGACCTGCGACAGGAAGCCCAGGCCGTAGTTGAACTCGTGGTTGCCGGCGGTGCCGCCGTCGTAGCCCACCGCGTCCATCGCGCGGTAGACCGCCAGCTCCTGGTCGCAGGTCACCGGTTTGGCCAGGGCCTGGTAATCGGCCAGCACGCTGCCCTGGATGGTGTCGCCGTCGTCGAACAGGAAGGTGTTGGGAAATTCCCGCCGCGCCTGGCGGATCAGCGTGACGGTGCGCTCGTAGCCCAGCGTCGGGTCGGCCTTTTCCTTGTAGTAGTCGTAGCCGAGCAGGTTGGAGTGGATGTCGGTGGTCTCCAGCACGGCGACGTCGGCCCGCGCGCCGTCCGGAAGCGGGGCGGGGCGCAGGCCGAGCTGGCTGCAGCCGGCGAGCAGGGCGGCGCCGAGCGCGGCCAGGGCGAAGGAGGCGGTGGGGGCGGGACGGGATGGACGCATGGGGCGGGGCCGTTGGCGGGCGGGGAGGCGAAACCTAGCAGATCGGCGTGACCGACGGCCCACGGGCGGGTCGCCGAACGGCCGGCAAAGGGGGCGCGGATGGCACGCGGCAGCGCCCGTCATGTGGCCGTAACATCCGCGTCACGATCAATCATGGTCCGCACAGGGGTGGATCGATGCCAACGTCCGATGTCCGCGCGCCGCCGCCCTCGTGGTGGCGCTGGCTGGTGCTTGCCGGCTTCGTCGCCTGCGTGATCTGGACCGCGGGGCAGGAGCCGGCCGCCGGCGAACGCCTGTTCGTGCTGTCGGTGATGCTGGCCACCGCCGCGATCCTGCTGGCCGCCACCGCGCGGCCGGCACTGGCGCTGCTGTTCGGCGGCGGCGCGTTCGTGCTGCTGAAGGTGCTGGGCCAGTTCAAGCTGCGCTACCTCGACTCGTCGCTGATGCCGGCGGATTTCGTCTATTTCGTGCGAGCCAGCCTGCTGGAGACGCTGGAGCACTACCCGCCGCTGCTGCTGGGTGCCGTCGCCGTCGTGCTGGGCCTGCCGCTGCTGGCGGTGTGGCTGTGGCGGCGCGAGCGTCCGGTGGATCGTGCGCTCGCGCCGCGCCGTGCGCTGGCCACCCGCCTGCTGGGCGTGGCCGTCGGCGTGCTGGCGATGCACGTGGTGCTGGCGCCGGACGGGCCGTTCGCCGCGGCGCACCGACGGAACGCGTGGGAGAAGTTGTCCGATCCGGCCCAGCTGACCAACTTCTTCGTCAACCTCGAGGACGACGACATCCACCTGCCGCCGCGTTCGGGCGACGCGCAGGCCGAGCGCCAATGGGCCGCCACCGCGGCGGGCGTGCGTCCGGCCACCCCGGCCGGGGCCGCGGGGTATCCCGACATCGTGCAGGTGCTGGAGGAGAGCACCTTCGACCCTTCCGGCTTCGCCGCCTGCAACCTGCCGCCGTGCCGGGTCGGCATGTTCCGTCCCGACGCGCGCACCCGCGCCAACGGTGCGTTGCGCGTGCATACCTTCGGCGGCGGCACCTGGGTGAGCGAGTTCGCCTCGCTGACCGGGCTGCCGCAGAGCATCTTCGGACCCGGCGGCATGTACGCGCCGTACGTGCTGGCGCCGCGGGTGCGCGACACGCTGCCGCGCCAGCTGCAGCGGCTGGGCTACCTCACGGTGGCGATCTATCCGACCGCCGGCGGCTTCATCAACGGCCGCAACGCTTACCGCGACTACGGCTTCGACCGCTTCTACGACGTCAACGACCTCGGCCTGGTGGCGTGGAAGAGCAGCGACGCGCAGATCTTCGACGCCGCGTGGAAGGTCTACGGCGAGCTGAAGCGGCCGGGCCGCCCGGTGTTCATGATGATCCTCACGCTGGCCCAGCACGGCCCGCACGACCTGCATCCGCTGTCCTCGCTGCCGCCGCCGTACAACCGCGGCCTGCTGCACGACCTGCCGGCGCCGGCGGCGCTCAACTTCGACACCTACCTGGCCCGGCTGCAGGCCTCGGACCGGGCCATGCGCGGGCTGGAGGGGCACTTCCTCGGCCGCGCGCAGCCGACCGTGCTGCTCAGCTTCGGCGACCACCAGCCAGCCTTCGGCGGGCTGATCCGCGACCTCGCGCGCACGCTGCCGGCCGGCGTGCCGCCGGCGCTGGACGCCAAGCGGGACTACCTCACCTACTACATGCTCAAGAGCAACCTGGCCGATCCGCCGCTGTTGCCGCGCTATCCGGTGCTGGACATCGCGTTCCTGCCCAGCATGGTGCTGCAGGCCGCCGGCCTGCCGGCCGATCCGTACTTCGCGGCCGAGACCGCGCTGCGCGACCGCTGCGGCGGCCTGTACACCGACTGCGCCCAGCCCGCGCTGCTGGCCTCGTACCACGCCTGGATCTTCGACCGCCTGCACGTCTACCAGTGAGGCGGTCGCCGGACCGGCTCAGTGGCGATCCGCCGCGGCCTGGTCGAAGTAGGTCCAGCGGCGGCCGTCGAAGCGCAGCACCTTCTGCTTCACGGTGAAGCTGAAACGGGTGGCCGGCAGCGGCGCGCCGTCGATGCGCACCGTCTTCAGCCCGGTCGCCGCCGTCGCCGGGCGGATCGCGGCGGGCGCCACCGTGTAGTCCGATACCGGTCGCGCCAGCGAACCGGAAAGCGCCTCGTGCAGCACGCGTCCCTGCGCGGTCGGCAGGGTCAGGCCGAGCACCGCGGCCAGCGTCGGCGCCAGGTCGACGTTGCCGCTGGGCAGCGGATCGCGCATCGCCTGCCGGAAGTCCGGGCCGCTGGCCACCAGCGTGTTGTGCACGTCGATCGGGCTGAAGCTGCCGTGCTGGCCGCGCTCGGTCGATACCGTGCCGACCTCGGTGCCGCGGAAGCCCTGCACGACGGCGTGGGCATCCCAGGCGTAGCTGATGATCACGTCCGGTCCGCGCTTCGCGTTGCCCAGGTGCACCGCTTCGGCCGGCAGCGTGCCGGGCAGGGCGCCGTAGCGACGCGCGACGAAGACCGTGTTGACCACCGCGCGCGACTGCAGGAAGCGCACCAGCCGCCGCACCAGCGCCGGGTCGTGCGAGGGCACGTAGTAGTAGTCGGTGCCGTCGTTCGGCGCGATCACCACTGCGTCGGCCGGCAGCTCGTCGGGCACCTTGTAGCTGGGCGTGGTGTACGGACCCGGCTTGCCGCAGATGCTGCCGTCGTCGTCGTAGCGGGTCGGGTGCAGGCGGGTGCCGTCGGCGCGGATGCCGCTCATCACCGGCGCGTAGGTGCAGCCCTGGCCGTCGTAGGCGTGGAAGCCGGCACGGGTGAGGTCGTCGGCCATGCGCAGGCTGCCGGAGACCGAGTAGCCCCACTCCGGGTCGCGTCCGCCGACGCGGCCGTCGTTGATCGTGCGCAGCGGGAACAGGTCGGCCGGACCGGCCACGTTGCTGTGGCCGTGGTCGGACACCACCACCAGGTCGGTGTCGTCGGCCATGCCCAGCGCGCGCAGCTTCGCCTGCAGCCGGCCCAGCAGTTCGTCCTGCGCCTGCAGCGCGCGGTGGAACTCGGGCGAACCCACGCCGTACTGGTGCTGGGTGGTGTCGGGATTGCGCAGCCAGACGACGCTGATGTCCGGCCGGTGCTTGGGCAGCACCTCGTCGAGATAGACCTGCATCATCCAGGCGTTGGCCGGCCCGGGCGTGGTCTCGCCGCCGGCGGTGGCGTCGGAGGTGACGCCGTCGCGCAGGGTGGCGAGCTTGCCCGGCGCAGTGGGCGCGCCGTTGTCCGCGGCCAGCTGCAGCTGCGACGGTGCATAGGCGTGGATCGTGTTCGCCGGCAGCGGGTAGCCGGCGCGCTGCAGCTCCTTGGCGAAGCGCAGCGGCAGCACGGTGTTCTCGTCCAGCAGCACGTTGTCGCCACCCTGGTCCGGCAGCTTGTAGTCCTGCAGGAAGGCCGGGCCGGACTTGCCGATCACCGCGGTGGTCAGCCCGGCCCGGTGCGCGGTGGCCAGCAGCGTCGGCACCTGCAGCAGCTCGCCGTGCTCGAGCCGGTCGAGGTCGCGCAGCACCGCGTAATCCTCGGTGTAGATCGGGTTCTGGAAGTCCGCCGCCTTGCCCCTCGCGTTCAGGCCGTCGCCGCCGGGCGCCCAGAAGCTGTTGCCGTAGAAGCCGATCGGGCCGGGAAACGCGCCGGTGGCAAAGCTCGACGCGTTCGCCATGGTGAAGGTCGGGTAGGTCGAGTGGTTGTCGGTGAAGAACACCCCGCGCTGCGACAGCGCCAGCAGGTTCGGCGTGTCCTCGGCATTGATCGCGTCGGGACGCATCCCATCCCACACGAACACGATGACGCGGTGGTGCGCGGCGGGCGCGGCGTGGACCGTGCCGCACAGAGCGGCAAGGCCGAGCAGCGGGGCGGCCAGGCGACGGAGCAGGGACATGCGGGGACCTCGATGCAACGGTGGCGACGCGATGGACTACGGATGATCGCATCGCCCCGGTTGCAGTCCCGTGGCAGTGGCGCTCAGGCCGCGAACGCGCCGCCGATCCAGCTGCCCTGCACGGTCAGCGCGTCGTCCAGCAGCACCAGGTCGGCGCGCTGGCCGGCCGCGATGCGCCCGTGGGTGGCGCCCAGCCCGATCCAGTCGGCGGGATAGGCGCTGGCCATGCGCGAGGCCTCGGCCAGCGGCAGGCCGACCAGCTGCACCAGGTTGCGCACGCCGGTGGCCATGTCCAGCGCGGAGCCGGCCAGCACGCCGTCGTCGCTCTGGCAGATGCCGTCCTTCATCACGATGGTCTGGCCGTTGAGCACGTAATCGGGCCGATCCGAGCCGACCGGCGGCATCGCGTCGGTGACCAGCACGCTCTTGCCGCGGGCCTTCGCCGCGATCGCCACGCGCAGGCTGGCCGGATGCACGTGATGGCCGTCGACGATCAGGCCGCACCAGCTGTCGGCGTCCTCCAGCGCGGCGCCGACCACGCCGGGCTCGCGGCTGGTCAGCGGGGTCATCGCGTTGTACAGGTGGGTGAAGCCGCGCACGCCGGCGTCGAGCGCGGCGCGGGTGGTGGCGTAGTCGGCACCGGTGTGCCCGGCCACCACCACCACGCCGGCCTCGCTGAGCCGGCGGATGGTGTCGGTGGAAACGCACTCCGGCGCCAGGGTCAGCATCACCACGCCGAGCCTCGGCTTGCAGATCAGCGCCAGGTCGTCCTCGCCCAGCGGGCGGAACAGCGCACTGTCGTGAATGCCCTTGCGCGCGCCGGCAAGGAACGGGCCTTCCAGATGGATGCCGAGGATGCCCGGCACGCCCCGCTCGATCGCCGCGTCCACCGCATCCAGCGCGTTGGCCATCACCGTCGGCGTGTCGGTGATCAGGGTGGGCAGCAGGCCGGTGGTGCCGTACTTCCGGTGCGCCGCGGCGATGCCGCGCAGTGTCTCGACCGTGGGGGCGTCGTTGAACAGCAGGCCGCCGCCGCCATTCACCTGCACGTCGATGAAGCCGGGCAGCAGCAGCCGGCCGCCGAGATCGTGCCGCTGCGCCGCAGCCACGCGGGGGTCGTCGGCCGGGCACACGGCGAGGATGCGTTCGTCCCGCAGCAGCACGGCGAGCCCGTCGCGCGGGCCGTGCTCACCCATGACGCGGCCATTGACCAGGGCGGTGGTGGCGGACATCAGACGGTCTCCGTGACCTTGCGCAGGTGGGGCGGTACGTCCGGATCGTACCCGCGCGCCAGCGCCAGCGCCGCGGCCGCCTTGTAGAAGCTCTGCACCGCCAGCAGTGGCGCGGTCAGCGGCGAAACGCCTGCCGCCAGTGGCAGGCAGTCGTCGTCGTCCACCCCGGGCGCGGCCAGCAGCACGCGGGCGTTGCGCTGGCGGAACTCGCCGGCCACCGCCAGCGTGTTCGGCAGCGTGCCGTCGTCCTGGGCGAAGAACAGCACCGGGAAGCCGGCGCCGACCAGCGCCATCGGGCCGTGTTTCACTTCGGCGGCGCTGAATGCCTCGGCGTGCAGGCCACAGGTCTCCTTGAGCTTGAGGGCGGCCTCCAGCGCCGCGCCGAAACCGAGGCCGCGGCCGACCACGAACAGGTTCTGCACATCGCGCAGGCCATCCACCATCGGCGACCAGTCGGCGTTCCAGCCGGCGCGCAGCTGGCCGGGCAGCTCCGCCAGCATCGCGTCGAGTGCACCGTCACCGCGCCAGCAGGCGGTCAGCTGCAGCACCGCGGCGAGCGAGGCGAGGTAGCTCTTGGTAGCCGCAACGCTTTTTTCCGGGCCGGCATGCAGCGGGATGAAGGTGTCGGCCATCGCCGCCAGCGGCGAGTCCTCCACGTTGACCAGCGCCAGCACGGTGGCGCCGGCGTCCTTCGCCGCCTGCGCCGCGCGCAGCAGGTCCGGGCTCTTGCCGGACTGCGAGATCGCCACGAACAGCGCACCCTCGAGCTTCAGCGGTGCGTCGTAGATCGAGGACACCGACGGCGAGGCCGAGGCGGTGACCAGCCCGAGCTGGGTCTCGAACACGTACTTGGCGTAGGCCGCGGCGTGATCGGAGCTGCCGCGGGCGCAGGTGACGATGAAGCGCGGCGGATCCGCGCGCAGGCGCTCGCCCAGCTCGGCCAGCCGCTCGGCATTGCGGGCGAACTGGCGCTCGATCACCTCGGCGCTCTCGCCGGCCTCGCGGTACATCAGGGTGGTGCTTGCGTCTTTCATCGGGGCATCCGTCAGGCAAAAGGGAACGCGCAGCCGCGCGCCACGGCGCCGGGCGGGCGACGTGGATGGCGGTGGCGGGAATGGGGTTGGGCCGGCGCGCAGCCGGCGGTCAGTCCGCGCGCTTGCGCGGCGCGGCGCCGCGCGGCGGCGCGGTGGAGCCGCGCACCACCAGCTCGGGCACGAAGCCCTCGTTGGCTGGCGGCGGTGTGTCCTCGCCGGCCTCGCGATGGGCCAGCTCGTCCATCAGCCGCAGCGCGGCGTGGCGGGCGATTTCGCGGGTGGACTGGCGCGCCGTGGTCAGCGCCGGCCAGGCCTGCTTGGAGAACGGATTGTCCTCGAAGCCCGCGATGGAGAGATCCCACGGCACGTCCAGCCCGGTCGAGCGGGCCGCGGCCAGCACGCCGGCGGCGATCTCGTCGTTGCTGCCGAAGATCGCGGTGGGCGGCTCTTTCAGCGTGAACAGCTTGCGCGCACCGCGGAAGCCGTCGTCGAAGGCGTAGCGACCGGGCAGCACCAGCTTCTTGTTGAGCGGGATGCCGTAGTCCTTCAGTGCGTCGGCGTAGCCCTGGTAGCGCTCGGGGCTGGAGCGGTGATGCGGTTCGCCCCACAGGAAGCCGATGCGCGTGTGGCCGAGCTGGATCAGGTGCTCGGTGATCGCGTAGGCCGCGTCGCGGTCGTCCACGTAGACGCAGGGGTAGCCGTCCCGCGGATCCTCGCGCGAGGCGATGATGCGCACGAAGGCCACGTCGTGTTCCTTCAGCGTGGCGATCAGCTCCGCCTGCTCGGACATCGGCGGCGCCAGCACCAGGCCGGCCAGCCGCGCACGCTTGACCAGCGAGACCAGTTCGTCCGCCAGGTGCGGCGAGCTCGCGTCGCAGGGATGGATCTGCAGGCCGAAGCCGCGCTCGCGGCAGGCCGACAGCACGCCCTCCTGCAGGCTGATCACGTAGTGCGCGTTCGGGTTGTCGTAGACCAGGCCGATCGCATAGGAGTGCGCCGCCCGCAGGCTGCGCGCGGACAGGTTGGGCCGGTAGCCCAGCGCCTCCACCGCACGTTCCACCTTCTGCCGGGTGTCGGCGCGCACGGACGCCTCCTGGTTGATCACCCGCGAGACGGTCTTCAGCGAGACTCCTGCCCGCTTGGCGACGTCTTTGATGGTGGCATGGCGCAACGCGGGACACTCCTGGCAGGGGGCGACGCATCGTAGCCCACCCGGCCCGGCCGGTGGCGGATACGGGGTGCGCCGCCGTCATCGCGATCTCAGCCGGCGTGCTGGCCGACGCGGTGCCCGCGCAGGCCGTAGAACAGGATGTACAGGTAGCACGGCACCATCAGCAGCACGAAGGCGAGCTGGAAGTCGATGTGCAGCTTCAGATGCGCGAAGGCCTGCGGCAGGATCGCGCCGCCGGCGATGCCCATGATCATCCAGGCCGAACCGGCCTCGGTGTGCCGGCCCAGGCCGTTGATCGCCAGCGGGAAGATCGCCGGCCACATCATGGCGTTGGCGAAGCCCAGCGCCGCCACGAAGCCGACCGAGATATAGCCGGAGGTGGCATAGGCGCCCAGGCAGAACAGCACGCCGAGCACCGCCGACACCGCCAGGTAGCGCTGCTGGCTGATGAAGCGCGGGATCAGCACCAGCCCGGCCAGATAGCCGACCAGCATCGCGCCCAGGGTGAATGCGGTAAAGAACTTGGTCTGGTCCAGCGGCAGGTGGAAGCTGGCGCCGTAGGTGCCGATCGCGTCGCCGGCCATCACCTCCACGCCGACGTAGAGGAACAGGCACAGCACGCCCAGCCACAGATGCGGAAAGCTGAAGAGGCTGCCGTCGCGGTGGCCGATCGCCGTCTCGGCATTCGCGCCGGAGGGCTTGATCTCCGGCAGCGAGGAGAAGGCGATCCAGATCGCCAGCAGCACCAGCAGGCCGGCCATCACCAGGTAGGGGAGGTGCACCTTGCCGGCGAAGGCGTTCAGCAGCGCCTCGCGGGCTTCCGGGGTCGGCGCCGCCTTGACCTGGGCGTCGATGTTGTCAATGCCGCTCAGCACCAGCGCGCCGATCACGAACGGCGCCGCAATGCCGGCGATCTTGTTGCAGATGCCCATGAAGGCAATGCGCTGCGCCGCGCTTTCGATCGGGCCGAGAATGGAGATGTACGGATTGGACGCGGTCTGCAGCATCGACAGGCCGGCGCCGATCACGAACAGGCCGGTCAGTGCGCCCGGATAGATGCGCATGGTGGTGAACTGGCCGAACGTCGCCGCGCCGACCGCCATCACGAACAGGCCCGCAGCGATGCCCTTCTTCATGCCGATGCGCCGGAGCACGGCCGACGAGGGAAGCGAGAAGACGAGATAGGAGATGTAGAACGCGAACGGCACCAGGAAGGCGTTCACGTCGTCGAGGTTGAACGCCAGCTTGACGAAGGTGATCAGTGGCCCGTTGAGCCAGGTGACGAAGCCGAAGATGAAGAACAGCACGCCGATGATGATCATCGGCCCGAGCGTGGAGCGGCCGGCCATCGGCGCGGCGTCGAGCGTGGTGGACGACATGCGGAACTCCCCGGAACGGTCTGCAACGGCGTGATGGATGGTCGGGCGATGCTCCCCGGCTTCGCCTTTCCCAGGCTCGCTTTATGGACGTCCATGGCCAACGTTGTCAATCGGGCCCGACGGATCGTGTCGGGGCGAAGATGACCCGTCCGGCGCGCTGCCGGACGCCTGCCCATACCCGCGAGTGATGCGATGCGGCAGCGCGATTTTGTGACCCATGCCGCCGAAACCCCGCCTTTTCATGCGCCCCGGGAGTCCGCTGGGGGTGTCCGGTCAGCCGCTCGCCGGAGGGGCTTGTTGCGTCGCGCCATCGATCACCGCGACCGTGCCGAAGGAAATGGTTGACAACGTTGTCACGGCGTAGACACACTCGGTCGCCATGGGGTCCCACGGGCGCTTGCCGCCAGGGACCGGAGGGAACACGGGGGAATCCGGCGTGGCGGACGTGGCGGGACAAAGCGCAGCAACGATGGCGGCGGGCGCCACGCGACCGTTCCTGGCGGCCGACGTGGGCGGAACCCACGCCCGCATCGGCCTGGTCAGTCGCACGCCTGGCACCGCGCAGCCGGTGCAGGTGCATGCCTACCACCGCTACGCCTGCGCGGACTGGCCCAGCCTCACTGCGGTGCTGGAAGACTTCGTCACCCACCTGGCGCCGACAGCGCCGATCGAGCAGTGCGCGGTGGCCAGTGCCGGCTACGTGCTGGGCGACGCCATCGTCAACGACAACCTGCCGTGGCCGGTGTCGATCCGCGAGATCCGCGAGCGGCTCGGGCTGGCGCGGCTGGCGGTGGTCAACGATTTCGAGGCGGTCGCCTTCGCCACCCAGTTCCTCACCCGCGCCGACACCATCGGCGTGATCGACAACACCGCGCCAGCCGCGCCGGGTCCGGTGCTGGTGATGGGGCCGGGTACCGGGCTGGGTTCGGCGGTGCTGCTGCCGGGGCCGCAGGGTCCGACCGTGCTGGCCACCGAGGCCGGGCAGATCGCACTGGCGCCGGGCAACGAGCGCGAGATCGCGATCCTGCGCATCCTTGCCCGCGAGCGTTCGCACGTGTCGTTCGAGCACGCGCTGTCCGGCCCGGGCCTGCTCAATCTCTACCAGGCGCTGTGCGAGCTGGAAGGCCGCGAGCCGACGCTGGCGCGCCCGGCCGACATCACCCGCGCCGCGCTGGATCGCACCGACGCGCAGGCGGTGGAGGCGCTGGAAGTGTTCTGCGGGCTGCTCGGCAGCTTCGTCGGCGACCTGGTCCTGCTGTACGGGGCACGCGGGGGCGTGTTCCTGGCCGGCGGGATCCTGCCGCAGATCCGCGAGCTGCTGCTGACCAGCTCGTTCGCCACGCGGTTCTTCAACAAGGGCGTGATGCACGCCTACCTGCAGCAGGTCCCGGTACGCCTGATGGAGCACGGCCAGCATGGCGTGATCGGCGCGGCGGGACTGTACCTGGAGAGTCATTCGGCGACGGAGTGCTGAGCACGCCGTCGTGCTGTTTCCGGTTTCGCAACACCCACGATGCAGTAGTTCCACGTCAACGGGCGCAAGCCCAGCAACTTCACCGGCCGCGGCATCCCGCAAGAGGACCGTCGCCGAATGGCTCTGAGGGGAGGACACCATGTCACATCGCAAGACGCTGTTAGCCGCGAGCATCATCGCCAGCCTGTGCATCGGCGGAACGCTGCACGCACAGGACACCAGCCAGAACACGGCGCCGCGCAAGGAAAAGGTGAAGGAGCTGGCTGCCATCACCGTCACCGGCATCCGCGACAGCGAGGCCGAGTCGCTCGCGCTGAAGAAGGATGCCGCCTCGCACGTCGAGATCGTCACCGCCGAGGACATCGGCAAGCTGCCGGCCAAGAACGTGGCCGACACGCTGCAGCGCCTGCCCGGCGTGAACATCAGCTCGGCCAGTGCCAGCGAGGGTGGCTTCGACGAGAACGACCGCGTCAGCCTGCGCGGCACCAATCCCAGCCTGACCCAGACCCTGGTCAACGGCCACACCATCGGCACCGGCGACTGGTTCGTGCTGAGCCAGGTGCAGACCGTGGGCCGCAGCGTCAGCTACAGCCTGCTGCCGGCCGAAGTGGTCAGCCAGGTGGTGGTGCACAAGACCTCCGAGGCGCGCCTGGTCGAAGGCGGCGCGGCCGGTTCGGTCGACATCATCACCCGCAAGCCGCTGGAGTTTGCCAAGCCGATGACCGCCGAGGCCTCGATCGGCGGCGTGTACTCCGATCTGCCGAGCGACACCAAGCCGCAGTTCAGTGGCCTGTTCAACTGGAAGAACGACTCCAACACCGCCGGCGTGCTGGTGCAGGCGTTCTACGAGAAGCGTTCGCTGCAGCGCAACGGCCAGGAGATCGTGGGCGGCTACAGCCAGATCCAGGCGACCGATCCGATCGCCGTCGCGCATCCGGATCTCGCCGGCGTCTACTACCCGAACCTCACCGGCGCGGCACTGTTCACCCAGCAGCGCGAGCGCAAGGGTGGCGTGGTCGACTTCGAGATCAAGCCCACCGACAACCTCACGCTGGACCTGAGCGGCTTCTACTCCAAGCTCAAGGCCGACAACTACAACCGCAACTACCTGATGTGGGCCAGCCAGTTCGTGCCATCGGGCGCGGGCCTGCAGCCGGGCTACACCGTCAGCAACGGCGTGCTCACCAGCGCGAACTTCGCGCCGGTTGCCGGCAGCACCACGCCCTATGGCGTGTATGACCAGATCTCGCGTCCGGGCGCCTCGTCCGAATCCAAGTACCTCACCCTCGACGCCGACTGGCGTGTCACCGACCACTTCGACCTGAAGGGCCAGGTCGGCACCACGCGTGGTACCGGCGCCAGCCCCACCCAGGACGTGATCGAACTGGGCACCGCCGTGGGCGCGGGCGCCAGCTGGGGGATGCGCGGCATCGGCCAGCCGACCAACTGGACCCTGGGCGGCGACAACAGCTCGCCCTCGGGCATCTACCCGCAGGCCGGCTGGATCTTCGGTGGCCAGGGCATCAAGGTGAAGGACAAGGAGGACTGGGCGCAGTTCGACGGCGAGCTCGACTTCGACGACGGCGCGCTCACCTCGCTGCAGTTCGGCGGTCGCTACGCCAAGCACGAGCGCAGCAACCCGTTCGAGGTGGCGCAGGGTCCGAACTTCGCCACCGACTGGCAGAACCCGGCCGCCTATCCGACCAGCCACCAGAACTACCCGGGCGATTTCGGCAGCTCGCTGGGCGCCACCTTCCCGTCGAACATCTGGTACTACACGCCGGGCCAGCTGGCGCAGATCGACGCGCAGTTCGCCAACCGCGACCCGGTCAGCCGCTTCTACTTCAACGACATCTACAAGGTGCAGGAGAAGGACTCGGCCGCCTATGTGCAGCTGAACTGGCAGTCCGGCATCGCCAGCGGCAACGTCGGCGTGCGCTACGTGAAGACCGACGAGACCATCGGCTACACCAGTACCGCGCCGGATGCGGAGGCCAGCAGCGTCACCGGGCCGATCACCGGCTCGGCGTTCGGCGCCTACTACTGGAACGTCTACAAGCACAACTACGGCAAGTTCCTGCCCAGCGCCAACCTGAAGTTCGACATCAACGACCAGTGGGTGGCCCGCTTCGCCGCCTCGCAGACGATGACCCGTCCGGACTACTCCGCGCTGGCCGGTTCGGTGTCGGCTGACGACCTGACCCACACCGGCAGCGGCGGCAACCCGAAGCTCAAGCCGCTGATCTCCACCAACTTCGACGCGGCGGTGGAGTGGTACTTCGCGCCGCGCGGCCTGCTGTCGGCCGGCGTCTATGCGATGAACCTGAAGGACTACGTCAACTTCGGCAACGAGGTGCGCAGCTTCAAGGATCTGCAGGCCACCCAGAACGCCGGCCAGGACGTCTATTCGGACTACCTGATCAGCGTGCCGACCAACGTCAAGGGCCAGGTACGCGGGCTGGAGCTGAACTACATCCAGCCGATCGGCGACAACTTCGGCGTGCAGGCGAACTACACCTACGCCGACGGCCACGCCACCGGCAACAAGCCGCTGCAGGGCACCTCGAAGAACACCTACAACGTGTCGGGCTACTTCGAGAACAAGCGCTTCAATGCCCGCATCAG
Organism: Dyella ginsengisoli LA-4; assembly: GCF_000334915.1. Classification (GTDB taxonomy): domain Bacteria; phylum Pseudomonadota; class Gammaproteobacteria; order Xanthomonadales; family Rhodanobacteraceae; genus Dyella_A; species Dyella_A ginsengisoli_A. Next base: position 63,143 of record NZ_AMSF01000013.1, on the reverse strand, counting down.
CTACACCTACCGCTCGCAGTTCTACGCCGGCGTGAGCCGCACCGACACCTACTTCCAGCAGGGCATCGGCAACCTTGCGGCGTCGTTCGGCGTGCAGCTGACCGACTACATGTCGCTGTCGCTGGACGCGATGAACCTCAACAACCCGAAGCTGAAGTACTACACCAAGAACGACGCCTACGGAAAACAGCCGTACGCGTTCTATGTCAACGGCCGGCAGTACTACCTCAACCTGCGCTTCAAGCTCTGACCTGTCCTGCGCGGCATCGCCTCGACCCCGATGTCGCGTAGGGCCCCGGCCATGGATGGCCGCCTCCCTTTAGAAGAGTTTCTTTCTACTCCCCGCGGGTCCGATCTTCGGGCCCGTTTTTTTTGAACTGCGTGGCAGCATGCAGGTTGCCACCGTTGCAGGAGTGATCGATGCCCCGCCGCCCGACCCTGATCCGCCTGGCCCTGGTCGTCGCCGGTTCGCTCGTGGCGGCGTGCTCGCCGACCACCGCAACCCGTCCCGCCGCCCCCGTCGCCGTGGTGCCGCCGGCCCCCGCCGTGCCGCCGCTGTCGCTGATCCCGCAGGTCGCGTCCCTTCAGCGCGCGTCGGGCAGCTTCGTGCTCCGCTCCGGTGACGCGCTGGGCGTCCCCGATGGCGATCGGGCCGCTGCCGGTGCCGCGCAATGGCTGGCAAAGAGGGCACAGGCCAGCCGTGGACTTGCGCTGCCACTGGCGACCGATGGCCATGTTGCCGCGGTGCGCTTCGTGCGCGATGGATCGGTCGCTGCCGCCGAGGGCTACCGGCTGGTGATCGCACCCGACGGCGTGCAGATCCGCGCGCGCACCGACGCCGGCCTGTTCTACGGCGCCGTGACGCTGTGGCAGGTGCTGACCTCGGTGCCGGCCGGCGCGCCGCTGCCGGCGCTTGCCATCGACGATGCCCCGCGCTTCGCCTGGCGGGGTCTGATGCTGGATTCCGCGCGCCACATGCAGACGCCGGACGAGATCCGCACGTTGATCGAGCAGATGGCCGAGCACAAGCTCAATGTGCTGCACTGGCATCTGGTCGACGACCAGGGCTGGCGCATCCCGATCAAGCGCTATCCCGAGTTCACCCGCATCGGCGCCTGGCGCACGCCGCCCGACGCCGGCCATGATGGCGAGCCGAAGCGCTACGGCGGCTTCTACACGCAGGCGCAGATCCGCGCACTGGTCGCCTACGCCGCGGCCCGCCACATCACCGTGGTGCCGGAGATCGACCTGCCGGGCCACGCCACCGCCGCGGTGGCTTCGTACCCGCGTCTGGGCGTCACCGGCAAGCGGCCGAAGGTGTCGGTCGACTGGGGCGTCAACACCACGCTGTACAACCCGAGTCCCGCGACCGTGCGGGTCATGGAGCACGTGCTGGACGAGGTGATGGCGCTGTTCCCCTCGCACTACATCCACCTGGGCGGCGACGAGGCGGTGAAGGACCAGTGGCAGGCCTCGCCGGCGGTGCAGGCCCAGCGCAAGCGCCTCGGCCTGGCCAGCGACGATGCGCTGCAGAGCTGGTTCATGAACCAGCTCGGTAGCTACCTCGGCGCCCACGGCCGCCGCATGATCGGCTGGGACGAGATTCTCGAGGGCGGCGTACCCGGCGATGCGGTGGTGATGTCCTGGCGTGGCAGCAAGGGGGCCGTGGAAGCGGCCGGCAAAGGGCACGATGTCATCCTGTCACCCGCGCCGGACCTCTACTTCGACCAGTTGCAGAGCGACCGCGCCGACGAGACCACCGGTCGCATCCCGGTGAAGTCGCTGGCCGACATCTATGCGTTCGAGCCGGTGCCCAAGCAGCTCGATGCGACCGAAGCGACCCACGTGCTGGGTGCGCAGGCCAACGTGTGGACCGAGCACATGCCGAGCTTCGCCCACGTCGAGCACGCGGTATTCCCGCGGCTGGACGCGCTGGCCGAGGCGACCTGGACCACGCCGGCCCGTCGCGACTGGCACGACTTCCTCGCCCGTCTGCCGGCGCAGCTGGCGCGCTACCGCGCGGCCGGCATCGGCTATGCCGACAGTGCCTTCGCACCCGACATCGACGTGGACGCCGACGCCGCACTGGCCTCCGGTCGTACCCGCGTCACGCTGTCCAACCAAGCCAGGTACGGCACGCTGCGCTACACCCTCGACGGCAGTACCCCCGGCGCGCGCGCGCCGGTCTACACCGCCCCGTTCGAGGTGAGCCTGCCGGTGACCGTGCGCGCCGCAGCCTATGCCGCCGATGGCAGCGTGCTCGGCGCGCCGCGCAGCCGGGTGATCGATCGCGCCGCGCTGCTCACCCGCGGCACCACGGCGCTGGCGAACTGCCCGGGCAGCCCGTTCCGCCTGCGCGTGCAGCCGCTGCCGGATGTCACCTCGCTGTCGCCGGTGTACGAGCTGCCGCTGTTCAACGCCTGCCAGCAGTGGGCCGACGCGCCGCTGGACGGCATCCACGGCCTGCACGTGGCGTTGCAGCGCCTGCCAAACAACTATGCGCTGGCACACGAGGCGAAGCTGGTGGTGCAGCGCCCGCACGCCACGCCGTTCGGCGAGCTGGTGGTGCACCTGGACACCTGCGACGGCGTCGAGCTGACCCGCTGGACCCTGCCGGACCCGGCCAGCGCCCCGCGCTCGCTGGCCTTCGACGCGGCCATCGCGCCGCCGCCGGGGCGGCACACGCTGTGCTTCGCGCTCACCGCGCCGACCGACGGGCCGCTGTACGCGTTCGACCGCGTGCAGTTGCGCGACGCCGCGCCGACGCCCTGAGCGGAGGCCCCCGCCGTGTCGAACGCTGCCGTTTCGTCCTCCGGCCGCCTCGCCAGCGTCGACGCGCTGCGTGGGCTCACCGTGGCCGCGATGCTGCTGGTCAACGACCCCGGCGACTGGGGCCGCGTCTACTGGCCGCTGGAGCATGCCGAGTGGAACGGCTGCACGCCGACCGACCTGATCTTTCCGTTCTTCCTGTTCATCGTCGGTGTGTCGATCGCGCTGGCGCTCGGGCCGCGGCTGGAGCGTGGCGACGCGCGCGCCCCGCTGCTGCGGGCGGCGATGGGCCGGGCGCTGCGCATCCTCCTGCTCGGCGTGGCGATCAACCTGCTGGCGGCCTGGCTGCTGCCGGGGCGCGACATGCGCTGGCCGGGCGTGCTGCAGCGGATCGGCGTGTGCTTCGCGGTGACCGCGGCGCTGGCCATCCACACGCCGCGCCGGGCCTGGTGGATCTCGCTCGGCAGCCTGCTGGCGGGCTATGCCGTGCTGCTTCACTTCGGTGGAACGGCCAGGTGGGACAACCCGGTCGACCGGGTCGACGGCATGGTGTTCGGTCATTATGTCTGGGACCACAACGCCGTCACCGGGCAGGTGCACGATCCGGAGGGGCTGCTCAGCACCTTGCCGGCCATCGCCAGCACCTTGCTCGGCCTGTGTGCCGGTACCTGGCTGCGCGCCGGAGCGCGTCGAGCCCTGCTGATCGCCGGTGTGATGGCGGTGGTTGCGGGCTGGCTGGCCGCCACGGTGCAGCCGTTCAACAAGAACCTGTGGACGCCGAGCTTCGTGCTGTGGACCGCCGGCTGGGCGATGCTCGCGCTGCTGACCTGCCACGTGCTGATCGACCGGCGCGGCTGGCCCGCGCTGGGTCGTCGCTTCGGCGTCAATGCGATCGCCGCCTACGCCGGCTCCGAGCTGATGCAGATCCTGCTGCCGGCCAGCGGTCTGCAGCCGCTGCTCTACCAGCATGGCTTCGCCGGCTGGATCACGCCGCTGGCCGGCCCCCGGGTGGCCTCGCTCGCCTGGGCGATCGCTTTCGTGGCGCTGTGGTGGGCGATCGTGTGGGCGATGGATCGGCGCGGGATGTACCTCAAGCTGTAGGCTCGCGGCGGCCTGCCATCAGGCGGTAAGGTTCACCGGCTACAAGGCGGATCCGCAGCCGGAGTCGCGCCGATGTACCGTCCAGCCCTTCATGCCCTCCTGCTCGGGATGCTGTCGATGTCCAGCGCGTCGTATGCCACCGAACCGGCGCTGGTCCAGCGCGTGCTGGTGATCGGCCATCGCGGCGCCAGCGCGCTGCGGCCGGAGCACACCCTGGCCTCCTACGCCAGGGCGATCGCCGACGGCGCCGACTTCATCGAGCCGGACCTGGTGATGACCCGCGACGGAGTGATGGTGGCCCGGCACGAAAACGAGATCGGCGGCACCACCGACGTGGCCGGCCATCCGGAGTTCGCCGGCCGGCGCACCGCCAAGGTGATCGACGGCCACCGCGTCACCGGCTGGTTCACCGAGGATTTCACCCTCGCCGAGCTGAAGACCCTGCGCGCCCGCGAGCGGCTGCCCGAGCTGCGCGGCACCGCGTACGACGGCCAGTTCCAGATCCCCACGCTGGACGAGATCATCGATTTCACCGCCGCCGAATCGGCCGCGCGGGGGCGCCCGGTCGGGCTGATACCGGAGATCAAGCACGGGACCTATTTCCGCGGCATCGGCCTGCCGATGGAGGACAGGCTGCTGGTCACGCTGGCCGCGCACGCCTATACGCGCACCGCGCCGGTGGAGATCCAGTCGTTCGAGATCGGCAACCTGAAGTACCTGCGCGGGAAGCTCGGTCGCACGCACCCGAACATCCGCCTGCTGCAGCTGATCGACGATCCGGATGTGCGCCCCGGCGACGTGCTCGCCGCCGGCGGCACGCTCACCTATGGCCAGATGACCACCCCGGCCGGGCTCAAGACGATCGCCCGCTATGCCGATGCGATCGGCCCCGGTTACCAGGCGATCATCCCGTACACCGCCGATGGCCAACTGGGCCGTCCCACCGCGCTGGTCCACGATGCGCACGCGGCAGGGCTGGAAGTGCATCCATACACTTTCCGCCCGGAAAACACCTTCCTGGCGAAAGCGTTCTGGGAGGGCGACCGTCCGGACACGGTCAACGCCCGCGGCATGGTCGCCGAGCTCAAGGTCTATCTGGCCGCCGGCATCGATGCCTTCTTCACCGACGACCCGGCGCTGGGTCGCGAGGCAGTGGACACGCGCTGATCGCGCGCGGCGCGCGCCGTCATGTGACAGTTGCGTTTAGACGTCCGTTCTTGCGTACACACGGATGTAAACGAATCTTCACGGGCGCCGCCCATGCTTGTGGCGATCCGTCACGCGACGGCGCTCGTTCACCCCCATCTCCCACGTTGGCGACAGGTCCGCGGACCTGCGCGCCGAGGATGCCTACGCATGTCTTCCCGCTTCCCGCTACGCCGCACCGGCCTCGCGCTGGCCCTGTTCGCCGTTCTGCACGGCAACGTCTTCGCCGCCGACGTCCCCGTCGCCGCACCGGCCGATGCGTCGGCTGCCGACAACGCCAAGCAGCTGCAGACGATCTCGGTGGTCGCCACCGGCGAAACCCGCCAGGTGCAGACCATCGGCAGCGAGGACATCAAGGCCGCCACCCCGGGTACCAGCGCGCTGAAGGTGCTCAACGAGCTGCCCGGCGTGAACTTCCAGTCGTCCGATCCGTGGGGCGCCTACGAGTGGTCCACCACGATCAGCCTGCACGGTTTCGACCAGAGTCGCCTCGGCTTCACCCTGGACAACATCCCGCTGGGCAACATGGGCTACGGCGTCACCAACGGCCTGCAGGTGACCCGCGCGATCAGCTCGGACAACATCGCCTCGGTGCAGCTGGCGCAGGGCGCCGGCGCGCTGGGCACGCCGTCCAGTTCCAACCTCGGCGGCACCGTGCAGTTCTACTCGGCCGATCCGGAGGCGAAGGCCGGCGCGCGCGTCGACCAGGCGATCGGCTCGGACAACACCCGCCGCACCTACGTGCGCCTGGATACCGGCGATTTCCATGGCCTGTCTACCTACGTGTCCTACAACCACGCCAACACCGACAAGTGGAAGGGCTACGGCTCGCAGCGCTCCAACCAGGTCAACCTGAAGTCGGTCTACCAGTGGGGCGAGGGCAACCGCATCAGCCTGTTCGTGGACAGCTCCAAGCGCAAGGAATACGACTACCAGGATCTGTCGCTGACCAGCCAGCGCGTGCTGGGCTGGAACTTCGACTACTACCAGCCGGACTGGAACAAGGCCGTGCAGGTGGCGACTGCCTACCAGACCACCGGCCAGTACAACGGCGTGGCCAACGGCTACCCCGATTCGCTGGCCGGCCTGCCGGCCGACTACGACTGGCTGGACGCCGACTACTACGCCGGCGGCGGCATCCGCCACGACAACCTGGCCGGGCTCAGCGGCAGCTTCAATTTCGGCGAGAACCTGACCTGGAACCTGGGCACCTACTACCACGCCGATCGCGGCGAGGGTCAGTGGGCCACGCCGTACACGCCGTCGCCGGCCAGCGGCGTGCCGCTGGCCCTGCGCACCACCGACTATGGCCTGGACCGTTACGGCGTGACCAGCTCGGTGCAGTACACGCTGGGCAACAACGACATCGAAGTGGGCGTGTGGGGCGAGAACTCGAAGAACAACATCGAGCGCAACTACTTCAACCTGTACGGCGCGTACACCGGCCTGTGGACCATCTACGACGGCGAGACGCCGTTCTACCGCGCGTTCCTGCAGCACTACAACTACAAGACGCGGATGGTGTACGCCGAGGACACCCTGCACCTGATGGATGGCCGGTTGACCGTGAACTTCGGCGCCAAGTCGCTGCGTTCCACCACCGACTCGGCCTCGCGGGTGCCGACCGGTGCGTTCGCACAGGGCAGCATCAAGGCCAGCGACGGCTTCCTGCCGCAGGCCGGCGTGGACTACCGGATCGACGACTTCCAGGACGTCTACGCCTCGTACAGCAAGAACATCAACGCCTACGGCGCGCTGCCGTTCGCCACCTCGCAGGCGGCGTTCGACGCCAGCAAGGGCACGCTCAAGCCGGAAGGCTCGCAGACGCTGGAAGCGGGCTACCGCGTGCGCGGCGCCACCTATGAAGCGGCGGCGGACCTGTACTACACGCGCTTCACCAACCGCCTGCTGCAGACCACCCCGTGCTCGGCCGTGCAGACCTGCGCCAGCCAGCTCAACAACGTCGGCAGCGTGGACAGCCGCGGCGCCGACCTGTCGCTGATCTGGCGCCCGATGGATGGCATGCGCTGGCTCAACACGCTGTCCTACGGCAGCACCAAGTACCAGGACGACTACCTCAACGGCGGCGTGGTCGCGACCAAGGGCAAGTACGTGGTCGGCATCCCGAGCTGGATGTTCACCTCCGGCCTGAGCTACGGCGTGGGCGGCTGGAACTTCACCGTGGACGGCAAGTTCACCGGCAAGCGCTACATCACCTACACCAACGACTCGTTCGTGCCCTCGTACTGGCTGTTCAACGCCGGCGCGAGCTACGACTTCGGTGCGCTGGCCGGCCTGAGCGACCTGCGCCTGGCGCTCAACGTGACCAACCTCACCGGCAAGCACTACTTCGCCACCACCGGCACCAACGGCTACGTGGCGGCCGACCCGAACGGCTACAACCAGACCCTGCAGGCCGGTGCGCCGCGCCAGGTGTTTTTCAACGTCAGCGCGAAGTTCTGACCTTCGCCGCGTCGCCCGCCGCCATCCGTGCATGGCGGCGGGCGACGACGGGTGGAATGCCCTTGTCACATCCACGCGCGACCCTGTGCGCGCCCTGTCCGACCTGGCCGTCGAAGGCGATACCTCGCGCGACGGCTTTCCCGTGCCCATCGAGACCGATTGATGAAACGTCGCCTGCTGCCGCTCGCCCTGATGCTCCCGCTCGCCGCCTGCCACCACGGGGCACCCCCGGTCGACGGCAAGGTCCATGTCGCGGTCAGCGGCGTGGTCGGTGGGGCGGTTCCGTTCGCCGGTGTGCCGGTCACCGCCACCGATCATGCCGGCAAGCACACCGTGTCTGCCGTGACCGACGCGCAGGGGCATTACTCGCTGGTCGTCGATGGCGTCGGTCCGTTCGTGCTGACCGCGCCGGGTGCAGACAGCGACGGCTCTCCGGTCACGCTGTCCGCGGCCTTCGTGCCGACGCTGGGACAGGGGCGCGCGGTGGTGAACATCAACCCGGTCACCGCCCTGCTGACCCAGCGCACGCTGGGCGGCGTGCCGCAAGGCGCCCCGGCGGCGGCACAGATGGCGGGGGTGACCGAGGCCGCCATCGCGGCGGCCGCCAAGGACGTTTCCGGCGTGCTCGCTCCGCTCTATACCGCCTTCCACGTACCGGCCGCGCTGGTGGCCGACCCGGCGGGCGAGCCGGACTTCCAGGCCGGCGCGCGCACGCCGCTGGCCGAACTGTTCTCCGTGGTCCACTTCGACCTGCACGATGGCGCGGTGAGCGTCGGCCGTGACGCCGATCGTGCGGAGGTCTCGATTCCGGCGCGCGGCCCGCTTTCGGCCGCCGTGCCGGCGCGCGCCGCGGCATCGGCGCTGGCGCTGGCGAACGGGCCGACCACCACGCCGATCCAGCACGTGATCGTGGTGATCGGCGAGAACCAGACCTTCGACGGCCTGTTCGGCGGCTACGCGCCGCCGAAGGGGCAGACGGTGGAGAACCTGCTCTCCGAGGGCATCATCAACGCCGACGGCACACCGGGCCCGAACTTCGCGCTGGCCGCGCAGAGCCAGGGCAAGCCACAGACCGGTTACACCCTGCAGCCCGAGCGCGCCGGTCCGTACGCCACGCTGCCGCAGCCGCAGCAGATCGGCGAGATGAACCCGGTGACCTTCCAGAGCGCCGGTGGCCTGCCCGACAAGCGCTTCCCCGCCGACCTGCCGAACGGCCCGTTCCAGATCACCCGCTACGTGCCCTACATCAACGCCGGCAAGAGCGGCCTGGACGCGGCAGTGCGCACCGGCGACCCGGTGCACCGCTTCTTCCAGATGTGGCAGCAGACCGGCGGCGACAACCACAAGCTGGACATGTTCACCTGGGTGGCCGACAGCACCGGGCAGGGCGGCGACACCAAGGGTGTGAGCCCGGCCAACCCGGCACAGGGCGGCGAGCTGATGGGCTTCATGAACATGTCCGCCGGCGATGCGCCGCTGTTCGACGCGCTGGCGAAGCAGTACGCGCTGAGCGACAACTACCACCAGTCGATCATGGGCGGCACCGGCGACAACTTCTTCGCCATCGCCACCGCCGACGTGCCGTTCTTCAACCGCGACGGCAAGCCGGCGATGCCGCCGGCCAACCAGATCGAGAATCCGGAGCCGATGCCGGGCACGGCCAACTTCTACACCCGCGACGGCTACGAGGGCGGCTCGTACGTGAACTGCGCCGACCCGAAGCAGCCGGGCGTGGCACCGATCCTGGCCTACCTCGCGGAGCGCCACATCCCCAGCAAGTGCGCGCCGGACACCTATTACCTGGTGAACAACTACAACCCCGGCTACGACATGGACGGCAAGCCGCAGCCGATCGGTCCGGACAACTACAACTACCCGCCGCAGACCGTGCCGACCATCGCCGAGGCGCTGGCGCAAAAGGGCGTGAGCTGGAAGTGGTACACCGGCGGGCGCGATGCGGCGGATGTCGCCGCCGAGGCCGCGGCCTACCACGTGCCGGTCGCCAAGGCGCAGATGCTCCAGTACAACAACATCGGCGATCCGCTGGCCGCCTCGGCGAAGGTGGTGGGCGATCCGGCGCTGAAGTCCGGCCTGGCCGGACTGGCCACGTTCGACGCTGACATCGCCCACCACACCCTGCCGGCAGTGTCCTTCGTGGTGCCGAAGAACCTCGACAGCGGCCACCCGGGCTACTCCGCGCCGGCCAGCTACGAGGCCTTCCTCAAGACCCTGCTGGCCAAGGTGCAGGCCGACCCGGAGCTGTGGGCGCATACCGCGATCCTGATCACCACCGACGAAGGCGGCGGCCACTTCGACACCGGCTACATCCAGAGCGTGGATTTCTTCGGCGACGGTCCGCGCATCTCGATGCTGGCGGTGTCGCCGTATGCACGAAAGGGCGTGGTGGATCACGCCTACCAGGATCACGCCTCGATCCTGAAATTCATCGAGCGCAACTGGCGCCTGTCGCCGCTGTCCGCGCGCAGCCGCGACAACCTGCCCAACCCGGTCGTGACGCCCGCCAAGCCGTACCAGCCGATCAACGGGCCGGCGGTGGGCGACCTGATGTCGATGTTCCGGTTCTGATCCGCACGACCGACGGCGGGATCCTGCCGTCGGCTGGCCCGATGCACTGTCTTGCGAACACCTGGCGTGGCCTGCGTGCCGCCATCGCTCTTGTGGTGACGGCGGCTGCCGCGTGCGTCGGCGGCGGCTGGTCGGTCGCCGCCGCGAGCCGTCCGGCGGACACCACGCCGGCCGACGCGGCGATCCGCCAGTGGGTGCGTTATCCATCGATACCCGACCACCTCAGTGCGCAGGCCGAGCTGGGCAAAAGGCTCTTCTTCGATACCACCCTGTCGGCCTCGAAGCGGATGTCCTGCGCCAGCTGCCACAGCCCGGCGCATGCCTACGGGCCACCGAACGGACGCGCCGTGCAGCTGGGTGGACCGCACCTCGATCGCGCCGGCACCCGCACCGTGCCCTCGCTGCGCTACCTCGATCACACGCCGCTGTTCAGCCTCGACGCCTTCACGCCGGGCTCGGAGGACGCCGAGTACGAAGGCCCGCGCGGCGGCTTCACCCGCGATGGCCGCGCTGCTTCGCGCCAGCAGCAGGCGGCGATCCCGCTGCTGGACCGCAACGAGATGGCCAATGCCGGTCCGCAGGCCGTCGTCGCGGCGGTCCGCGACGGTCCGCATGCCGCGGCGTTCCGGCGGGTATTCGGTGCCGACGTGTTCGCGCATCCGGCACAGGCGTTCACCGATGTCGGCGCGGCATTGGCGGCGTTCCAGCGCGAGGACCCGAGCTTCCATCCCTACACCAGCAAGTTCGACGCGGTGATGTCCGGCCACGCCCGCTTCACCGCGCAGGAGCTGCGCGGCTACGCGCTGTTCAACAATCCGCGCAAGGGCAACTGTGCGTCCTGCCATATCGACGTGCCGGGGCCGGGGGGCCGTCCCGCGCCCTTCACCGACTTCGCCTACGCCGCGCTGGGTGTGCCGCGCAATCCGGCGATCCCTGCCAACCGCGATCCCAGGCATGTCGACCTGGGCCTGTGCGGCCCCTACCGCCGCGACCTGCACGGGCAGGCGCGGTACTGCGGCATGTTCAAGACGCCGACGCTGCGCAACGTGGCCACGCGGCCGGTGTTCTTCCACAACGGCGTCTTCCACTCGCTCCGCGACGTGGTGGCGTTCTACGTGCAGCGCGATACCGATCCGGGCAAGTGGTATCCGGTGATACGCGGCAAGGTTGCCGTCTACGACGACCTGCCACTGCGCTACCGCGGCAACGTCGACCGAACCGATGCGCCGATGGATCGCGGCAAGGGCGCGAAGCCGGCGCTGGACGCGCGCGAGATCAGCGATGTGGTGGCTTTCCTGCGCACGCTGGACGACGGGTATTCCGCGACGGCGGGCGGGCCGGCTACGCATCCCGACACGGATGCTGTGCGCGGCGCCACGACCGCGCCCTAGTGGCGCGTCCGGGCGGGCGACCTGGTATCGCGTGGGAGCAGGGCCGCACATCGCAGCAGGTCCATGAGGCCGGCGATCGGTCGCCGAACTTCCCGAAGCCAGCGCCCCGCTATGATCGGTGGCTGTTGCCACCAAGGATGCCCGGCATGCTCGCAGGCCGCTCTGACACCGATTCGCCAGGGGTTCGTGTCGGCCTCGTCGCGGTGATCGCTTTCGCGGCGGGGGGTGCCATCCTCGGTGCCCTGCTGGCCACACCGGATACCGCGGACGGCTGGCGCTGGCTGCACTGGATCTGCAAGCCGCTGGCGACGGTGCTGGTGCTGGCGATGGCCTGGCGCGCGAGGCCGCCGCTGTCGCTGCGCTATCGCCGCCGTGTGCTGATCGGCCTGGGCCTCGCCCTGCTCGGCGATGTGCTGCTGATGCTGCCCGGCGACTTCTTCGTGCCGGGGCTGGCCGCGTTCCTGCTCGGGCATATCGCTTTCATCGCGGCCTGGCTGGACGACAGCCGTCTCGCCGTACGTCCGCTCGGCCTGCTGGCCTGCCTGCTCGCCGCGTTCGGCCTGTTGTGGCTGCTGTGGCTGCACGTGGCCGCACCGCTGCGCGCGCCGGTGACGGTCTACGCCCTGGTACTGGCGATCATGGCGGGGCAGGCGGTGGGGCGCGCGTGGCAACACGCGTCCAACGGCGATGCGCTGGCAATGCCGTCGCGCATCGCCGCACACGGTGCCGTGCTGTTCATGGCCAGCGACAGCCTGATCGCCTGGGACCGCTTCCGCCACGCCCTGCCGCTGGCCGCGCTGTGGATACTCGGCAGCTACTACCCGGCGATCGGGTTGATCGCGTGGTCGGTGCGGCGCGGATCCGGCCGCGCCCGCTGATCGCCGATGACTGCGCGTTCGCAGCGCGGCGTTCCATCGGTCGAGGGGTCGATCAAGGTGCGTCCCGCACCGTCCGTAGATGACGTTGGTTCCACCGTCGTCGGATTGCCGGGGTAACGGTGCCCATCGAAATCCAGCACCGCGTCTTGCGCGGGGCTTCCTCCGCCACCCACGCGGACCTGCAGCGAGCGCCAGGCATGACGCCGCCGCTCCAGCAGGCGGACCGGGAGGCGGGTGACCGGTATCTGCGAGATCCGATCCCATCCACCCTGGTGCTCCTGAAGCACCAGCAGGGTACAGCCGCCGCTCCCGCACCAGTCGCGGCCGTGCAGGTAGACGAGTGCTTCCTCCCGCCCGTCACCGTCGAGATCGGCCAGCGCGACCCATCGATCGGAGAGATCGATGCCCTGCGCATCGAGGAACTGCTCGAGGCGGGGAGGCATTCCGTCCCGTGCGTCGCAGGGGTGCAGCGACTCCCGGGCGGAGGCCGTACCGATGGTGCAGAGTGCGGCCAGGCAGGCCACGCCGAGCAGGCGGGGGTTGTCGACGGTGCTCATCAACGCTTCGCCTCGAGCGGCTCTTCGTGACTCAGGCCGTCCAGCCCCGCGCGCTGGCAATGCCCGCCAGCGGCACCAGGCCGATGGCGATCAGCAATACCGCACCCTGCAGCAACTGAGCCAGGCCGCCGGTGGCCTTCAGGCCGTCCAGCATGACGAACAGGCCGACATCCTGCGCCAGCACGCCGAGCAGGGAGGCGATCAGCAGACCGGTCGCCCAGCGCTTGCGCAGCAACAGACAGAGGCAGCCCAGTGCGCCGCCGATGACCGCGACTCCGGTCGCGACCAGGGCCCATACGGGGCGGGCGCGGTAAAGCGCCTGCTGCGCCTCGGGCAGCTTCACGATGTCATCCGGACCCAACTGGAGATCGGCCACGAAAGCCACGCAGCCGGCCAGGTTCCACAACAGGGCGGCGGTGGCGACGACGTAGAACCACACCGGGGGCTTGTTCACGGGACATCCTCCAGGAGCACGAGTGGACGATCGAGGCGGATTAAAGCGCCCGGTGATGGCCCCGGGTCAAGAGGCATCGCATGAGGGGGCCGGCCGCTAGCGGCTGAACTCGGTCGGCTGCTCCAATTGCAGGATCGCGTCCTGCAGATCGTCCATCTTCCTGCCGAGGATGGCCTGCGCGTCGTAGAGGCCGCGGTTGTAGAAGTACGCGCCGATCTCCCGGCCGACGAAGTCGAGCAGGAACTCCGCGTCGAACTGGCCGATGCGCTGTTTCAGTTCCTCGCTGAAGTAACCCTGGATCCTGCGAACGAGGATGGCGCGCTCGTCGGCGGTAAAGGTGATGTCGGTCATGGGGAAGGTAGCCTCGCCCAGCGCCTGGGGCGCGCAGGCGGTTCGGGAAAAGGATGGGCGGTGCATCTGTCCGCACTGACCCGGTCATCGCGGCGGTGCCTCCCGCCCCGGCAGCGGGAGGGAAGGGCGTCAGGCGGTTGCCCCCTTGTGCCGGTCCGGCAGGAAGAACAGCACCAGCAGACCGATCAGGCTGAGTATCCCGAGGGCGCCCCATAGTGGCGAGTGACCCTTTGCCTTCGCGTACTGGCTGCATCCCCAGATGAACACGCCGAGCCCCACCAGCGCGATCAGGACACCGAGACCTTCGCTACCCGACTCCATAAGCACGCGGCCGATGATCGAGCCGATGAGGCCCAGGCCGACGCCGATGTTGGTGGTGCGCTTGTACTCTGCGAGCATGTCTTTCCCCTTGGTGACACGTTCCTGAGCACCCCTTGTGCGGGACGTGTTCCCGGATGGTCGGTGGAGCGGGCCGGCCGGTCAATCGATGTCCGCTCGCGCGCGCCCGATAAAGCAAAAGGCGCGGTTGCCCGCGCCTTTTGCCTTCCCGACGGCGATGTCGCCGGATGACTCAGGCCTCCAGCAGCGGCGGCTCTTCTTCCTTCGCCTGGTCCGCGTGGTGGTCGGTGGACAGCAGCATGTAGAACGCCGGCACCACGAACAGGGTGAACAGCGTGCCGATCGCCAGACCGGTGGAGATCACCAGGCCCATGTTGAAGCGACCCGCGGCACCGGCGCCGGAGGCGATCACCAGCGGCACCACGCCCAGCACCATCGCCGCGGTGGTCATCAGGATCGGACGCAGGCGCACCGCGGCGGCGTGTTCGATCGCCTCGCGCTTGCTCATGCCGGCCAGCTGCGAGTGGTTGGCGAACTCCACCATCAGGATGCCGTGCTTGGAGATCAGGCCCATCAGAGTCACCAGGCCCACCTCGGTGTAGATGTTGAGGCTGGTGAACAGGTTGACGAAGATCAGCGCGCCGAACAGCGCCAGCGGCACCGACACCAGGATCACGATCGGATCGCGCAGGCTGTTGAACTGCGCAGCCAGCGCCAGGAACACGATGATCACCGCGAACAGCAAGGTGCCGCCGAAGCCGCCGGATTCCTTCTCGAACTGCCGCGACTGGCCGGCGTAGTCCACCGTGTACCCGGTCGGCGCCACTTCCTTCACCAGTCCCGCGAGGTACTGCAGGGCCTCACCCTGCGACATGCCGGACACGCCGGAGATGGTCGCGGAATTGAGCTGCTGGAAGTGGTTGAGCGAGCGCGGCACCACCGAGTGCTTGATGCTCGCCACCGTCGAGGCCTGGATCACCTGGCCATCCGGCGTGTTGAGGTAGTAGTCCAGCACCTGGTGGGGATTGAGCCGGTCGACCTGCAACACCTGCGGGATCACCCGGTACGAGCGGCCGGAGATCGAGAAGTAGTTGACGTAGCCGCCGCCCAGCGCCGCGCCCAGCGAGGCACCGACATCCTTCTGGGTCAGGCCCAGCGAGGTGATCATGTCGCGGTCGAACGCCACCGTGGCCTGCGGCTTGTCCACCTTCAGGTCCGAATCGATGAAGTAGAACTTGCCACTGGCCTGCGCCTTGGCCAGCACCTCGCTGGCGACCTCGTTGAGGTTCTGGAACGGCTCGGTGGTGGTGATCACCATCTGGATCGGCAGGCCCGAGGCGCCCGGCAGCGGCGGGAACTGGAACGCCGCCACCTTGGCGCCGGCGATCCCGTTCCAGGCAGCCTGCAGCTCCTGCTGCAGTTCGTGCGCGCTGCGGCTGCGCTGGTCCCACGGCTTGAACAGCACGCCGCCGATGCCCTGGTTGGTGGTCGGCACGCCGGTGAGCTGGAACATCTGCTCGTACTCCGGCAGCTTCTTCGCCGCCGCGTACATCTGCTCGGCGTAGACGTTCATCTGCTGCGCGGTGGCGTTCGGCGCGCCGACGATCTGGCCGGCGACGATGCCCTGGTCCTCCTCCGGCGCCAGCTGCGACTGCGCGGTCATGCCCAGCGCGATGGTCGCCAGCAGCAGCAGGGCGGACATCACGATCACCACCGACCAGGTCGACAGCGTGCCGTGCAGCATGCGCTTGTAGCCGCGCTGCACGCGCTCGAACTGGTGGTCGATGAACTTCACGAAGCGACCTTCGTCCTGGTCGCCGCGGAAGAACGTCGCGCACATCATCGGCGACAGCGTCAGTGCGACCACCGCCGACACCGTGACCGCGCCGGCCAGGGTGAACGCGAACTCGGTGAACAGCGCGCCGGTGAGACCTTTCTGGAAGCCGATCGGCACGTACACCGCGATCAGCACCACGGTCATCGCCAGGATCGGTCCGCCCAGCTCGCGCGCGGCCAGCAAAGCCGACTGCAGCGGGGTCTTGTGCTCCTCCTTCATGTGGCGGTCGACGTTCTCCACCACGATGATCGCGTCGTCCACCACCAGGCCGATCGCCAGCACCAGCGCCAGCAGGGTCAGCAGGTTGATCGAGTAGCCCAGCGCCAGCATCACGAAGAAGGTGCCGACCAGCGACAGCGGCATCGCGATCACCGGGATGATCACCGCGCGCAGGCTGCCGAGGAACAGGAAGATCACCAGCGTGACGATCACCAGCGCCTCGACCAGGGTCTTGATCACCTCGTCGATCGAGCTGTTCACGAACTCGGTGCCGTCGTAGACGATCTCGCCGGTCAGGCCACTGGGCAGCTGGTGCTGGATCTCCGGGAACGACTCGCGCACCTGCTTGGCCACGTCGAGCACGTTGGCGTCCGGCGCCACCTTGATGCCGATGAACACCGAGCGCTTGCCGCTGAAGGCCACGTTGAAGTCGTAGCTGTCCGAGCCCAGCGTCACCTTGGCCACGTCCTCCAGCCGCACGATGGCGCCATGGACCTGCTTGACCGCCAGCTGCTTGAACTGCTCGACCGTGTGCAGGTCGCTGTCGGTGGTGAGGTCGACGGTGACCGCCTGGCCCTTCGACGAGCCGACCGCGGCCAGGTAGTTGTTGGCCGCCAGTGCGTTGTTGACGTCCGCGGCAGTGACGCCGTGGGCCGCCATCCTGGCCGGGTCGAGCCAGGCGCGCAGGGCGAAGTTGCGCGCGCCGAGCAGCTCGGCGGTCTGCACGCCGGGGATCGAGTCCAGCTTCGGCTTGACCACGCGCGAAAGGTAGTCGGTGATGTTGTTGGTGGGCAGCACGTCGCTGTAGAAGCCCATGTACATCGCGTCGACGGTCTCGCCGGTCTGCACCGTGAGCACCGGCTGCTGGGCCTGCGGCGGCAGCTGGTTCTTCACCGAGTTCACCTGGGTGGTGATCTCGGTGAGCGCGCGGTTGGCGTCGTAGTTCAGGCGCAGCGTGGCGGTGATGGTCGACACGCCCTGCACGCTGGTGGAGGACAGGTAGTCGATGCCCTGCGCCTGCGAGATCGCCTGCTCCAGCGGCTGGGTGATGAAGCCCGCCATGGTCTGCGCGTCGGCGCCGTAGTAGGCGGTGGTGACGGTGACGGTGGCGTTCTCGGTTTCCGGGTACTGGCGCACCGTGAGGCTGGTGACGGCCTTCAGGCCGAGCACCAGGATCAGCAGGCTGACGACGATCGCCAGGACCGGCTTGTTGATGAACAGGTCGGTGAATTTCATGGGGCGTAGGGTCCGCTCGCAGTCATCCGGGTGAATCGCGTTGTCTTCGCAGCGTCTGTCAGACAAGGCGCGCGCCGCAGCGCCATAGCATCGCTATGGCCAAGGTGCGCACCGCCGGCTGGCGGGCGCTGCGGAGCAACCCTCGGGGCCGGGGGCTTTTGCCCCCGGGGATGCGTGGATGGTTGATTCGGTAAAGGCATACATCGTCCTCGCGATGCCCGCGATGGCGGGCAAAGGGCCGCGGCGCGACCAGCTGGGTGGCGGCGGGCGGACCCTATTGCTCCTGCGGCGTGGGCTGCGCGGAGTCGGCCGGCTGCACGCTGTTGTCGACGGTGATGGTGGCGTCGTTCTTGAGCTTCATCTGGCCGCTGGTCACCACCTCGGTGCCGGCACTGATGCCCTTGAGGATCGCCACCTGGTCGCCGCGGGTGTCGCCGGTGGTGACGAAGGCCTGCTTGACCGTCGGCGCGTTCGGCTTGCCCTGTTCGTCCTTGCCCTTGGCCGGCTGCACCACGTACACGGTGTCGCCGTACGGGTTGTAGACGATCGCCGCCTGCGGCAGCGTGAGCTGACGGCGCTGCTGGCCGACATCCACGGTGAGCTTGGCGAACATGCCCGGGGTCAGCGTCTTGTCGTGGTTGGGCACGGTGGCCTCCACCTGCACGTTGCGGGTGCTGGTATCCACCTTGGGGTTGATCGCGCTGAGCCGGCCCGAGAAGGTGCGGCCCGGCCAGGCATCCAGGTGCAGGCGTACCGCCTGGCCCACCTTCAGTCGCGACAGTTCGCCCTGCGGCACGTTGAAGTCCACGAACAGCGGGTCGAGCTGCTGCACCGTCACCACCTGGGTGCCGGCGGCGAGGTAGTCGCCCGGGCTGATCGTGATGATGCCGGCGCGGCCGTCGAACGGCGCGTGCAGCTGCTTCTTGGCGATCACCACCTGCTGCTGCGCCACCGCGGCCAGGCGGGCCTTGTAGTCGGCCTGCGCGGTGTCGAAGTCGGCCTGGCTGATAGCCTGTGCTGCCAACTGCTTGCGGGCGCGCTCGAGGGTGAGCTTCGCCAGCTGGGCGTTGGCCTGCAGCTGCTGCAGCTGGGCAACTTCGTCGCCGTCGCGCAGCTGCACCAGCAGCTGGCCCTTCTTCACGTCCTGGCCGGACTTGAGATGGACGTCGGTGACCAGCCCGGCGACCTCGGTGGCGAGGTCGGCGCCGTTGGCGGCGCGCAGGCTGCCGACGGCGTCGAGCGAAGGCTGCCAGTCCTGCTCGCTGGCCTTCACCGTGCTCACCGTGACCGGCCCCGGCTTGGGCATGGAGTGGATCATCCTGACCACCAGCAGCACCTTGGCGCCGACGATCACGGCGATCAGGGCGAGCGTGCCCAGGATCACCCAGATCATCCGCTTGGCCGTGCTGGGCTTCTTGTCTGCGCGCGAGGTCATGCGCGAACTCCTTATCGGGAAACGTTGGAAGGGGAAGCGGTGGCCGCCATCGGCGCGGCGGCGTCTCGGCGCCAGCCGCCGCCGAGCGCGGTGTACAGCGCGGCGGTGTCGGACAGGCGCGCGGCACGCGCCTGGATCAGGGTGATATGCGCCTGCTGGTAGCTGCGTTCGGCGTCGAGCAGGTTCAGGTAGTTGGTCGCGCCGATGCGGTACTGCTCGCGGGTGAGCTCCAGCCGCTTCGATGCCGCCTGCTCGGCGGTGGCCTGCGCGGCCAGGGTCTACGCGTCGAACTCGAGTGCCTGCAGCGCGTCGGCGACGTTCTGGAACGCGGTCAGCACGGTCTGCTGCCAGTCGGCATCGGCCTTGTCCAGGCCGGCCTGCGCGGCGCGCTTGCGATGCAGCAGCTCACCGCCGTGGAACAGCGGCTGGGTCAGCCCCAGGCCCAGCGACCAGGCACCACGGGTGCCGGCGGAGAACAGGTCGCCGCCGCTGAGTGCCTGCGAGCCGACGCTGCCGGACAGGGTGACCTGCGGCAGCATGTTCGCGGTGGCCACGCCGACCTGGGCCGAGGCGGCATGCAGCAGCGCCGAGGCGGCGCGGATGTCCGGGCGCTGGTCGACCAGCTGCGAGGGCAGGCTGACCGGGATGTCCTGCGGCAGGCGCACGTCGTCCAGCGCCAGCGGCGCGGCATCGAACTGCGCCGGCGTGCTGCCGAGGTAGGTGGCCAGGCGGTTGCGCACGGCGGCGAGCTGGGCGCGCAGCGGCGGCAGCGTGGCCTCGGTCGCGGCCAGCTGTGCACGCACGGCCAGCGTGTCGGACAGCGAGCGGGCGCCGATCTTCTGCTGTTGCTCGGCGATGTCCAGCGTCTTGCGCTGCCAGTCGACGATCTGCGCGGTGGCGCGCACCTGCTCGCGCAGCGAGGCCTCCTGCAGCGAGGCGGTGACCACGTTGCCGGCCAGGGTGAGATAGGTGGAATCCCGCTGCGCCTGCTGGTAATCCGCCTGTGCCTGCTGGGCCTCGATGCCGCGGCGCACGCCGCCGAACAGGTCCAGCGTGTAGCCGACGTTGACCGAGGCGTTGTACAGGGTGAACGGGCCGGCCCCGCCCGGCACGCCCGAGGCGGCGGCCGACTGCTTCTCGCGGGTGGCGCCGGCGGAGGCGTCGACCGACGGGAACAACGCACCGCCGGCGGCGCGGGCGTTCTCCTGCGCCTGGCGCAGGGCGGCCTGGGCCGAGGCGATCGTCGGACTGTGCGCGAGCGCCTGCTGCACGCGGCGGTCCAGTTCGGCATTGCCGAAGGTGGCCCACCAGCGTTCCGGCACGTCGCGCCCGGCGAGGAAGCGCTGCGCATCGCCATCGGCCGTGTCGGCCATCGCGGTGGCTGCGGGCAGGGCATCGTGGGTGAAACGCTCGACCGCCGGTGCATCGGGACGCCGGTAGTCCGGTCCGACGGCGCAGCCGGCGAGCCAGAGGGGGAGGGCCGTCAGCGCAAGAAATT
Organism: Dyella ginsengisoli LA-4; assembly: GCF_000334915.1. GTDB lineage: Bacteria > Pseudomonadota > Gammaproteobacteria > Xanthomonadales > Rhodanobacteraceae > Dyella_A > Dyella_A ginsengisoli_A. The sequence continues at coordinate 42,823 of NZ_AMSF01000013.1, read as the reverse complement.
GCAGGCTGCGGGCGAGCGGGCGGAGCGCTGGCAGAGCGGGTTGGCGGAGCAAGGCGGCTACCTGGAATAGGGGCGGGAAGCGGGGCGGGACAATACCACACCAATCAGTTTACATATGCATGTCGTCAGTCATGGAGCGAAAAATCTTGATTTCGTAGCCGAGCGCGCCCGGCCGCTTTACGCCTGCACGGTGGTCTCAGGTAACAAGGCGACGAATCGTTGGTGCCGATTTCGACACCCGGGGCTGTCCTGCACCTGCTTGGCTATGATCGCGGTCAGACCATGACGGAAGCCCCCATGCGCCGATCGCCTATCGACCGTGTCCCGGACGACCGCCATCCCCCCGAGGAAACGACGCGATGATTTCCGCCGAGACCGTCATCACCTTCGCCACGCCGGTGTTCTTCGCGCTGATCGGCGTCGAGCTGCTGGTGGCTAAGCTGCGGGGGCGTAGCGCCTATCGTGGCAACGACGCGGTCACCAGCATCGGGCTGGGCGTGATCTCGCAACTGGCCGGGGTGTTCCTCAAGGTGCTGACCGTGGGCGTGTACGCCTGGTGCGTGGAGCACGTGGCGCTGTTCGTGCTTCCCGCGGACGCCTGGTGGGTGTGGGTCAGCGGCCTGCTGCTGTACGACTTCCTCTATTACTGGCTGCACCGCATGGGCCACGAGGTGAACATCCTCTGGGCCGCCCACGTGGTGCACCACCAGAGCGAGGACTACAACCTCTCCACCGCGCTGCGCCAGACCGCCACCGGCGGTCTGCTGGGCTGGCTGTTCTACCTGCCGATGGCGCTGATCGGCTACCCGGTGAGCGTGTTCGTGGCCGTCGCGCTGATCGACCTGCTCTACCAGTTCTGGGTGCACACCGAGCAGGTCGGCAAGCTGGGCTGGTTCGACCGGGTGTTCTGCTCGCCGTCCAACCACCGTGCCCATCACGCGGTGAACGACCGCTACCTGGACCACAACTACGGCGGCATCCTGATCCTGTGGGACCGCCTGTTCGGCACCTTCGTCGAGGAAGACGACGTGGATCGGCCGGTGTACGGCACGCGGGCGCCGCTGCGCAGCTTCAATCCGCTGTGGGCCAATCTCGAGGTGTACTGGGCGACCTGGCAGGACGCGCGCCGCGCGAGCCGCTGGCGCGACCGGCTGCAGATCTGGTTCCGGCCGCCGGGCTGGCGGCCGGCCGACGTCGCCGCGCGCTATCCGAAGCCGGCGTTCGATATCGGCCGCGAGCGCTTCGACCCGCCGCTGTCGCGTGCGCGCACCGCCTACGGCCTGGTGCAGTTCGCGCTGCTGCTGGGCATGACCACCCACTTCCTCGGCCTGGCCGCGCGAGCCGGCCTGGGCATCCTGCTCGGCTACGCGCTGGTGATCGCGCTCAGCCTCACCGTGCTCGGTGCGTGGTGGGAAGGGCGACCGGCGGCCGCGTGGCTGGAGGGGCTGCGCGTGTCCGCGCTGGCGCTCGCGCCGCTGCTGGTCGGCGGCTGGTTCGCGCTGCCTGGCGCGCCGGTAGTGGCGGCGTTCGCGACGGTGTTCGGGCTCAGCGCACTGGCGCTGGCCTGGGTCTCGCGCGCGGGTGGTGGTGCGTCCAGCGGGTCCGTCGCCGGGCACGCCTGAATTTCGGCTGTTTGGCCGTATAGCCGTCTAAATGTCTGATTTCGTTAGTCTTCCGTGAAGAAATTCGCGGAATGGGTTGCTATAGTCACCGGCTGTTATGCGTCGGTATCAAGGGGATACATGATGGGTTTTCTTGCCAAGCTGGTGCGTCACAAGTCGATCGAGCAGCTGCAATCGGAGGCGGGCTCGCGCGGTGATTTCCGCCGCGTGCTGGGCCTGTGGCAGCTCACCGCGATCGGCGTGGGCGCGATCATCGGCGTGGGCGTGTTCGTGCTCGCCGGCCAACAGGCCGCGGCCAACGCCGGTCCTGCCGTGGTGCTCAGCTTCATCATCGCCGGCCTGGGCAGTGCCTGCGCCGCGCTGGCCTACGCCGAATTCGCCGGGATGATCCCGGTCACCGGCAGCGCCTACACCTACGGCTACGCCGTGCTCGGCGAACTGTTCGCCTGGATCATCGGCTGGGACCTGCTGGTCGAGTACGCGCTGATCGTCGGCGTGGTGGCGATCGGCTGGTCGGGTTACGTGCAGGCGCTGATCGAGCAGATCTTCGGCGTCACCCTGCCGTTGTGGGCGCAGGGCGCCTATGACCCGCATCATCCGGACAACGGCCACGTGTTCAACGTGATCGCCGCGGCGATCACCCTGCTGATCGCGTGGATGCTCACGGTGAAGACCGAGTGGGGCGCGCGCGCCAACACCGCCATCGTCACCATCAAGGTGATCGGCGTGGCGCTGGTGATCGGCGTGGGTGCGTTCTACGTCAACACCGCCAACTGGCATCCGTTCATTCCGCCGGCGGTGATCAAGGACGGGGTCAGCACGTTCGGCTGGGGTGGCGTGCTGGCCGCGTCCAGCGTGGTGTTCTTCGCGGTATTCGGCTATGACACGCTGACCACCGCCGCCGAGGAGTCGAAGGATCCGCAGCGCGACCTGCCGCGTGCGGTGCTGTTGTCGCTGGCGGTGTCGATGGCGCTGTACCTGGCGGTGTCGCTGGTACTCACCGGCATGGTGCCGTACACCGAGCTGGCCGGCGCCGCGCCGGTGGATGCCGCGTTCAAGGCGCTGGGCCTGCACTGGGTGCGCGCGATCATCTCGATCGCCGCGATCGCCGGCATCACCAGCGTGATGTTCGCCTTCATGCTCGGCGCGGCACGCATCTGGTTCGCACTGTCGCGCGACGGCCTGCTGCCGAAGTGGTTCGCCCAGGTGCATCCGAAGTACGGCACGCCGGCGCGCCCGACGATGATCCTCGGCGTGTTCACCGCGCTGGTCGCCGGCTTCCTGCCGATCGGCGAGGTGGCCGAGCTGGTCAACATCGGCACGCTGGCCGCCTTCATCATCATCTGCGGCTCGGTGCTGATCCTGCGCGTACGCCAGCCCAACGTGGAGCGTCGCTTCCGCACGCCGATGCTGTGGCTGGTGGCCCCGGCCGGCATGCTGTTCTCGCTGTTCCTGATCATCGGCTGGCCGTGGTTCGCCGACGGGAAGTTCCAGCTGCTCGGCGGTCTGCCGATGATCACCATCTGGCGCTTCATCGCCTGGATGGTGCTGGGCCTGGTCATCTATCTCGGCTACGGCATCCGCCACAGCGAGCTGGCGAAGTCGTAAGTCACGGGCCGCCTGGTGCGCCCATCCGCGCCCGCCACGCCGCAAGGCTGGCGGGCGCTTCGCTTTGCAGCGGTCATTCGCAGCATCCTGCGCCGGACTGCCCTCCTCACGCACAGGATTCCGGTGTGACCAATGGCAGGGGGAGGGGCCATGACCTTCGGCCTACCATCGACCGCTCGATCCACACCGACCCCGCGCCACAGGACGTGACGGGTTGCCGGCGTGGCTGTCGCCGGGGGAGCGGCCATCGCGGTCCCGGCATCTGTCCGGAGTGAATCCTGTGCGCCGTTCTCCTCGCTTTTCCCTGCTGTCCGCTGCGTTGCTGCTTGCTGTTGCCGCGCCGGTGATCCATGCCGCCGAGCTGCCGGCACCGGTGGACCAGCCGTATCCGGGCACGCTCACCCTCGCGGTGGACCTTTCCGGTGCACCGAAGAAGATCTTCCGCATCGCCGAGACCATCCCGGTCACGCCCGGCCCGCTGACGCTGTACTACCCGAAGTGGATCCCCGGCGAGCACGCGCCGTCCGGCCCGATCCAGAACGTCACCGGCCTGGTGATCAAGGCCAATGGCAAGCAGCTGGCGTGGCGCCGCGACCTGCGCGAGATGTACGCGCTGCACCTGGACGTGCCTGCGGGCGTGAGCCAGCTCGACCTCTCGTTCCAGTTCCTCTCGCCCGGTGACGGCGGCGAGTTCGGCGCCAGCGCCTCGTCCACGCCGAACCTGGTGGACGTCGAGTTCAACCAGACCGCGTTCTACCCGGCCGGCCACTACACCCGCCAGATCACCATCGCGCCCAGCGTCACGCTGCCGGCCGGCTGGAAGTTCGGCACCGCGCTGGAGATCGCCAGCCAGTCCGGCGACACCACCACCTTCAAGCCGGTCACCTTCAACAACCTGGTCGACTCGCCACTGATCGCCGGCAAGCACTTCAACCGGGTGGACCTGGATCCGGGCGCCAAGGTGCCGGTGCACCTCAACGTGGTCGGCGACGGTGCCGACGACGTCAAGCTCACCGACAAGCAGCTGGCCGGCCAGCGCGCGGTGGTGCAGCAGACGCTGAAGCTGTTCGGCGCGCACCACTACGGCCACTACGACTTCCTGCTCACCCTGTCCGACCACACCGGCCACTTCGGCCTGGAGCACCACCAGTCCAGCGACGATCGTCTGCCGGCCAACTTCTTCACCGACGACACCATGCACAAGCTCGCGGCCAGCCTGATGCCGCACGAGTTCGTGCATTCGTGGAACGGCAAATTCCGCCGCCCGGCCGACCTGTGGACGCCGACCTTCATGGAGCCGATGCAGGACGACCTGCTGTGGGTCTACGAGGGCCTCACCGACTACTGGTGCGGCGTGCTGACCGCCCGCGCCGGGTTGTGGTCGCCGGCCGAGTACCGCGACTCGATCGCCTCGATCGCCGCGGCGATGTCGCACCGCACCGGGCGCAGCTGGCGTTCGCTGCAGGACACCGCCGACGCCGCACCGCTGACCTACTTCGGCGGCGGCGGCTGGATCAACTGGCGTCGCGGGACCGACTTCTATCCGGAAGGCCAGCTGCTGTGGCTGGACGTGGACACCAAGATCCGCGAGCTCTCGCACGGCAAGCATTCGCTGGATGATTTCGCCAAGGCCTTCTACGGCATGGACAACGGCAGCTACGTCACCCGGACCTACACCTTCGACGACGTGGTGAACACGCTCAACCAGGTGCAGCCGTTCGACTGGGCCAGCTTCCTGCGCCAGCGGCTGGACTACGTCGGCACCGAGCTGCCCGAGCACGGCATCGAGCGCAGCGGCTGGAAGCTGGTCTACACCGACCAGCCGAACGCGATGGACAAGGCGATGGAGAAGGTGCGCCACGGCGTCAACCTGGCCTACTCCATGGGTCTGTCGGTCGGCAGCAGCGGTCGCATCTTCGACGTGCAGTGGGACGGCCCGGCGTTCAAGGCCGGCCTGGTCCCGGGGCTGACCGTGGTGGCGGTGAACGGCAAGGAATTCTCGGCCGACGCGCTGAAGGACGCGGTCACCGCGGCCAAGGGCGGCACCGCGCCGATCGAGCTGCTGGTGAAGAACGAGGACGCCTACAGCACCTACCGCGTGGACTACCACGGCGGCCTGAAGTACCCGCATCTGGTCCGCAGCACCGGCAAGGACCTGTTCGACGCCATCGCCGCACCCCGCAAGTAATCGCCTGGCCGCCGGTGCGGCAACGCGCCGGCGGCCGCTTCCTTCCCCGCATCGAGGAGATGCCCGCTTGAAGACCTCCGCTCTCGCCTCCGCCCTGCTGCTCGCCGGACTCGGCTTCGTCGCCGCTCCGGCCCACGCCGACAACGTGCCGCCGGTGCAGGACACGCCCTACGCCCCCGGCACGCTGAGCATCCACGTCGATGCCACCGATGTCGCCCAGCGCATTTTCCGCGTGCAGGAAACCATCCCCGCCGCGGCGGGCCCGCTGACCCTGCTGTATCCGCAGTGGATCCCGGGCAACCACTCGCCGACCGGCCCGATCGACAAGTTCGCCGGTCTCACGGTGAAGGCGAACGGCAAGGTGATCGAGTGGACGCGCGACCCGCTCAATGTCTACGCCTTCCACATCAACGTGCCGGAAGGCGCCAGTGCGGTCGATGTCGAATTCCAGTTCCTGTCCTCGCAGGGCGGCCGCCAGGGCCGGGTGATGATGACCCCGGAGATGCTCAGCCTGCAGTGGGACAAGGTCTCGGTGTACCCGGCCGGCCACAACATCCGCCAGATCACCGCCAAGGCCAGCGTCACCCTGCCGGCCGGCTGGCAGGCCGCCACCGCGCTGCACGTGGCCTCGAAGAACGGCGACACCATCAGCTACGAGCCGATCACCTACAACGCGCTGGTCGACTCGCCGCTGCTCGCCGGCAAGTACTACAAGCAGTTCGAGCTCAATCCGGGCGCCAGCGTGCCGGTGCGCATGAACCTGTTCGCCGACGCGCCGAAGAACCTCGACTTCAAGCCCGAGCTGATCAAGCCGTACCGCGAGCTGGTGCAGCAGATGTACAAGCTGTACGGCGCGCACCACTACAACCATTACGACTTCCTGGTCTCGCTCAGCGACAAGCTCGGTGGCATCGGCCTGGAGCACCACCGCTCCAGCGAGGACGGCGTCAGTGCCGACTACTTCACCGACACCAAGAAGAACATCTTCGCCCGCGACCTGTTCTCGCACGAGTACAACCACTCCTGGGACGGCAAGTACCGCCGTGGCGCGGACCTCACCACGCCGAACTTCAACGTGCCGATGAGCGACACCCTGCTGTGGGTGTACGAGGGCCAGACCCAGTTCTGGGGCTACGTGATGGCCACGCGTGCCGGCCTGTGGACGCCGGAGCAGGCCCGCGACATCTGGGCCTACGCCGCCGCCACCTACGACAAGGGCCGCCCGGGCCTGGCCACCTGGCGCAACGTGCAGGACACCACCAACGACCCGACCATCGCCCAGCGCGCGCCGCTGCCGTACCGCAACTACCAGGCCAGCGAGGACTACTACGTCGCCGGCGCGATGATCTGGCTGGACGTGGACGCCAAGCTGCGTGAACTCAGTGGCGGCAAGGACAGCATCGACAACTTCGCCAAGGCCTTCTTCGGCATGAACAACGGCGACTGGAATGTGAACACCTACACCTTCGAGGACGTGGTCAAGACGCTCAACGGCATCAAGCCGTATGACTGGGCCAGCTTCCTGCGCAGCCGCCTGGATGGCCACGGTCCGCTGATCGGCGGCCTGGAGAAGCACGGCTGGAAGCTGGTCTACACCGACCAGCCGTCCGACGCCGCCAAGGCCATCGAGGCACGTCGCCACACCGTCGACCTGACCTACTCGCTGGGCCTGTCGGTCGGCAAGGACGGCTCGATCAACGACGTGCTGTGGGACGGCCCGGCGTTCAAGGCCGGCATCGGCCCGTCGATGAAGATCGTCGCGGTGGACGGCAACGAGTACTCGGCCGATGCCATGAAGGACGCGATCGGCGCCTCGGCCAAGGACAAGTCCAAGCCGGTCGAGCTGCTGATCAAGGAGTTCGACAGCTACCGTACCGTGCGCATCGACTACCACGGCGGCATGAAGTACCCGCACCTGGTGCGCGACACCAGCAAGCCGGACACGCTGAGCCAGCTGTTCAAGGCCCGCTGATCCGGTCAGCCCCTGCGGCTGGTGCACAGACGAAGCCGGCGCCCTCGGGCGCCGGCTTTCTTTCATGCGGATCGCGCCACGCCGCGCAACTTCGCTATACTGCGCGTCCGCCGCGGCCCAGCCCGCGGCGTGCATCCCAGAAGCGCCCGTAGCTCAGCCGGATAGAGTAGTGGCTTCCGAAGCCATTGGTCGGGGGTTCGAATCCCTCCGGGCGCGCCATTTGGCATAGGTCATCGTATCGCCGGTGGACAAATTCGAGATAACTGGCGCTGCCGGTGAGCATAATGTGTCGAGGGACCAGCTGCTTTGACACGAATTATGCGGTGCGGAGCCTCATAACGTGACGAACCATATCGGGTCATCACGCAAAGGCCCAGCTTGTGCTGCCTGCGGCGCCAAAGTCGCCCCAGACACTAAACCGTCCCACTACTCAAAGCAGGGGGACGTCGCAACCACCATCGCCTGCTCGGATCGATCGGCTATATCCCGCCGGCAGAGGCCGAGGCAAACTACTACCGGCAACTCGCCAGTCAGGCAGCCTCCGCGGAGGCCTGACTTAAACCAAACAGCCTCCACGAAACCCGGGGCGGTTCATTCCCGCTTTTAAAATCGGCTTGGGTCCATCGTGGCCTCAAGTGGTGGCGTGGCCTAGCACAAGCTTGCAGCTTGAGTTACTAGTTCCTTTCGGCAGCAGGCAACGCGGTGGCATGCCGGCTGCAGGAAACCCCGGATTAGCGGGGCTAGTGCCGCCGTTGCGCCTGGGACGCAAAGAGCAGAAAGCCGCAACCAAGGAGGCGCGCATCTCACCCTCCCAGCTCCCTGATCTTTCCGTTTACACGCGCAAGTAGCTGCTTTAAAGGCTTGGCGCGAGCCGCGCGGGCGGAAGGTAGGCACTTTGATTCAACATACTGCTGGTACGCTGCGTCCCGCAAACCGGAATTCAACGCCTCAATCTTGCATGTTTGCATGTCCTCGATAAAGCTTGAGGGGGCCCCCAAAGCTACTCCGGTGATGGCGCGCTCCAAGGCACGTTGTTTGCTGGCAAGAGCCCTGAGTTCGATTTCCCGAATTTTCTTGTTAATAACGGCTGCAGCATTTATCGGGCAGGGCTCGTCTCGAATCGCGCCGATATCGCAGCCGCTTGCAACCGAGAGCGCATAACCGTTGGCTTCCCGAATAACATCTGATTCACAGTAGACTTCGGGCATATCCCCGCAGCCCAACTGCTCCTGCTGTTCGGCGATGTACCGCCGAACCAAGTCTGCGGAACGAGCAGATGGATATGTCTCTTGGCCCTGAGTTGTCCCCTGATCGCTGCTGTCTTTGCCAGTCTGCTCCCGGCCGGTGGCACCCTGCGCTGCACGGGGACTAGATCCGGAAACGCCCCTCCTCGCAGTGGGAGCGCCGTTACCTCGAACGGGATTGCCGCCAGGTGCGGCGAGGCTGGCATCGCGGGAACTTGGATCCGTAGAATCTGAAGGGTTGTCGAATCCGCGCGTTTCGGGTGAAGCAGTCACGCTATCGCCCCCGTGAGCGTCAGTGGAGCCGTTGCCATCTCCGCCTGTCGACAAAGCATCGCTCAGACTTTGCCCAGAGACGTGTATTTGGTGGTAATGCCAAGCTGTCAACGTGACGAGTAAGATTGCGATACCTGCGAGGTACCTAGCAGTTGGGCTACGCCTCGTCCTGGCGACCGCAGAAACGGGAGCTGATGCCTCCGGTACGTGGCTAAGCTTGTGATCCAACTGCGCCGGCGCTCGTGACAGGTTCACCCTCCCACTGTCCACCGCTTTTCCGGCCTTGATGTATTTGTCACGCGAGGAGCTCATAGCCCCTCCACATCAAGCAATCCTTTCACTGCATCCGCATCGAGCTCCGGAATCTCCCAGCCCCGAATGAGGTCGGCCAAGCTGTCAACTCTCTCTATAGCCCCCTCCACCAGATTTGTCGTGGCCACAAGATTGAGGATATCGATACGGTTGCGCATGTTGTCGCGAACGATCCGAACATCCGCCACGTGGTGGGAATCAATTTTGGCCCCGTCAAAGCGGGAAAGCAGCTCGCCCCACTTCTTTTTTAGGCGGTCTCGGATGACGTTTCGGTTTTCAATCTCCTTGGCGACGCTTTGGCGCATAGCTGCGCTTCCGTCAGAGATAGATCGCTTGAGTGCAACGTCGTCCTTGCGACCTCTTTCGATTTCCCTCGAAACTTCCTCGCCAATCTTTTTTAGGTCGCTCAAGCCGACCAATGAGAAACGGGATATGTAGTCGTAGACGAAGGCTGAGAGCTCATAAACGACGATTGCGTTTTTCAGGTAGAGCTCCGTCAATTCAATGCCTTTGAGGCTCCCGCCAGTTCTCATCTCTTCGATGACACGACGGTTGACGGCGGAAAAGATTTCAACTACGACTTTCAAGGTAGAGTACGATAGTCTGATGCTGCCCTGTGCCTCGAGGATGCTGTCGATTCGCTCTTGATCGAACCGCAGCCGACCCTCCTTCAACTTCTTCATCGATAAGGCTGTGTCCCTTAGCGACTGCTCTTCGATGTAATAGGCGACCCCCTTCACAATGTAGCGAACATTTTCCGAGTGCACTTTTATGCGCTCTTTAATATCGCGATGGATCGAATTCCCAAGGATCAGCTCTGATGGCAGAAGTTCTCGATTGGTCAAGTTTTTTGATCGGCCAATGAGGATGGCTTGTTCAGCCTGCTCGTACAGCTCTTGAGCTACCGACTCCGCTCCTTCTTGCACTTCTTGGGTACGTGGCGACTGGTGACTTACCTGGTCTTCCATGATGATTCCGATGATCTGCGTGGATACGACTCTCACGGGATCATACGACGGATCGAAGTGCCGCAGAGGCGACCACTAGGAGGCGCGCTTCTGACTGCAAGTGAGCTTGATACTCCCGAACAAACGCGCGTGCCTTGGGGACCTGTAGCGACATGTGGCGAAACGATGCCGCCCACCGATCAAGTCCCACGCAGGAAGCCGATGATCTGTTCTTCGGAAGAGCTCTTCTTCAGGTCCAATCTCCTTCAGATGGTGGACTGGACTGTTGGCGCTCGCGACAAATTCACCATCGCGCTCGCTTTCGACTGACCACCTCCACTGACGGCGAACCCTCGCCGCGCGCCAAGGTTGGTCTACGCCGACTTCGCGTCAATCAATTTTCGGCTAGCTGTCAAATCCCGGTGCGCGTCAACGCCGCACACCACTTGCTGCTCATGGACAGCTCCGAACTAGCCATTTTCCATGGCGCCGAGATGTCCAGGAAACCCCTGGGCGATTCAGTGCTTATCGTGGCGCAATAGCCCGTCGAGCAGCGAGCCTCGAGCGATTTTCCCGGCTTCGTTCGCGACAGTCACGCTATTCTTGCCTCACTTCACTGCGCACGGGGGAGTGCAATGCGAAGCAACGCCGGGGTGCCCCTGGGCCCCTTCTTCACCGAATTAGACCATCGCGCCGAAATCAAAGGCTCGCGAGACCCATTGGGGATCCAACCCATCTGGACGCGTCTCGGGCGGCAGATCGTCGGCAACCTCACCACCGTCAGCGACTCATTGCGCGACTTTACCGTATTGCTGCTGGGCCTTTACCTGGCAGACCAGGCAAAGGGGCAATCTGGCGCGGGCGCGGACCTGGGCACGTTCCTCCGGTGGGAGCAGCTGTGCGCCTACGCCCGCGCCAGAGTCAACCGGGACTGGCACTTCCGGGGTGTGGACCAGGTCCGCAAACGCCTAGGCAACGGCGCCGCGCTCACACTGTCCCGTGAGCAGGGCATCCTCTCAGATCAGAAGACCTACGGCTTGTGGGGTCTGTACACGATGCCTGCGCGCGCATCGGGCCTCGTGCGGGAAGACGCCAACGCCTTGCTCGCGATCGCGGTGGAGTTCGTCGAACGCCATTATTTGCGGGTGTTCGCGGACCACGGCATCAAGGCCGATGCCCTCCGCAAGCTGCTCTCGATGGACGGCCGCAAATTGCAGCTCGAAGGCAAGGACGCCGCGTTGGCGAAGGCGACCGCTGCGTTGCTGCACAAGTCCTTGCGCCAAAGCGAGCCGGGCTTCTACCGCGAGCACCTGCTGTTCGGCGGTCCCGGCGATGCCACGAATGGACGGCAACAGCAGTTGGCCCACATCCTGTCGGACACGCTGGACGGCAGCTTCGTCTTGTCGCCAGCCAGCGTGATGCAGCTCGCCGAGCGCGCGCGCAAGGCGAACTACGACGCGCTCGCGCAACATCTCAACGACATCCGCGTCGCGGATGCCGTCCTCGGCCCGATGGCGCTGCTGTTCTCATGGCTCCTGGGGGCGCACGGCGCGACGCTCCAGCAGGCGGCCATCGATCTCGGCAAGGGCTGGGGCAAAGGCCTCCGCATGATCGATACGGACGCCTTCGCGGCACTCCGGGAGTTCCTGCCGGCCGACACGGGGCTGGCGGACGCGTGGGTCGCTATCGCCCACGCCGCACGCGCAGGCGATTACGAAGCGCTCATACGCCAGCTCGTCGCCGTGAACGCCCGGGTAATGGAAGCCCGCGGCGGCGCGGCCTGGGTGGTGTTGCAGGGCGAACGCCTCGAAGCGCGCTTCCAGGATGGACCCGGCCGCGTGCCGGATCCCGAAGCGCTGAAGTCGCAGATGACCTTCCCATACTTCATCCCGTCGCTTCGCGCCATCGCCGCCCCCTTGCGAAAGGCCGCCTGAGATGTCCGACCTTCCGAGCGTCGCGCTGTCGAAATCCTTCGAGGACATGCTGCGCGGCCGCAAGCTCGCGTGCGCCGTTTTCACGACTTTCCAGCTGGATCCCGAGTTCTTCGAGCAGGAGATCCTGCCCGTCTTCCTGGACATGCCGTTGAGTCACGCGGCCCCGATCCGGCGCGTGCAGCTGGAAGATGCGTTGCGCACCGTCCCCGGTGAAATCGCCCTTTATTACGACGCCAATGGCCTGTGTGTCGGGGATCGGACCCATGCGCGGCAGGATGTGCGCAGGATTCCGGTGCGGCTGCGCGGGGGCAGGATCTTCCATCCAAAACTCGTGTTCGCGCTTGTGTCGTCGCCCACGCAGGACGACCCTGCCGCACAGACGCTGATCGTGGGCACCTTGTCCGCGAACCTGACGCGCACGGGCTGGTGGGAGAACGTCGAGGTCGCCTTCATCGAGGAGGTTCGCGTCGATGAGAAAAGTGCGACGGTCGATGGGCTCGTTGCGTTCCTCAAACGGCTGCGCAAGCTGGCGCCGGGGCACGATCACGCCGCCGTCGACGAGGTCCTGACCTTTCTCCGCCGCGTGCCGACACGCAGGCAGCGTTCGGACAATAACAGGCTGCACACGCACTTCATCGGCGGTGACGCCGCGGTAACGGCGTGGATGGCCGACGTCGCGGGCGGGTCCCTCAAGGGTCTGTCGCTGGAAATCATCGCGCCGTACTTCGACGACGCCGAAGACTGCCTCCCGCTCGAAGCCCTGGTCGATGCATTCCGGCCTACGCAGGTGCGCGTGCTGTTGCCCTCGCAACGCTCGGGCGTGGCGGCTTGTTCGGAGCGGATGTTCGACGCGGTGGAAGGGCTGTCGGACCGGACAACGATCCGCTGGGGAACGCTGCCCGAGGCCTTGCTGCGTCGCGGCAACAACAAGGGTGCCACCGAGCGCTTCGTTCACGCCAAGCTCTATCGGTTCTTCAGCAAGAAGCCCGCCCGTGAAATCTTCCTCTGCGGCTCGGTGAACATGACGCAGGCGGCGCATCAGCGGGGCGGCAATATTGAAGCCGCCGTGCTTACCGAAACCCAGTCGCCGCGGAAGCCGGACTTCTGGCTGCAGCCGCTGTCCAAGCGTCCCGCGATGTTCGAGTGGCAACGCGACGAAGGCGATGCGGTGTCATCGCGTGGGACGCGCGTGCAGTTGCGTTATGACTGGACGACGCGATCCGCGGAGATCTGGTGGGACGACACAGGGCCCAGTCCTGCCCTGGTGCTCCTGGCTTGTGGCGCACGCATCGCATCGCTACCCCCCTCGCTGCCGCCCCGTGACTGGGTGCCGCTCGACGCCGAAATCACAGCGGACATCCAGCGCGCCCTGCAGCGCACGTCGCTGTTCGAGGTGGCGGGCGATCGCGACGTGCCAATCCCGCTGCTGGTGCAGGAAGAGGGCATGGCGGGCAAGCCTTCCCTGCTGCTCGAACTCAGTCCCGCGGACATCCTGAAATACTGGTCGCTGCTGACGCCTGAGCAGCGCGCCGCCTTCATCGAAACGCGCGGCGCGGCGCTAGTGCAGGAAGAAGCCGGGATGGCCGCGCGCCTGCCTGCATTGTCGACGGAGCACGATCTCTTCGGCGAGATGGCCGGCATCTTCCACGCGTTCGGTTCGCTGGAGCGCTCCGTCCGTGCAGCGCTGCAGGACGGGCGGACGAAGGAAGCCGTGCACCGCATCTTCGGCAGGAAGTACGACTCGCTCGGCAACCTGCTCGAAGGCGTCCTCCGTGAGTCGGAAGACGGCGACTCCGTCCACCGGTATCTGATCCTGCTGTGCGCGCGCCAGCTGTGCGACAAGTTGGAAGCCGAGTGTGGCGAGTTCTGGCGTGCGCACGAACCGCAATCCGGGGGGCCGCGCGAGGCGCTGGCGAAGGTCGATGCGTTGAAGCAACTCCTTCTGGACCGTAACGGCCCGGAGTTCGCCGACTTTCTCCGCTGGTTCGAGGGGCAATTTCTGAAGACTGCATCGCCAAGGGAAGTGACGTGACCATCGATATCGAGACGGCAGCCCAGTTGCTCGACTTCGGCAGGAGCATTGGCAATGGTCCGCGCGCGCGCGAGCAACTCGAGGGCGCTGTCGCGATCCACAACCTGTTGGAGAAGCGGGGCGTGGCCTATCTCGCGGACGAAGTCGGCATGGGGAAGACCTACGTCACGCTCGGCACCATCGCGCTGTTCCGGCACTTCAATCCGGAGTTTCGCGTTCTGGTGCTGGCGCCGCGCGCCAACATCCAGCGCAAATGGCAGAAGGAGCGCGATGCGTTCATCGACAAGAACATCCGCTTCGCCGATTTGCGCAATCGCGCGCCCGATGGCCGGCCGGCGTGGCCGTCGGTCCATTGCGATAACCTGCTCGAACTGCTGCACGAGAGCATGCTCGGTGCGAACCGAGATTTCTTCTGCCGGTTGACGAGTTTTAGTTTGGCGGTGGGCAGCGGGCAAGATGCAGCGCGCGCCACGGCGCAAAACCTGCGCGCCAAACTCTTCAAGCATCTGCCGTGGATGCCGAGCGACCTGTTGGACGCTCGCAATGGCGCGTTCAAGGACAATCTTGCGCGCGCGCTCTGCTGCGCTTTGCCGAAATTCGACTTGGTGGTCGTCGACGAAGCACACAACCTCAAGCACGGGTTTGCCGAGGGGGTCGCGGCGCGCAACCGTGTGCTAGGGCTGATGATGGGGCGGGAACCGCTTGCCCCGGCTGACGCAAGACGTTTTCCCGGCCATGGCCCCCGCGCGCAACGCGTGTTGTTCCTGTCGGCCACGCCGGTCGAAGACACCTACCACCACCTGTGGAATCAGTTGAACGTCTTCGGGCGTGCGGGGCCGTTCGAAGGACTGCTCTCGGAGAAGGAGTCCGAGGCGCGGGAGGCCGCCAAACGCTTCCTGATCCGGCGCGTCACCAAGGTGACCGTCGGGGAAACGCCGCTGACGCGGAACCTGTATCGCCGCGAATGGCGGCAGGGCGGCGTGCAGTCGCACGACCTGCCGATCGAGGTCGCCGACGACCGGCAACGCCTGGTGCTGGCCCTGATGCAGAAAAAAGTAGCCGAACTCCTCGGACACGAACGCTTCGGAGGCGCGTTCCAGATGGGCATGCTGGCATCGTTCGAAAGTTTCCAGCAGACGACAAAGCTCACGATCGGCGATGAGGACGAACCCGAAGAGGCCAACTTCGACGGCAGCGAGCAGACGCAGGACGCGCTCGCACGCGAAGGCATTGACGTGCAGTCAATCAACCACATCGCGCGGTCGTACAAGTCGACGTTCCGGGAAGAACTTCCGCACCCGAAGATGGACGCTGTGGCGTCTGCGCTCGCCAGTGCGTGGCAGACAGGCGAGAAGGCGCTCGTTTTCGTGCGCCGAGTCGCTTCGGTGAAAGAGCTTAAGCAGAAACTCGACGACGCCTACGATGCGTGGTTGATCGCAAGGCTCCGTACTGCGTTGCCAGCCAACGTCCTCGGTGCGTTCGAGGCGGTGTGCATCCAGTACGAAAAGGAGCGCCGCCGCGAGCACGAGAACCAGCCGTCGCAGGTGGGATCGCAGTACGGTGCGGACCGCGGCGGGCGTGACACCTTCTTCGCGTGGTTCTTCCGCGGCGACGGTCCGAACAGCGTGCTGTCTGGCGCTAGCATGCAGTTGCGATTCCTCCAGCGTTCGACGGTCTTCGAGGACAACGCGCTGGCCTGGATCCTCGGATGCACGCCGCAGGAGATGACGGAGCGGTTGTCGGCTGTGCTCGGAACGACGCCCGACAGGTTGGCCATCCTGCTGGAAGATGAGGTCCGCCATTTCCTGAGCGATGCAAAGCGGCATCGTCGCGCGGACATGTTCGTCGCCGTCCAGGCGGCCGCATGCTCATTGCTGCGCCAGAAAGACGGCGGGCACGTCGATCGCGCGCGGGCGGTGTGGCAGGCCCGTTGGGAACAGCGACGCAGGCCCGCACCCGTGGCGGGCATCATCCCCAAGGTGATGCCGCTGCTGGCCGAAAGCACATTCTTCGATGCCTTGGCTGGCGAGCCCACGCTTTCGAAGCGTCTCTGGCCCGTATCGGATGCCGGAGACGCGACTCAGCAGTACCGTGAGCGGTTCCTGCGCGCGCAATTGCTGGCCTCATCGACGCGCCTAGGCCACGGGCTCATAGATCTCTATGCCAAGGTCATCGGCGTGCTCGGGACGTTGGAGTCCGGACGCCTGGGAGACGACGACGGAGAGGAAGACGGGCGCTTCGACATTACGGCGGTGCTGTTGGACCTCCTCCGCGCGCAAATGGAAACGCCGTTGACGGATCGCTCGTGGGCTCTTTTCGATGAGCTCGCGGAAGTTGCCGATAATTTTGACCTGATCCTCGACGTCAACGCGCACGACCTGCGACAGAAGTCCCTGTCCGAAGCATCGATGGCCTTCGGCCGGCTGTTGCGCGAACAGCGACCGGTCGGCGGCATGTCGGGCGGCGTCAATCAGACGCTCGTCCAGCAATTCCGCATGCCCGGTAATCCGTTCGTCCTGGTCACGACCGACGTGCTGCAAGAAGGCGAGGACCTGCACACGTTCTGCGGTCGTGTGCATCACTACGGCATCTCCTGGACACCCTCGTCGATGGAACAACGCACCGGTCGCATCGACCGCGTGCGATCCAAGATTGACCGCCGGCTATCGGTCGCGGATGCGTTGCACCCCGACGACAAGCTGCAGGTTCATTTCCCTTATCTGCAGGGCACGGTAGAGGTGCTGCAGGTCCGACGCGTCCTCGACCGCATGGACACCTTCATCCGCCTGATGCACGAGGGCTTGTCGATGCCGGCGGGGGAGAGCGCCTCGCTCAACGTCAACCAGGACATGCATGCCTTAGGCTCGATGCCGACCCAGCCGACCGAAGTTCTGCGGACGGCCTTTCCCATTGCCAAAACGATGCTCAAAGGCCGCCGCCGCGGCCTGGCGGTGAGACCGGAACAGGTGGCGGAGGTGATCGCGCGATTCGATGCGATCGCCACGGCGAGTCTGGAAACCATCGAGTGGGAGGGTTTCGCGAACCAGGGACGCATTATGGGCACGGCTCGCGTTGGCACGCGAATCCAGCCATTCGCCTTGCTACTCGGCGCAGCTGAAGGCCAAGCCATCCTGCGATGCATCAGTCCGGTGGGACGCGTGTATTCGGACGCAACCCTGTCGAAGATCGAAGACCTTATCCGCGCGGCGCCGGTAAAGGCCGGCCTGATTCCGGCGAAGGATGCCGGCTCCTACGATCTGACCGTGCAAAGCGAAGTCCTGCTGGGTCAACGCAAGGCACACGACATTGCGCGCGTCGAGGCGCTGGTCAGTCGTGTCGTCCACCACGCCGACACGATTGAAAATGCCTTGCTAGCAGGCGACGATGCACCATTCTCGAAGTTCCGCTCGGATCTGGCGAAGGAGGCGGCCCATGTCACGTGATTGGCATGCACTGTGCGACGCCCCCGCATGCGGCATCAAAGACGACTGGATCGACGTCGACCTCGGAGAGGGCCGCTCGCATCGCGTGCGCGTGGAGTCAACCTGGGACGCGTGGGAACTCACTGCCGTGGTCGCAACGCCACGCGTTCTTAATAGGCTCGACGCGTTTGATCCACCGTCCAACCGATGCTGGTTGCGCAATCGTTTCATCGACCTGGTGGGCTACCGCATAGACGGTCGCGGGCGCCTGGTCGCGAACGCCTGGGTGCCGAAGCTAGGAGTAGGTGCCGGGGAGTTCCTGATGCAGGTGAGATTGCTGGCACGGGAGGCGGATCGGTTCGAGTTCTTGCTGTCGGGGGGAGATGCGCATTAGGGCTGTGCTCGCTGGCTCGGCAAAGCAGAGGTTCTACCCCGTCACCACGGACACCTAAAAGAAGCGTCCTGATGAGAAAGAAGGGGTGTCATGGCACCGGGAAGAATGTGCACCTCGAGCTTCATGCGTCATCTCCCAGGCGCTGCTCAGCCAGTATGTCTTCAAGCGTTCGGATGTGTCCGTGCTTGACCGCCTTCAAGTCGTAGCCGGCCGCATCCAGCAGCCGCACCAAGGCGGACACGCTCATGTCCCCTCTGGCCAAGGTTTCCATACGGGCCACGGTCGTGCGCGCCACACCAGCTCGATTCGCCAGCTCCACTTGGGAGAGCCCGGCCTCCAGGCGCACCCTTTTGAGTAATTCAGCCACGTCAGCAAGCGTCGTCATTTGTAGCCCCCAGGCATCATATCCGGCGTAGGAAGAGCAACTTGTAGCCTACCGGCTACAGTTTGACAGGTCAGAACGTAACCCGCGGGCCAAATGAGGGACGCCGGCGACACGCCCAGCGAATAAGCCGTGTCCCGAGAGCCAAGCGAAGCGGAAGGCCTAGCTGGCATGAAGTTCAGCCATGCATCCATCCTCTCGGCATAAGCGATTCGGTGCTTCCGCCTGGCAAGCGCCCAATCGGCAGCGTGATGACATCGCTCCGTTGCGGACGCGCAAGTCCCAACCTATGCGACACCCTCGGGCGATGCTGGATTCAATGCCATCGCGGGGATCGGCCATGACAATGCCAGAAGAAAGGACCCGAGCACTGATCTGGGCAGGCGGCTTCCTGATCGAGCTCTCCCGAGACAACCGTTTGCCGTTGGACATCAGGCAACGCGCAGTGGTGATCGCACGTCACTTTCCGACGGTTGAAAATGTCTCGACTATGGCAGCACTGAAGCGTCCGTCTGGGGTTGGCATTGAACTGGCTCCTGTTGAACCCTCGTGGGCCGAAGGATGTCGCTACGGTCCCCTGCGCTACTCCACCCGGATGGTTTGGCCTGAGTAGATCAACTTGGCTTTGACCATTGTCAGATGGGGGCGTTGTCGGTGTAGAAGCACGGCATCGAAGCGACGCGCTTGGTAGAAGTCGGCATGAGCCCGTTACCTAGGTCTAGACTTCGCTGACAGAGACCACTCCCTGCCTGAGATCACGTGCGCAGGCAGCACGGGATCCTCCACCTCCTGAAATCGACCGGTCCGGGCATCCCAGGGTCGATGTTCGCGAACCGGCTCATATGTCGGGTCAGTGGCCTGCCGCTTGATGACATCGAAGTCGACGTCGAAGAGGTAAAAGGAGTACGACCTCCTTGCCCGAATAGCCTCCGTGAGCTCGAACAGCGTAGTCGCGTGATCTGCCAGCCACGGCTCCCGGATGGCCATGGGCATGGCTCGGTACATATCTTCGGAAGCCAAGTGGTGCAGCTCTTGGTCTCCGTCAGCTTCTGCGTACCTCATTGTCCACAAGAGCGCCAAGAATCCCCACATGTCTCCGCGATGGACCAACCCCCCGGTATCGCGCATGCTCAAGGTTGGAGCGCAGCGCCTTTGCTTCCACTGCACCTCGTCGTTGGGGAACAGCCAGAAGAAGGGAAGATCGCTCGCCTTCTGGGGACGATAGTCGCTCATGATCCTTGCCACTTCAGATTGGCTGAAGGGCCGGTTCTCAAGCAGCACCCACAGAGGTGAATCGAACACAGCTAAAGTTCCAGGAAGTCGGTCTTCCAGCTTCTCGGCTGAGTAACGGCTGGGTTCCACGATCCCCTTTCGCCACTTTTCGCCCAAGTTCGATCGACTCCGACCCCGTTCCACATACATTTTGTCGAACTCCGGCCAAGAAGGGCATGCGGCCAGCTTGCACGCACCGTCAAGCCAAGCGGTAGTCCGCAGACGCTTCACGGCATGGTTCGCGCCCTCGGAGTCACCAGAAATCTTCCGTATGTCATCGATCAAGGCACGGCGCATGGGTCAGATATCTCCCCTCCGGACAGCCCGAAATTGACACACCGCGAGTCGCTCGCCTTGCGTGATACTTCGCGAGACTTTCGGGGACTCCGCGATACTCATGCCGGATATTGAACCGCAGGCAATCCTCGAACAATCCGCCCAGCGGATTGAGGAGGGGCTGCGCGAAGACTTCGGCGCATTGCTTACACAGGCGGACCTTGCGCGGCTCCTGCGCTATCCGACCGTCCAGGCGGTCCGAAAGGCTCGTTCGCGCGGATATCTCGCCATTCCCATGTTTCAGCTGCCCATGCGGCGAGGGTGGTTTGCGACCACACGCGCGGTCGCCGAGTTTCTTGCGAGTCTGGAGCAGCGCTCCCCCATCTCGACCGAGCTTGATGCCACCCTCTTGGAATGCTCATCGGCAGGTGGCGTACCGTCAGCAGGTCACGGGGACATCTTGTCGTCGCCGCTTTACCGTCCGCGCGATCATGGTCGTCCTTTCCCTCGGCAAGTGGACACCGAGAAGGTCTTCAACGACCGACGGGAATCGGATCGCACCTCAACTCAGGGGCCCATGACCAAAGAGGAGGCTAGCTAGCGCCTACACGCTATCGCCGATCAAAGTGCGGTCAAAGTAGCGGCCACAAAAAAGCCCAAGCTGATGACTTGGGCTCTTTGCAACGCGTCAGATTTGTCGCCTGACGCCGTGACCTTACTCTCCGTCGCAGGAATGTTCAACTGCCAAACTTCGGCGGCAGCGGGCCGGCGTGCGCTGAAAAAGCATGCTCAGCTCAACCGAATTTGCAGCCTATTGCGGGCAGGCGCGTCTGTGCAAAGCAGCCGTCGAGTACATCTCCGCTGTACGCGCAGGGCCACCGTCGAGACGTGTCGGCGACACGGCTCGCCACAACGTATGTGCCCGCATCCCCAGCAGTGGGATTGGCCTGACGGTCCAGGCGGAGAGCCGCACCTGTGAGGCGGCATTTGTTTACGAATCGGAGCTGTCGCCCGAGGTACTGGAAATATGGGATCAGCCCATACCACTCCAGATTCGGCGCAACAGGGGCGCCAAGGGTACCCACGTCGCCAGCTACACACCGGACTTCCTGGTACTACGAAAAGCGGGACCTGCTCTGGTCGAGTGCAAACCGTATGCCGCCCTTCAGAAGAACATCGCCAACAAGCCCGACGAGTGGAGTTACTCGGGAGGCGTTCCGCGGTATCTCCCTGCCCATACCGCGGCAGAGAGATTGGGTCTACCTCACGAGCTCTACGTCGCAGACGACACTGCATCACGCCACCTGGCCAATCTTGAGTTCCTCCACGCGCTGCAGCTGAACCCAGCTGTCAACTGTCCGGATGAAATGGTTCAACGCATCCTGGCGAGACTGCATGGCGCACCGACCATCCTCGAACTCTGCAGTGCCAAGCGTGGACCGGCGCCATCCATCGTCTATCAGCTGCTGGCGGAATCAAAGATCTTTGGCGCTCTGAGGGCGCAGCTTCTGACACAACAGGACGTCTTTCGGCTCTTCGCCAATCGCTCGGAGGCATACGAGTTTCAAGCACAGCTCTTGCAGGCATATCGGGCAACGCCTGAAAAGGGTGGCGAGACTGCTCTCGCGGCACTGCTTAGCGCTACACCGCGTGAACTCGCGCATGCGAACGAGACCTACGCCGGAATACAGGAGGTGCTCGCCGGGGTTCGGAAACCCACCCGTAACGAATACCGCTATCTTCAGCGGATTTCGAACACGTCTCTCGAAGCTGCTCACCCTCTTGCTGCATGTCTGCCCCGATTCTCGGACCGGGGTAACCGCGTGCCCCGGCTCACCACGGATCAGGAACGAATCGTGGAGAGCGTGATCAAGACGCACTGGACCTCAGGCATTTGCAAAGACCGGTCGCAACTTCTCGGTCACGTAGACAGCGCCTGCACGAGGCATGGCGTGCAGAAGATCTCCAAGAGCACGCTTCGGACCAGATGCTCGAAGGTCGCTCCTGAGCAAGTGGCTCTAGGTCGACTCGGTGTACGCGGCTACCACTCCACGCGCCCGCCCGTGTCGGCGGAACACGCGACCCTTCGTTGTGAAATTCCTGGGCTCATCGGTCATGTCGATAGCACGCAGTTCGATGGTCGGGTGTGGAGCGAATGCGAGCTGGCGAAATTCTGCGAACCACCATGGCTCTACGTCTTCTATGACGAAGCAACGAGTCGTGCGTTAGGTGCCTGGATTGGCTTTGGCAAGTCAGATCGCTTCGGCCTATTCCTGGCTTTTCGAGATCTGGTCAGGCGGCAAGGGCGATTGCCACCCTACATGCTGCAGGACCGTGGATCCGAGTACGGGTCAGTCCTTTGGGAGCAATTGCAAGCAAGGTTCAACATTACCAAGTACTCGCGCCCATCCAGCGCACCTCGCTTTGGCGGCCTCGCGGAGTCAGCACTCAAGCAAATCAACTTCCGCATAGCCAATCGACTTGCCGGAGCGACCTGGGCGGACCAGCGCAGCCGACAGGCATCCGGCGCAAAGAAGAGTCGAGCAACAGCGCGGCTCGAGCTGGCCGTCATCATCGGCGAATTCCGGAACTTCGAATTTGAGGAGTTCAATAAGACAACGCACGGGGACGCGGACGGCTGTCCCGATGACCTATGGCATCGAGGTGAACTGGAGTATGGCCAGGTCGGCCAACTTGTAAACATCGATCTACCCTTCTTGATTGCTACGTCAGTAGCCGTAGACGTGCGCCTCGGTAGGCAAAAGGGGTTGCGTTGTGGCTACAGGGAATATTGGACTGAGGAGCTGAATCAGATACGACGCCCCTACAAGCTCGAGGAGGCACGCCTCGACCCTGATTTACCAAGCACGCTCTACGTTAAGTGCAAGGGAAACTGGCTTATTTGCCATTCGCGTGATCACAACGCTCTTTTACCCCTTTCAAACGAGGGCCGCTTCTTCGAAAACTACAGAGTGCGAAGTAACAGCAGGACATCTCGGACCGAGGGACGCCACAGCCACGAGCGCATTGCTAGGCGGATAGAGCAAATTGAAGCCTCGCATGCCGCAACTGCTTCCTTCGAATTGTCGGCTGACCAACCCAGAACTGGCACAACCTCTAAAGAAACCGTCTCCAATCAACCAGAAGACGCTTCAGTCGACCTCGAGCAGTACGCCGATATCTCGTTTTCCAAATAACACAAAGAGGGATAAAGCTATGCTATTGAGCGGCACACTGGAACACGCACATTTTCTAGCGTGGAGTCGGCAAGCGCAAGCCTGCATCACGCACGCCTCGAAAGGCACCCTGATATTCGTGGTCGGACCATCAGGCGCCGGCAAATCCACCCTAAGAGGTCATCTTGAGAAAACCTCATATAGAACAGACGACCACTCCTCAAAAAATCAGATTCCGCTCATATCTGTCCTGGCAGCAAACGCGGAAAGCGGTTACTTCTCTTCAAAGGATTTCTACAGTCGTCTACTGGATCAGGCAGGTGATCCCTTCAGACGCATAGGAACCATCGTCGGCACTCAGCAAGAAAAAATGATGACACCGGAACAACTGGCCTTTCTTGGCGAAGAGTTCTGGAGCTCAATCCGGGTATCCATGACGGAGACGAGAATCAGGCGCGCATTCGAGCATTTGGCAAAAGCGGTTTCCGTGCAAGCAATCTTCGTAGACGAAGCTCAAAGCATGTGCCTGACGCATGTAAACCGGAGCCCGTCTGATCATCTCGAAAGCTTGAAGATCCTGGCTGAGAGGCTAGGGATCATCATCTTCCTTTTCGGAACTTATGATTTACTAGAGATCTGGAACCACAGTGCGCAACTAAATCGTCGTTGTCGCATTATCCACCTGCGCCGATACGATGACGCGATCAAAGACGATCGCGATGCATTTTTCGCGGTGTTAAGAATGTACTCCAAGTCACTTAAGTTTGAAGAGCCACGCACGCTGGACCGGCATGCAAAGGACATCCTGGCTTGGACCCTCGGGGTTTTCGGCGAGGTTCACGGCCTATTTGAGCGTGCCAAGCTCTGCGCCCTATCTCAAGGCAGGGATGTGTTGCATTGGCGTGACATGGAAGCAGCCAGGTATACACCGGTTCAAATGCAACGTCTGAAACATGAGATCGACGCGGGAGAGGCGCGGATCAGAGGAGAACTTACCAAAGGACCATCGGCAGTCCAAAGAAGTCAAGGAAATAAGCGCCCTGGGCGACGCAATCCTGACCGCGACCCCTGTGGTCTCGAGTCATGAGATCAATCCTCGCGCCCCTTCATTTGCACGGCTTAGGCACTCCACTTGTCGAATCGTTGGCGTCTTACTATTGCCGCCTCGCAGATGCACACCAGGTTACCGGGAAGCAGCTGGCCAAGGTGGTATGCAACGATTCCATATACCTGCGTAGCGATGGTCTGCCACGACTGCAAAGCATTGATCTCTATCCGATTGAATTTTGCGCACACTCAGGTCGGACAGCCGTTCTTGTCGAGCGACTGCAACGACTGACTGGTGCAGATAATCTGGTGCACGGAACATTGTTGCGTCTTCGAGGAGTTTTAAGTCGAAATCAATCCGGATCATGCGTAGAAAGACGTCGATGGTGTCCGATTTGCTATGCGCAGCGCGAGGATATCGTTGCCGAACCGCTGGCATGGTGGGTGCCACAAATAACGTACTGTCCTACGCACGGGTCGAAGCTCTTAGATCAGTGTGCTCGGTGCGGCTCGTACCAAAGGAACTGGCCCGTCGGCCGAGCTCGCAAACTGTGCATCAGGTGCGGCTTTGAATTAAAAGTGCATAACTCGGCACGAGACGTGCCCACGCCTTGGGAAGCATGGTGTCAGGCTCGAATGCTGGAGGTTCTCGAACATATAGCGACTCCCACCTCCCAGGAAATCTCTCCTGACGCCGTCAAGACCTTCATTAAGAAGGTTGTGGCGGTTGCTTCCGCAGAGCACCGTCAACGGCCTATGTCCAAGGAAGTGGAGAAGCTGAGGTCTCAAGGCAATCGCTGGTCAACCATTTTTGCGATGGCAGCGCGCTGGGGAACAACTCCCATCGACGTCCTCCTTCGACCAGACGAAGCTGTCTCGCCGGCATTGTTCGAACGAGACATTTCTATCCCTCGCCCGCCGCGCCGGTGTGCGTTTAACAAGCCAGGTTATCGGCTTTGTGAAGCCACTTTGCGAAAGTTACTGGCGCTTCCGTCCACGACCATGCTTCCACCATTGCGAAGTCTGTGCCAGGAATTCAAGGTGTGTATCTCCAGCTTTTATGACAACCACCCGGAGCTTTGTTCAAGCTACACCAATGAGCGGCGGCGACGCGCAGAAAACCAAAAATGCATAAGTTTTAGCGTCGCATGCAGCTATATCGCGAGGCTGCTTGAGCAAGCGCGGCGGTCCGGACGGCGACTGCATCGGGCCAATGCGGTTGCTGAAGTGATGAGGGAAATCCATGTTCCCAAAGCAATTGCGCGATCGGCGCTTCGAGTAGCCGTGGCCAAGATGAATGCACGCCGCGAGCTCCCCACTGACGAGCCACTCGCCGCATCAAGCCGTGGTCACAGCAGCGACTGACGTAGCGGCCCACCCAAGTGGCGATCGATACCTCGCCCTATCTATCCGCAGGTTAAGACAATGGCCCAAACGGCGCCCGGTACGCTTGCGCAACTGCTTGATGCTGCAAGGAGTCCATCGTCTGGAGCAGAAGCTGAGCGTGCTCAAGATGATTTCTTCAAAGCGTTGCTCGACTCCACGGTTTACGCCCACGTACCTATGGAGAGCCCTCCCAAGGGTGTCATGCGCTTCCTCCAGTTTGTACGTCCAGACAACGGACAGACCGTGCTCCCGTTCTTCAGCGACAAGGCGCAAGCAGAAGCGGCAGCAAACAACGCAGCTCTCATCGTGGCGATGTCTGGTCGAAGCCTATTCGAGCTGACAAGAGGTGCGTCCCTGATGCTTAACCCAAACACAGATGCCATCGCCCTCTACCCACCCGAAGTCATAGCCCTTCTGGAGGGAAGAGCCCTAGGCAACTTCACCTGGGACGAGATCCCTGCGAGCGTGCAGGTCCTAGCAGCACCGCCATCAGTGTCGACGGCTTCGCTCCACATCATCCTACGCAACCTCTTTGAGAAGGAGACCACGGTAAGAGCCGCGTTCCTAACGGAAGTACGCCGTCAAGAGGAGAACGCAGCGGCCACACTGCTCCTCACCGTCGTGGCCAGTAAGGCACATCAGGAACGCCTCCTCCAGCTAATCGCGCTCGCTTTCAAAACAGAGGAACTCGAGCTCGCATTGCCGCTCGACATGAGATTTCTCACAGCAGACGAGCCGTTTGACGAAATCTGTTATCGCGGTGTGCAGCTCTTCGGGACCTGATCAAAGCGCCAGGTTCGCAAGCATGCTGTATCTATTGGTTCAGAATGACCTCGGCAAGTTCATCTAGACGCGCCTTTCGCTGCCGCCATGTCGGCATGTATCGATCCATCAACCTGAAAAATCGTGCGCTGTGGTTGTGCTCCTTGAGATGGCACAGCTCGTGGAGGATCACGTAGTCGATACAATCGCGAGGCGCTTTCACCAGCCAGGGATTGAGCGTGAGCCGCCCTGCCGGCGAACAGCTGCCCCACTGGATTTTCATCGCCTGCAGGCGCATCGGCGGGGCGGCCGGCTTCCAACGCAGCATCGCGAGCATGTCGTCGATGCCTTTGGCGAACACCGCACGGGCACGGGCTCGATACCAGGCCTCCATGGCCGCGCGAACCATTGCCGGCGCTGGATCGGTGCTACGCACTTCAAGGCGATTTCCGCACAGCTTTACGCTGGCTTCGGCTACGTCAGCAGGAATCACCTTCAGACGATAACGGCGTCCGAGGTACATCACGGCCTCGCCGCTGACGTATTCACGTGGCAATACATGAAGGTGCCGGCGGCGGAAGCTGGCGAGATGTTCATGCACCCACCGCGCTCGCTTCCGCACCGCGGCGAGTACGGTTGGCCGCGAAGCATCATGCGGGGCATCCACGACCACGCGGCCGGGTGGCTCGACGTGGATGGCGATGCTGCCGCGATGGCGCTGCGGCTGCCTACGTACTGCGAACCGAATGATCTCCTCACCGTAGTGGATGCTCCAGTCGGCTTCATGCGGTAACACCTCACGCACGACTCAAGCCCACCCGCACGATCTGGATGATCTGGTCAACCACGGCCTTCGCCTGATCCAGGCCCACTCGCGCGAAGAGCTTTGGGAGTAACGCCTTGCGCACCGCCGCCTCGATGTTCTGCGGGTTGAGCGAGTTCTCGGCGATGGCATCGCGCACCACCTGATCGATCTCCACGGCAAGATCGGTGTAGGCCTGGTGCTCTGTTTCCTCCATGGCGTCAAAGGCAGCGTCGCCAAGCACCATTTTCAGAGCACCAAAGTAGGCCATGGCGTATCGGTTCTCCGCCAATGCGGATGGTATGCCAGGAGTCTCACGCGCCTCGACCTTCTGCTCGAATGCTTTGAACAGTGCGTACTGCTTCAGGGGATGGTCGAACATCGCCTCCGCCTCGGCGATCGCCTGCCGCAGAAGCTCGCCAAATACCTTCTGGGCGTACGGGTCTTCTGCGAGTTCTTGCTCGATGGTCTTGCGCACGCGTGTCTTGATGAGGTCGGTTTCGTTGCGAGTCTTTTCTTCGGTCCAGCCTTGCGGATCCTCGACCTTGCCTAACTCATGAACCAGATACACGCCCTGCGGATCGCGAACCTCGCGGCCAATCACCTGCTTGTCCACCAGCTTGCGGATCTGATCCTCGTAGACGCTGTAGTCGATCGTCTCCATCGCATCCCTGCGGGCAATTTGGCGCAGAGTGGAGAAGAAGCGCAGGTCATCCTTATATCGACGGATCAGCTCCTCGGAGAAGCTTTGATCTTCGAAAAAGCTGCGCGAGGAGAGCGCCGTCTGCAGGCACAGGCCGAACTCCGTCAGCGCCGCCGAAAAGTCGTCGCGCAGCTTTTGCCGCTCGTCATATTCTTCCCCAACTGTACCCTTCACGAGGTGCGGCTTCAGGATCTCGCGGTACTGTTCGGTGTCCTTGCGGTTGGCCACGCTCTTGAAGAACGACCACAGGCGCTCGTGCAAGGCGGGCAGACGTTTGTACTCCGTACTGAAGCTGCGATATAGGCCATCGAGATCGGCCAGCTCGTAGCCGCCTTGGGTGCGCTCTTCCAGATCCTGATAGGCACGCACCGCCACATCCAGCTCCTTGAGGATGCCGCGGTAATCCACCAGCACGCCATAGCGCTTGGCGTCGTGCAGGCGGTTCACGCGCGCCACGGCCTGGATGAGGTTGTGGCCTTTCAGCGGCTTGTCGATGTAAAGCACGGTGTTTCGTGGCTCGTCGAAGCCTGTGAGCAGCTTGTCGACCACAATCAGCAGGTCCGGCGAACCGTCACTACCGAAGTCCTGCAGCACCTGCTTCTCGTATTCCTCAGGATCGAGCTTGCGATCCACGATGTTCTGCTTCCACCACTTCTGCACTTCCGGCATCGCGTCTTCGTCGATCTCGGCATTGCCTTCGCGGGTGTCAGGCGCAGAAATCACAACAGCACTGGTCACCAGGCCGGTTTCGTCCAGCGCCTTCTTGTAGCGGATCGCGTCGAGCTTGCTGTCGGTAGCTACCTGGCCTTTCAGACCGAGCTCCAACTGCTTGATGTTCTCGTTGAAGTGCGTGGCAATGTCCCAGGCGATCAATTCGATGCGGTTGGCCGCGCCATAGATAGCCCGTTTGCTGGCGAACTTCTTCTTGAGATCCGAGCTCTGGGCGGACGACAGGGCGGCAGTGATCTTGTCGAACCAGCGGTTGACGGCATCCTCGTTGATATCCAGCTCTGGCACGCGCTCTTCGTAGAGCAGCGGCGCCACGGTTTCGTCCTCCACCGCGCGCTGCATGGAATAGGCGTGCACGATGGCACCGAACTTGTTCGCCGTCTTTTCGTCCTTCAGCAAGGGCGTGCCGGTGAAGGCGATATAGGCCGCCTTCGGTAGCGCCTTGCGCATACGCTCGTGGGTTTCGCCGCCATGGCTCCGGTGACCCTCGTCCACCAGTACCACCAGATCGGCCGAGTCATTACGGCACTCCGGCAGCTTGGAAGCCGTATTGAACTTCTGCACCAGCGAAAAAGTGATGCGTTCGGTGCCGTGACCAATGCGCCGCGCGAGCTCGCGCCCGGAAGTAGCCTTGCTGTGCTCGGCCTCCTTGCGCGTGCCGATAGCCGAGCCGAACGCACCACCGGTCATGAAGTTGCGCGCCAACTGGGCTTCCAGGTCGAGACGGTCAGTCACCACCACCACCCGGCACTCTTTCAACGCCTCGTTCAAGAGCAGCGCCTTGGTGAGGAAGACCATGGTGAAGCTCTTGCCCGAACCCGTGGTGTGCCAGAGGACGCCGCCCTCACGCCCGCCATCTGGCCGCTTCTGCGCAATGCGCGCCAGCAGGGCACGGATGCCAAAAAACTGCTGATAGCGCGCGACCACCTTGCCCACCTTGCGATCGAACAGCACAAAGCCACGCAGGAACTCGAGCAGGCGAGCGGGCGCAAGCAAACCGGCGAGGAGACGGTCCTGGTCTGTGGGCAGCATCGGCCGCGCCCACAATGCTTCGAAGTAAGCACGCAACTTGGGCGGCTTGCCGTCGAACAGTGCGGGCTGTGTATCCAGTGGCAGCGTACGGTTCTTCAGCGTCGTGAGCGCTTTGTCGTCGAACTCTTCCTCGCGCCAGCGAGACCAGAACTTGGCGGCCGTGTGCGTAGTGCCATAGCGGCCATCGGTCTGACTAATCGACAGCAGCAGCTGTGCGTAGACAAACAGCTGCGGAATCTCATCCTGACGCTGGTTACGCAAGTGCTGACTGATGCCTTCGTTCACCATCGCCTTGCCGGCATGGCCGGACTCGGGGCGCTTGGCCTCGATCACCGCCAGCGGCAAGCCGTTCACGTAGCACACGATGTCCGGCGTGCGGTGATGCGTACCCTGCGCGGACAAAAGCTCGCACTCCTCGGTGACGTCCCACAAGTTCGCCGCCGGATTACTCCAGTCGATGATGGGAATGGTCGGCTGGTGCTTTTTGCCGTCGGGCATGAACTCGGTGACGGTGATGCCCAGCGCGAGTTTGTTGTATAGCCGCTCGTTAGCCGCCAGCAGCCCTTCGGCCAACGATAGCGCCGACAGCTCGCGCACGATCTGGTCGATCGCACTGGGCGACAGTGGATAAAGCCCCCCCTTGTAGTCGAATCGCCGAGCCTGCAGGGCCTCGATCAGACGGGGCTTGAGCAGTATCTCGCGAGTGCTTCCGCGAAGCGCGAGGCATGCCGCCGTTCCCAGATACCGCCAGCCGAGGTTGGCCAGCAGGTGCAGCGCGGGTATCTGCGCACTGGCCTGCTCGCGGGTATCGGGGGCGCTTCCGTTCATACAGATACGGCCTCAGGTGAGGCAGGAAGGCGCACGCGGCGCCTGCCGGTGAGGAGCTGCTGCATCAGGGCTGATTTTTCGGCGCGGAGTTTGTCTACTTGGGCATTCAAGCTCGCGATGACCTCATCGGAAGCGGTAAGAACACAGACGATGCGCTCCTGCTCCGCGCGACTCGGAATGGCAACACTGATTTTCTTGAAGTGCTCGAACTTCAGGCTCCAGGTGTCCGACACGAGCCCCTGCGAGTGACGGTAGAACGTGAACACCATGCTCGGCAGCTTGAACAGGTAGGCGGCGTAATGACCGTCAATTTTCTCGTTGGGCGTCACAATGGTGTAGGCGGGACTGACGATTCCTTCGAGCGACGATAATGCCGAGACGCCTTGCCACATGCGCATGGTGTTGTAACCGATGTCGCCGGGACAGATGCGCAGGTACTTGGATTTGTCCTCGTTAGAGGTGTCCTTACGTCCCACGTCGTCACGCGGAATAACGCCTTCGTCGCGTGTAATGGAGAGCAGCGGAAGGTTGTCGCGGCGCGTTTCAGCCCTTTCGTGAAAGAGCGAGCCGAGGCGGTATGTCTTCCAACTGCCGCCCTTCCGCTGTGGCGCTAGAAGAGTGCGCGCGAGTGCTGACTTCTGCATTCGACTATTGGCCAGCAAGCGCTCGGTGGTGGCGATGGCGGCGTCCCATACGGACAGCAGCTTCGCGACACGTTTTTGCTCCGCCCTTGGCGCAATGACCACCTCGAAGTCCTTTAGCAGGTCAGTGTCGAGACGTCCCGTACCGTGACCTGCCGTATCAACGAGGCCAAGGATTTCGTTCTTGCTGGCAATCAACTGGCAAGCAAGATAGTCGGCATCAACACCGTCGAAGGGGAGCAACGCCTTGACGTCCTGATTGAAGGCGGCATCGGTTGCTGTTACGCAAACGGGCAAGTCTTTCAGCAGCGTCATGCCGCGCGTCAGTACGAGAATGGAGCCGGCAGGTACCGTGCGTGTTTGTGCCTTGCCCGCTTCGGTAAGAGTCAGCCCGGATGCACCAAGGCGGAACTGCTTCATGTCCTTCGCGGTGATCCAGGGGAAATCACCACCCCAATACGCCTCGGTGTCCTTGTTCGGAGTGCCGCCTGAAACGAATTTCGCACAGTCAGCCAAAGGCTTGCGTGTCCACCCCTTAGGAAGCATGCCCGCCCCCTTTGCGAGCGAGCTTCTCGACCCGCTCCAACTCCCGCATGTCTTCTGCATCTGCTTGCAAGGCTTCAGCCGCGCGCCGCTTGGCGTCGAACTCCGCATAACGCTCGTGTGCCACCTGCTGCATGCGCTCGTGGCTGACCGAGCCTGCATGCTTGAGCAAGGGGCGCTCGTTGAACTCGACGAAGCGATCTACATACTGCTGCCAGTCCGCCATGCGCAGATTCTGCCGCTGGCTGGCGCGATCCTCGGCGTAGTCGAGGAACATGGTTGCAATACGGTTGAGGGCATCGATCTCGTCGGCGCGGAGATAGTTCTTGGCGACCACTACGTCGGTCTTGCGCACACGGCTGGCCTTCCAGCTGGTGAGCGCCATGTTGGGCTGCTCGGGATCAGCGCGTTCCACTACGATTTCGGCGGCAGTCTTGCCGGCCACGGCGTACAGCATTTTGTTCTGCACGGTGGCGAAGAACCGGCCCGTGGCTTCCGGATCGTCCTGGTAGTCGACGGACAAGGCGAACAGGTCGCGCAGCTTCTGGTAGAACCGTTTTTCCGAAGCGCGGATCTCGCGGATGCGCTGCAGCAGGTCGTCGAAATAGTCCCAGCCAGCCGGGTCCTTCAGGCGCTCGTCGTCCATGACGAAGCCCTTGACCAGGTATTCCTTCAGGTGAGCGGTGGCCCACTGGCGAAACTGCGTGCCGCGTGGGGATTTCACCCGGTATCCGACGGCCAGGATCATGTCCAGCTCATACAGATAGACCTTGCGCCGAACTCGCCGCTCGCCCTCGGTTTGAACGGTCAAGTAAAACTTGACGGTTGATTCAGCTTGCTCGCCTTCGGCGAGTATCCTCTTGATATGCAAGCTAATGTTCTGCTTGCTGGTCTGGAACAGCTCAGCCATTTCGGCCTGGGTTAGCCAAACGGTACCGTCCTCCGCCCGCAGGTAGAGCCGGGATAGCCCGTCCTCGGTGGCGTACAGCACCAGCTCGCCCTCGGAAAGGCGCGGCTCCATCTGATCCCTCACCTGAGTGGATACCGGCTTATCCGTCGGTTTGCGCTCACTCATACCCCAGCTCCTTAAGGTAGCTCGCCATCTGCTCTTCCAGCCTGGCCAGCTCGGCCTTGAGCTCGAGGCGCTCCTTGCGCACTGCCATCAGGTCGATTTCGGCCTCTTCTTCGAAGGTATCGACGTAGCGCGGGATGTTGAGGTTGTAGTCGTTCTCGGCGATTTCGGCTGGGCTAGCGAGATAGGCGTACTTGTCCACGCTCCGGCGAGCCTGCACGGTATCGACGATGCTCTTGAGATCCTCGGCGCGAAGGAAGTTCTGGTTCTTGCCGTCCTGGTAATCACGGCTGGCGTCAATGAACAACACCTTGTCGTCGGCCTTCTTCTTGCGAAATACCAGGATGGCCGCAGGAATACCGGTGCCGTAGAACAGCTTCTCCGGCAGGCCGATCACCACGTCGAGCAGGTTCTCGTCGATCAGCTGTTTGCGGATTCGGCCTTCGGCAGCGCCACGGAACAGCACACCATGCGGCACGACCACCGCCATGCGGCCGCTGCCTGGCTTCATGGTCTCGATCATGTGCAAGATGAAGGCGTAGTCACCCTTCGTACGTGGTGGCACGCCGCGACGGAAACGGCTGAAGGTGTCGGCCTCGGCACCCTCGTGGCCCCACTTTTCCAGCGAGAACGGCGGGTTGGCGACGACGATGTCGAAGTGCTTGAGGCTGGCCGGCTTTATTGACGGCTCGGACGGAGATTTCTTTTTCCCGCGCACTGCCGAGAACGGATCCCACGCAGCCTCACCATCAAGCAGCTTGGGGTTGCGGATGGTGTCGCCCCACTCGATGCGGTGGTTGTCCTCACCGTGCAGAAACATGTTCATCTTGGCAAGCGCCCAGGTGCTGCCGATGGCTTCCTGGCCGTACAGCGCGTACTTGCGCGAACCCGTGCGCTCGCGGATCAGCCGGCCGACCTTGAGAAGAAGCGAACCGGAGCCGCACGTGGGATCGCTGATTTCATCGCCCTCTTGCGGATCCATCAGCTGCGCCATCAGAGTCGAGACTTCCGGCGGGGTGTAGAACTCGCCCGCCTTCTTGCCGCTGGTGGACGCGAAGTTCTTGATCAGGAACTCGTAGGCGTTGCCGATGATGTCGAGGGTGCCGACGCGACTGGGGCGCAAGTTGAGCTCTGGCTTGGCGAAATCCTCCAGCAGGTGTCGCAGGATGTCGTTCTTCTGCTGCTCGTCGCCCAGTTTGGTGGAGTTGAAGCTGATGTCCTGGAAGACGTCGCGCAGCTTGCCGATGTTGGCCTCTTCGATAGCGTGCAGCGCCTTGTCGATGCGCTCACCGTTTCCGGGCGAATGCCGCTGCTCATGGAGTGCATAGAAGTTGGCCCGTGACGGCAGCACGAAACGCTCATTCTTGAGCATCTCCTCGATCAGCTCGGGGTGGTCACCGTACTGCGCCTTGTACTCTTCGTAGTGGTCCTGCCAGACGTCCGAAACGTACTTCAGGAACAGCATCGTAAGGACGTAATCCTTATATATGCTGGGATCCACGGTGCCGCGGAAGGTGTCGCACGCCGACCAGACGGCGGCGTTGATTTCGTTTTGATCTACAGTGGTCATGTTGCTTACGACTCCAAGAGTTTGCTGTAGATGCCCTCGAGCATCTTCTGGCGATTGACCAGCAGCCGCTGGCTGAGCAGTTGTTCCTGCTGCGACAGCTGCGCCAGAGCGAGAATCTTCTTTTGTGTCTCCAACGCGGGAATCGTGATCGGCAGGTCGCCGAGAACCGGGCGACTTAGGGAAGGAATACTGCTGCCAGCACGATTCTTCAGGATGTAGTTGCTGGATTCGGGCCTGTTGAGGAACCAGCACAGATAGTCGGGAAGCACCGCTGCCATCCGTGGCTCGATCACGAATAATTGGCCCGATGCCACCATGGGCTCGTCACTTCGTATGACCAAAGCCTCGTAATGATCGCCGCGCGCCGGTATCACTACGTCTCCCGGGCGCAGCAACGGCGGCTGGCTCGCTACTGGCCACTTGACCAGTGGCAGCGCTTGCGGATCGAGAGCTGCGGCATTTCTGATATCGCTGATCTGCAACACACGTACATCGCCAGCGCGGTCGTTTTCGATCTTCGTTCTGAAGCTGTACCCGACACGGATGTCGGCGACGTGGCGTAAGGGCTCGCGCATTCACTTCCTCCATTCAGTTGGTGTCGGCGCCATCCCTGGCGCCGGTGAATTACGCCGCAGCGCTTTCGAGCTGCGTCTTGAGCCACGTGCTGATGGTCTCGCCGAGGCCATACCAAGCGGCTTCGCCGGAAAGGCGGGTGACGAGCAACCCGTCATCGCTATCCATCGCCTGGCGCAGGTTGTCGCGGACCTGTACCGCGGATTGAGGCGTGGAGATGACCCAACTGGACTCCAGTGCGTGACACCAGTTGCCATAGGCCTTGATGCGCTCGTAGAGCGCGTCGTAATTCCGCTGCTTACGGAGGTCGTAACTGATTTGGTACAGTGCCATCGGTTTGATCCTTGTTGGTTAGCGTCGACTGGGACATTCGAACCGGTGCGGCAGGCTGCAACCTGCCGCACCACTTATCCGCAAAGCAGTAGAGGCCCTACGGACGTGCTGGATCATGCGCGTCCCGCATCTTTGTGTCAACAAATTTTACAGTAGGCACTCTACAGCGCGCGATCCTGCCGCGAATATCTGTCTCCGGTCGTGCACTCGAATTCGCACGCACTCATCCCCGGCGAGCACGGGCGCTCTTGAAATAGAGCCCTCACTGGACCGGCGAGCCGGCTAGCTAGCGCACATCCGCCGGCGCGCTCCCGCCGCCATAGTCTTTGGCCGACCACTTCCAGCTGACAAGTTCGTGACCGAGCATGAGGGGAAGGAAATGCCGCCGCGGGAATCGCGGAGATAGGCCACCTTTCAGAACCGGCGCTGCCGGAGACACGAGGCAGCGAGGCGTTCAACCACGGCCGCTACACGGAGCGGTCGCCACTATCCGAAATAAAGAAACGGCAATTCGTGTCAGGGCTCAAGGCGGCATAAAGCGTCAAAACTGACACTTTATGGTGATTTGTCCACCGGCCGCGGCGAGGCAAGCGGTGTCATGCGAGCGGCGGCAAGCCGCACCCAGCCAACCCTGCGAGCCACGTCGACCGTCGCGGCGGGGCTTTTTTGCATGGATCGTGCGCAACGTTTTCCCGCGTCGGACGAACGTGCGCGCAGCAATCGGTGTGGCCGCAGTCGAGTCGGGGATCCAACGACGTCCGGCACCCGTAACGCTGCAGCGTCGAAGGCCCGCCTGCGAGCCGCTCGTGCCCTTCGGGTGATATTCGCAGTGATGCCGCGAGTGCCACCGCCCCGTCCCCTTCCCAGCGAGTCCTTCCGTGGAAATCCAACCCGCCGGCGTCACCCAGTGCTTCACCTGCGATTTCTGGACCGGCGAGCGACGCCACGAGCCGGCCGGCCACGTGACGTTCGAGGGGCCGCTGAAGACCGCGGCCTGCGCGAACCCGGTGTCCACCACCCACCGAACCCAGATGGCGCCACGCGCGATGTGCAATCACTGGAGGCGCTGGCAGGCGCTGTAATGCCGGATTCCCCGTGACCCTCGCGTCGTGGGGAACGCGGACCGGGCGGTATCGGTTTGGCGGGGCCCGACATGGCCGCTTATGCTGGTGGTCCCACCTCGTCGACACGTTGACGTGACCCCTGACACGCCCTCCCTGCCATCGTGCAACGCCTGCCGTCCCGGCGAGGATCTGCCGTTCGACTTCACCATGGCGTTCCAGCCGATCGTCGACGTGCGCGAACGCAAGGTGTTCGCCTACGAGGCACTGATCCGGGGCCTTCAGGGCGAGGGGGCGGAGACGATCCTGCCGCAGGTGACGGTGGACAACCGCTACGTGTTCGACCAAGCCTGCCGGGTCAAGGCGGTGGAGCTGGCCTCGCGGCTGGCGATGCCGTGCTTCGTGAGCATCAATTTCCTGCCCAATGCGGTGTACCAGGCCGCCACCTGCATCCGCGCCACGCTGGAGGCCGCGCGGCGGTCCGGCTTTCCCACCGAGCAGCTGATCTTCGAGATCACCGAGAACGAGCAGCTGGTCGACAAAGAGCACCTGAAGAGCATCATCCGCGAGTACAAGCGGCAGGGCTTCAAGACGGCCATCGACGACTTCGGCGCCGGCTATTCGGGCCTCAACCTGCTGGCCGAGTTCCAGCCGGACATCATCAAGCTGGACATGGCGCTGGTGCGCGCGATCGATACCGACCCGGTGCGCCAGGCGATCGTGCGGGGGATCCTCGGCGTGTGCCAGGCGCTGCACATCGAGGTGATCGCCGAGGGCGTGGAGACCCGTGCCGAATTCGCGCTGCTGCGCGAGTTCGGCATCGGGCTGTTCCAGGGTTTCCTGTTCGCCCGGCCGGGTTTCGAGCAACTGCCCGCGGTCGACTGGTCGGCGCTCGACGCGAGCTGATCCGCTGCCCTCAGGCGGCGGATGCGTCCACGATCGACCACGCCACCTGACCGCCGGCGCGCATCGGCACGCACACGCTGGCGCCCAGCGGCACGGTGTCCGGCACGGTCCAGGCGCGGCGCTCCAGCACCATGCGTGCGGTGTTGCGTGGCAGGCGGTAGAAGTCGGGGCCGTGGAAGCTGGCGAAGCCTTCCAGGCTTTCCAGCTTGCCGGCCTCCTCGAACGCCTCGGCGTACAGTTCGATCGCCGCGTGCGCGGTGAAGATGCCGGCGCAGCCGCAGTCGGCCAGCTTGGCTTCGCGCGGATGCGGTGCGCTGTCGGTGCCGAGGAAGAAGCGGGCGTCGCCGCCGGTGGCCGCGGCGAGCAGCGCCTGGCGATGCTGCTCGCGCTTGAGCACCGGCGCGCAGTAGTGATGCGGGCGCACGCCGCCGTCGAACAGCGCGTTGCGGTTGAGCAGCAGGTGGTGGATGGTGATCGTCGCAGCCACGTGCCTGTCCTGCGCCTGCACGAACTGCACGGCGTCGGCGGTGGTGATGTGCTCGAACACCACGCGCAGGTTCGGGAAGCGCGCGCGCAGCGGCACCATGTGGCGGTCGATGAAGGTCTTCTCGCGATCGAACACGTCCACCGCCGGGTCGGTTACCTCGCCGTGCACCAGCAGCGGCAGGTCGGCCTGTTCCATCGCCTCGAGCACCGGGTAGACGCTGGAGAGATCGGACACGCCGTCGGCCGAGTTGGTGGTGGCGCCCTGCGGGTAGAACTTCACCGCGAACACCCGCCCGCTGGCCTTGGCCGCGAAGATCTCCTCCGGCGTGGTCTGCCGGGTGAGGTACAGCGTCATCAGCGGCTCGAACGTCATGCCCGCGGGCACCGCGGCGAGGATGCGCTCGCGGTAGGCCAGTGCCTGCGCCACGGTGGTCACCGGCGGCTTGAGGTTGGGCATCACGATGGCGCGGGCGAAGCGCCGAGCGGTGTGCCCGATCACCGAGGCCAGCGCCTCGCCGTCGCGCAGGTGCAGGTGCCAGTCGTCGGGGCGGACGATGTCCAGTCGGTCCGTGCTCATGGGCCGTTCCTCTCAAGCATGGGGATCAAAGACGCATAGTGTCCCGCGTCCGGCGGAAAAAGTCCGGGGGTGCGTCAGGGGTTGCAGGCGTCGCAGTGCGCGGGGTCGGCCGGACCGTCGTCGCGCGGGCGCCGTTCGAGGTGGCCGCAGCCGGCGCAGCGCCGCTCGTCGGCCAGCACCTGCCGGGTCGGCGCGCCACACCAGCCGCAGGGCCGGCCGGGCAGGCGGGCGTTGACCACGAAGCCCGGGCGCGCGCAGGCCGGGCAGGGACTGCGCCAGGCGCGCAGCAGGTCGACCGTGGCGCGGCGGATACAGCGCATGCGCTGCGGATTGCGGTGGGCGCGCATGTCGGTTTCCACCGAGGCCGCGCCGCAGATATCCAGTACGCGACGGACGGCGGCGACCAACGTGTGGTCGTCGTACGCATCCTTGGCCAGCGCGACGGCGGGCGAGGGTTGGCCGTCGACCACGCCCATCACGATCACGCCCTGGCGGGGAAAGCCGACGCGCGCGGCGAAAGCCCGTGCGGCGTCCACGTCGTCCACCTGCGCATGCACGAAATGTGCGGCCGGCGCCTCGTGGCGGCCGACCAGCTCCAGCCCGGTGGCGCGGTCGACCAGCACCACCTGCTCGCTGCCCCAGCTGACGAAGGGCACCTGCGGATGCGGCCCGAAGCTGCCTTCGCTGGCCAGTCCGAGCCGCGCGTCGGGGACTCGCTCGAAGCCGGCGGCGATCTTCGCACGCGCCGTCTCCAGCGGCGTGCCGGTACGCGCCACGTCGCGGCTGAATGTGCCGAAGCGGTCGGTGTCGAAGTCCTCCGGTACCACCACGCGCACGCCGAGGAGGCGCGCCAGCAGCGGCGCGATCGCCCGTTCCTTGCCGTGCATGGTGGCCAGCACCGCGGTCTCGCCGCGCAGCGAAGGTGCCGCGCCGGTCATCAGAAGTAGCCTTCGAGCTTCTGCTGTTCGAGGCTGCCGGCGCCTTCACGATCGGCCAGCCGGCCCTGGCGCTCCGAGCCGCTGGCGCGCGCGGTTTCGGCGATTACCGCGCGCAGGTCGCGCGCGTCCGAGGCGATCGCTCCGGTCACCGGCCAGCAGCCCAGTGTGCGGAAGCGCACCGGGCGGTGCGTGACGGTCTCGCCCGGCGCCAGCCGCATCCGCGCCGGGTCGTCCACCACCAGCAGGCCGCCGTCGCGCTCGACCACCGGGCGCGGCGCGGCGAAGTACAGCGGCGCCAGCGCCAGCTCGCGGCGCAGCGCGTAGTACCAGATGTCCATCTCGGTCCAGTTGGATAGCGGGTAGGCGCGCAGCGACTGCCCCGGCGCGAGCCGCGTGTTGTAGAGGTTCCACAGCTCCGGCCGCTGCTGCCGCGGGTTCCACGCGTGGGTGGCGCTGCGCACCGAGAACACCCGCTCCTTGGCGCGGGTGCGCTCCTCGTCGCGGCGCGCGCCGCCGAACACCACGTCGTGCCGGCCGCGATCCAGCGCCTGCTTCAGCGCGTCGGTGCGCATCGCGGTGGTGTAGGCCTCGCCGTGGTCGAACGGGTTGATGCCCGCGGCGCGCCCGGCTTCGTTGGCGTAGACGTGCAGCTCGAAGCGGTGCGCCCGCGCGAACGCATCGCGGAATGCCAGCAGCTCGCGGAACTCCCAGGTGGAGTCGACGTGCAGCAGCGGTATCGGCGGCGGCGCGGGATGGAACGCGCGCACCGCGAGGTGGGCCAGCACGGTGGAATCCTTGCCGGCGGAAAACAGCAGCACCGGCCGCTGCGCCTGCGCCACGCCCTCTCGCAGGATGTGGATCGCCTCGTTCTCCAGCGCGTCGAGGTGACCGCACAGCCGGCGGCCGCCTGCGGCTTTCATGCAAAGCGTTCCCAGTGGCCGTCCATGCCGCGGCGCTGCAGGCCCTCGCCGCCGGGCGGCAGCGCGAACAGGTGCAGCCAGCCGTGCTCGACCAGCGCGCGCACGCCGGCCTGCCTGGCCAGTACCTGCTCGATCGCCTCGGTGGGCGCGGCCAGCACCGCGGTGAGGCGGCGCGGCTCGTGCACCAGCTTCGTGCCGTCGGAGACCGACTGCCAGGGCAGGCCGCTGCGCAGGTGGCCGCCGGCCCCTTCCATCACGCCGACGCCGGCGACCACGTTGTGCAGGGTCTTGTTGCCGCTGCCGAAGGCGTCGTTGTCCACGCTGGAGGCGTAGTACTGCAGGTTGATCCAGCTGGCGACCACCATCGGCGCGCTCATGATCTGCTCGAGCACGCGGCCCTCGGGGTCCTGTTCCCACGTGTAGCTGTGCAGGAACACGCGGCCGCCGAGGTCGAGCGCGCGGGTGGCCTCGCGCGGCGCGGCGATGAAGGCGGCGCAGCCGGCCAGGCCCCATTCCGGGCGCGGCTGGCTCCAGTCCTGGCTGCGCGCGAGCAGGGCGCGCAGGCCCTCGGGCGAGGCGTCCAGCCCCAGCCGGGCGGCGCGCTCGGTGCGGGTGCGCGCGCCGGCCTCGGCCAGCGCCTGTTCGAGGCGGGCGAGGTCGTCGGCGTGGCTGGCCGGCACGTCGTCGCGGTCGTACACGGTGAGCGCGTCGGTGGTGGTGTCGTGCAGGCCGGCCACGAACACGGTGTCGGCGGGAATCGCGATGCCGCGGGCGGCGAGGCCGTCGCGCACCGCCGGGTCGTTGAGCACGCGCGCGGCCAGCCGGGCGTTCGCTTCGCCGCTGTGGCCGCCGCAGGCGCCGCAGTCCAGCCCGCTGGCGTAGGGGTTGTTGGTGCTGCTGGCGCCGTGGCCGGCGAGCAGCACCAGCCGCGCGAAGCGCTCGGTGAGCGACATGCCGCGCAGCAGGTTGGTCGCCAGCTCCAGCCGCACGTCCGGCGGCGGCAGCGTGGCCTCCATGTCGTCGCGGCCGCGGCCGCGCGGCGTGTGCCCGGCCAGCCCGAAGCCGTCGAGCAGCAGGCGCGCCGCGTAGATCAGGCCCAGGCTCTCGACGAAGGCGAACGAGGCCACCGCCGCGCGCTTGAATGCCTGCCAGCCGGCGGCGCGCAGGTTGCGCGTGCGCTGCTGCGCGAGCCGCGCCGCGCGGTCGCCGTCGGAGCTGCGCTTGGGCTGCTCATGCACGGTCAGCGGCGGCGCGAGCAGCGCCGGGCACTGCGCGCGACCGGCGTCGTGGCCGAACGGGACGTAGCTCACCGGCATGCCGAAGAAACCGGCGAAGCCGAGCGTCTCGGCCCCGGGCAGGCTGCCTTCCAGCGCCCGGCGGAACACTTCCGAGCGCACGTCGATGCAGAACGCCGCCTGCACCGGCGCGCGCGGCGCTGGCTCGGCCGCCGAGACGCTGGGCTTCGCGAGCTTCGTGGCCAGCGCGCGCTGCCAGGCGATCTCGTAGGCGCGCTGGACGATCTCGTCGACCATGAAGGCGCGGAGCCGGCGCGGATCGCGGCCGTGCTCGACGAAGCGTGCGCGGCTGCCGGCCCAGGCCGAAGCCAGTCGCGGGCCGCCGAGGCGCAGCGCCAGCAGCTCCCACGCCAGCCGCACGGCGAGCAGCTCGGCCAGTTCGCTGCCGGTTTCGCCGCGCAGCTCGTCCTGCCAGTCGCGGTAGCGCGCGTGGCCGGCCCAGCCGCCGAGCGTCGCCAGCAGGCGCTGGAAGTACAGCGGCAGGCCCGGCGCCGGCAGCGCCAGCGCGGTGGCCGCTTCGGCGATCAGCGCGTCGGCGTGGGCCGGCAGCGCGCGCACCGCGGCGCGGAAGCCCGGCCAACCTTCGATCTCGGGGCGGCGGTCGCGCTGCGCCTGCTGCCGCCACGCCGCATATGGGCGCAGTCCGCGCCACGGCGAGGCCCACATCGCCTGGCCCTGGTCGTAGTGCGCGGCCGCCCACTGCGCGAGCTGGGCGTCGGCCAGCGCCTCGTCGTCGCGCCGGTGCACCATGGCGGCGAGCGACAGCACCGTGGGCAGCGCATCACCGGTGGGGTCATGTGCTTCGGCGAGGTGGCGCTTGAGTTCGGCCACGTCGGCCGGCCGCAGCGGGCCGGGCGCGGCCTGGCGCAGCGCCTCGGCAAGGTCGGCGTCGGTGATCTCGCCGCGGGCGATCGCCTCGACGCGGACGCGCCGCGCCGGCGTGATGCGGGCGCCCTCGGTGGCGGCGACCCGCTGCGCCGCCTCGGCGAAGGGCAGGTCGGTGAGGCCGAGTAAGGGATTCACCGCGACGAAGTGGGCGAGCGGCCACAGCGGGGCAACCCGGCGACAGGCATCCGCGACGGCGGCCTGCAGCGTCGGCGTCGTGGTGGCGGCCGGAGCGGCGTCGGCTTCGGCGGGGCGCAGCATGGCGTTCATCGACGGGCCTCCGCGGCGGCGACAGGGGGAGTGGACACGCGGTTCTCCAGGCGATGCCACAGGAAGGCATCGACATAGAGACCCTGCGCGAGATGCACGTAGGCGGTGCGCCAGCCGCGTCGCGCCTGCAGCGTCTCGGGCATCAACTGCACCAGCGCGATGGCGGCGAAGGCCAGCAGGGTCGGGCCGAGGATCGCCCAGGTGATCCAGTTCGCCGCCGGGGCCGCCGGCACGCTGCCGGCCAGTGCGGCGCCGGCAATCGAGTGCAGCGCGGCGTAGGCGAGCATGGCGAAGGCGGCGAGTACGAGTCCGCGCACCAGATTGGCGGCGGGCTGCCGCGCCGGCGTGGCGCGCGCCAGCAGCAGGCCCGCGCCGATCGCCAGCAGCAGACCGAGCGCGCCGATGGCGGC
>NZ_AMSF01000012.1 GCF_000334915.1 Dyella ginsengisoli LA-4 | reverse complement strand
GCGGGGACGGGCTGCGTATGCTCTTCGATCCTCAAGCATCCCCCGCCCGACCCGCCATGACCAGCAAGCCACCCCGCGACGAAACTCCTTCCCGCACGCCCGACGCGCCGCGCGATCCGCAGCGGCGACGCCTGCTCGGCGGGCTGGCGGTAGCCGGTGCCGGCCTTGCACTCGGCGGCGAGGCGGCGCGCGCGGCGATGGCCGCGGCACCGACCGGGGCAGCAGTCGTCGACGACACCGCGATGGACACGCTGCTGCGCGAGCACATCGACCACGTGGTGGTGCTGTTTGCGGAGAACCGCAGCTTCAACAACCTGTTCGCCGGCTTCCCGGGCCTGGCCGAGCCACTGGAGGCGCTGGCGCCGGAACGCGCCGTGCAGATGGATCGCGACGGCACGCCGCTGAAGACCCTGCCGCCGATCTGGCACGGCCTGGTGCCGCACGCGCAGACGGTCAACCACCGCACCTATCACGTGCGCGAAGCCGACCTCACCGGCCTGCCCAACGCGCCGTTCGCACTGCACACGCCGGACGGCGAACCACTGCCGCAGGGCGTGGTGACCCGCGACCTGATCCATGCGTTCTACCAGAACCAGATGCAGATCAATGGCGGCCGCAACGACGGCTTCGTCGCGTGGGGCGACTCCGGCGCGCTGGTGATGGGCCACTACGGCGACAACGCGGTGAACCTGCGGCTGTGGCGCCTGGCCGAGCAGTACACGCTGTGCGACCGCTTCTTCATGGGCGCCTTCGGCGGTTCGTTCCTCAACCACCAGTACCTGGTCGCCGCGCAGCCGCCGTTCTACCCGCACGCGGACACCAGTCCGGCGCAATACAACATCGCGGTCACCGAAAGCGGTCGCGTCGACGATCCACGCCTGAAGCTCGCGCACGACTCGCCGGCCAGCGCGATGGACGGCAAGCCGAAGTTCGAGGGGCGCTCCACGCTGACCCCGGACTTCCATGCCGTGAACACCATCGGCCCCGCCTACGCGCCGGCGTTCACCCAGGATCCCACCGATCCGACCCGTGCCGACCCGGCCAGCCCGAACACCCTGCCGCCGCAGCACCACAAGCACATCGGCGACATGCTCTCGGCGAAGGGCATCGACTGGGCCTGGTATGCCGGCGCGTTCCAGGCCGCGCTGGACGGCCACGGCGACGGCCCCGAGGGCGAGTTCCCCGACCGGCCGAACTTCCAGGTGCACCACCAGCCGTTCAACTACTTCGCTTCGCTGGCTCCCGGCACCGCGGCACGCAGGCAGCACCTGCGCGACGGCGGCCTGGGCGAGACGGCCCCGGGCAACCGGTTCATCGCCGATGCGCTGGCCGGCAAGCTGCCGCCGGTGGCGTTCTACAAGCCGCAGGGCAACCTCAACATGCACGCCGGCTACTCCGACGTGGAGGCTGGCGACCGCCACCTCGCCCGCGTGGTACAGGCGCTGCAGAAGAGCCCGCTGTGGAAGAAGATGCTGATCGTCATCACCTTCGACGAGAACGGCGGCTGGTGGGACCACGTCGCGCCGCCGAAGGGCGACCGCTGGGGCCCGGGCACGCGCATCCCGGCGATCATCGTCTCGCCGTGGGCGAAGAGGGGCCACGTCGACCACACCACCTACGACACCGGCTCGATCGCCCGCTTCATCACCCGCCGCTTCGGGCTGGAGAAGCTGCCCGGGCTGGCGCTGCGCGAGGAAGCGATGATCGCGGCGGGCGGCCCCGCGCCGGGCGACCTCACCGCGGCACTGGATTTCAGCCACGCGAAGCGCCGCGCCTGATCCTTCGACCCCGGCGCACAGGGCGGCTCAGGACTCGCACGCCGCCACGTCGCACGTTGCCGGTCGCACACGCCGCTTCGTGTTCGCCAGGATCACCCCGGCCACGGTGACCACGCCGCCAACCAGGGTCAGCGGCCCCGGCCGCTCGCCCAGCCAGACCCAGCCGATCAACACCGCGATCGGCGGCGAGAAATAGATGAAGCTGGACACCTGCGAGGCCGAGCTGCGATGGATCGCCAAGTTCCAGGCGATGTAGCCGACGAACGTCGGCGCCACGCCGAGCCACGCCAGCGACGCGATCGCCGGCCACGGCGCGGCGACCAGCGCCTG
The DNA here is from genome assembly GCF_000334915.1 of Dyella ginsengisoli LA-4. Taxonomy (GTDB): domain Bacteria; phylum Pseudomonadota; class Gammaproteobacteria; order Xanthomonadales; family Rhodanobacteraceae; genus Dyella_A; species Dyella_A ginsengisoli_A. Next base: position 4,890 of record NZ_AMSF01000012.1, on the reverse strand, counting down.
TGGCAGGTGCGTGCCAAACGGCAACGCGCCCAGCGTGCCGGCGAAGAAGCCGAACGCGGTGACACCCAGCGCGCTGCTGCGTGCGAAGTAGGGCTTCACGCCCACGAAATAGATCGCCGAGGCCAGCACGCTGACCAATACCAGCGCCGCCATCGGCTCGAAGCGCACCTGCTTGCCGCTGGCCAGCACCACCAGCACCACGCCGACCAGCGCCACGCCAAGGCCCGCCAGCGTGCGGGCGGGCAGTCGTTCGCCCATCCACAGTGCGGACACGGCGACGGTCGCCGCCGGCACCAGCGAGATCAGGATCGATGCGGTGCCGCTGGCGATGCGCGTCTCCGCGTGATTCAGCGCCAGGTGGTAGACGGTGAAGCCGATGATCCCGAGCAGCAACAACCCGGGCCATTCGCGCCGCGCCGGCAGCGGCACGCGGCGGATGGTGAGGAACACCCCGAAGCACAGCGAGGCGATCGCCAGCCGCGCCAGCGCCACTTCGCCGGGAGTGAAGGCAGCCAACGCGTAGGCGATCGCCGCGTAGGCCGAGGACCAGGTGAGCAGGGCGATGCCGACCAGCGCCAGGGCGCGGGCGTCGAGTCGTTCGGGGCTAGCCATGGTGAACAGATCCGGGGACGGGGAAGTGCGCATGCTAGTGAGCGGCCCCGTTGCCATGAATAATGGATCGACGGGGCCAGCCGCTCCGCGCCATCGAATCAATGATTCTTCAGGGAGAGCTACCGTGGATTCCAAACCCGATATCGATGCCAAGGACTGGCAACTGCTCGAAGCGCTGCAGGCCGACGCGCGTCTGGGCTATGCCGAGCTGGGGCGGCTGGTGCACCTGTCGGCGCCGGCGGTGGCCGAGCGGGTGCGTCGACTGGAGGAGGCCGGCGTGATCCGCGGCTACCGCGCCGTGATCGACCCCCGACGGCTGGGCTACAGCATCGACGCGATGGTGCGGCTGCGCTGCGATGGCGGCGTGTGCAAGCGCATCGGCGAGATCGTCGAGGACATTCCCGAGGTGCTCGACTGCCGGCGACTGGCCGGCGAGGACTCGGCCCTGCTGCACCTGGTGGCGATGTCCATCACCCATCTGGAAACCGTGCTCGACCGCCTGCTGAAGATCCACCCCAGCATCAGCACCACCACCCTGGTGGTACTGCAGGCACCTCACGTGAACCGCCCGATCACCCGCACGATGTGGAATGCCGCCGCCGCCCTGCCGGTGGACTAGGCTGGTCGCCCACCCTCACGGAGCACGCCATGCGCACGCTGTATCCCGAGATCACGCCGTACGCCACCGAGCACCTGCCGGTAGACGGCCTGCATACGCTTTACGTCGAGCAGTGCGGCAACCCGGACGGGTTGCCGGTGATCTTCCTGCACGGCGGGCCGGGCGCGGGACTGTCGGACTACCACCGGCGCTTCTTCGATCCGGCGCGCTACCGCATCGTGCTGTTCGACCAGCGCGGCGCCGGCCAGTCCAGGCCGTTCGCCGAACTCACCGACAACACCACCTGGCATGCGGTGGCCGACATCGAGGCGATCCGCCAGCATCTGGGCATCGAGCGCTGGGTGGTGTTCGGCGGCTCGTGGGGCTCCACGCTGGCGCTGGCCTACGCGCAGACCCACCCGGAGCGTGCGCTCGGCCTCGTGCTGCGCGGCATCTTCCTCGGCCGCGACGAGGAGCTGCGCTGGTTCAACGAAGTGGACGGCGGTGCGCGGCAGATTTTCCCCGAGCGCTGGGCGCGCTTCGTCGCGCACATTCCCGAGGCCGAACGCGACTCCATGCTCGAGGCCTACTGGCGCCGGCTCACCAGCCCGGACGAAGCCACCCGGCTGGCCGCGGCGCACGCGTGGAGCGCCTGGGAAGGCGGCGGCACCACCCTGGTGCACGACCCGGACGGCGGCGGCGACTTCGACGATCCGCACCGCGCGGTGAGCCTGGCCCTGATGGAGGCGCACTACTTCCGCCACCGCATCTTCCTGGAGCCGGACCAGCTGCTGCACGGCGTCGACCGCATCCGGCACATCCCGACGACGATCGTGCACGGCCGCTACGACATCATCTGTCCGATGAAAAGCGCCTGGGACCTGTCCCGGGCCTGGCCCGAGGCCGAGCTGCGCGTGGTGCTCGCCGGCCACAGTGCCGCCGACCCGGCGATCGTCGATGCCCTGGTCACCGCCACCGACGCGCTGGCGGATCGTTTCGGTCGTGATGGGGCGATAGCGCGACCATGAGCACCTTTGGCAGGGATTCACTATGGGCGACCCATCGCTCCAGGCGCTGATCGTACGGGCCATTGACCGGCCGGCAGCACCGCGGCCTCGGAACGGCCCAAGGCGCCTTCCCGGGACCGGGCATAGAACCTAATTGCCCCGTCCCCTTTTTCAGAGATGCATGCCTGCTCCGTTCGCAGGCTGTAGTGCCGAAGCCGCAAACGCGAACGCACCTGATCCAGCAACCGCGGCGAATTCGCCTCTGTTACACCCCCGTTTCCGCCTGCGTAACTCATACACCCCCACATTCGCCGTGTAACACCGACATCGTGGGGCGCAATCCTCGCCAATAATGTCACGCAAGCGCCTGATGACGTTTAGTAATTTGCCGCTTGTCCACCCTGTCGAGAGCCGTGCATACTCGGCGCAACACCCCGGATGTGGGGTCTACTAAGCGTTAGGCGTCGAGGGAACAATGCCGCTTTCTGAAACAATGCTCCTACAAATGCGCTCGGCCGCAATAGCAGGTGCTGGTCTATGCACTGCAATCATCCTGGTAGTCGTGCAGGCAAGCACTAAGTCGCAGTCACAACTCATTGCCTTGTGGGCAGCCTCTCTCGGCATGCCGGTATGGCTTGCAGCTTGGCAATACGTGCAGCCATACATCATCAGGGGCAGCGATTCGTACCCTCATTACAAGGCAGCCGCCGCCGGCCTTCTTGGCCTCGCCGGTATATTGGCGCTCTTTGTCGCGCTCGCCTCTCTTATTTGGCTGGTTTCGCCGTGCGCCGCCGCTAGCTTTTCCATTGCCTGTTTGGGGGCCGCATTGTTCATCAGCATGCACATTCGGTCGGTGCTAGCTTTGCCCAATCGAGGCAGCACGCCAAATGCCTAACCACTCGTTCGAGGCGGACGGCTCCGCCGCCGCTCAACTCAGGCGTTAGGCGCCACGGGAGAGTTCATGACATTTCCTGTCTTTCCAGCCGAGCTCTTGCCAGCTACATTTTCGTACCCGCCGGAGTTTCTCGCACTCGCCTCTGGACCAGCGTTGGATCTTTATCCTTGGTGGATCGTTGACGCCAAGTCTGAAGCAGGGCAGCTGATGCATCGCATAACTCTAGGCGCAGGTAAACCTCTTGTCCCATTTGCCAAGACCGATCTGTACGACGACATTGCTTGCTTCAATGCGGCAGTACCATCACCAAATCCCGAAGTCATCATGGTCTGCAGCACTCCGGAGCGGGCTTACAGTTTTTCCAACTTTGCCGCATGGCACGTACAGGCGCTCAAAGATGTCTCACAATTTTCGGCAGGTAGCGTCTAACTACTCGTTCAAGGCGGACGGCTTCGCCGCCGCTTAACTCCAGCGTTAGGGCTCATATGGACGTTTCCCCAACGATCGAAGCTAAGGTTCGCTCGACCTTTCCAGAGCAAGACGCTAGCGCGGCACTTGCCGTCCTCGCCAGCATGCCTCAGCCACCGCAAACTCCTGAGTGGGCAGTAGCACGAGAGCGCGTTCAAATCGCGGCACTTATGCTCGCTCATGCCAACATCGAGTCCCTGCGCGCTGCGATCAAGCAATCTCAGGTAGATTGGCGCGATACGCTTATGGCAGCAGGGCTTGGCAATGCCAATTGGCCGTCAGTTGCAGCAGCCGCAGGTTTCACCGTGCCACCGGGCAGCGTGTGATCCCTGACCACTCACTCAAGCGGACCCGCTGACGCGGGCCGCTTACCTCAAGCGTTAGGGCGCACTTGGTGAAATTTTCCGGAGTATTGCTGTTGCTTCTACTCGGCAGTTGCGTCGCTGCTTCCCCCTCGCATGATGAGGTCGCGCGCTCAGCATCGCCAGACGGTAGAGTCGACGCTATCGTCATTGAGTCAAATGGCGGCGCGACGACTTCGTTTTCATACGGCCTGTGCTTTGCGCCCCACGGTAGTCATTGCACCATCGCAGATTCAGTAGTCAATCTTTATGGTGCTACCAGAAACGCGCAGGCTTATGGCATCAACGCGCGCTGGGCCAACAACTCGCTTGTCAAAGTGGAGTACTTAAAAGCCCAACGAACAACCTTGGCTCGACATGCCATCGTCATCGATGGTCGCCGTGTCCAGGTTGAATTGAGCCCCGGAGTAGTTGACCCGTCCGCACCTTCTGGGGGCATGCTGTACAACCTTCACGGTCGGCCGCAAGATGCGCCCTAACCACTCGTCCAAGCGGACGCGCGTACCGCGCGCCGCTTAACTCCAGCGTTAGGCAACACAATGAATTCCTACTCGGTTCGCTGCCTTTTCCTCTGGGAACGCCGCCCGGATCAGCTCCTTGAACACCTTTACGAAGAACGCATTACCGTTTGGCAAGCACAGAGCATTGATCAAGCCATCTTGTTCGCCGAGAAGGAGGCAAAGACATATGTCGCAGATAGTGACATGCAATTTCTTGGCTTATCTCAGGGGTTCGCACTGTTTGAGTCAATCGCAGCATCCGGCGTTGAGGTTTTCTCACTTTTGCGAGAGAGTTCGTTGGCTCCAACGGAATACATAGATGCATTCTTTGAAACCGGGCACGAGCGTCAGGCAGATGACGCCTAACAAATCCGTAAGAGACTTCCGATCAACCCCGGGTGCATGACGCCTTTGCCCCAGGCTTTCGGGCCACTGCCAATCTTCATGT
>NZ_AMSF01000011.1 GCF_000334915.1 Dyella ginsengisoli LA-4 | reverse complement strand
CTGCTGACCGAGTTCGGCATCGTGGTGGCCAACAGCGATGCGGCCCTGCGCCGGGTGCTGGCCGACCTGGAGGCCTACGAACTGCCCGGCGAGTTCCGCGAACTGCTGCGCGACCTGGCCGCCCCCTGGGCGCAGGTGCGCGAGCGCCTCGAGGCATGCGATGCCCGCATCGACGCCCACGCGCGAGACGATGCGCGTTGCAT
>NZ_AMSF01000010.1 GCF_000334915.1 Dyella ginsengisoli LA-4 | reverse complement strand
CGGCGACAAGCCCGGAAAGCCGGTACGGCTGGTGCGCGACTACCTCGACGGCGTGGACGTCGCCGAGGGCGAGGTGGTGGTGCTGGAAAACTGCCGCATGAACGTCGGCGAGGGCAAGGACGACGAGGCGCTGTCGAAGAAGTACGCGGCGCTGTGCGACGTGTTCGTGATGGATGCCTTCGGCACCGCGCATCGTGCCCAGGCCTCCACCCATGGGGTGATCCGCTTCGCCAAGGTAGCCGCCGCCGGGCCGCTGCTGGCCGCGGAGCTGGACGCGCTGGGCAAGGCACTGGAGCACCCGGCCAAGCCGCTGCTGGCGATCGTCGCCGGCTCCAAGGTTTCCACCAAGCTCACCCTGCTGGAAAACCTGATCGGCAAGGTCGACCAGCTGATCGTCGGCGGCGGCATCGCCAATACCTTCATCGCCGCGGCCGGCCACGGCGTCGGCAACTCGCTGTACGAGCCGGACCTGCTCGACGCGGCGAAGAAGGTCATCGCCGACGCCAAGCGCCGCGGTGCCGAGGTGCCGCTGCCGGTGGACGTGGTGGTCGCGCCGGAGTTCTCCGCGCAGGCGACGCCGACGGTGAAGGCGGTGGACCAGGTCAAGGACGGCGAGATGATCCTGGACATCGGCCCGGAGACCGCCAAACGCTACGCCGCGCTGATCGCCAAGGCCGGCACGGTGGTGTGGAACGGTCCGGTGGGCGTGTTCGAGTTCGATGCCTTCGGCATGGGCACCGAGACCCTCGCCCGCGCGATCGCCGCCTCCCCGGCGTTCTCGATCGCCGGCGGCGGCGACACGCTGGCGGCCGTGGACAAGTACGGCATCGAGAAGGACGTGTCCTACATCTCCACCGGCGGCGGCGCGTTCCTCGAATTCCTCGAGGGCAAGGAACTGCCGGCGGTGGCGGCGCTCAGGGCCCGCGCGGAGGGCTGACGCCCCGTTTTCTGTAGGAGCCCGCTGGCGGGCGATGCTTCTGCTCTTCGCTCGGATATGGATCAGGAGCCAAGGCATCGCCCGCCAGCGGGCTCCTACCGGTCAGGCCTTGCCGCACAGGATGCGCCGCACGGCGGCGATCACGCGCTCCACATCACCCCCGGACAGTCCGGGGCTGAGAGGCAGGCTGACGGTCTGCCGCCCCAGGCGCATCGCGTTCGGCCACTGCTCTGGCGACCAGCCGTAGCGCCGCTGGTAGTAGGGGTGTTCGGGAACGGCGAGGTAATGCACGCCCGTACCAATGCGCGCCGCGTTCATGGCGTCGAGGAAGGCATCGCGCGAGATGCCGCAGCGCGCCTCGTCGATCATCACGGTGTACAGGTGAAGGCCGTGCCGGGTGTCCGCCTCCGGCGCCGCCGGCAGGCCGATCGGCAGGTTGGCGAAGGCCTCGTCGTAACGCTGCCAGATCGCCTGACGGCGCGCCCAATGGGCTTCCACCTTGGCCAGCTGCGGCAGCCCGATCGCCGCCTGCAGGTCCATCATGTTGTATTTGAAGCCGCACTCCAGCACCTGGTAATGCTTGTAGCCGGCATCGCCGAAGCGATGCCAGGCGTCCTTGCTCATACCGTGCAGGGCGAGCATGCGGGCACGGGCGATACGCTCGCGGTCACGGCCCAGGATCATGCCGCCCTCGCCGGTGACCACGTTCTTGGTCACGTAGAAGCTGAAGCAGCCGAAATCGCCAAACGTGCCGGCGGGCTGGCCGCGAAAGGTGGTTTCGATCGCATGGGCACAGTCCTCGATCACCACCAGGTCATGCCGCCTGGCAATGTCCATGATCCGGTCCATCGCGCAGGGTCGACCGGCGAAGTGCACCGGAAGGATCGCGCGGGTGCGCGGGGTGATTGCCGCCTCGATCGCCTCCGGATCGATGTTCTGCGTGTGCGGATCGACGTCCGCCAGCACCGGCACCAGGCCGGCATGCTCGATCGCGTTGACGGTCGCGCAGAACGTGAGCGGCGTGGTGATCACCTCGCCCCCCGGCTCGAGGCCCGCCGCGACCATGCTCACGTGCAGGGCCGCGGTGCAGGAATTCACCGCCGCGACGCGCTCAGCGCCCGCCTGCCTGTACTCGGCGAAGGCCTGCTCGAAGCGGGCGACCCGGGGCCCGGTGCCCAGCCAACCCGACCGCATGCAGGCCTCGACCTCGGCGATCTCCTCTTCGCCGATGCTGGGCGCACCGAAGACGATGAAACGTTGCTGATCGACCATGCCCCGCATCCCTCCAAAAGCGACGGGCCGCTTGCGCGGCCCGTCGTCACGACACCCGTTTCGTTCAACCCACCACGCGCTTGACCGCATCCACCACGTGGCTGACGGTGAAGCCGAAGTGCTCGAACAGCTGCGGCGCCGGCGCCGACGCACCGAACGAGTGCATGCCGACCACCTCGCCATCCAGTCCGACGTACTTGCGCCAGAAGTCGGCCGTGGCCGCCTCCACCGCCACACGGGCGCGGCACCAGCCAGGCAGCACCGCCTCGCGGTAAGCCTGCGGCTGGGCATCGAACACCTCGGTGCACGGCATCGACACCACCCGCACTGCCATGCCCTGCTGGGCCAGGGTGCGCATCGCCTCCATCGCCAGCTCGACCTCCGAACCGGTGGCGATCAGGATCGCCTGGAAGCGCGCATCGGCCGGATCGGACAGCACGTAGCCACCGCGCGCGATGTCCGCCACCTGCTCGGTCGTGCGCTGCTGGTGTTTGAGGTTCTGCCGCGAGAACACCAGGCAGCTCGGCAGGCCCTTGCGCTCGATCGCCGCCTTCCACGAAGCCGCCGACTCGACCGCATCGCACGGACGCCACACGTGGTTGTTCGGGATGTAGCGCAGGCTGGCCAGGTGCTCCACCGGCTGGTGGGTCGGACCGTCCTCGCCCAGGCCGATCGAGTCGTGGGTGTAGACATGGATGGCCTGCGCCGGGATCAGCGCGCTCATGCGCACCGCATTGCGCGCGTAGTCGGAGAACACCAGGAAGGTGGCGTCGTACGGGATGAAGCCGCCGTGCAGCGCCAGGCCGTTGGCGATCGCGCTCATGCCGAACTCGCGTACGCCGTAGTAGACGTAGTTGCCTTGGCCGCCGGCGCTGTCGCCGTTGCCGGCGTCCCTGGAGCCCTTCCACTTGGTGAGGTTGGAGCCAGCCAGGTCGGCCGAACCGCCGATCAGCTCCGGCAGCGACGGGCCGAACGCATCCAGCGTCATCTGCGAGGCCTTGCGCGAAGCCACTTCCGGCCCCTCGAGCTGCAGCTTGGCCACATAGGCCTGCGACTTCTCGGCCCAGTCCGCCGGCAGCTCGCCGCGCAGGCGACGCTCGAACTCGGCGGCCAGTTCCGGGTGCGCCTTGGCATAGGCGGCGAAAGCGTCCTTCCAGGCCTGCTCATCGGCCGCGCCCTTCGCCTTGTGGTCCCAGCCAGCGTAGATCTCGGACGGGATCTCGAACGGCGGCGAGCGCCAGTCGAGCATGTCGCGGGCGGCCGCCACCTCGTCCTTGCCCAGCGCGGCGCCATGGCTCTCTTCCTTGCCCTGCTTGTTCGGCGAACCGAAGCCGATGATGGTCTTGCAGCAGATCAGGGTCGGCTTGGCGGACTGTGCGGTGGCCTGTGCGAGGGCGGCCTTGATCGCGTCGGCGTCATGACCGTCGACGTGGCGGATCACGTTCCAGCCGTAGGCCTCGAAACGGGCCGGCGTGTCGTCGGTGAACCAGCCATGCACCTCGCCATCGATGGAGATGCCGTTGTCGTCGTAGATCGCCACCAGCTTGCCTAAGGCCCAGGTGCCGGCCAACGAGGCCACTTCATGCGAGATGCCCTCCATCAGGCAGCCGTCGCCAAGGAACACGTAGGTGTGGTGGTCGACCACCGTGTGGCCGGGACGGTTGAAGTGCGCCGCCAGCACCTTCTCCGCCAACGCCATGCCCACCGCGTTGGCCAGGCCCTGGCCGAGCGGGCCGGTGGTGGTCTCCACCCCGGGGGTCTCGCTGGCTTCCGGGTGGCCGGCGGTCTTCGAATGGAGCTGGCGGAAGTGCTTGAGCTCGCTCATCGGCAGGTCGAAGCCGGTCAGGTGCAGCAGCGCGTACTGCAGCATCGAGCCGTGGCCATTGGAGAGCACGAAGCGGTCGCGGTTCGGCCATTTCGGGTTGGCCGGGTTGAAGCGCAGGAAGTCGTTCCACAGCACTTCGGCGATGTCGGCCATGCCCATCGGCATGCCCGGGTGGCCGGAATTGGCCGCCTGCACGGCGTCCATGGCGAGGGCGCGCACGGCATTGGCGAGTTCGCGGCGGGTGGTCATCGGCGTCTCCGGAAGGGGCATGAAAAGACGCCATTGTCGCCGATTCGGCGGCGCGAGTCGCGCCGCCGCCGCGATCCGCCGACCGGCACAGGCAGGGCCGCGATGCGGCGGGCACGCACGCGTAGGACAACGGCGATTAATTGCCGCTTAACTTTTTGGGGCCGGATATCGGCTCGCTTCAGGCTCGCCGCCGTTCAATGCCCCCGCGCCCTCCCCAGGCGCCCTGATCACGGCATCCCCGGCCGTACAGCGAAAAACATAAAAAGGAGAAGTCCCGATGAAGAAGTCACTGCTCGCCCTTGCTTTCGTTTCCGCCAGTGCCTGCGCGCTCCCCGCCCTGGCCCAGGATGCCGGCAACACGTCACCGGAGACGGCCGGCAACTACCAGCCCGGTCAGGCGGTCGGCACCGGCAACTGGTTCATTGGCGGCAGCGTCGGCCAGGCACACGTTTCGCAGGGCCCGTACGACGACCATCCGACGACCTATGGCATCAACGGCGGCTATCGCTGGAAGGTCGGCCAGGATATGGGGCTGGGCATCGAGGCCGGTTACAACGATCTCGGCAATTTCAAGGTCAAGAACGTCTTCAACAGCAACGACGTCAACCTGACCACGCAGCGCCACGCCCTGCGCGGCTGGACGGCGGGCGTCAACGGCCGCATCGACATCTATCGCGGCCTGTATCTGAGCGGACGCACCGGCCTGTACGGCTGGCATGCGCCGGGCATGCAGGATCCGGATGCCGGCAATCGCCGCGACCTGAGCAAGGTCGACTACTACGCCGGAGCCGGCATCGGCTACGACATCAACAATCACTTCGGCCTCGGCCTGTCCTACGACTACTACCACGCTGCGAAGAGCGGAGTGAAGCTGACCACCGATGCGGCCTCGCTGACCGCCGAGTACCGGTTCTGAACTTGGTTCCGGCGGGCGGGTGTGTGCTGCCACGCTTAACCCGGGATTAATACTGTACTCACCGGTATTGAATCTTTCGGGGCACTCACCCATCTAAGTCCCCGTGCCGGCCGGACCGGCCGGCACGCCCCACGACAGCCGCGGCATCTCCCCCAAAAGCGCCCGGCTGCGATAACAACAAGAGGATCATCGCGATGAAGAAGACTCTGCTTGCCCTTGCCCTGGTTTCCGCCGGCCTGGTGGCCGCCCCTGCCGCGTTCGCGCAGAGTGCGCCGTCCGACAACGGTGGCTGGTTCGTCAACGGCAATGTCGGCCGCACCTCCATCAACAAGGGCCCGTACGACGGGCACGACACCGGTTACGCCCTCAACGGCGGCTACCGTTGGTCGCTGAACCCGAACGTGGCGCTGGGTGTCGAGGCCGGTTACAACGACCTGGGCAACATCCACGTCAAGAACGTCTTCAACAGCAACAACGTCGTCGACAGCGGCCGCTCCCAGCTGCACGGCTGGACCGCCGGCGTGAACGGCCATTTCAACATCAACCCGAACTGGTACATCAGTGCCCGCACCGGCCTGTACGCGTGGAAGGGGCATGGCCTGAGCAACGATTCCAACCCGATCCGCGAGAGCCTGGACAAGACCAGCTGGTACGCCGGCGCAGGCTTCGGCTACGACTTCACCAACAACTTCAGCGTCGGCCTGAACTATGACTACTTCGACGCCAAGAAGCACAACGTCGACCTGAGCACCGACATGGTCTCGGTCAGCGCCGAATACCGCTTCTGATCCACACCGCAGTGTGAAACGAAAACGGGCGCCCCCAGGGCGCCCGTTTTTCTTCGGACGAAGGGTCGGCCTACTTGCCGCCGGTCCAGCGGCCCAGCGCGGCCTGGCCGTTTTCCTTCGCGCGCGCGGCGACGGTCTTCTGCGCCTCGGCGTAGTTGGCCTTCATGTCCTTGGCCCACAGCTTCAGAGCGGCCTGCTGCATGGCGCGACCGTAGGAGAACGACAGCGGCCACGGATGCGGGCCGATGCGGTTCATCGCATTGAGGTGGGCGGTGGACTGCTCATCGGTCTGGCCACCGGAGAGGAACACGATGCCCGGCAGCGAGGCCGGCACGGTGGACTTGAGCACGCGCACGGTGGCCTCGGCGACTTCCTCGACCTCGGCCTGCTCCTCGGCGTCCTTGCCCGGGATCACCATCGACACCTTCAGGATGGTGCCCTCGAGCATCACGTTCTGCTCGTACAGCGCGTTGAACAGGCTGCGCAGCACGGCCTCGTGCACTTCGTAGCTGACGTCGATCGAGTGGTCGCCGTCCATGATCACTTCCGGCTCGACCATCGGCACCAGGCCGGCTTCCTGGCACAGCGCGGCATAGCGGGCCAGTGCGTGGCAGTTGGCCTCGATCGCGGTCGAGCTGGGGTTGTCCTCGGAAATGTTGATCACCGCGCGCCACTTGGCGAACTGCGCGCCGAGCTTGGCGTATTCGGCCAGGCGCTCGCGCAGGCCGTCCAGGCCCTCGGTGACCACGTCGCCCGGGAAGCCGGCCAGCGGCACCGGACCCTTGTCGACCTTGATGCCCGGGATGATGCCGAGCTTCTTCATCACCTGGGTGAACGGCACGCCGTCCCTGGTCGACTGGCGGATCGTCTCGTCGTAAAGGATCGCGCCGGAGATGTGCTCGTTCAGGCCTGGCGCGGTCAGCAGCAGTTCGCGGTAGGCGCGGCGATTCTCTTCGGTGTTCTCGATGCCGACCGATTCGAACCGCTTGGCGATCGTCTTGGTCGACTCATCGATGGCGATGATGCCTTTGCCGGGCGCGACCATCGCCAGCGCGATGCTTTCCAGATCTTCGATGCTCATGACGACTCCGTGGAAACGACAGCGGCCGCCAGGCCGCGCAAAGGATACGCCGCCCCCGGAACCGGGAGCGGCAAGGCTGAAAGCGGCGGATTATAGGCCAGAACGCCCGACGGCACCGGGGCGGTCGGAAGAGCGGCTCAGTTCTGGTCGTAGCCGGGCAGCTGGCAGGGGGCCATCAGGGCCTGCTGGCCGGCCTTGTCGGACGGCCCGTTGAAGGGCACCACATAGTAGGTGTCCACCGGCTCGCCGGCCCGGTTGGTCAGCGAAGGGCCGTAGGTGAAGTTCTTCACCGCATTGACCGCGACCGGCGTCAGATCGCTCGCGGGTACGGTCTTGGCCGCCTTGATGTCGCGCGGGATGCCGTCCGAGCCGATGGTGAAGGTCACCGCCACACAACCGGGCTTGTAGATGTTCTTGCCGCTGTTCGGCACGTCCACGTCCACGCTGCGGTTGAGCAGGATCCAGTAGCCGTTGATCTTGTCCGGCGACACCCGCCGCGCCTGGGCCATCAACGGGGACGAAACGGCCAGCGCCAGCAGGCACATTGGCAGTTGCACGCGAAGCACGTTCTTCTTCATCGGTCGCCTCCGGGGATGCGGGGTGGGGAGCCCAGTCTAGCGTCAGCGGGAGGGATCCGCGCCGGCATCCGTCGCCGCAGGGGATGAGGATGGCGATGGGAACTGGCGAAGACGGTGGAACAGGCCAACCAACCCGGCAGCCCCCAGCACCACCGCGGCACCAGCCAGCGCCTGCAGGGTATAGAAGACTACCCAGCGCCACTCGGTGGGCGGCAGATGCCCGGTGGAGTAATCGGTCATCCGGTCGCGCAGGAAAACCATCACGACGCCGTGGCTCAGCATGCCGGACACCCCCTGCACCACCTGCCAGACACCAAGCACCGAGAGCGCGATGCGCTGCAGCTCGTCCGCACCGATCGGCATCTCCAGCACCTGCCCGCTCGAGCGACTGCTGGCCCACCAGGCCAGCATGCCCGGCCACAGCCAGAGAACGGCACCCACAGCGAAGTACAAGCCAGCGAACATCAGGCTGCCGAGTAGCCTGTGCGCGTTGCCATCGGAGGCGGCGACCGCCGCCGCCACATCCTCCAGCGCATGCACCGACAACAGCACGGCGCCCAGCCGGATGGCGGTGCATAGCACCGTGTAGACACTGGTCTTCAATGCGCTCCCTCGCTCCCGCCGCTTGCGGGCAACCGACCTCAGAGCTCGCGCAGGCTGTCGACGATCCCGTCGGCACCCACCGAGAGCAGCTTCAGCGTATTGGTGCCGCCGGCCTGGCCGACCCGGTCGCCGTAGGTGATCACCACGCGGTCGCCTTCGGCCAGCTTGCCCTGCTCGAACAGCATGCGCACGGCGGCGCGGGTGGAGGCGGCCATGCTCTGCTGTTCGCCGTGGCTGAACTCCACCGGATGCACGTCGCGCAGCACCTGCATGCGGCGTCGCGCCTCGCCGAACGGCGACATGCCGTAGATCGGCACCGAGCTGCGGTAGCGCGACAGCCACTGCGCGGTGGCGCCGGACTCGGTCAGCGCGACGATCGCGCGCACGCCCAGGTGCCCGGCCAGCACCATCGCCGCCAGCGCGATCGCCTGGTCGGCGCGGTCCAGCTGCAGCGCGGAGTCGAGCATGCGCTCGTCCTTCGGCTCGAACTGCCGCTCGGCCCCCAGGCAGATGCGCACCATCGCCGCCACCGCCTTGTCCGGATGCGCACCAGCCGCAGACTCCTCCGACAACATCACCGCGTCGGTGCCGTCGATCACGGCGTTGGCCACGTCGAGCACCTCGGCGCGGGTCGGGATCGGCGAGCGCACCATCGACTGCAGCATCTGCGTGGCGGTGATCACCGCGCGGTTGCGCTGCACGGTCTCGCGGATGATCTTCTTCTGCAGGCCCGGCAGCTCGGCGTCACCGATCTCCACGCCCAGGTCGCCACGCGCTACCATCACCACGTCGGTGGCATCGATGATCTCGCCCAGCACCGGAATCGCGTCGGCGCGCTCGATCTTGGCCACCATCACGGCATGGCCGCCGGCCTCGCGCATCAGGCGACGCGCGGTGTGCATGTCATCGGCCGAGCGCACGAACGACACGGCCAGAAAATCGGCGCCCAGCTCGGCGGCCAGCTTGATGTCGTTGCGGTCCTTGTCCGACAACGCGTCGACGGTGAGTCCACCGCCCTGCCGGTTCAGGCCCTTGCGGTTGGACAGCTTGCCACCGACGGTGACCGTGCAGTGGATCTCGGTGCCATCGATCGACTCCACCCGCATCGCGACCAGTCCGTCGTCGAACAGCAGGATGTCGCCGGGACTCACGTCCTGCGGCAGGCCGAGATAGCTCACGCCGACGCGGGTGGCATCGCCGTCCGGCGCGTCATCGCGGCAGTCCAGCGTGAACGCGTCACCGACCTCGAGCTGCACCGGACCATCCGCGAACTTCTCGACGCGGATCTTCGGGCCCTGCAGGTCGGCCAGGATGCCGACCTCCACGCCGACCTTGGCGGCAGCGGCGCGCACGGCCTCGGCGCGGGCGCGATGGTCGTCGGGCGTGCCATGCGACAGGTTGAGGCGGGCGACGTTGACGCCCTCGGCGATGATCTTCTCGAGCATCCCCGGCGCGTCGGTGGCGGGGCCGAGCGTGGCGACGATCTTGGTACGGCGGACTTGCTGGGATTGGGTAGTCATCTTGGAAGCGTAGCAACAACGCGAGCCGCATCGCCACGATTCAAATCGCGAATTTTCAGCCGTTTGGACGGCTGCGCGACGTGCGTCGCCGGTCATGAAAACGCGATGCGAAGATACCAGTCGGCGTCGATCAGCAATTTACGGTCGACAACCTTGCAGACCACGTAACGCCCCGTGATGCGGCCTCGATGTGCTGCGGCGCAGCAACCCCGGCAAAAAAATTTTCCCGGCCGACGGCCCTGCCCGCCCATCGATACACAGCCAAGCCCGGCAAGCGCCCGAACCCTGAGCCGGCACCGTCACGACCTGGCGCCGCGACGGTACGAGCGGTGATGCCTCAGCGGCTGCCGAGCGCCTCGTCCAATATCTCGGCGAGGCGAACACCGCCTTGTTCGAGCCGCTCGCGGATCACCGGCCAGGCCTTGGCCTGATAGCGCTCGGACCAGGCCACACCGGACGGCTTGGCCAGATCGGTGTAGGCGACGGTCCGGGCAATGTGGTGCGACTCGTTGGCCCAGTCCACGACACGCGTATCGAGCGTGGCGAGCGTCCCGGCCGGGGCCCACTGCGCAAGCTCGGCCGGGGTGATCCCCGCTTCCAGCTGCTTCGCGCGCGCGGCCACCGCCGTCCGGTCGATCGAATAGTTCGGACCCAGCTTGAGGTCGAGCTGGTGCTCGATCACGCGGCCGTCCCAGACCGAGTGCAGGTTGGTGCCGATGCCGAAGAACTGCACCTGGACCGTGTTGCCGCCCTTGTCGTCATCGTCCACCGCGTGCATCGGCTGGTGGATGTCGCCGGCCAGGTGGACCACCCACTTGAGCGCTTCCAGCCGGGCCTGCGGGCTGCCCGAACGGTCGGCCAGGGTACGGGTGAAGTGCTCCAGCTGGGCCACGATGCAGTTGCCCCGGGGGCAGTCGCGCGCGGCCTGGTAATCCGGTGCCTGGAGCGGGATGTCGACGTAGTGCCAGCCCGCCGTGCCGGGCATCTCCTTGCGGTGCTGGTCGGCCCACGAGGCGATCTGGTCGAGCCGGTCGTAGCCCTCCAGCCCGAGCAACGCCTGCACCTGCGCGGCGGCGGCCGGATCCAGGTGCGACTGGGCGATGTCCGCCACGATCGCGTGGCCTTCCGGGCCCCAGGCCATGGCGTGCGGGGCGGCGAGCCCCAGGGTGAGGGCGAGGGACAGCAGACTGGGGCGGGAGGGACGCAGCTTCATCGGATCGTCGGGACGTGATGGGAAAGTCCGGGAGTCTGCCACAGCCCTGCGCACCGCCGGATGACAGCGCGCGGGGCCGCTTCGCCGCTTGCGCCCGGCGTCGAAGCGGCCCGCCGGCCTGCTAGAATCACGGGCTCTTTCCACAGGCATGGGCCAGACGCAGGAGTCAACGGCAATGACGATCAAGGTGGGCATCAACGGCTTCGGCCGCATCGGACGCAACGTGCTGCGTGCAGCCGTGCAGAACTTCAGCGACATCGAGATCGTCGCGATCAACGACCTGCTCGAGCCGGACTACCTCGCCTACATGCTGCAGTACGACTCCGTGCACGGCCGCTTCAAGGGCACCGTGTCGGTCGA
Organism: Dyella ginsengisoli LA-4; assembly: GCF_000334915.1. GTDB lineage: Bacteria > Pseudomonadota > Gammaproteobacteria > Xanthomonadales > Rhodanobacteraceae > Dyella_A > Dyella_A ginsengisoli_A. The sequence continues at coordinate 138,962 of NZ_AMSF01000010.1, read as the reverse complement.
GGGCAACACGCTCATCGTCAACGGCAAGAAGATTCGCCTCACCGCCGAGCGCGACCCGGCCGCGCTGAAGTGGGACGCCGTCGGCGCCGAGGTGGTGATCGAGTCCACCGGCATCTTCCTGACCAAGGAAGGCGCGCAGAAGCACCTCGACGCGGGCGCGAAGAAGGTGATCATGTCGGCCCCGTCCAAGGACGACACGCCGATGTTCGTGTTCGGCGTGAACGACAAGAGCTACCAGGGCGAGGCGATCATCTCCAACGCCTCGTGCACCACCAACTGCCTCGCGCCGCTGGCCAAGGTGCTCAACGACAAGTGGGGCATCAAGCGCGGCCTGATGACCACCGTGCACGCCGCCACCGCCACCCAGAAGACCGTCGACGGCCCGTCCAACAAGGACTGGCGCGGCGGCCGCGGCATCCTGGAGAACATCATCCCGTCCTCCACCGGCGCCGCGAAGGCCGTCGGCGTGGTGATCCCCGAGCTCAACAAGAAGCTCACCGGCATGAGCTTCCGCGTGCCGACCTCCGACGTGTCGGTGGTCGACCTGACCTGCGAGCTGGAGAAGCCGGCGACCTACGCCGAGATCTGCGCGGAGATGAAGGCGCAGTCCGAGGGCGCGCTCAAGGGCGTGCTGGGCTACACCGAGGACAAGGTGGTCGCCACCGACTTCCGCGGCGAAACCCGCACCTCGGTGTTCGACGCCGAAGCCGGCATCGCGCTGGACTCCACCTTCGTCAAGCTGGTGTCCTGGTACGACAACGAGTGGGGTTATTCCAACAAGTGCCTGGAAATGGCCCGCGTGGTGGCGGCGAAGTAAGCCGGCCGCACCGCTCCACGAAAAAGGCGCCCCGCGGGGCGCCTTTTTTGTTGCCTGCTTCCGGGAATCAGCGCAGGGTGGCCAGCGCCGTGTCGTAGTCCGGCTCCTGGGTGATTTCCGGCACCAGCTCGGCGTGCTTCACGTGGTCATGCTCATCCAGCACGACCACCGCGCGCGCCGCCAGGCCGGCCAGCGGGCCGCTGGACAGCGCCACGCCGTAGGTCTTCAGGAAATCGGCGCCGCGCAGGGTCGACAGCGTGACCACGTTGTCCAGGCCTTCGGCACCGCAGAAGCGCGCCTGCGCGAACGGCAGGTCGGCCGAGATGCACAGCACTACGGTATTGGCCAGCTCGGACGCGGACTGGTTGAAGTGGCGCACCGACGCAGCGCACACCGGCGTGTCGACGCTGGGGAAGATGTTCAGGATCTTGCGCTTGCCGGTGAAGTCGGCCAGCGAGACGTCAGCCAGATCCTTGGCAACCAGGCGGAAGCCGGGCGCCTTGTCGCCCACGGCGGGAAAATCGCCCTGCACCTCGACCGGATTGCCCTTGAGCGTAACGTTCTGCGACATGGGATGCCTCGTGCGGATAAGTGGGGAGCGCCATCCTAGAGGCTGGCCGCTCCCGTGTCGCGCCTCAGTGCTCGCCGAGCAGTTCCCGGATCACGCGCTCGGCGAGCTGTTCCGGAGCCTCCTCACCACCCTGCAGATGCACTTCCGGCGCCTCGGGCGCCTCGTATGGCGAATCGATGCCGGTGAAGTTCTTGATGCTGCCGGCTCGCGCCTTGGCGTACAGGCCCTTCACGTCGCGCGCCTCGCACACCGCCAGCGGCGTGTCGACGAACACTTCGTGGAACTCGCCGGGCGCAAACAGTTCGCGCGCCATCCGCCGTTCGCCGCGGAACGGGCTGATGAAGGACACCAGCACGATCAGGCCGGCGTCGACCATCAGCCTGGCCACCTCGGCCACGCGGCGGATGTTCTCCACGCGATCCTCGTCGGTGAAGCCCAGGTCGCGGTTGAGCCCGTGGCGCACGTTGTCGCCATCCAGCAGGTAGGTATGCCGCCCCATCGCGAACAGGCGCTTCTCCACCAGGTTGGCCACGGTGGACTTGCCGGAGCCGGACAGGCCGGTGAACCACAGGCACGCCGGCGCCTGGCCCTTGAGCCGCGCACGCGCGGCCCGGTCGATGTCCAGGTGCTGCCAGTGGATGTTGTCGGCGCGGCGCAGGGCGAAGTCCAGCGTGCCGGCGCCGACGGTGGCGTTGGTCTGCCGGTCGATCAGGATGAAGGCGCCCAGCTCGCGGCAGGTCGCGTAGGGTTCGAACGCCACCGGCTGGTCCAGCGAGAGGTTGCAGTAGCCCACCTCGTTGAGCTCCAGCCGCTTGGCGGCCAGCTCGTCCTGGGTGTTCACGTCGACCTTGTGCTTGATCTCGGTCACCTGCGCACCAACCGTGCGAGCGCCGATCTTCAGCCAGTAGCCGCGCCCCGGCAGCAGCGCCGACTCGTCCATCCACAGCAGGTGGGCGGCAAACTGGTCGGCCACCTGCGGCGGATCGCCCGCCGCGGCGATCACGTCACCGCGGCTGATGTCGCGCTCGTCTTCCAGCGTCAGCGTGACGGCGTCGCCGACCGTCGCCTGCGTGCGATCGCCGTCGGCGGTGACGATGCGTGCCACGCGCGAGCGCGCGCCGCCCGGCAGCACCACCACCTCGTCGCCCGGGGCGATCGATCCGGCCACCACCGGCCCGGCGTAACCACGGAAATTCTGGTCCGGCCGGCACACCCATTGCACCGGCAGGCGGAAGCCGAGCGTCTGCGCCGGCGGCTGGATCGCCACCGTCTCCAGGTGTTCGAGCAGGCTCGGGCCGTCGAACCAGGGCATCGCCGTGGCGCGCGCGCTGATGTTCTCGCCGCGCAGCGCCGACACCGGGATCGCACTGACCTGGGGAATGCCCATGTCGGCGGCCAGCGTCGTGTATTCGGCCTCGATGGCGCGGAAGGTCGTCTCGTCGTAGCCGACCAGATCCATCTTGTTCACCGCCAGCAGCACATGACGGATGCCCAGCAGCGCGGCGATGTAGGTGTGCCGCCGGGTCTGGGTGAGCACGCCCTTGCGCGCGTCGATCAGCACCACCGCCAGATCCGCCGTGCTCGCACCGGTGGCCATGTTGCGGGTGTACTGCTCGTGGCCCGGGCAGTCGGCGACGATGAACTTGCGCCGCTCGGTGGTGAAGAAGCGGTACGCCACGTCGATGGTGATGCCCTGCTCGCGCTCGGCCGACAGGCCGTCGACCAGCAGCGCGAAGTCCAGCTCGCCGTTCTGCGTGCCGTGACGCAGCGAGTCGCCTTCCAGCGCGGCGAGCTGGTCGTCGAACAGCACCTTGGTGTCGTACAGCAGGCGGCCGAGCAGGGTGCTCTTGCCGTCGTCGACGCTGCCGCAGGTGATGAAGCGCAGCAGGTCCTTCGATTCGTGGCGGGCGAGGTAGTCGTCCACGGACAGGATCGGTTCGCGGCCCATCAGAAATACCCCTCCTGCTTCTTCTTTTCCATCGAGGCGGACGGATCGTGGTCGATCGCCCGCCCCTGCCGCTCGGAGGTGCGCGCCACCAGCATCTCCTGGATCACCTTGGGCAGGTCGTCGGCCTCGGATTCGATCGCACCGGTCAGCGGATAGCAGCCCAGCGTGCGGAAACGCACCTTGCGCATTTCGGGCTGTTCGCCGGGTTTGAGCGGCAGGCGCTCGTCATCGACCATCACCAGCATGCCGTCACGCTCGACCACCGGGCGCGGCGCGGCCAGGTAGAGCGACGGCACCTCGATCGCCTCGCGGTAGATGTAGAGCCAGATGTCCAGCTCGGTCCAGTTCGACAGCGGGAACACGCGCACGCTTTCGCCCTTGGCGATGCGCCCGTTGTAGAGGTTCCACAGCTCCGGGCGCTGACGCTTCGGGTCCCAGCGGTGCTGCGCGGTGCGGAACGAGAACACGCGCTCTTTGGCGCGCGATTTCTCCTCGTCGCGACGGGCACCGCCGATCGCCGCGTCGAAGCCGTGCGCATCCAGCGCCTGCTTCAGCGCCTGGGTCTTCATGATGTCGGTGTGCACGGTGGCGCCGTGGGTGAACGGACCGACACCCTGGCGCACGCCTTCCTGGTTGATGTGCACGATCAGTTTCGCGCCCACCTCGGCCGCGCGACGATCGCGGAAGGCGATCATCTCGCGGAACTTCCAGGTGGTGTCCACGTGCAACAACGGGATCGGCGGCGGCGCCGGATAAAAGGCCTTCTGCAACAGGTGCAGCAGCACCGAGGAATCCTTGCCGATGGAATACAGCATCACCGGGTGGCGGAACTCGGCCGCCACCTCGCGCAGGATATGGATGCTCTCGGCTTCGAGGCGCTTGAGATGCGACTGGCGTGCGGCCAGCGCGTCGGCAGGTGTGGTCTGGGAAACAGTCATGATCCGGCCATTCTATCCAGCACCGGCCGGACCGGTGATAACCACTTGGCCTATGGATATGCCCCGCCGCCCGGCGTGGTGCCGGACGGCAGGTGCGGCCGTCAGCGCCTGAGCGGCGAAATGACCTGCTCGATGGCGCCGAAGATCGACTGGCCGGCCGCATCGGTGATCTCGATGCGCACGGTGTCCTCGTACTTCAGGAACGGCGTGGACGGCTGGCCGTCGCGCAGGGTTTCCACGGTGCGCTGCTCGGCCAGGCAGGAAGCGCCCTTGGCGGTGTCCTGGTTGGCGATGGTGCCGGAGCCGACCAGGGTGCCGGCGGTCAGCGTGCGGGTCTTGGCCGCATGCGCCACCAACTGGGCGAAGTTGAACTGCATGTCGACACCGCACTCGGCCTCACCGAACCACTGACCGTTGATCCAGGTACGCATGGGCAGGTGCAGCTTGCTGTCCTGCCAGGCGTCGCCGAGCTCGTCCGGCGTCACCAGCACCGGCGACAGCGCCGAGCGCGGCTTGGACTGCAGGAAGCCGAACCCCTTGGCCAGCTCGGCGGGAATCAGGCCACGCAGCGACACGTCGTTGACCAGGCCGACCAGCTGGATGTGGCCGGCGGCCTGCTCCGGCGTCACCGCCATCGGCACGTCGTCGGTCACCACCAGCACCTCGGCCTCCAGGTCGATGCCGTAATCCTCGCTCGGCACCACCACTGGATCGCGCGGCCCCAGGAACATGGCGCTGGTCGCCTGGTACATCAGCGGGTCGGTGTAGAAGCTGGCCGGCACCTCGGCGCCGCGCGCCTTGCGCACGCGCTCGACGTGCGGCAGATAGGCCGAACCGTCGACGAACTCGTACGCGCGCGGCAGCGGCGCGGCCAGCGCATTGAGGTCCAGCGGGAATCGCCCTTCGGCGGTGCCGGCATTCACCTCGTCGTACAGCGCATTCAGGCGCGGTGCGGCGTTGTGCCAGTCGTCCAGCGCGGCCTGCAGGGTCGGCGCGATGCCGGTGGCGCGGGCGGCGTGGGTCAGGTCGCGACTGACGACGATCAGCGTGCCGTCGCGGCCGCCTTCCTTGAGACTGCCAAGCTTCATCGAATCAATACTCCTGGAACGGATGCGGTCAGGGCTGCGTCGGGTCGAAGTGCTTCGCGATGCCCTGCCAGCACGTGTAGTAATCGTCCTGCAGTTGCGGCGCGGACAGCGCCTGCGCGCTGGGACGGAACACCTTCCGCGTCTCGAACATGAAGGCCATGGTACCGGTGAGATGGTCCGGCTGGCTCAGGTCCGCGGCGACGGCCTTCTCGAAGCTGGCTGCGTCGGGGCCGTGGCCGCTCATGCAGTTGTGCAGGCTCATGCCGCCGGGCGCAAAACCGCCGGCCTTGGCGTCGTAGGCGCCCTCGATCAGGCCCATGAACTCGCTCGCCACGTTGCGGTGGAAGTACGGCGGCCGGAAGGTGTGTTCGGCCACCAGCCAGCGCGGCGGGAAGATCACGAAGTCGAGGTTGGCCGTGCCGGGGGTGTCGCTGGGCGAGGTCAGCACGGTGAAGATCGACGGGTCCGGATGATCCACGCTGATCGAACCGACGGTGTTGAAGCGGGTCAGGTCGTACTTGTACGGCGCGTAATTGCCGTGCCAGGCGACCACGTCCAGCGGCGAGTGACCGATGTCGGCCTGCCACAGCGCGCCCTGGAACTTGGCGACCAGCCTGAAATCACCCTCGACGTCTTCCCAGGCCGCGTGGGGCACCAGGAAGTCGCGCGGCAGCGCCATCGAGTTGGCGCCGATCGGCCCGAGGTCGGGCAGGCGCAGCAGCGCGCCGAAATTCTCGGCCACGTAGCCGCGCGCCTCGGCGTCGAGCAGCTCGACGCGGAAGCGGATGCCGCGCGGCACCACCGCGATCTCCAGCGGCGCCACGTCGAGCACGCCCAGCTCGGTGAGCAGGCGCAGCCGGCCCAGCTGCGGCACGATCAGCAGTTCGCCGTCGGCGTCGTAGAAATATCGCCCTTCCATCGAACGGTTGGCGGCGTACACGTGCACGCCCACCCCGCCCTGCTCGGCAGCGCCACCGTGGCCGGCGATGGTCACCAGCCCATCGAGGAAGTCGGTCGGCGCGGTCGGCAGCGGCCACGGATCCCAGCGCAGCTGGTTCGGCGTGGCCGGCGCTTCGTCGAAGCGGTTGTGGAAGGTGGCGTGCGCCAGCGGTATGAACGGCCGGTGCATCGCCGCGGGGCGGATGCGGTACAGCCAGCTGCGACGGTTCTCGCGGCGCGGCGCAGTGAACGCCGTGCCGGACACCTGCTCCGCGTAAAGCCCGTGGGCCACCCGCTGCGGCGAGTTCTGGCCGGTGGGCAGCACGCCCGGCAGCGCCTCGCTGGCGAACTCGTTGCCGAACCCGGACTGGTAACCGTTACCGACCATCGTCGTCATGGCTGCGTTCCTTCCTTCAGAGCACGCCGCGCTTGATCTGGTCGCGCTCGATCGACTCGAACAGCGCCTGGAAATTGCCTTCGCCGAAGCCTTCGTTGCCCTTGCGCTGGATGATCTCGAAGAAGATCGGACCGATGCAGTTCTGGGTGAAGATCTGCAGCAGCTTGCGCTGCTTGGTCTCCGGATCGGCGTCGATCAGGATCTTGTTCCTGCGCAGCCGTGGCACGTCCTCGCCGTGGTTCGGGATACGCATGTCGATCACGTCGAAGTAGGTGTCCGGCGTGTCGAGGAATTCCACGCCCTGCGCACGCATCGCCTCGACCGTGGCGTAGATGTCGTCGGTGAAGCAGGCGATGTGCTGGATGCCCTCGCCGTGGTAGGCGTCAAGGTACTCGTTGATCTGGCTCTTCGGATCGTTCGATTCGTTGAGCGGGATGCGCACGATGCCGTCCGGCGCGGTCATCGCCTTGGACACCAGGCCGGTCTTGGCGCCCTTGATGTCGAAGTAGCGGATCTCGCGGAAGTTGAACAGCCGCTCGTAGTAGTCCGACCACTTCTGCATGTTGCCGAAGTAGAGGTTGTGGGTGAGGTGGTCGATGAAGGTGAGCCCGAAGCCCTTCGGGTTCTGCTCGGCGCCGGGCACCGGCTCGTAGTCGCCGTCGTAGATGCTGCCGGCCTCGCCATAGCGGTCGACCAGATACAGCATGCAGTCGCCGATGCCCTTGACCACCGGCGCGTCGACCGCGCGGGTGTCGGCCTTGTGGTCGACCGCCTCGCCACCGTTGCCGAGCACGGTGTCGAGCACCTCTGCCGACGACTTCTTGAACCGGATCGCGAAACCGCAGGCGCTCGGACCGTGCTGGGCAGCGAAGTCGGCGGCGAACGAATCCGGTTCCTCGTTGAGCAGGAAGTTCACGCCGTTCTGGCGGTACACCGTGATCGCGCGGCGCCTGTGGCGCAGCACGGCGGTGAAGCCCATGCGGCGGAACAGATCATGCATCGCGGCGGCCTGGTCGGCCGGCGCGGCGAACTCGACGAACTCGAAGCCGTCGATACCCATCGGGTTCTCGAACGTGGTCACCTGCATGCCGAGGTTGGGCTGGGCGGCGGTCTGGGGCTGGACGTTCATGGCGCTCTCCTGCGTCAGCTGCGCTAATGTCACGGATGCGGCTTTGCAGCATGCGCTGCCGGTGCGAAAGTCCGCATGAGCCCTTCTTTATAGTTACATTTGAAACCAACTGCAAGGAGCGTCGCCGCAGTGTCCACCCCTCGCAAAGCCACCCCGCCCGGCATCAAGCACGCCCCGTTGGAGCTGGAGCACTTCCTGCCCTATCGCCTGTCGATCCTGTCCAACACGGTCAGCCAGGGCATCGCCGACGACTACCAGCAGCGCTACGACCTCAGCATGACCGAGTGGCGCGTGATGGCGGTGCTGGCGCGGTTCGAGGGATTGTCGGCGCGCGAAGTCGCCGACCGTACGGCGATGGACAAGGTCGCGGTAAGTCGCGCGCTGGCCCGCCTGGTGGAAGCCGGCCGGGTCAGCCGGCATATGGCCGACAACGACAAGCGCCGTTCGGTACTCGACCTTACCGAGGACGGCTGGGCGATCCACGACGTGGTCGCACCGATGGCCCGTGCGCGCGAACAGGCGCTGCTGGACAAGCTCGACGAAGACGAACGGCAATGGCTGGTGCGCATCCTGGACAAGCTGCAGGAGCGCTAGAGCGAGGAGTGAGTGCGGAGGAGTGAGGAGTGAGAGAGGAGCAAGAGCGTCGGCTGCACTCTTCGCGCAGCCTCCGTTACTCACCTGGCCTTTGATGCACGAGTTCGGAACCGGGTGAGGCGTGTGAGACGTGAGAGGAGTGCCCCGGTTCCGGCGCCGGCTTTTCTCTCACTCCTCACTCCTCGTCTCTCACTTCTCGCCTGCCTACTTGACCCCATGCATCAACCGCGCGATCAGTGGCGCGGCCAGGAACAGCAAGGCCCCGGGCACCACCAGCAACCAGAAGCTGAAGGTGAAACCGGACAGTGCCGACGCCACGGTCATGCCGCTCTCGCCGCTGACGTGGCCGGCGAAGATGCCCGACAGGTTGTTGCCGATGCCGGTGGAGAGAAACCAGCCGCCCATCGCGAAGCCGACCATGCGCACCGGCGCCAGCTTGGTCACCATCGACAGGCCGATCGGCGACAGGCACAGCTCGCCGACCACCTGCAGCACGTAGACCAGCACCAGCGGCCAGAACGGGATGTGGCCGCTGCCGTCGACCAGCCGCGACAGTGCGAACATCAGCACCACGAAGGCCAGCGCGTTGAACAGCAGGCCCAGGCCGAACTTGCGCGGGATCGAGGGCTCCGCCCTGCGCCGGTCCATCCAGCCCCAGGCCAGCGAGACGAACGGCGCCAGCAGCACGATCGCCAGCGGCGCGACCGACTGGAACCAGCCCACGGGAAACGTCCAGCCGCCGAACATCCGCCGGTCCACCAGGTTCTGCGCGAGGAAGTTGAACGAGCTGCCGGCCTGTTCGTAGAACATCCAGAACAACACGTTGAAGGCGAAGATGATCAGCATCGCGATCACCCGGTCGCGCTGCACCGCGCCTTCGCGCACGCCCTCGACGAACAGCATCGCCGACAGCGCCAGGAACATCGCGCTGAGCAGCCACTGCAGTGCGATCGCACCGGCCTTGGCCATCAGCAGGTAGACCAGCGGGATCGCCAGCACGCAGCCGACCGCCACCCAGATCACGCGGGCCGGCGAGGCCTGCTCCGGCGCCGGCTGGCCCACGCCCTTGAGTTCGCCGCGGCCCCATTCGAACCAGGCCAGGCTCACCAGCATGCCCAGGCCGGCGGCGAGGAACACCGCCTTGTAGTTCTGCTGCATCGGCGTGTCGCTGAAATAGGCGGCCAGCCAGCCGGTGACCAGCGGCGCGACCAGCGCACCGCCATTGATGCCCATGTAGAACAGGGTGAAGCCGCGGTCGCGGCGCGGGTCGCCCTGCCCATAGAGCTGGCCGACCATCGAGGAGATATTCGGCTTGAACAGGCCGTTGCCGACGATCACCGTGGACAGCCCGAGCAGGAACACATCCTGGTCGGGCCACATGATCAGGAACAGGCCGGCGGCCATCACCAGCGCGCCAAGCAGGATCGAGCGCTGGTAGCCGATCACCTTGTCCGCCACGTAGCCACCGAACACGGCGGCCGCATAGACCAGTGCCAGGTAGGCGCCGTAGGTACGGCTGGCATACCCCTGGCCGGACGGATCGCCGTCGAAGAACTGCGCCACGATGTACAGCGCCAGCGCCCAGCGCATGCCGTAGAAGGCAAAACGCTCCCAGAACTCGGTCATGAACAGCATCCACAGGGGGCGCGGGTGGCCCAGCGTCTGCGGGTAGTCCGGCGCGCTTCCGGCTGGCACGGCGTGGTCGGTCATGCAGCTCTCCCCTCGGTCAATTCGCAAAATATTGCGAACCCTAACCGGTTGAGGCGCCGAAAAGCGAGGAGTGAGAGAGGAGCAACAGCGTCGGCTTCTCTACTTTGCCCAGCCTCCGTCACTCACTCGGGCGCGATGCATGAGTGCAGAGCCAAGCCAAAGCGGCGAAGCGCAAGGGTGAGAAGCAAAGCAACGGCTCCGGCGCCGGCTTTTCTCTCACTCCTCACTCCTCTTCGCTCACTCCTCGCTTTCCTATTTCACTCCATGCATCAAGCGATTGATCAACGGCGAGATCAGCAGCAGGAACACGCCGGCACCGGCCAGCAGCCAGAAGCCGAAGGTGAAGCCACCCAGCGCGGACACGGCAGTCATGCCGGTGCTGCCACTGATCGAACTGGCCAGCAGGCCCGACAGGTTGCCGCCCACGGCCAGCGACAGGAACCAGCCGCCCATCGCCGCGCCCACCAGCCGCGGCGGGGCCAGCTTGGTCACCATCGACAGGCCGATCGGCGACAGGCACAGCTCGCCGGTGGTCTGCAGCACGTAGCACGCCGCCAGCGGCCAGAACGGAATCAACCCGGCCGGACCGAGCAGCCGCGACAACGCGAACATCAGCACGGCGAAGCCCAGCCCGTTGAAGATCAGGCCCAGGCCGAACTTGCGCGGGATCGAGGGCTCCTTGTTGCGCTTGGCCAGCCAGCCCCACACCAGCGTGAGCGGCGGCGCCAGCGCAAGGATCGCCAGCGGACTCACCGACTGGAACCAGCCCACCGGGAACGTCCAGCCGCCGAACATCTTGCGGTCCACCAGGTTCTCGGCGAGGAAGTTGAACGAGGTGCCGAGCTGGAAGTAGAACATCCAGAACAGCACGTTGAAGGCGAAGATGATCAGCATCGCGATCACCCGATGCACCTGCACCTTGTCGTGCCGCGCGGCCTCGGCAAGCAGCAGCACCGAGATGCCGATGAACAGCAGGCCGAGCATCCACTGCAGCCCGATCGGGCCGATCTGCGAGAGCAGCCCGTAGATCACCGGCACCGCCAGCAGCGAACCCGCGATCACGGCGATCGAGCGGCCGGCCCCGGTCTTGTCCGCCGCCGGTCGGCCCACGCCGCCCAGGCTGCGCCGGCCGAACCAGAACCAGGCGAAGCTCAGCACCATGCCGACACCCGCGGCGAGGAACACCAGCTTGTAGTTCTGCTCCAGCGCGGTGTCGGTGAAGTACGCCGCCATCCAGCCGGTCAGCAGTGGCGCGATGAAGGCGCCGGCATTGATGCCCATGTAGAACAGCGTGAAACCGCGATCACGACGCGGATCGTCCTTGCCGTAGAGCTGGCCGACCATCGAGGAGATGTTCGGCTTGAACAGGCCGTCGCCCACGATCACCAGCGCCAGCCCGAGCAGGAATACCGGCTTGGTCGGCACCGCCAGCGCGAACAGGCCCGCCGCCATCACCGCCGCGCCGATTAGGATCGAGCGCTGGTAGCCGATCAGCTTGTCCGCCACGTAGCCGCCGAAGATGCCCGTGGCGTAGATCAGCGCCGTGTAGGCGCCAAAGATGCCGCTGGCCCAGGCCTGGCCGGACGCGTCGCCGTGAAAGAACTGCGCCACGATGTACAGCGTCAGCGCCCAGCTCACGCTGTAGAACGCGAAGCGCTCCCAGAACTCGGTCATGAACAGCATCCACAGCGGACGCGGGTGGCCGAACAGCTGCGGGAAGTCGGGCGCCGCGTTCGGCGCGGCGATGGACGTGTCGGTCATGGTGGTCTCGCCCCGGAAAGTGAGGGGATCGTGCCAGACCCCGGTGGCCGCGTCAGCCGCCGTGCGGTTGCAGGGTCGTGCGCACCTCGAACAGCTCGGGAAAAAACTCCAGCTCCAGCGCCCGCTTCAGGAACGCCACGCCGGAGGAGCCGCCGGTACCGCGACGGAAGCCGATGATCCGCTGCACCGTGCGCATGTGGCGGAACCGCCACAGCTGGAACTGGGTCTCCAGATCGACGAAGTCCTCGCACAGCGAGTACTCGCGCCAGTAACGGTCGGTGTCGCCGTAGATGCGCTCGAACACCGGCAGCAGCTCGGCGTCGGCCACATGCGGTTCGCGCCAGTCGCGCTCCAGATGCCGCGCCGGCACCGCATGACCGAAACGCGCGAGATAGCGCAGGAACTCGTCGTACAGGCTGGGCGCCTCCAGCACCGCGCGCAGCCGAGCCTGGCCGGCCGGGTCGTGGTCGAACACCTTCAGCATGTCGGCATTCTTGTTGCCCAGCAGGAACTCCATCAGCCGGTACTGCAGCGACTGGAACCCGGACGACGGCCCCAGTGTCTCGCGGAACTCCAGGTACTCGGACGGCGTCATCGTCTCCAGCACCGCCCATTGCTCGATCAGCTGGCGCAGCACCGACTTGCAGCGCGCCAGCACCTTGCGCGTCTGCCAGACCTGGTCGCGGCGCAGGAAATCCATCGCCGCGGCCAGCTCGTGGATCACCAGCTTCATCCACAACTCGCTCACCTGGTGCTGCACGATGAACAGCATTTCGTCGTGGTGCGGCGGCTCGCTGCGCGGTTGCTGGGCCGACAGCAGCACGTCCAGCCGCAGGTAGCCGCCGTAGGTCAGCCGCCCTTGCAGGTCGGTTTCGATGCCCGCTTCCAGGTCGCGGCGGTTGTCCGTCATGTCGGCGTCATTCCCCGTCAAAACCCGCATGGTAGCGCCATCCGGACCTCGCCCCGTACCGCCGCGCATGCTGCGCCGTGCCTTGCGACGAAACCGCCCGGCCTGCTATCAATTGCAGGATTTTATGGGAGTTTTGTGCGCCAGCGGGAGTTCTCCCGGCGCACCCCCAGCGGCCTTTGCGCCTCCCCTTTTCCCACCTTCGGAGCGACTCGTGTCGATTGCCGCCAAGTTTGAGATCGAATACCTGCAGTACCTCGATGCCGAGGGCAAGGAGGTGCGTGACGACCTCCCTGCATTCACGCAGGACCTCGAGTACATGGTCAAGCTGTACAAGCTGATGATGTCGACCCGCGTGTTCGACGCCAAGTCGATCGCGCTCCAGCGCACCGGCAAGCTCGGCACCTACGCCAGCTGCCTGGGCCACGAGGCCGCGCATGTCGGCATCGGTTCGGCGATGAAGCCGGAAGACGTCTACGCACCGAGCTACCGCGAATACGGCGCGCAGCTGTACCGCGGCGTGCAGCCGCGCGAGGTCTACATGTACTGGGGCGGCGACGAGCGCGGCAACGACTACCAGAACGAGCCGGCCCGCCACGATTTCGCCTGGTCGGTGCCGATCGCCACGCAGTGCCTGCATGCGGCCGGCTCCGCACTGGCGTTCAAGATCCGCGGCGAGAAGCGCGTGGCGGTGTGCACCATCGGCGACGGCGGCTCGTCCAAGGGCGACTTCTACGGGGCGATCAACATCGCCGGCGCGCAGAACCTGCCGATGGTCGCGGTGATCGTCAACAACCAGTGGGCGATCTCGGTGCCGCGCAAGATCCAGTCCGGCGCGCCGACCCTGGCGCAGAAGGGCATCGCTGCGGGCCTGTACTGCATCCAGGTCGACGGCAACGACATCATCGCGGTGCGCAAGGCGATGGAAGACGCGCTCGAGCGCGCCCGCAACGGCCAGGGCGGCAGCGTGATCGAAGCGGTCACCTACCGCCTCGGCGACCACACCACCGCCGACGACGCCCGTCGCTACCGCGGCGAGGAAGAAGTGAAGGAAGGCTGGGCAAAGGAGCCGATGAAGCGCCTGCGCAACTGGCTGGTGGCCAAGGGCGTGTGGGACGACGCCAAGGAAGAAGCCTGGAAGGCCGAGTGTGACGACTGGATGGACAACGAGGTCAACGCCTACCTCGAGACCAAGACCCAGCCGATCACGGCGATGTTCGACTACACCTACGCCGAAATCCCGGCCGACCTGGAAAAGCAGCGCGAATTCGCGCTCTCGCTCGAAAACAAGGCGCACTAAGTCATGGCACAGATCACCCTTATCGAAGCAGTCACGCAGGCGCTCGCCTACGAGATGGCCCACGACGACTCGGTCGTGGTGCTGGGCGAGGACGTCGGCGTCAACGGCGGCGTGTTCCGCGCCACCCAGGGCCTGCAGCAGAAGTTCGGCGAGCTGCGCGTGCTCGACACGCCGCTGGACGAGACCACCATCGCCGGCGTCACCGTCGGCATGGCGGTGCAGGGCATGAAGCCGGTCGCCGAGGCGCAGTTCGAGGGCTTCATCTACCCGATGATGGAGCAGATCGCCTGCCACGCCGCACGCATGCGCAACCGCACCCGCGGCCGCCTGACCGTGCCGGCCGTGTTCCGCGCCCCCTGGGGCGGCGGCATCCATGCCCCCGAGCACCACTCCGAGGCGAACGAGCACCTGTTCACCAACATCCCCGGCCTGCGCGTGGTGATGCCCTCCTCCCCGGCGCGCGCCTACGGCCTGCTGCTGGCGGCGATCCGCGATCCGGATCCGGTGATGTTCTTCGAGCCCAAGCGCATCTACCGCCAGTACAAGGAAGAGGTGCCGGACGACGGCGAGGCGCTGCCGCTGGACGTGTGCTTCGTGCTGCGCGACGGCACCGACGTGACCCTGGTGACCTGGGGAGCGCCGGTAAAGGAATGCCTGGAGGCCGCCGATGAGCTGGCCGAACAGGGCATCAGCGCCGAGGTGATCGACGTCGCCACGCTGACCCCGCTGGACTTCGACACCATCGCCGAGTCGGTCAGCAAGACCGGCCGCTGCGTGATCGTGCACGAGGCCCCGAAGACCGCCGGCTTCGGCGCCGAGATCGCCGCGCGCGTGGCCGAGGAGTGCCTGTACGAGCTGCTCGCCCCGGTCGAGCGCGTCACCGGCTACGACATCCACACGCCGCTGTACCGCCTGGAAATGAAGCAGATGCCGAGCACCGCGCGCATCGTCGACGCCGCCCTGCGCACGCTGGCTGCCAGCTAACCCCTCAACGGATCGAACCCCCATGGCTGACATCAAGACATTCCACCTGCCCGACCTCGGCGAAGGCCTGCCCGACGCCACCATCGTCGAGTGGCACGTGAAGGAAGGCGACACCGTCAAGCTCGACGCCCCGCTGGTGTCGATGGAGACCGCCAAGGCGGTGGTCGACGTGCCCTCGCCGTACACCGGCAAGGTAGCCAAACTGCACGGCGCCGCCGGCGACATCATCGAGACCGGCGCTGCGCTGGCCGACTTCGAGCCCGACCCGAACGCCAAGCAGCGCGCCGAGGCCGAGCCGACCGGCCACCACCACGCGCCGGCGAAGAAAGCCGCCCCCGCGCCGGCTCCCGCCCCGGCCGCCACCGCGGACCGCGAGGACGAGGGCACCGTGGTCGGCGCCATGGTCAGCGGCAACACCGTGCACGTCGAGCAGGCCGCCGACGTCGGCGGCGTGAAGGCGGTGCCGGCCGTGCGCGCGCTGGCGAAGAAGCTCAAGGTCGACCTGACCCGCGTGCGCCCCAGCGGCGCCGGCGGCGTGGTCACCCTTCAGGACGTCAAGCAGGCCGCCGCCGACGGCAGCGCCCCGCTCGGCGCCGCACCGGCGCGTGCCGTGCCGGAGTCGGCCGGTCGCCACCTGGCCCCGCAGCTGCCCGAGCCGGGCCCGGCGCCCTCGCGCACCGCGGTCTCGCTGGCCGGCAAGCCGGTGCGTACCGCCCCGCCCTCGCAGACCGCCAGCGGCCAGCCGGAGCAGCTCAAGGGCGTGCGCCGGAACATGGCGCGGGTGATGGCCGAGGCCCACGCCAACGTGGTGCCGACCACCCTGGTCGACGACGCCGACCTGCACGCCTGGATCGGCAAGCAGGACATCACCGCCCGCCTGGTGCGCGCGATCGTCGCCGCCTGCAAGGCGGTGCCGGCGCTGAACGCCTGGTTCGACGGCAAGAACCTGACCCGCACCCTGCATCCGCACGTGGACATCGGCATCGCCGTGGATACCGACGACGGCCTGTTCGTGCCGGCCCTGCGCAACGCCGACATGCTCGACGGCACCGGCGTGCGCGCGGCGATCAAGCGTCTGCGCACCCAGGTGGAAGACCGCTCGATCCCGTCGACCGAGCTGTCCGGCTACACCATCAGCCTGTCGAACTTCGGCATGTTCGCCGGCCGCTACGCCACCCCGGTGGTGGTGCCGCCGACCGTGGCGATCATTGGCGCGGGCAAGCTCAGCCACGACGTGGTGGCGGTGATCGGCGGCATCGAAGTGCACCGCCGCATGCCGATCAGCCTCACCTTCGACCATCGCGCCGCCACCGGCGGCGAAGCCGCGCGCTTCCTCAAGGCGCTGCTGGACGATATGGCGCTGCCGAACTGATTCAGCCGGCCAGTGAAATGAAAAGCCCGGAAGGCGCGAGCCTCCCGGGCTTTTTTTGGGCTGCCCGTCTATCCGTAGGAGCCCGCTCGCGGGCGATGCTCTTCGGCCTCGACGTGCATCAGGAGCAGGAGCATCGCCCGCGAGCGGGCTCCTACCAGCTAGGCGTGTTCAGTAGTCGCGCACGTCCAGCAGCACCAGTTGCCGCGCCGCGGTGTCCGGCGACAGTTCCGGCCACGCGCCGGCCTCCAGCATCGCCGTGCCGGCGGGCCACGGCTCCCCGTCGAGCAGCGCCTCGCGGGTCACGGCGCCGTCGCCCGTTCGGCGATGCAACAGGTGGATCCAGTGCAGTTGCGGGGCCAGCGGGAGCTGAGCCACCGCCTGCTGCAGGGCCAGCGCGGCGTCGGCCGGCGTGGGCAACGGCTCGCTGGCGGGCGGCCGCATCACCAGCGGCCCGACGAACACGTCCCAGGTGCGCACGCCGATGTCCCATGCGGCGATGCGCATGCGCCGGTCGTCGGTGAGATACCAGCAAGCGGCCAGCAGCAGGTGGAAACTCGACTGCTCGAACGCCGCCAGCGCTTCGCGTGCGTCGGCGCCGGCAAAGCTGTCTTCCAGGCAGCGCTCCTCGTCCACCACCACATCGACGTCAAGCCGGCCGGGGTCCGCGCCCGTGCCGGGACGCCAGTGCGCACGGATCGCGGGAAAGTCGCCGTCGGTGAGCAGCCAGCCGTCCTCGTCCGGCTCCAGTTCCACCCCGTGGCGTTCGAACAATCGGCGCAGGGTGCCCTGCAGGGCCGCGTCATCCATCGTCATTCCTTTTCTTCGCCGGTGGCATCGACCGGCGGCGCCAGGTCGCGCCAGGTGAGGTACACGCGCAGGTCGAACTCGCGCTGGTGGTAGTCCGGCAGCATGTGTTCGCACAGCTGGTAGAACGCCTTGTTGTGGTCCAGCTCCTTCAGGTGCGCCAGCTCGTGCACCACGATGGTTTCAAGGAACGCGGCCGGTGCCTGGCGAAACACCGAGGCGACGCGGATCTCCTTCTTCGCCTTCAGCCGGCCGCCGTGCACGCGCGAGATCGCGGTGTGCAGGCCGAGCGCGTTCTTCACCACGTCGAGCTTGGCGTCGTAGAGCACCTTGTCGATGCCCGGCGCGTTGCGCAGATGGGACTGCTTGAGCGCCATGGTGTAGGCGTACAGCGCCTTGTCGCTCTGCACGTCGTGGCGCTCGGGATAGCGTTCGGCCAGCCAGCGGCCGAGCCGGCCGGCGGCCAGCGCCGTGCGCACCTGGTCCTGCAGGTGGTCGGGGTAGCCCTGGAGATAGCGAAGCGCGGTCATGACCGCGATGTTCGCACGACGGGCGACGGGCGCCGAGCCCGTCGTCCGCCGGAATGCCGCTCAGTAGCGGCTGACAAAGAACGCCGTGGTGGCGTCCATCGCCTGGCGCCAGCGCTGGCCAAGCTGGGGCGTGTACTCCGGATCGAACTCCGCCACTGCGGCGATCAGGCTGTCGACCCAGTATGGATAGAGCGCCGGCGGCACCGGCGCGCGGCCGCGCGAGCCGTGTACGTCGGCCATCCCTGCCATCGTCCGTTCGGCCAGCCGGCTGCCGGCCGCGTGCACGATCGCCGAGCTGATGCCTCGCCGCAGCGCCATGTTCTGCTTGCTGAAATCGGTGTTCGCGAACAGCGGCGGAATGTCCGGGTGGCTGCCCATGAACAGCGTGTAGAAGCGCTCGATGAAGTGGCCCTTGCGCAGGCAGCGCCCGTAGCTCGCCTGCAGGTCGTCGTAACTGTCGGTCATGAGGGGGAATACCGCGTTCGATCAGCCGCCCACGTTAGCGGCCGCGCGCACGGAGTTCGATGGGGCGCAGCGCCGCAAGCACCTGACCGCGATCAGGCGAGCAGCAAACCGGCCCAGGTCGCCAGCAGCACCACCGCGAGGCCAGCGATCACCGGGCGGGCGAACGTCCGGCCGCCGGCGGCGGCGGCGATCACGGCCTTGGAGACGGTGTTGGTGGTCAGCGCCACGACGATCGGTGCCACCGCCTGCGCCGGTGCGATGCTGCCCTGGGCAGACAGCGTGGCGAAGCTTGCAGCCGGAGCGTGGGTATCGGCCAGCCCGGCGACCGCCGCGGTGAGCAGCAGCCCTCCATCGCCCAGCCATGCGCGCAGCGCTGCGGCCACCAGTTGCACCGCGGCGATGGTCGCACCGAGGATCAGCGCACCCTTCAGGCTGAAGGCCGCGGCCCCGGCCTCGATCGCCCGGCCATCGTCGGCATGACGGGTCCGCCAGAGGACGATGACGGCCACCAGCGCGGCCGCCAGGCCGCCAGCGAGCAACGGGACGGCCAGCCGCTGCAGCACATGCACATCCGCCACCGCCAGGATCACCGACATCTGGATGAAGGTCGCCACGGTGGACAACACGGCGGCGGCAACCGCGCGCGGCCGCTGGTCCGGCAGGCTGCGGGCGCGTGCTCCCATCACGCCGATGGTGGCGGCACTGGAGACGAAGCCTGACAGCAGACCTGCCAGCGGCAGCGCGAGACCGCTGCCCAGCCAGCGCAGCAGCACGTGTGCCGCGGCACCGATCGCCATCACCAGGATCACGATGATCCAGATCGTGTGCGGCTGGATCGCGCCGAACGGCCCCATCGCGCGATCCGGAATCAGCGGCAGCACCATCAGGGTGGCGGCAGCGAGCACCAGCAGATTGTTGAGTTCGGCAGTGGTCAGCACACCGCTGACGAAACGGTGCAGCCAGTCGCGCGATGCCAACAGCCCGGTGACCGCCACGCCGGTGGCGGCAGCCAGCGCCGGGTGTTCCACCGCCATGCCGCCCAGCACCAGGCAGGCGATCAGTGCGGTTTCCGTGGTCAGCCCGGGATCCTCGCTGCGGTCGCGCGCATAGGCGACCGCCAGCAGCCCGGTGAGCGCGAGCAGCGCCGCGACCAGCAGGCGCAGGTCCACGCTGGCGCATACCGCGCCCAGCACGGCCACCACCGCGAAGGTGCGGATGCCGGCCACCGCCCGTTGGGTGCCCACGCCCTTGCGGCGCTCACGCTCGGCGCCCATCAGCAGGCCGATGCCGAGCGCCACCGCCAGGCCGACCCACCCGTTCACCGCGTCACGCTCCGACGGCGGCCGGCGATACGGCGGGCGACGATGGTGAAAGCGAGGGACGACAAGGGGACTCTCCGGAACGGGCCAGCCCGATGCAGCCGATCATGCCGCAGCCGGCACCGTTTGCGTGCGTCAGCGACGCCGCCCCCACACCAGCCAGCGCAGTCCCAGCGCCAGCAGCAGGACCGCCACGCAGGCGCCGTAGCCGTACAGCGCCGGCAACACCTGCTGCCAGATCGCTCCGCTGGCCCGGCCGAACTGGTCGACGTGGGGCAGTTCAACCGCCTCGTAGCCGAGCACGGCCGCACCGACCGTGGCGACCGCGGCCGCGAGCAGCGCGGTCAGGTCGAACGCACGCCGCCCCACGGTACGCGGCAGGCTTTTCGGGTAGGCGAAATAGGCCCAGCCGAGTACGGCGAGCCAGGGCGCGAGCAGCAGCAGGGCGAGGTAGCGCATGGGGAGATCAGTCCTGTGCAGCCAGCTGGTCCAGCGCCTGGCGCAGACGCACCAGCGCCTCGTCGGCCGCCGCTTCACCGGCGCCGAGCTGCAACTGGGCCACGGCGACGCCGTCCAGTTCCAGCATCGTGCCGGCCGCGGAGGTCTGCACCACCGCGGCGGCTCCGCCCAGCGACCGCAGGCGCTTCTGCACCACACCGGCCGCCTTCGGGTCGTCGAACGGCTGCGACAGCAACAGTTCCTCGCCGTCGCCGGAGAACAGGCGGAAGCGGAAGCGGCCGTCGCCATCGCGGAAACTGGCGAAGCGCGGCGGCTTGTCCGCCCGGGCCGCCGGTGCGGCAGCAGGCGTGGCGGCAGGCACCATCGCGCCCGAACGCAGACCGATCGCATCACGCAACTCGGCCACCAGCGGCCGGGCGATGGCCCGCGCCTTGCGCGCGCCCTCCTGCAATGCCGCCTCGATCTGCGCCGGCTTCGCCATCAGCTCGTCGTAGCGCGCCCGCATCGGCGCGACATCGGCCTCGATGCGCTCGAACAGCACCTGCTTGGCCTCGCCCCAGCCGATGCCCTCTTCCAGCGCAGTGCGGAACGCCTGGCTTTCGGTCTCGCTGGCGAAAGCGCGGAAGATGGTGAACAGCGCCGAGCTTTCCGGATCCTTCGGCTCGCCCGGCATCCGCGAGTCGGTAACGATGCGCATGATCGCCTCGCGCATGCCCTTCGCTCCCGCGGCGAACAGCGGAATGGTGTTGTCGTAGCTCTTGGACATCTTGCGGCCGTCCAGGCCGGGCAGCGTCGCCACCTGGTCCTCGATCAGCGCCTCCGGCAGCACGAAGAAGTCGCGGCCATAGATGTGGTTGAAGCGCTGCGCGATATCGCGCGCCATCTCGATGTGCTGGATCTGGTCGCGCCCCACCGGCACCTGGTGCGCGTTGAAGGCGAGGATGTCCGCGGCCATCAGCACCGGGTACATGTACAGGCCGGCGGTGATGCCCGCGTCGGCGTCCTCGCCCTCGGCGAGGTTCTTGTCCACCGCCGCCTTGTAGGCGTGCGCGCGGTTGAGCAGGCCCTTGGCGGTTACGCAGGTGAGGAACCAGGTCAGCTCCGGGATCTCCGGGATGTCCGACTGCCGGTAGAAGGTGACGCGTTCCGGGTCCAGTCCCGCGGCCAGCCACGTCGCGGCGATCTCCAGCCGCGAGCGCTCGATCCGCGCCGGGTCGTCGCTCTTGATCAGCGCGTGGTAGTCGGCCATGAAGTAGAACGCGTCTACCTCGTCGCGGCGGCTGGCGGCGATCGCCGGGCGGATCGCGCCGACGTAGTTGCCCAGGTGCGGCGTGCCGGTGGTGGTGATGCCGGTAAGGACTCGGGTCTGCATGGATGCGCGCTGCCGCTCAGTGGATCAGGGTGGACTTGCCGAACAGCGATTCGACCAGGTCCACCGCCAGCTTGGCGGTCTGGTTGCGCTTGTCGTAGGCCGGGTTGAGCTCGACGATGTCGAGCGAACCCAGGCGGCCGGTGTCGGCGATCATCTCCATGCACAGCTGCGCCTCGCGGTAGTTCGGGCCGCCGCGCACCGTGGTGCCCACGCCCGGCGCGATGGTCGGGTCGAGGAAATCCACATCGAAGCTCACGTGCAGGTGGGTGTCCGCGTCCATGCCGGCCAGCGCCAGCTCCATCGTGCGCTTCATGCCGTTCTCGTCGATGTGGCGCATGTCGAACACCTGCACCTGGGCGTCGCGGATCAGCTGCTTCTCGATATCGTCCACCGAGCGGATGCCGATCTGCCGGAATACGTCCGGCGTGGTCGCCGGCACGTGGCCGCCGATCTGCACCAGTTCCTTCGGGCCGTTGCCGCACAGGCAGGCCACCGGCATGCCGTGGATGTTGCCCGAGGGCGTGGCCAGTGCGGTGTTGAAATCCGAATGCGCGTCCAGCCAGAGCACGCGCAGCGACTTGCCCTGCGCGCGGCAATGGCCGGCGACCGCGGCGATCGAACCGATCGCCAGGCAGTGGTCGCCGCCGAGCATGATCGGCAGGTGCCCGGCCGCGAGCTCGGCCTGCACCGCGGTGAACACCGCCTGGTTCCAGGCGGCGACCTCGGCCAGGTGGCGGTAGCCATCCGTCGGCGGCTGCCACGGATTGAGCGGACCGGCCAGGTTGCCTCGGTCGTGCACCTGCAGCCCGCGCTTGGTCAGCTTCTCGCCCAAACGGGCCACGCGCAAAGCCTCCGGTCCCATCGACGCGCCACGATGACCCGCGCCGATATCGGTGGGAACGCCAATCAGGGAAATGCTCTGCTTGCTCATGATGCCTCGTCGTATCGGAGCGTCCGCCCCCGTCTGCCGGAAGCGCGGACGTTGCGCCGTTGCGCGGTGAAAGCGGGGAGCCGCCGCCCCGCCGTACCGGACGTGCGAGGCACGCCCGGCGTGGTTGAACGCCCATTCTAACCCGCGTCGGGCGGGCTTTCAGGCGCATCGCGCCGGGGCCGGCCCCGGCGACTCAAGTGACGCCATGCCGATGCCGAAAGCGTGACATGGCCCGGATCCGGCCCCGGCGAGGCCGCCCCGCCCGGCTGGGGCAGGTATCCGGACCATCTGAAATCCCCTTGGAGGTCGTGAAGCTCCCGGAGTCCGCATGTCCACCCACCCATCGGCCAGGACGGTCGCGAAAGGGGTCCTCGCCATCACCTGGCCCTTCCTGTCGATCATCACATTCCTCGTCCTGCTGTCCTTTTTCAGCATGGACACGCTCTCGGCCGCGCGCGCATACGTCGGCGGCGAGAGCCTGTGGACCAAGGGACAGAAGGAAGCAGTGCGGCAGCTGGAGCTGTACGTCCGCACCGGCGATGCCCGGCACTATGCGGGATACCTGCAGGCGATCGCGGTCCCGCTCGGCGACCACGCCGCACGGATGGAACTGGACAAGCCGGCACCGGACCTCGGCGTCGTCGGGCAAGGTTTCGCCCAGGGCGGCAATCATCCCGGCGATTTCCCGCGGATGATCCGGCTCTATCGCTATTTCCATGGCTACGGCCCGGTCGCGCGTGCCATCGCCATCTGGCGCGATGCGGACGCCCGGATCCTCGACCTGATGCGGGTAGCGGCGGAGATCCGCGAGCGGGTCGAGCATGGCGGGCAGGCGCGCGCCGTGCTGGCGCTGGAAAGGGTTCGCGCCATCGATCGCGCCACTACTCCACTGGAGAAGCAGTTCTCCGCCGCACTCGGCGAGGCGTCGCGCCAGGCCGAGGCCCTGCTGCAGCTGGTGACGCTGATGTGCGCCGCCCTGCTGACCGGGGCGGGACTGGCCCGGGCACGCGGTACCGTTGCCAGCGAGCGACGGATGGCAGCTTCGCTCGAATTCAGCGAGGCACGGCAGAAACTCGCCATTGCGGCCAGCAGGCATGGGATCTGGGACATCGACGTCGACCGGGCGGCCGTGCATCTCTCACCGGGCTTCATGGCGGCACTCGGCTACCCTGACTGGCCCGAGCTGGTGCCACTGGCACGGATGCTGGAGCTGCTCCACCCCGTCGACCGTCCGCTGTTCGCGCACCGCGTGAACGCCGATGACGGCGACGACGATGGGCACGAGTGCGACTATCGCCTGCTGTCGGCGCACGGCGAAACCCGCTGGATCCGCCTGCAGGGCGGGGCCATGCGCGACGAACATGGCCGGCGCACCCGCCTGGCCGGCGCGATGCGGGACATCACCGAGCAGCGACTGGCCGAGCAGCAGTTGTTCGAACAGAAGGCGCGGGCCCTCGTGACCCTGCAGTCGATCCGCGAGGCGGTGATCACCACCGACGCCCAGGGGCGGGTGGATTACATGAACCCGAGTGCCGAAGCGCTGCTGCAGACCAGCGGGGAATCCGTGCATGGCGCACCTGCGACGTCGCTCTGCCGCTTCATCGACGAGGCCTCGCGGCAGGAACTGGACAACCCGGTCGCACTGGCCCTGGCCGAAGTGCACCCGGTGACGCTGACCGCCCGTGCTGCACTGCTGCTTCCCGACGGCAGCGAGGTTCCCGCTGACGCCTCGTCTTCGCTGATCCTGGGCCAGGACGGCAGCACCCGGGGCGCGGTGCTGGTGCTGCGCGACGCGCGGCAGGAACGGGCCAGCGCTGCACAGATCACCTACCAGGCGACGCACGACCCGCTGACCGGCCTGATCAACCGCAGCGAGTTCGAACACCGCGTGGGCGCGGCGCTGGAGCAGGTCCGTCGCACCGGGGTACCCCATGCCCTGATGTTTCTCGACCTGGACCAGTTCAAGATCGTCAACGACACCTGCGGGCACGTGGCCGGCGACGAGTTGCTGCGCCAGCTTTCCTGCCTGATGCCGGGCAGCCTGCGCAACGGCGATACGCTGGCCCGGCTCGGCGGCGACGAGTTCGGCGTACTGCTTCACGACTGCACGCTCCGACATGCCGCGCGCGTCGCCGAGGCGCTGCGCGAACAGGTATCGCGCTTCCGCTTCTACGCCGATGGCCGCGCCTTCTCGGTTGGCGTGAGCATCGGACTGGTCGGTATCGGCACGGATTTCGAGGACCTGTCCGCCATCATCCGCGCGGCCGACGCGGCCTGCTATCTCGCCAAGGAAAAAGGACGCGACCGTATCCAGATCTACCGCTCAACCGACGCCGACCTGAGCCGCCGGCGCGGCATGGTGCAGTGGACTGCCCGCGTTCGCGAGGCACTGGATCAGGACCTTTTCTGTCTGTACGCGCAGCGGATCGAGCCTGCCGCACCGGCCGCCGGCGCCCCGCTGCACTTCGAAGTGCTGTTGCGCATGCGCGAACCCGGCGGCCGGCTGATTCCGCCCTCGGTGTTCCTGCCCGCCGCCGAGCGCTACGGACTCATCCAGGCGGTGGATCGCTGGGTGGTCTGCGCCACCTTCGGCGCCTTGCGACGGATCGGCATGGAGAACGTGCACACCTGCGCGATCAACCTGTCTGGTGCCAGCCTCGGCGATCTGCGCTTTGCCGAAAACATCCTGGCCATGGCCGCGGAACAGCAGGTGTCTCCTGGGCGCATCTGCTTCGAGGTCACCGAAACTGCCGTGATCTCGGAGATCTACAAGGCGCAGAAATTCATCGGACTCCTGCGTGCACGCGGATTCCGCTTCGCGCTGGACGACTTCGGCTCCGGCATGGCGTCCTTCGGATATCTCAAGCATCTGCCGCTGGACTACCTGAAGATCGACGGCGCCTTCGTGCGCCAGATGCGCTCGGACCGGGCCGACCGCGCCATGGTCGACTCGATCAACCAGATCGGCAAGATCTTCGGTCTGCGGACGATTGCCGAGTTCGTCGAGAACGATACGACTCGCGATCTGCTCCGCGAGATGGGCGTGGACTACGTGCAGGGGCACGGCGTGGCGCGCCCGGTGCCGTTGGGCGAACTGCTCGGGCACCGCAGCGAGGGCTCGGCGGCCGCGCTGCATCCGACGAAGCGGCCGGCCAGGAAGGCCGGCCAGGACCCTGCCCCGCGTACATCCGGTCAGCATCCTGCCGAGTCGCGATCCGACGCGGGCTAAACGGCAGGCGGCTCCGCACGCCCGAAAACGGAAAGGCCACGCAAGCGCGGCCTTCAACGGATGACCTGGTGCCGGCAGCAGGAATCGAACCCGCGACCTACTGATTACAAACGCGTTGTTTGCGTTCTTTGGTGGTGCTCGATGTTCCACCATGATCGGCTGCAAATCCAGCTATGGAGCCATTTGTGCCGCACACGGGGTAACATGGGGGAACGCGGCAGACCACCCACTGACGCGCCCTTTTGTTGCCTGGTGTTGCCTTATGCCTACAGTGCGAATCAGCCTCACACAGAAGCAGCTCGACGCCATCCGGCCGAGCGACAAGCAAATGGACATCCCCGATGCCGCGGTGCGCGGGCTCGCGCTGCGCGTGTCTCCTGGCGGCGCGATGACCTGGGTGTTGGTGAAGCGCATCCCCGATGTCGGCGTGCGCCGCATCCGCCTGGGGCGCTACGTGAAGGGTGCTTCAGCCCCCTACGACGCCAAGCAGCGGGCAGGCTTCCCGACCGGCCTCGAGGCGCTGTCGCTGGCGCACGCGCGCGAGGAAGCAAACCGCGTGCTCGCGCTCATTCATGCCGGGCACGATCCGGTGAGCGAGCGCGCGGTCGCCAAACACCTGCAGACAGTCAAGAGCGAACGCGGATCGCTGGAGGACCTGCTGTGCGACTACATCGCGTGGCGCAAGGCCGGCAGCGAGAACCGCGCCCCGGTGGCGCAGCGGCAGGCGGCCGAGTGGTCACGCCTGGTGGACACGCTCAAGCGACAGGCCCCGCCCCTGCTGGCGATGAAGGCGCAGGATGTGGAGCCGGCGCACGTCGTCGCCTTGCTTCACCCCATCTATCACGAGGGCACCGCGCGGCCATCCACCGGCCGAGGCAGCAAGGGCCGCGTATCCAAGAACGGCGCACAGGGCGCCGCTGCGAAGGTGCAGTCATTCCTGCGGGCGGCATTCGTCTACGGCATCCAATCCGAGAACTCTGTCGCACGCACCGTGCCGCGTACCTACGGCATCAAGCACAACCCGGTGGCCTCCATCCCCCGGGAGTCAAAGTCGACACCCGGGGAGCGCGCGCTATCCCGCGCCGAGTTGCGGCAGTTCTGGCTGACGATCGACCAGGTTTCGGGCGTGGGGCCGGTGATGGCCGACCTGTTGCGGTTCACCATCGCCAGCGGCGGCCAGCGTACGCACCAGCTCGCGCGCGAGCCCTGGGCATCCTACGACACGGACAAGCGCGTGGTGTCGCTGATCGATCGCAAAGGCCGCGGCGGCCAGCCGCGCGTGCACCTGGTCCCGATGACCGATCGCATGGCCGAGATTCTCGAGCGCGTGCGCGCGCAGAGCGGCAGCCGCCCCTGGCCGTGGTCGACCAGTCCAGACCGGCACATCGACATCGCGTCGCCGGCGAGCGCGGTGCGCAAGTGGCGCAAATCCGAACATGCGTTGATCGACGGAACCAAGATCGCTGTATTCACCCCGCGCGACCTGCGGCGCACCTGCACGCAACTGATGCAGGCCGAAGGCATCCCCGAGGAACAGTCGGACCGGCTGCAAAGCCACGGCGTCGCGGGCGTCACCGGCAAGCACTACCGGAACAACCCGGAGCTGTACCTCCCGGAGAAGCGGCAGGCGCTGGAAGCGCTGGACCGCGCGCTGGGCGAGATCCTCGAGGGGGAAAAGTAAACGGAGGCTGTGCGACCCAGCTTGCGACCCAGCGCAGGCGGATAGCTGGGAAGCCGCGACAGCCGAGCACCGAGGGAAGTCGGGGCAATTGATATTGCATCAATGGCGAAACCACGCGAGCGCAGATTGTGCTTGTGCATCCATGTTCCCGTCAGTACGGTCTGTTTCGTCCCTGCAGCTTGAAGCGTTCCACCCCTGTAGGCGGCGATGAAAGGACCCGGGTCTGACTAAAGCGTCAGAGCTGCAGAGGCACCGCCCGATAAGTCCAAGCGTCGACGCCCAGGCAAACCGCCAACCATTGGCCGGTCTGTCTGGGCGATCCATCCCCGCGCGACAAGACCGGCACCCGTTCCTAAAGGTGCCAAATGAACAACACCCCCTCGCAAGACTCCATCCCGCACGATCGCATCGTCAGCCGCTCCGAGCTGAAGCCGCACTGGGGCGTCCGCTTCACCGATGTTCACCTCCGCCGGCTCGAAAAGGCCGGGCTGTTCCCGCGGCGTGTTCGCCTCGGCAAGGGCACGATCGGCTGGCTTGCCAGCGAACTGGATCAGTACCTGGCCCGTCTCGCAGCCGCTCGCACCGCAGAAGGTGGTGCCGAATGAAGCCGATCATCTACCGCATCCCCGTGCGCGTGTGGGTGGACATCCGCGACACCGACGTACTGACCGAGCTGGTCAACCTGATCAACCTGCACATCAACGGCGGCGACGACGACGACGGCGTGGAAATCTCGGTGCTGTCGCGTCACGACCACGACGCCCCCAAGAACCTGGACGCCCCGCTGCCTGGTCAACGCCACTTCCAGGTGGACATGCAGACGGACGGCGCGCTGCTGCGATTCCTGGTCGCAGTGCAAGGCGGGCCCGGCAGCGAGCTGATCGGCTACACCGCCGACGAGCTGCGCGCCGCGTGGGGCGACATGCACAAGCTGGTGGCCCAGGTGAGCAAGGGCGGTCGCATCAGCAAGGAATCGCTGGCGACGCTGCACAGCACCGAGCTCATGCTCGACGCCCCGAGTACCGACGTACGCCGTTGCCAGCCCATCGGCCGGGATGACTTCATCCTGGCGGCGGTCTACGCCGAGCCGGCGGAGGTGTCCGCTTGAGCGCCGCGACGAGTACCCGCGCCAGCTTCGCGAACGAGCTCGCCGCCGAAGGCTTTCGGGTCTTCCGCTGCCGGCCCCGCAGCAAGCAGCCAGCGGCCAAACGGTGGCCCGACGTCGCGACCAACAACGCGGACACCGTGCGCGAGTGGTTCGCCGATGACAGCCACAACATCGGCGTCTATGCCGGCGAGCGCATCGTGGGCAGCCTCACCCGGCACATGGTGGTGCTCGACCTGGACACGAAGGGTGGCAAGGATGGCCCTGCAGCGCTGCGTGCGCTAGCCGCACCGCACGGCGGCCTGCCGGACACCTTCACGATCCGCACCCCATCCGGCGGCCTGCACCTCTATTTCCACGCCTCGCGCGCGACCGGCAGCAACGCCGGCGTGCTGGCGCCGGGGATCGACGTCCGCGGCGTGGGCGGCTATGTCGTGGGGCCAGGTTCAGAGGTCGAGGGCGGCACATACACCGTGGCCGAAGCCCAACGGCCCGCGGACTGCCCGGCCTGGCTGGAGGCGTTGTTGCCGCATCCATGGGCGAAGCCTGGGGAGCGTGGCACCCGGGCGGCGTTGCCCGGCATCGATCCCGAGCGCGCACGCGTCCGAGCCGTGGAGTATCTGACCGCCTTGGATACCGTCACTGAGGGCGGCCGCAATCACGCCGCGTTCGCTGCAGCGGCGCGGGTGAAGGATCTCGGGTGCGATCCCGACGAGTGCCTTGCGCTGATGCTCGAGCAC
Organism: Dyella ginsengisoli LA-4; assembly: GCF_000334915.1. Taxonomy (GTDB): domain Bacteria; phylum Pseudomonadota; class Gammaproteobacteria; order Xanthomonadales; family Rhodanobacteraceae; genus Dyella_A; species Dyella_A ginsengisoli_A. The sequence goes on along the minus strand of NZ_AMSF01000010.1, from coordinate 109,872 downwards.
TGGCCGTGCGAGCCGATGCTCGACGCCGACGAGTTGCAGCAGACCATCGCCAGCGCATACCTGAACGGACAGAACCCCCAAGGCGCGGATGCGCCCGAAGCTCAGTTCGAAGCGGTGGAAGTCGAGCCGCGGAAATCCCGCTACAAGGTCGCCACCGTTTCGGATCTTCTGAGCCAGCCGCGCCCGGCGTGGCTGGTGCGTGGTCTTCTGCCGGCGCGTGGCTTGGGTGTCGTGTACGGAGCCCCAGGCAGCGGCAAAAGCTTCCTGATGCTCGACCTGGCCGCCGCCATCGCCCGGGGCATCGCGTGGGCGGGCCAGCGTGTCCGCCGCGGGCGTGTCGTGTACGTCGGCCTTGAGGGCGCGATGAGGGCTCGCGTGGAGGCGTATTTGCAGCACCACGAGCTGCAGGCGTCCCACCTTTCGGGCCTGGATATCATCGAGCGGCAGGGCGTCGATCTGCTCGCCGAGCGCGCCCAGGATGCCAAGGACTTGGTGGCGGACATCAAGACCGGCGACCCCGTATCGCTGGTGGTGGTGGACACGTTGAACCGGGCGATGCCCGGCGGCAACGAGAACGCCAGCGAGGACATGGGCAAGGCGATCCGGTGCGCGGGACTGATTGCGTCGAGCCTCAACTGTCTGTGCGTGTTCGTGCATCACTCCGGCAAGGACAGCAGCGCAGGCGCCCGCGGGCATTCTTCCCTGCTCGGCGCAGCGGACGCCGAGCTGGAGATCTCGCGTGCTGGTGTCGACAACTCGACACGCTACCTGCGAGCAACGAAGGTCAAGGACGGCGAGGACGGCGCGCGCTTCTCCTTCCGCCTGGCGACGATCGACCTCGGCCCGACCCACGCGCACGACCCGGACGCGGACCCGCTCGAGCGTGATTCGTCCTGCGTCGTCGTCGACCTTCAGAAGGCCGAACTCTCCCCCGGCACCTCGTCGCGCAAATGGACGCCTCTGCGAAGGAACGTTTACGGCGCCCTTTCCTCCTTGCTCGCGAACACGTTCGCCGAGGTGGGCGACGTGGCGACGTGCAGCGTCACGGAATGGCAGAACGCCTATTTCGAAGCGACCCCGCTGCCGGACGAGGATGACCCCAAGGCGGCGCGCAAGGCGAAGGACGGGCGGCGCAAGAATTTCACCGACGCCCGCGACTGGCTGGTGGGGGAAAAGCTGGTCGCAACGGTGACAAAAAAGGGGGTGACCGCGTACCGCCTCACCGGTGCTTCATGACCCGAAAAGTGCGGAAGTGCGGTCACTTCCGCGGAAGTGCGATTTTTTCGACCTGCGGAAGTGGCGCGGAAATGCGCCACGCATCGGCCAGAACGCGGGAAGCGTTGCAGCACAAGGGCTTGAACGGTGTTGCGGAAGTGCGGAAGTGCGCTGCGGAAGTGTTTTTCCCTATCCGCCAGGTGCGGAAAGGAAGTGCCGCCACCCTTAGGGGGGCGGCTCACTTCCGCAGGTAGGTCTAGCCCCTGGTCGCCACTGTTCGTTCGCGCTCCCACTGCTCGAGCAGATCGACCGGATACAGCACCTGGCGACCGAACTTCCGGAACGGTGGACCTATCCGCTTGTTCCGCCAGTTGGCCAGCGTCTTGACCGACACCGCGCCGGCCCAGCGCGCCGACAGTTCCCCTGGCGTGATGTTGGGCGCCTGGCTCACGCGATGCCCCGGGACGCGGATTCGACGGTGCACCAGTAGTCGAAGATCTCCCGCGTGGTCTTGGGGATGGGCAGCCGCTTGGCCGCCTCCACGGCCCTCTCCCACTGGTCCACCGTGTCGAATTCGAAGTCGATCACCGAGCCGTTCGCGAGTTGGGTAACGAGTTGCATGGGTGTGCCCTCCAGTGGTGCCGGCCGATCCGGCGGCAGGGACAGTGGACCCGAGCCCGTTGACATTGCAAGTGCCTGATTTGTGATGATTTTCAGTCAACGCGGGTGACTTGTTGGCGGTCTATCAACACCCCGCACATGCCAGCTTCAACCGACGCCCTCGCGCGTGCGCGCGCGAGCCTGGCCGGGCGCCGATCGCGACCCGCAATCACATGACCTACTCTCTTGCAGAGGGTAGTCCACGCCCAGCGAAATCCGTGGCGCATGGACGCTCAATGCCTTATAATACAAGTACTTACCGACTTCTGCCCACAGAACAGGACGCACCAATATGCAACACCGGGCAACACTGTCGACCATTTCGCCCTGATTCGGAGCCCATCGGATGCCCTCCCTGTTCCAGAAAACCGCCGCCACCTCTCCCGTCGACAAGGCCGCGGCCGCCGTCGACCGCGTGGCGCAGCAGCACAACGACGCGGTGGCGGCGCTGGACCGCGCCCGGGCCGAGTACGCCGACACCCTGGCCAATGTCGTGGCGGAAGATGCCGCCAACCTCCCGAAGCTGGCCGATGCCCGCGCCAAGCTGTCCGCCGCGGAGACGAACGAACGCAACGCCCGCGACGCCCTGGAAGCCGTCCGCGCCCGCCACGGCAACGCGCAGGCGGCGCAGCAGCGCGACGCCCGGGCGAAGGCATACGACGAGGCCCACCGAGCGGCAGTGAGGCGCGCCGCGCTGGCTGAGTCGATCCAGCGCCACGCCGAGGCCCTGGCCAAGGATTACGCCGAGCTCGTGGAGCAAAGCAACACCATGTTGCGCGCCCTGCCCGACGTGCCGGACATGGACGCGGCACTGCTTCGCGGCCACGTGGTGGAGCAGCTGGTACGCGTCGAAATGGTGCGCCAGGGGCTGCCGTTCGGAAGCGCCCTGCAGCCGCGGCACGAGATCCAGCCCCTGGCCGACAAGCTGGCCACGACGCCCGACCTGTTGAAGCGCTGGAAAGCGGCCGACCTGGGGGCGTCCCATGACTGAGGAAGTCCAGCAGCCGGACAGCGTGACCGCCAGCGCGCGGCCGATGATCGCCCCCGGTGCGTTCAACCTGCGCCCGGACGTGGTGCAGACCGAGGCCGCCGGCGACACCACCGCGCCGACCCAGCCCAGCAACGACGCCCCGCAGCGCGAAGTCACCCCGGCCGACCGCGATGCCGACCTCTTGGACGGTGCCTTTTTCGACGAGTCGGCCCACCCCGGCCGCTACAGCTTCGACCGTGCGCCGCCGGGCGTTGAGCACAGCCACACGCAGGAGCTCGCCGCGCGCGCCCTGCTGGCCGCCGAGCAGGTGCCACCGGAGTTCGGGCGCTACCTGTCGGCGCAGTGGAATCGCGCGGTGGTGAATCCGCCGACACCGGAAGCGAACGCGGCCGCCGCCGAGCGCGTGCGGGAACAGCTCACCCGGACGGATCCCGAGCACGGCGCCGAGACGATCCGACTTGCACAGCAGGAAGTCGCCGCCGCCGCGGCCCGCAACCCGGCCGTGCGCGACTGGCTGGAGCAGTCGGGCATGGGCAACGATCCCGCGCTGATTCACTACCTGGCGAACCGGGCGCGAGCCCGAGCCAGCCGCGCGGCGCGTCGGGGCCAGTAAGTGCCGCGGCAGCTCACACCGAAACAACGCGCGTTCGTCGCCGCGTATCAGTCCGGCATGTCAGGCACGCAGGCAGCGATCCAAGCCGGCTACAGCGAGCACTCTGCGAAGCACATTGCGCACGCCCTCCTGCACGACAACAAGCTAGTCCGCGCCGAGCTGGACAAGGCGGCGGAGAAGCTTTGCGAGGCGACCGACTACAACGGGCAGCGATGCATGGCCGAGCTAGACCAGGCTATCGCTTTCGCCATCGAGACCAAGCAGCCGAACGCCTATGTGAAGGCGATCGAGCTACGCGCCAAGCTCGCCGGCCTGCTGCGGGACAAGCTCGACATTACCGTCGAACGCGCCGACGTCGCCGAGGCCCTGGCCGCTGCGCGAGCACGCGCCACGCTGCGACCCATCTGCGACCCAACTGCCGACATCGAAGGCGAATTCGTTGCCCTGCCTCACTCTGCAGGCACCGGCTCAATTGATAACGAATCAACTGCGCGGGAATTTCCGCCGTCCGATCGCTGGAAGGAGAAGCCGTGACCTTCCCGAAAAATCCTGACCGCGCCGCGCTGGCCGACCTGGCTGCGGGTCCCCTTTTTCGCCTGAAGGGGGAGCGCCGGGTGGGGGCACCCCCAAACCGTGGCGCGCATGTTCCACCCGGGGCCATGTAGCGAACGAACACCGCAAATTTTTTTTAATAGGCAAAAACAATGGGCTTTCTCAATCCCGGATACGACGACGATTACCGCATCGCCAACATGCCCGGCACGACGGACATTCCGGCGGCGAGCGCACTCGATGGCGTGGCCGCCGCCATTCCCAAGGGCATCGCCGGCGGCCTGGCCAAGCTCAGCGACCTGTCACTCGACGCCTGGCAGACGGATGCCGGCAACTATCTGCTGCACTCGGTGCCGTTCGGCGGCTTGGCGATGGACGCGTTTACGCCCGAGCGTCGCGCCAAGCTGGAAGCGGCAACCAAGATAGTGGCCGACTGGGGCGCCACCGGCCAAGACCCGCGCATCACGGGCAGCGTGGGCCGGATCGCGAACCAAACCGCCGAGGGCATCACCATCGGCGCGGCAGGCGCGACCATCGCCGGCCCCTGGGGCGCGGCCGCGCTGCTGGGCACGACCGAGGCGCATGCGTCGTACAAGGAGGGCCTGAAGCAGGGCCTGAGCCCCGGCGCGTCGGCAGACCAAGCTGCGCTGACTGGCCTGTTCTCGGCAGCCGGCGCGCTGGTGCCGATGAAGTTCGGCAAGACGGCGCTGACCAGCATCCTAGGCGGCAGCGCGACCAACCTGGCGCTGGGCGCCACACAGCGCGGGCTGACGGCCGCAGCGCTGGAGGCCGACGGCTTTCCCGAGCAGGCCAAGCAGTACCGGATTTTCGACGGCGAGGCGATGGCTGCCGACGCCATCCTCGGCGGAGCGTTCGGTGCGATGGGGCACTTCACCCACCCGGACAGCTCGCGCACGACCAACCCGGCCGACGTCGACGCGGCCCTGGCCGTCAGCGCCGAGGACCATTTCAACCGCAGCGCGCCCGGCATTCCGACGGACCCGGTGACTGCGACGCTGCACGCGTCCACCATGGCCGACGCAATCCACAGCCTGGCCAATGGCGAGCTCCCCGACGTGCCGCCCGAGCACGCGCAGGAAATCGTCGACCACTCTATCCCGGATCCGGCGCAGGATTTCGCGCCAGCCATCCACGAAGCCGCGCTGGAAGACGTGCCCGGCTACGCCGAGGCAGCCGCCAACGTGCCGCGCGTGGAACTGCCGCCCGAACCGTTCACGCCGGCAGCTGCGGGCGCCGACGCGGGCGACGTCTACACCCACCAGTTGGCCCACTTGGTGGCCAACTTCGGCGACGAACGCACCACCACCGACGACGGCCGCGAAGTCACCTTCGCGCAGCTGGCCGACGAGCTGCAGCAGCAGCAAGCCGAGGCGTCGAAGTTCGCGCCCCTCTACGAAGTCGCGGCCGCCTGCGCCATCCATCACGGAGTTTGACCATGCTCGCCCAATGCATCCAGGCACTTTCCGCGGCGGCCGGCCGCCAGCTTTCCCAGGCGGAAATCGACGGCATCGAGGAACGCATGCTGTCGTCGATGCAGACGCTGGCCCGGCAGGATCCGGCCGCGTGGCGCGCGATGGGCCGCGACGAGCGATACACCGCGGCAGCCAAGCTCGCGCGCTCGCGCCATCTGGACGACGTGACGGCCGCGCGCTCGCGGGCGGTGCAGGAAATGCAGACACGCGCGCGGGAGCTGAAGAAGGTGGATTCGTTCAAGCCGGGTCTGCAGGGCCAGCTGGCCGCGCTGCGCCAGCGCCTCACCCTGGCCGGCAACTTCCGCGGCGGCGATATCCCGCTCGAGCAGAAAATCCGCGGCGTCTACCAGGACTTTACGCGCGAGCTCGACGGCGGCGCGCTCAAGGGTCGATTCTTCGGCCTGATCCAGAACCCGGCCGAGCAGCGCGCCATCCTGCTGGCCATCTTCGGCAAGGACTCCGGCAACCCGGACATCAACGCCTTGGGCAAGCAGGTGCGCGACGTCGTGGAGCGCGCCCGCGTGGCCGCCAATGACGTCGGCATCCCGATCCACCACCTGGACGATTACATGCCCCGCGCGTGGGCGTGGGAAAAGATCGGCGCCGATCGCGCCCATTTCATCAAGCGCGCCCTCGAGGAAATCAACCCGGGCGACTACATCAACCGCGACGGCTCGCCGATGACGCCCGACCAGCTGCGCCGGTTCGTCACCGAGGCCGCCGAGACGCTGGGCACGAACGGCGCCAACAAGCGCGGCGAGGGCATGGGCGCCGGCTACGGCAGCAGCGTGGGCGCATCGCGAAACACGCCGCGACAACTGAAGTTCAAGGATGCGGAAGCGGAAATTCGCATGGCCGAGGAATTCGGCAGCGCGAGCAATGTGCTGTCGCTGCTGGACCACCATTTTCACGGCATGGCCCGCGATATCGCGACCGCGCGGGCGTTCGGTCGCGATGCAGACCGGTTCGTGCCGCAACTGGTCAACCGCGCATTTGCGGCCGATGTGTCCAGCGGCCTGACCGAAGGGCAGATCAAGCAGCTGGACAACCTCAAGCGCCGGACGCTGGCCGAGTATCAGGCGCTGCGAAACCCGGGCAGCCCTGGCGCCCTGCCCCTGTGGGCGCAGGTGTCCAACACGGTGCGCGGCATCGTCGGCTCGACCTTGCTGGGCGGCTCGACGCTGGCCGCCATCCCTGACGTCGGCATGGCGATCGCCTACGGCCGCGAGCTCGGACTTACCCGGCGCGCGATCGTCGGCAACATGGCCGAGGGCATGAAGCCGTCCGCCGAGAATCTCGCCTACATCCGCCGGCTGGGCATCACCGCGCAGACCCTGCAGGACGGCACCCACCGATTCGGCGCCGGCGAGCTATCAAACCAGTTCACCCGCTTCTTGAATCACGGCGTGCATGTGCTGTCGCTGCTGCGCATGTGGGACCGCGGGCAGATCCACGCGATCTCGGCCAGCCTGATGGACCTGCTGGGCGAGCACACCCGCCGCGCGGACTTCGCCGCCCTGGATCCGAAGGACCAGGCCTATTTGACGGGCCGCGGCGTCACCGCTGACCACTTCGCCACCTGGCAGCAGGCCGAACTGGACCGCGGTCCCAGTGGCGACCACACCATGCTGACGCCGGACGCGATCTACAGCATCCCGGACGACAAGCTTCGCCCGATCGCCGAGGCGCGCATGGGTGCGAAGGCGACGCCCGAGCAGATCGCGCAGGACATCCGCCGGCTACGCACGGAGGCCGCGCAGCACCTGCTGGCGGTGACGCTTGCGGAATCGCACATCGGCGCGCGCGGCGGCTCCGGCAACTCGGTGCGCGACAACCTCACGTTGCACATCACGCCGGAGAACGGCGGCACGATCATGGGCCAGGTTGCGCGGTGGCTGCTGTTCCTGAAGCAGACGCCGCTGGGCATGTTCCGCACACACATGATCGATGTGCCGGGCGGTCTGAACGACTGGCGCAGCGCCTGGAGCTACCGCGCCCGCCTGGTGGCAATGCAGGCGAGTCTGGGCGCGCTCGCGCTGACGCTGAAGTCGATCGCACTGGGCCAAGACCCCGACAACCTGCTCACCAGGAAAGGCGCCGCGAAGGTGGCCATCGCCTCGGGCGGGTTCGGCATGTACGGTGACTTCCTGTTCGGCGACAGCACCGAGCACCGCAATAACGGCCTGGTGAAGCTGGCCGGCCCGGGCGCCACGTTCCTGGATGACCTGATCCACCTTTACGGCGACACCGAGCACGAGGCCAGCGGCGAGAGCAGCACCAAGCCCGGCCAGTACGGGGCGCGCCTGCTCAAGTTCGCCCGCAACTACGCGGCCCCGTTCTCGCGCCTGTGGTACGCGAAAGCCGCGTTCAACCACATGATCTACCAGCAGCAGATGGAGAAGCTGTCCCCGGGTTACAACGAACGCACCCGCCAGCGGATGATGCGGCGCGGGCAAAGCAGCTGGTGGCAGCCGGGCGAAATGACCCCCGACCGTGCACCAGACCTCGGGGCGGCTGTTGGCCAGCCGGCGCGCTGAACGATGACGCTGCTGTCAGCCAAGGGGCTAGAGCCCATCGGGCTGGAGCCATCGACCGCCCGGCGCATCGTCGCAGCGGTGGTGCTGCAGGCTTACAAGGATGTCGAGGCGATGGAGAAGCGCCGCGCCCGCCATCCCGAGGCCAAGCCCATGGCGCGCGAACTGGACGCACAGGAGTGGCTGCAGGACACCACCACGGTGCGGCCGTTTAGCTATCGGTGGTGTCTCGACGTTTTGCGGCTCTGAAGTCGTCAAACCACATGGCTACTGGATGGACCACCAAACCGCCCAATACGGCGGGAACGGCCAACAGTTCGTAGGGAACACCCCAGCCCCAGCGCTCGGTTAATTTCCAAGCGCCCCACGCCAGCGCGCAGACGCCGACGTATGCCGCGAGCCCTGCCGCGGTGGCCCATTCGTCTTTCTTCTGTTGGCTGTCCATCGCACCGAACTCCCCCGACCTCGTGAGCCTACTCCTCCCCCACACGCAGAAAAACGGCGCCACACGGGCGCCGCTGGTGCTCAAAGGGGGCGGTGAGCTAACCCAAGGGGAGAGCCCCGCGCATCGGTTCCGCCTGGACGTTCCGTGCCGGCTGGCTTACGCCTGGCAGCTTGGTCGGTTTGGGCCTGACGTGCGGGGCTAGGCAATCTTGCCGCCAGGTCACCCCAACCGGTACCGGGGGATTCCTCTGATCCCCGTAGGCGGGCTCCGACGTATCCAGGGATTACAAAGCGTCAGAGAAAGTCTTGTTTATCAATGAGTTGTACATTTCACTTCACCGACACTACCATCCCCTCTGCAGAGGGGATGGTAGTGTCGGCTTTGATACCTTGGTTCCGTGGCTGGAAAGCAAGTAAAAGTGCTAGTCGTTGCAGCCCTTCACAAAAAAGCTACAATGTTGGGCCTGCCCGCACGGATAGCGCTTTTACATGAGCCAAGCAATCGTTTTTGACGTTCCCTTTGCCTCCACCGATGACCATCGGGCTAAGGAGGATGTGTGCTTGGATCTTTGGCAGCGGGCTATCGGTTACGTGAACCACGTTTTGGAAACCGACGAGCAGCTGGATATTGTTCAGTTCAGGGCGAAGACGCACCCCTCTATCGAGGAGCTTTTGTCCGCCATTGGTCACGCAGACGCGTTGCTGAAGCTGATGGCAACTGCGGAAGGGCTGACACATAGCGCGGCGAACGCGCTGCTGAACTGTTCACGTGCAATTGGCACGCTGCAATGTACGTTTATTGCCGTGGTAAAGCAGGACAAGGAAGAGTACGACCGCTGTATCGCCGAGTTGAACCTTATCCTCAGCGGCAGCATCTAAAGAAGTGTGTGTGTGTGTGTTACCGGACTGCGGTTCGAGCTCAAGAGGAGCTCACTTCAGCCGTTACTTGTGAAGGGTCTACCCCCAGGGAGCAAGCCATGAAATCTGAACTGTCGCCCATCCGTGAAAACAGCACGGCCAGCCTGAGCCATCATCGGTTCATGAAGATGGCGTCTCAGGTGATGGCCGAGTTCGACAAGATCGACGCGATTCTTTCTGAGTGCCTGAGCACCCGCGGCGAGCAAGATCTCGCTGCGTAAACGAGTCCGTCCCCTTTAGCTTGAAAAGCCCGCCACATCGGCGGGCTTTTTTTTTGGTTGCGAGCCGTGTCGGCCGTTGCCTAGGTGTTGCCTCACCGGAAAAGAAAAAGGCTTGCACGACGGCAAGCCCTTGATTTCACTGGTGCCGGCAGCAGGAATCGAACCCGCGACCTACTGATTACAAATCAGTTGCTCTACCAACTGAGCTATACCGGCATGAGCGTTCATTCTAGCAGGCGACGTCCGCGGCGCACCGGCTCAGAAGCAACCCGTACTGTGCGAACCGATGGCCAGTTCGCGCACGCGCTGGCGCCAGGTCGCCGAATTGGCATCCGGCACGACGACGTCGAGCCAGTACTCGGGCACGGTCTCGACCCGCTCGGTCATCTGCGCAGGGAAGCCGGCCGCCACCAGGTCTTCGCGGCGCTTGCGCGCATTGGCCGGGTCCTTGAACAGGCCGAGCGAGATCGTGTTGGGCTGGTCGCCGGAGCTGACCACGAAGTAGTCGCTGAAGTGCGCATCGGCCAGCCGCTGCGCCACGGCGAGCGCCTGGGCGCGGCTGGCCTGCGCCGGCAGGTAGACCCACCAGCCACGCGACTGCTGCGACTGCTCCTGGCGCGACTGGCTGCGCGCCAACTCCGGCGCCAGTCGTTCGCGCGCGCTGCGCAGGGACTGCAGGCTGGGGAACGGCCCCAGCGCCAGGCACTGGTAGCTTGCCGCGGTGGAGCCGCCGACCGGCAGGGGCGTCGATCGGCCGGGCGCCGGCGAAGAGGCAGCGATCGCGACGGCATCCGCTGCGGAAGGATCGGCGGGAGCGCTGGCACCCTGCGCGGGGCCGGCGGCAGACAGGTCTGGCCGCTCGGTCAGCAGGTGCAGCACGGGCACGCCCGGGTCAGCGGCGCTAGGCACGGTCACATCGTCCTGCCCGAGCACCAGCCAGGCGCCCACGGCGATATTGAGTGCGATCAGCAGAACGAACAGGAGACGCAGGAACATCCAGAGCTCTCTTCCGGTACTGCGGTGGATTCTAGTCGTCCGCGGCGGGTGGCAGCGCGGTACCGCTCCACACTGCCAGGCCACGCAACACGCCATCGACGACCAGCTCACCGGGTCGGGCGACAAGTTCGCGGAGCAGAGGCGCGTCGCCGCCGCCGAAAAGCAGCGTCGAGCCGCTCCCGAGCATCGGCTCGACCTGCGCCACGAAACGCTCGACCAGTGCCGCGCAGGCGCCCCAGCAACCGGAAGCGACCGCATCGGCGGTGTTGTCGGCCAGCACGGCGACTTCACCCGGGCGCTCGGGCCGCACCTGCACGGTGGCGCCGAGCAGGGAGTGCTGCATCAGCTGTGGCCCCGGCGCGATCAGCCCGCCGAGGTGGCGGCCATCGCCGCCCAGGGCATCCAGGGTGAGCGCGGTGCCGACACCGACCAGCACGCAGGGCGAGCGACCATCGGCATGCGCCGCGACCATGGCCAGGAAACGGTCCACGCCCAGGCGCGAGGGGTCGGCGTAGGCACTGCGCACGCCGCAGGCTTCGGCCGGACTGCGCACCCAGACGGTCGCCGCTCCACCGCGCCGACGAACCTGCGCGTCGACCAGCTGCTCGCGTTCGCTGTCGACCACGGACGCCCCGAACACTGCTTCCGGCTCCGGCAGGCCAGCCCATTCGGCAGCCAGATGCTCGGCGACCGACCCGGTCCAGGCGACCGCGCCCTCGCCGAGCCGCCGGCCCGCGTCCAGCGCCCACCACTTGAGCCGGGTATTGCCCAGATCGAGCAGCAGCCTCATGCGCGGCGCACCGTGACTTCGGCGCTGTCGATCCGCTGCATGCGGCCATCGTCCAGTCGCAGGCACAGCGCGCCGCGCGCATCGATGCCTGCACCGGTACCGCGCAGATCGCCCTGTGCCCCACTGAGCGCCAACGGCTGGTCGCGCAGCAGATCGTGGCGGGCATAGTCGTCGACGAAGGCGGCGAAGCCATCCCGCTCGAAGGCCTCCAGGCCTGCGGCCAGGGCCTCGATCAGGGCCGCTGCCGTGCGGATGCGCGAGGGCGGCTCGCCGCTGCACAGCCCGGCCAGGTCAGCCACCGGCTGACCGGCCTGGTCGCGCAGCGCGGAGGTCAGCCGCAGATTCAGGCCAATGCCGATCACAGCCGCGCAGGGGCCCTGGTACTCGCCGCTGACCTCGACCAGGATGCCGGCCAGCTTGCCGGCACCGGCCAGCACGTCGTTCGGCCATTTCAGCCCGGCGCCGCGCACCCCGAGCGCATCGAGCGCACGCATCACGATCACCCCCACCGCCAGCGAGAGACCGCCCAGCCCGGCCATTCCGGACTCGAAACGCTTCAGGCACGACAGATACAGATTGAGCCCCGGCGGCGACAGCCAGGTGCGCCCGCGCCGGCCGCGACCCGCCGTCTGGGTTTCCGCCAGCACGATGCTGAGGTCGGGTGTCGCCGCACCGCGGCGCTGCAGCTCGCTGGACGTCGAATCCAGCTCCCAGAACACCTCCAGCGCGCCGAGCCGGTGGCGCACGGACGGCGGCAGCATCGCCGCGATGCGGTCGGCGTCGAGCAGTTCCACCGGCCACGGCAGGCAGTAGCCGGCGCTGCCGTGGGATTCGACCGGAACGCCACGGGCGCGCAAGGCCTCGACCTGTTTCCAGATCGCGGCGCGGGTCACCCCGGCGGCCTCGGCGAGCCGTGCACCGGACACGGGGTGGCCGCCGGCCAGCGCGGCGAGCAGTTCAGGCGCTTGCATCGGAGGACGGGAGCGTGATCGGCGCGAACGCGCCGAGGGGAGTCGGGATGGCATGCATGGCGGCCGATTCTATCCCGAGGTTTCGGGCAGCCCCATGCGGCGCGCCCCGCCGCCCCGGGCGCGACACTGGCGGCAGGTCGGGCTTTCTGTCACCCTCGGCGATCTGGATCATGCGAATCAAGGGGTTGAGTCGTCATGAACGCACCGCGCTGGATCGTCGGAAGTGCCCTCGCGGCGGCCTTGTCGCTGCCTGCGCTCGCGTCTGCGGCGTCGTCGGATCTCGGCGGTCTCGATGGCGGCGGACAGCAGTCCAGCTCCGACAGCACGTCTTCGCGGACCCTGGTCAACGGCGCATCCGCATCCGGCGGCGGCGACGTCACCAGCCTGCCCCAGCACACCAGCGCCAGCGCTCCGGCCAGCAGCTCGAGCGACGCGGACAGCGATCCGTCCGGCAACCTGCCCGTCAGCGGCAGCGCGCGCCAGGCTGCACCGCACCACGCCAGCCCGGGCTGGCAGTCGCTGCTGCCCGGCTCGATCCAGTAATCGCGGCTTCGCCGGTCAGCCCGGCGGCAGTTCCACGCTGAATCGCGCACCGCCCAGTTCCGGCGAACGGTCCACGACCAGCTCGCCCCGATAGGCCCTGACGATGTCCTGCACGATGGACAGGCCGATGCCATGGCCCTGGACCCGCTCGTCGCCGCGCACACCACGCTGCAGGATCCGCTCGATCTGGTCCGGCTCGATGCCAGGGCCGTCATCCTCGACGCTGAGCATCAGCCCCGGTCGCTGCTTGCCCGGCTGGGTGCGTGCACTCGCCATCAGCAGCACGCGATGGCGCGACCACTTGAAGGCGTTCTCCAGCAGGTTGCCCATCAGCTCGAGCAGGTCGCCCTGTTCGCCGTAGAAGGCGACGCCCTCCTCGATCTCGAACTCGCACAGGACGTTCTTCGCCGCGTAGACCTTTTCCAGGCTCTGCACCAGGTCTTCGGCATGCCCGCCGAGCGGGATCGCCGTGGCGAACGGCTGGCGCCCGGTGGTGGCCGCGCGCGCCAGCTGGTAGGCGACCAGCTCGTCCATGCGGCGAACCTGGTCCAGCACGTCGTGGGCCAACTGGGGCGCCTCGCTGGAGGACTCCAGCCGGGAGCGGATCACCGCCAGCGGCGTCTTCAGGCTGTGGGCCAGGTCGGCCAGGGTGTTGCGGTAACGCGTGCGCTGTTCGCGCTCGCTCTCGATGAAACCGTTGATGCGCTCGGTGAGTCCGGTCAGCTCGAGCGGGTACTGGCTATCGAGCGAATCGCTCTTGCCGCGCTCGACCCGGCTCATGTCCGCCGCCACCTTGCGCAGCGGCGTGAGGCTCCAGCGCAGCAGCAGCATCTGCAGCACGATGAGCATCACCCCGAGGGTCGAGAGATAGACGATCAGCGAGCGGCGGTAGGTCGCGTTCTCGCCCTTGAACTGGTCCTCGGTCTGGGCGACGGTGAAAGTCAGCGGCACCTTCCGGTCGTCCTGCGACTCGAACACCACGCCGTAGCTGTAGTAGTACAGCCGGCCCATGCGGGTATCGATCGGTCCGACGAAGCGCGTCTCGCCCGGCTTCAGCGGTGACAGGAAGCCGAAGTCCCGGCCGATCGCCGAAGACGATTCCCAGTGGAAGCCGTTCTCGCCGGTGGCCACCGCATACAGCCCGGAACCGGGCCGGGAGAAGCTCGGATCCGGCGAGGAATACGGCATCAGCAGCCGCCCGTTGCGGCCCACGTCGATCAGCGCCAGATAGGCCAGCACGTCGTTTTCCAGCCGGTCGCGCAGCCCGCTCAACGCGGTCTGGTACTTGGCCTGCGACAGGGTGACGCCGATGATGCCGAGAAACCCGGCCAGCGCCAGACCGGTCGCCATCGCCGCACGCGCCGCCAGCGACAGCGGGCGACGCGTGGACGCCGGCTCAGTCCTCGTCGCCGTCGCTGCGGGGGATGGCAAAGCGGTATCCGCGTCCACGCACGGTCTCGATGGGCTTGATGGTGCTCTCGGGGTCGAGCTTGCGGCGCAGGCGGCCGATGAACACCTCGAGCACGTTGGAATCGCGGTCGAAATCCTGCTGGTAGATGTGCTCGGTCAGGTCGGCCTTGGAGACCAGTTCGCCGGCGTGCAGCATCAGATATTCGAGCACCTTGTACTCGTAGCTGGTGAGGTCGACCACCTTGCCCTCGACCGAAACCGTCTGCGCGGTGGTGTCGAGCTTGATCGGGCCGCAGGCGAGCACCGGCTTGGACCAGCCGCTGGCGCGGCGCACGAGGGCGTTGATGCGTGCGAGCAGCTCCTCGACGTGGAACGGCTTGACCAGGTAGTCGTCGGCACCGTGCTTGAGCCCTTCCACCTTGTCCTGCCAGCCGCCGCGGGCGGTGAGGATGAGGATCGGATAGCGCTGGCCGGCCTCGCGCAGCGACTTGATCAGGTCCATGCCGGACATCTTGGGCAGGCCGAGATCGATGATGGCCAGGTCGAACGGCACCTCACGACCCAGATACATGCCCTCTTCGCCATCCTGGGCGGTGTCCACGGCGAACCCGTCGCGCTTCAGGCGCGCGGCAAGCGTCTCACGCAGCGGAGCCTCGTCCTCCACCAAAAGGATGCGCATCAGTGTTTCTCCTTGTTGCCCCGACCGTTTCCGGCCGGATTCTTGGTTGACTGGGCCGGCGCCGGGCGCCGGTCCGATTCGGAGGGCACCGTGACGGTGCGGACGTAACCGCCGGGCGTGAGTACCTTGATGCGGTACTCGGTCCTGCGCCCGAACTCCCGGCGATCGGCCGACAGCACCTTGCCCCCCGTATCGTGCTGCACCTGCTCCACCGCCTGGTCCAATGTGAGATTCGTGTCCTGCTTGGCCAGGCAGGGACCGGCGGCCGCCAGCAACAGCGGCACGACCAGCAGGCGCGTCAGGATAAGCGTCTTGGGTGTCATACGTTCGTGATCCGGCCTCGACGGGGAATCCGAGGAGCGCCCGAGGTTAAGGGCCGCGGCCTGAATAGTGGCCCGAACGACACCCCCTGTCATGCCGCGGCGCGTACCGGATCCATGGCCTGTTCCAGCAGACTCCAGCCCGCCCCCGGTCGATGGGCCCCCTCGCTCAGTACCCGGCGGAAAGCCCGCGCGCCCGGCTGGCCCTGATAGAGGCCCAGCAGGTGCCGGGTGATGTGCTTGAGCGCCGTTCCGCGAGCCAGCTCGGCCTCCACATAGGGCCGCAGGTGGTTCAGTACCCCCTCGCGGGTCGGCAGCGGTTCGCCGTACAGAGCGGCCTCCAGTTCCGCCAGCAGGAAAGGATCGTGATAGGCCGCCCGTCCCAGCATCACGCCATCGACGGACTGCAGGTGCTGGCGCACCTGGGGCACCGTGGTGATGCCGCCGTTGATCACCACGGTGAGGCCGGCGAACTCGTGCCTGAGGCGGTACACCCGGTCGTAATCCAGCGGCGGGATCTCGCGGTTCTCCTTCGGGCTCAGCCCCTGCAGCCAGGCCTTGCGGGCATGCACGACAAGGACCTGCACGCCGGCCTCGACCATCGCCTCGGTGAAGCGCTGCAGGTCGGCATAAGCATCCTGATCGTCCACCCCGATGCGGCATTTGACGGTGACCGGAACGCTTGAGCCTGCGGCCTGCACGGCATCCCGCATGGCCCGGACGCACTGCCCCACCAGCCCCGGGTCCAGCATCAGGCAGGCGCCAAACCGACCGGACTGGACGCGATCCGAGGGGCAGCCGACGTTGAGGTTGATCTCGTCGTAGCCGGCCTGGGCGCCGAACACCGCGGCCTGCGCCAGCTCTTCCGGCTCGCTTCCGCCCAGCTGCAGCGCCACGGGGTGTTCCTGCTGGCTGTGCTCGAGCAGCCGGAGCTGCCCGCCGCGCACCAGCGCCGCGCTGGTGACCATTTCCGTGTAGAGCCGGGCGTGGGGCGACAGCAGACGGTGGAAATACCGGCAATGCCGGTCGGTCCAGTCCATCATCGGGGCAACACAGACGCGCCAGGGGGCGGCAGAGGGCGAAATCGCGATTGGCATCGGCATATGGTCGCCGAAAACCGGTCGCTTGGGGCCGGGGACCGATCTGCGCTCCCGACAGCCCGGCATGGCTCCCGGAAACAATTGGCTGCTAATATCCGGTTAACAACGAGTCAATGGAACTGGTTCACATTTATGAAGATCTATCAGGCTCTACTCGCAGTGCTCTTCACCCTCGTGCTCGCTGCGTGTGCGACCACCCAGGGTTCGACCGACGCACCCGTGTTCAATCCCGACGCGCAGGCGATGACGCAGTATCACATCGGCGTCGACGACCTGCTCGAAGTCTCGGTCTGGAACAATCCCGACCTCAGCGTGAAGGTGCCGGTCCGCCCGGACGGCCGCATCACGGTGCCGCTGATCGGAGACGTGGTGGCGGGCGGCAAGACGCCGGACCAGGTGTCGGCCGACATCAAGGAGCGCCTGAAGAGTTTCATCCGCGACCCGCAGGTGGCGGTCATCGTCACCGAGCTGCGCAGCCACGAGTATCTGCTGCGGGTACGTGTGACCGGCGCGGTGCGCAATCCGGTCTCGATTCCCTACCACCAGGGCATGACGGTGCTCGATGCGGTGTTGGCCGCAGGCGGCATCACCGAGTTCGCGGCACCGGACCGGACCGAGCTCTATCGCAAGACCAAGTCCACCACCTCGTCCTACGCGGTGCAACTGGGTCAAATCCTTCAGGACGGCAAGCTGGGCACCAACTATCCGGTCCAGCCGGGCGATGTCATCACCGTGCCGCAGCGGTCGTTCTGAACCAGGAAAGCCCGACAGGGGGAGCGGTACTCATGAAGGACGAACAACCGAGCCTGCAGTCCTTGCTACCGGTGCTGTTGACCGAAGCAAGGCGCCGGCTGGGCACGATGATCCTGATCTTCGTAGTGATCGCGCTCGGCGCGCTCGCACTGGGTCTGGCATGGCCGAAGCGCTACGACGCGAGCACCACGATCCTCGCGCAGGAGAGCAGCATCATCACGCCGCTGATGGAGGGCGCCGCCTCGCCGACGGGCACCAAGAACCGCGCCAACATCGCACGTGACGTGATCTTCAGTCGCCCGGTGATGAACCAGGTGCTCGCCGACGCCGGCCTGCTCCAGGACAAGCCCTCCCCGGCCGAGATCGACCGCATCATCGACGGCATCAAGGCCCGCACCGTGGTCAATCTGAGCCACGGCAACCTGATCACCATCAGCTATCACGATTCCGATCCGAAGCGCGCGTTCGAGGTCACCCGCGACTTCAGCAAGCTGTTCATCAGCGAGAGCCTTGCGTCCAAACAGCGTGAGAGCCGGGACGCGTACAAGTTCATCGACAGCCAGGTCGAGGCCTACCGGCAGAAACTGACGGCCGCCGAGGAGAACCTCAAGCGCTATCGCGAGAACAACGTCGACGCGCGACCCGGCAGCGACGCCAACATCAATTCGCGCATCAGCGAGCTGCGCACCCAGGTGGAGACGGCCAAGCTCGACCTGATGCAGAAGCGCTCGCAGGAAGCGTCGCTGATGTCCCAGCTCTCGGGCGAATCCGAAGTGACCGCCGTGCAGACCACCGACGGCGTCTACCGCGCCCAACTGGCCGACCTGCAGGCGAAATTGGACAAGCTGCTGCTCAACTACACCAACGAATATCCGGACGTGGTGCGGACCCGCCACCAGATGGACGACATCAAACGACAGATCCAGGCCGAAGACGCCAAGCGGCAGGCCGCCAAGCTCGCCGGCACACCGGTGGCGATCGACGGCAACGCGCAGTTCAACCCGCTGTACCAGCAACTGAAGAGCCAGCTCGCCGCGCTGCGCGGAGACATCGCCGCCACCGCCGCGCGCTTGAGCGCCAGCCAGGCGATGCTCAACGACGAGCTCGAGCGCGCCAAGCGCGTGGCCGGCTCGGAGAACGTGGTCGCCGAGCTGACCCGCGATTACGACGTCAACCGCGACGTCTACCAGGATCTGCTCAAGCGCCGCGAGAACGCGCGCGTCTCGATGAACCTGGACGCCACCCAGCAGGGACTGAACTTCATCGTGCAGGACCCCGCCACGCTGCCGCTGGCGCCATCCGGACTGCGCTTCATCCATTTCGCCCTGGTCGGCATCGTGATGGCCATCGGCGTACCGCTCGGACTGCTGTTCCTGCTGGTACGGTTCGATCCCCGCGTCCGCTCGGCCGAACAGCTCGAGCAGCTCACCGGGCTGCCCATGCTGGCGACCATTCCGTACTACCAGGCGCCGCAGGACCGTCGTCGCCAGCAGATGCAGTTCGTCCTGCTGGGAGCGGTCGCCTTCGCCATCGTGCTGGCCTACCTCGTTTCGGTATGGATCAACCTGAGGGCTGCAGCATGAACATGCGCGACGACCATACCGGGGAAGGCCAGCTGCCAGTCGGCTCCAACACCGGACCCGGCGACCAGCTTCCTCGCAAGAGCGACAGCCAGTCGATCGCACTCATGGAGGAGACGCGCGCACTGGTGCCGTCCCAGCTCGAGCAGCGGCGGCTGATCCACGCCGAGCAGTCCTCGCGCAGCCAGGCCGACGTCTTCCGCGAGATCCGTACCCGGCTCCTGGAACTGGCCAACGACCAGAACTTCATCACCCTGGTGGTGGCCGTGAGCCCCGGCTGCGGCGCAAGCTTCGTGGCGCGCAACCTGGCTGCGGCCTTTGCGTTCGACCAGTCCAAGACCAGCCTGCTGATCGACTGCAACCTGCGCTATCCCGAGCAGCACCGCGTGCTCGGCGTGGATACCGACAACGGCGGCCTGATCGACTTCCTCGACCATCCCTCGCGCGGAATCCAGTCGGTGATCTATCCGACCGTGCTGCGCCACGTGCGGCTGATTCCCGCCGGCACTGCGCGCGAGAATGTCGGCGAGTACTTTTCCTCGTTCCGCATGCGGGCGATGGTGGATTCGCTGCGGAGCCGCTACAACGACCGCTACATTTTCCTCGACGGCCCTGCCGTGAAGGGGTCGCCGGATGCCCGCATCCTGGCCGAACTGGCGGACTTCGTCGTGCTCGTGGCCGGCTACGGCAAGGACACACCCGCAGCGATCATGCAGGCCGCCAGCAGGTTCGACCGGTCCAAGCTGGCGGGCGTGATCTTCAACCAGGCTCCCTGAGAGGACGACTGGCCAAGGTTTTCGCGTGATACCCGCGCGACGTCCGCAAGGGCGGCGCGGCCCAAAACAGGGGAGCAGGTGAGCTGTTTTCCATCGGCATGCCCGGTGGGAGAAGCACGCGCATCCCCGCATCCTGGCCCGGAAGGGGTAAGACTATGTCCGCACATCATCGCTGCTCACGGCGCATCCTCGCCGCCACGATCACCAGCCTGTTCGCCTGCGCCGGAGCTCGGGCCGGACAACTGGATTACACCCTGTACACCGGCATCGAGCACAGCGACAACATTACGCTGAGCGCAACCGACCCGATCAGCCAGAGCACGCTGATTCCGGGGGCCACCTTCCGCTTCGACCAGCAGGGCGAGGACCTGCAGGCCCATGTCCTCGGCAGCATCGAATACCGGGACTACCTCGGTTCGCGTTTCAGCAACCAGACCCAGACCCAGCTCTCCGGCCAGGCCAACTGGTCGATCTCGCCGCAGCGCCTGGATTTCGTGGTGGAGGATTACGCCGCGGTGCAGCCGGTCGACTCGACGGTCAGCAATTCGCCGACCAACCTCCAGCAGACCAACGTGCTCAGCCTGGGGCCGACCCTGCGCTTCGATCTCGCGTCGACCTGGCGCGGCCAGGTGGATGCCCGCTACATCGACAGCCGGGCGCAGAAGACCAAGCAGTTCGACTCGCAGCGCGGCCAGTTCGCCGCCCGGCTGATCCACGACTTCAGCCACAGCGACGTGGGATCGCTGAACGCCGAGACCCAGAAGGTCCACTACACCTCGGCGCTGCCGGGATCGGATTACCGACGCGACCAGTTCTTCGGCCGCTACCAGGGCAGCTCCGCCCATACCGAGCTGGACGTGTCGGCCGGCTGGACGCACCTTCAGTTCGACCAGGGCTCGCCCCGCTCGTATTCCGGCTCGATGCTGAGCGCCACCGGTACCTGGCACCCCAGCGAGACCAACTCGCTGAGCGTGAACCTGGCGCGGCAATACACCGATGCAGCGCAGAGCATGCTCGAGCCGGACCTCACCTCGCCGGTCGAGGGGCGCGGCGGCATCGTGACCGGGCAGACCGTCGTGGGGCCGCAGGTCTATCTGGAGCGCCGTGGCGAGCTCGCCTATGCCTGGCGCTCGGACCGCCTGACGTTCTCGCTCGCTCCCTACTATCGCAAGCTGAGCTATGTGAACGACACGACCTACGATCAGGTCGGCAAGGGCGCCAACGTCGGCCTGGACTACAAGTTCCGTCCCACGCTGCTGCTGTCGGCCTATGTCAACGGTGAGCGGCTGCGCTACGACACCCTCAATCGCCTGGACCGCACACTCAGCTACGAGGTCGCACTCACCGATCAGCGCACGGTGCACTGGTCGTGGCGCGTTTCCTTCCTGCACCAGCAGCGGCACAGCGACGCCGCCGGCCAGAGCTTCCACGAGAACCGCATCTATGTCGGGGTGATCTTCCGGCGATGAGTGGCGAGCTCCTCAAGGAGATACCCGGTTACTTCGGGCCGCAAGGATCGCTGTTCGGCATCATGGCCGAACCGGCTTACCCGCCCAGCACAGGGGTCCTGCTCTGCCCGCCGCTGGGGCAGGACCTGATTCGCAGCCATCGCCTGTACCGCCAGCTCGCGCACATGTTCGTGCGGCGGGGACTGGCCGTGCTGCGCTTCGACTACTACGGCAGCGGCGACTCCTGCGGCGATGCCGACCAGACCACGCTCGCGCGCTGCGTCGAGGACGCCCTGAACGCAATCGGGGAATTGCGCCAACGCACCCGCTGCCGTCGGCTGCTCGCCTTCGGGGCCCGCCTCGGCGGCAGCATCGCGCTGCAGGCGCATGCCCGCCAGCCGTTCGATGCGCTGATGCTGTGCGACCCGATCCTCGATGGCCCCGCGCATCGGGCGCAGCTCAAGGCGTTGCATGCCGAGATGCTCGCAGACACCCGCCGCTTCGTCCGTCCGCGGACTGCGGCGGAAGGTGCCGGCCAGTGGCTGGGCTTTCCGCATGGCGAGCAGCTCGGGGGCGAACTGGCCGGCATGCACCTGTCCGTTCCTCCCGACGCGTTGCTGCTCGACTCGGCCGACGCGTTCCCTCGCGCCGGAAACATCGTGGCGCTGGACGAGCCGCTCGGCTGGGACGACCTCGACCGCCTCGAGGTGGCCATCCAGTCGCACGAGCTGATCGCGCGCGTGCAGCGCCATATGGAGACGCTGCAATGACGGAGGCGGCCTGCCGCTTCGGCCGACACGATCACCTGATCGGGGTGCTCTCCACGCCGGACTCCCGCGACGCTGCCGCGCCCCGCCCGGGAGTCATCCTGCTCAACGCCGGGCTGGTGCATCGCATCGGACCCTTCCGGATGACGGTGGAGCTGGCGCGCATGCTTGCCGGTCAGGGATATGCGGCGCTCCGGTTCGATCTTTCCACCATCGGCGACAGCGGTGGCACCGCCGACGCCGGCTCGCGCGAGGACCAGGTGCTGGCCGATGTGCAGGACGCCATGGCGGCGCTGCAGCAACATGCCGGCTGCTCGCGCTTCGTGTTGATGGGTCTGTGCTCGGGTGCGCAGAACGCCCACCACGTGGCGCACAGCGACCCGCGTGTGGCCGGGGCCGTCTTCATGGATGGCTTTGCCTACCGGACGCGCGGCTTCTACCTGCGCCACTACCTGCCACGACTGCTCCACCCCGGCAGGGTGGCCCGGGCGGCCTGGCGGCGGCTGCGGCGCATCGGCCGGCGCGACGATGTGGACCTGCCGGGCTTCGCCGTGGAATGGCCGCCCAGGCAGCAGGTGGTCTCGGAGCTGACCGACATGGTGCGGCAGGAGCGCAAGCTCTGCTTCATCTACAGCGGCGGCGCCCTGGGCTATTTCAACCACCCGCGGCAGTTCGGCGAGTGTTTCGGCTCGCTTGCCGCGGATCCGAACGTGCAGGTGCGGACATTCCCGGAGGCCGACCACACCTTCATCCTGGCGGGCGACCGTGCGCGGTTGCGCGAAGCCATCGCCGACTGGATGCAGCAGTCGTTCTGATCCCGTGGCCGCTTACCCGGCGCGATGCGGCGGCGGCGGCAGCACGAAGTCGCGCCAATCGTTGGGATTGCCCGACTTGCCCGCTTCGGCCGCCTTGATGATGTTGTAGGCCTCGCGTGCGGTCACGTAATGCAGCACGTGCCGCTTGCCGTCGTTGTAGGCGCTCTCGAGATAGCTGTGCATGTCGTGCATGGCCTGGCCCAGCAGGGTGTCCATGTCGCGCTCCTGCGTGCCGTGCGTGTGCACCTTGATGAACACCCACTCCGGTCGCCCCTCGACATGGATGCCGGTACGCACCCACAGGTCGACGCGGGCGCGTGTCGGCGGGCAGGCACGCCGCACGTCCGCATTCTCGATGCGCGGAACGATGCCCTTGCGCCGCTCGGCCCAGTTCAGTCCCAGCGGCCCCTGCACGATCATCAGGTCGCCGCTGGGCGTGCCGCCCACGCGCACCGGCACGCCGGTGTCGTGCGACTTCGGACGTTCGGGGTCGTCGGTCGCGTAGTAGATCGCGTTGCTCAGGCGCGTCTGCGTGTCGCTGGGCGCCGACGGCAGGGTGAAGTCGGCGTAGCAGCCCAGTTCGCGCAGCAGGATCAGCTCGTTGTTGAGGCCGCACCAGCGGCCGTCGGCGCGCGAGTTGTCCAGGCTCCAGTTGCCATGGATGAAGCCGAAGGTGAGCTCCCCGGTGGCCGGATCGCGGCTCAGCGCGCCGTGGCGATCGTGCAGCGTCCGGCAGAAACCGGCGATGGTGCGACGGAAGTTCTCCGGCGTGTCGTCATCGTGGTGCAGGTGGATCTCGATCTCGCCGAAGCCGTCGGCGCAGAGCGCGGCCAGCTTGTCCAGGTGCTCGGGGAGGTACTCCTCCTCCGGGTAGAAGAAGCTGTGCTGAGGATGGCGACCGTCGGCATCGCGGTGTTTCGAGGCCATCGCGCGGTAGTCGGTGCACCAGCGGTCGACGCGGGCGCGCTGGGTGGCCAGATCGACCTTGCCCCAGGCCGGCTCGTAGTGGTCGACGAAACAGAACATCACGTGCACGGGCCCATCGACCCTGGGGACGCGGCGACGCAGATAGCCGCCCAGCCAGATGTGCATGTTGCGCCCGCGCAGCAACTTCGCCAGGGCGAGCAAGCCGCCGACCAGCACCACCAGCACGCCGATTGCCACGACCATCATCCGCCCTTCCCTCCGAATGCCAGTGCCAGCAGCTGCTCGGCGTTGTTGCGCCACTGCCGCTCGCGCGCGATGTACTCACGCGCCGCGGCACCGACGCGCCGGCGCTCCTCGTCGCGTGGCGCCAGTGCCAGCAGGCGCTCGATGCACGCCGGCGTATCGCGTCGCGGAAACAGCCAGCCGGTGCGGCCATCCTCGGTGACCTCGGCCACCGGCGCGTAGTCCGGCGCGACCACCGCCACGCCCATCGCCATGAACTCGAACAGCTTCATCGGCGAGCCGTACTCGTTGGAATCGGGCAACACGGCATAGTCCATGCAAGCAACCCAGCTGGCGATGTCCGGGTGCGGCACGCGGCCCGGCAGGCGCACCTGCAGGCCGAGCCGTTCACGGTCGACCAGATCGCGCACTTCCGGCAGGGTGACGCCGTCGCCGACCAGCAGCAGGGTCAGCTCCGGTGCCCGCGCCAGTTGCGGGGCGATCGCGCGCACGAAGCCGTCCACCCCGTGCCAGCGGGCGAACGAACCGATGAAGCCGCACACCACCCGGCCCTCCAGCCCGCGCTCGCGGCGCAGTGCCTCGCGGTCGAAACGCGCCGGATCGAAATGCGCCAGGTCGGCCGCATTCGGCGAAATCACGCAGGGGGCGATGTCGCCATAGGCTGCCTGTGCCTGGTCGCGGAAGTAGCTGGAGATGAACACCAGCCCGGTGCAATGACGCATGCACCAGCGCTCGATCCGCCGCGCCAGTCCCTTCATGTAGAGGGGGCGCACACGCTCGACCAGCGCCGAATCGTTGATCTCCAGCACGATCGGCACGCCGTGCCGGCGTGCCAGCCACACGGTGGCGAACAGGAACAGCGAGTAGCGCTCGTAGACCATGTCCGGCCGCACGCGCTTCAGCACGCGGCCCATCCGCACCAGGGTGACCGCGTTGTAGGCCAGCTCGGCCAGCTCGAACACCACGCCGGGCAGCCGCGTAACCAGCGAGGCCAGCCGCCCCTTGCGCCTTGGAGCGCCGCCACCCGCGGACGGGGCCTGTTCCGGATCCGCGCCGGGAAACGAGACGATGGTGACGTCGTGACCGAGACCGCGCAATGCGCCGACGATGCCGCGGATATGCACGCCCTCGACGTCGCGACCGCGGGTGCGGTGGTGGTAGATCACTCGCATGCAGCATCCTGTTCGAGGGCGTGGAAGGTCCATCCGTCCCGGCACCACGCCGGCAACAGCTCGGCCAGGGCGTGCATGCCGGCAGCCCCGTCGTCGTGCATCAGCACGATGTCGCCGGCGCGCGGAGGCTGTGTCTGCAGGCGCCTCACGACCACGGCGGCATCGTCATCGTGGTAGTCCATGCTGTCGTAGCACCAGTAGGCCAGGCTGCGGCCGCTGCGGGCGAAATGCAGCAGCAGCGGCAGCGTCACGTGTCCCTGCGGCGTGCGGATCCGGTGCCGCGCCCGCCCGTCGAAGGCCGCCAGCAGCCGGTCGGCACGTTCCAGGTCCGCGACCTGGTCCGCGGTGCTCATGTGTGCGAAACGGGTATGGCTGTAGGAATGGTTGCCCAGCAGGTGCCCGTCCCGGACGATCCGCTCGACGATCGACGGATACTGTTCGGCGTGGCGGCCCACCACGAAAAAGCTCGCCCGCACGCCATGTGCCGCGAGCAGATCGAGCAGGCGCGGGGTGTGCTCGGGATGCGGACCATCGTCGAAGCTGAGGAAGCGGCCGGTGCCGGCGCGGTCGCCGTGCGTCTGCACGATCGAGCGCGGCAGCAGACCGAGAATCTGGTGTTTCTTGGGCCGGATGTTCATGTCGGAAGCGAATTAGGGAGAGGGGAGTCGGCTGCCGCAGCCTCGAGAATGTCCGACAGCGATTGCAGATTCCGTTCCCAACTGAACTGCCTGGCGTGTTCCAGGATGCATCCAGTGTCCCATGGAAGGGCAATGGCTTCGACCAGCGCCTCGGCAAGCGCATCGCGATCACGCACCGGAACCAGCAATCCGGCCTCGTCCGGAACCACCTCGGGAATTCCGCCCACGCGCGTGGCCACCACGGGGATGCCGCAGGCCATGGCCTCCAGCACCACGTTGGGCACGCCCTCGTTGTGGCTGGGGAGGCAAAGCAGGGTCGCGGCGCGGAACCAGTCCGGCAGATCGGCATGCGGTGTCGCCCCGACCAGACGGACAGCACCGCCGAGACCGAGTTCATCGGCACGCGCGCGCAGCGCGTCACGGCACTCGCCGGCACCGACGAACACGAGCTGGGCCGCTGCTTGCGCCTTCGCGACCGGAGCAAAGGCCTCGAGCAGGTCCATGCAGCCCTTGCTCAGCTTGAGGTTGCCGACATAGAGCAGCACCGGAGCGCGCTCGGACAGGCCCAGACGATGACGCGCCTCCTGCCGCGAGCCTGGCGAGAAGCGCGCATGATCGACGCCGTTGTAGACCACATGGACCCGCGCCGGCTCGACTCCGAGCGCCACCGCCTTGTCGGCCAGCGCCCGGCTCACCGCCACCACGGCCCGCGCGCCCACCAGCGCCCTGCGGATCTGCGGCCGCCGGGCCGGGTCCTCCGCCTGCACGTTGAGGTCGCTGCCGTGCACCTTGACCACGTAGGGCCAGCCCATGCGCCGCGCCAGCCAGCCGGCGGCGGCGGCATCGGGATAGGCCCAGCTGGCCAGTACGCAGTCGTAGCGCCCGCGCAGCAGGTGCCATCCCTGCTGCGCGAGCAGCGATGCGGCCCAGAAGAGCGCGTGCAGCGAGCGGGCGACGCGCGGCAGGTAGACGAAGACGAACGTGCGCAGGCGCAGACCGGCAATCGTCAGGGGTTCGCCGGCGCCGCGTCCACGCAGACGCTCCGGCAGCGGCACCGCGGTGATCACCTCCACCTCGTGGCGCTGCCCCAGGCGCTCGAACTGCTGGCGGTTGAAGGCGCCGCGGTGAGGATCCCAGCGGGTCGGAAACAGATTGGTGAGGGCGAGGATGCGCAGGCTCATGCCGCAACGTCTCCCGCGTACAGGCTGGCGTAGCGCTCTGCCATCGCCTCCAGCGAGCCATGCTCGAGCACCCAGGCGCGCGCGGCGTCACCCAGTGCGGTCGCCACGTCCGGTGTATCCAGCAGTGCGCCCAGCGTCACGGCCAGCGATTCCGGCGCGCCGGCCGGCACCAGCATGCCGGTGTGCCCGTGGTGGACGATCTCGGCATTGCCGCCCACATCGGTGGCGACGATGGGCAGCGCGCTGGCCGACGCTTCCAGCAGCGCCATCGAATAGCCCTCGCTGACCGAAGACAGCGCGAACAGATCGAAGCCCTGCAGCAGTTGCACCACGTCATTGCGGTCGCCGAGGAAATGCACCGCCGATGCCACGCCCTCCAGCCGGGCGCGGTCTTCCAGGTCGTCACGCAGTTCGCCCTGGCCGACCAGCACCAGCGCCGTATCGGGTCGGGTTGCATGCACGCGGGCGAAGGCGCGGATCAGGCTGTCCTGGTCCTTGGCCCAGTTCAGCCGGCCGACCGTACCGATCAGGCGGGTCGTCGGCGCCAGGCCCAGGGCCTGCTTCAGCGCCATGCGGGCGGCTTCGCCGGCGGCGGCGAAGCGCTCGACGCGGATCCCGTTGGGGATCACCACCGCGCGCGACTCGGGCACCAGGCCACGCGCCACCGCGTCGCGGCAGGCGGCCTCGCAGACGGTCACCACCGCGTCGGTGTGCCCCATCGCGGCGCGATACAGCGCATCGCGACGCGACGCGCTGGGGCCGGCTCCCATGCCGTGCCGGGTGTTGATCACGCGGCGACGCCCGGGCAACCCCAGCGTCGCCAGCACCGCCTGGTAGTGCGCGGCGGCGTTGTGGGTGTGCAGCACTTCGGTGCGATGATCGCGCACGGCACGGCGCAGGCGGTACAGCGCGCGCAGGTCCGGCCCCCTGCGTTTGCCGCAGACCCGCAGCGGTACGCCGAGGGCATCGAGCTCCCCGGCCAGCGAGCCGGCCTCGAATACGCACACGACCTGGGGCGTCAGGCCCTGACGCTGCTGCAAGCCGACCAGGTCGAGCACCATCCGCTCGAGCCCGCCGCGGTTGAGGTTTTCCACCACGTGCGTGACGTTCACGGCGCCCCCGTGGCACGCGCGTCCGGCGGCAGCTCGGAGACGGTCACCCGCAGCTTGCCGCTGGGCGTGAGCGGGATGTCGTCGACGAAGTGCACCTGAAGCGACACGCTGTCGCCGAGCTTCTTGCCCACCTCGCGACGGATGTAGGCCAGCGAGGCCTCGTCGAAACCGTCGGTGCGCACGATCGACAGGTCGAGCCGATCCAGCTGGCGCTGCACCAGCTGGAAGCGCTCCACCCCCGGCACGTCCTTGAGCATGTGCGGGAAGAATTCGCCCGGCAGCACGTGGCCGGCCGGCGTTCGGATCGCATCGAGCACCCGACCGTCGACACGCTCCACCAGCGGCAGGCCCCGCCCGCAGGCGCAGGTGCGCTCGGACGGCGTGGCCGCGTCGCCGTTGGCATAGCGCAGGAACGGCATGCCGTAATTGAACAGGTCGGTGACCACCACCTCTGCCGGACCGTGCCCGCCGGGCATCGCCTCCAGCTCCACCAGCAGGTGGTCGGCGTTCACGTGCAGGCCGTGGCGGTGCTCGCACTCGGCGGCGATCAGCATGAACTCGCGACAGCCGTAGGTGTTGAACGCCGGGCAGCCGAACGCACGCTCCAGCAGCTCGCGCTGGAACCCGTGCAGCGCCTCGGCTGCACCGAGGATCGCCACCGGCGCATGCACGCGACGCCCGGTGGCGAGCATCCACTCGGCCAGGCGCACCAGCGGCCCGACGTAGGAGACGATGATCTCCGGCCGGTAGCGGTCGATCGCCGTGGCGTATTCGGCCATGGTCGCCTCGCTCATGCCGAAGCTGTCGACCATCCGGCGCGCAAACGCGGCGTTGTAGAGGCGGTCCTTCAGCAGCTTGGAGCGACTGGGCTGACCCACCGCACCGCCCCACAGATACAGCGTGCGCCGGCCCATGCGCGCACCGGCCCAGCCGTAGCCGCGCCACATCACCGCGGTGCGGCGGTCGTTGCTGCCGCGATCGCAGCCGAAACGCAGCGGCTCGCCGGTGGAGCCGCCGGTCGCCTTGTAGACCATCTGCCCGGCCAGCGATGGCGCCTGCAGCTCGGCGAAGTGTGCGCGGATGTCGGCCTTGGTCAGTCGCGGCAGACGCGCGTAGTCGGCGAGGCTGCGGATGTCGTCGGGCGTCGCGCCGATCGCGCGGAAACGCTCGCGATAGAACGGCACCTCGCGGTAGCAATGTTCCAGCAAGGCCTTCAGCCGCTGCCACTGCAGCGCCTGTACCTCGTCGGCCGACAGCCACTGGTCGCGCTCGTAGTCGGCCAGCCAGCGCAGCGTGTGCCGGCGGCGCAGGCCGCTTTCGTAGGCCGGGAACAGTACGTGGCGGAAGGCCGCCTCGTAGATCCGCGCGAACACCGGGGCGCTCATGCCGCCCGCTCCGCCCGCGCGCTGGCGCGCTCGCCGGCGCGCAGCAACAGCCGGTGCAGGGGCTGCGGCCAGTTGCGCGCGAAGCGCGCGTGCAATTCCTGCAGCTGCGCGATGTCGCCCTGATTCCAGCACGGCAGCAGCAGGGTGAGTACCCCATAACTTCCCAGCACGACCACTCCTCCCAGCAGCACGGTCAGCAACACGGGCATCCGGAGCAGCAGCACCGGCAGCGCGACCAAGGCGGCACCGGCCGCAGCCAGCGCCACCGCGGCCAGGCGCCGGCCGTCCAGACGCGCACCGCTCACCCGCAGGCCGATCAGCACGTAGGCGGTGGTGCTGGATACCGCTTCGGTCAGGATCGCCACCATCGCGCCCCGCAATGCGAACTGGTGGATCAGCAGGGCGTCCAGGCTGAGTTTGATCACACCGAACACCACCACCATGACGAGAATCGTCTGCTGCCGGTCCGCACTCACCAGCAGGCTCGTCGCTCCCTGGTTGGCGGTGGCGATGGCGCTGGCCAGGATCGCCACGGCAAACACCGGTGCGGCGGCACCGTAACGGCTGCCATAGAGCAGCTGGATGATCGGTGCAGCGAAGCACACGCCGAAGATCACCACCGGTGCGCACAGCATCACCAGGTAGGTCGTGACCGCCACGAACTTCTGCGCGGCCTGGTCGCGCCCGCGACTGAGCGCCTTGGACATCATCGGCAGCAGCACTGCGGCGAACACTCCGGGCACCAGCAGCATCATGCCGGTCGCCAGCTGATAGGCGACCTTGAAGTAGCCGGCGTCGGCCGAGCTGGCGAAGGTATTGAGGAAGACGATCTCCACGTCGCTGGTGATCAGGAAGCCCACCACGATGGTCACCGAGACGATGCGCAGATGGCGGCGGATGCGCTGGTTCAGCTCACTGGCCATCGGTGCTGCTGGCGGCACCGTGGCCACCAGCCGCCGCGCCTGCCACCAGGAAATGCCGAGGAAGATCGCACTGGAAGTGGCGTACACCACCAGGAACCAGAACATCGGCGCCTTCAGCAGTACCGCGCCGACCACCAGAGCGAGGTTCAGCGGCGCGGCAACCATCGATACCCGCGCCGTGGCGTCGAAGGCTTCGAAGCCCTTCGCCACGGCGATGTTGAACATGTAAGGCGCACGCATCGCCACTGCGGCGGCGAGCAGCAGGAACTCGGCCAGGTCAGGTGTGTTGGCCCAGCGATGCCCGGCCAGCGCCAGGCCCGCCCCGGCCAGGCCGACCACCAGCACCATGTGCCAGGCCTGCACCCGGCGCATGTAGCTCAGCAGCGGGCGGATCATCGCCTCGTTGCCGTTGCCGCGGAACTCGGAGATGAACTTGATCACGCCGGTGGTGATCCCCGAGTTGGTCACCACGATGCCGATCGCGGCGAACCAGATGAACATGCTGTACACGCCGTAATGACCCGGCCCCAGGTGCCGGGCGATCACGATCGACGCGACCATGCCGAGGAAATACTCGGCGTAGATCCCGATCGACGAGAACGCGGTGTTGCGAAGGGTATTGCGACGGTCGTTCATTCGGAATGCAACAGGACGGCGACGAGGACGAAGAAGAACGCGATGCTGCCGATCGCCGCGGGAACCCAGGTCCACCACGAGCGGCCCAGTCGCATCGGCGGCAGGTCCGGGACCCGGCGACGGATGCCGACATAGGCGCCCACCACGATGGCCAGGGTGAGATAGAGGATCACGGTGTAACTGCGGCTGAGGAAGAATGCCGCGGTGAACAGGCCGCACAGCGACAGCAGCAGCGTGCGCGCGATGGTCTTTTCGGCGGGCCAGTCGATCCCGTGCTCGTGCAGCACCTCCTCCGAGGGCTGGTGCCGCAGCACCTGGCGCAGCATCAGGAAGCTGTAGCCGACCAGGGCCAGCCAGGTGACGTAGCCGAAGAAGCCGGTCTCGGCCAGCACCAGGATGAAGGAGTTGTGCGCAGTGAGGTAGTTGTAGTCGGTGAAGTTGCCCGCGCCCACGCCGAACAGCGGATGGGAGGTGAACATGTGCAGGCCTTCGTACCAGGCGTCCACGCGACCGGCGGCAGACTCTTCCCCGGCATCCAGTTCGTCCATGCGCGAGGACAGCATGCGCATGGCCACCAGCCCGATGCCACCGAGCATGCCGGCCACCACCATGCCGCGCCGCATCCAGATGTAGACACCGCCCTCCATCAGCAATGCCAGCATCGCGCCGCGCGAATTGGTGAGGTAGACGCCATAGAGCAGCAGGCAGGTGCCGGCCAGCCACACCAGCCGCATCAGGAACCGCGAGCGGCCGGCCATGTACACGGCCATCGGCACCGCGGTGACGAACAGCAGGCCGAGGTCGTTCGGGTCGTTGAAGATGCCCACGTACTGGATGCGCCCGTCCTCGGACAGGCCCATGCCAGTCCAGCCCACGCCCAGGTGCTTCTGCTCCACGCCGTGCAGCGCCAGCACGCATGAGCAGAGCGCGAACACCGCGAACGTGGCCGACACCCGCTTCTGGCTGGCACTCACCCCCGCCGCGAGAATCGCGAAGGCGACGATCACCGGCGCGAAGCCGCTGAGCTGCTCGATGGCCCCGCCGATCCAGCCGTTGGCGACCTCCGACATCATCAACGCCAGCATGAACACCGGCAACAGCACGAAATGCGGCGCCCCGAACGTCTTGTAGCGCGAGGCCATCCAGGCCAGCAGCGCCATCGCCAGCACGATCGGCAGCAGCGGGAATCCGGCCAGCGAAGGCAGGTAGTCCTGGGGGCGCAGAATGGTCAGCGAGAGATAGAGGATGATCAGCGGAAACATCAGGACTCCCCGGCGGAAGCGCCGGTACGACGGGCCGTGGGGTAAGCCATCAGGCCGGGAAGCGAAACCATGGCGGCGAACCAGCCTGGGCCCATCTGGCGCTCCACCGGCAACCGGTAAAGGGCGTAGCGGTTCACCGCGGGATCGGGATTGGTACCGCTGATGTAGCTGCAGGCGAGCCGGTAGCCTGCGGCGCGCGCCGCCTCGATCACCCGTGCGTCGAACGCGCGATCGCCGCCGACGGGATACGACAACAGGCTCGGGGCGCTGCCCAGCTCGCGCTCCAGCACCCGATGCGACTCGGACAACTCCCACTCCAGCTCGCCCTGCGGCAGCTTGGCCAGCATGCGATGGGTGACGCCGTGCGACCCGATCTCGAAACCGGCCTGGTGCATCTCGCGCAGCTGCGACCAGCCCATCGGGCGGCAATCCGCCACGGCGCGGTCGCGCGGCATGTTCCAGGCCTTCTCCAGCCCGGTGATCAACGCGGCCTGCGCGGCATCGTCGAGACTTTTCAGCCGGTCGAGCAGGTTCTCGACCAGTTTGCGCCGCAGGTCCCGGCCCGCCGGCAGCCGCACGTCCAGACCCACCTCGGGCAGTTGCAGGCGCGGCTCGGTCGAGCTCAGCACCATGTGTGCCAACCAGTCATAGGCAAACGGCAGACCGTCGTCGACGTGTCCGGTGGAAACGAAGAAGGTGGCCGGCACACCGAGCTCGCGCAGGATCGGGAACGCGACACGGTAGTTGTCGTCGTAACCGTCGTCGAACGTCACCGCCACCGCATTGCGGGGCATCGGCTGACCGGCCTCGATGCGCCTGACCACCTCACCCAGCGAGATCGGGTGGAACTTGCGCCTGAGCAGCAGCATCTGCTCGCGAAAGCGCTCGGCCGAGGCACTGACAACTTCGAGGTCGAACTCGAAAAGCTCCGGGTCGGGCAAGGTGATTACACGGTGATAGGCGAGGATGCGCAGGTCCCGGATCCGCCAGCCGCGCACCTGGCGCAGCGGCCCCAGCAACCCGGTCCGGTAGCACCACGTGCCCAGCCGTACCCGCAGGTCGCCGCGCCAGGGAATCACCTTGCGGACGCTCACCATAGGTGCAGGCGCCGGTTGCGGGCGAAGGTCAGCAGGGCCAGTGCCGCGTACGCGTTCATGTAGAAGAAGGCCACGCTCAGGCGCACCGGCAACCAGCGACCCAGCACCGGCAGCAGACGCGACGCCAGCACCATGGCCACTCCGGCAAGCAATGCCACCAGGGTCAGCGCGCACCACACATGCCGCGTGGCCAGTACGGCGGCGGTCAGACCCAGCAGCAGGACCATCCACGGCGCGGCCAGGCGCAGCAGCTTGTGGCTGACGAAGCGGAACCACAGCGGATTGCGCCCGGGCCGCAGCAGCCAGGGAGACAGCTGCACCAGCTGGAAATTGCCCGCCAGGGTGCGGATCTTGCGTCGCTTCTCCTGCACCGGCTCGGCCGACGGACGATCCCAGGCGCGCGCGCGCGGCTCGAACACCACGCGCCAGCCGGCACGGGCCGCGCGCATGGGCACCAGCACGTCGTCCAGTACCGTCCCCTCCGGCAGCGGCTGGAACACCTCGCGACGCATCGCGTACAGGGCGCCGCTGACTCCGATCATCGAGCCGGATGCGCTCTCGCTGCGTCGGATCAGGGTCTCGTAACGCCAGTAGGCATCCACGCTGCGCGCGAAGCCCGTCTCCGGGTCCTCGAAACACAGCTCGCCGCCGACCACACCCACCTCCGGATCGGCGAGGTTGGCGACCAGCTCGCGCAGCGCCTGGGGCTCCAGGCGCTGGCGCACGTCGAGCATCAGCAGCACCTCGCCGCGGGCCGCCGCGATGGCGTCGTTGAGACACGCCGCCTTGCCGCGTCGCCGGACGAACTCCAGCACGCGCACCCGCTCGTCGCCGAAGCGTCGGCAGCGCTCGGCCGAGTCGTCCTCGCAGCCATCGCAGACCACCACGATGTCGATCAGACCCGGCGGATAGTCCAGCGCGGCGAGATTGGCCAACCGCGCCTCCGCCTGTGCCCCGGCGTTGTGAACGGCAACGACGATCGATACCGTCGGCGTCCACTCGCCGCGGCGCACCGGGCGCGGGCCCCAGCGTGCCTTCGCCACCACCCAGGCCGGGTAGCCAACGAAGGTGTGCCCCAGCGCCAGGGCACATAGCCAGAACAGCCCGTGCAGATAAGTCATCGACCGTGCTTCCCACCGTCTCTGGAGCGCCCGAACAGGCGCGACATCCGCGCACGCAGCGAGCTGTCCGGCGCTTCGGGGGACGCCTCGGCCGCTTCGGCCGGCTCCGGCAGTGCCGCGGCCAGCGCCGCCAGCGTACTGGTCGCCACGTCGAGCAGGTTGATGCGCACCCCGGTCTCGCGCTGCACGCGCGTGGTGAAAGCCACCGCCAGCAGCGAATGCCCGCCGACATCGAAGAAGTTGTCGCTGGCCCGCACGGTCGGTGCGCCGATCAGTTCGCGCCACAGCGAGGCCAGATAGGCCTGGCGGGGATCGTCGAACACCGCCGGCGCGGCATCGACCGATGGCGACTCGGGCGCTGCCGCCGGTGCCGGCAGGGCTTTTCGGTCGATCTTGCCGTTGGCCGTCTTCGGCAACCGGTCCAGCACCTCCACCATCTGCGGCACCATGTAGGCTGGCAGCTTCTCGCGCAGCGCGCCGCGCAGGCGCTCGGACACCTCCAGCCGATCACCGTCGACCACTGCATAGAGCACCAGGCGCAGATCGTTCTCCCCGAAGCGATGCGCCACCACCACGCATTCGCGCACCGACGGATCGGCGCCGGCGACCGCCTCGATGTCGCCCGGTTCGATGCGGAAGCCGCGGATCTTGATCTGATGGTCGACGCGGCCGTGGAAATACAGCACGCCGTCTCGCCAGGCACCCAGGTCGCCGGTGCGGTACATGCGCCCGCCGCCGGCGTGGAACGACTCGGGCACGAAGCGCTGGGCGGTCAGCGCGGGCTCTCCCAGGTAGCCATCGGCCACGCCGTCGCCGGCGATCATGATCTCCCCGATCACCCCGGGCGGCACCGGCTGGCCACGGCGGTCGAGCACGTAGATGCGCGTGTTGGCGATCGGCCGGCCAAGCGGCACGACCTCCACCCCCGCGTCGATCGGTGCCACGGTGGACCAGATCGTGGTCTCGGTGGGACCGTACAGATTCCACATGCCACGGCAACGCGCGGCGAGCGAGCGAGCCAGCGCCAGCGGCAATGCCTCGCCGCCGACCAGCAGACGCAACCCGGCGAAGACGCTGTCGTAGCCGATCTCCTCCACCAGCTTGAGCAGCGACGGTGTGGTCTGCAGCACGGTGCAGCCGCTGCGCTCGATCAGCTCGCACAAGGCCTGCGGGTCGCGGTGATCGGCCTCGGTGGCCACCACCACCTGGCCACCGCAGATCAGTGGCAGGTACATCTCCAGGCCGGCAATGTCGAACGAGAGCGTGGTCACCGCGCAGAGCACGTCATCGGTGGCGAACCCCGGATCGCGCTGCATCGAGCGCAGGAAGTTCACCAGGTTCCGGTGCAGGATGCGCACGCCCTTGGGCTGGCCGGTCGATCCGGAAGTGAACAGCACGTAGGCCTGATCGTCGCCGTGGACCGCCGGCAGTTCGCCGCCGTCGTCCGGTTCGCGCATCAACTGCGTCACTTCCAGCAGTTGTGCCCCCTGGCGCAGCACCTCCGGCACGGCACCGGCCGGTCCGCAGAGGATGGAGCGGACAGCGGCCTTGTCCGCCATGTAGCGCAGCCGCTCGGGCGGGAACTCCGGATCCAGC
Source organism: Dyella ginsengisoli LA-4 (assembly GCF_000334915.1). Taxonomy (GTDB): domain Bacteria; phylum Pseudomonadota; class Gammaproteobacteria; order Xanthomonadales; family Rhodanobacteraceae; genus Dyella_A; species Dyella_A ginsengisoli_A. The sequence continues at coordinate 73,990 of NZ_AMSF01000010.1, read as the reverse complement.
GGCACATAGGCGGCGCCGCTGCGCAGGACGCCGAGCACGGCCACCAGCATGTCCACGGTACGCGGCACGCATACGCCGACGTAGTCGCCGCGACCGATGCCGCGCCGCCCCAGCGCCAGCGCCAGCGCACGGGAGGCGGCATCGAGGCCGGCATAGTCCACCGAGATGCCGCTGCCGCTCACCGCGGTGCGGAACGGATGCTCGCGCATGGTCGCACCGACCAGCTCGACCAGGGACTGCCGCCGGTCCAGCGGCGCGTCGGTATCGTTCCAGCCTTCAAGCACCAGGCGGCGCTCCGCCTCGTCCATCAGCACGAAGTCGCCGATCGCCTGCTCCGGCCGCGCCGCGCCCTGGCGCAGGATCCCGCCCAGGTAGCCGCTCCAGCGCTCGATCGTCGCCGCGTCGAACAGGTCCGGGTTGTAGTGGAACAGGAAGTCCAGCCGCCCTTCGTGCTCGGTGAAGTGGAACTCGATGTCCCAGTTCATGTGGCGCTTGGGCAGGTCCCCGTGGGTCACCGCGACGCCGTCCCACGGCGTATCCGCCACGGCCGGATTGAAGTTGAACAACACCTCCGCCAACGGCAGGCGTCCGGTATCGCGCGGCAGCTTCAGCGCCTGCGCGATGCGGGCGATCGAGACGTCCTGGTGCTCGCCGGCGTCCAGCAGGCGGCCCTGCACGCGCTTGACCAGCGCGCCGAACGACTCGTCCGGATCCACCGCCATGCGCAGCGGCAACGTGTTGTCCGCATCGCCGACCGTCTGGCCGTAACGGCTCACCGCCTGCCCGGCGAAGGGGATGCCGCAGACCAGGTCGTCCTGTCCGGACAAACGCTGCAGCAGCGCGTAGAAGCCACCGAGCAGCAGCGCGAACAGGGTGACCCGCTGCGACCGCGCCGCCTCACGCAGGGTCCTGGCCACGTCGCCGTCCAGATGGCCGCCCAGAGTCGCGCCGCGGAAGCCGCCATCGCGCCCGCGCGGACGGTCCAGCGGCAGCGCCAGCGGGTCGGGCAGCGTGCGGTACTGCGCCTGCCACCAGTCCAGCGACTCGCGACCTTCCGCGCCGTCGCGGCGCGCGCGTTCGTCCAGCACGAACCGGCGCCAGGCATCCACCGACGGCCACGCCGGCGCCGCGCCCTGGCGGAAGGCGTTGTACCCCGTGGCCAGCTCGCGCAGGAACACGCTGAGCGACCAACCGTCCATCACGATGTGATGGGACACCATCACCAGGGCGTGCTCCTGGTCGGCGAGCTTGACCAGCCAGGCGCGCAGCAGGGGCGGCTGCAGGCGGTCGAACGGGCGTGCCGACTGCTCGGCGACAAAGGCGTCGAGCCGCTGCTGCCGATCGGCGCCACCACTGAGATCGAGCGACTCAAGGCGCACCGCGGCGGGCGGTTCGAACAGCTGCCCGCTGCCGTCCTCGGCAAAGCGCATCGAGAAGATTTCGTGGCGTGCCACCACCGTGTCGAAGGCGCGCCGCAGCACATCGACGTCCAATGGACCCCGGAAGCCGAGCTGCGTCGATTCGTTGAAGGCCGGCGCGATATCGTCGCTGAAGTGCATGCCCAGCCAGCGCCCGAGCTGCGCGTCGGTAAGCGGCACCTTGGCCGGAAGTCGATCGGTCTCCGGCGCGGGCGCGGGCATGGCCGCGGCATGACGCGGCAGCAGCATGCCGGCGCCCAGCAGGTCGTCCACCGACTCGGTGACGGCGGCGACGATGCACTCGACCTCGGCATCTCCATGCGCCACGGAGAGGAAGCAGTTGAACTGCTCGAACACATGCAGTCCGGCATGGCGCAGCCGGTACCACAGCAGGCTGGCGAACGGCTGGCCGTCATCGACGCGCAGCTTCCACAACGAGCTGTAACCCACGGCCGTCACCGGGGCCTGGCGCGCGTCGAAGAGCGCATTGAGCCGCGCCACCATGTCCTGCGTGCGCGCGTTGAGCGAGGCCTGCAACTGCGGCCCCTGTTCCCGGATCCACTGCAGCGCGGCCTTCGCCGCGGCCAGCGCCAGCGGATGCCGCACGAAGGTGCCCGCGAAATAGGTCACGCCTGCGCCCGGATAGCTGTCGTCGCCGAATTGCCAGAAGCCGCCATCCAGCGCATCCATCCATTTCGCGCTGCCGGCGATCGCGGCGAACGGCAGGCCACCGCCAATGATCTTGCCGTAGGTGGCCAGGTCCGCGCGCACGCCGAACGCCTCCTGCGCGCCACCCGGGGCCATGCGGAAGCCGGTGATGATCTCGTCGAAGATCAGCGCGCAGCCGGCCCGGTCGCACAGGCCGCGCAGCGACTGCAGGAACGCCTTCGGCTGCAGCTCCGGATGTTTGCTCTGCACCGGTTCGACCAGCACTGCGGCCAGTTCGTGGCCACGCTCGCCGATGATGCGCAGCGCCTCGTCGGTGCCGTAGTCCAGCACCAGCACGTTCTCCACCGCGTTGGCGAGGATGCCCGGCGCCGCGGCGATCGAACGCAGCGTGCGGGTACCGCGCACGATCACCTCGTCGAAGATGCCGTGGTAGGAGTCGCGGAACACCACGATGGTCTTGCGGCCAGTGACCGTGCGCGCCACGCGCATGGCGCCCATCACTGCTTCCGAGCCGGTGTTGCAGAAGCCGACGCGGGCCATCCCGGTCATGTCGCTGATCAGCTGAGCCACCTCGGCGGCCAGCGGGTGCTGCGGACCGATCTCGACGCCGGTATCGACCTGCGCATGCAGCGCAGCGGTGACGAACGCCGGCTGGTAGCCGAGGAAGTTCACGCCGAAGCCGTTGAGCAGGTCGATGTAGGCGTTGCCGTCCAGGTCCCACAGCCGGGCGCCGAGGGAACGCTCGACGGTGATCGGGTAGACCAGTTCCTTCCACTGCGGATTGAAGCCGGTCACCACGCGGGGATCGGCCATCAGCGCGCGATGCTGCTGGGCGAAGTCCTTCGAGCTCCGGGTACGCCGGCAGTACGCCTCGGTGAAGGTTGCCAGCCAGGCGCGCTGCGCCGGCGAGAAATCGCCATGGCGGTCGGTGGTGATGCGCGCGGACGCGCCGAACGGGCGCTCCTTCAGGTTGGCCGGGGCCAGTTCGTCGCCCGCCACGGCCGGCAGTGCCGGTGCAGCGATCGGAACCGATCCGCCAGCCTGACCGCCCGGCGGCTGCCCGGACAGGCTCGCCAGCAGGGCGCTCTGCTGCTGCAGCAATGCCATCTGGTTCTGGATCAGCTGGGCCAGTGTGGAAGGCGCGGCCACGCCTGCCCCCTGACCCTGGACCGGAGCCGCGGCGATGGCTGCCGCCGGCAGCGCGTCAGGCGGCAGGGTGGCGTCGAGCATCCCTGCCAGGTTTCCGATGCTGTCCACGTCCTCCATCAGGCGGCGGAACTTGATCTTCACGCCATAGCGCTGCTCGACCGCGAGCGCGGCCTGGGTCAGGGACAGCGAGTCGAAACCGAGGTCGAGGAAGCTCTCGGCATCGTGCCGCGCATCCAGCGGCTCGCCGCCCAGGTTGCCGAACAGCTCGCGCAGTTCGACAGCCAGCCGCAGCGGTCGTGGCACGGTACTCGGGGAAGGTGCGGCGGACGGCATGCTTGCGGTTTCCTCCGGGGATGGCGAGGCCGCGGACATGGTCGCTGCCGCCGGTGTCATGTCGATGGCGGCGGGCGCGGTCGCCGCCGGCTCGACCCAGTAACGCTTGCCGTGGAACGGGTAGCCGGGCAGCGACACGCGACGCCGCGGCACCTCGCCGTGAAGGGCCGGCCAGTCCGGGGCGAGTCCGGCGCACCAGCATTCACCGAGCGCCCGCAGCACCTGCTCCTGGGCGTCGCCTGCGCGCGAGGCCGGCCCAAGGCTGGCCACCACCCTGCCGCGCCCGTCGAGCATGCCGCGGACCAACCCGCTGAGTGCCTGGGACGGGCCGGCCTCCAGCAGCAACGCGGGGCCCTGTTCGAGCACATGGCGCACGGCATCGGCGAAACGCACCGGCGCGCGCAGCTGCCGGCACCAGTAGTCGATCGAGGTCGCCTGTTCCACGGTGACCGGCTGGCCGCTGACGCAGGAATAGAAGATCCGCTCCGGCGGGTGCAGCGCGACGCCATCGAACGCCCGGCGGAACAACGGCAGGGCGCCCTCCATCAGGTGGCTGTGGAAGGCATGGCTGACCCGCAGCCGGGTGCAGGCGACGTCCTCGGCAGCCAGGGTGGCGGCGAACGCCTCGATGGCCGCGTCGGTGCCGCCGAGCACGGTCTGTGTCGGCGCATTGCAACCGACGATCTCCACACCCTGCGGCAGGCGAGCGCGCAGCGCGTCGGCGTCCTCCCGCACCACCAGCATCGCGCCCGGCGGCTGCGCGAACATCGCCGCGCCGCGGGCGACCACCAGCCGCAACGCGTCCTCCAGCGAAAACACGCCGGCCCGGCAGGCAGCCACGTATTCGCCGATGCTGTGGCCGATCATCACCGCCGGATGCAGGCCCCACGCCGCCCACAACTCGGCCAGCGCGTACTCGACCACGAACAGTGCCGGCTGGGTGAATCGCGTCTCGGCCAGCCGTCGCGCGGCCTCGTCCTCGCCCTCCGCTGCCGGCAGGATCAACGCACGCAGGTCTTCACCCAGCAAGCTGCTGGCGAGCGCGCAGCCACGCTCGAATGCATGACGGAACACCGGCTCGTGCTCCGCCAGTTCCCTTGCCATGCCTGCGTGTTGCGCTCCCTGGCCGGGGAACAGCATCACCAGCGATGGCGGTTCCGCCGGTGCGACGTGCGCGGCGATCCGGGGCAGGCGCTCGCTTGCCTGGTGCACATCGGCGGCAACCACGAAACCGCGCGCGGCCATTGGCTGCCGGCCCATCGCCAGCGTCCAGGCCACGTCCGGCAGCGCCGGAACATCGTCGTCCGCCAAGGCCACCGCGAGTTGCTCCGCGCGTCGCTGCAACGCCGCCTCGTCGCGAGCCGAGAGCGGCAACAGGTTCAGGCGGCGCCCCGGCCCCGATGCGGGCATCGGTGGCGCCTCCTCCAGGATGACGTGGGCGTTGGTGCCGCCGACACCGAAGGAGCTGACACCGGCCCGCCGCGGCTCGCCGCCGCGGGGCCAGGCGATCTGGCGGTCGGCCACCCGGAACGCGCTGGCGGAAAAATCGATCTGCGGATTCGGCGTGCGGTAATGCAGCGTCGCCGGGATGCGCTCGTGGTGCAGCGCCAGCGCCGCCTTGATCAGTCCGGCGATGCCGCTGGCGGCATTGAGATGGCCGAAGTTGCTCTTCACCGAGCCGAGCCAGCAGCTCCCCGGCGCAGCACCATCCTCGGCGAAAGCGCGGTCGAGCGCGGCAACCTCGATCGGATCCCCCAGCGGCGTGGCGGTGCCATGGCCTTCGACGTAACCGATCGATGCGGCGCTGACGCCCGCGCTGTCGAGCGCCTGGCGGATCACCGCGGCCTGTCCGCGCACGCTGGGCGCGCCGAAGCTGGCCTTGTCGCCACCGTCGTTGTTGACCCCCACGCCGCGGATCACCGCGTAGATGGTGTCGCCGTCGGCGACCGCGTCGGCCAGCCGCTTGAGCACCACGGCACCGCCGCCGGAGGAGAACACCGTGCCGGTGGCCGCCGCGTCGAATGGCCGGCAATGCCCGTCCTCCGACTCGATGCCTCCGTCCACCGGGACATAGCCCGACTCCTGCGGCACGACGATGTTTATCCCGCCGGCCAGCGCGAGATCGCACTGGTAGCTCATCAGCGCCCACCAGGCCTGTGCCACCGCCACCAGCGAGGTGGAACAGGCGGAGTGAATGCTCAGCGCGGGCCCGGTGAGATCGAGGCGGTGTGCCACGCGGGTGGCCACGTAGTCCTTTTCGCTGGCGATCGCCGCGGCGAATTCGCCGGCCGCCTCCAGCAGGTCGGTCCGCGATTCGACCAGCTTCCGATACGTGTTGTTGGAGGTGCCTGCATAGACACCGATGCTCCCCGGGAAACGGGCCGGGTCGATACCGGCGTCCTCCAGTGCATTCCAGGCCAGCTCGAGGAAGACCCGCTGCTGGGGATCGATCAGCACCGCCTCGCGCGAAGCGATGCCGAAGAACCCGGCGTCGAAGCGATCGGCATCCGACAGCACGCCGCGCGCCGGCACGTAACGCGGATGCCGGGTCTGTACCGCCGGCAACCCGGGCGAGAGTTCGCCAGGCCCGAAGCGCGTGATGCCCTCCCGGCCGGCGAGCAGGTTGTCCCACAGCTCGCGCACCGAGGCCGCGCCGGGAAACCGCCCGGCCATGCCGACGATGGCGATGCCGTCGATGGCGTCCTTCTCATTCATCCGTTCGTCTTCCTGTGACGGTCGCGCAAGCGCGCAAGGGCATCGCGCTGCTGGGCGCCCCTGACCGGTGATGGCGCCGGCTGGGTGGCTGCATGACCGGCCAGCGCCTGCGCCTGCTGCCGCGCGGTCGGGAATTCGTAGACCCGCGTGGCCGACAACCCCTCCACGCCCAGCGCCTGCAGGCGCGGAAGCACCGCCATCACCCGCAGCGAATCGGCGCCGTGGTCGAACACGTTGTCCTCGGCTCGAAGCGAGGGGAGCTCGAGCAGCTCGCGCCACGCGGCAAGGATGCGCTGTTCCGCGGTCGCATGCTCAGGCAGCGTCGCCGCGGCGGGTGCGTGCGCCACCACGGACTCCGCCTCCAGCCGCTGTCTATCCGCCTTGCCATTGGGCGTCAGCGGCAGTCGGTCGTGGAGCACCAGTCGCTGCGGGCGCGCAAAGGCGGGAAGCCGTTCGGCCAGGTGCTGCTTCAGCACGTCGAGCAGTTCGGAGTCGACCGGCGCCCCGGGCCTGGCGACCAGGTGGGCGACCAGTCGGCGCCCCTCGGCACCGGCCGGCGCGACCACGGCCGCTTCGGCGACCAGCGGATGCGCAGCCAGGGCGGCCTCGACCTCGCCCAGCTCGACCCGGTAACCGGCGATCTTCACCTGGTCGTCCGCGCGCCCGAGAAATACCAGGCGGCCATCCGCCTCCCGCCGCACGCGATCCCCGCTGCGGTAGACCCGCTCGTCGCACTCGCCACCGGTGCGAACCCGCACGAAGCGCTCGGCGGTCAGGTCGGGGCGGTGTACGTAGCCATCGGCGAGGCTTTCGCCGCCGATCAGCAGTTCGCCTTCGCTTCCGTCGGGCAGCACCCGAAGCTCGTCGTCGGCCACGTAAAGGCGCACGTGATCCAGCGGATCGCCGATGTCCGGGCGATCCTGCCAGGCGGCGGAATCGCCCGACAGCGGCTTGCTGGTCACGAACACGCAGGACTCGGTCGGGCCGTACTCGTTGTACAGCACCGCATCGGGCAGCTCGGCGAACAGCCGGCGGATCGCTGGCGTGATCGCCAGTGCCTCGCCGCCGGTCATCAGGTCGCGCAGCGCGGCGGGCAGCGGTCCGCCCCCAGCGTGCGCATTGGCGATGGCGCGCAACTCCACGTAGGGAAGGAACGCCCGCTCGATGCGCTGCTCGCGCATCATCGCGAGCAGACGGAACGGATCGCGGCGGTCGGCCTCGCCGGCGAGCACCAGCGTCCCGCCGGTGGCGAAGGTGGCGAACAGGTCCCGCACCGAGGAGTCGAAGCCCAGGGTGGCGAACTGCAGGGTGCGCGCCGGCGCGGCCAGGCGCGGATGCCGCAGATGCCAGGCGACCATGTGGCCGAGCGCCCGCCGCGACAGCACGGCCCCCTTGGGACGACCGGTCGAGCCGGAGGTGAACAGCACGTACGCGGCGCACGAGGCATCGACGGTCACCGGTGCCGCCAGCGGCTCGACCGTCGCCGGCGCGTCGATGTCGAACATCGCCACGCCGAGGCCGGCCAGTTCCGCCGTCGCCGACGAGGACCGCAGCAGCATCGCCCGCGGGCGCGCGTCTTCGACCATCTGGGCCAGGCGTGTCGAGGGATAGCCCAGGTCCAGCGGAAGGTAGGCGGCGCCGGCGGCAAGCACGGCGAGGATCGCCACGACGCTGTCGAGAGAGCGGTCGCACGCCACGCCGGCCACATCGCCCGGCCCAATCCCCATGGCGCCCAGCCGCGCCGCCAATGTCATGACCCTGACGCGCAACCCGGCGTAGTCGAGGGCCCGGCTCTCGTCAGCCAGGGCAACGCGACCGGGGGACCGGTCGGCCCAGTCGAGGAAATCCAGCGCGTGGTCGTTGACGGCGGTCATGCCGATACGCCGACGGATACGTCGACGGCTGCCCGATGGCGACCGCTGCGGCCGTGGCAGGAGGCCGCGTCGCCCGCCGGCGCAGCGATCCACTCCGGCACCGTGCCGGAGCGATCGGCCCGGCCGCTTCCGGCCCGGCGGAAGCGACATGGCGGGAGACCGGGGCCGATGCCGAGCGGCACCGCCCACCCCGCCGTCTCACTCAGCGTGGGCGACCTTTCCCTCGTCACGAATCCCCCTGAAACTGACCGCCTTTAAGGTGAAGAGGCGTTACATTAGCAGTCGACACAAAACCGTGTTGCAGCTCGCATTCTAGTACGTCGCCGCTTCAATGAGGCGACATGCACGCGACAGGACAGCGGAATCGTCCGGTCGGTGCGACTTTCACATGGCTCGCCGCGATCCCGGAGAGACGGATGGCGCAGATCAACAATTTCCTTGCCATGTACGGGCGCCTCGGCCTCGATGCCGACTGCAGCGAGGCCGAGCTGCGCCAGGCCTACCGGCGCTATATCGCCGACAGGCATCCGGACCGCCAGCGCGAGCGCCCGGCAATGGAGCTGGCCGAGGTCCAGCAGGTGACCGCCATGTTCGCCGCTGCCATGGCGTTTTACCGCACGCGCGGACACCTCCCGGGATCTCCCGCCATGCGCGCCACCCCGGCACCCGCGCCGACACCTCCTCGCAAGCGCGGAAGGAAAAGGGCACACGGCCTGCTGCTGGTCACCCTGGTCGCCGCCGGACTGCTGCTCTGGCACGCATGGCCCGCCCCGACCGAAACCGGCATGCCCGCGGCATCACCGCCCCCGTCCACGCCATCCCCCAGGAGGGATGGCGCAGACGGCAGGGCGACCGTGGAGTCCTTCATCGATGCCGGATCCACGCGCCGTCAGGTGCTGGACCTCGCCGGTCAGCCGCAGCTCGACGCCGGCGATCGCTGGGACTACGGCCCGTCATGGGTCCGCTTCAAGGACGACCGCGTCGTCGACTGGTACAGCTCGCCGCTGCGCCCGCTTCCCGTGAGGTCCACCAGCACCCCCTGACTCGGAGTCATCCACATGCGCCAGGCGTGCACGATCATCGAGCCGGTCCGGGATGCGTTCGTGCCATCCCGTGCCCCATCCGGCCCCGTGCCGGCATCGCTCTTCGGAGGGTCGTACCTTGGTGGATGAAAAGAGCGCGCGCGACTCTCCCACCTCGCCGTGGGATTTCCCGCTGCAGACCCACGATTCGTGGCCGCGCCGGCTGGCCAAGGCGGCCGCCGGCTACCTTCTGGCGATCCTGCGCCCGGACATCGCACGAAAGCTGGAAGCGGGTGCAGCCCCCCGCAACCGGATCGAGCGACTGGTGCTGGCAGGACTGGTGGCCCGCTATCGGTCGTCGGGGGGCATGGATCGCCTGATGCCGCAGCACAGCCGCTATTGGGAAGGCGAATCGGCCGTGCTGTTCCACGCGGTGACCGAAGCCCGCTGCCGGGACGAGTTCCACCGCGTGCATGGCTTCGTTCCGGACATGCTCGGTCGACTGACGGAAGCCACGGGGTTGCGCTCGATCTGCGAGATCGGCTGCGGTTCTGGCGTGGTCTTGGCCGAGCTCGGCTCGGCACTCCCGCAGCTGCGTGAGCTGATCGGTCTGGATCTGTCGGCGGAGCAGACCGGGATCAATCGCTCGCGCCATCGCGACCCGCGCCTCACGTTCGCTCACGGCGACGCCTGCCAGTGGATTCCGCGGCATGCCCGTCCCGGGATGATCTTCATGACGTACGGCGGCGTGTTCGAGTATTTCGCCGAGTCCGCAATGCGCTCGCTCCTGCAGGACATTGCCTCGCTCGCCCCGGCCGCCCTGATGCTGGTCGAGCCGATCGCCCTCGATCACGACCTTGAGCGCGATTTCCACTCACGCCCTTACGGCGATGAGCTGTCGCTGTCGCACAACTACCCCCGACTGCTGGCGCAGTCCGGTTTCACGCTGCTGGAGCGCAGGGAATGCACCGATGGCGGCCTGCGCTGGCTGGCGATGACCGCCACCATCGCCCGTTCCCCCGGAATGCACGCCGGGTCGGCTGCTCAGCCACCCGGCGTGTAGGGCGTCGGATTGCCGACCGGGATCGTGCTGATCGGCAGGTTGACGTAGCCGGGCGTGTTCATCTGCACGACGCCGGCACCGGTCACGTAGAAATCCAGCACCCCCTTGCCGCTGCTCGTGAACGTGCCGCCCGGGGCGATGGTCACCACGCGCCCTCCCCCCTGGGAAGCCGGCGTGATGCTGTAGCCGGTATACGGGGCCAGCCCGGTGACCACATGGTGTGCGGATTCGGCCGGTACGAAGTAGGCGATCGTCCCGCTGATCGGCGTCCCCGGGGTGCCGGCGTTGTTGATCACCACGCTGACGCCATCGGTGCCCGCCAGTCGCACGCCGACGATGCTGCCCTGGTTGATCGTCACCGGCGACGCGGCCGCCACCGCGGCAGCCGTGCCGGAGAGATCGAATACGGTGAGCCACTGGTTGCTGGCCGCCGCGGTCGCCGGCCGCACCTGCACCTGCCACGCCTTGGTCGGGTTGCTGGCCGGATACATCGCCAGGGTGGTGGTGACCGGATTGACCGGCGTCACCACGGTCATCGCGCCAGCGTAGGTGCCGTTGTAGGTGACATCGAAGCGGGTGCCGCCGGACGAGGTGGTCTTGCTCGTGGGACTGGCCGGGAAGTGCCAGGCCATGTACTGGTCCAGCGATGCACTGCTGGCGGTCGTGCGGTCATGCACGACGAAGCGGCCGGGCCGCAGATAGGTGACCTCGCGCGACCACGCACTGACGCCCTTGCCGAGCGAGCCACCCGAAGAGCGGTACATATCCTCCAGATGGGTGGCGCGGAGATAGACGTAGTCGCTGCCGTCCTCGAACGCGCTGACCGCTGTCCGTACGCCATCGCTTTCGGTCGTGTAGGCCCCTTGCCCGTAGGCGCTTTGGACGGTCGAGCCGCTCATGCTGCGCACGTAGAACACGTTGTAGATCTGCCGATTCCCCTTGTAGGGCGTGCCGTCGAAACTGCCGTAGTTGTCGTCGTAGATGCGGCTTTCGTCGGCACTGCCGTTGGGGCTGTGCACCAGCCAGCCGGTCGCGTTCAGCAGCAGCGGCGTGGCGCCCCGCACCAGGGCAAGCGAGCCCTGGTCGAAGTATTCCTCGCCCTGGCCGGGATTGTTGACGTAAGGACCGGCGCGGAAAGACATCCAGACCGCGGCGGTGGTCCAGTCCGAGCGCGCCGAGACCGCATTCAGGCCGCTGGCGAAGTACGACAGGGGCAACGTGTCGATCGATGCCTTCGCCCCGCCGGGAGCACTCTCCAGGAAAGCCAGCCATGGTGCCGCGGGGCTGTAGCCGGACGTGGCGCTGGATACCTGGCCCAGATACTGCAGAAGCACCGGCGCCAGCGACGACCCCCAGTAGGCCGCCTCGCCGTAGACCTGCTGGAACACACTCAGCTGCGCCGTCCCCGGATCCGGAAGGCTGCCTGACGAGCGATTGGTGTCACGGTCGTCGATGTAGCCGCGCGACGGCCAGGTGAAGTGCATCAGGTATGCGGCATTGTCGGTCGGGAAGGTATATGCGGTCGAGGCGTGCACCAGATCGACCCCCGTGGCGGTCTTCACCTCGCGCGCCGGAAGGCTCATGTTGAAGATGCCCAGTGGCGCATAGTTGGCGAAGCCCTCCGGCCAGCCACCACCGGTCAGATGGAGGCGGTAGTAGGGCAGCACGCGCGCGGTGAACTGGTTGCCGTACCAGTCGTCCCACTCGGCAGGCGCCGAGGGGTTCTCGCCATAGGTGCCGATCGCGATCACCGCCTTGGCGTGGAAATAGCCCGCGTAATAGTTGCTCTGGGGGTGCGCGTACTCGAAAGCCGCACAGCCTCCGGGCTGCTCCCATGCGGTGAGCCAGGCATTGGCCGTGGTGTAGACCTGCGTACGCTGACTGCTGGAGAGCAGGTCATACAGCCAGTCGTAGCCGAGACCGAAACCCACGCCGTAGAAGCGGATGCCATAGCCGCTGTCCGTGCAGGGGTCGGTTCCCTGCCCGGTACCGAAGGGCGAGGACATCTTCATCAGGATGTCCACCGCCTTGGCGCCATAGGTCGCCGCCTGGCCGGCGTTCGTGGCACGCAGCACCTGGTAGCACATCGCTTCGGCCAGCAGGGCCGGGAGATAGTCTTCGCCCTGGTAGCCGGAACCGAGGTTGGGCAGGTTCGGGTAGGCGTTCCCGTTCGGATACTGCACCGTGCCGCCGATATAGCTGTCGCAGGTCGCCTTAAGCGCCTGCCATTCGGTGGTGTTGGCGGTTGCGTGCTGGCGCAGCGTGGCCAGCGTTGTCGAGTCCAGGATCATGCGCGGGTGCGCGGCAGTGATGGTCGGGCCCACGGCAGCCGGGGTGGCGCCACCCACCGACGCAGCCACGATGCCTGAATGGGTTCCGCTGCCGGCGGTTGTCGAGCTGCCGGACCCTGCCGATGCCGCAGCCGAGCTCCCGACCAGCACCTTTGCCGACAGCGCCATGCCAAGGCTGCTCGCCGCGGTGGGAAACAGCGCGCGCGTCCACGTGACGGCCGAAGAACAGTCACTCGCCTTACCGCGCTTGAGCACCCCATTGCCGATCGGCGTGAACCCGAGCGTCTGCCCGTTGGCGCTGCAAGGCCACCCCGCGTCGGCACTGCCCGGCGTGACGGCTTCGGCATATTGCCGGAGCAGACGCCCCGAACGCGTGGCGGCGTCACCCTTGGCATGGCTTGTCGCCGGTGCGCCCGCCGCAACGGCCAAGGATTCCTCCGATGGCGCCTGGGCGTCATCGTCCACCTTGGCCGCGGAAGCGGAAACAGCCGGCGTGGCTGCTGCCGGCGCGTGGACGATCCTGCCCGGGCCGAGGGGAGCCACAAGGTCGGGCCGGACCATGCCGGCGATCCCGAATGCCACCGAAAAGAGCAACACGATCGTGGCGCCTATGCGCGGCCCGCGAGGCCAGCGGCGGGGTCGGGAAGTACCGTCGGCACGGACGGATTCGACGTCATCGGCGTTCATCTGGGCGGGTCCCTTGGGTGCGCGTGTGCATTCCCTGATCACAGAGAACGGAGGGGCTTGGGCAGCGCCCCGTCAGCATGCGCTGTTTCGTGCCATCGCGCATGCCTCTGTCTCCGCCCCATCCATGGTCGTTCAGCATCCGTCAACGCGCGCCGCGACCAAACAGGACGACCTCTACGGTCTGGATGAGAATCAGCAGATCGAACAGCAGATTGTGGTTCTTGACGTAGTAGAGGTCGTACTTGAGCTTTTCCGCGGCATCCTCATCCGAGGCGCCGTACGGATAACGCAGCTGCGCCCAGCCTGCGAGGCCGGGCTTGAGGCAGTGCCGAACCTCGTAGTAGCGGATCTTGCGGCTCAGGTCGGCCACGAACTGGGGACGCTCCGGCCGCGGACCGATGAAACTCATGTCGCCCTTCACCACGTTCCACAACTGCGGCAGCTCGTCCAGGCGCGTCTTGCGGATGAAACGCCCGACACGAGTCACCCGATCATCGTTCTTGCTCGCCCAGCGGGCGATGCCGTCACGTTCGGCATCGGTCGCCATGCTGCGGAACTTGGTCAGCCAGAAGGTCTTGCCACGGGCACCGACCCGCTCCTGCCGATACAGGATCGGCTGGCCAGGACCGGATTCCATGCGGATCGCCAACGCCGTCAGCAGCATGAACGGCCAGGTCAGGACCAGCACCACGACCGCGGCGAACAGGTCGAAGCAGCGCTTGCTGAAACGGCGCAGCGGGGTCGAATCGAAGCCGCCGGAGAACACCAGCCAGGAAGGGTCGGTGAAGGAGAGCTGGACGCGACCGGCCTCGCGCTCGACGAAGGTCGTCAGATCGGTCACCTCGACGCCGATCTGGCGCAACTCCAGCAGGTCGGCCATCGGCAGGTTGCCGCGACGATCCTCCACGCCCACCACGACCTCGTCCACCTGGCGCTCGTTCACCCACTGCAGCAGCGTGTGCTGGGGGTCGAGCAGATGCTCGGCAGGCACGCAGACCTCCTCGCTGGCCCGGGGCAGGAAACCGACCACGATGAATCCACGGCGATCGGAACGACGGCGCATGCGACTGTGCACCTCGGCCGCACGCTGGCCCGCGCCAAGGATCAGGATCCGGCGTTTGAGACCCTCGACCTCGGTCAGATGCTGGAACACCAGGCGGAATCCGGTGACCAGGATGAAACCGACTGCCAGGCCGATACCGAACACGCCGCGGCCAACGTACGCCTGGGGGAACACGTAGTACAGGACCACGAGCATCACCGCGCCGAAGCAGAAACCGACGGCCTGCCTGGCCAGCAGACCGAACCAGCTGGTTCTCATGTTCAACTGGTACTGCCCCAGCGCAGCAAGTCCGAGCATGAGCACGGCGGCGAATACCAGCGAGCGCAGGACCAGAGAGCGGGTGAAGCGCGCGAGATCTTCCGGCGCCCCCGGGTAGCGCAGGCGTGCGGCCACATAGAGCGAGACGCTCAGCAGCAGCAACTCGATGACGGCGAGCAACAGCAGCCAGCGAAGGCCGCTATTCTTGGATGAGCGAAACATGGCACTACCCCCTGATACCGTGACTCAGTTCGCTTTACATGCGCCGGACCGCCATGTTATGCACGATTTTGTTACAGTGTCCAGTCAGCATGTGTGACGATGTTCCCGCCAGCGCCGAGCCAACAGGTGCTGAGCGCTTCGGGTTCACCGGGTACTGCGATCGCGCCGACGAGACCTGCCGGCAACACCAGTCGAAGCAGCCTCCATGCCAACGGTCGTCCGCAGGGGTCGGAGACCGGGCTTTGCAACGTATCGACCAGGGCCGGATCGGACCTCAGTCCGGTGCCCCGGGCCTTGAGCACCGCCTCCTTGGCCGCCCACAGCCCAAGCACCGCCTGCTGCCAGGGCTCGCCGGCAAGCCCGGCCAGCGCCTTCCGTTCGGCCGCCGTGCCGATCGCCGCCAACACGCCATCCAGAGAATGGCGCGCCGGAAAGCGCTCGATATCCACGCCCACGGCCGCCATCCGGGCCACGGCGACTGCCGCGAATTGTCCGGATCGGCTCAAGCTCGTCACATGGCCGGCGTGATCAGGGAGCAGCGGCTGCCCCAGCGCATCGGGCAGGATGCGCGGCAGCAGCGGACCCGTGCCGAGGCACATCCGCAGCACTTGGCGCCAGAGGGCATGGGCGAGGACATAACTGGTGCGGTCGGCCTCGAACCGCAAGCGCTCGGCGCGAGCCCGCTCCCATGCATCCAGCACGGAAGCCGCCTGCTGCAGACCGTCCGACCACTCGGCGGTGTCGAACACCACCACCCAGGCCTGCGCTCCGGCCAGCCGCCCGACCCCCGCCTGCTCCAGAGCCACATCGACCCGTCGGGCAAACTGCCCACCCCTCGTCTCCATCGCCCAGGGCCTGGCCGGGATCAGCCGCCTTGCCGGGCGATGAACTCCAGATACCAGGGCATCGCGTCATGCAGGCCATCGGCGATGGTGTGGGTGGGTGCGTAGCCGAGATGCTTTGCGGCCAGCGCGATATCCGCCAGGGAGTGACGCACGTCCCCGGCCCGGAAATCGCGGTAGACCGGCCGGCGATCGTAATTCACCCCTTGCCCCCGCAGGCCGCCCACCAGCAGGTCGAACAACTGATTGAGGCTGGTGCGCTGGCCGACTGCCACGTTGTAGACGCGGTCGCGCGCCTCGTCGGCGGACAACGCGGCCAGCAGGTTGGCCTGCACCGCATTGGCGACATGGCAGAAGTCGCGGGTGGTCTCGCCATCGCCGTTGATGAACAGATCGTCGCCGCGGATCAGCGAGGCGATCCACTGCGGGATCACCGCGGCGTAGGCACCATCCGGATCCTGCCGTCGACCGAACACGTTGAAGTAGCGCAGGCCGATCGCGCGGAACCCGTAGCAGCGCGCGTAGACCTCGGCGTAGATCTCGTTGATCAGCTTGGTGGCAGCGTACGGCGACAGTGGACGGCCGATGCGATCCTCGACCTTCGGCAGGGTCGGCTCGTCGCCGTAGGTCGAGCTGGAGGCCGCATAGGTGAAGCTGGACACCCCGGCATCGCGCGCCGCCGTCAGCATGTTGAGGAACCCGGTCGCGTTGGCCGCGTGGGTGGCCAGGGGATCCTCGATCGAGCGCGGCACCGAACCCAGCGCAGCCTGGTGCAGCACATGGGCGACCCCGGCACACGCCGCCCGACAGTCCTCGAACGCCCGGATGTCGCCTTCGATGAAACGGAAGCGCGACCAGGCGTCCGGCCCGACGACCTCCCGCACCTCGTCCAGGTTGTGCTGGTAGCCGGTGGCGAAGTTGTCCAGGCCGATCACCTGCTGGTCGAGCCGCAACAGCGTCTCCACCAGATTGGAGCCGATGAAGCCTGCAGCGCCGGTCACCAGCCAGGGCCCCTGTGCGGCGCGCACGCGTGCCTGCAATGCAGCAGGAATGAACACTTCGTTGCGCTCCATCACAACCTCCCGTCGACCGCTTCGCGCGGCAGCACGTACTTCACGTCATAGATCACCGCGCCATCGCGCCCCAGTGCGTGCACGCCCTCGGCGCCCAGCGCAACGAACTGGTGGTGGGCGACTGCCACGATCACCGCGTCATAGCTGCCCTGCGCCGGCGCATCGATGGGGCGCAGACCGTATTCGTGCTCGGCCTCGTCGGCGTCGACCCAGGGGTCGTACACGTCGACATCGGCGTTGTAGCCGTGCAGCGCCTGCACGATGTCGACCACGCGGGTATTGCGCAGGTCCGGGCAGTTTTCCTTGAAGGTCAGGCCAAGGATCAGGATCTTCGCGTGCACCGGATTGATGCCCTTGCGCACCATCAGCCGGATCACCTCGTTGGCCACGTACGGACCCATGCCGTCGTTGGTGCGGCGGCCGGCGAGGATCACATCGGGGTGATGGCCGACCTCCTGCGCCTTGTGGGTGAGGTAATACGGATCCACGCCGATGCAGTGGCCACCGACCAGGCCCGGCCGGAACGGCAGGAAGTTCCACTTGGTGCCCGCCGCCTGCAGCACTTCCAGCGTGTCGATGCCGAGCTTGTTGAACAGGATCGCCAGGTCGTTGACCAGGGCGATGTTGAGATCGCGCTGGGTGTTCTCGATCACCTTGGCCGCCTCGGCCACCTTGATCGAGCTGGCGCGATGGGTGCCGGCGGTGATGATCGAGCCGTAGACGCGGTCGACGAAATCGGCCACTTCCGGGGTGGAACCGGAGGTCACCTTGAGGATGGTGGTGACGCGATGCTGCTTGTCGCCCGGGTTGATCCGCTCGGGGCTGTAGCCGGCGAAGAAGTCGTGGTTGAACTTGAGCCCCGACACCCGCTCCAGGATCGGCACGCAGACCTCTTCGGTGCAGCCCGGGTAGACGGTCGACTCGTACACCACGATGTCGCCGGCCTTGATCACCTTGCCGAGCATCTCGCTGGCCTTGACCAGCGGCGTGAGATCGGGGCGTCGCGCTGCGTCGATCGGCGTCGGCACCGTGACGATGTAGAAGTTGCAGCCCTCCAGATCGGGCAGCTGGGCACTGAAAGTGAGCCGGGTCGCCTGGGCCAGCTCGGCCTCGTCCACCTCGAGGGTGGAGTCGCGACCGGCGCGAAGTTCCTCGATGCGCGAAGCATTGATGTCGAAACCGACGGTGGGATAGTGCCTGCCGAACTCGACCGCAAGCGGCAGGCCGACATAGCCCAACCCCACGATCGCGATCCTTGCTTGGTCGATCTGCCGCATGCCGCCCCCTGAACCCATGAAATTCGCCGAATGATAGCGGTCCCTGCCCCTCTGCTGTCACCGGGTGCTGGACAGTGTGACGCAGGTATCTGACGGTTTTGCGTTGCGATGCGATAATGAGCGGCTGCCTGCGCCGCTTCAGACACGCGTCGGCTCCTTCTACTGCGACGGACAACGGTACTCCCCATGGTGGCTCTCGCAACCGAGCGCGTCATCGACGTGCACCACTGGAACGATTCGCTCTTCAGCTTCCGCACGACCCGCGACCCAGGCTTCCGCTTCGACAGCGGCCAGTTCGTGATGATCGGCCTGGAGGTGGACGGGCGTCCGCTGATGCGCGCCTACTCGATCGCCAGCGCCAACTGGGAAGAGCACCTGGAGTTCTTCTCGATCAAGGTGCCGAACGGCCCGCTGACCTCGCGCCTGCAGCACCTCAAGCCCGGCGACGAGGTCATCGTCAGCCGCAAGCCGACCGGCACCCTGGTGCTGAACGACCTCAAGCCCGGCAAGCGGCTGTACCTGCTCAGCACCGGCACCGGCCTGGCGCCGTTCATGAGCCTGGTGCGCGACCCGGAGACCTACGAGCGCTTCGAGAAGGTGGTGGTCGCCCACGGCGTGCGCGAAATCAGCGACCTGGCCTACGGCGACTACCTGCAGCACGAGCTGCCGCAGCACGAGTACCTGGGTGAGATGGTGCGCGAAAAGCTCATCTACTACCCGAGCGTGTCGCGCGAGCCGTTCCGCAACCAGGGCCGCATCACCGACGCCATCGTCGACGGCCGCATGAGCCAGGCGATCGGCCTGCCCCCGCTGGATCCGGCGGTCGACCGGGCCATGCTCTGCGGCAGTCAGCACATGCTCGACGACACCGCGGCGATTCTCGACGCGCGCGGCTTCCAGGTCTCCCCGCGCACCCGCGAGCCGGGCGATTACGTGATCGAGCGGGCCTTCGTCGAGAAGTGACCTGACGCCAGCCGCCCGGCGCGTTACCGTGACCGGGCGGCGACTGGCCGCGCCGTTCCGGGCCCGCCGTGTTCGACATCGCCCTGTATGTCCTCGCCGCCCTGCTGATGCTCGGCGGCCTGGCCGGCGCCGTGCTGCCCGCGCTGCCCGGCATCCCGATGATCTTCGCCGGCATCTGGCTGGCCGCCGCGGTGGACGGATACCGCCACCTCGGCCTGTGGTGGCTCATCGGACTGGGCGTGCTCGGCGGCTTCGGCGTGGCCGTGGACTTCATCGCCGGCGCACTCGGTGCCAGGCGCGTGGGGGCCAGCCGTCAGGCCATCTGGGGCGCCACGCTGGGTACGTTCGCCGGCCTGTTCTTCGGTGTTCCCGGACTGCTGCTGGGCCCTTTCGCCGGGGCACTCGCCGGCGAGCTGCTGGCCGGCCAGAGCGTGCTGCGGTCCACCCACGTCGGCGTCGGCACCTGGCTCGGCCTGCTGTTCGGCACCCTGGTCAAGCTGGTGGTGTCGTTCGCGATGCTCGGGCTGTTCGCGCTGGGAATGCTGCTGGGCTGACCCTCAGCCCGCGGCCGGGATCACGTAGAGCAGGATCGCCAGGTAGTGCAGCACGCTGCCGGCCAGCACGAAGCAGTGCCACACCGAGTGGTGGTAGGGGAGACGCCGCCAGAGGTAGAACGGCACGCCGGCAGTGTAGGCGACGCCGCCGGCGATCAGCAGCGCCATGCCGCCGTCCTGCAGGTGCGCCGCCAGCGGCCGGAAGGCGACCATGCCGATCCAGCCCATCGCCACGTAGAGCAGCACCGACAGCTTGCGGTAGCGGCGGAACATGCCGAACTCCAGCACGCTGCCGATCGCCGCCAGCGTCCACACTGCGGCGAACAGGCTCCACCCCCAGCGTCCCGGCAGGGCGATCAGGGTGAAGGGCGTGTAGGTGCCGGCGATCAGCAGGTAGATCGCAATGTGATCGAGCGTACGCAGCACCGGCTTGGCCGATGGCACGGGCACCGCGTGATAGAGCGTGGATGCGGTGTAGAGCAGCACCAGGGTCGTGCCGTACACCGCACTGGCGATCACGTCGCGAGCCTCGCCGTAGCGCGAGGAGACCACCACCAGCGCAGCCAGTCCGATGATCGCCAGCAGCACGCCGATGCCGTGCACGATGCTGCTGGCCAGCTCGTCGCCAAAGCTGTATCGCGGCACTGCGACGAAGGGTTGTGCGGTCACGACCATCTCTCCACCGGCCGCCTCGCGGCCTCTAGTGCGCCGCACCATAGCGCGGATGACCGCGTCTGCATACGCCTGCGCACGGAAATCGGCGGCAGCGCACGCAGCGCGGTCGCCCGGGCTCACTCGATGATGAAGGCGCCGAAGGCGATGCCCAGGTTCCAGCCCTTGCCCTTGCCGCTGAGCGCCAGCGATACGCTGCCCTTGGTGACCACCTGTGCGTCGGCCGATCGCTCGGCGCCAGCGTGGGCCTCTGCGTTGGCGTAGTGCCCCTTGATGTCGGCGATGCTGTCGACGCCGGTGAACTTGCCGATGCCGTGGTCGATCCGGGTCTTGCCGAAGGTGAGGCCGCCGCCCTTGGCCCGCAGCTTCACGTGCATGCTCTGGCCGTTGCTGCAGGTGACGGTGCCGCTGCCGGTGGCGGTCTTGTAGAACACCGACCAGCCGGACAGCTGGAAGGTCATGCTGCAGGAAATATCCCCCGCCCGGGCGGCGGATGGCAGGAGCGCCAGCCCGGCCAGCAGGGCCGAGGCAGCCAGGAAGGTTCGCATCGTCATCGATCTGCTCCGTCTGGGTGACCGGCGCCTGGCCGGTAGTGCAGCATTCTGGCGCATCGGCATGAACGGAGGCGCCCCGTCGATCCGGCGCGACGATCAGCCATGGCTCGCGGCAACGGCCGCGGCCTCCATCTGGTTGCAGATGAAACGATTGGACGTCCAGACGTCCACTTGCCCGAACCATGACTTCCGGCATAGGCTCGGGCTGCGTCCCCGCGATCCCCACTGCCTGCCCGGCAGCGCGGCGGCGCCACACAACCCGCATCGATGATCGTCAGGAGGTCGCCCATGTCGTCCGCAAGCCTGGCTGTTGCCCGTCGTTCCCGTCCGGACCAGTTGCGCGTCGCCGCACTGAGTGCCGCCATCGCCCTCAACCTTGCCGTGCTGGTCAACGCCATGCGGCCGCTGGCTCCGCAATTGAGCCCCCCGGCGTCCGAACCGCGCACGCTTACCATCCGCTGGCACGAGCCGCCTCCGCCGATCCCTCCGCAGCCACCCGTGCTGGACGTCAAACCCCTGCCGGTCCCGGTACCGCCGGCGCCGGTCACCCGGGTCAAGCCGACCCCCGTCGCACCGCCCGTGGTGGCACCGATCGAGAACGGCAACGTGCAGGCCCCTCCGGTCACCGTGCCGACGCTGTCACCACCGACCCACGAGGCCACGGCGGCGCCTGCACCGATCGAGGCCAGCCTGGCTTACCGGCGCGCGCCCCTGAGCTTCCCCGCCCAGGCGGTACGCCAGCGCATGCACGGCACTGTGCTGCTGCGCGTGCTGGTGGACGAGCAGGGAAAGCCGATCGACGTGGAGATCGAGCAGAGCAGCGGCTACACGCTGCTCGACCGCAGCGCACGCTCGCAGGTGCTGGGCGGCTGGGCATTCCAGCCCGCCATGGTCGATGGCAAGCCGGTGCGCGCGTGGGCGCGGGTACCGGTGAATTTCGACCTGCGCGGCGAGTAGCGGCAGGCATGAAGCCCCCGGCGACTGCCGGGGGCTTCGCGTATCAGCGACCGGCGTTGACCGGCACCGGCGTCGGTCGGCGCGAAGCCCGCACCACCAGCCACACCAGGCCGACCAGCGCCAGCACCGGCAGCATCACCGGCAACAGCGCCAGCAGCACCACGGGCGCCACCAGCAGCAACGCCAACGCCCCGACCAGCAGGCCGACCAACCCGGCGATCAGGCCGATCGCGCCGCCGACCAGGGCGAACGCCAGCTTGAACACGAGGCCGACCAGCGACGCCGCCAGCCACAGGAAACCCACCACCATCACCAGCACGGCCAGGGTGACCATCGTCCTGCTCCTTCGATAGGCGCCAACCGGGCGCCCGCATCCTTTCAGATGCGGACGGCCGCGAAAGGGTTGCAGGCTCAGCCGCCAAATCCTTCCAGGACGATCTTGCCGATGGTGCTGCCGCTTTCCAGCTGGGCGTGCGCGCGGCGCAGGTTGGCCGCATCGATGGTGCCGAAGTGCTCGCGCATGGTGCCCTGCAGCGCGCCAGCATCCACCAGGTCGGCCACTTCCTGCAGCATCTTGTGCTGGGCCACCATGTCCGCGGTGCGGAACAGCGAGCGCGTGTACATGAACTCCCAATGCAGCGAGATGCTCTTGCGCTTCATCGCGCGGATGTCGATCGGCGTGGCCGGATCGTCGATCAACCCCAGCTTTCCCTGCGGCCGAAGCAGCTCGACCAGCGCCTCGTAGTGCTGCTCGGTGTGGGTCAGGCTCATCACGTAGTCCACACCATCCGGCGCCACGGCGCGCACCGGCTCGAGCAGGCCGTGGCGATGATCGACCACGTGGTGGGCGCCCAGCTCGCGCACCCAGGCCTGGGTTTCCGGGCGCGAGGCGCTGCCGATCACGGTCAGGCCGGTGAGCTTGCGCGCGATCTGTATCGCCATCGAACCCACGCCGCCGGCCGCGCCGACCACCAGCAAGGTGCCGCCAGCCTCGCCGCGCGCCACGCCAAGCCGGTCGAACAGGAGCTCCCACGCCGTCAGCGCGGTCAACGGCAGCGCCGCCGCCTGGGCAAAATCCAGCGAGGACGGCTTGCGTCCGACGATGCGCTCATCGACCAGTTGCAGCTCGGCATTGCTGCCGGCGCGGTCGATGGCGCCGGCGTAGAAAACCGCGTCGCCGGGTTTGAACAGCGAAGCCTCGGGGCCGACCGCCACCACCACGCCGGCGGCATCCCAGCCGAGCACCTTGTCGGCGCCGGCCGGGTCCACGTTGCGACGGATCTTGGTATCCACCGGGTTTACCGACACCGCATGCACGCGCACCAGCAGATCCCGGCCGACCGGCGCTGCCGGGTCGGGCAGGTTGGCATCGACCAGGCTGTCCGCAGCTTCGATGGGCAGTGAATGGCGGTAGACGACGGCTTTCATGGCGACTCCTCGACGCGGGGAACAAGGGGGAGAGAAAGGCATCAGGCTAACCCAGCTCGACCGTGGGGACGTTGCACTCCGGGCGCCGGGGATACTGCAGCAGGAGACTGACGACGGTTACCGCGAGCCCCGTCCAGGCCAGGGCGGCACCTGCCACGCTCACCGCCGGCAGGCCAAGGCCCGCGCTGATCACCGCACCGCCGAGGAACGCACCCAGCGCATTGCCCAGGTTGAACGCCGCGATGTTGAGCGTGGAGGCCAGGTTCGGCGCGTTGCCGGCCTGCTGCACCACGCGCATCTGCAGCGGCGGCACGGTGGCGAAGGCCGCCACGCCCCAGACGAACACGGTCACCACCGCCAGCAGCGTGTGCTGCATGGTCCAGGCAAAACCCAGCAGCACCAGGCCCAGCACGGCGAGGATGCCGATCAACGCCGGCATCAGCCGCCAGTCGGCCAGGCGCCCGCCGAGCAGGTTGCCGAGCGTGGTGCCGGCACCGAACAGCACCAGTACCCAGCCGGTGGCGGCGACGCTGACGTGCGCCTGCTGCTGCAGGATCGGCGCGATGTAGGTGAACACGGTGAACACGCCGCCGAAACCGAGCACGGTCATCGCCAGCGCCAAGAGCACCTGCCGCTGGCGCAGCACGCCCAGTTCGCGGCGCAGGTCCGGTGCGGTCAGGTCCGGCAGCGGCGGCACCAGGCGCCACACCGCGATCGCCGCCAGCACGCCGAGCCCGGTCACCGCCGCGAAAGTGGAGCGCCAGCCGGCCCACTGGCCGAGGAAGGTACCGAACGGCACGCCCAGCACGTTGGCCAGGGTCAGCCCGGCGAACATCAGCGCGATCGCCTGCGCCCGACGCGACGGCGGAACCAGATGCGCCGCGACCACCGCGCCGATACCGAAGAACGAACCGTGGCAGAACGCGGCGAGCACGCGCGCCAGCATCAGCAGCGCGTAGTTCGGTGCCACCGCACACAGCGCGTTGCCGGCGATGAAAAGGCCGAGCAGCAGCAGCAACGCGTGACGTCGCTCCATCCGCGCGGTGAACAGCGCCAGCAGCGGCGCGCCACCGGCCACGCCCAGCGCGTAGCCGGACACCAGCAGGCCGGCGGAAGGAATGCTCACGCGCAGGTCGCCGGCCACTTCCGGCAGCAGGCCCATGATCACGAACTCGGTGGTGCCGATGGCGAAGGCCGCCACGGCCAGCGCGAACAGCGCCAGGCGGGAACGCTCCACACTCATGGCGCGACCACCCCGAGCTGTTTGAGCAGGGTCAGGTTGTCTTCCAGGTGCCAGTTGTCGGCGATCAGGCCATCGACGATGCGATAGATGTCGGTGGCGATGAAATCCACCGGCTGACCGTGGCCCTGGCGATTGCCGAAGCGTCCGGTGAAGTGGCCGCGGAAGTGCAGGTGCGAGACCACCCGGTCGCCGGTGACGATCAGCTGCTCCACGGTGCAGCCGAGGTCGGGCACCGCTGCACGGAAATCGCGCGAGGCAGCCAGCGCGCCCTCCACACCCGGTGCGCGCCCGGGCGGCGGCGTGCGGTCGACGAAGCCGGGAGCCAGTGCCGCGCGGGCCAGCGCTTCGTCACCGGTGTTCCAGAAGCTGGCATAGCGCAATGCGGCGCGGGTCATGGCGGCCGCATCGACCGGGGCCGTGGCGATGGTCTGATGCGCCCGGACCAGGGTCGGCGCCGCGCCGGTCGCGGATGCAGTCGTGGCAATGGCCAGTGCGCCCAGCAAGGAGGAAACTCGTTTCATGGTGGAGCCTCGGGGAAGGATTTCGACGGCGCCATCGTGCAACTTGCCGCCAAGGCAGAGAATTGGCCAAACTGGGCAAGCATCTTTTCCTGAGAGTTAAAGATGGTCGATCTGGACGCCATGCGGCTCTTCGTTCGTGCCGTGGCCGATGGCAGCCTGTCGGCGGCCGGGCGTGAACTCGGGCTGTCGCCCGCCGCGGCCAGCAAGCGGCTGACCCGGCTGGAGCACGCCCTTGGCGTACGGCTGCTGCAGCGCAGTTCGCGCCGCCTCACCCTCACCGACGAAGGCGCGGCCTATTACGAACGCTGCGTCGCCATCCTGGCCGACCTCGACGAAGCCCACGCCAGCCTCGGCGCGGGCCAGATGGAGGCACGCGGCCTGCTGCACGTGGCAGCGCCGGCCGACCTCGGCCGGCACTGGATCGCCCCGCTGGCCGCCGAATTCGCCGCGATGCATCCACGGCTGCGCCTGCGCATCAGCGTCTCCGACGCCACCCTCGACCTGTTCGAACATGGCGTCGACGTGGCCGTGCGCAGCGGTGCACTCGGCGACTCCCGGCTGGTCTCGCGCCGGTTGGCATTGAACTACCGTGTGGTCTGCGCAGCGCCGTCCTACCTGGAGAAGCACGGACGCCCCGCAGACGTGGACGAGCTGGCCGGACATGCCTGCCTGATGCTGCATCGCCCGGGGCGCGGCCTGTTGCCGTGGACACTGCAGACCGCACATGGGCCGCGACCGTTGCGGCTCGAGGCAACGATGACCTGCGACAGCGGCGACCTGCTGCGCCAGCTCGCCGTCGCAGGCCACGGCCTGACCTTCAAATCCGCCTGGGACATTGCCGAGGATGTGCGGAGCGGGCGGCTGGTGCCGCTGCTGGCCGAGATCGCCACGCCCGAGGCGAACATCCATGCCATCTACCCCAGCCGCCGCTTCCTGCCCGCCCGCATCCGGCTGTTCGTCGACTTCCTGCACGAGCGCCTGCAGCGGCACGAAGGCGACGTGCTCGACACCGTGCGCCGGGCGATGACCTGACATGCTCACCGACATCATCGCCCTGTCGGCACTCTGCCTGCACGCGCTGGGCGCGATCGCGGCGATGCACGCGGTGGTGCATGCGCGCACGCCGCAGGGAGCGATGGCATGGGCGCTCGGGCTGGTGCTGCTGCCGTACGTGACGCTGGTGCCCTACCTCTACCTCGGCTCGAGCCAGGTGCATGGTTACCTGGAAACGCCGCGGCGACTGCCCGGCGCTCCGCCGGTGGAAGCCGGCACGCATCCGGCCTGCCTGCGCCTGGATGCGCTGGCCACGCTGGCCGGGCGCCCGTTCCGGCGCGGCCACGCGCTGCAGCTGCTGGTGAACGGCGAGGCCGCGTTCGATGCCATGTTCGCCGCGATCGCCACCGCACGCCGCGAGGTGCTGGCGCAGTTCTTCATCGTCCACGACGACACCCTGGGCAAGCGCTTCGCCAGGGCCCTGCTGGATCGCGCGGCCGCGGGCGTGCGCGTGCACCTGCTGTACGACGGTATCGGCAGCCACGAGCTGCCGGAGTCGTACGTCGACGCGTTGCGCAGCGGCGGCGTGGAGGTACACGCCTTCGCCGGACGGCGCTGGCGCAACCGCTTCCAGCTCAACTTCCGCAACCACCGCAAGCTGCTGGTGATCGACGGAGCGCGGGGCTTCGTCGGCGGGCTCAATGTCGGCGACGAGTACCTCGGCGCCCGCCCGCCGCTGTCACCATGGCGCGACACCCACCTGGGCTTTGCCGGGCCGGGCGTGACCGACCTGCGCCAGGCGTTCGCCGACGACTGGCGCTGGACCACCGGCATGCGGCTCCCCGACGACATCCCCACGCCACCGCAGGGAGAGGCCAGCCTGCTGGTGGTGACCAGCGGCCCCGCCGACCCGCAGGAAACCGGATCACTCTGCTTCACCGCGCTGATCCATGCCGCGCGCGAGCGGCTGTGGCTGAGCACACCCTACTTCGTGCCCGACGCGGCGGTGATGGCCGCGCTGCAGCTGGCCGTGCTGCGGGGCGTCGACGTGCGCGTGCTGATCCCCTCGCGCCCCGATCACCGCGGCGTGTTCCTCGCCTCCACCCTGCACGCACACGAGGCGGTACAGCGCGGCATCGGCATCTATCGCTACCAGCCGGGCTTCCTGCACCAGAAAGCCCTGCTGGTCGACGGACACACCGCCGCCATCGGCAGCATGAACCTGGACAGCCGATCGTTCCGGCTGAACTTCGAGCTGAGCGCCATCGCCGTCGACGACGGCTTCGCGCGCGCGGTGGAAGCCATGCTGCAGGAGGATCTGGCGCAATGCCGTCCGGTCACCGAGGCCGAGTATCGCCAGGCCCCCTACCTGCGCCGCGTCGCCATGCACGTGGCGCGGCTGTTCGACCCGATTCTCTAACGGGCGGGTCGGCCGCCGCGACGCCTGCACCAGTCGATCGCCAGCCAGGCCAGCCAGATCCCCACGCCGACCCCGGCCAGTTCGCAGAACACCCGCGTGCCCAGGTTGTCCGGGTCGTGCACTTCGGCCAGCTTGGCGCGCAACAGGGCCAGCGACTGCAGCCGTCCGTAGTTGAAATAGAACAGGTTGCCGATGTCCGCGCCGGCACTCAGCACCACGCCGAGCAGGTAGGACCAGCCGATCTTCCTCGCCTCGCTCCAGCCACCGCGACGGCCGACGGCGTGGAACAGCGCGAACAGCAGGGCCCCGGCGACGGCGCTGATGGTGCCGGCTTCCAGCCCTCCGACGAAGCCGTAACCCATCCAGGACTGGTCATACGGCATGGCGCGCTCCAGGGCAGGCGGAAAGGTGCTCAGACATCGTCCTGCGACCCCACGCTCACCGCGATTCCACCCGCCGGATCCACCTGCACCGAGACGTCGATGGGGCGGCAGCACACGTGGCAATCCTCGACGTAGCTGTATGAATCCTCCGCCGGCTCGATCAGGAGTTCGATCGGCTCGCCGCAGTAAGGACAATCGATCATCACGGCATCCAGCATGCAGGCCTCGGCACTTCGGGGGAGCTGCGATTGAACCATATCGCCTGCGGCGCGCCGACCGTCGGGCCGGCCGCCGGATGCGTCAACCCGATCCCCGCGGGAACGTTCGGACAGGGCCGATCCACGCCGCTGCCGCACCGGAGCCGCCCATGCGCCGCACCTTCATCGTCGGCTGCCCCCGCTCGGGCACGACCATCGTCCAGGCCATGCTGGCGCGCCACCCCGAAGTCGCGACGCTGCCGGAGACGGCGTTCTTCGAGCATCTTTACGGCGAGCTGCACTGGCGCTGGCGGGACCATGGCGTCCCGCAGCGGCGACGGCGCGCGGTCGAGATGGGCTTCGCCCGCAGGCACGGCCGGCACGTGCTGCAGCAACTGCAGGGAAGGCTGGGTGGCGGCGACGTGTTGGTGCCGCTGCGGCTGGCTGCATGCACCGAACGCTTCGTCGGGTTGCTCGACGACCACGCGGCGGCGGCCGGGTGTTCGATGTGGATCGAGAAGACCCCGAACCACCTGCTGTACATCCCCGAGATCGAGCGGCACGTGCCGGATGCCCGCTTCGTCCACGTGATCCGCAATGGTCTGGACGTGGTTGCATCGATCGCCGACGCCAACCTCCAATTCGACGACAACCATGGCTTCGGCGGCGGTGCAAAACTGTGGGCGAACCGCTGGAACCGGGCAACCACCCTCCATCGCCGGTATATCGGCAAGCCGAACCACCATTTCGTGTTCCTCGACGATTTCGTCGGCGACGCCTCGCGCGAATGGCGCCGGCTCTGCGAGGCACTGCAACTGGATCCCGACACCCCGCTGGCCGAGGCCTGCGCCCAGCCGATCGCCGACCTCGCCGACGAGCCCTGGAAGCGCCAGGCCGTCCTGGGCAACCTGCGCCAGCCCCGCAGCAAGGCCCGTACGCTGTTCGGCCCACGGCTGCTGGACTGGCTGTCGCAACGACTGGTCCCGCTCGAGCCGCTCCGGCAGCAGTGCCGCGCGGCCGACAGTGACGATGCCCCGGCCGAGCCCGGAAGCTTCAGCCCGCCTCGCGCAACAGCGTCCGCCCGACCAGCGCCTCGGACCACTGGTCCGGCTTGAGGATCAGGAACTGGCCCGCCTTGCGGGTACGTCGCGCCAGCTTGAGCAGGTGGCGATCCTTGCTGAGCAACCATTGCGCCCCGCTGGCCAGGGCGAGCTCGAGGAACTTCTGGTCGTCGGGGTCGCGACACACCGGCAAGGGACCGAGGCCGGCCGGATCGGGAAGGTCGGTGAGCTGCACCAAGGTGGCATCGAAGCGCTCGCGCAGGCCGTCCCGCTGCTCCGGCCGGATCGGCACGCTGGGGTACTCCAGCACGCGCAGCCACTCGTCGCGGCAGGCCGCGTCAGCCACCGCGCGGACCCGCCCGCTCGTCAGCGCACCCGCCAGCGGTGCGCAGGCTGGATCCCGGAACAGGAACAGGTCCAGGCAGACGTTGGTATCGAGCACGATGCGCGGCACGGCATCGCGGGACTCGTCGGACATGGCGGCGGCAACAGGCATGCGGAGGCGGCCGCACTTTAGCCCAAGCGACCTCGCCGGGTCAGGCGCCGGCCTGCAGCGAGCGATGCAGGTCGCGCATCTGGTCGCCCCCGGTACGCACGGCAACGTAGGCCTTGAGCACGACCATCCGCGCCTGCGGCGACAGCGCATCGTCGTCGAGCGCCGACTCGAACGCCGCCTGCAGCTCGTCCTCGTCGCGCCCGGCCATTTCGACCACCCTTGCATCCGCCGGCCCGACACCGCGCCGGGCCTCGACCCTGGGAGCAACCGGGGCGGGGGACGAGGCCGACGAAGGCGCCTCGCCGGAGCCGTCCTGCTGGAGGCAGCCCCGCAGATGCGCGGCGACCGCCCGGCGCTCCTGCGCGCGATGCGCCAGCGACGCGGCGACGCGGAATCCCTCCGCGTCGTTCGCCGCCTCGAAGCAGGCGTCGGCATTGGCGCTGGCATAGGCGATCAGGGTGGTCAGTCGGTCGACATCGTGCTGGCTGGCTGGCATGGGACGCTCCTCGGTGGCCTCGGACGGGGCGGTACGCCCTTTGTCCGCATGCTGGCTGCGATGCCTGCGCTCGCGGGTGAAGCCCGCGCCAGCGGGGCCTTCACCTGTGTGCAGGGGGCGTGGCGCGTTCAGCCGGCGGCCAGTTCACCCAGTGCCCGCACCGCCGCGGGAATGCCCGCCGGGGACTCCACCGTGAGCATCCGTTCGTGCGAGTCGCCCAGCCCGTGATCGAGCTCGTGGCTCCAGGTCACGTGATAGGGCACGTGCACGCCCCAGCCGCCGAGGCGTACCACCGGCTCGATGTCCGAGCGCAGCGAGTTGCCGACCATCGCGAACTGCGCCGGGGTCACGGCGAACTCGTCGAGCAGCCGGCGGTAGGTGTCGGCATTCTTTTCCGACACGATCTCGATGCGGCGGAACAGGTCGGCCAGGCCCGACCGGGCGACCTTCTTCTCCTGGTGGAACAGGTCACCCTTGGTGATCAGTACCACCGCGTGCTCGTCCGCCACCGCCTCCACTGCCTCGCGGATGCCCGGCAGCAGCTCGACCGGATGCTGCAGTACGCCCTTGCCGATCTCCACCAGCCGGTGGATGTCCTTCGCCGAGATGCGCGCGTCGGTGAGTGCGATGGCGGTCTCGACCATCGACAGCGTCATGCCCTTGGCGCCGTAGCCGAACAGCGCCAGGTTGCGCCGCTCGGTCAGCAGCATGTCGTCGTGCAGGCCGCGGTCGCCCAGGTCCACGTAGTGCCCGAGGATTTCCGAGAAAGCCGCGTGGGCGGCCTGGTAATAGCCCTCGCTGTGCCAGAGGGTGTCGTCGCCGTCGAAGCCGACCATCGTGATCATGGATGCGCCTGTCCTTTGCCGTGTTGCGGGTCCCCCGCCGCCGGCGGGGAGAGGGAAATTGTCGCAGAGGCTCCCGGCGGCGTCGCCGACTCCCCGCCGCGGCCGTCGAACAGGCATCATCTGGGCTGGTCTCTCCCGGGCTGCCGCCATGGCCACCACCCATCTCTCCCGTGCCGCGCTCCTCGTCATCGACCTGCAGCGGGATTTCATGCCCGGCGGCGCGCTGGCCTGCCACGAGGGCGACGCGATCGTGCCGGGCATCGACGCGCTGCTGCGCACGCGCTGCTTCGGCCACGTGGTCGCCACCCAGGACTGGCATCCGTCCGGCCACGTCTCGTTCGCCAGTTCGCACCCCGACCGCGCACCGTTCGAGAGCATCGACCTCTACGACCACCCGCAGACGCTGTGGCCCGACCACTGCGTGCAGGGCACGCCGGGAGCGGCACTGCATCCCGGGGTGGACTGGTCGGGCGTGGGCATGGTGATCCGCAAGGGCAACGACCCGCGCGTGGACTCCTACAGCGCGTTCCGCGAGAACCATGGACCGGGCGGCGTGCGCCCCTCGACCGGCCTGGCGGGCTGGCTGCGCGAGCGCGGCGTGGATACGGTCTACCTGTGCGGGCTGGCACGCGACGTCTGCGTGCTGTGGAGCGCACAGGACGCCGCCCGCCTGGGTTTCCGCACGCGGGTATTGTGGGACCTGTGCCGACCGGTGACGCCGGCCGGCGACGAACCCACCCGAGCCGCACTCGCCCGTGACGGCATCGCCGTGGCCGATGCGGCCGCACTGGCCGGCTGACCCCATCCCCTCCTACGGAGCTTTCCCATGCCTCGTTCTCTGTGCTGGCTGCTCGCCGCCGTACTGCTGGTCCTCGCCGGATCGGCGGGGGCGGCGACCATCGCGCCGCTGCGCGTGATGACTTTCAACGTGCGCACGCCCTCGCCCGACGGGGTGAACGTGTGGGTGAACCGCCGCGACCTGTTCGTGCGCACCGTCCGCGACGCCGATCCGGATGTGTTCGGCACGCAGGAGCTGCACAAGGAACAGGGCGACTACGTGGTGGCGAAGCTGCCGCACTACGCCTGGTTCGGCGAGGGCCGCCGCGGCGGCGATGGCGACGAGCACATGGGTGTGTTCTACCGCACCGACCGGCTGAAGGTGCTGGAGTCCGGCAATTTCTGGCTGTCCGATACGCCGGACGTGCCCGGCAGCATCTCCTGGGGCCACCCGTTCCCGCGCATGGTCACCTGGGCGCTGTTCGAACGGAAGGCCGATGGCCGGCGCTTCTACTTCTTCGACACCCACCTGCCCTACCGCGACGGGGACGAAGCGGCGCGCACCAAGGGAGCGAAGGAGATCCTCGCGCACATCGAGGCGCTGCCGAAGAACGTGCCGGTGGTGCTGGTGGGCGACTTCAACACCACCCCGGCGAGCCGGGCCCACGCCCTGCTCGCCCGCGCACTCACCGACGCGCGCGCGACCGCGCCTGAGCACGCCGGCCCGGACAAGACCTTCCACGCCTTCACCGGCCAGCCGACCGAACAGATCGACTGGATCCTCACCCGCGGCCTCACCGCGCGGAGCGCCGACACGATCACCGTGCACGAAGGCAAGGTGTACCCGTCGGACCACTTCCCGGTGGTCGCGGTGCTGGACTGGAAACAGCCCTGAGCGCTCGTCGCGGCATCTGAGACACCCGCTCCCGATACTGCGCGGGCCGCTGCGGATCCCCCTCCGGCAACGGCTCCGTCCATGGCAGTGGTCGGTTCAAACCCTTTGGCCGCGCCGGCGATCCCGGCGCGGCCCTTTTTTGCTCAGGCGCCGACGCGCTGGCGCACGGCGTCCATGTCGCGGATCGGCCGCACCTCGATCGCGCCGGTGCGCGACCAGGGGAAGCTCTGTGCGATACGCACCGCCTCGTCCATGTCGGCCGCCTCGATCAGGTTGAAGCCGGCCAGGTACTCGCGGGTCTCGGCGAACGGGCCGTCGAACACCGCCGTCTTGCCGTCGCGCACGCGCACGGTGCGCGCGGTCACCGGATGCTCCAGCTGCTGCGAGCCGAGCAGGCTGCCCTCGGCCGCCAGCTCGTCGGCGTGACGGAAACACCCCTGCATCATCTGGTCGAACTGGCCCGAGGGCAGTTCGCCGAGCAGCTGGTCGTCGCTGTAGATCATCACCAGGAACTTCATGCCGACCTCACCGTCCGTGCACCGGAAATGGAAAGGGGGACACCTTAGCCGGTGTCCCCCTTTCCCTGCACGCTGCGGTGGCGGTCAGATCGCCAGCCAGACGTACAGGTAGGTGGTGTTGTTGTCGCTGGCGCTGCGGCCGGCACCATCCACGTTGTGCACGCGTCCGGCGAAGCGGGTGTAGAAGGTGTACTCGAGGCCGACGCGCACGTTCGCCCACGGCTGCTCCCACGAGTCGGACTCGCCGAACGGATTCCAGTCGGCCTCGATCGTGCCGCCGCGGGTGTCCGGCTTGCCGGCATCCCCGTAGAGGATCGTGTCGCTGCGGCCGTTGTCGGCGAACAGGTCCAGCGTGGCGCCCCAGGTATTGCGGTACCAGTAGCTGCCGTCCAGGTTGAGCGCGTCGAGGCGACCGTTGAGGTTGCTCGATCCGCCCGAGCCGTAGGTGGCGTCGAGCTTCTGGCGCTCGTCGACGTACAGGGCGTTGACGGTGACCAGGTGATCGCTGCCGAAGGCGCGCTGGTAGCTGGCGTCCACACCGAGGTCGTCGAAGCGGTCGGACGGCCCGGCCAGGGCCACCGCGTCACCTGCGGCGTTGGTGCCCGGCAGGCCACGGCGGGCGTGCAGGTAGAAGCCACCCACCTCGAGGTTTCCGGCCGGCAGATTCCAGGTGTAGGCCGCCCGCGCATACGGCGCGGTCGAGGCGAGGCGACCGTCGAAGTCCGCGTTCACGTCACGCAGGAACGAAGGCGACAGCGAACGGTAGGCACCGACCTCGCCGTACCACTTGCCGTCCAGCTGCAGGTAGCCGTTGACGCCGATCACCTGGCCGCCGAGTCCGCCGAACAGCATCGGCATCGCCGGTGCACCGGGGGCCAGGTCGGCGCCCATGTACGGGAACTGCCAGGCCGGCGCGGTGTTGAACACGTCGGTGACGGTCGGGTTGTTGTTGAGCGAGACGCCCCAGATCGCGTTGTGCGCGCCGGAGGTGAAGCTGTTGGCGTAGCGCACGTCCATGTTGTCCCAGCCCAGCAGCCCGCCGTTTTCCTCGTAGGTCGCCTGGGCGAACACGCCCACATGCTCGCTGACGCGCCCGGCAAGGAACACCGAGGCCTGTTGCAGCTCAGCGTTGTTGTTGCGGCTGAAGCCGTCGGCCGGCGGGTCGGTCTGCGCCTTCGCGGTGTGCGTGAAGGACTCGACCAGCATCGCCGACAGCGGCACGTCGGGGCCGTCGCCGGTCTTCATGGTGTAGCCCATCAGCTTGAACTGGCGACCGAAGCTGGTGAGCTGCGGACCGAAGCCGCCGATGTGGCAGGCACTGCACGGCAGCTTGGTCTGGCGGGCGAAAGACGGTACTGCGTCGACCCGGCTGGCCGCCATGCCGAACATGGCCACGACCAGTCCGAGCAGCGCGAGGCCGCCACCTGCGCGCAACACGCGCTTGCCCCTTCCGGGAGACACAGCTTTCATTTTGGAATCCTCCAGGCATCACCGCCCCTGTTTGGCGGCCTTGGAGGAAGCATCGACCTGCGCGACCGGATCCGAATTGACTCGCGTCAACACGCATTCGCGTTCGCACGATAGTGCGTTCCTGGGGCGTGGCGGAACGCCACAGCCCCAGGGACACCCGAGATCAACGTTCGCCGATGTCGCTGCGATCGACCACGCCGCCCTTCATCACGAAGTCGACATGCTCGAGCGCGCTGACGTCCTTGAGCGGATCGGCCTTCAC
This sequence comes from Dyella ginsengisoli LA-4, assembly GCF_000334915.1. GTDB lineage: Bacteria > Pseudomonadota > Gammaproteobacteria > Xanthomonadales > Rhodanobacteraceae > Dyella_A > Dyella_A ginsengisoli_A. The sequence goes on along the minus strand of NZ_AMSF01000010.1, from coordinate 39,329 downwards.
CGCGACGAGGTCGGCATACAGGCCCGGCTTGATCGCGCCCACGCGGTCGCGCCAGCCGAGCAGGTCGGCGGCATTCCAGGTAGCGGACTGGATCGCCTGCATCGGCGTCATGCCCCACTGCACCATCTTGGCGAACTGCTTGCCGTTCCAGCCGTGCGGATACACGCCGGCATCGGTGGCGAAGGCCATCTTCTCGCCGGCCTCAACCGCCTTGCGGAAGTTCTCCCGCTGCACGCGGCCAACCAGCTTCTCCTTGGCGATCTGCGCCGGCGGCGTGCCGAGTTTGGCGTACTCGGCCAGGATGTAGTCGTCGTTGTAGATGTCGAAGTCGAGATAGGTGCCGCGCGCCTTGGCCATCTTCAGGCCCTCGGCGTCGATGAAGCTGCAGTGCTCGACCGAATCGACGCCGGCGCGGATCGCCATCTTGATCGCCTCGGCGCCGTGCGCGTGCGCCGCCACCTTCTTGCCCCAGCGGTGCGCCTCGTCGACGATCGCGTCCATCTCCGCCTGGGTGTACTGCGGCGCGCCCACCGAGGCCTCGTTGCTGAGCACGCCGGCGCTGGCCATGAACTTGATCACGTCGGCACCGCGCTTGACGTCCTCGCGCACGCGGGCGCGCACCGCGCCCACCCCATCGGCCACGCCGGTGGGACCCTCGAAGCGGATATCCGGCGAGAAACCGGTGGTGTCGTCGGCGTGGCCGCCGGTGGAGCCCAGCGGCACGGTGGCCACCAGCATGCGCGGGCCGGGAATCAGCCCGCGGTCGATCGCGTTGCGCAGCGACACGTCGACGTAGCCCGGCGCGCCGACGTTGCGCACGGTGGTGAAGCCTGCATCGAGCGTGCGCTTGGCCAGCGTCGGCGCGATCACCGCGTCGTCGATCACGTCCAGCGTGAGGGCGTCCTGGTAGTAGTTGCCGGTGCCGGTGGTCGGGTCGGAAGTGAGGTGCACGTGCACGTCGATCAGGCCAGGCAGCAGCGTGGCGTCGCCCAGATCGATCAGCTTCGCGCCCGCCGGCACGTCGGTGCCCTCGTTGACCGCGGTGATCCGCTCGCCCTGCACCAGCACCACCACCGGGCCTCGCTCGCGGCCGGACTCGGCGTCGATCCAGTGTGCGGCCCTCACCGCAGTCAGCGGCGCGGCAGGCGCAGCGTCGCGGGCAAGAGCCTGACCGGCCAGCGCAACAAGGACGGCGCCGCAGAGCAGGCGCGGGACGAAAGACGGACGCTTGGACATCGAGGGCTCCCCCTGGGTGGAATGGCCCGCCGAATGTACCGGCAGCCCGCATGACTGGGCAGCCCGACGTTCGGCGCATGCGCCGCTACACTTCTGCACCTGCCGCAGGAGATCGTCCATGGCCGAGCGCCGCTTCGACCGCTATCACGTCCGTTCGGGCGCCACCCTCGAAGGGTCGCGCTACACCGCCTGGCTGGCGGTCACCCCGCTGGCCGGCGGGTTCCCGGTGTACTACGCGATCTGCGAGAACCGCAGCTTCCGCGACCCGGACAAGGCCGAGGCCGCCGCCGAAAGGGCGCTGGCAGACCTGTCCGGGCTGGAGGAGGACGGCACCCCGCGGTTCCCCGACGACTACACCGGCTTCGACGACACCCCGGGCGAGCCGGGCTGACCGCTCAACCGGCGTCGCAGGCCGGGCGCAGGTTAACGCCCAGCGCCGTGGCCACCTCGCGCATCGGCTCGGCCTCGTCGGTGCGGGTGATCCAGCCGGCCCAGGCCGCGCCCGGCGACTCGTAGGTCCACACCGTGTAGCCGCGTTCGAGCAGGCGGTCGTAGGCGATCCCCAGCAGGTCGGGCACCTCGTGGGCGTCGAGGAAATCCTCGTCATCGGGGTCGCCGCCCCAGTCGATCGACAGATTCCAGCGCGCGGCCAGCTCGTCCAGCGCCTGCATCAGGGTGGTCGCGTCGTCGACGCGGAAGCCGGCACTCCAGTCGATCACCTCGCCGATCGTTTCCAGCGGATCGGCGAGGCCGTCGGACTCGGCCTGCACGTCGCGCCAGGTGGCGAAGTGGCGCAGCGCGGTGTCCTCGTCGCCCGGGTTGACCAGCAGCAGCAGCTGCCACACGCGCGCTTCCAGCGAGTCGTCGGAATCGTCGGCCGGATCGTCGTCGAACTCGTGCATGGCGGTGCTGCCGGCGGTGCGCGATGCGCGCGGGATGCGCATGTTGGCGCGAACGCCCGCGCGAGGAAAGCCGTTCAGCCGCCGCGATCCAGCGCCCGCTGCGCGTACAGGCGACGGTCCGCCTCGGCCAGACCCTCGTCCAGGGACACTTCGCCACCGAAGTTGGCCGCGCCCAGGGTGAAGCCGATCGGTGCCGTCGCCCGGTCCCGGTCGATCCGCAGCATCGCCTCGGCGGTCACTTCGTCGTCGGCGTCGCGCAGCAGCATGAGGAATTCGTCGCCGCCCAGGCGCACCACGGCGTCCCCTGCGCGCACGTGGCTCTTCAGGAAGTGCGCCATCTCCTGCAGCACTTCGTCGCCGCGCTGGTGGCCATAGGTATCGTTGACCTGCTTGAAGTGGTCCAGGTCCACCGTGATACAGCCCCAGCGGCGCGACGGACCGGCCTCCAGCTCGGCCAGGTAGCGCCGGTTGTAGCAGCCGGTCAGCGCGTCGTGCACCGACCACTCGCGCAGTTGCTGCTCCATCTCGAAGCGCTCGGTGATGTCCTGGGCGTGGCCGAGGATGTAAGGCTCGTCCGCCTCGTCGTCGAGCACGTTGTGGTACTGCCACATGAGGTGTCGCCCGTCCTTGGCCAGCAGCTCCATCACGCCGCTGTCGCTGCTGGTGGTGATGATCCGCAGCAGGTAGTCGCGGAACGCGGGGCGGCGCGATTCGGGCATGAAGTCGGAAAGCGGCCGGCCCAGCAACTCGCCCACCGAGTATCCGAGGGCGCGCGCCGCGGCCGGGTTCACCGACAGCAGCACGCCCTCGTGGTCATGCGTGCAGATCAGGCCCGGGCTGTACTGGAACATCTGGCGGAAACGGCGCTCGCTGGTTTCCAGCGCGGTCGTCACCTGGCGCCGGATGCTGATGTCCTGGATCGCGCCGACCAGCCGGTGCGGCTGGCCGTCGTCGAGGTATTCCACCCGTCCCATGGCGCGCACCCACAGCTTGCGTCCGGTCGCCGTCACCAGCGGCAGCTCCAGATCCCAGTCGCCACCCTCGCGTCGGGCGCGCTCGATCGCCTGCACCAGCCGTTGCCGCGCCTCGGCCGGATAGAAAGCCAATGCCTGCTCGAGCGACGGCGGGGTTCCGACCGGCAGATCGTGCAGGTGGAACGTCTGCGGGGACCAGCGCAGCACATTGCTGGAAAGATCCAACGACCATCCGCCGACCTGCGCCAGGCGACCGGTGCGCTCGAGCAGCACCTCCCGCTCGAGCGAATCCAGTCGCAGCTGCAGGGCCTCGGACGCCACCCTGGCCAGCGACTGAAGCAGCTCGCGCTGGGATGCGTTGAGCGTACGGGGCTGGCGATCCACCGCACACAGCGCACCAAGCCGCGAGCCGTCGTCCAGGGTGATCGGCGCTCCCGCGTAGAAGCGGATGCCGCCCGGGCAGCTGACCATGGGGTTGTCGGCGAAGCGGGGGTCATGCCGCGCGTCGGGCACCTCGAGCACGGCGTCGCCGAGAATGGCGTGCGCGCAGAGCGCCTCGCTGCGCGGACGGCTGGCGCCGACCTCCACGCCGACGCCGGCCTTGGTCCACTGGCGGTCCGCGTCGATCAGGTTTACCGCGGCGATCGGGGTGCCCAGGGCAGCAGCAGCTGCCTGGGCCAGGCCATCGAAAAGTGCCTCCGGCGCGGTGTCCAGCACCGAGAGCGTCCGCAGTCTGGCCAGACGCCGGGCTTCGGTTTCCGGATCGGGAGCGATCATGGGCGGACTCCAGCTCAACCGCGGGAAATCATGCCTCCACCCGGATGAGCGGTTCGTGAGGCGCTGAGAATTTTACGAACTCAGAGCGGATCGGGATGCACGGCCAGGAATTCGCGCAGGAACGCCTGCCGCGCCGCGCCACGGTCCACCTCGGTACGGGTGTCCACATCGATCGTCTGCCGCAGCAGGCCGCCGTGCGAGGCGGCGACCGCAGGCCACCGCGGCAGGCCTGCGCCGTTGGGATCCCCGTGCGCGATGAAATTCGCGAAGTAGTCCTGCATGGTGCGCGACACGGCCCGGTCCGCCGGCGTCCATGCGTAGACGTGGTTGCCGTCCAGGTTGCCCAGCGCGTACTCGATCTCGCCGCTGTGCACGGCACCGCTGTCCGACTGCTCGCCCGCCTGCGGGTCGCGCTTGGCCGGGCGCGGATGGGCGTAGTAGTAGAAGTACACCGGCGCGGCGCTGTGCGCGCGCTGCAGCTCCATCCAGCGCCAGGTGCTGTGCGCGATGAACAGGTCGCCAGCCAGCGCGGTGGCCGAACGCATCACCTCGTCGCGGGTGGCGCCCGGGTACAGCCGCAGCGCCTCGTCCGCGCGATCGCCGAACAGCCGCATCAACGCAGCACGATAGTTCGCCGGAGTGGGCGGCTCGTTCTTCAGCACCGCGGTGTAGAAACCCTCCTGCGAGTTGGAACCCAGAAGCAGCGGCACCTGCGCCTGCGCCCCGCGGGCAAACGTGTCCACCGGCGGCTCGTCGAGGAACAGGCCATCGACGTCGGGCGCGAAACCGGGCGCCGGCACGGCCTGCAGACCGCTCGCCTGCAGCAGCGCCTGCGCCGGCATGGCCCGCAGCGCCGCCAGCGAACCGGCACCGACCTGCTTCATGAAAGCCGCGCCCGTGGCCTCTGCCTGCGTCCGCCCCTGCGGCGCGATGGGGGCGATCAAGGCGCCGCTCTCGCCGATCGCGCCGACGATCAGGTTCCTGCTCAGCGGCGAGACCATGAGCGCACTCACCGAGATCGAGCCGGCCGATTCCCCGCCGATGGTGATATGCGCTGGATCGCCGCCGAACTGCGCGATATTGGCGCGCACCCAGCGCAACGCGGCAGCCTGGTCGAGCAGCCCGTAATTGCCGGTGGCGTGCTGCGGCGATTCGGCCGCGAGCGACGACGTGGCCAGGAATCCGAACACGCCCAGGCGATAGTTCACCGTGACCGTGACCAGGCCCTTCGCCGCAAGGCTGGCACCGTCGTAGCGCGGCTCCGAGCCGTCGCCGGCGAGATAGCCGCCGCCGTAGAAATACACCAGCACCGGACGCTTTCCGTTGCCGCGGTCGGCCGGCGCCCAGACGTTCAGATAGAGGCAGTCTTCGCTCATGCCGCGCGAGCGGAACACCATGTCGCCGAACAGCGGCAACTGCATGCAGCGCGGCCCGAAACCGGTTGCGTCGCGCACGCCCTGCCACGGTGACGACGGCTGCGGCGGCTTCCAGCGCAGCGGTCCGACGGGCGGAGCGGCGTAGGGAATGCCCTGGAATTCCTGCAGCGCCACGCCATCGACGGTGACCCGTTTGCCCGCCAGGGTGCCGCCTGAAACCCGGGCGTGCGGCGCCGATACAACGGCCGCCTGCACCGCGCCGGCCGTGAGTGTCAGCGCCGCAACGGCGAACAGGAACGACGACCGGCGGCAACGCCGCAGCAGGGACGAACGTGGCATCGGCGGATCTCCATGGAAGACGGACGGCAGGCGTCCAAGCCTAGAACAGGCCGCACCGGCCATCCAATGCGCGGAACGGCCGTCCGCGCGATGGCTGCCGTGCGTCGCTCAACCGCCCAGCGCCGCCTCGACGGCAGCCAGGGCATGCAGGCGCGTGGTGTCGAACAGCGGCACGCTGGCATCGTCCGCGTCGACCAGCAGGCCGATCTCGGTGCAGCCGAGGATCACGCCCTGCGCACCGCGCGACACCAGACCGGCCATGACCTGGCGAAAGCGTGCACGCGAAGACGGTTCGAATCGACCGGCGCACAGCTCCTGGTAGATCACCCGATGCACCTCCTCCCGCTCTGCGGGAGGCGGCACCAGCACGTCGAGACCATGCGCGGCAAGGCGATCGACGTAGAACGCCTGCTCCATCGTGAAGCGCGTACCGAGCAGCCCCACGCGCGCGATGTCCGCCGCCCGCACCGCCCGCGCCGTGGCATCTCCCACATGCAGCAGGGGAATGCCGATCGCCGCCTCCACTGCCGGGGCGACCCGGTGCATGGTGTTGGCGCCGATCAACAGCAGGTCGGCTCCGGCCGTCTCCAGACCCCGCGCTGCGGACGCGAGCTGGCGTCCGGCAGCCTCCCAGTCACCGCTGCGCTGCAACGCTTCGATCTCGGCGAAATCCACACTGTGCAGCAGCAACCTGGCCGAGTGCAGGCCGCCCAGCCGCTGCTTCACGGCCTCGTTGATCAGGCGGTAGTAGGGGACGGTCGATTCCCAGCTCATGCCGCCCAGCAGTCCGATCGTCTTCATGGTTGTCACGGTTGTGTCCCGGATGACGGTAAAAGGCGAAGGTGCAGCGCAGCGCCATCGGCGTCGCGTAGCGCACGGTTGCCTGACATGATCGGGGCCGGCGCCGGCCCGGTCCAATCCACCGGGCGGACAGCGTGGACACGACGCTGCGAGAATGTCCCTCGATGCCCCTTCGACCGCCGGATTCCATGGAACGCCCGACCCTGGCACCTTCGACCTCCCTGCGTCAGATCGCACAACGCCTCGCCAACGAACGGCTCGACCGGGTGGTGGCAGGTTACGGCGAGCGGCAGGCAAGCCTGCGCCGCGTCGGCTTCCTGGTGCTGGTCTCGCTGTGGACCGTGTGGTGGGCCCGCTACGCCGGCCCGCCGAGCCAGGGCAACACCTTGCCGCTGGAAGCCGCCCGGCTGCTGCCCTGGGTTCCCCTGCTGCTGTGGCTGGCGATCGCCTGGGCGGTGGGCATGAGGCAAGGGTGGATTCCCGACGGCGACCGTGTCGATACCGCCGGCGCCATCGCCAACGTGCTGGGCATCGGCCTGATGCTGCACCTGGCCTGGAACATTTCGATCTCGATGATCGCGGTGCTGCCATTCACCACCATCCTGGTCGGCGCCCGACTGGGGCGACGGGCATTCCTGGCCTGCATGGCCAGCACCGTACTGGTGGTGGGCCTGGCCGCACCGCCCGGCTATTGGGCGGTGCGACCGGCATTCATCCCGTTCGCGCTGCTGCTGCTATGCGGCCTGCCGATGACGGTGAACCGGCTGCTCGCCCTGCTGGCCGAAGTGTCCCAATCGGCCATCGCCTCGCGCGACGCCCAGGGCCGCTTCCTGGCGACGATGAGCCATGAGCTGCGCACGCCGCTCAACACGGTGATCCATGCCTCTTCGTTGATCGACTCCGAACACCTGTCCGTGGACGATCGCGCGAGCCTGCGGGCGGTGCAGGTCAACGCCCGTTCGCTGCTGCAGAGGGTGAACGACGTGCTCGACGTGGCCGCCCTGAACGCGGGCCGCTTCGGTCTGGCGCGCGAGCCGTTCGATCTGCGCCAGGTCGTTCGGCAGGCCTTCGAGATGATGAAGCCGCTGGCCGACCGCAGAGAGCTCGCCATCACGCTGCACGACGACAGTCCGGCGGGGCTGCTGGCCGTCGGCGATGCCGGTCGCCTCGAGCAGGTGCTGACCAACCTGCTCGGCAACGCCATCAAGTTCACGCCCGAAGGGGGGCGCGTGTCGCTGCATGCGTCGTGCACGGATCGGCAGATCACGCTCGAGGTTGCCGACAGCGGACCCGGCATACCGGCCGCGGACCGGGCACGGATCTTCGATCCCTTCGTGCAGGTCAGCTACGGTCACGCGCGCCGCGAGGATGGCGTCGGCCTCGGCTTGCACATCGTGCAGGGCTTCGCACGCCACAGCGGCGGCACGATAAGCGTGCGCGATCGCGAGGGCGGCGGCAGCGTGTTCCGCCTGGAGCTGCCACTGGAACGCGCACCGACCGGCACGCCACTGCCAGGCGACGCGGACGTGCTCCAACTGCTCGAAGACCACCGTCGCCGATTTCCGCCGCGGCACTGCCTGGTGGTGGACGACAACGAGGCCAACCGGCAGGTGGTCACCCGACTGCTGGAGCGCGCCGGCCACGTGGTCTCGACCGCACGCAGCGGCAACGAGGTGATCGCCCGGCTGCAGCATGGCGACACGTTCGACCTGCTGCTGCTCGACGTGCATATGCCAGGCATGTCCGGACTCGACGTGCTGGCTGCCCTGGCCAAGGCGCAGGCGGGCCCGCGACCGCGACTGGTCATGCTCAGTGCCGACTCGGACGCCGAGGTGGTGCAGCGTGCCCTCGCGATGGGGGCGTCGGGCTACCTGACCAAGCCGATCGCGCTCGACCGCTTGCTGGCGGCGGTCGGCGATGCCGGACCGGCGGCCGGGACGACGGCGACGTCCGGGGCCGGAGTCGCGACCGGGCGCATCTCGATCGACCTGCTGCGGACCCTTGCACCCTCCGACGAGGTGCGCAACTACATCCGTCTCGGCCACCGCGAGCTGTCACGGCTGGATCGGGTGCTGGAAGAGAGCAACGGCCGCGGCGACACCGCCGACCTGCTTCACGAGATGAAGAACGTCTTTCTGGCGATCGGCGACGACGATGGCGAAGCGCTATGCACCGGCCTGCGCGATGCAGTCCGGTCGGGCAAGGGCGAAGCGGCAGCCAGAGCCCGACTGCAAAAGCATGTCCGCCACGTACTGGACGACCTCTGGCGACAATGGGAGTCGATCAGCCCCTGAGCATGTGGCGGCGGAAGCTTCCGTCGGGCCGCACCTCCAGTACCTCGCCCTCGGAACGCCAGTCGGCCAGCACCACGCGCTCGCCGCTTCCGCCATCGAGTGCCACGCTGTGGGCGGCGGGCCGATGCGTGTGGCCATGGATCAGTCGCACCGCACCATGGTCGTGCATGCAGTCACGGACCGCCGCCTCGTTCACATCGGTCAGCACACCATCCTCGGCAAGCCGGCGCTGCTGTCCGTCCATGCTCTCCTGCCGCAGTTGTCGCGCCAGTCCGCGACGGGCCTCGAGCGGCATCGCCAGAATCTGGGCCTGCCAGGCGGGATCGCGCGAGCGGGCCCGGAACGCCTGATAGTCCAGGTCGTCGGTGCAGAGCGCGTCGCCGTGGCACAGGACCGTGGCGACCCCGCCCAGGTCCAGCGGCAGCGACTCCGGCAACAGGATCATCCCGGCACGGGCGGCGAATGCCTCGCCCAGCAGGAAATCGCGGTTGCCGTGCTGGAAAAAGATGCGCACACCGGCATCGCCGGCACGCCGCAGCGCGTCGACCACCGGCACGAGCCAGGGCGCATCGTCGTCGTCGCCGATCCAGGCCTCGAAGATGTCGCCCAGAAGAAACAGCTCGTCGACGCGGCCCGGGCAGTCGGCCAGAAATCGCTGGAAGATCGCCGTCAGCTCCGGCCGACCCGCATCCAGGTGCAGGTCGGACATGAGGAAAGCTCGGGGGATATTCATTCGGGGCGCATGGATGACCATCGCGCCATTGTGCCCTGTCGGGGGCGGCCGGCCGGCTTCACGGGCGGGAGCCGTCGCAGGACGGCTCCTGGAGCAGCCCTTACCAGGTGGCAGGCACCCGATCCAACGACCAGCGCTGCAGCTTGGCGTGCTCTTCGGCGATCACCAGCTCGGCGACGAACGAGTCCGCGTCGCGCTGCGTGGTGAAGACCATGACCTCTTCGTCCGCATCGCTGTCGTAGACGATGAAACCGTTCTTGCTGTCGCGCACTTCCAGCATGGCCGTCCGCTCCGCACAGAATAGAAAGGACGCCCGGGGCCGGGCGTCAAGAGAAGGGCAACGGGGGTGGTTGCCCCACCACGAAGAATCGCGCTTACATCCTGCCCAGGGCTTCCGCATCATCCGCTGTGCTGGCCGCCCGGCCGTCCTGGTCCAGGTAGGTGCTATCCACGGAGCATGCTACTGCGGAAAGCCTCGGCCAATAGGCCAAAAGGATGATGCCGTGTAGGCGCAAGCCGACACCCTGCGCTCCCCGCCGATCGTCCCGGGCGTGACGACTCGCGCCGCAGCGGCCTCGCCGACAGAACCTCCCGATTTTCGGAACCGCGCGGGCCGCTCATGGTCCAGGTTTTGCTTGTGACCTGACCTCCATTCGAGGCGCGCCCTCTCATGTCCGACTGAAGCCAACCGCACGACAGCCCCGACCCGGCCGTCTGCGAGACCCTGCTGGAGTCGACCCGCGCCATGCCCTGGAAGATCGACTGGGCGACGGCGACGTTCGGCTATATCGGCCCGCAGATCGAAGAACCGCTCGGATGGGAACCCTCCGGCTGGAAGACCGTGGAGGACTGGGCCATGCGCATGCACCCGGACGAACGGGCATGGGCGGTGGACTTCAGCGTGGCGCAGTCCAGGGCGAGGGGCGAGGGGCGATCACGAGGCGGATTACCGTGCGCTTACCAGGGACGGTCGCTACGTGTGGATCCGGGACGTCGTGCACGTGGTCCGCGACGGGCAGGGTGAAGTCGAAGCGCCGGTCGGATTCTTGTTCGACATCAGCGGGCGCAAGAAGACCGGGCAGAAGCTGCTCGAGTTGCAACGCGAACTCGAAAGGCTGTCGTTCGAGGACGGCCTGACGGGCGTGGGCAATCGTCGTCAATTCGAGAACGCGCTCGAACGCGAGTGGCAACAGGCGCGCGAGAGCCGGCATCCGCTGCCGGTGGCGATGATCGATATCGACCACTTCAAGCGGTACAACGACCGCTATGGCCATGTCGCCGGCGAGAATTGCCTGCGTCGCGTCGGCCGACTGCTGGATACCGCCACCGGCCGCCCGCGCGATTTCCTCGGGCGTTTCGGCGGCGAGGAATTCGTGCTGGTGCTGCCGGATACGGATGCGGATTCGGCGCTGCGGGTCGCCGAATCCTGCGGTGATGCCATCGCCGCCGAGGCGATTGCCCACAGCGCCTCACCGGTGGCCGGGGTGCCTACCGTGAGCATGGGCGTGGGCCCCCGCATCCCGGACGACAACGAGCCGCCACTGAGCTTCATCGCCGAGGTGGACCGCTCGCTCTACCTGGCCAAGCAGCGTGGCCGCAACCGGATCGTTGCCGGCTCGCACACCGGCTGATCTGCGTTCGGACCGGACCGGGACGGGTCAACGATCCCGGTCCCGAGCCGAATCAGTGTGCCGGCGGCTTGCTCGACACGGGCTCGGCGTGCAGCTTTTTCCGTTCGAAGTCGATCAACAGTTGATTGGCCATGCGGTAGTTCTTGGATACCAGCGCCTGCTGGATCATCCCCGAAACCTCCTTGTCGCTACGCCCTTCCAGCGGCGGATGGCTCAACAGCGTCGAGCTGTCCGCACGGTAGGTGTTGGCGACGGTGGTGGCCATCTCGGGCGAAAGGCCGAGCTTCTCCCATTCCTTGGCGAGGCTCTTGCGTGCAGTGGTGAGGGAGATCATTCCGGACTTCCACGCCTGGTCATTTCCAAACCGGAAAGACTCCTCGCGCGATACCGTCGCACGTCGATTCGCATCCTCCAGCGCCCTCTGGGCGGCCATTCCCTGATTACTCGCTTCCTGGCCCACGACGACTCCGCAAGCCCCCAGCAAAACCACTGCCACCAACGGTTTCCAGTAATTCATGCGTTTTCCTCCCCGGTGCGAATGGTGCCGCAAGCATCGGCAACCGGATCGCAAGTTAGCACGATACGGCGATCACTCCCTCCCGACGTCCGGAGGGCATCTGGCCGGGTCAATCCGATGCGGGGCGCACGGCATCCGCCAGAAGGACGGCCTGCAGGGATACCTCCTTGCCCGCGTCCAGGACCTGCCGACCGACCTCGCGGAAGCCCAGGCGGGCATGGAAACGTGAAGAGGCTGGATTGGGTGGCGCGAGGTCGAACTCGCAGGTGACCCGGGCCACCTCGAGTGATGCCGCATGATCGAAAGCATCCCGGTAGAGCGCTGCGCCCAGGCCCAGGCTCTGCGCTTCGGCAGCGACCACGATGCGGTCGATGTAGAGAAAACGGGGATAGCGCGCGGCGAACCAGCGGTAGTTGGGGCTGTCGTAGTCCGCGCCCTCACCCATCGCGAGCAGGAAGGCGAGGACCCGCCCCTGTTCCTCCGCCACCCGGTACAGCGTGGCCTGGGCGACCAGATGCGCCAGCCGCCCGTCGTCCAGCGGACTCAGTACCGAGACGAATGCGTGGTTGAGGGCAAGAACGGCAGGGGCGTCATCGGCCGTGCCATCGCGAAGGATCATGGCTTCCACCACGGGGTCGGGCAGGCGATTGTGCCCATTGCGCTGGCCTGTTCGCCAGCTCGGCGAGAGACCGGCCCACGGCCGGGCGGGTCGCCGGCCCATCGACGGAAACGCAGGGCAACGCAGGCAGCGGGCGTGCCGGCAGATCACGTGGCCATGCCGCCGCCGCGGACCGCTGCCCACCCGCTGCAAGCAATCACGCACGCCCCGGCAGGATAGCCGGGCGCGCGGGCCTGTCAGAAGCTCGAACCGGGCTCGGCCAGAAAGGCCAGTTCCTCCTCGCTCGAGGTCCGTCCGAGGATCGCGTTGCGATGGGGATAACGGCCAAAACGGTCGATGATCGCCTTGTGCCGCAGCTCGAACTCCAGGTTGCGCGGCGGCGCGTGCTCGCGGAACAGCCGCTCGGCTTCGATATGGATCGCCACCGACTCGCTGTGCATGAACGGCATCAGCACAAAGCAGCGTTCGTCCGGAGACAGGGCGGCCAGGGTGTCGTTGGCGACCGCCTCCTGGGCCAGCACCAGGGCCACGGTGTCCTGCGCGAATGCTGCAGGCGTGCCGCGGTGGATATTCCGCGAAAACTGGTCCAGCACCAGGATCTCCGCCAGGCGTCCGCGCGGCCGGTCCCGCCAGCTCCATAGCTCGCCACGCGCGGCCTGCTGCAGCACCCGGGCGAAACGACGGCGCACCTGATCGTCGAAATCCGCGGCGGCGGTCCACCAGGCAGGCTCACCCGCCTCGGCGAACCAGAACGCCAGTACCTGCTCCACCATGCCCTGCGCTCCCTCGAAATGCCCATGCCGGGGATGGTGCCATGGCTTTCCGGCGGAGGACTCGACGCACCGGCGACACCGGGAGCGGGAACGACCGGATGACCGCGCTTCGCCGGGCAAGCCCGCGGCACGACACCCCGGAGGCCGTCCCTCCCCTTGTCGATAGCCCCCTGCGCTCAGCCCAGCGCGAAATCGATCGCCGCACACACCGCGGCGACCTGGGCATCGTTGCACTGCTGCGGTGTAGCACGCGGACTGTCCGGGTACACCTCGGTAGTGGTGGTGTAACGGGCATCGGTGATGCCCGCGCAGAGTCCGAGCTGCTTCAGTGCGTAGTTGATGACACCAGGAGCCACGACCGGCGATCCGATGATCTCTCCGCGCTCGTCGGCCGGCGCGATGTGGGTGACCTTCTCGACCGCCGCGATGATCGCCTGCTGGAAGGCCGGCTGCGGGTTCTCGGTATCGCCCACCAGGTAGAAACCGTCGGGAATCTCGCCCGGCTCCAAGTCCACGCCATCGCGCGCCGCCAACGCGGGCCGGAACTCGGACTCGTCGCTGTCGGTGGTCTCGTGCAGGTCGATGTGCAGCAGCGCGCTTTCGCTGTAAGGCGCCAGCAGGCGCCACAGTGCGGCCGACTCGCCGGCCGGACTGTCGGCCCTGAACGAGCGGTTCGGGTCGATCGCGTCCGGGTTCCAGCGATGGATCCGCTCGTACGCCCAGGGACTGACGCACGGCGCGACCAGCAGGTTCGCCCGTCCGGCGTAGCGGGCCGCCTCGCGCTCGAGAAACTGCAGCGCACCATGCACACCGCTGGTCTCGTAGCCGTGCACGCCGCCGGTAACCAGGACGGTCGGCAGGTTGTCGCGCCAGTCCGGGCTGCGCACCGCGAACAGCGTATAGCTGTCCGCGGCGTAGTCGAGCCGTCCGTATTCACTCACGTCGAAACGCTCGCGCAAGCGATCGATCACCCGGAGTACGTCCTCCGCGTAGCTGCGGCGGCGCTGCTGTCCGGCACGCCAGGCGGCTACTTCCGCCGGCCCCCAGGGGGTTCCGGGCGTGCCGATCGGATAGGGGACCTGATGCGTCGTCACGTTCTGCACTCCTGCGTTCGATGCCGTCGGAAAAGGGCGGCCACTCTATCACCCGACCGCTGCCGCGCCGGGCGGACGCATCACCCGCTTGAGCACTCAAATGCGAATAGATATCATTTGCAAAACATGTCCCCGCGCCCCATCCAAGGAATCCCGTGTTCAGGAACTTCATGCACCGCTACGGCACGCCGCTCACGGTCGGGCTCTTCTTCGTATCCGCGGTCTCCGGCGTGGCACTGTTCTTCCACTGGTCCTCGGCCACTTTCCACAGCATGCACGAATGGCTGAGCATGCTGCTGCTGGCGCCGTTCGCCCTGCACATGATCAAGAACTGGAAGCCGCTGCTGGCCTATGCCAGGCGCCGGACACTGCTGGTTCCACTGGTGCTCTCGCTGGTCGTGGCCGTGCCTTTCGCGCTGTCCGCGGGCAAGGGGCGCGCCGGCAATCCGGCGTTCCAGACGGTCGCCCTGATGACCCGCGCCTCGCTGGACGACCTCGCACCGATCGTCCGCGTGCCGGCACCCGACCTGCTCCGGCAGCTGCAGGCACGCGGCTACAAGGCGACCTCGACCCGCGACACGCCCAGCGATATCGCCAGCGCTTCGGCCGTGACTGCCAACGAGGTGTTGTTCGCGCTGATGCCGGCACGCAAGGCGGCGGCAGAACGCAAATAGCCGCCGCCCTTCCGTCCCCGGCTCGCCCTAGAATCGTCGCTCCGAACGATGAGCCGGGGCGCAGCACTGTGGAATCGACCGACCGCCGCATACGCAGCATCGTCATCGTGGGAGGCGGCACCGCCGGCTGGATGACCGCCGCCGCGCTGGCCCAGGCACTGCAGGGCAGTTGCCGGATCGAGCTGGTGGAGTCCGAGCAGATCGGCACCATCGGCGTGGGCGAGGCGACCATTCCGCCGATCAAGCTGTTCAACCAGACGCTGGGCATCGACGAGAACGCTTTCCTCGCCGCGACCCAGGGCACGTTCAAGCTCGGCATCGAGTTCGTCGGCTGGGGCCGCGCCGGGCACCGCTATTTCCATCCGTTCGGCCAGATCGGCGCCGAGTTCGACAAGGTGCCGCTGCATCACTACTGGCTGCGCGAGCGCTCGCGCGGCGACACGTCCGCACTGGAGGACCATTCGCTGGCCTGGGTCGCCGCGCGCGACGGCAAGTTCACCCTGCCCTCGACCGACCGCCGCCAGGTGCTCTCCACGCTGGACTACGCCTACCAGTTCGACGCCGGCCTGTATGCGGCCTTCCTGCGCCGCTACGCCGAGGCACGCGGCGTGCGGCGCACCGAGGGCCGCATCGTCTGCACCGACCTGCGTCCCGACGACGGCTTCATCGAACGCGTCCGGCTCGATGGCGGCGCGGCGATCGAGGGCGACCTGTTCATCGACTGCTCCGGCTTCCGCGGCCTGCTGATCGAGGAGGCCCTGCACACCGGCTACGAGGACTGGCGCCACTGGCTGCCATGCGACCGCGCGGTGGCGGTGGCCTGCGAACACGACGACACGTTCGCGCCGTACACGCGCTCCACTGCCCATGAAGCGGGTTGGCAGTGGCGCATCCCGCTGCAGCACCGGGTCGGCAACGGCCACGTGTACTGCAGCGCCTTCACCGACGAGGACACCGCCACCCGCGTGCTGCTGGAAAACCTCACCGGCAAGCCGCGGGGTACCCCGCGGCCGCTGCGCTTCACCACCGGGCGGCGACGCCGCTTCTGGCACCGCAACTGCGTGGCGATCGGCCTTTCCGCGGGTTTCCTGGAACCGCTGGAGTCCACCAGCATCCACCTGATCCAGACCGCCATCACGCGCCTGCTGGCGCTGTTCCCGGATCGCGACTTCGACGCGGTGACCACGGCCGAATTCAACCGCCTGACCGGCGCCGAATACGAGCGCATCCGGGACTTCCTGATCCTGCACTACCATGCCAACACCCGCGACGAGCCGATGTGGCGCCACGTGGCGACGATGGAGATCCCCGAGCCGCTCGCCTACAAGCTGGCGCACTTCCGCGGCCACGGGCGGCTGGTGGCCGAGAGCCTGGAGCTGTTCCAGAACCCGAACTGGCTGGCGGTGATGGTCGGCCAGGAGGTGTGGCCGGAACGCCACGACCCTCTCGCCGACCTGCGCACCGGGGTCGACGCCGCCAGCCGCCTGGCGAGCCTGCGGCAGGTGATCGCCGAAGTCGCCGCGGCGATGCCGACGCAGCGCGAGTACATCGACCGCCACTGCCGCGCCCAGGTGGCCGAAGCGACAATGGAGCCATGATGCCGCGGGTCCCGCGGAGTCGCTTCCTCCTCGCGGTACTGGTCTGGATGGCGGCCACTACCTGTCCCGTGCGCGGCCAGGACGCCCGCAATGAAGACGCCATACACGCCATGCAGGCGCGCTGGCACCTTCCCGACGACAACCTTCGCGGCATGCCACACGACGGTCGCGGACAGGGCATGTTCGACAGTCGCGAACTGCCCGGCGGACCGCTGCCCCGGCGTATCGGGATAGCGAACGCGAACCTGCGCGATGCCTACTGCCATGCCTCCGAGGTGCTCGTCGGGCGCGCCATCGATAGCCACGGCTTCGCCACACCGTCCAACGGCGCGGTGCTGACCCGCACGACATTCGCGGTGCAAGAGTGGCTGAGGCCTGCGGCGTGGCGCAGCCCCGGCGCCACCGTGCGGGTCTGGCGGGTCGGCGGAACCGTGCAGACACCAGGGCATACGCTTTCATACGCCTACGGCGACCAACAGCCCTACCTCCCCGGGCACGACTACCTTCTGTTTCTGCGCGCGCTGGTGCCCGGTGACGGCCTGGATTTCGAGGGTGACGAGGCCGAAACGATCGGCATGCGTCAGGGCCTGATCATCCGGGCCGCCGCGCTCTGGACGGGCATACGGACCCCGATGTCCACGCAGGCGCTGCGCGCGAAGATCGACTCGCTGCTGGACATCGCGCCGTGCAAGCGCCCGGGATGATCCAGGAGCGCCGTCGTGCGATGGCGGGGAGACTGGCACCCGCCATCGCATGTTTCCCCACCTGACTTACTTGCCGCCCTGCGACTGCGCCGGCAGCTGCTCGAGGCTGAAGCTCAGGCTGGTGATCTTCGCGTCCAGGCCCTTCACCACGTCCGGGGTCAGGTCGTTGCTGACGTTGCCGCCGAGCACCGCATCGCGGTTCAGCAGCAGGCCGCAGGCGTGGCTCTTGTAGGTCGATGCCACGATCGGCTCGGCCTGCTGGCCGATGCGCTGCATGATCTTCGAACGGGTCAGCTGGATGCGCTCGTTGAGCTCGCCGGCCTTCTGCTGGAACTCCTGCATGCGCTTCTGCAGCGCCTCGCCCTGCTGCTTGCGCTGTGCCTCGGCCAGCTTCGGCGCGTCCTGCTGGAACTTCTGGATGTCGCTCTGCAATGGCCCGCGCTCGTTGCCGAGCTGGTTCTGCGCCTGCTCGGCCAGCTGCTTGAGGCGCTCGCTGGCGGCCTGCCCGACTTTCGACTGGGCGAACACCGCCTCGCGCGAAATCATGCACAGGCCCGGGATCGGCTTGCCACCCAGGGTTTCGTCGGCGTGCGCGACAGAGAGCGGCGCCAGCGTGAGCGTGGCGGCGGTGAACAACGAGGCGAGGAGCAGAGTGCGGTGCAGGGTCATGGTGAGTCCGGAGTTGGAGGGGTAAAGATGCATGGACGTCGACAGCGGCCGTAGGTTCCCGCGGATGAGGCGGCTACCCTGGCTGGCGTGCGGTCAGTCCGTTTTTTCGAGTGCCTTGCGGTGCGGATGCCCGGCCGGGCCATCCGGCGGATAGTGATACCAGTCCTGGTGCGGCGATGCCTGCTTGCAGGCCAGACACTGGGTGCGGGACCAGAAATGCCCGCATCCCGGGCAACATCCGGCGGTCCAGAACGTGTTCCAGCGCGTGCCACAGCCCGCCCCCGGCTCGGAGGATGTACACATCCACCGCGAGTCGACACTTGGCTCCCAGCGGCACAGCGGGCAATGAATGTGGGGTTGCGGTTCCATGGCAGCTCCCGGGGGCGACCGGGTGCGGCAACGCAGCCGCACCCGGTCTTCCATCTTGCCCGGTGGCGCTGCCGCCTGCCAGCGTCTGCAGCTGCACGTGGCGGATCAGCCGCCCATCCGCGCAAGCAGCTCGCCGGCAGGCATCGGGCGACCCAGCAGGTAACCCTGCAGCTGCAAGGGGCCGAGCTCCTGCAGCACGCGCAGGTCGTCTTCATGCTCGATCCCTTCGGCCACCACACCCAGCTCCAGCGCCTGGGCCATGCCGACCAGCGAACTCAGCAGGCGTCGGCGCTTGGGATCGTCAAGCACCCCGGTGACGAAGCTGCGATCGATCTTCAGCAGGTCGCAGGGCAACAGGTTGATGTGGCTGAGCGAGGAAAACCCGGTGCCGAAGTCGTCCAGCGCCACCTGGATGCCCAGCGCGCGGATCTGCTGCAGCGCTCCCACGCAGGCGGGCATGTCGACCACGTGCACGCGCTCGGTAAGCTCAAGGGTCAGGTTGCGACGCAACGGCATCGGCACGACCTGCTCGACGTGACCGGCCAGGCGGCCCGACATGATCCCGTGCGCGGTGAGATTCACGTGCAGCCGGAAGTCCTCGGGCAGGCATTCCGCCCAGGACGCGAGAACCTCACTGGCGGTTGCCACCACCCAGAGGTCGATGGCCTCCATCAGCGGCGAGGCCTCCACCGCGCCGAGGAAGGCCCCCGGCGGCAGCAGCCCCCGCACGGGATGCATCCAGCGCAACAACGCCTCGGCCCCGACCAGACGCTGCGCGTCACGGTCGAAGATGGGCTGGAAGTACAGCAACAGCTCGCCGTTGGCCAGCGCCCGTTCCACGTCACGCAGCACCGCCAGCGCCTCGCGCGCCTCGTTGCGCAATGCCGGGTCGGCGATCAGCACCCGCTCGCTGGACTCCGGCGAGACACGCATTGCCTCGCTCATCGCCAGCCGGAGCAGCTCGCTGGCACCCTCGCCGGCATCCGGCGACGGGCCGACCGCGATGGCCGCCGTGCAGTCGCTGGCGATATCGCCGGAACCGCGCGGATCGCTCGTCAGCACCTCCTCCACCGCGCGCAACAGCACGTGGTCGGGGAACACGTCCGGCAGCAGCCAGGCCACCGTGCCGTCGCCAACACGGGCGACGATATCGGTGGGCAAAGCGCTCGCCTGGATGCGATCGTTGAGCACGCGCAGCCTGGCACTGGCGTCGTCCTCCCCGGAACTGAGTGCGATGCTCCCGTGGTTGCGGCAGCTGATCGCGACGAGGGCGAAGCGGCGACCGCTGGCGAGCATCCGCTCGATGCGCTCGATCAGCGCATGCCGATTGGGAAGACGGGTGTCCGGATCGAAGTGGGTGAGAAACTCCAGCTCGATCTCGCGCAGGCGCCGCTTTTCCAGGATCGCCGTCACCCGCGCCCGCAGCATCGGGGTCTGGATCGGCTTGGTCAGGTAATCCTCGGCGCCCAGTTCGATGCAGCGCACGACGATCTCGCTCGTGTCGTGCGCGGACACCACGATCACCGGCATGTCGCCCATGTGCCCCTCGCGCCGGAGCACCTCCAGCATCTGGACGCCGTCCATGTCCGGCATGATCACGTCCAGCAGCACCAGATCCGGGCGCGACTCGCGGATCCGCTCCAGCGCGGAGGTGCCATCGTCCGCCTCGGCAATCTGGCGGAAGCCCAGCCGGTGCAGATACCGCACCAGCATGAAGCGATTGTTCTCGTTGTCGTCGACCACCAGCACGCGCGCGTCGGCGTTCATGCCTGCCCTCCCGGTGCGGATTCCACCGAAAACCACTGCGACAACACGTCGAGCAGACGCGGGAAGTCGATCGGCTTGGAGACGAAGGCGTCGGCACCCGCCCCCAGCGCCCTGGCGCGGTCCTGCTCGCGCACCGAGGCGGACACCACGATCACCGGCAAGGTCCGCGTGGCCGCATCGGTGCGCAAGCGGCGAAGCACCGCCAGCCCATCGATACCCGGCAGGTTGACGTCCAGCAGCACTGCAGCCGGGGGATTCCAGGCGGCCGCGACCAGTGCCTTCTCGCCATCCCCCACGTGCTGCACGCGGATCCCGTGCCGGCGCAGTCGATGGGTAAGCATGAACGCGTTGTTTTCATCGTCCTCGACATACAGCACGGTTTTCATTCCTGCGTCTCCATGCCCCCCGACGGGTTCTCCACGCGGTCCAGCAGTTCGCGCGCCCGACGAGCGATGCAGTCGAGACTGACCTCACCCTTGCTGACCAGCGTGACCGCGCGCTCGTTGAGCTTCTGAAGCAGGTGCGCCGGCACGTCGGCCGCCGTCACCAGCACCACCTGGACGCAGGCGAGCCCCGGACGCTCCTGCATCGCGGCGATCACCTCCAGCCCGTCCATGCCCGGCATCACCAGATCCAGCAGCACCAGGTCGGGCGGATCCTGCTCCATGGACGCCAGCGCCAGCGGCCCGTCACCCGCCATGCGCACGCGGCAGCCGGAGCGGCGCAGAACCATCGCCAGCTGCTCGCGGTAATGGTCGTCATCGTCGACCACCAGCACACTCGACTGCGGCCCGGGCAGGACGAAGCGCCGGACCAGCCGCACCAGCTGGTCGCGATCGACCGGCTTGGTCATGTGCTCCACCACGCCGAGCGCGGCGGTGCGGTGGTCGGGGTCGGTCACCGTGCAGAGGATCACCGGCAGATCGGCATACAGCGGATCGGCGCGCAGCGCGGCCAGCACGTCCCAGCCGCTCATGTCGCCGAGCAGAATGTCCAGCAGCATCACCGCAGGCTGTTCGTCACGCACACGCTGCAGCGCATCGACACCCGAGCAGGCCGTGACCACCCGCAGGCCGTGACGCTCCAGTGCGCCGGCGAGCAAACGGCGGGCGTCATGGTCGTCATCGGCCACCAGCACCACCGAATCCCGCGCCGGCTCGTCCGGGGCATTCGTCCCCGGATCGCGCGAGGGCGCCTCGAACGCACCGACCGGGATCGATACCGTGAAGGTGCTGCCGCGTCCCGGCTCGCTCTCCACGGCGATCCAGCCTCCCATCAGCTGAACCAGTTGCCGGCTGATCGCCAACCCCAGCCCGGAGCCGCCGAAGCGACGCGTGATCGACCCGTCGGCCTGCTCGAAGGGCGCGAAGATGCGCTCCATCTGCTCCGGGGTCATGCCGATGCCGGTATCGGTCACGGCGATGCGCAGGGTATCGACATCGCGCTCGAGCCGCAGACGGATCTCGCCATGCTGCGTGAACTTGATTGCATTGCCGAGCAGATTGATCAGCACCTGCCGCATGCGCACCGCATCGATCGCGACGACACCCGGGTCCTTCGCTACCGTCATCGAGAGCTTGTTGCCGTTGGCCACCGCCAGCGGCTGAAGGGTGCTCAGCACGCTCTCGGCCAGCGAGCTCACCAGGACCGGCTCCCGCACCAGCTCGACCCGCCCGGCGTCGATACGCGAGATGTCCAGGATGTCGTTGATCAGCGTGAGCAGGTGGCGCCCGGCACCGACCACCCGGTGCAGCGACTCGACCGTCAACGGGTCATCGCCCTCCTCTTCGGCCTGCTCGAGCAGCAGCTCGCCGATCCCGATGATGCTGTTCAGGGGCGTGCGCAACTCGTGGCTCATGTTGGCCAGGAAGGCAGCCTTGGCGGTGTTGGCCGCTTCGGCCTGGTCCTTGGCCATGCGCAACCATTGCTCCATGCGGATGCGCGAGGTGATGTCCAGCGACATCGCGCCCACCCCCACGACACGACCACGTTCGTCGGTCACCGGGAAGCGGGTGGTCAGCAGCGTGAAGCTTCCGCCGAGGTACTCGACCGGCTCCTCGTAGGTGGTCACCTCGCCGCTGTCGACCACCTCGCGATCGTGCTGGCCGATCAGCGCCGAGGTGGCCTCGGTGGCGACGGTATCGACGGTCTGTCCGATCAGCTGGTCCGGCGGCCGGCCGAGCAGTTCGCCGGCCGCGCCGTTGGCCCGCACGATCCGGCCTTGCAGGTCCTTCACCTTCATCGACAGTCGCGAATGGTCGAAGATGTCTTTCAGCAGGCGACTGTTGGCCGCCACCTCGGCCTCCACGCCGCTCAGGCGCACACGCAGATGCGACAGCCAGACCGCGAGCAGAAGCAGCACCGGCAACGTCAATGCGTAGCCGACCAGATGCGCGCGATCGCAGAGGATCGAAGCAAGCGTCGGATCAGGCGCCAGCGCGACGATGCGCAGGCCGACCGCCGAATCCTGCTGGACCCGATCGTCGCGGGCGGCAGCGAGCTGGTCGAAAGTCAGCAGGCCGAACGCGCCACGCCGCTGGCCCTCGCGCTGCGCCTTGACCACCGCCCAGACCCCGGGCAGATCCGTATCCAGCCCGGCGCGCCGGGCGCCCGGTATGGCGAACCGCCAGTCGCGGGCGGGATCGGGGCCGTGCAGCCAGTTGCCGTCGGCATCGGCCAGCCAGACGCTGCCGTGCGCCTGCCGCGCGTCGGCAACGAAGCGTCGCAACAGGCGACTGCCGTCGACGTTGATCACCACCATGCCCAGGCGCTGCCCGTCGTCGGAGAACACCGGCGTCCCGATGCGCAGGGTCGGTTCCTGCGGCTCGACGACACGCCCATGCTCGACGTTGAGGTCGAGCCTGGAGACATAGACCTGTCCGGCCTGCAGCTTCGCCACGGCCTGTACGTAGGGGCGCTGGCTCTTGTCCTGCAGACGCCCCAGAGGGGCGACCTCGACCCGCCCGTCATGGCTGTCCACGCGGATCACTTCACGGCCATCGGCGCCGATGAGGCGCATCTGGGCGTAATCGTTTCGCGCATCGACGAAGGCACGCAGCAGGCGCTCGGCCCGCGGGCGCATCGCCGGACCGGCGTCCTGCAGCGCCCGCTCGGCGACCACGGTCTGCGCCAGGGCGGTCGCGTCGCCGCGGACGCGGGAAAAATCGTCGTCGAGGGTACGCGCGATGAGGGCGACGATATTGCCGTTGTCGGCCTGCGCCTGCCGTCGCATCGCCCGCTGTTCGGAGCCCGCGATCACCAGGTTGATCGCCAGCGAGATCGCCACGAGCACCAGCAGCGTCGCCAGGAACGAACCACCTCGTCTTGCCGACGTACTCAGCTTCATCCATGCCCCCCGCATCCGCGTGGCGCCCACCTTTTCGTGGGTGCTGATTGGACCAGTATGGCACCAAGCCAGGCGCGCATTCAGCCCGGCCCCGCGGGCCCGATCGACCCAGGCCCGGACGCGAGCCGGCGGCAAGGCGGACCGCTGCGATGCACGAGGGGAGCTTCCCGCACGGCTCTCTCCGGCCGCTGCGCCGCAGCAACTCGATCGCCGTGCCTCCCAGGCGTGGGCCTGCACGGTGCGTGCCACACGTCACGACTTGGCCGCTCCGTGCCTCCTGGTGCGGATCGGTTCAGTTGGCCGGCGGTGCCACGGGTTAGCCTCGGGGGCCGGCATCGGCGCGTGCAGGGGGACGACGCAGGTGCACCGGGATCGGCCTGAAGTATGCGAGCCACCTCTCGCTACGGGCCCGATGCATGAGGAGACAAGCCATGAGCATCAAGACTGCACGCCTCGCACTCGTTCCGCTTTGCCTGATGGGAATCGCGCTGGGCGGATGTTCCAACTACGTGAAGAAAGCGGATTTCGACGCGGCGATCAGCGAGCTTCGCGCCAACGACCAGAAGCAGCAGCAGGAGATCGACGCGCTCACCCAGGACATGCAGCAGCGCTTCGCCAAGTACGACGCGCAGATCACCGCGATGCAGGGCCGGATCAACGTCGACACCGCTGCGCACTTCGCCTTCGGCGACGCCACCCTGCGCGACCAGGACAAGCCGCTGCTCGACGATTTCGCCAAGGTCATCACCCAGCACCATCCCGATGCGGTGATCACGGTCGAAGGCTTCACCGACCCGGCCGGCTCGGCCGCCTTCAACAAGCGCCTGGGCATGAAGCGCGCCGACTCGGTCCGCGATTACCTGGTGAACACCGGTGGTCTGTCCGCCGACAAGGTGCGGGCGGTCAGTTACGGCGAGTCCAGCAACCGCCAGGTGGAGAAAGGCCAGATCCGCGACGCCGGCGCCAACAACCGCCGCGTGACGCTGGTGGTCGACTTCGCCGGCAACAGCAGCGCACCGACCTCCTGATCCACCCCGATGTCGCCGCCCGGGATCGCCCGCGATCCCGCGACGGCCACCGGGCAAGGCGCCTTTGCAGGCGCCTTTTTCATGCCCGGGCAAGCGACCGCGGAGGTCCTGGCCTCAGCGGCAGCGCCGGAGCTGGGCGCCGTACTCGCGGGCACGCCGATCCACCTCGTCCGCGGTCGCGAGCAGGTGGCGATCGCGCTTCCAATGGCCCGAGCGGTATCCGCCGATGCCCTCGTGGTAGGCGATGTAGAGGTGCTTCGGATCCCACTTGGAGATCCCCAGCTCGCGGTGGATGCGGTCGGTGTACCAGCCGAGGAAATCCAGCGCGTCCTCCATGTCGGTGCGGCTCTTGAACCAGCCACCGTTCTCCTTGCGGTACTCCTTCCACACCGGGTCCTGCGCCTGCGCGTAGCCGTACGCGCTCGAGCGTCGCGGCAACGGAATGAACAGGAACCACGGCCGGTCGGGCCGCGCCTTCTGGCGAAAGCCGGACTCGCGCTGCACGAACGCCATCAGCACGTTCGCCGGCGTGCCCCAGCGCTTCTGCGCATCGCGCGCGTCGTGGTACCAGCCGGGATATTCGTCGAATACCTGGCAGAGGTTGCCGGTGTTGCGCGGCGGTGCGGTCGCGCAGCCACCGAGGGTAAGCAGGGCCATGAGAGACAGGGCGAGACGGAATCGTCGCCGGGCGACGGCAGGGTATCGTGGGTCCATGCCATCAGGTTAACCGGCACGGACGACGGCGACACCCCGGGGCCGGGTCCGAGGAATGCGGACTACCGCACCGCCGGCTCCATGCGGCGTGACCCATGCCGTGTGGCGTAGCCATCATCCAGCGTGTGCAGGAAGGCGATGAGGTCATCGATGTCCTGCCCGCTCAACGGCGGCGGATCGCCGATGTGGCGATCGAACGGCGCGTCGGCGGTGTCGATGTTGCCGCGATACGCCGCAGGCAGATCGTCGTCGATCGCCACCCGGCCATCCGCGCCGCGCGGATAGATCTTCCGCGGCGCCACCGCGCGCAGGTTGTAGAACTCCAGCACCTGCCTGAGCGTGCGGTAGACGCCGTTGTGGAAGAACACCCGGCGGCGATCCACATTGCGCAGGGTCGGCGTGAGGAACATCCCGCAGTACTGGGTCTGCCTGGCGAGGTCTTTGCGGAAAGGCCCGCACAGGCCCATGTCGAAGAAACGCGGGTCGCGGTTCGCCGGGATCGCCGGGTTGCGCGGCACTCCGAGCGCCTCGTACTGGGTGTCGGTGAACAGCGGCGGCAGCCCGTCGCGGGTCGGGCGGCTCAGGTGGCAGGCGGCGCAGTTGCCCTTGCGCGGATCGTTGAACACGGCGAGTCCGCGCCGCTCCGCCGGCGAGAGCCGCGCCCGGCCTTCGAGCCAGGCGTCGTACTTGCTGGTGAACGGATGGAAGGAAGGATCCTCGAGCTCGAAGCGGCCGATGGCGAACATCGCCTCGTCAACCAGCTGCGCCGGGTCGTCGACGATCCCCGGACCGAACAATTGCGCGAAGGTGGCGCGATACCGGCTTTGTGCCAGCTTCCTCGCCACCGAGGCCACGTCGCGGTTGGCCATCTCCACCGGGTTGAGCATGGGGATGATCGCCTGGCGCTGCAGCGAGTCGGCGCGACCGTCCCAGAACAGCCCGCCCTGCGGCACCATCGCCGGGGCAGCCGGCCGCGTTCCGGCCGACTTGCTCGCACGCGGATCGCTGCGGACCGAAGCGGCCAGCACGTCGAGATTGGCCGGCACGTCGTTGTCGACCGTATCCGGACCGATGCCGAAGGGCTGCTGGCGGTACAGGTAGGCCAGCGAGGGCGGCGGACGGAAGCCGAGCTGATTCATGTGCACACCGCCCGGCTGCACGACGCGCCCATTGGGCGGGTTGTAGCCGAACGCCGGGCTGTGACAGGAGGCGCACGACTGGCGGCCCGAGCCGCTCAGCATCGGGTCGAAGAACAGCGCCTTGCCCAGCCGTGCAACTGCGCTCAGCGGCGCTGTCGGCGGCAGGCGCAGCGCCACCGGGTGCGGATTGATGCCGTCGGCAGCCGAACCGGCACGGGCGGTGCGTTGCACCAGCAGGCCGGCACCGAGCAGGCCGAGCAGACTCAGCAGCCCCGGCAGCAACGCGGACACACCGCGCCGCCGCGCCGGAGAGCTGGAATACATCGAGTGAGCCTTGGTCATGTCCCTGTCCAACCAGTGCGCGGATCGCGCTCCGCGCTGGACCAGCCCGGACCACCCGGCATCGCCGGGAGGTCCGGGGAACATCTCACCCCTGCCGGGAGCATCCACCGGCAATACAGGGCGTCACGAGTGCCACGGATGCGGCGTCGGCACCACCGTGCCCTGGTCCGGATCCAGGATCAGCCGCGGCGCCGGATCGAAGCGGTGGCCGAAGTCGAACAGGCTCATGATGCTGCCCGCGCTGGCGTCGTTCGAACCCTGGCCGATGCGTTCGCCATGCAGCCAGTTGTCCTCGATGAAGCGCACCACCGAGGACTGCGTCAGGCGCGCGTCGCTGACATAGTTCTCCCGCGCGTACGGCGAGATCAGCAGGAACGGAATGCGCGTACCCGGGCCGCAACGGCCGTTGACGCGGCCGCCATTGACGCCGATGCCCTGGCTCGCGCCCGGCGCATTGCACACGCCCGGCCCGTTGACCTGGTCGGCACCGGTCACCGAGCCCTCCGGCGTGACGCCATCGAACGAAGCGGTGGTCGGCGCGGCATAGCGATGGTCGTACCAGCCATCGGAGTCGTCGTAGGTGATGACGATGGCGGTGCTTCTCCAGTCCGGCTGCTGCATCAGGAAGTTCACCACCTTGACGATGTACTGCTGCTCGTCGAGCGGATCGGAGTTGCCCGGGTGGGCGTCGCCGACCGCCGGCATCTTCAGGTAGCTCACCGACGGGTAATTGCCCGCCGACACCGCCGCGAAGAAATCGTTGAGGTCGTATTCGTGGTGCACCGGCGTGTCGGTGGCGTCCTTCGGATCGGCGTGGCCGATCAGCGACACCGAGGTCGGCCGCGCGTGGGTCGGATTGGACGTGGAGGCGTAGTACTGGAACCAGTTGTGGTGGGGGATGTAGTCGTTCTTGGTCGCCGCCAGCACGCTCGAGTAGGTGCTGCGCCTGCAGCCGGTGGAACCGTTGTCGTTCACCGCGGTGAGGTCGAAACCGCCCATGAAGCCGCCCCAGGTGAGGTGGTGTGCGCTGAGCAGGTCGCCGATGTTCCTCGAACTCATCATCAGCGTGTTGCTGGTCGACGAGCACACGTCGTAGGCCGGGTCGGTGTCGCCGACCAGGCTGAGGCCACCGAGGCCGTCGGGGATCGTGGCGCCCTTGCCGAGCACGACCTGCGCGCCGTTGTTGGTGCCCGACACCACCGCGATCGCCCCCGGCGTCGACGGACCGTAGGTGTCGGTGTAGGCGTTGTCGTCCATCGCGTAGTGCTGGGCGTAGTTCCACAGCGCGGTGACGGTGTTGCCGTCGTAGTAGCCCATCACCAGGCCGTGCGTGCCGAACGTGCCGGTACTGGAAACGGTGTTGTTGCCGGTGTGCAGCGGAAAGAGGTCGGCCTTGCCGTTGTCGTAGGCCAGCTGCTCGGGCGTGTAGCTGTGGTTCTGGCCTTCGGTGTTGGCCTGGGTGCGATCGAGGCGGAACGGGTTGACCGCGTTTTCGCCGTTGAGCGGGTTGAGCTTGTTCGGGTTCTGCGTCAGCAGCGCGCCGGACAGGCCGTCCACCCGGGGCGTCCACCGGCGCGCCCTGAATGCCGGCTCGCCGGCCGGATTGGCAGCCACCGGATAGGTGCCGAAGTAGTGATCGAACGAACGGTTCTCGCCGAAGATCACCACCAGGTGCTTGATCGGCGTGGCGGTCGGAACCTCGTCCTGCGGCGAGTGACGACCATGTCCCGGCCAGCGATGACCCGGATGGCCGAAGCCGTCATGGTCGGGGCCCGGATGGGCAGATGCCGCGAATGCCAGCCCCATGAGGGCCATCGACGCCGGCAACAGCGCCTTGCGGAGGATGCGAAGACTGAGCACGAGAAGACTCCTGAAAAGAAGACGGCAGCGCAGGCCCGCCAACGGGCCCGGTCGTTGGATTCCCCCTTCGTGCCGGTGGCGATGGACCTGCGCGCCGCCAGCGGCCACGGCGTCGATTCAAGCAGCCGGATGTGAACCTTCCGGGACAAACCGGCCGCCGATTCGCCTGCAAGAAAATGCGATCCGTCCGAAGCCGTCGGCGCGCTGAGGCAACTCCGGCACGAGCACCGAAAGCGGATCCGCCACGCGGCGGCAGCATCGATATCGATGGGCCGTGATGCGCCCACCGCGCCTTGCGACAAACGCTTGTCCGTCCAGGCGTCAGTGGCGGCACCAAACGCAGGGCAGAACGCGACCGGGCGACGCCGGACGCGTTGGCCGTCCGTGCCGCCGGAGACGGATCGGCCTCAGGCGCGGCGATCGAGTCGGTAAACGACCGTATCCAGCGCGGTCACACCCTCGGCGAGGAAGCCAGGCTGGTCGGCAAGGATGTCCCGTCGGGCCAGCGAGATCACCTGCCAATCGTGGCGCAGGCGCTGACGTACTTCAGCCTCGGGCACCGAAAACGGCGGGCCGTCCTTCTCCGCCTGCGGATATTCCAGCGTGACCAGCAAGCCGCGGCAGCCAGCCGGAAGCCGCGCGTAGAGCCCCCTCGCGTAACGCTCGCGCAGCGACGGCGGCAGCGCGATCATCGCGGCCCGGTCGTACACCGCAGCGCAGCCGGCAAGCACTTCGTCATCGAGGCCGAACGCATCGCCGCAGATCAGCTCCACCCTGTCGGCGCGGTAGTGGCGGCCGTAGCGCGACTCACTCACCTGCGGCACCAGCGCGTGCTCGTCGAAGAACTGCTGCACCGCCAGCGACGACAGCTCCACGCCAAGCACCTCGTGCCCCTGCGCGGCCAGCCACGCCAGATCCAGCGACTTGCCCGCAAGCGGCACGAACACCTGGCTGCCCGCTGGCAGATCCAGCCCTGGCCAGTACTCGCGCAGCCAGGGCGTCACCGCGTCCTGATGAAAGCCGATGCGGCCCTCGCGCCAGCGCTGCAGCCAGAATTCGTGATCCACGCGATCGTCCCCGGTATCCGCGCCGCTCGCCTGCGACGCCAGCGCGGATCCTGCCATGCGGTGCACCGCGGACCAAAGCGCCAACCCGTGGCAGGCGCGTCGCGGCGTGCACGGAAACTTGCCGCGTCCCTGCACGGTCCCAACGACGCCCACCCGCCATGGAAGACGGATGTCCCCACCACGACCCACGGTTGCCTCAGCGGCCTCTCGCCGAAAAGTGATCGCGCGTGCACTGGCGCGCGCCGTGCCGCTGGCGCTCACCCTGGCCCTGCACCTGGCCGCGTGGCTGGTACTGACCGTGCCCGTGGCGCCGGATCGACACGAACGCCCGCGCAGCCGGCGGATGGACGATGCGCTCCGCCTGCGCTGGATTACCCGCGCCCCCGCCAGGACATCTGCCCCGGCGAAAGTCATCCATGACCTGCTCCACACGTCCCCGCCGTACGCCGCCAGGCGCCGGCATCGCCGGGCGCGCTCCGCCGTGCGCCTGGAAGCGCCGACGCCGCGGATGCCAACACGCGCCACGCCGCCGCTGATCACCTCGCTCCCGGCGGCATCGGCGGAGCCGGACTACATCCCCGGTGGACGCCGGTTGCAAGCCGCCTCGCCGTCCCTGCCCCGTCTGCCCGGACAGGCATCCGTGCCGGGCGCGCCGGTATTCCGCATGACCGATCCCCGCTCGCAGGGGTTGGGCGGCCTGGCCAGGGCGATCGCCGGACTCACCGGCGGAGCCGACCCGAAGTGCCTGCAGCTCGCGCAATGGCGCGACCTGTCCAGGCGCGAGCGCGCCACGCTGGGCATCACCGACGACGATATGGACCGGGTCGAACGGGAGCACGGCTGTCGCCCCTCGGCCAGTCGCGGCGGTCCCGGCAGCAACCCGCTGCTGGTCCCGCCCGGCGGACGCTGAGTCCGTACTGCGATGAACCCGCGGCCGGGAGTCCCACATCCTGCGAACACCACGCCGCAGACGATCACATCGACTTGAGGCAATTCACCATCCAGTGCTTGCCGAAGCGGTCGGTGAGCGCACCGAAACGGTGGGCCCAGAACGTTTCCTCCAGCGGCATCGTCACATCGCCACCGGCAGCCAGCGCATGGAAGATGCGCTCGGCCTCTTCCGGCGTGTCCGGCATGACGTTGACCGTGGTGCTGCCGGCCTCGTGCGGCGACGGACCGTCGGCCCCCATGATCAGCGCGCTGCCGACCTCCACCTGCGAGTGCATGACCTTGTCGCGATCGGGCTCGGACATCTGCTCGCCCATCGGCGACTGGCCGTAGGTGAAGCGCTGGGTGACCTTGCCGCCGAGCGCCTCGGCGTAGAAATCCATCGCTTCGCGCGCGGTACCGGGAAAGTTGAGATAAGCGACCAGTTGCATGGGCAGGCTCCCTGGGTGGGTGAATTCCGGGAGCGCACCAGCGCTCCCTCACTCTCCCGACGTGCCAGCACGTCGCACATCGACACCCGCGTGCAATCGCTTGCTGTCCGCGCCGCTCAACACTCCCGCGCCCAGGCCAGCGCATCCTCCCCCGCCGGCAGGCGCATCGGCGAGTCGGGATCGGTGGCGGCGCACCACACCGCCTCGGCCACGTCGGCGGCATGGGTGACCGGACCCGAGGCATCGCGCATGCCTGCCAGCACCTGCTGCACCATGCCGGCGTAGGCGTCATGGTCCAGGCCTTCACGACGCGCGTTGTCGCCGAAGCGGGTTTCCGGCGAACGGCCCGGCAGCACCAGATGCACGCGGATGCCGAACGGCGCCAGTTCCACCGCCATCGACTCGGTGAAGGCGTTCACCGCCGCCTTGCTCGCGGTGTACATCGCCACCAGCGGCAGCGCCTTCAGCGTGACGCTGGAAGTGACATTGACGATCACGCCCGCCTGGCGCGCCCGGAACTGCGGCAACACCGCCTGGGTCAGCGCCATCGTGCCGAGGGTGTTGGTCTCGAACAGTTCGCGCGCCAGTGCCGGCGAGGTCAGTTCGAAGGGTGCCGCGGCACCGAAGCCGGCGTTGTTTACCAGCACGTCGACCGGCCCGACCGCCTTCACCGCGCGGTCGATGCTGGCCGGGTCGGTGACATCCAGCGGCATCACGCGCAGGCGGTCGGAGACCGGCAGCAGATCCTCGCGCGGCGTGCGCATGGTGGCCGCGACCTGCCAGCCACGGTCGAGGAAAGTGCGTGCAATGGCCAGGCCGAAGCCCGACGAACAGCCAGTGATCAGGACGGTCTTCATGGAGGCTCCTTGGGAACGGGGAAAGAGGCAGGAGCGTCACGATAGGTGGCCAAGGCCGTACTATCTACGACCATAAGTCCACATTTGTTTTCCAGGAGTCCGGCATGACCGATCCCCTCGCCGAGGTGGTCTCGCTGCTGCAACCCGCCGCCCGGTTCGCCAAGACCGTGGCCGGCGCCGGCCAGTGGCACGTGCAGCGTTCCGACACCGGGCAGCCGTTCTACTGTCTGGTTCTGGAAGGCGGTTGCCGCGTCGCGGTGGACGAGCACTCACCGATCGTTCTCGAGCCCGGCGACTTCCTGTTGGTGCCGGCGGTCTGGGGCATGACGATGTCCAGCCTCCAGCCGCCGCCGGCCGGCACCCGCAGCGTGCCGGTGGCCCAGGCCGAAGGCGTGTACCGCATCGGCAGCGAAGACGGCCCGACCGATCTGCGCATGCTGGTCGGCCACTGCAGTTTCGACTCGCCCGACGCCGCCCTGCTGGTATCGCTGCTGCCGCAACTGGTGCACGTGCGCGGCGAGCGCCGGCTCGCGCTGCTGACGAAACTGGTGGGTGAGGAATCGCGCGCGCAGCGGCCGGCGCGCGAGGTGGTGCTGGCCCGCCTGCTGGAGGTGTTGCTGATCGAGGCGCTGCGCTCCACCGCCGGCACGGATGCCTCCCCCGGACTGGTGCGCGGACTGGCCGACGAGCGCGTGGCGATGGCGATCCGCGCCATGCATGCGCAACCCACCCGCCGCTGGACCGTGGCGGAGCTGGCGAAGCAGGCCGCACTGTCGCGCTCGGCCTTCTTCGAGCGCTTCGCCCGCACCGTCGGCGTGGCGCCGATGGCCTACCTGCTCGGCTGGCGCATGGCGCTGGCCAAGCAGCTGCTGCGTCGTCGCGAAAACAACGTCGCCGAGGTCGCCGAGCGCGTCGGCTACAGCTCGGCCAGCACCTTCAGCATCGCCTTCAGCCGCCACGTCGGCATCACGCCCTCGCACTACGCGCGCGAGCCATCGCACGCCGCATCGCACCGCACGGAATGAGCGATGCCGGCACAGCGCCTCAGCCGTGCGGCACCACGGCGCGAAGATCGCCCAGCCAACGCTTGAGCCGCCTCGCCCAGCTGCCGACCGGATCCGGCTGCCAGACAAAGGTGGCCACGCTCTGCGCGGGCATGGTGTAGCGGAAACCGACGTCGCCCTCGTCCACCTTCACCGCATAGGCCTCGGTGCGGCTGTTGACCATGACCATGACGATCGTGCCGTCGTCCGGAATCACGAACGCCACGTTGACCACGTCCTTGTCCGGCTCGCTCGAGCCCACCCGCACCGCGCCCGGCGGCACGAAGCGGCTGAAATGGGCGAACGCGTAGTACTCGTCATTGCGGATCACCGCACCGGTCTGCGAGTCGATGGTGACCACGCCCTTGCACAGGTCGCAGCCACCGGCGTGCGGACCGTGGTTCTCGTCCAGCGCCAGGTTCCAGTAGATGACGCCGCGCGCCCAGTTGCGGATGCCGGCCAGCAGCAGGTCGCGCGCGAACCACAGCAGCTCGCCGTGCTTCGCCGATGCCCAGTCGCCGCCCGAACATTCGGTGATGTAGGCGTCCTTGTCCGGGTGCGCGCGATGCACGTCGGTCTGTACCGAGGGCGTACCGGCGTAGCAGTGCCACGCCACGCCGGACACGTAGGGTGCGGCCAGCGGATCGGCCAGCACGTCCAGCGGCTGGGCCGGCGCGTCCCAG
Source organism: Dyella ginsengisoli LA-4 (assembly GCF_000334915.1). Lineage (GTDB taxonomy): Bacteria > Pseudomonadota > Gammaproteobacteria > Xanthomonadales > Rhodanobacteraceae > Dyella_A > Dyella_A ginsengisoli_A. Next base: position 6,024 of record NZ_AMSF01000010.1, on the reverse strand, counting down.
TTGTGGTCCCACGCCAGGATGCGCACCCGACGTCTGCGCGCGGCCAGTGCCGGGCCGAGGTACTGCCCGATCAGGCTGGCCCGCGTTGCCGCCGGCATCAGCATCCCGGGATAGGTCCCCGGCTCGTAACCCGGCTCGTTCTGCACGGTGAGCGCGAAGATCGGGATGCCGTAGCCGCGAAAGGTGTCGACGTACTTCACCAGATAGTCGGCATAGGCGCTCTCGTACTCCGGCAGCAGCTCGCCGCCGATCAGCTTGCCGCTGGTCTTCATCCACGCCGGCGGGCTCCACGGCGAAGCGACGATCCGCAGTTGCGGGTTGATCGCCAGCGCCTCGCGCACGGTCGGGATCAGATCGTGCAGATTGGTGCCGACGTTGAAATGCGCCAGCTCCGGATCGACCTGCCCGGCCGGCATGTCGTCGAGGGTGTAGGGCGTGGGCGAGAAATCCGAGGCCCCGATGGTCAGGCGCGTCATGGCCATGTTCAGCCCCGGCGGCGGACCGAACATCTCGCGCAGCAGGGCCGCACGCTGCTCGCCGTCCATCCGGTTCTGGATCAGCCACGCCGACGCATCGGTGATGGCGGCGCCGAAGCCGGTCATGGTCTGGTAGGTGGCGTGCGGGTCGACCACCACGTCGCCCGGCTGCGCCGTGCCCGGGATCATCTCGATATCCGGCTGGCGGGCCAGCAGCTCACGGCGATCGGCCGTGCTCAGCCACACCTGCACGGTGGGCAGGATCGCCTCGTCGGCGGTGCGGGTCACGGGCGTGGCGGCCTGGGCTACCGGCTCCTGACGCGTCGCATGCAGACCGGCCAACGCAACGCCGGTGATCAGCGCGAAGCCCACCACCGGCAGCCAGCCGGGAATGCCCCGATGCTCATCCATGGCGCACGCACGATCCGTCGGAGACGGCGCAGTTCACTCGTGGATTTCCTCGCTGGCACAGTACTGGCAATCGAAGAGTGCAGCGAAAGCGCGCCGGCGTCGACTGGCCCTCGCGCACACCGTGACGGAACCGGCATCGGTATCGCCGCAGGCGTCGCGGAAAGTCGCAAGGGCGCGCCGGGACACCCGCTTTGCGGGGCGGCGCGGGCGCAGGCGCGCGCGATCCACCGGGAGACCGGGCAGCCGGCGACAACGCGGTCTGGCTCGCATTTCGCTGCCGGCGGCTGAGGCATGCTCTGCAGCAGCCGCCTGCCGCAGCGTCGACCCGCTGCATGGCGGCAGCACACGGACCGTCGATTCCACCGGCATGGAGCTCGCCACCATGAAACGTTTCATCCCCCTGCTTGGCTTCCCGCTGGCGCTGGCCCTCGGTGCCTGCCAGGCGCACCCGCTGCCGTCCTCCGGCACCCCTGCGCCGGGATCCTCCGCCCCGGCCCACGATTCCGCACCGACGAACGTGGCCCAGGGTGCGCTGCGCCCCGGCATGGCCTACGGCAGCTTTCGCAAGCAGATGCTCGACCACGGCTGGCGCCCGCTGCCGGACGCGAAGTGCCTGGCCAACGTGGTCGGCGGCAACGCACAAAAACTGTGTTCGTCCCATCCGGAACTGGCCAGCTGCCGCGCCTGTACCGAGATACCCGAGCTCAGCGCCTGCAGCGGCGACGGCCATTGCCAGATGCAGTTCCGGCAAGGCGACGCAGATGACGTGATGCGTGCCAACACCTTCGGCCCGCTGCGCGACTGGAACGCGCCTGCCGACCAGTCGCAGCTGCGCATCACCAGCTGGCAGGTCGAACCGGCACCGGCCGGCACGTCCGGGGCGGCGCCGCACTGACGCATGCCCGAACCCGTGCCGACGATCACCGCACCGGAGATCATCGGCACCTCCAGACATCCGCTCACTCGATCCAGGGAAGGACCCCCATGAGCCAGCAACCCCTTCGTGACCTCATCCACCGCGGCGAATCGCAGGCCCGCGGCTATGACGACTACAACGGCGGCACCTACATCGGCCACGACGGCCAGCCGCACATCCGCGGCTCCAGCCGTGCCATCGACTTTTCCAGCATGACGCTCGGCGAAGTGCAGGCGCGCCAGCATCGCGGCGAGATCTTCGCGGTGGGCCTGTACCAGATCATCCCGGACACCATGGACAGCGCGGTGGCCAGCCTGGGCCTGGATCCGAACCAGCGCTTCACGCCCGAACTGCAGGACCGGATCTTTGCCGAGTACCTGGTGACCGATAAACGCCCCGAGGTGCGCGACTACGTCACCGGCCAACCGCACGCCACGCTGCACGCGGCCGAGGTGGCGATGGCACTGGAGTGGGCCAGCTTCGGCGACCCCGACCGCGGTGGTGCCAGCCACTACGGCGGTGCCAACAGCGCCAGCATCGGCGTGCACGAGACCGCGCGGGCGCTGGAACAGATGCGCGAGGACTATCGCGCCGGCCTCGCCCGCGGCCTGTCCCCGGACGCCGCGTTCCGCGCAGTGGCGATCGGCGATGCGCCACTGCAGACGCCCCACCGCGGCCGTGTCGCCGACGGGGCGGGCCTGCTGCAGCCGGGCGACCACGGCGAGCACGTGCGCGATCTCCAGCATGCGCTGGCGGGACAGGGCTACACCGGCACCGGTGGCCGGCCGCTGGCGATCGACGGCGTCTTCGGGCCAGCCACGCGGACCGCCGTCGAAGCCTTCCAGCGCGACCATCACCTCACCGTCGACGGGATCGCCGGACCGCAGACCCAGTCCGCGCTGGAGCGGGCCATCCGGGCATCGCCACGGCCCACGGTCAGCGCCGGCCAGGCTGCGCAAGGCGGAGCCGCCGAGCCGGGCGACCCGCTGTACCGGCAGGCACTCGCCGGCGTGCAGAAGATCGATGCCGACATGGGACGGCGCTCGGACCAGCTCAGCCGCAACCTGGCCGCCGCGCTCGCCGCCGAAGCGAAGACACAGGGGCTGACCCGCATCGACGCGGTAGCAATCAGCGAGGACGGTTCACGCACCTTCGCCGTGCAGAACGATCACGGCGTTCGGCGCTACGCGGACGTACCTACCGCCCAGGCCGTGCACACGCCGATGGCGCAGAGCACGGCGAAACTGTCCGAGGCGACCGCTGCGCCGACACCGTCCCTGCCGACACAGACCATGCCTCAGCAGCGCGACATCCCGGCCGCGGACACGCCACACATCGCCTGACGCCGGCCGGTGTCTTCCGCTGCATGCGGGCCGCGCACGCCGACCGGTCCGGAACCGGGCGCTACATCTGCTCCATCGGCAGCACCCGCCGACGGGCGCGCTCGCGCAGCGAGCATTCGCGCAGGGTGTCGGCCAGCGCTTCCAGGCCGGGGATACCGTAGAGGTCGACCACCGGCATCTCGTCGTCGGACGAATGCAGGGTGACCCGGCACAGGCCGAGCAGGCGCATGCCCAGCGGCTTGAGGATGTCGAAGTGGTCGATGCGGAACAGCTCGACGTTGTCCTGCGCCTTGGACAACAACCCGCGCTCCACGCGCACCCGCTGGGTGGTGATGGTGAAGGTCAGGCTCAGGCTGCGCAGCCAGTACACCAGCCACGCCAGGCCCAGCGTGCATGCCACCAGCACGTACTGGCCGAAGGTGTAGATCACCTTTGGATGACCGGTGAACAACGTCTGCTCCACGCTGGGCGCATGCGCCGCCTCGTACGCCTCGATGTCGGTGCCGCAATAGCGGCATTTGCGTGCCGCCGCCTGGATCAGCTCGGCACAGGCCGGGCAACGCTTCATCTCGTCGGTCATGGGTGGGTTCCAGGGATGCGGTTCGGGCGGTGGTGCATGTTAGCTCCGCCCGGACCACGCCAAGGGCCGGCGACGGCGGATCGCTCAACTCCTGAGCTTGTACCCGGTGCGGAAGATCCAGCCGATCGCCAGCAGGCAGGCGACCAGGAAGCCGGCGATCGCCGCCAGGCTGATGCCGACGCTGACGTCGGCCAGGTCGTAGAAGCTCCAGCGGAAGCCGCTCACCAGGTACACCACCGGGTTGAGCAGGGTGATCTTCTGCCACAGCGGCGGCAGCATGTGGATGGAGTAGAAGCTGCCGCCGAGGAAGGTCAGCGGGGTGATCACCAGCAGCGGGATCACCTGCAGCTTCTCGAAGTTGTCCGCCCAGATGCCGATGATGAAGCCGAACAGGCTGAAGGTGATCGCGGTCAGCAGCAGGAAGCTGGTCATCAGCAGCGGATGGGCGATGTGGTAGTCCACGAACAATCGCGCGGTGGCCAGGATGATCACGCCCACGATCACCGACTTGGTCGCCGCCGCCCCGACGTAGCCGCAGACGATCTCCACGAACGAGATCGGCGCGGAGTGGATCTCGTAGATGGTGCCGGTGAACTTGGGAAAGTAGATGCCGAACGAGGCGTTGGACACGCTCTGGGTCAGCAGCGAGAGCATGATCAGCCCGGGAATGATGAAGGCGCCGTAGGGAACCCCGTCCACCGAGGTGATGCGCGAGCCGATGGCCGAGCCGAACACCACGAAGTACAGCGAGGTGGACAGCACCGGCGAGGCGATCGACTGCATCAGCGTGCGGCGGGTGCGGGACATCTCGAAACGGTAGATGGCGCGGATCGCGTGCCAGTTCATCAGCGGCTCCTCACCAGGTCGACGAAGATCTCTTCCAGCGTGTTCTGCTTGGTGCTCAGATCGCGGAAGCGGATGCCCGCACCGGAGAGCTCGCCGAGCAGGGTGGTGATGCCGGTGCGTTCGGCCTGGGTGTCGTAGGTGTAGGTGAGCTCGGTGCCGTCGGCGGACAGCGCGAGGTGGTAGTCCGACAGCGACGTGGGAATGGTGGCCAACGGCTGGTGCAGCTGCAGCGTCAGCGCCTTCTTCCCCAGCTTGTGCATCAGCGTGGCGGTTTCCTCCACCAGGATCAGCTCGCCCTTGTTGATCACCCCCACGCGGTCGGCCATCTCCTCGGCCTCCTCGATGTAGTGCGTGGTGAGGATGATGGTGACGCCGTTGTCGCGCAGGCGCCGCACCAGGTTCCACATGTCGCGGCGCAGCTCCACGTCGACGCCGGCGGTGGGCTCGTCCAGGAACAGCACACGCGGCTCGTGCGACAGCGCCTTGGCGATCATCACGCGCCGCTTCATGCCGCCGGAAAGAGTGAGGATCCGGTTGTTGCGCTTGTCCCACAGCGACAGGTCCTTGAGCACCTGTTCAATGTGCTCGGGCTTGGGCGGCAGGCCGAACAGGCCGCGGCTGAAGCTCACCGTGTTCCACACCGTCTCGAACGCATCGGTGGTCAGCTCCTGCGGAACCAGGCCGATGCGCGAACGGGTGGCGCGGAAATCGCGCACCACGTCCTGGCCGTCCACAGAGATCGAGCCGCTGCCGGGATTGACGATGCCGCAGACGATGCTGATCAGCGTGGTCTTGCCCGCCCCGTTGGGGCCGAGCAGGGCGAAGATTTCGCCGCGGCGGATTTCCAGATCGATCGGCTTGAGTGCCCGGAAGCCGGAAGCGTAGGTCTTGTCCAGACCCTTGATGACGATGATCGGATCGGTGCCCGCGGGCACTTCGGGCGACAGCCGGGTCATCGGCGGATACCCCGCCGAGTTGCGCAGTGCATGCTCATGGCGTTCCTGCTGGGAAGGGGGATGGCGGCACCGAGGCGGCCGCGCCGCCCTGCATGCTAACGCGATGCGATGCGTCGGTGCAGCCGCACGCCGTTCATGCCAGCGGCTTGCAGCCCCGGGGAGGGGCGCGCACCATCAACGGACCGAACAGCATGGGGTGATCGCACCATGGCCACCATCCGCAGATTCGATCGCTACACCGAGCTTGGCCCCTACGTCGCATGGGTCCGCCAGCTCAACGAAGGGGAGTACACGGTCTCCGTCCAGGTCTGCGAGCATCGTATCGAGCACGATGACGACGACACCTTCGACACCGAAGACCAGGCGCTCGGCGCGGCCGAAGGCCTGGCTCGCCGCCTCCAGCAGCAGACGGGCACCACGACCGCATCCCCGCCTTGAAAGGGCGGCGCATGCCTCACGCCCGTCGCCCGGCTCGCAGCCGGGGCGCCGGGAGCCG
>NZ_AMSF01000009.1 GCF_000334915.1 Dyella ginsengisoli LA-4 | reverse complement strand
GAGTAAAAAGAGACTTCCTCCCCTTTCGGCCTCGAGGGCCATGATGGTGTTGCGACACAACCGTCAGCAGAGGAGGAAGTCTCCATGGGCACTATAACCCTGGGTGTGGACCTGGCGAAGCGGGTGTTTTCGGTGTGCGAGATGGATGCCGCCGGGCATGTGCTGCGGCGGCAGGCGTTGAAGCGCGACGCCTTTGCCGCGTGGCTCGGCCAGCAGCCGGCCGGCACCGTGGTGGCGATGGAGGCGTGTGGCGGAGCGCACCACTGGGCACGCCGCTGCCTCGCGCTTGCATTGCAGCCGAGGGTGATCGCCGCGCAATTCGTCGGCCCGTTCCGCAAGAGCCGCACCACCAAGAACGACCGCAACGACGCCGAGGCGATCGCCACCGCCGCCCGGCAGGGCAACATGCGGTTCGTGCCGGTCAAGTCGGTCGAGCAGCAGGCGCGGCTGGCCTGGCACCGGGTGCGCGAGGGCTACAAGACCGAGAGCCTGGCGATCGGCAACCGGCTGCGTGGCCTGCTGACCGAGTTCGGCATCGTGGTGGCCAACAGCGATGCGGCCCTGCGCCGGGTGCTGGCCGACCTGGAGGCCTAC
>NZ_AMSF01000008.1 GCF_000334915.1 Dyella ginsengisoli LA-4 | reverse complement strand
ACATTCGCCGGCTTCATCCCCGCCGCCGCCAGCTGTTCGATCAGCGACTCGCGCCGCCCCGCCGAGTCGGCGGCCACCAGCACGCGTCCCTTGTAGCTGGCCAGGAAATGCCGCAGCGCCGTGCCAGGCTCCTCGCCTTTGCGATTCAGCGCCACCTCGGGCGCCGGCTGGGTGCCCACGTCGACGCTGTGCTCGTGGCCGGAGGGCACGATCTCCACGCGCAGGCGCTTGTTCCACTGCTCGCGCAGCTGCTCGGGCGACAGATACAGCTCGGCCGGCGGCAGCACCGGGCGCTCGATGTCGTGCGCGCGCTGGTCGTAGCGTTCGGCGGTCTGCGTCCAGAACTGCTCGGCCGCCTCGCCGGCGCCTTCACCGAGCACGAACAGCGCGTCGTCGGCGAGGTAGTCGAACAGCGTCGCGGTCTGCTCGAAGAACAGCGGCAGGTAGTACTCGATGCCGCCGGGCGTCACGCCTTCCTTCATGTCCTGGTAGAGCGGGCAGCGGCGGATGTCGATCGGGAAGCGCTCGCGCAGGCGGGTGCGGAAATCCTTGGCGGCGTTCTCGGTGAGCGGGAACTCGCGGCCGGGCAGCAGCTCGACCTTCTCCACCGGCTGCTGCGAGCGCTGGGTTTCCGGATCGAAGCTGCGGATCGACTCCACCTCGTCGTCGAACAGCTCGATGCGGTACGGCTCGGCCGCACCCATCGGGAAGATGTCGATCAGCGCACCGCGGACGGCGAAATCGCCGGCCTCGGCCACCTGCGGCACGTAGCGGTAGCCGGCCGACTCCAGTCGGCGCTGCTCGGCCATCAGGTCCAGTTTCTGGCCCCTGGCCAGCATCAGGCCGGCGCCGGTGATGTGGCTGCGCGGGGCGATGCGCTGCATCAGCGTGGCCACCGGCACCACCAGCACGCCGCGCGTCACCGACGGCAACCGGTACAGCGTGGCGATGCGCTGGGAGACGATCTCCGAGTGCGGGCTGAAGATGTCGTAGGGCAGGGTTTCCCAGTCAGGGAAGTGCAGCACCGGGAGGTTGCCGGCGAACAGCTTCAGCTCGTCCTCCAGCGCCGAGGCGCGCTGGGTGTCGCGCGTCACCGCCACCAGCAGACCGCTGTGCGAGCGTGCCGCCTCGGCGATCAGCAGCGCGCGGCCGGAGCCGTGCGGCGGCGTCCAGAAGCGGCGCTGGCGCGGCGTGGTCGGAAGCGGCGGATGGCTGAGCGGGGAAGCGGTGCTGCTGGGCATGGACTGGCGCGGGGCTCGTCGGGGCGCGGAGGCGCGGATAAAGCGCGCTAGTGTACCGCGCCCTCGCCGCCGAGCCGGCGGCCACCGCCATCAGTAGGAGCCCGCTCGCGGGCGATGCTTCTGCTCCTGATCTACATCGAAGCGAAAAAGCATCGCCCGCGAGCGGGCT
>NZ_AMSF01000007.1 GCF_000334915.1 Dyella ginsengisoli LA-4 | reverse complement strand
CGCCCCCGCCGGCGCCGACTCCCGCACCGGCAGCGCCCGCCGCCGCACCGGCCCGCGCCGCGGCGCCGGCCGCCGAGACCACGGTGCGCGTGGACACCCACCGGCTCGATGCCCTGGTCAACCAGGCCGGCGAGCTGCTGCTGCTGCGCAACCGCCTGCTCACGCTGGCCTCGCGCAACGGCGACAGCACCCTGTCGTCCACCGTGGACGAACTCAACCGCGTCGCCGACGACCTGCAGAACGCCGTGCTCGGCATGCGCATGCAGCCGGTCGGCCGGCTGTTCCAGCGTTTCCCGCGCATCGTCCGCGACCTTGCGCGCCAGCTCGGCAAGGACGTGGACCTGGTCACCGAAGGCGAGGGCACCGACCTGGACCGCAGCCTGGTCGAGGCGCTGGCCGACCCGATGGTGCACCTGATCCGCAACGCGCTCGACCACGGCCTGGAAGGGCCGGAGGACCGCGAGCGCGCCGGCAAGCCGCGGCGCGGCACCGTACGGCTGGGTGCCGCCCAGCGCGGCGAGCGCATCGTCATCTCGGTGAGCGACGACGGCCGCGGCATGAACCCCGACGTGCTCAAGCGCAAGGCGGTGGAGAAGGGCGTCATCGACGAGGCCCAGGCCGCGCGCCTGACCGAGAACGAGTGCTACGAGCTGATCTTCCGCGCCGGCTTCAGCACGGCGGCGACGGTGTCGGACATCTCCGGCCGCGGCGTCGGCATGGACGTGGTCAAGACCCGCATCACCGAACTGGGCGGCACCCTGCAGGTGACCTCGAAGCTCGGCCGCGGCAGCACGCTGGAGCTGGCGGTGCCGCTGACCCTGGCGATCCTGCGGGTGCTGATGGTGCGCGTGGGCGACCGCCTGCTGGCGCTGCCGCTGAGCAACGTGGACGAGGTGTTCGAACTGCGCCCGGGGCAGGACAGCCTGCTCGACGGCCGCATGGTCGCCTCGCATCGCGGGCGTGCGCTGGTGCTGGGCGACCTGTCCGGCTGGGCCGGCGTCACCGGCGCGTCCGGGCGGCACGTGGTGGTGCTGCACATCGGCCATCTGCGCCTGGGCTGCCTGGTGCACGAGGTGCTCGGCCGCGAGGACGTCATGGTCAAGCCGCTCGGCCACCTGTTCGAGGGCGTGGCCGGCGTGGCCGGCGCCACCGTCACCGGCGACGGCCGGCTGGCGCTGGTGCTCGACCTGGCCGGGCTCGCCGACGACAGCGGCGAGCTGCTGCCTTCGATGAGGATGAGCGCCTGATGGATCTGGTCAGCATCATCGGTACGATCCTGGCCTTCGTGGTCGTGGCCGTCGGCACGGTGCTCAAGGGGTCCACCCTGGAGTCGCTGTGGAATCCGGCTGCCTTCCTGATCGTATTCGCCGGCACCTTTGCCGCGCTGATGGTGCAGACCCCGGGCAAGGTGCTCAAGCGTGCTGCGGCGCTGCTGCCGATGGTGTACCGGCCGCCGGTGCATTTTCCGCAGGACCTGATCAGCCAGATCATCGGCTGGAGCGAGATCTCCCGCCGCCAGGGCCTGCTCGGCCTGGAGCCGCAGCTGGGCAGTCTCGAGGACGGCTTCGCCCGCAAGGGCCTGCAACTGCTCATCGACGGCGGCGAACCGGAAGCCATCCGCAGCGTGCTGGAAGTGGAGCTGGGTACGCGCGAACAGAGTGATATCGACGCGGCCAAGGTGTTCGAGAACGCCGGCACCTACTCGCCCACCATGGGCATCATCGGCGCGGTGATGGGCCTGATGGCGGTGATGCAGAACCTGGCCGACCCCAGCAAGCTCGGCCACGGCATCGCCGCGGCGTTCGTCGCCACCATCTACGGCATCGGCCTGGCCAACCTGCTGATGCTGCCGATCGCCTCGCGGCTGAAGGGCACCATCCACAAGCAGAGCGAGATGCGCGAGATCCTCATCGAGGGCCTCGTATCGATCGCCCAGGGCGACAACCCGCGGCAGATCGAGAGCAAGCTGCAGGGCTACCTGCCATGAGGCGCAAACGCCACGAAGAGCACGTGAACCACGAGCGCTGGGCGATCCCCTACGGCGACCTGATCACGCTGCTGCTGGCATTTTTCGTGGTGATGTACGCGATGTCCGCGGTGAACGAGGGCAAGTATCGCGTGCTGTCGCAGTCGATGATGGAGGCCTTCCACGGCTCCAGTCGCGTGATCGCCCCCAGCAACCTTGCGCCCGAGGCGCCGGCCACCGTGGCGCCCGCCGTGGATCCGCAGGCCAGCGGCCACGGTTCGGCGCTCACGCCGATTCCGCTTCCCGGCTCGGCTGCGCAGCCGGCGCATTCGGACGAGCAGAAGAATCTCTCGGCCATCCAGCACAGCGTGGAAGACGCGCTCAAGCCGTTGATCGAGAAGAACCTGGTGGTGCTGCGCCGCGCGCCCAACTGGCTGGAAATCGAGATCCGCACCGACATCCTGTTTCCCAGCGGCGTGGCCCGCATCGCGCCACAGGCGCAGAGCGTGCTCGACAACCTGGGCGGCATCCTCGCGCCGTTTCCCAATCCGCTGCGGATCGAGGGCTACACCGACAACAAGCCGATCAGCACGCCGCAGTTTCCCTCCAACTGGGAGCTTTCCGCGGCCCGCGCGGCCAGCGTGGCGCGGCTGTTCGCCGACCGCGGCGTGGCGCTCGACCGGCTCGGCATCATGGGTTGGGGTGAGGTACGCCCGATCGCCGACAACAGCACCGAGGAAGGTCGCAACCGCAACCGCCGCGTGCTGGTGGTGGTGCTGAGCGATCGTGACGGCCCCAGTCGTTTCACCGACGACGCCAAGGGCCAGTCGGCCGATGCCGCACCGCCTGCCGGTCCGGCCGCTGCCGATGGCCATGTCACCGCGCGCGCTGCCGCAACCGGCGCCTCCGGCCCTGCCGCCGTCGCCCCCACGATCACCGTGCACGGCGACGGCGTTGCGGTGGCCAGCAACCCGCCAAACCGCGAGTCACCCCAATGAACACCGCATCGCCCCGCACCCGCATGCCGCCCGTGGAGGCCACTGACCAGTCATGGCTGGTGTTCGCCCTGGCCGGCCAGCGCTATGCCGCACCGCTGGCCCAGGTGGGCGAAGTCCTGCGCGACGGTGAACTCACGCCCGTGCCCGGCGCAGCACCGGACCTGCTCGGCATCCGCCACCTGCGCGGCCAGATCGTGCCGGTGATGGACGGCCGTCGCCGCCTCGATCTGGCGCAGCAACCACCCGCCGACCCCGCCAGCATCCGCGTGGTCATGCTGCAGGTGGACGGCCAGACGGTCGGCTTCCGGGTGGACGCGATCGGCGAGTTGATTCATCCGGCCGCCGATGCGGTCGAGCCGCCGCCCGCCGGCCGTGGCCAGCGGGCGGGCGATCCGGTCAAGGGCGTGGTGCCGGTCGACGGCGGCTTCGTCGCACTGCTGGATGTCGCCAGGCTGTGCCGGGTGCCCGGCGAGGTATAGCCCACCGAGGGCCGATCGCCGCCGGCGAGCGATGTTCGCCGTTTTGGCCGCGAGACTTCCCCTGCTGCCGGCCGGTGTACACCGTGGCGGAATGTCGCGCACGCCCCCAGGTCCGGGCGGGTCGAGCCGCCCTGCAGCCCGCGCTGGCGCCATCCAGTGGGTCAGCGAAAGAGCATGCCTATCGATCGGATTGTGCTAATCAATTTGTCTCTAATTTAGATGAGTCTAATATTAGTGACGCGCAGGCGGCTGCGCCCATTCCCGACTACGGAGAGCGACCCCATGAGCAACGACATCCAGACCAACACCTTCGGCATGCCACAACTCAACGCGCCGGCACCGGATTTCGAGGCGCGCACCACCCACGGCGTGCGCAAGCTGTCCGACTATGCCGGCAAGTGGCTGGTGCTGTTCTCGCACCCGGCCGACTTCACCCCGGTATGTACCACCGAGTTCATGGCCTTCGCCAAGGCCTATCCGGAGTTCCAGAAGCTCAATTGTGAGCTGCTCGGGCTGTCCATCGACAGTTACTACGCACACGTGGCCTGGGTGCGTAACATCAAAGAGAAGTTCGGCGTCGACATCCCGTTTCCGATCATCGAGGACCTCAAGATGGACGTCGCACGTGCCTACGGCATGATCCACCCGGGAGCCGCCGACACCTCAGCCGTGCGCGCCACCTTCGTCATCGACGACAAGGGTATTCTGCGTGCCATGGTCTATTACCCGATGACCAACGGACGCTCGATTCCGGAGTTCGTGCGCCTGGTGACTGCGCTGCAGACCTCCGATGCCAACCACGTGGCCACGCCGGAGGGCTGGCAGCCCGGCGACAAGGTGATCGTGCCGCCGCCGCAGACGGTCGAGGCCGCTGAAGCGCGCAAGGGCGAGGGTTACGAGTACGTCGACTGGTACTTCAGCAAGAAGGCGCTTTGATTCCGGACTGCTGCCTGCCGTCCGCACACGCCGGGAGGGTCTGCCCTCCCGGCCGCATCGCCGGCTTTACAGGCCGGCTTCCTTCTTCAGCGTGCGGATCGCCACGCCCACCGCGCTGGACGCCGCCTGATAAGGCGTGCCGAAGCCAAGCAGCGCCTCGGCCTGGCTGAATTGTCCTGCATTGATCATCGCGGCGATCTTGCCGACCTCGCGATGGAAGCTGGCGTGTTGGCTCACGCAACCACCGAAGCTTGGCAGCGCCCCAAAGGAGGCCTTGCCCTCGCCATGCAGCCACTTGCCGAGCTCGCAACAATTGTCCTTGGCGGCACTGGAAGCATCGACCGTCTCCTGGTTGGTGATGGCGCTGCGCAGCTTCACCTTCCAGCTCGAGTGACGTTCGATCGCGGAATTCAGGTCGATCATGGTCTTGCCCCTGTGTAGGTTGTTGCAATCGGTTGCATCAACAAGTTTCGGCGGGCAGCTCCGGGACTTGATAGCTTCCGTTGTGGCGGGATGACGCATGTGCAGGAAATCGGCATCGTGCCGTGACCCGGGTCGCAGCTCGTGCCGAGCTCGCAACGGGTGAACGTTGGACCCCGCACGCCGGTCAGTCCGATGAATGAATGAGGTCGCCGGGGGCGGTTTATACCCTGGGCCGGGCCGGCAGCATCGGCTCCACAAGACCGTTTACGACCGAAGGAAGTCCCGTTCTCGGGGCGGAAACGCAGTCTGGCCTCCGTTATCACCGCACCGCTTCGAACCGCTTCACGCGTTACCGGAGGACAACATGATGATTGGCAGTGGCCCACCCCCGCAGGCGGGGGCGGTGGGCAACTACCGCGGCGGTTCGGGCAGCAACGGAGGCGTGGAATCCTGGTAAGTGAGATAGGCCTGCCACACCTCGTGTGTGCGCTGCCGCGTAAGCCGGAGCATGCACTCGGCACTGGCGATCGTCCGGTAGGTGCCCTGGGCCCAATACTCGAAGACGTCTCCGCACTCGATCTTGCGATAGTGCACCCATGCCGTCTGCGCGGCGCCGAGGTTCGGCCGGGAGCCGAAGTCCCTGTCTATCCGCGCCTGCGCTGCAGCCAGATATCTGGCCAGCATGGCATTGGCCGCATCGAGCTTCTTTCCCATGCATGCCTGCATTTCCGGCGTGCTGCCGTTGCATGGCGGGGACGAGGCTTGCGCCAGGCCCGCCGAGAACAGGCCCGAAGCAACCAGAAGGGCACTTTGCAGGATACGCATGGGGTTCCCCGATGACCTTGTGCAGGATCAGCACGACGCGTGCGCGTGGATGCGCCGCGGGCCTTCTACTCGACCACCAGCTCGCTGGCGTCAGTGATGTTGACGTGCGTCTGGTAGTAGTACTTGTCCGTCATTTCCCCGTCGACGAAGAAGTAGATCTTCGTGCGGATCGCGGACCCCGTGACCAGGATGTTCCGGCCCTTGAGGGCAACCAGCGGGTCGGCGCCGAGACGCTTCCACAACTGGTCGAGGGTGCGCGGACCGAGCGCGACCGTGAGGTTTCGCTGGTCACGGTAGTCCAGCTCAGAGTTGAGGAAAGTGCTGTTGCCCTGGACACCCGTGGACTGGACCCTCATGGCGAAGGTGCCATGAACGCTGCGAGGGGCCGCATCCGCCGCCAGAAGGATCGCCTGCACAGGAGTGATCCATGTCCTCGAGGCCTGGTTCGCCACTGGTTGCGGCGCTGAGGCGCAGCCGGAAAGGGCGCCCAGCCCGAGCGCGAGAGGGAGCAGAAGCTTTTTCACCTGGAGAGTCCTTTCATTTGTTGGCCGCCGCTCGATTGGAGCATGGGCGTAAGGCATGGATATGTCTGTGGGTCTGGGCGGGGCTTCTTCCACGTGTCCATGGCGACGGGGTAGTGCCCGGCAATGGCTAGTTGCGGTATGAGCGCCACGCAAGCCAGCAAAAGCCAATGAACCCGGCGATGTACGTGAAGAGCATGAAACCAAACTGCGAGGGATGCGCGGTGCGGGAGTAATGGGTGTCGGTGACCCACCAAGCGAGGCTTGGGCCTGGAGTTGCACCGGACTTCAGTGACGCGATGATCAGCGCGCCACTGGAGATTGCGCCGAGCACGCCGATCACAACCAGGAACCATCGCTTTATTGGGTCGTTCATTTCCGCCGCCTTCCTTGTTCTTGACCCCTAACGCTGGGGTCAGGCGGCGCGCTTTAGTGCGTCCGCTTGAACGACTCAGTGAATTACTCGGTGTGTCGCACTTCGAGTGTTAATTCACCCTCCAACTGTAGGGCCCCAGCCGCAATGCCGGCAACGATTGCCAGCCTCAAGTTGCTTGAAGGCCTGCTTCTTAGGCACCCGCTTGCCGTTCTTAAAGCGGTTGAGCCGGCCACCACAAGCTGGGCACTTCACAAGGTTGTAGAACGCATAGCCAGCGTAAAGGGTCATGATGAAGGACAGGATCAGCCCGGCGCCAAAACCGAGACCCATCCAGGCTTTGTTCCAAGAGGCAATGGCAAAGCTCGCCGCAACGCCAACAAGAAGCGTATATCCCGATGCGATCTCAAGGGCGACAATCCACTGGGTTTTGGTCGCTTCAAGTAGCGCGTAACGCTTCATTTGCCGCCCAACGCTGGAGTTAAGCGGCGGCGGAGCCGTCCGCCTCGAACGAGTTGTTAGGCCTCGACGAATTTGCCGCCCGAAGCGAGGTGGCGAACAAGTGACATTGCAAGAAAGCCATAAACTGTCTCGGGTGGTGAGTCGTTAGGCACGTAACAAATATGTGTAGCTGAGTACGAAGTACCGAGCTCTTGGTTGACCGCTGCAAGGCCTTCTATAACGGCTGCCAAAACCTTGCTGAGATCGAGAGCCTCACGATTGAGGGAGCGGCGCGCAGGCAAACACTCCACGACTGGAGATGCCACTACGTTAGTGCTGAGGCGCAGCTGCAGCAGATTGTCATGCGAGCCTGTGATGCGAGCAACGCTGAGAAGATCACCTTTGCGAACAAACTGCATATGAGGCCTAACGCTGGAGTTAAGCGGCGCGCGGTACGCGCGTCCGCCTTGAACGAGTAAAAAGAGACTTCCTCCCCTTTCGGCCTCGAGGGCCATGATGGTGTTGCGACACAACCGT
>NZ_AMSF01000006.1 GCF_000334915.1 Dyella ginsengisoli LA-4 | reverse complement strand
GCGCCTTCGGCTGATCACGCTGGCGGTCGCAGGCCGGAACCTGGGGTTGGACACGAGCCAGCACTCTGAAAGGTCGCGGCCGCCGGCACCCGTGTTGCACGCAGGACCGCACGCGGACCGAGCCATCCAAGGGTGGGCTTCAAGCCCGAGACTCTGTGCGACGCACGACGCGCACCTGGACGGTATCCGCGATGACCGATGAGTGTTTGGAACAAAGGGCCGCTTGCGCGGCCCTAGCCAGAATGGTGACTGGCGCGATCTTGGCGCCGCCGGAAACACAGCGGCTGGTGGTCAGCGGCACGACGGGCACTTACTCTTCGGCAACGCCGGGGGCGGGCAACTACGTGCCTATTGACCCCGGCGGCGAAATGGTGACCCC
>NZ_AMSF01000005.1 GCF_000334915.1 Dyella ginsengisoli LA-4 | reverse complement strand
GACGGGCACTTACTCTTCGGCAACGCCGGGGGCGGGCAACTACGTGCCTATTGACCCCGGCGGCGAAATGGTGACCCCATTTTGCATCAAACCGTTCTGCATCGGTCGGCCTGGCTCGATGAAGTCCAGGACGATGCCTTTACGCTCGGCCCATTCGGCCAGCGCCAGCGCAATAAACTCGGGGCCGTTGTCCAAGCGAAGCTTGGCCGGATAACCACGCCATGCGGCGATGCGCTCGAGTGTACGAATCACGCGAGCAGCCGGCAGGTTCAGGTCGACCTCGATCGCCAGCGCCTCACGGCTGAAGTCATCGATCACGTTGAAAGTGCGAAAGCGGCGCCCGTCCCACAAGGCATCGGACATGAAGTCGATCGACCAGCTGTTGTTGATCTGCTCGCCAGACACCAGGGGCATGGGATGCCGGTTTGGCACACGTTTCTTGCCGCGACGGCGACGGTTGAGCTGCATCAGGCAATACACACGCCACACCCTCTTGTGGTTCCACACCCGGCCGCGGCGGCGGATCAGCTGGAACAGCTTGCCGAAGCCGCGCTCAGGAAACCGCTCAGCCAGTTCGGCGAGCAGCGCGATCACTTCCTCATCCCGGTCCGGCCGGCGCCGGTAACGCGCCGTTGACCGGGACAGACCCATCGCCGAACAAGCCCGGCGCTCGCTCCAGCCGTGCTGACTCATCAGCCAGGCAAGCAGCGGGCGTTTGTGCGCCGGGTCTACAACTTTTTTGCGATCAGATCCTTCAGCGCGTGGTTCTCCATCGCCAGCTCGGCGTACATCCGCTTGAGCTTGGCGTGCTCGGCCTCGATGTCGCGCAGCCGCTGCACGTCCGACGCCTCCATGCCGCCGTATTTGGACTTCCACACGTAGTACGTCGCTTCCGATATGCCGAGCTCCCGGCATACATCCTTGACCTGCCGACCACCCTCGACCTGCTTCAGCGTCGCGACGATCTGGCTCTCGGTGAACTTGCTCTTGCGCATCTTTGGTCTCCTTGGGGCTAGTTTGCCCGGAGACCTCCAGTTATGTCTGGACCAAGATTACGGGGAGTCGACAGTGTCAACCGCGGAGCCCTTCGAAGGCCGGCGGAACGGGGAGATTTCGCTTCTTGACACCCGATAAGTGAACCTGACCCCGTTTTGCCCAATCAAGTGCTACAAAGCTAGACCTGACCCCATGTCCTCCATGATCAGTGCATGGGACCTTTGCTTTTTGCGTTACTGGCCCAGCCACTTGACGCGCAAGAACTTTCGGCGTAATTGACATACCTCACTCGATCCCGCCATTTCGATAAATCCGTATGGCCGCCAGGCGCGGCCAACATTCTGGGGAGGTTGGCAAAATCGACACTGAATCAATGATGGGGTGCTTTCTATTAACCGGGAGTGCGGGGTAACGCGAGACTATTAAATGCTACCCGGAGTCGTCGCGTGCATCACTGAGTTTGGTGGCGAGCTAAATAGTTGAACGATTTAATCAGTTGACTTAACCCTATCGATCAGTTCAATTCGTGAATAGATAAAATTGATCTAACTCAATACTTATCGTGAAACCACCTTCCCGTGGAAAGGAGCGTGCCGTGAATATTAGAAATGCTTTGATTGCAATTCTATTGTCTGTCGCTTCAGCCCCGGCATCATCGCAAGTATGGAGAATTGCGCAATTTCTCGCCCAGGGACCTTTTTTTGGGATTGTATACGGCAAAGAGGAATACTGTAAAATAAATTATGTCGTGGTTATCAAAGAGCCGAAGATGACTCACACGAATATGTGGGACGCTGTCGAGGATCCAGCATACAAGGATTTTCAAAAAGCTGAGGCATGGATACGTAAAACGTATCCTGATAAAGTGAAAGGATTGAGGCTACTTCAACTTTCCTTTGGAAGGCCAATAGACTCCGAATTTCCCAACGAGGAAGCCGTGTTTGCCGACATGTTTCGTGCAAATTTTGGCGCCATTGCACCTGATTGCGACGAGACGATCAATGTAAAAAAATCGGGAAAATCGTTTGGCTCCGACGGGTCGTAAATGGGAGGAGAAAGGTACCCTTTTTGTGACCGAAGCCCAAAATAGGGGTCACCATTTCGCCGCCGGGGTCAGCAGGCACGTAGCTGTCCTTCCCCGGCGGCGAAATGGTGACCCTTGTTTTTGCTCCGAGTTGCCTAGAAGAACATGTCGAAAAGGCTGGCCTGGTACGACTTCGGCACAGGGAATAAGTGAACCTGAGCTGGCCCCGTTTTGCTTCGAAAGTCGAACCTGACCCCCGTTTTTACCTAACCCTCCAACATTTGCACTAGTCTCGCGTATTGAGCATCAGGATTTACAGGCGCGTTGAGCGTATTCAGCTGCCAATTCAATTCCTCTTTAGAAGCTAGAATTACGCCCTTCGCCGCAAGCTCGCTCTGCGTAGCTGCAATTTGATTATGGCCAAGCTGGCAAGCGAGGACGGCAACCACTGAGGCTTCTCGGCCATCGGTCGATAAGGCTCTTCTTAATGCCTCGCGGCGATCCACTAACTTGCCCACTTTTGCTGGTACGTCGGCAGTCCGAATAGTGCACTCGACAATTAAAACCTGCCCCGCGGGTGTTATTAATATGAGATCAGGCGAATCCTTTTCCAGCTGAACCATGGCAGAGTAGCCACTCAAATGCGCAAGGGCTGCGACTGCCAACTCGAACTTGTCCTGGTTCACCTCGTCCAAAAGATATCTCTGGACCATCTTCAGGTCGTGATCAAAGTACCGTGTTGAAAGAAGGCGAACATTTCGGGACCGAATCGAATCGGTGAACCACTGCCTTCGGACATACGCGTCTCCTAGAGACAGCATCACTAGCACCGAATCGATGCCCGATATTTCAACTGAAACACTTCCGGTCCTAGTGTGATCGACAGGAGAATCCCACTGAACGTCTCCCCCAAGCTGTCGGCGCCCCGTCACCCCCGGCGAAGGTACTCCACGAACGGCCAATCCGATATCTGAAACATCGAGATTCGCGTGAGATAAAAGCTTTAAGGTCACCGAACCATTTGCCACAGTACATTCCGCAAATACAAGATCGACCGGTGCCTCTGCACGTATCTCGATCGTCCCTGGTACTGGTAAGTCAAGGAGGCTGGAAAAATTTAGCCAACCACATAGGTCCTTAAGCCCATCGAACGGCGGCGTCGCTCGCCGAAGCGCTTCATCCTGGTATTGGTGTCGCGAACATTTTAGTAATGCATCGTTATGACTGGTAGATGTTTTTATTCTAAAGCCGAGGCTATTAAACCATTCATTCGGCGTTTCGATCCATTCAGGAAATCCAATCGACACATCACTGAGTCGGAGCCTCTTGTCATACACAACAACCTCTCCAGCAGCAGCGCCCTGTAGCACTGATATCGAATTTTCTAATCCGACATTCGTTAGTATTTGCTGTCCGAAGATAAAATTTTCGAACCGACTTTCAAAATTGAAGGCCTCTTCATTTCCTGACGAAAGTGGATAAAAGTGGATTTGAACAAAAAGGACTTGAAAAATACCTGCCTCGCCTGTTCTTTCGGCAACGAAGCGAATATCAATGGAGCACGGCCCAGCAATCCATTTTGACAACGCACAAATGTAGTCATCTGTAATACTGGGCATAGAAGTCTCCATAATTCTCAAGTCGGCTGGAAGGCCGCCTGATCTCAAACCATCGGCAGCTTCAACCCTTGCTCTCGCGCACACTCCACCGCGATGTCATACCCCGCATCCGCATGCCGCATAACCCCCGTGGCCGGATCATTCCACAACACCCGCCCAATCCGCTTGTCCGCCTCGGCCGACCCATCACAAACAATCACCACCCCCGAGTGCTGCGAATACCCCATCCCCACCCCGCCGCCGTGATGCAGCGACACCCACGTCGCCCCACCGGCCACATTCAACATCGCATTGAGCAGCGGCCAATCCGACACCGCATCCGAGCCATCCTTCATCGCCTCCGTCTCCCGGTTCGGTGACGCCACCGACCCGGAATCCAGATGATCGCGCCCGATCACCACCGGCGCCTTCAGCTCCCCGTTGCGCACCATCTCGTTGAACGCCAGCCCGAGCTTGTGGCGCAACCCCAGCCCCACCCAGCAGATGCGCGCCGGCAGGCCCTGGAAGCTGATGCGCTCCTTGGCCATGTCCAGCCAGTTGTGCAGGTGGGCGTCGTCGGGGATCAGCTCCTTCACTTTCTGGTCGGTCTTGTAGATGTCTTCCGGGTCGCCGGAGAGCGCCACCCAGCGGAACGGGCCGATGCCGCGGCAGAACAGCGGGCGTACGAAGGCGGGCACGAAACCGGGGAACGCAAAGGCGTTGGTGCAGCCTTCGTCCTTGGCCATCTGGCGGATGTTGTTGCCGTAGTCGAAGGTGGGGACTCCTTTAGCGTGGAAGGCGAGCATGGCCTCCACGTGCACCTTCATCGACTGCTTGGCGGCCTTGGCGGTACCGGCCGGGTCGCTCTTGCGGCGCTCGAACCACTGCTCCACCGTCCAGCCCTGCGGCAGGTAGCCGTTGACCGGGTCGTGCGCGCTGGTCTGGTCGGTAACGGCATCGGGGCGCACGCCGCGCTTGACCAGCTCGGGCAGCACGTCGGCGGCGTTGCCCAGCAGCGCGATGGATTTGGCCTCGCCCGCAGCCGTGTACTTGGCGATGCGTGCCAGCGCGTCGTCGAGGTCGCTGGCCTGCTCGTCGACGTAGCGGGTCTTCAGGCGGAAGTCGATGCTCTTCTGCTGGCACTCGATGTTGAGGCTGCAGGCGCCGGCCAGGGTGGCGGCCAGCGGCTGCGCGCCGCCCATGCCGCCCAGGCCCGCGGTGAGGATCCACTTGCCCTTGAGGTTGCCGGCGTAGTGCTGGCGGCCCATCTCGACGAAGGTTTCGTAGGTGCCCTGCACGATGCCCTGCGAGCCGATGTAGATCCAGCTGCCGGCCGTCATCTGGCCGTACATCATCAGGCCCTTCTTATCGAGCTCGTTGAAGTGCTCCCAGGTGGCCCAGTGCGGCACCAGGTTGGAGTTGGCGATGAGTACGCGCGGCGCGTCCTTGTGGGTGGGGAACACGCCGACCGGCTTGCCGGACTGCACCAGCAGGGTCTCGTCGTCGTTGAGGTCGCGCAGCGCGCGCAGGATGGCGTCGAAGCACTCCCAGTTGCGCGCGGCGCGGCCGATGCCGCCGTACACCACCAGCTCGGCCGGGTTCTCGGCCACCTCGGGGTCGAGGTTGTTCTGCAGCATGCGGAACGGCGCCTCGGTGAGCCAGCTCTTGCAGCTCAGCTCGGTGCCGCGCGGCGCGCGGATGGTGCGGGTGGTGTCGATGCGGGTGGGGGCGTTCATGGCAGGCTCCGGTAAGGCAAGCGCCGATTATAGGTTCGGGCTGCCGGCGACCCGTTGTGCAGGTGCACCGCAGGCGCCGGTGAGCCACTGGCGCGCGGCGTCGAGCGTGGCGTCGCCCTTCGCGGCGGGATCGTCCGGCACCAGCTGGTCGGGCGGCAGGCGGTCGCCGTAGGCGTGGCCGGTGCGGTCGATGTCCACCGTGGTGGTGAGAAAGATCTCGCTGCCATCCGGCAGGTGGTAGCCGGTGTTGCCGGTGGTCAGGCCGGCGGTGGGCTGGCCGAACGAGCGCGTGTCCGGCCGGCCGCGGAAGGCCACCGCCACCACCTCGCCGGAGCTGGCGGTGTGAGGGCCGAGCAGCACCGCGACACGGGCGTGCTCCAGCGCAGGGCCCCTGGGCAGATCCGGATCGAGCGGGCTGGCGGCGTGGATCGGGTACGCCCGCCCCTGTGCATTGCGGAAGCCGGCGATCACGCCCTCGCCCAGCAGCGGACGCAGGCCGGCCAGCATCGGCAGCATGCTGCCGCCGGTATCGCGGCGCAGGTCCACCACCCAGCCGCACGACGCGTTTGCCTGCACGCGGGTGATGTCGGCGATCATCGTGTTGACGAACGCGCGGCGGGCCGCCGCCTGCAATCCGCTGTAACTGGGCATGGCGATGTAGCCGACCCCGCCGGGCATCGCCTCCACCTTCGGCGGAAAGGATTCGAAACCGCCGTGGTCGAGCCGCTGCGCCACCGTCGGCGGCACCATGTGGCTGTGGTGATCGCCCAGCGCGCCCAGCAGCGCGTGGATGGCCGGATACGCCGCAGCCGGCGGGCCCTTGGCCGGCACCATGGCATGCAGCTTAGGCAGCAGCGTCGGCCAGTCCACCTGCGCGGCGTGCAGGGCGTGCCCGCGCACGATGGCGACGGCCGCATCCAGCAGGCTGACCGGGGTGATCGACACGGCGGGCAATGCGTGGGCAGTGAGTCGCAGGTCGGTGGTGCTGACCTCGCCTGCGCCGGTCAACCCGGTGCCGAGGAAGATCTTCTCGGCGTCCGCCGGCACGTCCACCCGCACTTCGCGATGCGCCGCCGCGGTCGTGCCGAACACCGGCTGCAACTGCGAGTTGGCGAACGCCTCCGAGGGGCGCGCACCGTCCACGCGCAGCCAGATCACAGCGCCCCGGGTCGCGTCGCGGGTAGACAGGTCCGCCGTGAGCGTGAGCCGGTGGCCACGGTAGGGCACCGCATCGAGCGCGAGGCCCGACGCGCCGAACCGGCCGGGCAACGGATCGACGCCGCGCAGGGTGACCCGCGCACCCTGCGCATCGCGCGGGTCGCCGATGCCCTGCACCGTGTAGTGCATGCGATCGGAGCCGGTGACGATCCAGGTCGGGGAGGACTGCGCGTGACCGGCGCCGGCCCCGACCAACAGCACTGCGAGCAACCCTGCCCTGAGCATCCAGCGAGCCATGGCGTTCCCTCGACATCGGCGAAGCGTCGAAAGTACGACGGCGCGGCCGCCGGCGCCAGAAGCACCGGGATGCCCCGCGTCGATCCGCAAGTCGTTGCGGCGCGCCGGGGCGCGGGCTACACCAGCAGCCAGCCCGCGTGCAGCGCCAGCACCACCACGCTGATGCCCAGCCGCATGCGGCGGTAGGCCGCCGGCCACAGCGGGTCGCGCAGGTCGATGGCGAGCCAGATCGCGAAGCCGGCGGCGAGCAGCGCCAGCGCGGCGGGCGGGGTGTGCAGCAGCAACAGCGCGGCGAAGGCGATCAGGCTGGGCATCACCGCCTCGACGAAGCGCGTGGGCGCCACGCCGCCGGCCAGGCCGCGGCCCCAGCGGGCACCGCCCAGGAAACTGAGGATCACCGCGCCGTAGGACACGAACACCGCCGCGGCGAAGCCGCTCCACGCCGGCCAGGCGAACGCGGCGATCAGCGCGCCGGCGAACGGCAGCACGCCGCTCCAGCCCAGCGCCAGCATGCCACGCGGCAGGGATTTATCGGATGCATCGACCATGCAGGACTCTCCCGGCCGGCACCGCGCCGGCCCCGCGCGCCATGATCGCCGATGGCGCGCTCCGCCCCAAGGGCAGTCGCGTGCGACTAGGCCTAGGCCGGCAGACCCAGCACCTGCATCCGTGCGCGCAGGCCGTCCGCGCCCTGGAAGTGCCAGCCGTGCATGCCGAGCGCTTCGGCGGCGGCGACGTTCCTCAGCGAGTCGTCGATGTAGAGGGTGCGCGCCGGATCGATCGCGTAGCGCCGGATCAGCCGGTGGTAGATCTCCGGATCGGGCTTGATGAGTTTCTCTTCGCCCGACACCACGATGCCCTCGAACCAGCCGAGAAAGTCGAAGCGCTCGCGCGCCAGCGGAAAGGTTTCCTGCGACCAGTTGGTGAGCGCGTACAGCCGCACGCCTTCGTCGCGCAGCCGGGCGAGCAGGTCCACGGTGGGCTGGATCGGGCCGCGCAGGGTTTCCAGCCAGCGCGCGCGGTAGGCGGCGATCTGCTCGGCATAGTCGGGATATTCCGCGCTGAGGCCGGCCACCGCCTCGGCCCACGGCCGGCCGGCGTCCTGCGCGAGGTTCCAGGCCGGCGTGCACACCTCGGCAAGGAAGCGCTCCATCGCCGTCTCGTCGTCGAACAGCGAGCGGTACAAGTAGCGCGGATCCCAGTCCACCAGCACGCCGCCGAGGTCGAACACCACGGTGTCGACCCGGCTGCCGGCGCGATCGGGCGAAGGCGGCAGGGAGGGCGATGCGGCGGCGGACGACATGGCACGTACCGTGGCGGGAAAGCGCTCATCCTAACGCAGCGCGGCGTGGCTCTCCGGCGCTCGCGGCGAGGTGGTCGGCGATCATCGCGGCGACCGGTGCATGCGCGATGCGCAGCAGGTCGAACACGCCGGCGGCCTGCAGCGGCGCGGCCAGTTCCAGCACTTCGCGCTCGAGGCGCTGGCGGGCGGTTTCATCGGTGGCGGCGAGCAGCTCGCGCAGTCGGGCGACGAAGCGATCGAGCTGCGGTGCGGTAGTGCGCGGCGCGGCGGCGCCCGGCCCGGCTGGCGGATGTGCGGGGCCGGCGAACAGCGCGCCGCGCGCGTGCATCGGACGGAAGGCGGAAGCGAGGCGCTGCATCAGCGTGGGCAGCGGAGCGGAAGCGACTTGCGTGGTCATGGATCGTGCCTCGATGGGGAACGGGAAGCGCGCGGCTTGTCGGCACGCGCGGCATCGGGCACGGTAAGACCTCAACTTAACTTGAGGTCAAGCATGGGCAAGGTATCCGATGTCCCGGCGCTGAGCGTGGGCCAGGTCGCGGCGCGCAGCGGGCTCAGCGTGTCGGCGATCCACTTCTACGAGACCAAGGGCCTGATCCGCAGCTGGCGCAACGCCGGCAACCAGCGGCGCTACCGGCGCGACGTGCTGCGGCGGCTGGCGGTGATCCGGGTGGCGAACCGCACCGGGCTGCCGCTGGCCTCGATCGCCGCCGCACTGGCCGAATTGCCCGACGAGCGCACGCCGACCGTGGCGGACTGGAAGCTGTTGTCCAGCCACTGGCGCGCCGAGCTGGACGAGCGCATCGCGCGGCTCGTGCAACTGCGCGACGAACTCACCGGCTGCATCGGCTGCGGCTGCCTGTCGTTGAAGAAGTGCCCGCTGCGCAATGCGCACGACCGGCTCAGCGAGGACGGCAGCGGCCCGCGCCTGCTCGACGCGGACGCGCTGTAGCGCTGCGCCGCGGCTTGGCGGCCGGCCGCACGCGGAGGCATGATCGCCGGGCCACCAGCCGAGGGAGATCGCCATGACGACCAGGGTGCTGGGCATCGACCTGCACGATGCCGGACGCGACGGGGTGTACCGGGTGGACCCGGACGATCCGGTCACGCTGGTGGGCGACGCGCAGCGCGCGGGGCTCCAGCTGGCGCGCATCGACCTGGCGGACTGCGGCAACGAGGCCACCGCGCTGGAGCGCATTGCGGCGCAGGCCGGCCTGCCGCCCGCGGCCGCCGGCTCGTGGGCGCAGCTCGATGCGGCGCTGCGGGCCGACGGCGGTGCCGGTCGCGTGTTGCTGTTCGACCACGCGGTGACGTTCTGCCGTGCGGCACCGGAGGCCTATGCCGCGAGCCGCCGCGCACTGGAGGAGATGGCGCGCGCCTGGCATGCCCGCGGCGTGCCGTTCTTCGTGTTCATGGAATTCCCGGACAACGAGACCCGCGACGCGGCGATCGACGCCTGAGGCCACCCGGGACGAGCGGCACTGGCGGAGGCCGGGGAGCCGATCGGATGCTCCGCCGCAACCACGCCCCGGAGCGCCGACGATGATCCTGCTCGCTGCCCTGCTGATGACTTCGACGGCGATGCCGTCACCGACCTGCCAGGTATGGCAGCGCGAACAGGCGTTCGCGCGCAGCGTGCGCGAGCACGATGCGGCGGCGTTCCGGCGATTCCTCGCCGCCGATGCAGTGTTCGACGCGAACGGCGAACACCCGCTGCGCGGGCCAGCCGCGATCCTGCCGGCGTGGAAGGCGGTCATCGACGGCAAGGCGCTGCAGCTGGACTGGTACCCGGCGCACGTGGTGACGAGTGCGGACGGGCGGCTGGCGCTGTCGAGCGGACCGTACCGGATGACGACCACCGGCACGGATGGCCGGACGCACACCGTGATCGGTCGCTTCGCGACCACGTGGCGTCGCGGTCGCGACGGCGCGTGGCGGGTGCAGTTCGACGGCGGCGACGAAGGGCGCCCGGCCGACGCCGCGGCACTCGCCGCGTTCGACCAACACCGCGATGCACCCTGCCCCGAAGCACGTTGAGCATTGATGTCCGAAAACGGCGAGTTCCATCGCGGACGCGGTGCTAGCCTGCCGGCATGGACACCTCCACCCTGCTCCCGCGACCGCTGGACACGCGCACCTGCGAACAGGCGCGACTGAGCCGCGACGCGCGCTTCGACGGCCTGTTCTTCACCGCCGTCACCAGTACGCGCATCTACTGCCGCCCGGTGTGCCCGGCGCCGTCGCCGAAGGCGGCGAACGTGCGCTACTACGCCAGCGCTGCCGCGGCCGAGGCGGACGGCTTCCGGCCCTGCCTGCGCTGCCGGCCGGAGCTGGCGCCGGGCAACGATGTCTGGCAGCGCGGTGAGCACGCGGTGGCGCGCGCACTCACGCTGATCGAGCACGGCGAACTGGAGCACGGCTCGGTGGACACGCTGGCGGCGCGGCTGGACCTGGGCGCGCGGCAGCTGCGGCGACTGTTCGTCGAGCACGTCGGCGTGCCGCCGATCCGCGTGCACACCACGCGCCGCCTGCTGTTCGCCAAGCAACTGCTGACCGAGACCGCGATGCCGGTGACCGAGGTGGCGATGGCCGCGGGCTTCGGCAGCCTGCGTCGCTTCAACGCGGCGTTCGCGCAGGCGAACCGGATCGCCCCGCGCGAGCTGCGCCGGCTGCCGCGCGCACCGGCCGGCGCGCCGCTGGTGCTGAAGCTCGGCTACCGCCCGCCGTACGACTTCGCCGCGCTGCTGGCGTTCCTGCGCGGCCGCGCGCTGCCCGGCGTGGAGGCGGTGGACGAAGCCAGCTACAGCCGCGTGTTCGGCGACCCGGCCGCGCCGTCGTGGCTGCGGGTGAGCGTCGGTGCACGCGACGAGCATGCGCTGCGGCTGGAGGTGCACGGCGTGCCGCCGGGCGAACTGCTGGCGGTGGTGACGCGGCTGCGCCGCATGTTCGACCTGGACGCCGCGCCGCAGACGATCGCTGCCGCGTTCCGCCGCGACGCCGTGCTCGGCCCGCTGGTGAGGAAGCACCCGGGACAGCGCCTGCCCGGCGGCTGGGACGGCTTCGAGATCGCAGTGCGCGCGATCCTGGGACAGCAGGTCAGCGTGGCCGCCGCGCGCACGCTGGCAGCGCGGGTGGTCGAGCGCTTCGGCACGCCGGTGGCCGGCGCCCCACCGGGGCTGGCGAAACTGTTTCCCGATGCCGCGCAGCTGGTCGAGGCGGACCTCGGTGCGCTCGGCATCACCACGGCGCGCGCGGCGACGATCCGCGGCGTGGCGCAGGCGCTGCTGGACGGCCGCATCGACTTCCGCCCGGAACAGCCGCTGGATGCGTTCGCGGAACGCTGGGTGGCGCTGCCCGGCATTGGCGCATGGACCGCGCACTACATGGCGATGCGCGGTTTGAGTCACCCCGACGCGTTCCCCGCGGCGGACCTGATCCTGCGCCGCGCGGCCGCCCCCGGTGGCGACGCGTTGAGCACGCGGGCGATGGAGCAGCGCGCCGAGGCATGGCGGCCCTGGCGCGCCTATGCGGTGATGCACCTGTGGCGCAGCGTGGCCGTTGCGCCGAAGACGAAACCGTCCCGATGAACGATACGACGATCCGCTACGTCGACCTGCCCTCGCCCTGCGGCGTGCTGCGGCTCAGCGCCGATGCGCACGGCCTGCGCGGCATCCATTTCGAAGGACGGCGCGGCCACGGCCCGGTGCCTGCCGGATGGGTGCACGATCCGGAAGCGCTGGCCTTCGCACGCGAGGCGCTGGAGGAATATTTCGCCGGCACGCGCACGACATTCGAGCTGCCACTGAACCCGCGGGGCACGCCGTTCCAGCTCGCAGTGTGGCGCGAGCTGTCGCAGATCCCGTACGGCGAGACGATCAGCTATGGCGAGCTGGCACGGCGCGTGGGCGACCCCGGCGCGGCGCGGGCGGTGGGTGCGGCGAACGGCGCCAATCCGCTGCCGATCGTGGTGCCCTGCCACCGGGTGATCGGCGCCAACGGCAACCTCACCGGCTTCGGCGGCGGCCTGCCGAACAAGCGCTGGCTGCTGGCGCTGGAAGCGCGCGTGGCGCGCGGCGACCTGTTCGGCTGAAACTACTCCGGCTCAGTGGCCGGTGGTGGTGTCCTTTTCGGCGGCCACTGGCCGGGGTGCGGGCTGCGGCACCGGCTGCGCCATCAGGGCGTCGCTGTAGCGCTGCACGCGGGCGCGCTGCTGGGCGTTGTAGAGCTGGTCCTGCGCCTGCTTGGCGTTGTCGACCTGCTTGTCGTTCGAGGTGGTGCTGCCCGGCTTGTGCCGCGTGCTCTCCAGCGTGCGCTGGGTCAGCTGGTGCTCGACCTGGGCCTTCTGCAACTGGTCGCGCACCTGGCTCTGCTGCACCGCCTCGCGGAAGCGCTGCTGCGAGCCGGTCGGCTGGATCGGCACCGGGCGCGGGGCCGGCACGGTGGACTGGGCCTGCGCGACGCCAGCGGCAAGCAGGGCCACGGCCATGGTGGCAAGCACGGGGGAGAGCGGGCGGGAACGTGTCATTGTCACACCTGTGCGCGATCATGGCGCGTTGTCATGGATGTGGATCCTAGGTTTCAACGCATGAAATTCCTGTTTCGTTTACTCGCCCTGGCGCTGCTGCCGTTCATCGCGGCCTGCGCAGGGACCCCGGCACGGGATGCCGCAGACCATCGCCCCGCGCCGCTGCTGCTGATCTCGATCGACGGCTATCGCCACGACTACATCGACCGCGACTTCAGTCCGAACCTGGCCGCGCTGGCCCGCGACGGCGTGCGCGCCCGCAGCATGCAGCCCTCGTTCCCCTCGCTGACCTTTCCGAACCACTACACCCTGGTCACCGGCCTGCGCCCGGACCGCCACGGCATCGTGCACAACACGATGGACGATCCGCAGCTGGGCCATTTCGACCTGGGCGATCGCAAGGCGGTGAGCGACGGGCGATGGTGGGACGAGGCGACGCCGCTGTGGATCACGGCCGACCGCCACGGGCTGAAGACCGCGACGATGTTCTGGCCCGGCACCGAGGCCGACATCCAGGGCATGCATCCGGATCACTGGCGCCCCTACGACGGCGACGTCACCGCCGACCAGCGGGTGGACCAGGTGCTGGCCTGGCTCGACCTGCCGGGCGATCAGCGGCCGGGCTTCCTCACCCTGTATTTCGACGCGGTGGACCATGCCGGCCACGACTACGGTCCGGATTCGCCGCAGGTGGACCAGGCCCTGCGCGACACCGACGAGGCGCTGGGCCGGCTGGTCGCCGGGCTGCGCCGGCGCGGCCTGCTCGAGCGCATGAACATCATCGTGGTGTCCGACCACGGCATGGCCACGGTGCCGACGGGCCACGTGATCACGCTGGACGGGCTGCTGCCGCTGGACCAGGTGAAGCTGGTCACCGCCGGCGTGCTGGCCGGCATCGACCCGAAGCCGGGCGCCGACTTCGCCGCGATCGAGGCCCGCATGGAACGGCCGCACGCGCACATGCAGTGCTGGGACAAGTCGCGCGTACCGGCCCGGCTCGCCTATGGCCACAACCCGCGCGTGCCGCAACTGCTGTGTCTGGCGGACACCGGCTGGACGATCTCCACCGAACGCTACATGCGCCGCCACCCGCAGACCCGGACCCGCGGCGAGCACGGCTACGACAACGCCGATCCACGCATGGGCGCGCTGTTCGTGGCGCATGGGCCGGCGTTCGAGCGCGGCGTGGTGCATGGCGCGTTCCCGAACGTGGACGTGTATCCGCTGATGGCGCACCTGCTCGGGCTGCCGGCGCAGCCGAACGATGGCGATTACCGACAGGTCGAAGACATGCTGGTACCGGCGGCGCGCTGAGCGCACTGCCGGACCGCCGCAGGCAGATGCCATAGGCCGATCGGGCCATGGCATGCGCAGGACAAGTGCGCATCATCAACGGTCCCCATCCATCCGTCGCCCCGAATGCATACGATCCTCCGCTACTTCAGCTGCGCCGCCCTCGCCCTCCTGGCAGGCTGCGCTACCCCGGCCACCCGCCACGCCCGGTCGCATGACGCGAAGCCCGCGACGCTGCTGCTGGTTTCGCTCGACGGCTTCCGCGCCGATTACCTGGATCGCGGCCTTTCGCCCACGCTGTCCACGCTGGCGGACGAGGGCGTGCGCGCGAGGGCGATGCGGCCGTCGTTTCCGTCGCTCACGTTCCCCAACCACTACACCCTGGTAACCGGGCGCTACCCGGATGACCACGGCATCGTCGACAACTCGATGTTCGATCCCGCGCTGGGTCGCTTCAGCCTGGGCAACCGCAAGGCGGTGGGCGACGCACGCTGGTGGAACGAGGCCGAGCCGATCTGGGTGACCGCGCAGAAGCAGGGCCTGCGCGCCGCCACACTGTTCTGGCCCGGCTCGGAGGCGGCCATCCATGGCGTGCGCCCGGACCACTGGCTGCCGTACGACGGCGACATGCCGTACGACGCGCGCGTGGACAAGGTGCTGTCCTGGCTGGATCTGCCGGCCGCACAGCGCCCGCAGCTGCTCACGCTGTACTTCGAGGCAGTGGATACCGCCGGGCACTACTACGGACCGGATGCGCCGCAGACCAATGCGGCCATCGGCCAGGTGGATGCCGCGCTGGCGCGGCTGGTGGCCGGGCTGAAGCAGCGCGGCCTGTACGACCGCATCGACCTGATCGTGGTGGCCGACCACGGCATGGCACAGACGCCGCCGGACCAGCGCATCTTCCTCGACGACCTGATCGTGCCGGGGCACGCCACGGTGGTGTCCACCGGCGCGATCTCCGGGATCATCCCGGCGCCCGGCCACGAGGCCGAGGTGGCGAACGCACTGCTGCGCCCGCACCCGCACATGCAGTGCTGGAAGAAATCGGACATCCCGGCCCACCTGCATTACGGCCACAACGCACGGGTGCCCCCGCTGTTCTGCCTGGCGCAGACCGGCTGGCTGATCACCAGCAACACCCGCAGCATGCTCCACCACGGCAAGCCGATCTGGGGCGAGCATGGCTTCGACAACGACGACCCGGCGATGCGCGCGCTGTTCCTGGCGCACGGCCCGGACTTCCGCCAACACGTGGTGGTGCCGGAGTTCCCGAACGTGGACGTCTATCCGCTGATGACCCACCTGCTGCACATCGTGCCCGAGCGCAACGACGGCGATTACCGGCAGGTGGAGGAGATGCTGGTGCCGGCGGCGCGGTGAGGGTTGTCCGCGTTACCGGGATAGCTTGAGCTTGATCGGGTGACCGTTTAGGGCATCCGCACGGTTGTCTGAGTGCCACGCTGCCGCAGCTCAAAGCGGCTCGGCGCGCAGGAAAAGCAGGGCTTTCGTGCGCCTTCGGCGCCCGAGTCACTTTCTCTTGGATCGCCAAGAGAAAGTAACCAAAGAGAAGGCGACCCTCCTCGGCGCTTGCCGGGCTGAGCCCGGCAAGTCCGTGAGCCGCGGCCGGGCTTTTCGACAGGGCTTCCTGCCCTGACGAAAAGGCATCGGCGTCCCTGCCGATGCCCCTGCGGGCCTGTCGTCCGCGCCTCACCGCCTCACAAGGGAGGGGGCGCTCAAAAGCAAAAGCAAAAGCAAAAGCCAAAGCCAAAGCCAAAGCACAGGCGATGGTGATCGCGTAAGCGATCGCCGAGCCTGGGCGCGCTGCTTTTGACCTTCCCTCCCCTCTGCAGCGGCGGCCGGGCGGAGGATCAGCCCGTAGGGTGGCCGGCATGGATGCCGGCCAGTTTGGCGTCAGTCCATGGATGGACTGTCGACAAACCCCGCAGCCCGGACGCGGACCTCCCGGGCCAACGGCCCGGGAGGCGCGGAAGCGGGGTGGCCTCTCTTTTGGTTACTTTTCTCTGGCCAAACAGAGAAAAGTGACTCGGCCTCCGCAGGAGGACGAAACCGCTCTTCGCTCTGATGCTGCGCACAACGAGAACTGCGGAAAGACACTGGATGGCCGGCTTCCGCCATTGAAACGCACCTCCCGCTTGACCAGCCTGCGGCTGTTGAAAAGCTCTTCGCGGGAATGACGGCGGTGGGGCGTGCGGCAACGCTTGGCGCGCGACACTCTCACCCCTCAACTGCGACGGCCGAGCCGACAAAAAGCCCCCTCACGGCATCGCCCCGCGACTGGTCGGCTGCGGCAGCGTCGCTACGTTGACCAGTGGCGGCAGGCGATACAGCCGCCACGCCACCAGCAGGCCGGCCAGCACCAGCGCGCCGACGAAACCGACCACGCCGTTCCAGCCGTGCGCGGCGTAGAACAGCCCGCCACTGGCGCCGGCGATGCTCGAGCCCATGTAGTACGAGAACAGGTACACGCTCGAGCCCTGCGCCTTGGCCGTGCCGGCGCGACGGCCGACCCAGCTGCTGACGATGGAGTGGCCACCGAAGAAGCCGAAGGTGATCGCCACGATGCCGAGCAGGATCAGCGGCAGCGGCGCGGCGGCGGTTAGCGCCACGCCGGCCAGCATCAGCGCGAACGCGCTCCACAGCACCTTGCGCCGGCCCAGCCGGCCGGCCAGGTGGCCCATCCAGGTGGAGCTGAAGGTGCCGATCAGGTAGATGCCGAAGACCAGGCCGACCGCGGTCTGGCTGAGGTGGTACGGCGCGGCCAGCAGGCGATAGCCCAGGTAGTTGTAGACGGTGACGAAGGCGCCGAGCAGCAGGAAACCCTCGGCGAACAGCCACGGCAGGCCGGGGTCGCGGAACAGGCCGGCGAAGCGGCCGAGCAGGCTGCGCAGGTGGAACGGCCGCGCGATGAAATGCCGCGACGGTGGCAGGCTGCGCCAGAACAGCAGGCAGGCCACCAGGCCTACCGCGCCCACCGTGCCCATGCCCACGCGCCAGCCGAAGTGGTCGGTCAGCACGCCGGCGATCAGCCGTCCGCTCATGCCGCCGATCGCGTTGCCACTGATGTACAGGCCCATGCCCAGGCCGATCGAGTCGTGGTGCACCTCCTCGGCAAGGTAGGTCATCGCCACCACCGGCACCCCGCTCAGGGTGAAGCCGAGCAGCATGCGCAGCGCAAGCAGCAGCGGCCACTGCTGCACCATCGTGCTGGCCAGCACCAGCAGCGCGGAGGACAGCAGCGAAGCGACCATCACCGACTTGCGCCCCACCGCGTCGGACACCCCGCCCATGAACAGCATGGCGAACGCCAGCACGCCAGTGCTCAGCGACAGCGATAGCGCGCTGGTCGCCGCGCTGACCCCGTAGTCGCGGCTGAACTCGGGCATCAGCGGCTGCACGCAGTACAGCAGGCCGAAGGTGGCGAAGCCGGCGGCGAACAAGGCCAGGTTGGTGCGCCGGAAGGCCGCGGTGCCGTGGCGGATGGCCTCGTGCGAAGCGTCCGCGGGGGCGGGGGCGGCGGCAGATGACGGGGGCATGACCTTGGGGGAGGATCGGAAAGCGCGCAGCTTACGCTGCCTGATCCGGACTATCGACAACGCCGTCCCACGCGGGACGCTCCGGCCATCGGTCAACCAGGGCCGGTGCTGGCATCCGCCTGGGCCAGCGGCAGATGCAGGCAGACTTCCAGTCCACCGCCCTCGGCGTTGCGCGCAACCACCCGCCCACCGTGCACACGGGCCACGCGCTGCACGATGCCCAGGCCCAGCCCCTGCCCTTCGGCACGCCCCGCATTGCTGCCGCGGAAGAACGGACGGAACAGCGACGCCAGCTCCGCTGCGGGTACACCCGGCCCGTGGTCGCGGACGCTGAACTCCGCCTCGCTGCCGACGGTGCGCACATGCAGCTCGACCGCGCCACCCTCGCCACTGAACTTCAGGGCATTGCCGAGCAGGTTGTCGATCGCCCGTTCGAGCAACTGCACGCTGCCATCGACCCACACCGATCCGGTCGCATCGCAGGTCAATGCCATCCCGCGCGTGGAGGCCTCCAGTGCCGCCTGCCCTACGGCATGCCGCACCAGCTCCGACAGATCCACCGGCTCGCGCCGGTCGCCCGGCAGGCCGCCTTCCAGCCGCGACAGCGCGAGCATCTCGCCGGTCATGCGGTCCAGCCGCTCGATCTCCTGTTCGGCGCGGGCGAAGTAGCCGGCGGCCTCGTCGGGATCGCGACTGCGCCGCGCGAAATCCAGCAGCAGCTGCAGCCGCGCCAGCGGCGAGCGCAGTTCGTGGGAGAGGTCCTGCAGCACCCCGCGGTCGTGCGCGACCAGCGCCTCGATGCGCTCGGCCATCGCGTCGAAATCGCCGGCCAGCTGCGCCAGCTCGTCGCGGCCGCGACCGTCCTTCCATCGCACGCGGGTGGACAGCTCGCCGGCCGCCATGCGCCGGGTCGCCGCACGCAGCGCCGCCACCGGGCGCGCCACGCTGCGCGCGATCCACCAGCCGATCACGCCGATCAGCAACAGCGAGAGCGCGGCCTGCACGGCGAGCAGGATGGTCTGCCGGGTGTGCTGGTGCAGCCGGGTGTGGGTGCGACTGAGGGCCACCAGCTGGCGCGTCCGGCCGTCGGCACCCTGTACCGGCTGCACGGCCAGGT
This sequence comes from Dyella ginsengisoli LA-4, assembly GCF_000334915.1. GTDB lineage: Bacteria > Pseudomonadota > Gammaproteobacteria > Xanthomonadales > Rhodanobacteraceae > Dyella_A > Dyella_A ginsengisoli_A. The sequence continues at coordinate 104,452 of NZ_AMSF01000005.1, read as the reverse complement.
AAAGCCCCGGACGCGGCTGCACCAGCACGTCGTGCCCGGCAGCGAGCCAGGTGGGAAGGTCGCGCAGCATGGTCGGCCCCGCACGGAACGGCGTCAGCGGGCGGCCGTCCTCGAACAGCGTCGCCTCGATCCCCTCCCGGCGCTGCTCGTGCGACCACTCGACCAGCCCGCGGCCGCCGCCGGTGTCGTAGGCGTGGCTGGCATCCCGGGCCAGCGCCGACCAGTCGATCTCCACGGCCGTGCTGTACTCGATGAAACGCTGCGCCAGCGAACCGCCGACGAACAGCACCACCAGGTTGGCCAGGCAGAAGCCGATCAGCAGGCGCCGGTAGAGCGAGCTGCGCAACGGGTTCATGCGCCACCCGCCAGCAGCAGGTAGCCGGAACCGCGCACCGACTCGATCCGCGGCGCATCGGCGGACGCCTCGGCCAGCTTGTGCCGCAGGCGGCTGATGTGCACGTCGATGCTGCGGTCGAAACGTTCCAGCTCGCGCCCGAGCGCGAGCCGGGTGAGCGTGGCCTTGTCCACCAACTCGCCCGCGCGCTGCGCCAACGCCAGCAGCAGCGAAAACTCGGCACCGGTCAGCGTCAGCTCCTGCGCGTCGACAAAGGCCTGGCGGTCGCCCGGCTGCAGGCGCAGGTGGCCGACCTGCACGTTCGCCGCCGCCTCCGGCGTCTGCCGGCGCAGCTGCGCGCGCACGCGGGCGAGCAGCTCGCGCGGCAGGCAGGGCTTGGACAGGTAGTCGTCCGCTCCCAGTTCGAGCCCGATCACCCGGTCCACCGGCTCGCCGCGCGCGGACAGCATGATCACCGGCAGCCGCTGTTGCATGCGCAGTTCGCGCAGCGTCTCCAGGCCGTCGCGGCCGGGCATCATCACGTCGAGGATCAGCAGGTCCGGGCGCTGCGCACCGTCGCGCAGGCGCGCCAGCGCGGCCTCGCCGTCGTGCACCACGTCCACGGCAAAACCCTCGCGTTGCAGGTACTCGGCCAGCAGCCCGGTCAGGGCACGGTCGTCGTCGGCGATCAGGATCCGTTGCATGGCGGCCATTTCAGTGGGGCCGCGGCGCGGACGCCACGGGCTTTACGCATCTTTACCTACGCGCAAAGAACATACACGCGGGGGTGTCGTCCAATGATCGCAAGTCCTCCACCCACGCAAGAGGTGTTACCCATGCGCAAGACGACCACCCTCGGCCTCATCCTCGCTTCGGCCCTGACGATCACCGGCGCGGCCTTCGCCGCCGGTGGCAACCATGATGGCGGGCACCGCTTCGGCGACCATGGCCATCGCGGCCACCACGGCATGCACGAGGCCTTCGCCAAGCTCAACCTCACCGACGCGCAGAAGGCCAGCATCAAGCAGATCACCCAGGCCAGCCGCGAGCAGAACAAGGGGCAGTGGCAGGCGCTGCGTACCCAACGCGCGGCGTTCGAGCAGATGACCCCGGACCAGGTTGGCTACCAGGCCGCCGCGGCCCGCCTGGCGCAGGCGGAAGGCCAGGCGACCCAGACCCGCATCGAGCAGCGCGCCAGGGTGAAGGCGCAGATCTACGCGGTGCTGACGGCGCAGCAGAAGGCCCAGCTGGCGACCATGCGCAGCCAGCGCGAGGCGCGCCGCGAGCAGTGGAAGGAGTTCCGCCAGAGCCATCCGGTGCCGTCGGCCAGTCCGGCCCAGTAAGCCCCTCGGCCCCCTCCGCAAAAGACCGGGCGCCAGCGCAGGCTGGCGCCCTTTTTCGTTCCGCTCACGGGGCCTCCACGGCGCGAAGACAAGGCGCAAGCGCGCCCTTCATGCAGGGCACCGGACCATCCCGGCAAACCCGGGAGTCGCCCATGAAACGCCTCTGCCTGATCACCGCCAGCCTTGCCCTGCTCGCCGGATGCCACGGCGAACCGACCGATGCGTCGTCCGCTGCGCACACACCGACGCCCCACGTGTTCACCGCCCCGCCGCTGGGACTGTCGATCGCCATCCCGGCCGACATGACGCTGCGCCGCGATTTCGATCGCAGCTATCTGGATGCCGCGGCATGGCAGGCCTTCGCCGGCGGCAAAGGGCAAGGTCACCCGCTGGCCGCGCTGATGCTGAAAGGATCGGACCGGATCACCGCCGCCGAGCTGCGCATCAGCGAGAGAGGCGATGCCGACGCACTGGCGCACTGCGAGGACACGCCGGCCAGCGCCGAACCCGGATCGATCGCCAGCCAGGCGCTCGGCGGCGTGTCCTTCCAGCGCTTTCGCGCCGGCGACGCGGCGATGAGCCACTACCTGCAGGTGGAGGGTTACCGTGCAGTGCGCAACGACCGCTGCGTGGCGATCGACCTGCTGGTATACGGCACCCGACCGGAGGTCTACGCCCCGCCGCGCACGCCGCCCTTCAGCTAGGCCCAGGCATGGAAGGCACTGCACGCCGCGCTGGCCGGACTGCACTGGTCACGCTGAGCGCTCAGCGAACGCGCCAGTGGCCGGCGACCCATACATGCGGCGCGGCCCAGTAGCCCGGTATCCACACGCGCGCATGACCGCGGGCCGGCACCACGATGCAACCGGCCAACAGCGCGCTGGCGCCCAGCAAGGCGGTGGAGATCAACAGACGTGATGCGAATCGGCGCATGGCGCACTCCCGGCGTGGATGGTGCTGACAGGAACGCCTGAAGCGGCTCACAGCCGACCGCCTAGGAAGCTTTCAGATGGCTGCCGTTCACCCGCTTCGACCAAGGCGCGCCACCGTCGCGCGGTAACGGGCGGCGATGCGCTCCTCGTCGTGATGCACGAAGTCGCGCACCACCCAGCGGCCGCCGCACATCACGTGGCGCACCAGCGGCACGTTGCCTGCGAACAGGAAGCTGTCCATCGCCGAGGTGGCGTCGCGTGCGGCGAGCAGCGGGGCCTGGTCATCCAGCACCAGCAGGTCGGCACGCCGCCCCGCTTCCAGCGCGCCGATCGGCAGACCGGAGGCCTGCGCACCGCCGCGCAGGGCGGCGGACCAGAGCGTTTCGCCCACGCTGGCGCCCTCGCCGCGCGAAGCGATGTTGCGATGGCGGGTGACCAGCCGCTGGCCGTATTCGAGCCAGCGCAGTTCCTCCACCGGCGACACCGAGATGTGCGAGTCCGAGCCGACGCCGAGGACGCCGCCGGCATCGAGGTAGTCGGCCAGCGGGAACAGGCCGTCGCCGAGGTTCGCCTCGGTGGTCGGGCACAGGCCTGCGACCGCGCCGCTGCGCGCCAGACGCGAGGTCTCGTGGCCGGTCAGGTGGGTGGCGTGGACCAGGCACCAGCGCGCGTCGACCTCGGCGTGGTCGAGCAGCCATTCGACCGGTCGCGCACCGCGCACGGCCAGGCAGTCCTGCACCTCGCCGACCTGCTCGGCGATGTGGATGTGGATCTGGCGGTCCTGCGCCGCGCCCGTCGCCAGCAGGGTGCGCATCGCGGTCTCCGGCACCGCGCGCAGCGAGTGCAGCGCGATCCCCACCCGCAGGTCGGCCGATTCGTGCGCGCGCAGCGCCTCGAGCAGGCGCAGGTAGTCGGACACCTCCGCATGGCCGAAGCGGCGCTGTCGCGGCGCCAGCGGGCGGCCGTCGAAACCGCCGGTCATGTACAGCACCGGCAGCAGGGTCAGTGCGATGCCGGCTTCCTTCGCCGCCTCGACCAGCGCCAGCGACATCGCTTCGGGCTGCGCGTAGGGCGTGCCGTCCGGCTGGTGATGCACGTAGTGGAACTCGCAGACCTGGGTATAACCGGCCTTGAGCATCTCCACGTAGAGCTGGGCGGCGATCGCCTGCAGCGATTCCGGATCCAGCGCGGCGGCGAAGCCGTACATCGCCTCGCGCCAGGTCCAGAAGCTGTCGTTGCCGGGGCCGCGCCGTTCGGCCAGCCCGGCCATGGCGCGCTGGAACGCGTGCGAATGCAGGTTGGGCATGCCCGGCAGCACCCAGCGGCCGAGGGGCTCGCCGACCGCATCGGGCGACTCGGCCAGATGCCCGGTGGCATCGACGGCCAGCTGGCCGCCGGCCCGCCAGCCCTGGGGCGTCCAGTGGACATCGGCACTGGGGGATTCTTGCGAAACCGGCGACATCATGGGGGCGATCCGTCGAAAAGCCCCAGTGTAGCGGCCCGCGTCGACCCGGCCTTCGCGGCAGTGCGGCATAATGGGCGGATGGCCAAGAAAACTTCCGAGCAAGCACCCAAGCTGCAGCTTCGGCTGGCGGTGCCCGCGGACGTCCCTCAACTGGTCGAGCTGACCGCCCGCGTCTACACCGCCGAGTGGGGCCATTCGGCGGAAATGCTGCGCTCCCAGCAGACGCACTTCCCGGAAGGCCAGTTCGTGGTCGAGTACGAGGGGCGCATCGTCGGTTACTGCGCCACCTTCCGCATCGACGAGGCCACCGCGCTGGCGCCGCACACCTGGGTGCAGATCACCGGTGGCGGCATGGCCTCGCGGCACAAGCCCGACGGCGACTGGCTGTACGGGATGGAAGTGGTGGTGCACCCGGACTATCGCGGCATGCGCATCGGCCAGCGCCTGTACCAGGCGCGCAAGCGGCTGTGCCAGGAACTGAAGTTGCGCGGCATCGTGTTCGGCGGACGCATCCCCGGCCTGGCCAAGAACCTCGCCCGCTACGGCAGCGCCGAGGCCTACGTGCAGGCGGTGGTCGAAGGCAGGCGCCGCGACCAGACGCTGAGCTTCCAGCTGCACAACGATTTCGAACTGGTCGGCCTGCTGCGCAACTACGTGCCGTCGGACTACGACTCGCTCGGCTACGCCGCCCATCTGGTGTGGCGCAACCCGAAGCGCATGGACCATCCGGACATGCCCTCGGTACCGACGCCGCAGCGCCTGCCCGAATCGGTGCGCGTGGCCTCGGTGCAGTACCAGCAGCGGCGGATCAAGTCGTTCGAGGAGTTCGCCACCCAGGTGGAATACTTCACCGACATCGCCGCCGACTACAGCGCCGACTTCGTCACCTTCCCCGAGCTGATCACGCTGCAGCTGCTGTCGATCGAGAACGAGGAGCTCTCGCCGGTCGAGACGATCCGCAAGCTGAGCCACTACACGCCGCAGGTGAAGGAGCTCTTCAGTTCGCTGGCGGTGCGCTACAACATCAACATCATCGGCGGCTCGCACCCGACCGAACAGCCGAACGGCGACATCCACAACGTCTGCTACGTGTGCCTGCGCGACGGCTCGATCCACGAACGCGAGAAGCTGCACCCCACGCCCAGCGAACGCACCGTGTGGAACATCACCGGCGGCGAGAGTGCGGCGACGATCCAGACCGACTGCGGCCCGATCGGCGTGATGATCTGCTACGACTCGGAGTTCCCCGAGGTCGCCCGCCACCTCACCGACCAGGGCGCGCTGATCCTGTTCGTGCCGTTCTGCACCGACGTGCGCGAGGGCTACCTGCGCGTGCGCTACTGCTCGCAGGCGCGGGCGATCGAGAACCAGTGCTACGTGGTGCTCTCAGGCAACGTGGGCAACCTGCCCGGCGTGAACAACTTCGACATCCAGTACGGCCAGAGCTGCATCCTGACCCCCAGCGACTTCCCGTTTGCCCGCGACGGCATTGCCGCCGACTCCACGCCGAACATCGAGACGGTGCTGTTTGCCGACCTCAGCCTGGAGAGCCTGGCCAAGGCACGCAACGCCGGCGCGGTGCAGAACCTCAAGGACCGCCGCTTCGACCTCTACCAGACGCGCTGGCACACGCTGGCGCGCTGACCTAATTCCCTCCATTGCCCGACGACATGACCGACCAGCAAACACCTCCATCGACCTCGTCCAACCCGCGCCTGCAGGCGCTGCTCGGCCACGAATTCTTCGCCCCCGCCCAGTGGAAGCGCCGCCTGGCGCTATGGATCGGCGCGGTGCTGGTGGCGCTGGCGGCGATCGTGTTCGCCAAGGCCAGCGACTGGTCGTTCCACCTGTTCCAGCAGATGCTCGGCTACGGCGTGTGGATCCCGCTGATCCTCACGCCGATCGTGTTCGCCGGGCTCGCCTGGGTGACCGAAGGCAAGCTGCGCGCCACGCGCGGCAGCGGTATCCCGCAGGTGATCGGCACGCTGCACATCGAGGACGAAGGCTTCCGCGCGCGAATGCTGGCGCTGCCGATCGCCGCCGGCAAGATGGTGCTCACCCTGATCGCGCTGGGCGTCGGTGCCTCGATCGGCCGCGAGGGTCCGACCGTGCACGTGGGTGCGGGCCTGTTCTACACGCTGGGCCGGCGCTTCGGCTTCACCGATCCGAAGGCGGCCTCGCGCTTCATCTTGGCCGGTGGTGCGGCGGGTATCGCCGCGGCGTTCAACACGCCGCTGGCCGGCGTGGTGTTCGCCATCGAGGAACTGGCCGGCACCTTCGAGCACCGCTTCAGCGGTCTGCTGCTGACCGCGGTGATCGTCGGCGGTGTGGTCTCGCTGGGCATCATGGGCAACTACGCCTACTTCGGCGAAGTCGAGGCGAGCCTGCCGCTGGGTCATGCCTGGCTGGCGGTGCTGCTCACCGGCATCATCTGCGGCCTGCTCGGCGGCCTGTTCGCGCGACTGATCCTGCTCAGCCGCCGCGGCCCGCTGGCCTACATCGGACGGCTGCGCTCGCACGCACCGGTGCTGTTCGCCGCCGGCTGCGGCCTGGCGCTGGCCGTGCTTGGCGTGCTCACCCACAACAACATCTACGGCACCGGTTACGACCAGGCCCGTGCCTTCGTGCAGGAAGCCGCGGCCACCCCGGGCCAAGGCTTCGGCATCGCCAAGCTGCTGGCCAACGTGGTGTCGTACTGGGCCGGCATCCCGGGCGGCATCTTCTCGCCGGCGCTGGCCGTCGGTGCGGGACTGGGCCACAACATCGCCACCTTCCTGCCCGGCGTGCCGGCCGGCGCGGTGGTGCTGCTGGGCATGAGCGCCTACCTGTCGGGCGTGACCGGCGCACCGCTGACCTCGGCAGTGATCGCGATGGAGCTGACCGACAACCAGGACATGGTGATCCCGATCATGGCCGCCTGCCTGCTGGCACGCGCGGCTGCGTCGATCTTCAGCCCGACCCCGGTCTACAAGGATTTCGCAGAGCGCATGGTGCAGGACTTCGAGCGCCAGCATGCCGCCGCCGCCCAGGCTGCCGCCAAGGCCGAGGCAGAAGCGCGTGGAGACGCTGATCCCGCCACTGCGCACGAGGACCTGGAGATCGAGGAACCCATGCCTGCCGGCAAGACCAGCGCCTACGACGAACAAGCCGCTCCGCGCGACTACGAGGAGCCGACGGCACCACCGAACGACACCGCACCCGACGCCCACTGAGCCGGAGGCCGCAGCGATGACCGCACCGCGCTGGGACGTGCTGCTGACCGGAGCCCGGCTGGCGACATTCGCCGGGGACGCGCCGTTCGGTCTGATCGACGACGGCGCGCTGGCGATCGCGGGGGACCGCATCGCCTGGGTGGGCCGACGCGCGGAACTGGCCTCGAGCGTACTCCCGCCGGCGGTCGAGACGATCGACCTGGGCGGCGCGCTGGTCACGCCGGGTCTGATCGACTGCCACACCCACCTGGTGTTCGGCGGACAGCGCGCACGCGAGTTCGACATGCGCCTGCACGGCGCCAGCTACGAGACGATCGCGCGGGCGGGAGGCGGCATCGTCTCGACCGTGACCGCCACCCGCGCAGCCAGCGAGAATGAACTGCTGGCCAGCGCCTCGATGCGCGCGCGCGCGCTGCTGGCCGACGGCGTCACCACGCTGGAAATCAAATCCGGCTACGGTCTGGCTCTGGACGACGAGCGGAAAATGCTGCGCGTGGCGCGCCGCCTCGGCGAGGAGCTGGGTGTCACCGTGCGCACCAGCTTTCTCGGCCTGCACACGGTTCCGCCGGAATTCCGCGAAAGGCGCGCGGCCTACGTCACCGAGGTCTGCGACCGCTGGCTGCCGGCGCTGGCGGAGGAAGGCCTGATCGATGCAGTGGATGCCTTCTGCGAACGGATTGCGTTCACCGCGGAAGAGACCCGTCGCCTGTTCGAGCGGGCGACCGCGCTGAACCTGCCGGTGAAGCTGCACGCCGAGCAGCTGTCCGACCAGGGCGGCGCGGCGCTGGTGGCGGAGTTCGGCGGACTGTCGGCCGACCATCTGGAACACCTGGACGACGCCGGCATCGAGGCGATGGCCGGCGCCGGCACCGTCGCGGTGCTGCTGCCGGGCGCGTTCTACGCGCTGCGCGAGACGACGCTACCGCCGGTGGACGGTCTGCGCGCCGCCGGCGTGCCGCTGGCCGTGGCTACCGACTGCAACCCTGGCACCTCGCCACTGCTGTCGCTGCGGCTGGCGGCGAACATGGCCTGCACGCTGTTCCGGCTGACCCCGGACGAGGCGCTGCGCGGCATCACGGTGCACGCCGCCCGCGCGCTGGGACTGGACGACCGCGGCACGCTCGCCGCCGGACAGCGTGCGGATCTCGCCGTGTGGCGCGTGCAGGAGCCGGCCGAACTCTGCTACTGGATCGGCGGCGACCTGCTCGGCCAGCGCTGGGTCGGCGGTCGCGCCACGGGCTGAATGCCGGACACGAAAAACCCCGCCGCGGCGGGGTTTTTCGTGATGTCGCCTGGCGCGTGCGCTCAGGCCGACTTCTTCTTCGGTGCCGCCTTCTTGGCCGCCGCCGGCTTGGTCACGGTCGGCTTGCCGCCGGCCACGGCCGGCTGGGCGCCATGAGCGCGGCTGTTGCCGTAGCTGGCACGATTGATCTTGCCGCGGCGGGTCCTGCGATCGCCCTTACCCATGGGAACTCCTCGATGATTCGTTGATGACTGGAACGGCCGGTCATCGTAGCAGCCGACCTGCAAATCGCAAGACGGCGCAGCGCCGCCGTTCAGTGCACGCAGGTGGGGCCGTGGATGTGCCCGTTCAGGCGGTCGGCTCGCAGGTTGAGGAAGTGCGAGAAGGCCAGCAGCAGACCGCCGATCGTTACCAGCACGCTGTGCACCGCGATCGAATACCCCTCGGCCAGGGTCACGCCGAGCAGCAGCAGGGTCAGCCCCGGCAACGCGAACGTCAGTGGCTGCGGCATGCGGTGACGCCGGTAGCCCCGGCCCAGGCTGAACAGCGCCAGCGCACTGGCGAACATCACGAACCCGCGCTCGAAGGTGTGACTGGCGAGAAACTCCAGCCCCACCAGTGGCAGGATCGCCAGCACGAACGGCAACGCGGCGCAGTGGATCGCGCAGAGGAACGAGGCCGTGGCGCCGATGCGATCGGCCACATGCCACCAGAAGGATTTGTCGGAAGGCTCGGGTTGCATGGGGTCGCCCCAGTCAACGGCGGCGGGGAGGACCGCCTGTCTGGACAAGGATGTTACTTTATAACACTGCCACTTGCCAACCCGAAGCCGACGGCTCGCGTGGGTCGGTTCAGTCCTTGCGGCAGTTGCGACACACGCCGTGCACTTCCAGCGTCTGCGCCTGCGGCCGGAAGCCGAAACTCTCGGCCTGCGCCTCGATCAGTGCCGCGACCCGTTCGTCGCACACTTCCTGCGCGCTGGAGCAGACATCGCAGATCAGGAACGGCACCTGATGCGCCTCGGCCGGATGGTGGCAGGATACGAACGCGTTGACCGATTCGAGCTTGTGGATGAAGCCCTGCTCGAGCAGGAAATCCAGCGCGCGGTAAACCGTGGGCGGTGCCGCATTGCCGTGATGCTCGCGCAGCTGGTCGAGCAGGTCGTAGGCCTTGACCGGCTTGCCTGCTGCGGCCACCAGTTCCAGCACTTCCTTGCGCAGCGGCGTCAGCCGCAGGCCGCGCTCCTCGCTGGCGTGCGAAACCGCCTCGACAAAACCCTGCGGGGTCTCCTCGTGGTGCGTGTGGAACTTGCCCGCTGCCTGCTTGCTCAATGGGTTCACCTCGATCGGGATCATACATCGGGCACCACCGGCACCCGATACCGCCAGATGGGGGCGAACGGCAGGAACGAAAGTTCGTACGGATCAGCGCGACGGACGTCGTGGTGGCAACGGCGGCGGACGGCTGGCCGAGGGTGGCGGCAGGCGCCAGACCACCCACCAACCGACCGGTCCGAGCAGCAGTGCCCAGACCACGCCCGCGCCGGTGCGTCCGCGCCACCATCCCAGCGCGGCACCGACCGCGACGAAGAACAGGCTCCACCAGGTCAACGCGGCCCAAGGCACCAACGCCATCAGGTTGGCAAAGACGTGCCAGAACGCGCCCGGCGCATCCAGATCCACGCCCTGCGTCGCCTTGGCCAGCAATTCATCCATGCCGATGGCCGGGGCGACGATGCATGGCGCGGCCGATCAACCCTGCGCGCGGGCGATTGCGGCGTCGATGCGCTCGAGCGCCACGTCGCGGCCAGCCAGGTAGATGGTGTGGTCGATCGACGGCGACACCTGGGTACCGGTCATCGCCACGCGCAGCGGCTGGGCCACCTTGCCCATGCCCAACTCGAGCTTCGCCGCCACCTGCTCGATCACCGCATGGATCGGCTCGGGCTTCCACGCGCAGTCGGCCAACTGCGCCTTCGCCTCGGTCAGCACGGCGACCGCACTGTCGTTCTTCAGGTGCTTGGCGACGGCCTTCTCGTCCCACTCGGTGATCGGACCGAACCAGATCGCCGCGCGCTCGGCCATCTCCTTCAGCGTCTGCACGCGGTCGCGCAGGGCGACGATGAGGTCGGCCGCGGCCGGCCCCTTCGCCGGATCCAGTCCCGCCTGGCGCAGGTGCCACTCGAATTCCGGCGCGATCGCCTGCGGATCGTCGGTCTTCAGGTAGTGCTGGTTCAGCCACTTCAGCTTTTCGGTGTCGAAGCGCGAGGCGGCCTTGTTGACGTCGGCGATGTCGAACAGCTTCACCATCTCCTCGCGCGAGAAGATCTCCTGGTCGCCGTGCGACCAGCCGAGGCGCACCAGGTAGTTGAGCAGCGCGTGCGGCAGGTAGCCGTCGCTGCGGTACTCCATCACGCTGACCGAGTTGGTGCGCTTGGAGAGCTTCCTGCCCTCGTGGTCGAGGATCATCGGCAGGTGGGCGAACTCCGGCACCGGCGCGCCCAGCGCGTGGTAGATGTTGATCTGGCGCGGGGTGTTGTTGACGTGGTCGTCGCCGCGGATCACCTCGGTGATGCCCATGTCGATGTCATCCACCACCACGGCGAAGTTGTAGGTCGGCCAGCCGTCGGAGCGGAAGATCACCAGGTCGTCCAGCTCGCTGTTGGCGATCTCGATGCGCCCCTTGACCTTGTCCTCGAACACCACCGAACCCTCGGCGGGATTCCTGAAGCGGATCACCCGGTTCGGATCGTCGCGGTACGGTTCGTTGCGATCGCGGTAGTAGCCGTTGTAGCGGGGCTTCTCGCCCTTCGCCATGGCCGCCTCGCGCATCGCCTCGATCTCGTCCTTCGACTCGTAGGCGTAGTAGGCCTTGCCCTCGGCCAGCAGCTTGTCGGCGACCTCCTTGTAGCGGGCCAGCCGATGGGTCTGGTAGACCGGCGCCTCGTCGGCATCCAGGTCGAGCCAGTGAATGGCGTCGAGGATCGCCTGCACGGCCGCGTCGGTGGAGCGCTCGCGATCGGTGTCCTCGATGCGCAGCACGAACTCGCCGCCGCGACGACGCGCCTCCAGCCAGCAGTACAGCGCGGTGCGCGCGCCGCCGATGTGCAGGAAGCCGGTGGGACTGGGGGCGAAGCGGGTGCGGACGGTCATGGGATACTGGCGCGATGCGAAAGGGAACGTTCCATTTTAGACCATCCGGCCCGTCGTGCCGGTCCGCGTCCTGGGCGATCGCGCTGGCCGCCACGGCCGGACTCGGGTTGGCGCACGCACAGACCCGCAACCCCGGCTACGACCGACCGGGCATGGGCTTTGCCCCCGCGGTCCTGGATGCCGGTGCGTTCACCATCGAACAAGGCCTGCCGGATGTCAGCGAAGACCGCGACGGCGCCACGACCACCCGCCTGTACAGCGCCGACACCCTGCTCCGCCTGGGCCTGGGCGGACCGCTGGAACTGCAGCTGGGCAGCACGCCGTGGAACCGGCTGGCCACGCCCGGCGGCGACCTGTACGGCCGCGGCAGCAGCAGCCTGGGCCTCAAGTTCGCGCTGCCGGCCGGCAACCCGGCGTGGAGCTGGGGCCTCCTCGGCAGCATGACATTCACCGACGGCAGTCGCGCGTTCCGGGCCGACCGCCGCCAGTACATGCTCGGACTGGAAGTGAACCGGCAGGCGGGAGCAAGGCAGTCGCTGGGGCTGTATCTCGCCGATGCGCGTGCCGCAGGCGACAGCAGCACGCTGGCGCTCAGCGACACCGTGTCGGTCACGCCGACACTGAGCGCCTACCTGCAACTGGCGACGCTGCATCCGAGCCATGCGCAAGCCGGGCAGCTCGCCGGCGCTGGCCTCGCATGGATGGCCACTCCACGCCTGCAGCTCGACGCCGGCTTCAACCACCGGCTGGCGGGCAGCGCGTCACGCTGGCAGGCCAACCTCGGCGCGTCGTACTACTTCGGCGACTGAGCCGGCCGGACTTCAGCGGCGCGGCTGCGCTTCGCAACCCCAGCCGCGGCACAGCTCCATGTTGGGATTGTGGAACTGCCCTCCCACCGCAATCCCGCCCGGAACGTCCAGCGACAACGGGTGGATGGCAGGCTTCGCGCTGCCCATGTCGATCTGCGGCAAGGGCTCCGGACGCCTGGAAGGAATCGCGCTGACCAGCTCGTAGCGCACCTCGAACAGCGGGCGGTGCGTCCTCGCCGACACCTTGTCGGGGCCGACGAAGCCGACGTCCTCGCGCTGCGGCGGCACGGCGGCGGCGAGGCAGCCCATCGGCAGGGCCCATCCGAGAAACAGCAACATCGGCTTCATGGCGACCTCCTGTGCCTCGCGCACGTGGGGACGGCGGGCACCGGCCCGATATTAGCCCTTCCGGGGCGTCACCGGGACGTCACAACCGCGCCATGCCGCCGAAACCTCGCCTGACCACGCTATGTCAAGCCAGACAGAGGCACGCCATGCGTATCGGCATCGTCACCGAAACCTATCCGCCCGAGATCAACGGCGTCGCGCTGACCGTACACAGCCTTGCCGCCGGACTCGCGTCGCTGGGGCACTCGATCGAGGTGATCCGCCCGCGGCAGCCGCAGCCGTTCGTCGACGAACCGGGCACGCTGCCGGTGGAGACTCGCGGCGCCTCGCTGCCGCGCTACCCGGGCCTTCGCTTCGGGTTGCCCGCCGGTCGGATGCTGCGACGCCGCTGGAACCGCTTGAGGCCGGATGCCATCTACGTGGCCACGGAAGGCCCCCTGGGGTGGTCGGCCATGCGCGCGGCACAACAGCTCGACCTGCCGGTCGCCACCGGCTTCCATACCCGCTTCGACACCTACGCCGCGCACTACGGAGTCGGCTTCCTGACCGAGGCGGTACGTGGCTACCTGAGACGCTTCCACAACCGCGGCGGCGCCACGCTGGTACCGACCGAGGCGCTGCGGCGGGAACTCAACGACATGGGCGTGGCCAACGCGCGCATCCTGCGCCGCGCCGTCGACACCCGGCTGTTTCATCCGCAATACCGCGACCCGGCGCTGCGCCTGCAGTGGGGCGCGGAAGGCCATGCGCCGGTGATGCTCTACGTCGGACGCATCGCCGCGGAGAAGAACCTTGAGCTCGCCGTGCGGGCGTTCCGCGCGCTGCAGCAGCAGGTACCCGAAGCCCGCTATGTGTGGGTCGGCGATGGCCCCGAGCGCACGGCGCTGCAGGAAGCGAACCCGGATTTCATCTTCGCCGGCATGCAGCGCGGCGAATCGCTGGCGCGGCACGTGGCCAGCGCGGACCTGTTCGCCTTTCCCAGCCTGAGCGAGACCTTCGGCAACGTGATCCTCGAGTCGCTGGCCGCCGGTGTGCCGGTGGTGGCCTACCGCGAAGGCGCCGCGCGCGAACACATGACCGACGGCCACAACGGCTACGTGATCGAGCCGGACAACGAGCCGAGGTTCATCGAGTCGGTGATCACCCTGGGCAGCAACCCCAGCCTGATCCGCCACATGGGCCGCGCCGCCCAGACCAGCGTGGCCGCACTGTCGCCGGACGCGGTGATCCGCGATTTCGAATCCCTGCTGATGCAGCTCGCCGAGGAGAAGCGCCATGTCCCGCCTGCCGCCGCTGTCCACGCCTGAGCTTTCCCTGGGACCGCGCTTCGCGATCGACCGCCGCATGTGCGTGGCCGCCAACCGCTGGGGCGGGCGCCGCGCGGTGGGCGTGTTCTTCGGTGCGATCAGCCGCCTGGGCGATGGAGTGTTCTGGTATGCCCTGATGGCATCGCTGGCGCTGCTGGATGGGCTGCGCGGGCTGACCGCCGCCTCGCACATGGCGCTCACCGGACTGAGCGCGCTGCTGCTGTACCGCCTGCTCAAGCGCTGGACCCGTCGCCCGCGCCCGTTCCGCGCCTGCCCCGGCGTGATCGCCCACGTGCCGCCGCTGGACGAATTCAGCTTCCCCTCCGGCCACACGCTGCAGGCGGTGGGCTTCACCGTGGTGGCGCTGGCCTGGTATCCGATGCTGGCGCCGCTGCTGCTGCCGTTCACCGCACTGGTCGCCGCCTCGCGGGTGATCCTCGGCCTGCACTACCCCAGCGACGTGCTGGCCGCGATCGGCATCGGCGGCGCACTCGGATCGCTCGCGCTGTGGCTGGGCCACCTCGCCCTGCCGATGTGATCAGATCGTAGGCATCGCGTGCACGAGTGCTGTGCGATCAGCACGATAGGCCACCTATCCACAGGCTTTTCCCAAGCGCCTCCACAGAAGCTGTGGAAAACGCGCGCACGACTGCGCAAAAACTGATCGATGCGTGACAAGTGCCTGATCGCGAAACGGTGAATCGCGCTTGTCCACAGGCTTGTCCCCGTGGCCATGCACACCGCCTGTGGAAAACTCCGGAGTACCAACGACGAAGCCGCCGCACCTTGCGGTGCGACGGCTTCGGGTGACGACCTGCGCAAACGACCTCGATCAGGCCGCGCGCGGCACCTTCATCAGCAGGCCGAGCACGTCGGCGAGCCTGTCGCGCATCTCGCGGCGGTCGACGATCATGTCGATGGCGCCGTGCTCGAGCAGGAACTCCGACCGCTGGAAGCCTTCCGGCAGCGTCTCGCGCACGGTCTGCTCGATCACGCGCGGACCGGCGAAACCGATCAGCGCCTTCGGCTCGCCGATGTTGATGTCGCCGAGCATCGCCAGGCTGGCCGACACGCCGCCGGTGGTCGGGTTGGTCATCACGCTGATGTACGGCACGCCGGCGTCGCGCAGCTTCGCCAGCGCGGCCGAGGTCTTGGCCATCTGCATCAGCGAGAACAGCGACTCCTGCATGCGCGCGCCACCGGTCGCCGAAAAGCACACCAGGGCGCTGCGCTCGGCCAGCGCCTTCTCCGCCGCGCGGGCGAACTTCTCGCCGACCACCGAACCCATCGAGCCGCCCATGTAGGCGAACTCGAAGGCCACGGCGACCAGCGGGCGCTCCTTGAGCTTGCCGCTCATGGCGACCAGCGCGTCCTTCTCGCCGGTGGACTTCTGTGCGCCCACCACGCGGTCGCGGTACTTCTTCGAGTCGCGGAACTTCAGCGGATCGGTCGGCTCGAGGTTCGGCCACAGTTCGACCGTGCTGTCCTCGTCGAACAGCGCGGCCAGGCGCGCGCGCGCGCGGATCGCGTGGTGATGGCCGCACTTCGGGCAGACCATCAGGTTGCGCTCCAGCTCCGGACGGTAGAGCACGGCGCCGCAGCCGCCGCACTTGTCCCACACGCCCTCGGGCACCTTGCCCTTGCCGGCGGCGGGTGCGCCCTGGGTGCGGGCGCGCGGGGTCATGATTTTCTGCAGCCAGTTCATTGCAACACCTCAAACGTTCCTGACCGAAACGGTCAGGCGACCGTTTCAGTGTGCATCGAGTGCGGCGCGGATCGGTGCCAGGAAGTCCTTTGCCCGGGCCACGGCTTCATCCGCCGTGCCTGCCCCGTCCAACCGCTCCACCAGCGCGCTGCCGATCACCACCGCATCGGCGAAGGCGGCAATCTCCTTCGCGCTCTGCGCATCGCGCACGCCGAACCCCACTGCCACCGGCGCCCTGGCACGCGAGCGGATGTCGGCCACGCGGGACGCGATGTCCCGGGTGCTCAACCGCCCGGCGCCGGTGATGCCGGCAAACGACACATAATACAGGAAGCCCTCGGCGACCTCGCACAACTGCGCCATACGCGCGGGTGCGGTGGTCGGCGCCGCCAGACGGATGGTCTCGAGGCCCGCGGCGCGCAGCGGTTCGAGCACGGCGGACTCTTCCAGCGGGCAATCCACCAGCAACACGCCGTCCACCCCGGCCGCCGCGGCCTCGGCGGCGAACGCCTCGTAGCCGTGGATCTCCACGGGATTGAGGTAGCCCATCAGCACCACCGGCGTGTCCGCATCGCGCTGGCGGAATTCGCCCACCCAACGCAGCACGTCGCCCAGGCCGACACCCTTGGCGATCGCCCGCTCGCTGGCGTGCTGGATCACCGGGCCGTCGGCCATCGGGTCGGAAAACGGCACGCCCAGTTCGATCAGGTCCGCGCCGGCTTCCACCAGCGCGTGCATCAGTGCGACCACGGCATCGGGCGAGGGATCGCCGGCGGTGATAAAGGGAATCAGGCCGGTGCGACCGGCGGCCTTTAGCGAGGCAAAGCGTTTATCGATTCGGGACATGGGAGCCAGCAGCGAGGAGTGAGTGGAGAGGAGTGAGAGCAGGCAAGTCCGGAAGATTCGAGTGGCGTGGAGCGAAGTGGCTTTCTCTCACTTCTCACTCCTCGACACTCACTCCTGCTCTCAGACGGTGACGCCCTCGCGCGCGGCGATCGTGTGCACGTCCTTGTCGCCGCGGCCGGACAGGTTGCACAGCACCAACCCGTCTTTCGGAAGCTCGCGGGCGAGCTTCATCGCCTGAGCCACCGCATGGCTGGACTCCAGCGCGGGAAGGATGCCTTCCATGCGCGCCAGCAGGTGGAACGCCTCCATCGCCTCGGCGTCGGTGATGCCGACGTAATCGGCGCGGCCGGTGTCCTTGAGGAAGGCGTGCTCGGGTCCGACGCCAGGGTAGTCCAGGCCGGCAGAAATCGAATGGGTCTCGGCGATCTGGCCGTTGTCGTCGCACAGCACGTAGGTGCGGTTGCCGTGCAGCACGCCGGGGCGGCCGGCCGCCAGCGAGGCCGCGTGCAGGCCGCTGCCGATGCCCTCGCCCGCCGCCTCGGCGCCGACGATGCGCACGTCGCGGTCGTTGAGGAATTCGTGGAACAGGCCGATCGCGTTGGAGCCGCCGCCGACGCAGGCGGTGATCGCGTCCGGCAGCCGGCCGTACTCGGTGAGCATCTGCGCGCGCGCCTCGCGGCCGACGATGGCGTTGAAGTCGCGCACCATCATCGGGTACGGGTGCGGACCGGCCACGGTGCCGATGATGTAGAAGGTGTCGGCCACGTTGGTGACCCAGTCGCGCATCGCTTCGTTCAGCGCGTCCTTCAGCGTCTTCGAGCCGGAGGTCACCGGCACCACCTCGGCGCCGAGCAGTTTCATGCGGTAGACGTTGATCTTCTGCCGCTCGATGTCGGTGGCGCCCATGTACACCACGCACTTCAGGCCCAGTCGTGCGGCCACCGTGGCGCTGGCCACGCCGTGCTGGCCGGCGCCGGTCTCGGCGATGATGCGCGGCTTGCCCATGCGCTTGGCGACCAGGCCCTGGCCGATGGTGTTGTTGATCTTGTGCGCGCCGGTGTGGTTCAGGTCCTCGCGCTTGAGGATGATGCGCGCGCCGCCGACGTGCGCCGACAGCCGCTCGGCGTGGTACAGCGGGCTGGGCCGGCCGACGTAGTGGGTCAGGTCGCGGTCCAGCTCGGCGAGGAATTCCGGATCCTTGCGCAGGCGCTCGTAGGCCTCGGTCAGTTCGGCCAGCGGCGCCATCAGGGTTTCGGCCACGTACTGGCCGCCGAACTGGCCGAAGCGGCCGTGGGGATCGGGCCAGGCATGGAAATCGGTGACGGTGGGGACGGCGAGCGGTGCGGGCGTGGCCATGGCGGGTGTCCTGTGCGAAAAACTGCGATCCACCGACCCGTGTTGTCGGCGGAACATCCAGCATAGACGCGCCACCCCCCGGGAAAAAGCGAGAAGTTTTCACCAACATGTGAGTAAATATCACACATGACCGAACGCGACCTGCCCCCGCTAAACGCCCTGCGCGCCTTCGAGGCCACGTCCCGTCTGCAGAGCGTGAGCCGGGCCGCCGAGGCCCTGCACGTCACCCATGGCGCGGTAAGCCGACAGATCCGGCAACTGGAAGAGGCGCTCGGCCGTCCGCTGTTCGCTCGCCAGGGACGTGGCCTGGTGCTCACCGAGGCCGGCGAACGGCTGCGCGAGGCGGCCGGCAGCGCCTTCGACGGCCTGCGCGATGCCTGGGCCGCGCTGCGGCAACCGTCGAGCGCCCCGTTCGTGCTCGGCTGCCCAGCCAGCGTGCTCGCGCGCTGGATGATTCCCCGGCTGGACCGGTTGGCCCACGACCTGCCCGGCCTGACCCTGCACCTGTCCGCGCAGGAGGCGCCCCCCGCGCCGGAGCTGCGCGGCCTGGACGCGGCCCTGCTGATCGGGACCGCACCGTGGCCGCCCGGCTGGGAGGTGACGCCGCTGGCGCCCGAGCGGATCGGACCGGTCATGAGCCCGCGCTACGCGGGCACCGCGCGGTTGGCCGCGGCACCCGCCACAAGCCTGCTCGACGAACCGCTGCTGCACACCACCTCGCGTCCGCAGGCCTGGACGGACTGGGCGCAGGCCAGCGGCCTCGACGCGGTACCGCGCGCGCGTGGCCAGGGCTTCGAACACCTGTATTACCTGCTGGAAGCGGCACTCGCCGGGCTGGGCGTGGCGATCGCGCCGCAGCCGCTGGTCGCCGACGATCTCGCCGCCGGCCGGCTCGTCGCGCCGTGGGGCTTTGTCACCACCGAAGCGCAGTGGGTACTGGCCACGCCGGCACGGGCGAACGGGGAGCGCGCCGCCGCACTGGCACGCTGGCTGGCCGGGGAACTGCGCGAAGCGCCGGCTACAGATACTGTCTGATCTTCTCGCGCAGGGTCGCCGCCTCCTCGGGCGTCAGGTCGCCCAGCGCACCGCGTCGGCCGGCCGGAATGTGTTCGCCCGGATCGTCGTCGCCGAAGGCGTAGTGGTCCAGCAGGGTACGCCAGCCGGCGCGCTCGGC
Source organism: Dyella ginsengisoli LA-4 (assembly GCF_000334915.1). Lineage (GTDB taxonomy): Bacteria > Pseudomonadota > Gammaproteobacteria > Xanthomonadales > Rhodanobacteraceae > Dyella_A > Dyella_A ginsengisoli_A. The sequence continues at coordinate 85,226 of NZ_AMSF01000005.1, read as the reverse complement.
CGGCCCCAGTCGCCGGAACGCCAGGACCGCATGCAGCAGCGCACCCAGCGCCGTCCCGGTGGCGGCGCCGCCGGCCGGCACCGGCTTCCACCAGTAGTTCACCAGCGCGTTGAGCCGGCCGAGCGAGGCCACGTGATGCCACCACAGCGGCGGGATGTAGATCGCGTCGCCCGGTTCCAGTTCGGCGACCTGGGCCGCGGCCAGCGCCTCGCGCAGGCGCGGGAAGCGCGGGTCGTCGGGACGGTCGGGCCGGGCCAGGCTGATCGCCGCCCCGGTGGGTGCGAAGTCCAGCGGACCGACGTAGAGGTTGCCCACCTGTTCGGGCGGAAACAGCGTGAAGCGCCGGCGCCCGGCAGCCACGCAGGCGATGTTGTGGTACTCGTCGAAATGCGCCGGCGTGGTCACCCGGTTGCCGATCCACAGGCGCGGGGCGATCGTCGGGTCGAGCAGTGGCAACGGGTGGCCAGCGAGGAACCCCGGCAGGCAGTCGGCGATCGGCGCGCTCTGGATCGCCACGCCGTGTGGCCGCTCCTGCCTTGCCTCGTGCGCGATGCGGCGCAGCCCTTCGGTCACGGTCACGCGGAAGTGGTCGTAATTGAAGCCGCTGAGATCGGCGTTGTAGCCGACGCAGCCGTCTTCCTCCGGCGCCATCACCAGGGTGTCGACCTCGCCGCCGGCGTCGAGCGCGGCGAGGCCACGGGCGAAGGCGGTGTCGGATTCGCGCGCCCAGGCCACCACGGGCCAGTGCGCGGCCAGGTCGCACAGCACCAGCGGCCGCTCCCGCGCGACCAGCGCGGCCATGTCGGGCAGCGGATCGGACGGGCGAACTTCCTCGATGGGCTGGCTCATCCGATCGGCTCCCGTTGGCTCAGCCGCGGTCGGCGGCGCGCACCGCCGCGATGAAGTCGGCCATGCGCTGCGGATCCTTGATCCCCGGCGAGGACTCGATGCCGCTGGCCACATCCACCGCCCACGGCCGTGCGAGATGGATCGCCGCGCCGACATTGCCGGGATGCAGCCCACCGGCCAGCAGCAGCGGCTGCGGCAGGTCGGCCGGCATCAGCGACCAGTCGAACGCCTTGCCGCTGCCACCAGGCTCGCCGAGGCCATGGCCATCAAGCAAAAGACCCGCCGCACGCGGGTAGTCGCGCAGGCGCGGCAGTGCCGCGGCGCCCTCGCCCATGGCGACGGCCTTCAGGTACGGACGTCCGAACTGCGCGCACCATGCGTCGCTCTCGCCGCCGTGGAACTGCAGCATGTCCGGCTGCACCTGCTCGATCACCGCGCGCACGGTCTCGGCGCTGTCGTCCATCAGCAGCGCCACGGTGGTGACGAACGGCGGCATCGCGGCGACGATCGCCCGCGCCTGTATCAGTTCGACCCGGCGCTTGCTGCGTGCCGTGATCACCACTCCGATCGCATCGGCGCCCAGTTCAGCAGCGAGCCGCGCATCCTCGACGCGGGTCATGCCGCAGCATTTGATCCGCGTGCGGTTCATTGGCTGACCTCCGCCGGCAGGCCCCAGTGCGCCTCGTAGCGCGGACCGATGAACGTGAGGCCGGACGACGGCGCCGTCGGTCCGGCGACCTCGCGGTTGCGGCCGGCCAGCAGCTCGCCCATCCACGCCACCGGCTGTTCACCACGCCCGATCGGCAGCAGCGAACCGACGATGTTGCGCACCATGTGATGCAGGAAGGCGTTGGCCTCGATCTCGACGATCACCTGCTCGCCCTCGCGCCGTACCGACACCGCGATCACCTCGCGCCGCGCGTGGGCCGCCTGGCAGGCGATCGCGCGGAAGGCGGTGAAATCGTGCTCGCCGACCAGCGCCTGCGCGGCCTCGTGCATGCGCGCGGCATCGAGCGGATGGCGCTCCCAGGTCACGTAGCGCGCATCCAGCGCCGCCCGCACCGGCCGGTTGAGGATGCGGTAGCAGTAGCGCCGGCTGCGCGCGGAAAAGCGGGCGTGGAATTGGTCGGAAACCTCCTGCGCCCACAGCACCGCCACCGCGGTCGGCAGGTTGGAACAGGCGCCCAGCACCCAGCCACGCGGATCGCGGCGGACGTCGGTATCGAAATGCACCACCTGGCAACGGCCATGCACGCCCGCGTCGGTGCGGCCGGCGCAGGTGACGTCGACCGGCTGCGCGGCGACGAACGACAACGCTTTCTCCACTGCCCCCTGCACGCTCTCCCGATGGCTGAGCCGCTGCCAGCCGGAGAAGTCGGTGCCGTCGTATTCGATGCCCAGGGCGATGCGCATGTAAGGGAAGAGGACTGCGGTGGAGCGGGCGCCGAGCATAGCAGCCGGCAAGAAAAAGCCCGGACCGACGCAGGGTCGATCCGGGCCAGGGTCACGCAGGCGAAACGATCAGGCGATGCCGTCGAGCAGGCGTCGCGCGGTATCGCGCTGCATCTGGGTGCCTTCGGCCAGCACTTCCTCCAGCATGGCGCGGGCGCCGTCGGCGTCGCCCATGTCGAGGTAGGCGCGGGCCAGATCGAGCTTGGTGTCGATCGGGTCGTCGCTGAACTCGCCCATCTCGAAGTCACCACCACCCTCGGACGGCTGCCAGGCCGGCAGTTCGTCCGCCTCGCCGGCCGGAGCCGCGGCCGGCTCACTGGCGAGCGAATCCAGCGACAGGCTATCGTCCATGGCGCCGAGCGGGTGCTCTTCAGCCTGCTCGACCGGCTCTTCGTGCTGCCCGGCATCGCCCGGCGCACCGGGGCGGGGAGTGAGGTTGAAGTCGAAGTGGTACTCGCTGATCTTGGACGGACCCGACGGCATCGGCGGCGGCACCGGGGCACCTTCGTGCAGGTCTTCGGCCGGCTCGTCGAGGTTGAAGCCGCCCAGCGGGGCGCGCTCGGACTCGGGCACCGACGTGTCGACGCCGGCGAACAGCGGGTGACCGGGCACCAGATCCTCGCCCATCGCCGCCACGTCCTGCCACTCGGACTGCTGCGGATCGCTGATATGGGCGTACATGGCCTCCGCAGCAGCCTCGAAATGCTCCACATCACGACGGTGGTAGTACAGGCTGACCAGCTCCAGGTGCAGGCTGATGTCGTCGGGGTGCTCGGCAAGCTGATCGAGCAGCTCGTCCTGATCCGGATCGCTGCTGCCGCTGTCATCCAGCGGAGGCACCGAGCCGAAGCGGTCGGCCAGCGAGGACGTGCTCTTGGCCGGGGCCTTGTTGCGTCGACCGCGCAGCAGGAGGAGCAGCAGCAGCACGACGACGCCACCACCAGCCCCCCACGCCCAGGTCTGCATGTACCAGGGCTCTTCGGTCGCCATCGGCCTGGGCGCAACCTTGGCCGGCACGGTCTTCGCCGCCGGCTTCGTCACGGGCTTGACGACCGGCTCGCTCGCCTGCGGCTTGGCGCCGGACGGCACGCTCGCGGCGGAAGCGGGGGCACCGGCAGTGGACGCCGGCACCGGAGCCACGTTGCCGGCAGGGGCTGTCGATGCCGAAGCCGGCTGCAGCGGCGCCGTCGCCGGGGCCGGCTTGGCGACACTTGCCATGCTCGCAGGCGCGGACATGGGCGCCGGAGCCGGAGCGGCAACCGGCTCACTCGCCGGGGCGCCATTGCGGGCTTCGGCGAGCTTGCGCTGCAGCTCGGCGATCTCGCTGTCCTTCAGTGCCAGCAGGCGCTGGTTCTTGCCATTGATGTCTTCCAGGTCCTTCAGGCGCGACCGGAGGTCGGCGCTCTGCTGCTGCAGGTTGGCCACGCTCTCCTGGCTCTGCTGCAGGTCGCGACGCAGGTCGGCGGCCTTGCCGCCACCCGCACTGGCGCTCTTGCTGCCCTTGGCGGACGGAAGCAACTCGAGATGGTCGCTGGCCTTGGTCGCCGGCGCAGTCGGCGAGCTCGAAGCCGAGGGCCGGGTGCCGGCATCGGCCACGTTGGTCGGCGCGGAGACGGTCCCTGCGCGCCAGTCGCTGTTCTGCCGCCGCACCTCTGCCATCGCCGCGGCGATCGAGGTAGCGCGGGCCTCTTCGGCGCTGGGCACGCGCAACACGGCGCCGCGCTTGAGCGCGTTGATGTTGTCGCGATAGAAGGCATCCGGGTTGGACTGCTTCAGCGCCAGCAGCATCTGGTTGAGGTCGACACCGTCCGGCCGGACCTTGGCGGCGATGGCGGAAAGCGTATCTCCGCTCTGCACCGGGCCGATCTGACCATTCGCGGCCACCTGCGGCGCGGGCGCCGGAGCCGGTGCGCGGGATGGCGCCTTGCGGGCCGGCGCCGGGGCGGCGGCCGGCGGTGCCGACGCCATGCCCGGCGGATCGAGCAGGATGGTGTACTCGCGCAGGCTCTTGCCCGACGCATTGTCCACTTCGACCAGCAGGTCGAGGTAGGGATCGTTGATCGCCTCGGCACTGGTGATGCGGATCAGCTTGGTGCCGTGCGGACCATTGACGATGGCGAAACTCAGCGGAACCGAGGTCCGGCCGTCGGTAATGCCGGCGCGCATGAAATCCGCGTCCGAAGCCAGCTTGGCGCTTAGATTGCGCAGATCCCCCGCACCTTCCGGCGTTACCGGGATTTCCGCCACCAGCGGCTGCCCCAGCGCCGATTTCACCTGGATCTGGCCCAGCTCGAGCGCTGCCGCCTGGCTGCTCCCCAGCGCCAGCGCCAGCATCAAAGACAGTTTCAACGAACGATTCATCGCGTTTCCCCCGGACTCCCCGTGACGCTTACCCGGTGGCCGCAAGCTGCGACAACCGCCTGAATGACGCGCCACTTTAGTTATATGCCAGCCAATCAACAATAGGCGCGGCGACCACTTGCAGGATGTTTCTGCGCCAGCTTCTCATTATTGTGCCCGATCACGGGCCGGTGGCGAGCGCCTCATCGGACACTCCGGCCGCCTTGAGCTGGCGACGAAGGCGCTCCAGCGCCTGGTCCTGCTCCCGAAGCCGTTGGCTCGCCTGGCGGCTGCGCGCCTCCTGCTCGGCCACCTCCCGCTGGAGTTTGGCGACCTCGGCGGCATGGCTGGCCACGGCCTTGTGGGCCTTGACCACCTTTCCCCTTTCCGCGCCATGCGCCGGCGGCGATGCCGCCCCACAGGCCGCTGCCACGCCCGCGGACAGCATGCCGCCGAGGACCAGCCCATACATCGGACCTGCACGCATCATCGATCCACCCTCTTGATTACAGATAGTCCCGGACCAGCAGCTCGGCCACCTGCACGGCATTGAGTGCCGCACCTTTGCGGATGTTGTCGGACACGACCCACAGGTCCAGTCCGTGCTCGTGCGAGATGTCCTCGCGGATGCGACCGACGTAGACCGGATCCTTGCCGGCCGCGTCGCCCACCGGGGTCGGATAGCCGCCGGCCTTGCGCTCGTCGATCACCACCACGCCCTCGGCCTGCTCCAGCAGCGCGCGGGCCTGCTCGGCGGTGATCTTGTCGCGGGTTTCGATGTGCACGGCCTCGGAGTGGCCGAAGAACACCGGCACGCGCACGGCGGTCGGATTCACCTGGATCGACGCGTCCTCGAGAATCTTTCGCGTCTCCCAGACCATCTTCATCTCTTCCTTGGTGTAGCCGTTGGCCTGGAACTCGTCGATGTGCGGGATCACGTTGAACGCGATCTGCTTGGGGAACTTGGCCGGTTCCACGTCCTGGAAGTTGAGCAGCGCCGCGGTCTGCCTGCCCAGCTCCTCCAGGCCCGAGCGGCCGGCGCCGGACACCGACTGGTAGGTCGCCACGTTGATCCGCTCGATGCCCACCGCGCGATGGATCGGCGCCAGCGCCACCAGCATGCCCATGGTGGAGCAGTTCGGGTTGGCGATGATGTTGCGCACCGTGTAGTCGGCGATCGCGTGCGGGTTGACCTCGCTGACCACCAGCGGGATGTCGTCCTGGTAACGGAACTCGGAGGTGTTGTCGATCACCACCGCGCCCGCCGCGGCCGCCCGCGGCGCGTGCTCGCGACTGACCGAACCGCCCGCCGAGAAGAAGGCGATGTCCACGCCGGCAAAGTCGTAGTCGGCCAGGTTCTGCACGGTGACCTTTTTGCCGGCGAACTCGACCTGGCCGCCGGCCGAGCGCTCGCTCGCCAAGGGCACCAGCTCGCTCACCGGGAAATCGCGCTCGGCCAGAATGGCCAGCAGGGTTTCGCCCACCGCGCCGGTCGCACCGACCATCGCCACCTTGTAACTGCTCTTCTTGCTCATGATTGGTCTGTCTGCCAGGAAAGTCCTAAAAGGCCGCCGGGCCGATGACGTTCCCGCATTCGCGGGAATCTAGCCGGGGCGGAACGCAACTCAAACGTACCAACTGCGCGACCGTGAAACGGGTCACGCTTTACCGCCACGCCCCCTCATCGCCAGCACGTGGGGGTTGATCGGTGCCGGTGGGCGCCCCGCCCTGGGGCCTACGCCCAGCCCTGCCAGCACATTGTCGACGGCCAGCTCGGCCATGTTGCGGCGGGTGTCGGCGCTGGCGCTGCCCAGGTGCGGGCTGAGCACCACCTGCTCGAGTGCCAGCAGGTCGGGATGCACCACCGGCTCGTCCTCGAAAACGTCCAGGCCCGCCGCAGCCAGCCGTCCCTCGCGCAACGCCGCCGCCAGCGCAGCCTCGTCGACCAGGCCACCACGGGCGATGTTCACCAGCACACTGCCCCGCTTCATCAACGCCAACTCCCGGGCGCCGATGATGTGGTGGTTGTCCCTGGTATACGGCAACACCAGTACCAGGTGGTCCGCCTCACTCAGCAGCCCTGCCTTGTCGACCCAGCGCGCCGCGCATTCGCACTCCACCGGCTCGGGCAACCGGCTTCGATTGTGGTAGAGCACGCGCATGTCGAAGCCGCTCGCGCGGCGCGCGATCGCCTGCCCGATCCGCCCCATGCCGAGGATGCCGAGCGTCTTGCCGTGAAGATCCACGCCCAGCCAGTCGTCGAAGCGCATGGCTCCCCGCCACTGCCCGGCACGCAGCCAGCGCTCGGCGGCACCGACCCGCCGGGCGGCGGCGAGCAACAGCGCCCAGGCATAGTCGGCCGCGGTCTCGTTGAGCACTTCCGGCGTGTTGCAGGCAAGTACGCCGGCCCGCGTCAGCGCCTCGACATCGAGGTTGTTGTAGCCCACGGCCAGATTCGAGACGACCCTGAGCCGGTCGTTGCCGGCGAGCGTCGCGGCATCGACCCGGTCGGCCAGGCCGATGATCGCGCCGTCCACCGCAGCCAGGCGCCGCCCAAGCTCCTGCGCATCGTGAACCCGCTCCACCGCCTCGGCGTCGATGTCCACGTACTGCTCGAGCCGCGCCAGCACGTCGGCGAACAGTGGCCGCGACACCCAAACCTTGAGACGTTTGCTCATGCCGGAAACCTGGTCGGGGAGCGGCGTGCATGGCACGCATCCGCTCAGGGAATGCGGGGCAGCACCGCGCCGACATCGCCGCATTGGGCGCGATGGCGCAGGGCCTGGTCCATCAGCACCAGGGCCAGCATGGCCTCGACGATGGGCGTGGCGCGGATCCCGACGCAGGGATCGTGGCGCCCCTTGGTCACCACCTCCACCGGTTCGCCGGCAAGGTTCACGCTGGCCCCGGGGACGAGGATGCTGGAGGTGGGCTTGAAGGCCACCGAGACAATCACCGGCTGGCCGGTGCTGATTCCGCCGAGGATGCCACCAGCATGATTGGACGTAAAGCCGTCCAAATGAATCTCATCGCGATGCTGCGTGCCACGCTGGGACACGACGGCGAATCCATCGCCGACTTCCACGCCTTTCACCGCATTGATCGACATCATGGCCGCGGCAAGCTCCCCGTCGAGCTTGCCGTAGATCGGCTCGCCCCACCCCGGCGGCACGCCTTCGGCGATCGCGGTGACGCGGGCGCCGACCGAATCGCCGGACTTGCGCAGCGCGTCCATGTACGCCTCCAGCCGGGGCAGCTGCGCGGCATCCGGCCAGAAGAACGGATTCTGCTCGACCACGTCCAGGTCCATATCGGCCGGTACGAGTTCGCCCAGCTGCGACAGGTAACCGCGCACACGCACGCCATGACGTTCGGCCAGCCATTTCCTGGCGATCACGCCGGCAGCGACGCGCATGGTGGTCTCGCGCGCCGACGAGCGGCCACCACCGCGCGGGTCGCGAATGCCGTATTTCTGCCAGTAGGTGTAGTCGGCGTGACCGGGCCGGAAGGTCTGCGCGATCTCGCCGTAGTCCTTGCTTCGCTGGTCGGTGTTGCGGATCAGCAGCGCGATCGGCGTGCCGGTGGTGCGCCCCTCGTAGACGCCGGAGAGGATCTCGATGGCGTCGTCCTCGCGTCGCTGCGAGGTATGCCGGGTACGGCCGGTGGCGCGGCGATCCAGGTCAGCGCGGAAGTCCTCCGGGGCGATTGCCAGCCCGGGTGGGCAACCGTCCACGACGCAGCCGATGGCCGGACCGTGGCTTTCGCCGAAGGTGGTGACGGTGAAGAGCTTGCCGAAGGAGTTGCTGGACACGGGCGCTACCGCTGGGAAGAAGGTGCGAAGGCCGGATCAGCCGGCCTCATGCTGCACTGCATCTTGCCACAGCCGGCGACCGTGGCGGCCGCCGGCAAGCCGGTCAGCGGCGCGCCTGGGCTGCGGCGCGGATCGTCTTGGCGTGCTCGATCAGATCCCGGCGCTCCAGCGCGAACACGCCCATTGCGCCGACCTTGAACTCGACCCACACGAAGGGCACCTCGGGCAGCAGCTTGCCCAGCGCCCGCTCGCTTTCGCCCACCTCGACGATCAGCAGGCCGTCGTCGGTGAGGTAATCGGCCGCCTCGTCGAGCATGCGCAGGCACAGGTCCAGTCCGTCCGCGCCCGAGGTCAGCCCCAGCTTCGGCTCGTGGCTGTACTCGCCGGGCAGCGCGGCGTACTCGTCCTCGGTGACGTAGGGCGGGTTGGAGACGATCAGGTCGTAGCGCCGCCCGACCAGGCTGGTGAACAGGTCGGACTGGATCGCCTCGACCCGCTCCTCCACGTGCTGGAACGCGATGTTCTCGCGGGCCAGCGACAGCGCCTCCGGGCTGATGTCGACGATGTCGACCAGCCAGTCGGGGTTGTACTCGGCCATCGCGATGCCGATGCAGCCCGAGCCGGTGCACAGGTCCAGCGCGCGCTCCACGTGGCGATGGTCCAGCCAGGGAGCGAAGCCCGATTCGATCAACTCGGCGATCGGCGAGCGCGGCACCAGCGCGCGGCGGTCGCTCTTGAACTTCAGGCCCGCGAACCACGCCTCGCCCACCAGGTAGGCCACCGGCACGCGCTCGCTGACGCGGCGTTCGATCAGCCCCAGCACCCGCTCGCGCTCGTCGGCCACGAGCCTGCCGGCGCCATAGGCCGGCGGCAGGTCCGGCGGCAGGTGCAGTGCGGCGAGCACCAGGTGGGTGGCCTCGTCGATCGGATTGTCGTGGCTGTGGCCGAAGGTCAGCCCGGCGGCCGAGAAGCGGCTGGCGCCGTAGCGGATGAAGTCGATGATGGTGGACAGTTCGGCGGTCACGGCGCATTCCGGGCGGCATTGGCGAGCCGGCCATTATAGGTGGCTCGCCTCTATACTGGCGGGATGACTTTCAAGGTACTCCTGCAATACCTGCTGCCGCACCGCGCCCTGTCGCGGGTGGTCTACTGGGCCACCCGCTGGACCTTCCGCCCATGGAAGGACTGGCTGATCGGCACCATCGTGCGCAACTACCAGGTCGACATGGACGAGGCGGCGCAACCGGACCCGCGCGCGTACGAGCACTTCAATGCCTTCTTCACCCGGGTCCTCAAGCCCGGCGCACGCCAGCCCGACCCGGATCCCGCGGTGGTGCTGTGCCCGGCCGATGGCCGCATCAGCCAGGCCGGCACGATCGAGGACGGTCGCATCTTCCAGGCCAAGGGGCAGTCGTTCACCGCCGCCGAACTGCTGGGGGACGAGGCCGCGGCCGAACCGTACCGCAACGGCCGCTTCGTCACCGTCTATCTGTCGCCGCGCGACTACCACCGGGTGCACATGCCGCTTGCCGGCAAACTGCGCGAGACGGTCCACATCCCCGGACGAATCTTCAGCGTGGCGCCGTTCGCGGTGGAAGCGATCCCGCGCCTGTTTGCCCGCAACGAACGGCTGGTGTGCCACTTCGACGGCGAGCACGGCCCGTTCGCCATGGTGATGGTCGGGGCCGTGCTGGTCTCCTCCGTGTCCACCGTGTGGGACGGACTGGTGATCCCTCCATACGCCTCCCACATCCGCCGCAAGTCCTTCACCGGCCAGGATATTCGCCTCACGCGTTTTGCCGAGATGGGGCGTTTCAACATGGGCTCGACGGTGATCCTGCTGCTCCCCCCGGGCATGGCCGAATGGGACCCGCTCGCCTCCCAGCAGCCGGTGAGGGTCGGCCAGCGCATCGGGCACGGGTGACGCAAAACGGCAGCTGGCGCACATATTCGTGACCATGCGCGGCAGTTTGTGACCACGACCGTACAAAACTGACGCAGGCCCGGGTATTCTGGTGTATAGCGTATGAACGCGCTGCCTCCGTACCCGAGAGTCCCATGCGCCTGCTCACCCAGCTCATCGCCCTGAACCGCGCCCGCCAGCTCAATCGCCAGCTGCGTGACATCCAGCAGGCCATCCAGGGACTGTCGCGGCAAAACCGCATGCGCCTGGGCACGCTCGCCCTGCGCGAGATCGGCCAGGCCACCCGTTGCGACTTCCCGCACCTCTACGGCACCCCGCCGGAGGAGCGCTACCTGCCATGGGGCCAGGGCACCGAGATCGGCTACACCCGGGCCCGCTCGGAGAACGTCGAAGTTGCCATCCGCGGCATCGCGCTGTGGCTGGCGGTCGCCTACCACGAGACCAAGGACGCCCAGCTCGGCGGCCTGCAGACTGTGTACCGCCAGCTGATGCGCCAGCTGCGCGAGCTGAAGGACATGCGCCAGGCGTCTAACGGGGACATCCCCGGAGGCTGGATGAAGGAGGCTGCCGCCGCCTGAACGTCAGCGGCGCCGGCAGTCCGGGATCCGCAGCACCTGCCCGGGCTTGATCCGGTGCCCGTGCAGCTCGTTGGCTTCCACCACGTCCCGCACGCTGGAACAGCGCATCCGGTGCACGATGCCGATCAACGTGTCGCCAGAGCGCACGCGGTAATGCCGCGTGGGGCCATGGTGCTGTGGCTTGACCGGTGACGGGTCGACTGTCGGCTTGGGCACCACCGCATCATGCAGATCGGTGGCGAGGATCGGCCAAGGGCCATCCACGCAGCGCGCGGCGTAGGCCCGCTCCAGCGCCTTGGGCAGGGCGAGCGTGGTGCCGGCAGGCTGCTCCGCTTCCGGATCCATCCGCGGGTTGAGGTTGCGCAGGGTGCGGAACCAGCCGCCCGGCAGGTTCGCCGTGTTGCCCAGGCAGACGGTCAGCTCCGACAGCGAGGCCGGGCGCTTGAGCACCACCTGCCCCGGCCGGCCATCCACCTTCGGGAAATGCAGGTTGTAGCTGTCCGGGTGCAGGAACAGCCAGGCCGCAGCCAGCACCGCCGGCACGTAGTCACGGGTTTCCTGCGACAACTCGTCGTACACCGACGGATCGTAGAAGCTCACCCCGGGGCGGTCGCCGGCGATGCGGCGCATGCGGCCCTCGCCCGCGTTGTAGGCGGCCAGGGTGAGCTCGAGGTTGTTGTTGAAGGCACCGAGCTGCTCGTTGAGATACTCGGCATTGGCGCGCGCCGCCTGCTTCGGGTCGAAGCGCGTATCGAAGCCGTTGTCCGTGCCCAACCCGAAGCGCAGCCCGGTGGAATACATGAACTGCAGCGGCCCGGCTGCGCCCGAGCGCGACACCGCATGCACCTTGCCGCCGGATTCCTTGGCCATGATGCCGAACAGCAGCGCCTCGGGCAGGTCGGCCTTCTGGTATTGCGGCCACATCTCGAAGCGCATGTACTGGTAATTGACCCAGGCATCCATCAGATTTGGCCGCCACTGCGTCAGCCACATCTCCAGCGCTGCCTTGACCGGACCGTTCATCGCGATCAGCTCGGACAGCTTCTGGCCGTGCAGCAACGTCACCGCACGGCGTGCCTGGGGCAGGCCGGCCGCCCCTGTCGCCGCGCCGTCCGGCCCGCCCGACTCGCCCGCGGTTTCCAGTCCTTCCACCCCGATGTCGCTACCGTCCTTCAGTCGCAGCAGGCGGTCGTAGACGGCGTAGAACCGCTGGGGGTCACAGCCGGACGTGGCGTCGCAACCGGCCGCCGCCTGTTTCAGCTGGTCGAGCGCGGCCGAGAGCGTCTTCTCCGAGCCGGCCTGGTCGCCCGCCCGGGCCTGGCGCAGCGCGTTCTCGTAGCCCTGGCTGGCCGCATCGAGCCGGCCGTACAGCGCGTTGAGCGAAGGAGAAGCCGGTGCCTTGTCCGGGGCACTGGCGCAACCGGCCAGCGAAACAGCGACAGCAAACGACAGCGAACGGAGCAACGGGACACGCACGGACATGGGCAGTTGGGCTTGGGCGAAACGACCACATTAGCCGCGAGCGCCCCTCGACTCAATTGAAGTAGCGCACGGTGGTTAGAATCGTCCCATTCCCAGGGAGCGACATGCCATGAGCCAGATCCTGATCGGTCGCAACGACGAGACCGGCGTCAGCCTCGACCCGCGCTACGGCAACCGCCACGGCATGATCGCCGGCGCGACCGGCACCGGAAAGTCGGTCTCGCTGATGGTGCTGGCCGAAGGCTTCTCCCGGCTCGGCGTGCCCTGTTTCCTGGCAGACGCCAAGGGCGACCTCGCCGGCCTTGCGATGGCTGCCGGCGAACCGGGCGACAAGCTCAAGGCGCGACTGGACAAGCTCAAGCTCAGCGACTGGAAGCCACAGGCCAATCCGGTGGTGTTCTGGGACCTGTACGGCAAGCTCGGCCACCCCGTGCGCGCCACCATCAGCGAGATGGGCCCCACCCTGCTCGGCCGCGTGCTGGAGCTCAACGACACCCAGCAGGGCGTGCTCGAGGTGGTGTTCAAGGTCGCCGACGACCAGGGCCTGCTGCTGCTCGACCTGGCCGACCTGCGCAGCATGCTCGGCTTCGCCAGCGAGAGCGCCAAGGCGATCTCCGCCCAGTACGGCCTGATCAGCCCGCAGAGCATCGCCGCGATCCAGCGCAGCCTGCTCAAGCTGGAACAGGACGGCGCCGACCAGTTCTTCGGCGAACCGGCGCTGGACCTCACCGACCTGATGCGCCAGGACATGAGCGGCCGCGGCGTGATCAACGTGCTGGCCGCCGACCAGCTGATCCTCAAGCCCAAGCTCTACTCCACCTTCCTGCTGTGGCTGCTGTCGGAACTGTTCGAGCAGCTGCCCGAAGTGGGCGACCTGGACCAGCCCAAGCTGGTGTTCTTCTTCGACGAGGCGCACCTGCTGTTCGACGACTGCCCGCCGGCGCTGCGCCAGCGCGTGGAGCAGGTGGTGCGGCTGATCCGCTCCAAGGGCGTGGGCGTCTACTTCTGCTCGCAGAACCCCGACGACGTGCCCGGCGAGATCCTCGGCCAGCTCGGCAACCGCGTGCAGCACGCGCTGCGCGCCTTCACCCCGCGCGACCAGAAGGCGGTGAAGGCCGCCGCCGAGACCTTCGTCGCCAACCCGAAACTGGATGTGGTCCAGGCGATCACCCAGCTTGGCGTGGGCGAGGCACTGGCCTCCACGCTGGGCAACGGTGGCGTGCCGACCCCGGTCGAGCAGGTGCTGGTGACCACGCCGTGCTGCCGCATCGGCGCGATCACCGCCGAGGAACGCCAGACCGTACGCATGCGCTCACCGGTGGGCAGCAAATACGACACGCCGGTGAACCGGGAATCGGCCGCCGAAAAGCTCGCTGCCCGCGCGCAGGACAAGGCCGCCGACGCCGACCGGGTTGCCACCAGCGCGCCCTCGACGGCCGGCACGCCCGGCTCGGCCTGGGGCGAGGCGGTGCACGACGCACTGTTCGGTACCAAGCGCCGGCAGGGCATGATCGAGGCGCTGGGCAAGTCGGCCGTGCGCACCATGGGCAACCAGCTGGGCCGGCAGATCCTGCGCGGCGTGCTCGGCGGCATCTTCGGCGGCAAGCGTTGAAGCCAGCGCACGTCCGCATCCGGACCGTCGACCCGGCCACTCCGCTCGGCGAGCGTTTCGCCGATGGTCTGGGCTACCCGCTGCGCGGGGCGGCGCTACCCACGCTGGTCGGCCTGGCGCTGGTTCACTACCTCGGCCTGCTGCCGCTGTTCCTCGGCACTGCAGCCAGCCTGCTGGTTTGGGGCGCGACCTGGCGTTACGCCGCCGAGTGCATGCTGCATACCGCCAACGGCTTCGCCGACCCGCCCGACGTCGGATTGGGCGACAGCGACCGCGCAGCCTGGGGGCTGACCGCCGTGCACGTGCTGGCGGCCGTCGCCTGTGTGGCAGTCCCGCTGCATTCGCCCGGACTGTTCTGGCCCACGCTGCTGGCCGTGGCCCTGGTGCTGCCGGCCATCGACATGGCGCTGGCCTTCGACGGCAACCTGCTGCTGGCGATCAATCCGCTGCACTGGGGCGAGATCATCCGGCGCTTCGGCTGGACCTACCTGCTGCCGGTGGGCATCAACGTGGCCGTGGGCATCCTCGCCGTGCTGGCCTCGCTGGTCAGTGCGCGGCTGCCGCGCCTGCTCTCGCTGCCGCTGTTCGCTTTCGCCTGCACCTACCTGATCGTGCTCGGCTTCCACCTGATGGGCGCGATGATCCATCGCCGCCACGAGCACTTCGGCCTGACCCCGGAGGCCGAGGTAATCGCCGAGGCACTGGGCCAGCACGACGACCAGCGGCTGCTCGACCACGTCCGCGCACTGGCCGCGAACGATCCGATGGCGGCGACGCGGCTGCTGGTGCCGCGCCTGCAGGATCGCGAGGCCCCAGCGGAGCTGCACCAGGCTTATCGCGACCTGCTGCGCAGGCAGAACCTCACCGATGCGCTGCTGGTCCACGGACAGATCCGCATCGCCGCACTGATGGCGAACAACCAGCCGCGCAAGGCACTGGGCATGGTGCAGGACTGCATGACGATCGACCCCGACTTCCTGCCCGACGACCCCGGCAATGCCGGCGCGCTGGCCGAGGTAGCCTCACGCAGCGGCATGCGGCGGATGTCGCTCAAGCTCTGTCGCGGCTGGCTGGCCCGCTGGCCGCGCGACGGTCGCAGCCCCGCTGTCGCCCTGCTCGCCTCACGCGAACTCGAAGCCGAGGGCCAGGCGATGGAAGCCGCCGTGCTGCTCGGCCGCATCGCCGGCGCCTGGACCGACCATCCGCAACATGGCGAGCTGCTCGCCCGCATCCAGCAACTGCATTCCGGAACCCGCGCATGAGTCGTTGGCGCCCTCCCTCGCCGTCGTCGACGGCCATCATCACGCGCGCCGGTTTCGAACGGCTGAAGGCCGAACTGGACCACCTGTGGCACACCCTGCGGCCGGAGGTGGTCAGGGCGCTTGCCGCCGCCGCGGCCGAGGGCGACCGCTCGGAGAACGCCGAGTACACCTACCGCAAGAAGCAGCTCGGCGAGATCGATCGCCGCGTACGCTACCTCAGCAAGCGCATCCCGTCGCTGAAGGTGGCCGAGGGCACCCCGACCGACCGCGAGGCGGTGTTTTTCGGCGCCACGATCGAGCTGGAGAACGTCGACAGCGGGGAGACCAGCCGATACCGCATCGTCGGCCCGGACGAGACCGACGCGAAGCTCGGCTGGATCAGCATCGACTCGCCGCTCGCCCGCGCGGTTCTGAAGAAGCGCCTGGACGACGAAGTCTCTGCCGAACTACCCGCCGGCCCTGCACGGTTCGCGATCGTATCGATCACCTACGACCCGGCCTGAGCAGCCCCTCGCCTATCGGCGGCCAACGGAAATCCAGGCATCACGAGATGCGTCAGAATCCGGCCGGGACGTACCCGAATCGCTGCATCTGCTCGCGGTGCTGCTCAACCACGCGCCGAACCTGTTCGCGCGTGAGCGCGGTGCGCCATTCATTGGCACGACCTTTCCTGAAAAAGCGCACGCCCTTGTCCGACGCTTCGATGAAGCCGCCCTGCTTTTCCATTCCGGCGAGATTGCGAAATTCGGCGTGGCGGATGGCGCGATCGATACGGGTGCGGTCGACGCCAGCGGTCACCAGCTTGGCGACTTTCAGAAAGGCCTTCACCGGCTTGTCGATCATGTCCTCGTAGCGCACGACGAGGACGCGATCGTGCTTGATGTCGGCCCAGCTCCGTACGTGTTGTGACCACGATCCAAGCATCTGACTCACGAACTGGGCGTCGTTGGCCGTCGCCACATTTTCGTTGCCCAACCGCTCGATCGCCTCGTCGAGGCCGAGGCCGAAATGATGGGTCATGCTGACCGCCACATCGAGCGGATTGCGCACCACGTAAATGGCTCCCGCCGTTACGTGCATGTTGTGGAGCGGATATCCGTTGAAGCTGCCAGCCATGTTGTGCGTCTTGACGAAACGCGTCCCCGCGGCTCGCTCGGCAATCGCCATGTGAACCTGCGGACGCAGCACGGCAATCTCGTCGATATCGAAGCCGCTGCTGGGCCGACCGCCCAACTCGCTGAAGAGATCCGGGTTCGCCTCGTCTTCGGCGTACTGCGACAGCTCGTTCAGTGGTACCGGAACGGAGCGATTGGCGATGAGGTTGGCGAGGAACGCGCGCAGCCACGTATTTCCGGACTTGGGATACGAAGCCAGCCAGACGATGTTGCCCATGGTGGTTTTCGCCAGTGACAAGAGGGGCGCCGATGCTACCAGCCGCCACATGGCCGACGCGAACAGAAGCGGGGCCCGGCATCCAGCTTGCTGCAACCATCATGCGGACCGCAGCCCGGGCAATGATCGTGGATTCGGAACACGCATATCCCACGTTCCCGGATACATGCTTCGTTCGTGCCCGGAAACATCTTGGACGTCGCTGGGAAGCCCTGCAGTCTGGGCACAGGAATCACATCGGCGGATAGCGACGACGAGTGGCACGATGTTTGGCAGTGGAGCGCTTCCCCAGCGTTGCACGGCTGCCTGCCAGGGATGCCTGGCAGCGGCAGCGAACCCAGTTCCAGCGAATCCATCGCCAACCCGCTGGCGGCGATGCGCGGGACCAGGTCGACGACCATCCCGGCCCACGGCGCGGCCACGCCGGCTGCCAGCGCCAACGCCTTGCCGACCGGCAGCTCGCTCATGCCGCGCGGTGCCAGGAAAAAGCGCGGACGATAAACTTCCGGCCGGCGTCCGGACGGCGAAGCCCACCTCGCCGTGGTCGCAGTGAGCGACAAAAGTCACCCGGACGACCGAATTCCCCATGCGGCAACGGAACGAGCCGCACGGACTGGCCAATCCCCCTTCGTTCCATCACACCCGCAAGGATCCGCACACGTGAAACCGTTTCGCCTGCTCGCCTGCCTGGCCGCATGGGCCATCACCGGCACCGCCCTCGCCACTCCGCACGACTTCCCGGCGCACGACAGTTCGAACAGCCATGACCATCCCCTGGTATCGCGCTTCGCCGGCTCGGTAATCATCGGCTACCAGCAGGTCGACTATGATCGGATGCTGCTCCCTCTGGGCAAGGTCGTCGACGACAAGCTGACGCAATCCGCATCGGTCGAGGGACGCATCACGCGCATCGCCTACGTCGCTCCGCTCAACAAGAGCGCACTGGAAATCTTCCGCAATTTCCAGGCGGCGCTGGCTTCGGCTGGATTCACCACCCGCTTCAGCTGCGAAGGTGACGCCACCTGCGGCGACGGCTACCACTTCGCCGACGCCGTGTTCGACCCGGTGCGGGAACAGCTGGCCTATGACGAGCCGACCCTGGCGATCGACACGATGGAGCCGGCCAACGACAACATCAACGAGCTGACCGCCCACCTCTCGCGCCCCCGGGGAGACGTCGATCTGGTGCTGCTGGTCGCCAAGGACGACAACCAGCTGCCCGGCATCTTCCTGGAGATCTGCGAGCACAAGCCGATGGCCAGCGGTGAGGTCACCGTCGATGCCAAGGCGATGGGCGAAGACCTGGCCAGCGCGGGCCATGTCGCCCTGTACGGCCTGCACTTCGCCAACGACAGCGCCACGATCGATCCCTCGTCGAAGGCCACGCTGGACGAGATGGCCAAGCTGCTGACTGGCCATCCCGCGCTCAAGGTCTACATCGTCGGCCATACCGACGATACCGGGTCCGCAGCGCACAACCTGGCGCTGTCGCAGCAGCGTGCGCAGGCCGTGGTGCAGGCCCTGGCCACGGGCTATCACATCGCCGCCAACCGCATGGCCGCCGAAGGTGTCGCCTCGTGGGCGCCGGTGGCCAGCAACGCTACCGATGCCGGGCGCGCGCAGAACCGGCGGGTCGAGCTGGTCGCCCAGTAGTCGCGCTGTCGTCATGCGGAGCGGGGGCGGGCTGCGGCCCGTTCCCGCTCTCCGGGCGGCGGCCTGCTCAAGCGGTTCGCACTCCCGCGGCCATCCGGCGTATCCAACGGGCGTCGTCCGGCGAATGGGCGGTACGTTCCCCGATGGAAAGCGCTCATGCTCCGGTTCCTCCTGTCTGCCGCCCTTTTGCTGGGTACCGCCTCCGCCACCGCCGGTGAGCTGGCCAACGCCCCCGAGCAGGTCCACCCGATCCTGCTCGGCTCCAGGCTGCCGCAAGTGCCGCTGCGCACGCTGGACGGCCAGCCCACCACGCTGAAGGAGCAGGTCGCCGGCAAGCCGGCGATCCTGGTGTTCTACCGCGGCGGCTGGTGCCCGTACTGCAACCTGCAGCTGAGCCGGCTGCGGCTGATCCAGAAGGATGTCGAGGCACTGGGCTACCGCATCCTCGCGATCAGCCCGGACCGCCCGGAAGAGCTGCGCAAGACCCTGGGCAAGGACAAGCTCGGCTATACCCTGCTGTCGGACAGCCCGGCCAACGCGATGAAGGCCTTCGGCATCGGCTACCGGGTCGACGCGAAGCGGCTGGCGCAGTACCAGGGCTACGGCATCGACCTGAAGGCGTCGACCGGCGAGGCACAGCCGGTGCTGCCGGTACCTTCGGTGTTCATCGTCGACGGCCATGGCGAGCTGCAGTTCTCGTACTCGCACCCCGACTACCGCGTGCGCATTCCGGCCTCGGTCGTCCTGGCCGCGGCAAAGGCGATCGCCCGGCAGGAACAGGACGAGCACCCGTGATGCCATGCCGGCGGCTCACCTGCGACAGATGAAGGCATCGTGCGCGCCGCTTGGCCCGGCATGCTCCGCGGCGCACAATCCACCAAAGCCTTGATCGGGGTACGTCGATGAAAACCATTCGTCACATCAGTGCCATCGCGCCACTGCTCATGTCGCTGGCCGCACTGGCCATCGTGCTCGGTTACCTGGCCCTGTCCGGACCGGTACGCCAGCCGGACGAGGGCGCCGCCGCCCACCTGTTCCAGTTGCTGATCGTCGGCCAGTTGCCCTTCGTGGCGTATTTCGCCTTCCGCTGGATGCCGAAGGCGCCGGCCCGCGGCCTGGGCGTGCTGGGGCTGCAGGTGCTCGCGGCGAGCGTGGCGATCCTTCCGGTCGCGCTGTTCCAGCTCTAGGCCGATACGCCCGTCCCTGGACGAGCCCGCGCTCCCATCGGTCCGGCCATATCCGGAAGCATCCGCGGTGGCGGATAACCACGGCCTTCGCGCCGCGGCTGGTAGCAGGGCGTGCTGCGATGAAAGGTCTCGTCGCCGTTGTGCGGATGCCAACCCGGGATGCCCGAGAGCGGCAGCGGACGCAGCTCCAGCGGATCGAGCAGCAGGTCGGCGCGCACGACGCCCGCGGCCAGGTCGGCAACGATCGGCGCCCACGGCGCATCCGCATCGGCCGCCACCACCAACGCCTTGCCAACCAGCAGCTTGCCGGGCGTGAGGGCGTGCTCCAGCAGGGCATGGCCGAACACGGCAGCGTCGATGCGCCCGTCCCTCCAGGCGGCGCGCTCGCGCCAGAACAGGCCGTGCCAGTCGTGTGCGTCCCAAAGCGCCAGCAACGCGGGATCGGTCACGCGCACGATCACCCCGGCCTCGTCGAAATGGGTCATCGCGCATTGCGGCCGCGAGCGCTCGCGCGGCCCCATGCGGGCGATTTCCTCGACCTGGCGCTGATTCAGCGCCTGCTTGAGCCGCGGGTAGCGCAGCCACACCAGCGCGTTGAACAGGTCGTGCCAGTTGCGCTCGCGGGTGGCGACGATGCCGCGTTCGGCAATGCGCTGCTCGTAATGCAGGCCGTCGTCGAGCAGGGCGCGGTCCTGCGCCGCGAAGCGCGGCAGCGACGCGCCGCTAAGTTGCGCATTCAGTGCATCCACGGCGGGCCAGTCAGGCCCGCGCAACAACGTGGTGAACTCGGCCCACGCCGCCAGCGGTGGTACCGCGAACACGGCCGGGTCGACCGCCTCGCGCGCCGGGGCGACGTAGCGCTGCCGCTTCA
Organism: Dyella ginsengisoli LA-4; assembly: GCF_000334915.1. GTDB lineage: Bacteria > Pseudomonadota > Gammaproteobacteria > Xanthomonadales > Rhodanobacteraceae > Dyella_A > Dyella_A ginsengisoli_A. The sequence continues at coordinate 64,813 of NZ_AMSF01000005.1, read as the reverse complement.
CACCACCGGCAGCACGGGTTGCGCCAGGCGCGCGTGCAGGTCGTGCTCGCTGGCCGACTCCACCACCACCTGCACGAACTGGCCGGGCTTGAGCTGCTGGCCGTCGGCGATCAGCACGGTGCCGTCGATCTCCGGCGCATCGGCCGCCGAGCGCGCCACCGCACCGGCCTCGTTCGCCTCGTCGACCAGCACCTGGATGGTGCGGCCGACCTTGCGCTGCAGCTTGGCGGCGGAGATCTCCGCCTGCACCGCCATGAACTGCTCCAGGCGATCTTCCTTCAGCTCCTCGGAGACCGGGTCGGGCAGCTCGTTGGCACGGGCACCGTCCACCGGCGAATAGGTGAAGGCACCGACGCGGTCCAGCTCGGCCTCGCGCAGGAAGTCCAGCAGCTCCTCGAACTCGGCGTCGGTCTCGCCGGGGAAGCCGACGATGAAGGTGCTGCGGATGGTGAGGTCCGGCACCGCCTTGCGCCAGTTCTTCACCCGCTCCAGCGTCTTGTCGATGTTGCCCGGACGCTTCATCAGCTTGAGGATGCGCGGGCTGGCGTGCTGGAACGGGATGTCCAGGTAGGGAAGGATCTTGCCCGCCGCCATCAGCGGCATCAGCTCGTCCACGTGCGGGTACGGGTAGACGTAGTGCAGGCGCGTCCACACGCCGAGCTCGGACAGGCCCTCGCACAGCTCGGTCATCCGCGTACGGTAGCTCTTGTCGCGCCACAGGTGCTCGGCGTACTTCACGTCGACGCCGTAGGCGCTGGTGTCCTGCGAGATCACCAGCAGCTCCTTCACGCCGCCCTTGACCAGCCTCTCGGCCTCGCGCAGCACCTCGTCGACCGGCCGCGAGACCAGGTCGCCGCGCATCGAGGGGATGATGCAGAAGCTGCAGCGGTGATTGCAGCCTTCGGAAATCTTGAGATACGCGTAGTGCTTCGGGGTGAGCTTGATGCCGGTATCCGGCACCAGGTCCAGGAACTTGTTGCGCGCGGGCGGCAGCGCCGTGTGCACCGCGCTCATCACGCTGGCGTAGTCCTGCGGACCGCTGATCGACAACACGTCCGGATAAGCCTCGCGGATCAGTTCCTCGCGCTTGCCCAGGCAGCCGGTGACGATCACCTTGCCGTTCTCGTGCAGCGCCTCGCCGATCGCGTCCAGCGACTCCTGCACCGCCGCGTCGATGAAGCCGCAGGTGTTCACCACCACCGCGTCGGCCGCGTCGTAGCTGGGCACGATCTCGTAACCCTCGACCTTGAGCTGGGTGAGGATGCGCTCGGAATCGACCAGCGCCTTGGGGCAACCGAGGCTGACAAAACCGATCTTCTGGGAGGTGGACTGGGCGGACATGAGGGTTACCGGGTGGGGCAGCCTGCCATTGTAACGCGACGGCCGTCCCGCGCCTCCGAAAACGTATCCTGCACGCATGCCTGACGCGACAGGTATTAACCTTCTGCCGCTTCCCCCCGCCATCGAAGGAGACCCCATGGGTCGGATGATCGAACTGCCGAGCGCCACACCGATCGGCGCCTACCTCGCCGAACCGGCCGGCACGCCACGCGGTGGCGTCGTGGTGATCCAGGAAATTTTCGGCGTGAACGCGCACATCCGCGAAGTCACGGACCGGATCGCCGCCGCCGGCTATCTGGCGATCGCGCCAGCGCTGTTCGACTCGGCAAAGCCCGGCGTGGAGCTGGGCTACGACGCCGACGGCATGCGCGAGGGCGTGGCTCTGAAGGCCCGGGTCAGCCTCGAACGTGCCGTGCAGGACGTGGCCGCCGCTGCCAGGCGCGTGGCCGGCGCCGGCAAGGTCGGCACCATCGGCTTCTGCTGGGGTGGTTCGGTCGCCTATGCCGCCGCCATCGAGCTGGGCCTGCCCGGCGCGAGCTACTACGGCGGCAGCAACGCCCAGCTGGTCGACAGGCCGGCCAGGGCTCCGCTGATCTTCCACTACGGGCTGAAGGACACCCACATCACCGCGGCCGACCGTGCCGCGGTAGCTGCCGCCAATCCGGACGCCGCGGTGTACGAATACGAGGCGGACCACGGCTTCAACTGCGACCAGCGTGGCGCTTACGACGCCGCCAGTGCCGCCATGGCCTGGCAGCGCACGCTGGCGTTCCTCGCCGAGCACGTCGGCTGATCAGGATCCCACGATCGGCTCCGCAGCGCGAAGCGGACTAGACTTCCCGTTTCCGAGCCACACCGGGGGACCGCAAGATGGGTCAGTCGATCAGCCTCAATACGACCCGCCTGCATTGCATCGGCGCCTACCTCGCCCAGCCGACGGGAAAGCCCCGCGGCGGCATCGTGGTGGTGCAGGAGATCTTCGGCGTGAACGCGCACATGCGTGCCGTCACCGACCGCTTCGCCGCGGCCGGCTACACCGCGGTCGCGCCGTGCTTCTTCGACCACGTCGAGAGCGGCGTGGAACTGGACTACGACGAAGCCGGCTTCACCCGCGGCCGCACGCTGGTGTCCGAGGTTGGCATCGAGCTGGCGGTGGACGACGTGGCCAGCGCGGCCGAGGCGATCGCCTCGGCCGGCCGCATCGGCGTGGTCGGCTTCTGCTGGGGCGGCACGGTCGCGCTGCGCTCGGCGCAGCGGCTGGGCCTGCCGGCGGTGAGCTATTACGGCGCGCGCAACCCGGCGTATCTGGACGACACGCCGAAGGCGCCGGTGATCTTCCACTTCGGCGAACGCGACCCCTCGATCCCGCCGGAGACGGTGCAGCAACACCGCGAAAAGCTGCCGCAGATGCCGGTCTACACCTACCCGGCCGGACACGCCTTCAACCGCGACGTGGATCCGAACGCCTACGACAACGCCAGCGCGGCGCTGGCCTGGCAGCGCACGCTGGATTTCTTCGCCCATGCACTGGGCGGTGCGGCATGAGCACGGAGTTCACGCTGGATCCCCGCCTGGCCGGCGACTCGGTGCCGGTGATCGAGCTGCCGTTGTGCAGCGTGCGGCTGATGAACGACGCCCGCTTCGCCTGGCTGCTGCTGGTGCCGCGGCGGGCGGCGATGAGCGAGATCCACGAGCTGGACGAGATCGAGCGGGAGCGCCTGTGGCGCGAGATCGGCCTGGTCAGCGACGCGCTGCGCGCGGTGGCGCCCTGCGACAAGCTCAACCTCGGCGCGCTGGGCAACATCGTGCGCCAGCTGCATGTGCACGTGGTCGCCCGTCGCGAGGGCGACGCCGCCTGGCCCGGTCCGGTGTGGGGCAGCGGCGTCGCCGAACCGTATGCCGCGCCCGTCCGCGAGCGCCTGGTCGCCGCGCTGCACGACCGGCTCGCCGCCGCGGCGGGCTGAGCCGTCGATGGCGCCGATCCGCTGCGAACCCCTGGCCGAGGACGCGCTGCTGCTGCACGTCGGCGAGGGCATCGCCCCGGACACCAGTGACCGCGTGCTGGCCGCGACCGCGGTGCTCGCACGCGCCCTGCCCGGCGTGGAATGCGTACCCGCCTACGCCAGCGTGCTGCTGCGTTTCGACGCCGAGGCCTGGCGAACACCGGACGGACCCGCGCCGCATCAAGCCGTGCGCGAGGCCGCGATGGCCGCACTGGCCTCGCCGGACGCGGCGTCGCCGGTGCCGCGCGAGGTTACGGTGCCGGTCTGCTATGGCGGCGACGCCGGCCCCGATCTCGACGAGGTCGCCCGGCTGACCGGGCTGGGGGCCGACGAAGTCGTCGCCCGTCACGCGGCCGGCCACTACCGCGTGGCGATGCTCGGCTTCGCGCCGGGTTTTCCCTATCTGCTCGGCCTGGATCCGGTGCTGGCGGTGCCGCGCCGGGCCGATCCGCGCACCCGCGTGCCGGCCGGCAGCGTGGCGATCGGCGGCGCACAGACCGGCATCTATCCCGACACCCTGCCCGGCGGCTGGCAGCTGATCGGACGCACGCCGCTGCGGTTGTTCGACCCGGCCGCGGACGAACCGACCGCGCTGCGCCCGGGCGACCGCGTGCGCTTCGCGCCGATCGACGCCGCGCGCTTCGATGCGCTGCGGACGGAGGCTTGGCGATGAGCGTGCAGGTGCTGCGCCCCGGCCTGCTGACCACGCTGCAGGACGCCGGCCGCCCCGGCCACGCGGCGCTCGGTATCGGGCGTGCCGGGGCGGCGGACCGTCCGGCGTGGCAGCTGGCCAACGCGCTGGTCGGCAACACCGGCGGCGAGGCCGCGCTGGAGATCACCCTGCAGGGGCCGACCCTGCGTTTCGAGCGCGCGGCGCGGATCGCCCTGACCGGCGCGCCGATCGACGCCCGCGCAGGCGATGAACCGCTGCCGCCGTGGACCGCGGTCGACCTGCCGGCCGGGAGCGTGCTGCGCCTGCGCGGCATGCGCCAGGGCTGCCGCAGTTACCTCGCGGTACGCGGCGGCTTCGCCGTGCCGGCCGTGCTCGGCAGCCGCAGCGAGGACCTGCATGCCCGGCTCGGACCGTTCGGCGGGCGCGCGCTGGCCGCCGGCGACGCGCTGCCGCTGGACCCGACCCGCGGAATCGACGCGATCGATCGCCCGCGGATCCGGCGCTGGGGCGTCGATCCGCAGCCCTGGTTCGACTTCGCGATGGGTCCGCTGGCGCTGCTGCCGGGCAGCCATGCCGACCGGCTCGATGCGGCATCCCGCGAGCGGCTGCATCGACAGCCGTTCCGCCTCGCCAGTTCAAGCAACCGCACCGGCGCGCGGCTGGAGGGCGAGGCGCTGGCGCTGACCGCGCCGCTGGAGCTGGTGTCCGAAGCCGTGCTGCCGGGCACCGTGCAGCTGCCGCCGTCGGGCCAGCCGATCGCCCTGCTGGCCGAGGCACCGGTCACCGGCGGCTACCCGCGCATCGGCCAGGTCGCGGCCGCGGACCTTCCCACGCTGGCACAACGCCGGCCGGGCGACCGCGTGCAGTTCGCCCCGACCTCGCTGGACGAGGCGCTGGAGCGCCAGTACCGGCGCGGGCGCGAGCTGCACCGGCTGGTGCAGCGGGTACTCGACCGGGGAGAATCGGAACGATGAAACGCATCGATCTCAACTGCGACCTCGGCGAATCCTTCGGCGCCTGGCGGATGGGCGAGGACAGCGCCCTGCTCGCCCTGGTCAGCTCGGCCAACGTCGCCTGCGGCTTCCACGCCGGCGATCCCACGATCATGCAGCGCACGGTAGCCGAGGCGACCGCGCGGGGCGTGGCGATCGGCGCCCACGTCTCGCTGCCCGACCTGCAGGGCTTCGGCCGCCGCGAGATGGCGGTGACGCCGGCCGAGGTGCACGCGATGACGCTGTACCAGCTCGGTGCGCTCGACGGCTTCGCCCGCGCCGCCGGCTCGGCCGTCGCCCACGTGAAACCGCACGGCGCGCTCTACAACATGGCCGCCCGCGACCGTGTCCTGGCCGACGCCATCGCCGATGCGGTGCGCGCGTTCGATCCGTCGTTGCGGCTGTTCGGGCTGGCCGGCTCCGCCCTGCTCGATGCCGGGCGCGCGGCGGGGCTGGCGGTGGTCTCCGAGGCCTTCGCCGACCGTCGCTACCGCGCCGACGGTTCGCTGCAGCCGCGCCGCGAGGCCGATGCGGTGATCACCGACGACGCCGAAGCCACCGCTCAGGCGCTGCGCATGGCCGTCGACGGCGTGGTCACCGCGGTCGACGGCACGGCCGTGCAGCTGGAGGCCGACACGCTCTGCCTGCACGGCGACGGCGCCCACGCGGTGGCCTTCGCACGCGCCCTGCGCGCCGCGTTGGAACAGGCCGGCCTGCGCATCGTTGCCCCGGGGGTCGCGTGAACTGGTGGCCGCTGCTGGGCGTGGCGGTGATCGCCCTGGGCTTCGTACTGCGCTTCAACCCGGTGCTGGTAGTGGTGACTGCGGCGGTCGCCAGCGGCCTGCTCTCGGGCATGAGCGTGCCCGACCTGCTGGCCGTACTCGGCACCAGCTTCGCCTCAAGCCGCATCCTGCTGATCATCGTGATGACCCTGCCGGCGATCGGCCTGCTGGAGCGCGCCGGCCTGCGCGAGCACGCGCGGGCGTGGATGGACCGCCTGCGCGGGATGACGCTCGCGCGGCTGCTGGTCGGCTACCTGCTGGGGCGCCAGGTGCTGTCGATGATCGGCCTGCAGAGCGTGGCCGGACCGGCCCAGACGGTGCGCCCGCTGCTGGCGCCGATGGCCGAGGCGGCCGCCGAGCGCATCGATCCGGCGCTGCCGGAGGACGAGCGCGACCGCCTGCGGGCACTGTGCGCCGCGACCGACAACGTCGGCCTGTTCTTCGGCGAGGACGTGTTCATCGCGCTGGGCGCGGTGCTGCTGATCCAGGGCTTCTACAGCCAGCACGGGATCGAACTGACACCACTGTCGATCGCGCTGTGGGCCCTGCCGACGGCGATCGCCGCGTTCGTCGTCCACGGCGTGCGGATCGCGCTGTTCCAGCGTCACCTGCGTCGCCGCGTCGCGACCCGCCAGGCGAGCTGAGCAATGCTCCGCGTCGAATACGTGCACCTGCTGCTGGCGCTGTTCATGGCCTACGCCGGGTGGCGCAACCTGCGCGAGCGCGAGGCCTGGCGCGGAGCGTTCTGGCTGATCCTGGCCGCGCTGTTCGGCACCGGAGGCGCCGTGCTGGAGGCCGCGCACGCCGGTCATCCGCTGCCGGCCCGGCTGGCCGGCGCGGCGGTGATCGTGGTGGCATTGATCGCGCCGAAGCTCGGCCATCGTCGCCCGCCGGAGGCCACCACCCCGGCCCAGCGCACGGCCTCCGCCGGCCGGCTCGGCCACCGGCTGTTCCTGCCGGCGCTGCTGATCCCGCTGGTGACCGTCGGCGTAGCGCTGGGCGGGGCGAAGCTGCAGTGGCACGGCTGGCAGCTGTTCGACCCCGTGCAGATGACCCTGACCGGACTGGCGCTGGCCTGCGTGCTGGCCCTGTTCGCGGCGGCTGCGGTGACCCGCGAGGCGCCGTCGCTGGGGCTGCTGGAAGGCCGCCGCCTGCTCGACACCATGGGCTGGGCCGTGCTGCTGCCGGTGCTGCTGGCCGCGCTGGGCCAGGTGTTCACCCGCAGCGGCGTGGGCGACGCGATCGCCCAGCTCACCACCGACGCGCTCCCGGCCGGCAGCGCCATGGCCTGCCTGCTGGCCTACGGGCTGGGCATGGTGGTGTTCACCGTGATCATGGGCAACGCGTTCGCCGCCTTCCCGGTGATGACCGCCGGCATCGGCCTGCCGCTGCTGGTGCAACGCTACGGCGCGAACCCCGCCACGCTGGGCGCCCTGGGCATGCTGTGCGGCTACTGCGGCACCCTGCTCACGCCGATGGCGGCAAACTTCAACCTGGTCCCGGCCGCGCTGCTGGAACTGCGCTCGCCGTACGGCGTGATCCGTGCGCAGGTGGTCACCGCGCTGGTGCTGCTGGCGGTGAACCTGGCGCTGATGGCGCTGCTGGTATTCCGCCACTGAACCATCGAGGGCAAACGACCATGACCCGAACCCCGCGCATCCTGCTCACCGGCTTCGACCCGTTCGGCGGCGAGACGGTGAACCCCTCGTGGGAAGCGGTCAGCGCGCTGCACGGTCGGAGGGTCGCCGGCCACCGCATCGTCGCGCGGCAGCTGCCGACCGAGTTCGCCGCCTCGCTGAAGGCGCTGCGGCGCTCGCTGCGCGAGGAGCGTCCGGCGATCGTGCTGGGCGTGGGCCAGGCCGGCGGCCGCAGCCGGCTGTCGCTCGAGCGGGTGGCGATCAACGTCAACGACGCGCGCATCCCCGACAACGCCGGCGCGCAGCCGGTGGACGAGCCGGTGGTCGCCGGCGGGCCGGCCGCCTACTTCAGCACCCTGCCGATCAAGGCGATGCTCGCCGCGTTGCGCGAAGAGGGGCTGCCGGCGGAGATCTCCAACACGGCCGGCACTTACGTCTGCAACCACATCGCCTATGCCATGGCGCATTACACGGCGCGCCAGCGTGGTGTGCGCACGGGCTTCGTGCACATTCCCTTCCTGCCGGACCAGGCCGTGACACATGCGCATGCACCGAGCATGTCGCTGGAGGACGTACGCCGGGGCCTGCTGGTCGCCCTGCGCACCGCGGCGCGCGTCCGGACGGACGCGCGGCTGACGGCGGGCGCGATCAGCTGAGCCGTCGCGCCCGCGAGGAACCGCCTCAGTAACCCTGCGAGCGGTCTTCCATGCTGGAGCCCGCCGCATCCTTGCCCTTCATCTGGTCGTCCATCTTGGCCGGACCGTGGTAGTCCTCGAGCCTGCGGGTCTTGGTTTCCTCGGGATTGATCTGTACCAGGGTGCCCTTCTTGTCGTAGTAGGCGACGAAACCGTAGTCCAGCTGCATCCGCGCCAGGTACTGCAGGTGCTCCTTGCGGATCGAGTAGTCGTCGCTGGGCACCAGCAGCACGGTCTTGGGCAGCTTGCCGACCTCCTTCAGGTAGGCGAAGTGGCTACCCGTATCGAGTGCCGACAACACCGCACCGTCGATCAGGAACTGGCCGCCCTTGTACGCCTTGATCACGGTGTCGAACTGGCCCTTGGACTCGAGCGCGGCCACCTGCTCCTTGGTCGCGCCGCGGTGGCAGCCCGCCAGCAGAACGGTGCCGCCGACAAGGACAGCCATCGCCAGCCGGCCGGCGAGGGAAGAAAGACGGGTCATGCGGATCTCCTGCAAGGCATTCATCACAACGGGGAAGTGTAGCGCCGCCCCCGGACGCGGGACGCGCGGCGGTCGGCGTCGCCAGCGAAGGTTCAGGTGCGCGGCAGGGTCACGCCCTGCTGGCCCTGGTACTTGCCGCCGCGGTCGCGGTAGCTGGTCTCGCACGACTCGTCGGATTCGAAGAACAGCATCTGCGCGACGCCTTCGTTGGCGTAGATCTTGGCCGGCAGCGGCGTGGTGTTGGAGAACTCCAGCGTCACGTGGCCTTCCCACTCCGGCTCCAGCGGCGTGACGTTGACGATGATGCCGCAGCGGGCATAGGTGCTCTTGCCCAGGCACACCACCAGCACGTCTCGCGGGATGCGGAAGTACTCCACCGTGCGCGCCAGCGCGAACGAGTTCGGCGGGATGATGCATACGTCCGCCTCGACGTCCACGAAGCTGGTCGGATCGAACGCCTTCGGGTCGACGATGGTGGAGTTGATGTTGGTGAAGATCTTGAACTCGCGCGCGCAGCGCACGTCGTAGCCATAGCTGGAGGTGCCGTAGGACACCAGCTTCTCGCCATCGCGCATCTTCACCTGGCCGGGCTCGAACGGCTCGATCATGCCGTGCTGCTCGGCCATCCGGCGGATCCACTTGTCGGGTTTGATGCTCACGCGCGCTCCGGTCGTCGGTGTAGTGGGCAACCAAAGCATCCGGCTGCCGCAAAGACCCAGAAAAATACCACGCGAACCGGCCCGACAGGCCAGCATCGGGCCGATCAGACGCTCTCGAGCGCCCGCGCAAGCCGCTTCAGCAGGGTCTCCAGCTCGCCGCGCGGTTCCGGCTGGGCGAGCACCGATGCCCGGTCGCAGCCCGCCCCCGGCAGGGGCACGGTGCCGGACACCGGATCCAGCAGCTCGGCCGACATGGTTCGCAGGATCTCGCGAAGCGCGTCCTGCGCATGGTGGGATCCGCGCGCCGAGGCGTTGAGCAGGGCCACCGGCTTGCCCGGAAACCGCGGGCAGCCGACCAGCCAGTCCAGCAGATTCTTGAAGGCGCCGGGGACGCCGTGCGCATATTCCGGACAGGCGATCAGCAGCGCGTCGCTGTCGGCGACGGCAGCTCGCAACCGCGCCACGGCGGGCGGCAGGGGATCCCGCTCGTCGTCCGGATTGAACCACGGCAGCGCGGCGAGACCGTCGTAGAGAACCAGCTCCAGCGAGGCCGGCGCCAGTTCACGCGCGGCCTCCAGCACGCTCCGGTTCGCCGACACCGCCCGCAAGCTGCCGGCCAGGCACAGCACGCGACGGCGTGCGGCGGCCGTCATGCCGACGGCGCGCCCTGCACCACCACCTTGCCCAGGCCCAGCGACTTGTTGCGCGGCTGGCGCGACAGGCGGCCCGCGGCGTTGCGGGCGATCTCGCGATAGCGCGCCGCCAGGTCGGACTCCGGCATCGCCACCACGGTCGGCGTGCCGCCGTCGGCCTGCTCGCGGATACGGATGTCCAGCGGCAACGAGCCCAGGTAGGCCACGCCGTACTGGTCAGCCATGCGCTGGCCGCCACCCTCGCCGAAGATGTGTTCCTCGTGCCCGCAGTTGGAGCAGACATGGGTGGCCATGTTCTCCACCACGCCGAGCACCGGCACCTCCACCTTCTCGAACATCTTCAGCGCCTTGCGCGCGTCCAGCAGGGCGATGTCCTGCGGCGTGGTGACGATCACCGCACCGGCTACCGGCACCTTCTGCGCCAGCGTGAGCTGGATGTCGCCGGTACCGGGGGGCAGGTCGACGACGAGGTAATCGAGCTGTTCCCAGCGCGAGTCGCCGAGCAGCTGCATCATCGCCTGGGTGACCATCGGGCCACGCCAGATCATCGGCGTCTCCTCGTCGACCAGGAAGCCGATCGACATCGCCTGCAGGCCGTGCGCCTGGAGCGGGATGATGGTCTTGCCGTCGGGCGACTCGGGCTTGCCGGACAGGCCGAGCATGCGCGGCTGGCTGGGGCCGTAGATGTCGGCATCGAGGATGCCGACCTTCGCGCCTTCGGCGGCCAGCGCCAGCGCCAGGTTCGCCGACACGGTGGACTTGCCCACGCCGCCCTTGCCGGAGGCGACCACGATGATGTTCTTCACGTTCGGCAGCGGCGCCAGCTGGCCCTGCACCTTGTGCACCTGCACGCGGCTGCCGACCGACACCACCGCCGCGGCGATCGCCGGATGGGCTTCCAGTGCCCGGCGCACCTGCGCGGCAAGATCCGCCGTCACCGAGGCCGCGGGATAGCCAAGCTGGACGTCGACCGACACGCGGTCGCCATCCACGCCGATGGCGCGCACGGACTCGGCCAGCGGCGCGCCTGTGTGGGGGTCGGTGAGCGCGGCGAGCAGTTCGCGCACCAGGGCTTCGTTTGCCTGCGTCATGGGGGACTGTCTTGCGGGGAAAGAGCGTGATTATGCCAGTCATGCCGGCGTCACCGGCTGCGCTGGATCATGGCCCGACGGCCCCGAGTGGCTCTTGCGCATTGCAGCTTGACGCTCCCCCCGGCCCTCGCCAGTCTCATCGCCATACGCTTTCGTACGGGAGGAAACCCATGACCCTGCTGTCCCGCCTCACCCTCGCCGCCGGCCTGCTGCTGATCGCCGGCTCCGCCTTCGCCGCCAGCGACACCCCGGTCGGCACCTGGAAGACCATCGACGACGAGACCCATATGGCCAAGTCGATCGTCGAGATCACCGACCACAACGGCGAGCTGCAGGCGCGCATCGTCAAGCTGCTCAACCGCAGCCCCGAGGACATCGCCCGCGACGGCGCCGAGCCGATCTGCAAGAAGTGCGACGGCGAGCGGCACAACCAGCCGATCGAGGGCATGAACATCATGTGGGGCGTGAGCAAGGACGACGACGTGTGGGACGGCGGCAAGATCCTCGACCCGAAGACCGGCAAGGTCTACAAGGTGCGCCTGAAGATGCTCGACGGTGGCCAGAAGCTCGACGTGCACGGCTATATCGGCTTCGCCCTGATCGGCCGCTCGCAGGTGTGGGAACGGCAGAACTGACATTCTCCGCTCCCGCGGAACCCGAAGGCCCGCCACCCGGCGGGCCTTTTGTTTGCGGCATATGCCGGTCGGAGGGTTTGGACGGCCATGCCATAATGTGCGGTCACTTAAGCCAAGCAAGCCACCATGAGCCGACGCCTCCTCGTCACCAACGCCCTGCCCTACGCCAATGGCCCGCTGCACATGGGCCACCTGCTGGGCTACATCCAGGCCGACATCTGGGTGCGGGCGCAGCGCATGGCCGGCAACGAGGCCATCTACGTCTGTGCCGACGACGCCCACGGCACGCCGATCATGCTCGCCGCGGAGAAGGCCGGGCTGGCGCCGGAGGACTACATCGCCGGCATCCGCGCCGGCCACGAGGCGGATTTCGCCGCGTTCGGCGTGGACTTCGACCACTACCACACCACCCATTCGGATGAGAACCGCGCGCTGGCGACGCTGATCTACACGCGTCTGCGCGACGGCGGTGCCATCGCGCGGCGCGACATCCAGCAGTTGTTCGATCCGGACAAGCAGATGTTCCTGCCGGACCGCTACATCAAGGGCACCTGCCCGGTGTGCAAGACGCCGGACCAGTACGGCGACAACTGCGAGAACTGCGGCGCCACCTACGCGCCGACCGACCTGATCAATCCGTACTCGGTCATGTCCGGCGCCACACCGGTGCTGCGCGCGTCCGAGCACTACTTCTTCGAGCTTTCCAGGTTCGAGGGACTGCTGCGCGACTGGTTCGCCGGCAAATATTCCGGCGGCCAGCCGGTGGCCAACAGCGGCGTGGCCGCCAAGCTGCGCGAGTGGCTGGACGGCGGTCTGAAAGACTGGGACATCTCGCGCGATGCGCCGTATTTCGGCTTCCCGATCCCCGACGCACCGGGCAAGTTCTTCTACGTCTGGCTGGACGCGCCGGTCGGCTACCTGGCCAGCTTCAAGGCGCTGTGTGAACGCACCGGCATCGATTTCGACGCCTATCTGGGACCGGACAGCGCCGCCGAGATGCACCACTTCATCGGCAAGGACATCATCAATTTCCACGGCCTGTTCTGGCCGGCGATGCTGCACGGCGCCGGCTTCCGCGTGCCGACCGCGCTGCACGTCAACGGCTACCTCACCGTCAACGGCGCGAAGATGTCCAAGTCGCGCGGCACCTTCATCCAGGCCCGCACCTACCTCGACGCCGGCCTGAATCCGGAGTGCCTGCGCTACTACTTCGCCACCATGCTCGACGACGCCCCGGTGGACGTGGACCTCGACCTCAAGGCCTTCGAGGAGCGCGTCAACTCGCACCTGGTCGGCAAGTGGGTGAACATCGCCAGCCGCACCGCGGGCTTCGTGCACAAGTTCTTCGACGGGCAGCTCGCCGAACGCTTCGGCAGTACCGAGGCGGAGCTCTGGAACCGTCTGCTCGAGCACTACGACGGCATCGCCGAGCTCTACGACCGCGGGCTGTTCGCCGAGGTCACCCGGCGCTTCGTGACCATGGCCGACCTGGTCAACGGCCACATCGCCGCTACCGCGCCGTGGACGCTGGCCAAGGACGAGTCGCGCCGGCTCGAGCTGCACCAGGTGTGCTCGTTCGCGATCGCCGCATTCCGCCTGCTCGGCGGCCTGCTCAAGCCGATCGTGCCGGCTACCGTGATGGCGGCCGAGCAGTTCCTCGCCGCGCCGATCCTCGACTTCGACAGTGCCCGCGCGCCGCTGCACAACCACATCATCGCGCCGTTCGAGCCCCTGCTCGGCCGCCTCGATCCCAAGCAGATCGAGGCCATGGTCGAAGCCTCGAAGGAATCCCTGGCCGCCCCCGTGGCGACCGCTCCCGCCCCCAGCAAGACCGAAAAGAAGACCATGACCGACAACACCGCCACGCCCGCCGCCGACGCTCCGGCCACCGCCCCGACCATCGGCATCGACGATTTCGCCAAGCTCGACCTGCGCGTGGGCAAGGTCATCGTGTGCGAGTTCGTCGAGGGCTCGGACAAGCTGCTGCGCTTCGAACTGGATGCCGGCCCGCTGGGCACCCGGCAGATCTTCTCCGGCATCCGCGCCGCCTACGAGGAACCTGCGAAGCTGGTCGGCCGCAACGTGGTGTTCATCGCCAACCTGGCGCCACGCAAGATGCGCTTCGGCCTGTCCGAGGGGATGATCCTGTCCGCCGGTGAGGGCGGCAGCGACCTGTTCCTGCTCGACGCCGACCAGGGCGCCAAGCCGGGCGCCACCGTCCGCTGACCGTATTGCCGTGGAGACGCTGGCCGAGCGCATCGACGCGATCCTGCCGCAGACCCAGTGCGAGCAGTGCGGCTTCCACGGTTGTCGCCCCTACGCCGAGGCGATCGCCAACGGTGAGGCGCCGATCAACCGCTGCCCGCCCGGCGGTGCGGCCGGCATTGCCCGGCTGGCCGCCCTGCTTGGGCAGCCGGTGCTGCCGCTGGACCCGGCCCACGGCGTGGAAAAGCCGCGGACGCTGGCACGCATCGTCGAGGCCGACTGCATCGGCTGCACCAAGTGCATCCAGGCCTGCCCGGTCGATGCCATCGTCGGCGCAGCCAAGCTGATGCACACCGTGCTGGTCGATGACTGCACCGGCTGCGAGCTATGCGTGCCGGCCTGCCCGGTCGACTGCATCGTGCTCGAACCGATGCCGCCGGCCTGGGCGGACGACCCGGTCCGCGCCGACGCCGCCCGCGCGCACTTCCGGCGCCGCGAGGCGCGGCTCGAGCGCGAACGGCAGGCGCACGCGGCCGACCTGGCCGCACGCAAGGCCGCGGTGGACGCGGCCGCCTCGCCGGCCAACCCGGTGCTGGCCGCGCTCGCCCGCGCCAAGGCCAAGAAGCAGGGAAACCCCACGTGAAGCGTGCCGATGTCGTCGAGCTGTTCACCCGCCTGCGTGAGCTGAATCCCAGGCCCACCACCGAACTGGACTACACCACGCCATTCGAACTGCTGGTCGCCGTGGTGCTGTCGGCCCAGGCCACCGACGTCGGCGTGAACAAGGCCACGCGCCGGCTGTACCCGGTCGCCAACACGCCCGAGGCGATCCTCGCGCTGGGCGAGGACAAGCTGAAGACCTTCATCTCCACCATCGGCCTGTTCAACGCCAAGGCGAAGAACGTCGTCGCCCTGTGCCGGATCCTCATCGAACAGCACGGCGGCGAGGTGCCGCGTGACCGCGCAGCGCTCGAGGCATTGCCCGGGGTCGGCCGCAAGACCGCCAATGTGGTGCTCAACACCGCCTTCGGCGAGCCGACCATCGCGGTGGACACCCATATCTTCCGCGTTTCCAACCGTACGGGGCTGGCACCCGGCAAGGACGTGCGGGCGGTCGAGGACAAGCTGGAAAAGGTGGTGCCGGCCGAGTTCAAGCTCGATGCCCACCACTGGCTGATCCTGCACGGCCGCTACGTGTGCAAGGCGCGCAAGCCGGATTGCCCGGACTGCGTGATCCGCGACCTGTGCCGGTTCAAGGACAAGACGCCGGCCTGATCCGCTCCGCCCGGAAAACCCCGTAGGAGCCCGCTCGCGGGCGATGCCTTTCGCTTTGATTCGACATGCAGAGCCAGGGGCATCGCCCGCGAGCGGGCTCCTACAAGACATGCGGCGCTGGCTCGGCGCACAAAAGCAAACGGCGGGCTGTCGCCCGCCGTTTTTCCGTCCCTGGGTCGAACTCCCTTCCGATAACCGGGATGCGACACCGGCATCATGCCGGTGTCGCATGACAGTTTTTAGAACGCCACCTGGCCGAAGATGCCCACTTCGTCCGTCTTCACGTTTTGCACGTGCGGCGGAACCGGGGTGTTGACCGACTTGTCGCCCTTCTCGTGCTTGTACACCGCGGCCAGCTGGAAGCCCTTGGTGATGTCGAACTGCACGCCGGCGTTGTAGTAGGTGTCCTTCGCCTTCGGGTCGAGCGTCTTGCTCAGCTTGGCGCTGTCGTAGCGGGCGAACAGCGAGACGCCGTCGGCCACCGCCACGCTGCCCCACACCGAGTAGCCGTCGGCCTTGTCGGTGGAGATGGTGGTCACGTTGTTCCAGTTCTTGGCCGTGAAGTACTCGGCGCCGAAGCGGTAGTTCTTGTCGGCGTAGGCCAGCAGCAGGTCGGCGCGCGAGGCGGTGTTGGTCGAACCGCCGCCCTGGACTTCCTTGCCGCGGTGGCCGTCGTAGCCGCCGACAGCGATGACCGCGTGCTCGAACGGGACGAAACCGAGGCGGGCCTCGACGTCCACGCCCTTCGAGCGACCCGGGTTCTTGTAGCCGTTGCCGTTGACCACGGACACCGCGTAGTTGACCGTCTTGCCGCCGAAGTCACCCATCGCGTGCAGGCCCCAGTCGGCCGAGTTGGCGTAGTGCAGGCGGTCGGTCAGGGTGTTCTCGACGTAGCGGAAGCCGTAGTAGTTCTCGACGAACGGGATCCAGGGCATGTCGGCCGAACCGATACGCAGCTTGAACGCCGGGTCGAAGCTGCCTTCCACGTAGGCCTTCTTCACGAACAGGCTGGTCTGGCCGATGGCGCTGGCGTAGTTGAAGTCGGTGGTCAGGTTGGCCGACCAGACGTCGTCGAACTTGTGGGTGACCGACAGGTAGAAGCGCTTCACGTCGACGCCGGTGCCGCTGGCAGCGGTCTTGCCGGTGTCGCTGTTCTTCTGGTTGATGTTGGAGAAGTCGAAATACATCTTGCCGCCGATGCTGGTGTTGTTCACCAGCTTCTCGAGCTTGGCCAGCGACTTGTCGTTGGAGCCGGTGGCCTGCACCTTCTCGATCGCCTGGCCGGTGCTGACGTTGATCTGCGACTGGGCGTCAGCGCGCTGCTCGAGGTCGTCGAGCTTGGACTGCATGGCGGCGAGCTGGGCCTTCAGGGCCTCGATTTCGGCGTTGGTGGCGGCCGACGTCTGCTCGGCCCTGGAGGTCTTGGTCTTCTGGGCCGGCGCGGCCGAGACAAGGCTGGTGAAGCCGAGGCCGGCAGCGATGGCTACCACGAGCAACTTGGAACGCATGGGAAATCTCCGCTGGATGGATAACGCCACCTCGACCGCGCCCCTGGGAATTCTGTGGTCGGCGAAGCAGGACGTTAAAAGTTTGCGGGCATCCCTTTGCAGTCATGTTGACGGAATGTGACAAAACGAAGTCACGACTCCCCACCCGTCATCTTTCCGTATGGTGCCTGCGGTCACCGGGATGTCGTGCCCCGGCTGATATGCTTGCTGGATGGACGACCTCAACAAGAGCCTGGCCAGACGCATGGCCGACCGTTTCCGCGGCTTCCTGCCGGTGATCGTGGACGTGGAAACGGGCGGCTTCGACGCCGAACGCGATGCCCTGCTGGAAATCGCCGCGGTCAACCTGACCATGGACGCGGACGGCTACCTGCACCCCCTGCCGGCGGTTTCGGCCCACGTCGAGCCCTTTCCGGGCGCCAACCTCGACCCGCGGGCGCTGGAGGTCACCGGCATCGATCCGGACAATCCGCTGCGCGGCGCCCTCGCCGAGCGCCTGGCGCTGGACCACATTTTCAATGAGGTGCGCCAGGCCATGCGCCACCAGCATTGCCAGCGCGCCGTGCTGGTCGGCCACAACGCGGCCTTCGACCTGGGCTTCCTGAATGCCGCGGTGCGCCGGGTCGGACACAAGCGCAACCCGTTCCACCCGTTCAGCTGCTTCGATACGGCCACCCTGAGCGGGCTCGCCTTCGGCCAGACCGTGCTGAGCAAGGCCGTACTGGCCGCAGGACACGGCTTCGACAGCCGCGAGGCGCATTCGGCGGTCTACGACGCCGAGCGCACCGCCGAGCTGTTCTGCGGCATCATCAACCGCTGGCGCCGGCTGGAAACCTTCGAGCGCGAGCACATCGGCGAAGGGGTGCTGTGACGCCTCGATGACAGGCTGTCACACGCGTGCAACATTGATCTCATTTCATTGCAACACGTCCCCCCTGTAATGGGGAAAGGACGGGCTTACCTCCCGTGTCTTTCCTCCTCAAGGAGCTACCGTGTTGACCTCGACCAAATCCCGTATCGCCCTGATCGCCGCCGCTTCGCTGTTCAGCGTTGCCGCCGCTCAGGCCACCGACATCACCGGTGCCGGTTCCAGCTTCGTCTACCCGGTCCTGACCAAGTGGTCGGCCGCCTATGCCGAGAAGACCGGCAACCAGCTCAACTACCAGTCGGTCGGCTCGGGCGCGGGCATCGCGCAGATCAAGGCCGGCACCATCGACTTCGGCGCGTCCGACGCTCCGCTGAGCGGCGAGGACCTGAAGAAGTTCGGTCTGGGCCAGTTCCCGCTGGTCGTCGGCGGTATCGTGCCGGTGGTCAACATCAACGGCATCCAGGCCGACCAGATCAAGCTCGACGGCCCGACGCTGGCCGATATCTTCATGGGCAAGATCACCAACTGGAACGACCCGAAGATTGCCGCCCTCAATGCCGGCGTGAACCTGCCGGCCGGCAAGATCACCGTCGTGCACCGCTCGGACGGCTCGGGCACCACCTACAACTTCACCAACTTCCTGAGCAAGGTCAGCCCGGCCTGGGCCGCGCAGGTCAAGTTCGGCACCTCCGTCGACTGGCCGACCGGCGTGGGCGGCAAGGGCAACGAGGGCGTGTCGCAGTACGTGCGCCAGATCAAGGGCTCGATCGGCTACGTCGAGTACGCCTACGCGGTCAAGAACAAGATCAGCTGGGTGGACATGAAGAACGCCGCCGGTGAAGTGGTCAAGCCGAGCGCCGACACCTTCGCCGCCGCCGCCGCGACTGCGGACTGGGCGCACGCCAAGGACTTCAACCTGATCATGACCAACGCCCCGGGCCAGACCGCGTGGCCGATCACCGCCACCACCTGGGCGATCATGTACAAGCAGCCGAAGAATGCCGAGCACACCAAGGTGGCGTTCGACTTCTTCAAGTGGTCCTACGAGAACGGTCAGCCGCAGGCCGCCTCGCTCGACTACGTGCCGCTGCCGGCCTCGCTGGTCAAGCAGATCGAAGCCTACTGGGCCTCGGACTTCCAGAAGTAAGATGGTCTGTCCGGAGAGGGTGGTACTCGTGGCCGCCCTCCCTGCCGGAAGACTCCCGAACAGCCGCCCCGGTGGTCCAGGGGCGGCTTTCCGTTGAAGGCGCCGGTATCCTTGCGCCCTTGAGCTAACGAGAGGACGGCCCGCTCCATGTCCAGTGCCCCCGACGCCCTCGCGATCCGCGATACCGGCGACCAGCGCAACCATCGTGATGCGCGCCACGACCGCTGGTTCCGCTGGCTGCTCATGGTCTGCGCGCTGCTGGTGCTGGCTTCGCTGGTCGGCGCCGCCGGCGCCACGCTGTGGGGCGGCCGCCACGCCTTCGGCACCTTCGGCTGGCACTTCCTCACCAGTTCGGCCTGGGATCCTGGCAACGATGTCTACGGCGCACTGGTCCCGGTCTACGGCACCATCGCCACCTCGATCATCGCCCTGATCATCGCCGTGCCGGTCAGCTTCGGCATCGCGCTTTACCTGTCCGAGGTCGCGCCGCCCTGGCTGCGCACGCCGGTCGCCTCGGCGATCGAGCTGCTCGCCGGCATCCCCTCGATCATCTACGGCATGTGGGGCCTGTTCATCTTCGCCCCGTTCTTCTCCGCGCACATCAAGCCGTGGCTGACCAGCTACCTGGGCGACAGCCCGGACGACGGCAAGGTGTCCTGGGTGGCGGCGCATGTGCCGTTCATCGGCAAGCTGTTCGCCAGCAACTACCCGTTCGGCGCCAGCGTACTCACCGCCGGCATCGTGCTGGCGATCATGATCATCCCGTTCATCTCCTCGGTGATGCGCGAGGTGTTCCAGACCGTCCCGACCCGACTGAAGGAGTCCGCCTACGCGCTGGGCTCGAGTACCTGGGAGGTGGTCTGGGACATCGTGCTGCCGTACACCCGCTCGGCGGTGATCGGCGGCGTGTTCCTGGGCCTGGGCCGCGCGCTGGGCGAGACCATGGCGGTCACCTTCGTGCTGGGTAACGCGATGAACCTGTCCGCCTCGCTGCTCGACCCGGGCGCCTCGATCGCCTCGACCATCGCCAACCAGTTCAGCGAGGCGGTCGGCCTGCAGAAGGCCACCCTGATGGCACTGGCCTTCCTGCTGTTCGTGGTCACCTTCTTCGTGCTGCTGATCGCCCGCCTGATGCTGCGCCAACTGAAGAAGCGGGAGGGCCTGTGATGAACACCCTCTACCTTCGCCGTCGCATGACCAACTGGATCGCGCTCGGCCTGAGCGTGTTCGCCACGCTGATCGGCCTGGGCTTCCTGGCGTGGATCCTGTGGGAGACCCTGCGCCAGGGCATCAGTGCGCTGGACCTGAAACTGTTCACCAAGATCACTGCCTACGGTGCGGACGGTGGCCTGGCCAACGCCATGGTCGGCAGCCTGATCATCAACTTCATCGGCATCGCCATCGCCACCCCGATCGGCGTGCTGGCCGGCACCTGGCTGGCCGAGTACGCCAACCGCACCAAGCTGGGCGAGACGATCCGCTTCCTCAACGACATCCTGCTGTCGGCGCCATCGATCGTGATGGGCCTGTTCGTCTACACCATCGTGGTGCTGCCGAGCACCGCCCTGACCAACGGCAACACCACGTTCTCCGGCTTCGCCGGCGGCGTGGCGCTGGCACTGATCGCCCTGCCGGTGATCGTGCGCACTACCGACGAGATGTTGCGCCTGGTGCCCTCCACGCTGCGCGAGGCGGCGCTGTCGCTGGGCGTGCCGCAGTGGAAACTGACCCTGCAGATCCTGATCCGCGCGGCGCGTTCGGGCATCATCACCGGCGTGCTGCTGGCGCTGGCGCGCATCAGCGGCGAAACCGCACCGCTGCTGTTCACCGCGTTCGGCAACAACTTCATGGTGTTCAGCCCCATGAGCAAGATGGCCAGCCTGCCGCAGATCATCTACCAGTACGCGAACGATCCGGGCGACGCGATGCACGCGCTGGCCTGGGCCGGCGCCTTCGTGGTGACGATGTTCGTGCTGCTGCTCAGCCTCGCTTCCCGTCTGGTCCTTTCCCGCAACAAGGTGTCCCATGACTGAGTCCGCCGCCGCCGGCCTCCACCCGCAGCCCGCGGCCGGCCCCGAGGCCGTCGCGCCGACCAAGATCCAGGTCAACGACCTGCACTTCTACTACAACGGGTTCCATGCGCTGAAGGGCATCAGCATGGCGATCCCGGAGAAGAAGGTGACGGCCATCATCGGCCCGTCCGGCTGCGGCAAGTCCACCCTGCTGCGCATCTTCAACCGCATCTACGCGATCTACCCGAAGCTGGAAGCACGCGGCGAAGTGATCCTGGACGGCGAGAACGTGCTTGCCCCCGGCTATTCGATGAACCGCCTGCGCAGCAAGGTCGGCATGGTGTTCCAGAAGCCGGTGCCGTTCCCGATGACGATCTTCGAGAACGTCGCCTACGGCATTCGCCACCACGAGAAGCTCTCGCGCGCCGACATGGAAGTGCGCGTGGAGAAGGCCCTGCGCGACGCCGCGCTGTGGGACGAGGTGAAGGACAAGCTCAAGCAGAATGCGCTCGGCCTGTCCGGCGGCCAGCAGCAGCGCCTGTGCATTGCCCGCGCCATCGCGCTGCGTCCGGAAGTGCTGCTGCTGGACGAGCCGACCTCGGCGCTGGATCCGATCGCCACCGGCCGCATCGAGCAGCTGGTGGAAGAGCTCAAGAGCCAGTTCACCATCGTCATCGTCACCCACAACATGCAGCAGGCGGCGCGCTGCTCGGACCTCACCGCGTTCATGTACATGGGCGAGCTGATCGAGTTCGACGGCACCGAGAAAATCTTCACCAAGCCGAGCAAGAAGCAGACCGAGGACTACATCACCGGCCGCTTCGGCTGATCCGGTCGAGCCATCCCCGCGTTCCACCCGTTCCAAGCATCCCATACAGGCAGGTATCGACATGAGCAGCGGCAGCGAGCACATCATCAAGAGCTACGACAGCGAACTGACCCGCCTCACCGGCGAGATCGTACGCATGGGCGAGCTGTCGGTGACCCAGCTGGAGTCGGCCCTCGACGTGATCGCCCGCCGCGACGAGCGCGCCGCCCAGCGCGTGGTCGCCAACGACGATGCGATCGACCAGCTCGAGCAGGAAATCAGCCACGACGTGGTGCGCCTGCTGGCGCTGCGTGCGCCGATGGCCGGCGACCTGCGCAACGTGTTCGCCGCCCTGCGCATCGCCGCCGACATCGAACGCATCGGCGACTATGCCGCCAACGTGGCCAAGCGCTCGATCCCGCTGTCGATGGTCGCGCCGATCTCGCCGACCAAGGGTCTGGACTACCTGGCCAAGCTGGCCGCCTCCGAAGTGCGCGAGGTGCTGGTGGCCTACCGCGACCAGGACGCCGAGCATGCCTACCAGGTGTGGAAGAGCGACGCCGAACTGGACGAGGCGTACACCGGCTACTTCCGCCAGCTGCTCACCTACATGATGGAAGACCCGCGCAACATCACGCCGTGCACGCATCTATTGTTCATGGCCAAGAACATCGAGCGCATCGGCGACCACGCCACCAACATCGCCGAGAGCATCTGGTTCCAGGTGCATGGCGAAACGCTGGACAAGCAGCGCGTGAAGCGCGACTTCACCTCCAGCCCGGAGCTGACCAAGCTCGGCGAATAGCCCGCCACTTGCTTCCACGGCAGGAGCCCGCCTGCGGGGGATGCTCCTGGCTCCGATGCTTCATCGAAGCAAAAAGCATCGCCCGCGAGCGGGCTCCTGCCCGATCGAAGGTCACGGCGTGGGTAGTGGCTTCTCGCGTGCCTCGCGACGGCGGGCAACGCCACGCACGATGCCGTAGATGCCGATGGCGATCCAGGCCAGCTCGAGCAGAAACGCCGACCAGTTGAAGCTGCCGAACACCAGCGACACCAGCACGCCGAGCGCACCGGCGATGTTCATCAGCTGGTAGGCCAGCCCGTTGCCGTGCAACTTGTGGGCCTGCAGCAGGAAATAGGCCAGCAGGATCAGCAGAACCCCGGCAAAACCCACCAGGTCGTACCAGTGCAGTCCAGTCGTCATCGTTTCGCACTCCGCTGCCGCAAGGCTTCGAACAGCACCACGCCGGTGGCGACCGAGACGTTGAGGCTCTCCATCGCGCCCGGCATCGGGATCTTCGCCACGAAATCGCACAGCTCGCGGGTCAGCCGGCGCATGCCCTCGCCCTCGCTGCCCAACACCAGTGCCACCGGCCCCTTCAGGTCGATACCGTAGATCGAGTCGTCGGTGTCGCCGGCCAGTCCGGTGATCCACACGCCGGCGTCCTTCAGCTCGCGCAGGGTGCGCGCGAGGTTGGTCACCGCGATCAGCGGCACGCGGTCGGCGCCGCCGGCCGAGGCCCGGCGGACCACCGGGGTCAGGCCCACCGCACGGTCCTTCGGCACGATCACCGCGGTAACCCTGGCCGCCGCGGCGCTGCGCAGGCAGGCGCCGAGGTTGTGCGGGTCGGTCACGCCGTCGAGCACCAGCACCAGCGTGTCCGCGCCGTCGCGTTCGAGCAGCGCCGGCAGATCGCCCTCGTGCGCCATCGGCGGCGGCTCGTAAAGAGCCACCACGCCCTGGTGACGGGCCTCGCCGGACAGCTTGTCCAGCTGCTCGCGCGGCCGATGATGCACGGGAATCTTCAGCGCCTTTGCCCGCTCGGCCAGCGCCTGCACGCGCGCGTTGCGCTGGCCCTGTTCGACCAGCAGCTCGCGCACCTGCCCGGCATCGTTGCCGAGGGCACCTTCCACCGGGTTGATGCCGACAATCCAGCTTTCGCTCATCTACTTACTTGCCTTTCGATCGAGTAGGACGCCCGCTGCGGCCGGACGGCCTGGGTTTGTCCGCGGAGCGGGTGGCCGCCTTCGCGGGCGTCTTCTTTGCCACGGCCTTCGCCGGACCCTTCCCCTTCGGCTTGCCGCCGGATGACGGCACCGCCGGCAGGGCCGGCAACGCCGGGGCATCCTTGGCATAAGCGCGGGGCGGCGGATTATCGCGCGCCGGCGCCGACGCCGACACCCCGCCCTCGCCGCGCCCGAATGCCCGGCCGATCGCCTTGGCCGCGCGGCCGAACATGCCCGGCGCCTTGTCCGCACTTGCCGTGGCGGCCTTGGGCGCCGCGGCCTTGGGCAACGAGTAGCGCTCGCCGCCGGCTGCATAGTCGTAGGCCTTGGCCGTGCGCGGTGGCGGCGCGCCCCGCTTCTTCTGCGGCACCAGCCGGAAATCGATCTTGCGATCCTCCAGGCTGGCGCGCAGCACCTGCACCCGCACGTGGTCGCCGAGGCGGAACTGCTCGCCGGACTTCTCGCCCTTGAGCAGTTTGCGCAGCGGATCGAAGTGGTAATAGTCGTTGGCCAGCTGGCTGATATGCACCAGGCCGGACACCTTCGACTCGTCCAGCTCCACGAACAGGCCGAACGAGGTGACGCCGGTGACCACGCCATCGAATTCGCTGCCGACGTGCTTGCTCATCCAGGCGCACTTGAAGCGCTCGTCGACATCGCGCTCGGCCTCCTCGGCACGGCGTTCGCGCTGCGAGCAGTGCACCGCCAGCGAGCCCATCTCGGCGGGCGTGTAACGGTACTTGGCCGGCTTGCCGCCAGTCAGCGCGTAACGGATCGCGCGATGCACCAGCAGATCGGGATAGCGCCGGATCGGCGAGGTGAAGTGCGCATACGCGCTCAGCGCCAGGCCGAAGTGGCCGCGGTTCTCCGGCTGGTAGGCGGCCATGCTCTGCGAGCGCAGCAGCACCGACTGGATCAGCTCGCGCTCCGGGCGTTCGCGCACCATGCGCAGCACCTCGGCGAAATCGCCCGGGGTGACCCGGTCGATCGGCGGCATGCTCAGCTTGAACTCGCGCAGGAACTGCTGCAGGTCCTCGTACTTCTCCGCCGGCGGCGGCTCGTGCGCACGGAACAGTGCGGGGATCTTCTTCTTTTCCAGGAACAGCGCCGCCTGCACGTTGGCCGCGATCATGCATTCCTCGATCAGCTTGTGCGCGTCGTTGCGCTCGGTCGCGCCCATCGCCTCCACCTCGCCACGCTGGTCGAGGCGGAACTTCACCTCGGGCGTCTCGAAGTCGATCGCACCGCGGCGCCGGCGCTGCTCGGCCATCGCCTTGTACAACGCATGCAGGTGACGGATCTGCGGCAGCACGTCGGCCACCTCGGCGATCGTGTCGGGGTCTTCCAGGCCGACCACCTGCCACACCTTGTCGTAGGTGAGGCGCGCGTGCGACAGCATCACCGCGTCGTAGAACTTCGACTTGGTCACCTCGCCGCTGGCGTCCACCTGCATGTCGCACACCATGCACAGCCGCTCGACCTTCGGGTTGAGCGAGCAGATGCCGTTGGACAGCGTCTCCGGCAGCATCGGCACCACGAAGCCGGGGAAATAGGTCGAGGTGCTGCGCTCCTGCGCCGCGGCGTCCAGCGCACTATCCACCTTGACGTAGTGCGAGACGTCGGCGATCGCCACGATCAACCGCCAGCCGCCACCACGCCGCGGTTCGGCGTACACGGCGTCATCGAAGTCGCGCGCATCGGCGCCGTCGATGGTCACCAGCGGCAGCTTGCGCAGGTCGACCCGACCCTGGCGCTCGGCCGCGGTGACTTCCGGTTCCACCTGCGCCGCGTCGCGGAGCACCTCCGGCGACCACTCGCGCGGCAGGTCGTAGCTGGCGATCGCCATCTCCACCAGCAGCGAGGGTTGCAGGCGTTCGCCGAGCACCGAGCGGATCTCGCCCAGCGGCGCGCGCTGGGCGGTCGGCGGGTCGGTGATCTCCACCACCACGATCTGTCCGTTGCGCGCGCCCAGCTCCTTGCCGGGCGGGATCAGGATGTCCTGCAGCAGGCGGCGGTCATCCGGCGCCACCACGGTGACGCCGTTCTCCACCGTCACCCGGCCGACCAGCCGCGGCGAGCGGCGCTGCAGCACCTCGACGATGGCGCCCTGGCGGCGGCCGCGACGATCCAGCCCGACCACGCTGGCGAGCACACGGTCGCCATGCATCACCGCGCGCATCTGCTGCGGCGAGAGATAGAGGTCGTCGCCGCCCTCGTCCGGACGCAGGAAGCCGTAGCCCTCGGCGTTGGCGATCACCACGCCGGGAAGCAGGTCGAGTTTCTGCGCCGGCGCATAGTCGCCGCGACGCCCCTGCAGCAGCTGGCCGTCGCGCACCATCGCACCGAGGCGCTTGCGCAGCGCCATCAGGTCGGTGGGGTGGTCAAGCTGCAGGGTTTCGGCGATGCGTGCTTCGCTGAGCCATTCGCCACGGTCGGCCAGCATCGAGAGGATCGCCTCGCGGCTGGGAATCGGTCGCTCGTAGCGCTGCGCCTCGCGCTCGGCCTGCGGATCGCGGACCGCGCCGGCGCCCTTGCGCGGAGCTCCGCCGTTGGAGCGGGGCTTGCCGGACGGCCGCAGGGGTGCGTCGTCGCGGGTGGGTGCTGCTGCGCGGCGCTTGCCGCCACGCGTGTTTTTCTTCTGGGTCACTCAGTTACCTTGGTTGAAGGCCTCCGGGACGGAAATCGTCCGGAAGCAGGGGAAAATTTTTTGTCGACGTATTGTTGACAACCCTGGGGGAGATGCCTAATCTACGCGGCTCGCGCAGCCCGAACGGTTGCGCGGCACCTGCCCAGGTGGCGGAATTGGTAGACGCACTAGTTTCAGGTACTAGCGGGTAAAACCGTGGAGGTTCGAGTCCTCTCCTGGGCACCAATTGTAGACGAAGCCCGCAGCGATGCGGGCTTTGTCGTTTCTGCGGTTCATCTGCGCCGCCGAGGGTGATCCGCCGATGACGACCACGCGCCACGCCCTCGCCTCGCACCGGCACTGGGTGTTCGACCTGGACGGCACGCTGACGGTGGCAGTGCACGACTTCACCGCGATCCGCCGCGCGCTCGCCATTCGCGACGACGAGGACATCCTCGCCCACATCGCTGCCCTGCCCGCCACCGAGGCCGCCGCCAAGCGCGCCTGGCTGCTCGAGCACGAGCGCGAGCTGGCCCATGCCTCGCGCCCCTCTGAAGGCGCCGTGCCGCTGGTGCGCACACTGGCGGCACGTGGCTGCCGGCTCGGCATCCTGACCCGCAACCTGCGTGAGCTGGCGCTGCTGTCGCTGGAGGCGATCGGCCTGGCCGACTGCTTCGATCCGGCGGTCGTACTCGGCCGCGAGGACGCACCGCCCAAGCCCGACCCGGCCGGCCTCAGGCACATCGCCTCGCACTGGTCGGTCGACGCCGCCGAACTGGCCATGGTGGGCGACTACGCCTACGACCTGGCCAGCGCCCGCGCCGCCGGCGCGCGCTCCGTGCTGGTGAACCTGCCCGACAACCGCTGGCCGGAGCTGGCCGACTGGCACTTCGCCGACTGCCGAGCCCTGGCCGCCGCGCTGGCCTGAGCCACGCAAATCGGCAGGAGCCCGCTCGCGGGCGATGCTCTTCGTTCCGGTGTTGCATCAGAGCCAGAAGCATCGCCCGCGAGCGGGCTCCTACAAGAGCGGGCTTCGGCTTGGATCAAGAGCGGGCTTCAGCCTGGATGGGGCGGCCCCTTCAGCTCGATCATGTTGCCCTGCGGGTCGTACAGGTAGATCGAGGGGCCCTCGCCCTTCGCGCCGTAGCGCATGCCGAGGTCTCCGATGCGCACGCCGTGGGCGCGCAGGTGGGCCAGGATGGCCGCCTCGTCGTAGTCCTCCACGCGCAGGCAGACGTGGTCCATGTTGTGACCCTCCACGCCGGGCGCCGCACCGCCGTGGCGGCCGATCCGCCCATCCACGCTCACCAGGTCGATCAACGAGGCGCCAGCGCGCAGCTGTACCAGGCCGATCTCGTCCTGTCGCCGCTCCTCGCGGCAGCCCAGCACCTCGCAGTAGAACCGCTGCATCGCGTCCAGGTCGCACACGCGCAGCACCACGTGGTCGATCTCGCCGATCCGGATCATGGGAAGCCTCCTGTCGAAACCGCCCCAGCTTAACCGGCGCCATCGGCCCCGCGACCGGGTGCCCCACCCGCTGACCGCCACCCGGGCGGCCTGTATAATCGCCGCGGTAAACGTACGGTGGGAGAAGCGCCGGGCCTTCCAGGGCCACGTCGCTGCCGAAGGCGCAACGCCCGTAATCGCTCAGGCCCCGTAACCACCGCGCGCAAACACTCTGGAGAGACCGGTTGAATCCGGCGCCGAAGGGGCATAAGGCAGCAGTCCATCGCCGCCTCCAAACTCTCAGGCAAAAGGACAGAGGGGCGCCCCGCGTGCGGCACGGCACGCTATCCCCGGATGCCCCTGATCATGAGCCAGTCCTCCTCTCCCTCGTTGCGCGAGCTCGAGCACCACGGTGCCTTCATCGAGCGTCACATCGGCCCGAACGACGCCGAGATCGCCCACATGCTCGCCGCCATCGGCCAGCCCTCGCTGGAAGCGATGACCGACGCGATCGTGCCCGCCTCGATCAAGTCGCCCGCCCCGCTGGCGCTGCCCGCGCCGCTCACCGAGGTGGAAGCGCTGGCCAAGATCCGCGCCGTCGCCTCGAAGAACCGCGTGTTCCGGAGCTTCATCGGCCAGGGCTACTACGGCACCCACACGCCGAACGTCATCCTGCGCAACGTGCTGGAGAACCCGGCCTGGTACACCGCCTATACGCCGTACCAGGCGGAGATCTCGCAGGGCCGTATGGAGGCGCTGATCAACTTCCAGACGATGTGTGCCGACCTCACCGGCATGGACATCGCCAACGCCTCGCTGCTGGACGAAGGCACCGCCGCCGCCGAGGCGATGACCCTGGCCAAGCGCTCGGGCAAGAGCAAGTCCAACACCTTCTTCGTGTCCCGGGGCGTGCACCCGCAGACGCTGGAAGTGCTGCGCACCCGCGCCGAGGCGATGGGGCTGCAGATCCTGGTCGGTGACGACGCCGACGCCGCCACTGCCGAGAGCTTCGGCGTGCTGCTGCAGTACCCGGACACCTTCGGCCAGGCGCACGACTACGCCGCCCTGGTCGAGGCCGTGCACGCGCGCGGCGCCCTGGTGGCGGTCGCTACCGACCTGCTCGCGCTGACCCTGCTCAAGGCGCCGGGCGAATGGGGCGCGGACATCGTCATCGGCAACACCCAGCGCTTCGGCGTGCCGTTCGGCTTCGGCGGCCCGCATGCCGCCTTCATGGCCTGCCGCGACGCCTACAAGCGCTCGATGCCGGGTCGCCTGATCGGCGTCTCGGTGGATGCCGAGGGCAACAAGGCCTACCGCCTCACCCTGCAGACCCGCGAGCAGCACATCCGCCGCGAGAAGGCCACCTCGAACATCTGCACCGCGCAGGTGCTGCTGGCGGTGATGGCGGCGATGTACGCCGTCTACCACGGCCCGGAGGGCCTGAAGCGCATCGCCCGCCGCACGCATCGCCTGGCGGTGATCCTGACCGTCGCGCTGCGCCGCGCCGGCGTGACCGTGGCCGACGGCTTCTTCGACACGCTGTACATCACCGGCGTGGACGCCGACGCGGTGCATGCCCGCGCCGCCGCGCAGCAGATCAACCTGCGCGCCATCCACGGCACCAGCGTCGGCATCAGCCTGGACGAGACCACCACCCGCGCCGACGTCATCGCGCTGGCCGGCCTGTTCGGCGCCGAGATCGAGGACATCGACGCGCTCGATGCCGAAGTCCACGACGCGCTGCCGCGCCAGCTCGTGCGCGAGAGCAAGTTCCTCACCCATCCGGTGTTCAACACCCACCACAGCGAGACCGAGCTGCTGCGCTACCTGCGCGGCCTGGCCGACAAGGACCTCGCGCTGGACCGCAGCATGATCCCGCTGGGCTCGTGCACCATGAAGCTCAACGCCACCGCCGAGATGATCCCGGTGACCTGGCCCGAGTTCGCCAACATCCACCCGCTGGCGCCGGCCGAACAGGCCGCCGGCTACAAGGAGCTGATCGACGGGCTGGAGGCGATGCTGGTCGAATGCACCGGCTACGACGCGGTCAGCCTGCAGCCGAACTCAGGCGCCCAGGGCGAGTACGCCGGCCTGCTGGCGATCCGCGCCTACCACCGCTCGCGCGGCGAAGGCCATCGCGACATCTGCCTGATCCCCGAGTCCGCCCACGGCACCAACCCGGCCTCCGCGCAGATGTGCGGCATGACCGTGGTGGTCACCGCCTGCGACGCGAACGGCAACGTCGACGTCGCCGACATCCGCGCCAAGGCCGAGAAGTACTCCGACCGCCTCGCCGCCCTGATGGTCACCTACCCGTCCACGCACGGCGTGTTCGAGGAGGAGATCGTGCAGATCTGCGAGATCATCCACGCGCACGGCGGCCAGGTGTACACCGACGGCGCCAACATGAACGCGCTGGTCGGCGTGGCCAAGCCCGGCAAGTGGGGCTCGGACGTCAGCCACCTCAACCTGCACAAGACCTTCTGCATCCCGCACGGCGGCGGCGGCCCGGGCGTCGGCCCGTGCGCGGTGAAGTCGCACCTGGCACCGTTCCTGCCCAAGACCTTCGGTGGCGAAGGCGATGTCGGCATGGTCTCGGCCGCCAGCTTCGGCTCGGCCAGCATCCTGCCGATCAGCTGGATGTACATCGCCATGATGGGCGCCGAAGGCCTGCGCCGCGCCACCCAGCTGGCCCTGCTCAACGCCAACTACGTGGCCAAGCGCCTCGCGCCGCACTACAAGACGCTGTACACCGGCCGCAACGGCCTGGTGGCGCACGAGTGCATCCTCGACCTGCGCCCGCTCAAGGACGCCACCGGCATCGGTGCCGAGGACGTCGCCAAGCGCCTGATCGACTTCGGCTTCCACGCCCCGACGCTGAGCTTCCCGGTGGCCGGCACGCTGATGGTCGAGCCGACCGAGAGCGAGAGCCAGTACGAGCTGGACCGCTTCATCGACGCGATGATCCAGATCCGCGAGGAGATCCGCGCGGTCGAGGACGGCCGTCTGGACCGCGAGGACAACCCGCTCAAGCACGCCCCGCACACCGCCGCGATGGTCTCCGGCAGCGAGTGGACCCACGCCTACCCGCGCGAGCTGGCCGCGTTCCCGCTGCCCAGCCTGCGGCTGCAGAAGTACTGGTCGCCGGTGGCCCGCGTGGACAACGTCTACGGCGACAAGAACATCATGTGCTCGTGCATCCCGGTCGACGCCTTCAAGGGCGAGATCGAGGCGTTCAGCGAACCGAACGTGATGTAAGCGTCCGCCTGGACGACCGGATGGAAACAAGCCCCGCTCCGGCGGGGCTTTTTCTTGGCGATCAGGCCGGCGCCAGTACCGGCAGCGTGCGGCAGTGCCGCTCGAACTCCTCAGGCGGCAGCGGGCGGGAAAAGTGGTAGCCCTGCAGCTGGTCGCAGCCGAGGGTGCGCAGCACGCTGGCCTGCAGCTGGGTTTCCACGCCTTCAGCGACCACCTCGATGGCCAGCGTGTGGGCCAGGTCGATGATCGCCGCGATGATCGCGCGTGCCTCCGGCCCGCCCTCGTCCAGCGCCTGCACGAAGAAGCGGTCGATCTTCAGCTGGCGCACCTGGAACTTCTGCAGGTAGGCCAGGCTGGAGTAGCCGGTACCGAAGTCGTCGATGGCGAACTCGAAGCCGCGCTCGCGGAAATCGCGCAGCATCAACCGGGTTCGTTCGGCGTTCTCCATCGCGATGCTTTCGGTCACCTCGAACAGGATCAGCGCCGGAGCGACCCCGGCCTCCGCGACGATGCGCGCGGCCGTGTCCACAAACCCCGGCTGGTTCAACTGCAGCGGCGAGAGATTGATCGCGATACGCAGCGACACCATCCCCTGGCCGCGCCAGGCGCCGATCTGCCGGCAGGCTTCGCGGATCACCCATTCCCCGATGCGACCGATCTGGCCACTGCGCTCGGCCACCGCGATGAACTCCATCGGCGGCACCTCGCCCAGTTCCGGATGCGTCCAGCGCGCCAGCGCCTCGGCGCCGACGATCGCCCCCGTGGCGCTGTCGTGCTTGGACTGGTAGTGCAGCGACAGGCTGCCGTCCTCGATCGCCGCATGCAGCCCGCGCTGGATCGCCAGCGCCCGCTCGGCACGCCGACGCATGCTGGTGTCGTAGATGCTGTAGCCATTCCGGCCGGCCTGCTTGGCCGCGGTCATCGCCACGTCCGCGTGCGCGATCAGCGCCTCGGCGGAATCGCCGTCCTGCGGAAAGTGGGCGACACCGATGCTCGGCGTGGCGCAGAGCGTGATACCCCCGACCACCAGCGGCAGCTGCATGGCGTCGAGCAGGCGCTCGACGATGCGGTGGGCCGAATCCTGCGAGCGCATGCGCTCGAGCACGGCGACGAACTCGTCGCCACCGACGCGACCCACGCTCTCGTAGCGCAGGTGCGTGGCCAACCGCTCGGCCACCGCGCACAGCACCTGGTCGCCCGCGGTCTGGCCGAGCGACTCGTTGATGTGCTTGAAGCCGTCCAGGTCGATGTACAGCACGGCCACGTAACCGCGCCCGTCGCGCGCGCCGTCCAGCGCGCGCTCCAGCCGATCGATCAGGGTCGCGCGGTTCGGCAGGCCAGTCAGTGCATCGTGGGTCGAGAGGTAGCGCAGGCGGTCGTGCAGGTCGTCCAGCGAACCGGCCAGGCTGCGGGTGCGCTGGTACAGCCGGGTCACCCATTCGGACAGGCCGATGGCCGAGCCCATCGACACCAGCGCGATCACGCCGATCATCGAACCGACCCAGACCACCGCCGCCGCATCGCCGGCACTGCCGCCGGGAAAGCGCTCGCCGGACATGCGCATCGCCAGGTGCAACGTGGCGGCGAGGATCAGCGCGTTGCCGAAGGCCACCGGGATGCGCCGCCGCAGGCTCCGGTTGTGCCTGGCCCGGAACGCGTGCAGCAATCTCAGCACCGCCGCGCCGATCGCTGCCACCACCAGGCACCAGATCCACAGATGCTGCCCTGCCCCCACCCGTACCGCCGGCAGGTGCAGCGAGGCGATCATCAGCAGGTGCATCGGTATCACGCAGCCGGCCAGCAGAATGCCGCCGCCCAGCATGCGGGCACGCGTCAGCGCGGCGACATCGGTCATCGCCAGCAGCACATAGGCCGCCAGCAGGGCGAACAATCCCGAGGCGATGCACAGCAGCGGATCCAGGCCATCGCGCAACTGCGGCACCCGAGCCAGCGTGCCGACGAAGTGCTGCGACCACACGCCGATGCCGATCATCCACACGCCGACCACGTACCACGCCGAACGCTGCCAGCGCTCGCGCGAGGCGGCCAGCCGTGGCATCACGTCCAGGGCCTGATAGGTGGTGGTCGCTCCAACAAGAGGGGCCAACAACGCCAGGGCGAGATGGAAACTGCCGTTCATTAAGCGCCGGGGGAGGCCATTCGGGGAAACAGAAGCATAACGGCAACTCGCCCCCGCACTTGACCCTGCATTCGTACGACCGTCCCCGCTTCGTGCCCCCGGATCCTGGTTCCGTCGCGCCCTGGCCGGGTTCCGTCGCCTCCATCCCGACCGGCGGCGGCCAAGCGACTAAGCTCTGTCGCGATTCCTGCCCCGGCGAGCCACTCATGTTCAAGAGCCTGTTCTTCGTCCTGCGTATCGCCCTGGCCTGGTCGGCGCTGTTCCTGGTGGGCAACCTGTTCTGGAGCGCCACGCCGGGTTACCACGACGGCAATCTGGCCTCGCTGGTCTATTTCATCACGCTGGCCTTCGTGATCACCGGCGCGTTCTCGCACCTGGGCCGGGTGCGGCTGATCGCCGGGGAAGTCGACTCCAGCGCGCTGGCCAACCGGCAGCGCCGGCAGATCGAGATCCCGTTCGAGGCCGGCGAGGCGTTCGACCTGGTCGACGCGGCGATCCGCGAACTGCCGCGCATCGAGGAGGTCGAGAGCGCCCGCGACAGCCTGCAGGTGCGCGCCAAGATCCGCCGCCCGCAGCCCTACGGCCGCCACTGGGTGCAGCGGCTCAACCCGTCCAACTGGCTGGGCAGCCTGCGCAACCAGATCACCGCCACGGTCACCCCGGTCAACGGCACCGGCAGCGTCACCCTGCTGTGCGAGCCGGAGGCGGCCGCGTGGAGCGACTGGTTCCGCGTCGACGACGGCACCAACCTGGAGAACGCCGAGGCGATCACCCGCGCCATCGCCCGGCGGGTCGCCGAGCATCGCCGCAACGAGCAGCGGGCCGCAGCGCAGACGGCCACCGAGAAGGAGCTCACGGTCGCCCGGCTCAACCTGCTGCACGCCCAGGTGGAACCGCACTTCCTCTACAACACGCTGGCCAGCGCGCAGCTGCTCACCCGCAGCGAGCCGGCGCAGGCCGACCGCATGCTCGGCCATCTCATCCAGTACCTGCGCCATTCGCTGCCGAGCGCCGACGAGTCGCTGTCCACCCTCGGCGACGAACTGGAGCGCACCCGCGCCTACCTGGAGATCATCCGCATCCGCATGGGCGCGCGGCTGGCGATGGAGGTGGACGTACCCGACGCGCTGCGCGCCATCTCGATGCCGCCGATGATGCTGCAGACGCTGGTGGAGAACGCCATCAAGCACGGCCTGGAGCCCAAGCCCGGCGGCGGCACGGTATGGATCTTCGCCCGCCGCGACGAGGACCGCGTGATGGTCACCGTCGCCGACAACGGCCAGGGCTTCGGCGTCGCCACCGGCGGTACCGGCATCGGCCTGAAGAACGTGCGCGAACGGCTGCGCCTGATCTACGGCGAGCGCGCCTCGCTGTCGGTGGTCGCCAATGTGCCCGACGGCGTTGCCGCCACCATCACCGTGCCCGCGGTCACCGACGCGTCGACCGACAGCAGCCGGGTGACCGCATGATCCGCGCCGTCGTCGCCGAAGACGAAGCCCTGCTGCGCAGCGAGCTGGTGCGCCTGTTGCACCAGGTGTGGCCGGAGCTGACCGTGGTGGCCGAATGCGAGGACGGCGCCAGTGCGCTGGAAGCCATCGCCACGCAGCAGCCCGAGGTCGCCTTCCTCGACATCCGCATGCCCGGCCTGACCGGCATGGACGTCGCCACCGCAGCGGCCACCTGCAGCCCCGGCACGCAGATCGTGTTCACCACCGCCTACCACCAGTACGCCATCGACGCGTTCGAGCGTGGCGCCATCGACTACCTGCTCAAGCCGGTGACGCCGGAGCGCCTGGCCGCCACCGTGCAGCGCGTCCGGTCGCGGCTGGCCAGTGGCCAGCTGCCCGCCAACCTCAGCCAGCTGCTGCGCGATCTCGCCCAGGGCGCGGCCACCACACCGAGGGCTCCGCCATTGACCTGGATCACCGCCAGCACCGGCCGCGAGACGCGGCTCATCATGGTCGACGACGTCGCCTACTTCCGCGCCGACCACAAGTACACCGTGGCGATGACCGCCGAGGGCGAAGCGCTGCTGCGAACCTCGCTGCGCGAGCTGCTCGAGGTGCTCGACGCCAACGTGTTCCGGCAGATCCACCGCTCCACCATCGTCAACCTCAAGGCGATCGCCTCGATCGTGCGCGACGACACCGGCCGCGGCACCGTGCGACTGAAGCAGCGACCGGAAACGCTCACCGTCAGCGCGCCGTTCATGACGCTTTTCAAGACCATGTAGACGCAAGGAGCGCCTGCCGTGGACACCGCCATGCACATGCTCTACCGACTGCTCGCCCTGCTCGCCTTCGCCGCCAGCGCGCTCGGCTGCGACCATCCGCATCGCAGCTTCACCCAGCGCTCCACGGTCAACGGCGTGGACCAGCTCGACAGCCGGGTGGAGATCACCGCCAGCGGCGCCCATTTCGACTGCCGCGCCAGTCGCAGCGGGCAATGCCACTACAGCCTGTTCGCCGCGGGCTGCGACCGCGGGGACGACTGCCGCATCCCCGCCCTGAAAACGCTGGCCGTGCCGGCCGGCAGCGACCGCGACATCACCCACCTGCCTGCCGTGGTGCAGGTGTGCGTGCGTACCGACGACGCCGCGGTGGACGCGCGCTGCCGGGCGCTCGCGCCCGGCGCCTGAGGCGCCGCGGCCGACCACCGCCACCGAACGCTCGATCGAGCTGAGCTACCTGGCCCAGGCGACCAACTGGCTCGCCGTGCAGCCGGACCTGCAGTACGTGGTGCACCCGGACACCGACCCCAACGTGCGCAACGCGCGGGTGTTCACCCTGCGCTTCGAGCTGTCCACCGACCTGTCATCCCACCGGACACCCCACGCCCTCCCCGTAGGAGCCCGCTCGCGGGCGATGCCCTTCGCACCAATGCGCCACAAAAGGCAGAAGCATCGCCCGCGAGCGGGCTCCTACCGGGTTTTCGCGTTGTGTGGCGTTCGACAGTGGGGCGTGGCGTGCGCTTCGGCGGCGCGTGCACCGCTCCCCTGGATGCGGCAATCGGCTACGCCTGAGCGGAAACGCATGCGCCACGCAAACACAGAAGCATGCCTCGCCCCAGCCTCCGAGCTGTCCACCGACCTGTCATCCCACCGGACGCCCCACGCCCTCCCCGTAGGAGCCCGCTCGCGGGCGATGCCCTTCACACCAGTGCGCCACAAAAGGCAGAAGCATCGCCCGCGAGCGGGCTCCTACCGGGTTTGTGTGGCGTTCGACAGTGGGGGGTGACGTATGCTTCGGCAGCGCGTGCACCGTTTCCCCGGATGCGGCAATCGGCTACGCCTGGGCGGAAACGCATGCGCCACGCAAACACAGAAGCATGCTTCGCCCCAGCCTCCGAGCTGTCCACCGACCTGTCATCCCACCGGACACCCCACGCCCTCCCCGTAGGAGCCCGCTCGCGGGCGATGCCCTTCACACCAATGCGCCACAAAAGGCAGAAGCATCGCCCGCGAGCGGGCTCCTACCGGGTTTGTGTGGCGTTCGACAGTGGGGCGTGGCGTGCGCTTCGGCGGCGCGTGTACCGTTTCCCCGGATGCGGCAACCGGCTACGCATGAGCGGAAACGCATGCGCCACGCAAACACAGAAGCATGCCTCGCCCCAGCCTCCGAGCTGTCCACCGACCTGTCATCCCACCGGACACCCCACGCCCTCCCCGTAGGAGCCCGCTCGCGGGCGATGCCCTTCACACCAATGCGCCACAAAAGGCAGAAGCATCGCCCGCGAGCGGGCTCCTACCGGGTTTGTGTGGCGTTCGACAGTGGGGCGTGGCGTGCGCTTCGGTCAGCGACGAAAGCGCACGTACGCCCGCTTCGCCAGATACAACAGATGACCGCCGATGCCCTTGTCCTGGGCTTTGCGCAAGGCGGTGTTCTCCGCGTACAGCATGCGGATGTGCGCGTCGCGCTCCTGCAGCAGGCCGGTCAGTTCCGCCACGTCGCGGCCCGCCAGCACATGGCCCTCGACGAGGTGCTCCGGCAGCTGCCGCTTCACGTAATAGGTGGTGTGGCGCGGAGCGGTCTCTTCCGCCGGCCGCTCGTGCGAATAGAAGTACAGCGCGACCGAGCGCCGGGTCAGGTCCTCCCGCCCGGCCGGCAGGGCGATCCGGTCGAAGGCATGCCACGAGCGCTCGGACGTCTCGAAGATCACGCAGCGGTTGAAGCGCGGCACCACCGAACGGGTCGGCCGGCGATCCTCGTGCGGGTCGCGGAACAGCTCCAGGTTGCCGCCCCAGCTCTCCTCCCACTCCGGGTTGAGATAGACGATCAGGTTGAGCCGCCGATGCCAGCGCTCGCTGGGGTGGTAGTTGAAGTCCACGTGCGGGTCGAGGCTCATTCCGTGGCGGTTTTCGTGCGTGCCGCCGCCGAGATACCACGGGTCGTAGAGCAAGCCGTCGATGCCGGTGATCTCGCCGATCAGACGCAGGAACGCCGGGCTCTGGATCGCATCGTCCAGCCGCTGGTAAGCCGGCCCCAGCGCCCGCACCCGCTCCAGCGTGGATTTGCCGCCCATCTTGCCGTCGTCGCCCACGGCATTGCCGCGCTCGAATGCGGGGAAGGTGTCGAGCAGCGCCGCGGCAAACTCCGGCGCGAAGAAGTCGTCGATCACCACGTGGGGAAACGGGTCGCCGGACGCGAAGGCCTCGCGATGATCGGCGCACGAGGCCAGCACGCGTTGATCGAGAATCGAGAGAGGCTCGGCACCTTCCATGGTTGTCATCCTGAGAACGGCCCTCGATTGTAGCCGGCGCGGGAGGCGAGTCCGGGCCACCACACCGCCAAAAAAGAGAGGCCCCGCACGGCGGGGCCTCCGGGCACATCAGCGCCGAACCGCTCAGTCGGCGTGCTTGGCCAGCCAGGCATCCACGTCGGGCAGGCGATCGTTGCGGATCATCATGCGGTACTGGATGTTGGCGATCACCGTGTTGGCCACGCGCTGCGAGCTCTTGGCGATGTGCGCGTCGGCGTACGCCTTGATCTTGTCGATCATCTCCGGCTTCAGCGAGCTGGCGCCCAGCGCCGGGTAGTAGCGACTGGCCGAGGTGGAATCGACCAGCTTGTCCACCTGGTCGCGGTGCGCCACGGCGAAGTCGAACGCCATGTCCGGGTGGCGGTAGGCGACGATGCGGATCATGCCCGCGCTGTTGGTCGCACCCGGCTCCGGGGTCAGCGCCAGGTC
This sequence comes from Dyella ginsengisoli LA-4, assembly GCF_000334915.1. Taxonomy (GTDB): domain Bacteria; phylum Pseudomonadota; class Gammaproteobacteria; order Xanthomonadales; family Rhodanobacteraceae; genus Dyella_A; species Dyella_A ginsengisoli_A. The sequence goes on along the minus strand of NZ_AMSF01000005.1, from coordinate 26,681 downwards.
CAGCGCCTGCTTGGCCAGGGTGTCGTCCTTGGCCAGCGAGAGCATGGCGTACAGCTGATCCTTGATCAGCGGCGTGGTCTCGGCCTTGGCCTCGGCGTGCAGCTGGTTCCAGGTGGCGGTGTCGGCACTGCGTGCGACGACCGCGGTGACCGTCTTGCGCAACGCCACCGGCAGCGCCTTGGGATCGGTCTTCTGCGCGGCGAAGCGGCGGCGCGCCTCGGCGATCACGTCCTGGTCGCCCAGTTCGGCCAGAGAGCCGATCAGCTGGGTACGCAGCAGGGTGGTCGGCACGCTCTCGCCGGCCTTGGCCTCCCAGCCGATGCGCGCGAACACCGGACGCAGGCGACTGCGGGCGAAGGCGCGGAAGCGCTCCTGGCGGGCGGCGTCGCCGTCGTAGTAGTTGTCGATGGCGTCGAAGTAGCCGGCCACCTCGCCCCACACCTGCGGGTCGGCATCGGCCGGGGTGGCCTGGGCCAGCGCCAGCACGTTGGCCACCGGCTCCTTGCCGGCCATCGCCAGCGCCCAGGTGTCGCCCATCAGGCCGAGCTGGTCGATCGGCTTGAGCTTGGCGAAGTCGCCCTTCAGCGCGTCGAACCCGGCGGTGGAGTACAGCGTGCGGTAGTAGCCCGCCTGGCCGGCGTTCACCAGCACCGGGCCGCAACCCGGCACGGTCAGCGTGCCCTTGCCGTCCAGCACGGTGGTGACCGGCTTGCCGCCGACGGTCTGGGCGATCACCGGCACGTGCCAGCGCAGCGGCTTCTTGTCCGGGCGGTCCTTGGTGAACTCGCCCTGGCTCAGTAGCACCTTGGTCGAGCCGGCGTTGCAGGCCAGGGACTGCACGTTGACCAGCGGGATGCCCGGCTGCAGCGTGAAGTCGTGGGCGATCTGCATGATCGGCTTGCCGGCCGCGGCCTGCACCGACTTCCACAGGTCGTCGGACACCGTGTTGCCGTACTCGTGCGCCTTGATGTAGTTGCGCACGCCGGTGCGCCAGGTCTCCGGGCCCACGTAGGCCTCGAGCATGGTGATCACCGCCTCGCCCTTGGAGTAGGTGATCGAGTCGAACGCCTGGCTGGCCTGCTCCACCGTCTCCACGTGCTGCACCACCGGGTGGGTGGTGGCGACTGCGTCGAGCGACATCGCGCCTTCACGCGTGCCGACCAGATCCAGGTTGGTGTGCCATTCCGGATGCAGCTTCTCGGTGGTGCGCGCGGCCATCCACGAGGCGAAGCCCTCGTTGAGCCACAGGTCGTCCCACCAGCTCATGGTCACCAGGTCGCCGAACCACTGGTGCGCCATCTCGTGCGCGGCGGTGTTGAACACGCGCTGCTTGTCGCCCTGGGTGGAGATGCTGGGATCGAGCAGCAGCGCGTACTCGAAGGTGAAGATCGCGCCCCAGTTCTCCATCGCCGAGAAGAACTGGCTCTGGCCCGGCGCGGCGATGTTGTCCAGCTTCGGCAGCGGGTACGGCACGCCGAAGTAGTCGTTGTATTCCTTCAGCACGGCGCGGGCCGAGTCCAGCGTGAAGCCGGCCTGCTTGACCATGCCCTTCTGGGTGATCACGCCGATCTCGGTGCCGTCCACCTTCTCGGTGGCGCGCTCGAAGTCGCCGACGCTGAAGAACAGCAGGTAGGTGGACATCTTCGGCGACTGCCCGAAGTGCACCTCGGTGAGGCCGTTACCGAGGCCCTTCTTCGAGGCGATCGGCATGTTGCTCACCGCCATCTCATCGCTGGGCACGGTGGCGGTGAGGTCGAAGGTGGCCTTGTAGTTCGGCTCGTCCCACGAGGGGATGAAGCGACGGGCGTCGGAGTTCTCGAACTGGGTGTACAGCGCGCGCTTCTTGCCGTCCTTGGTGTCGTAGTCCAGCGCGAACAGGCCGTTGGCCTGGGTCTCGACCTTGCCGCTGTAGTCCATCGCCAGCTTGTACTGGCCGGCCGGGATCGGGTGGGACAGGGTGAAGGTGGCGGTCTGCGCCTTGGCATCCACCGAGACGGTGGGCGTCGGCACGGCGATCTTCAGCCGGGTCGGCGTCAGCGTGGCCGAATGGAAGGTGAGGTCCGCCGCGTTCAGCGTGATGCTGCTGGTCGGCTTGAGCACGTTCAACGTGATGGTGACCTTGCCGTCGAAGGTGAGCTTGTCCGCGTGCGGCACGATGGCCACGTCGTAATGCGTGGGCACCACGCCGCGCGGCAGCTGGGTGGTGGCTTCGCGCACCGGCGCCGCCTTGGTCTGGGCGGCGAGCGGCGCCATCGACACGCCGGCCAGGGCCAGCGCAATGGCGGAAACGAGATATCGACGCATGACAACTCCCTGCTTGGGTTGAGTCCGGATCACGGCCACCGGCGCACGCGCCTGCCCGACCCGGAAAACGGAAACGGATGTCCCCTGATACCGCCCATGGTGCGGGCGCGCACGGGCCGCCGGACACGGCCGGAAGTCACGGCCGGCGCCACTTGTCGTGCTGCATCGCCGCGAGACTGAACCGGCGCCATCGCCCCCGTCGCCGCAGTCAACTCCTTGCGACGCACCGGCGTTACTGTCCGCGCCCACCGGTCGTCGCCGACAAAACCCTTGCGACGCAAGGATTTACGGAGCACCGGCGGCCCACAGCAATGCTTGCCCATTCCACGCACCGAGGAATCGCCATGAGCCTTCGCAATACGCTCCGCCGCAGCCTGATCGCCTTGCTCGCCACCAGCGCCCTCGCCGCCACCGGCGCGATGGCGCAGACCAGCCCCGTGCCGCACCACCCGCGCGTCAACGAAGTGAACAAGCGCGTCGACACCCAGCAGCAGCGCATCGACAAGGGCCTGGCCAACGGCACCATCACCGGCAAGCAGGCCGCCCGCGACGAGCAGCACGACGCCAACATCGCCCAACGCGCCAGCGCCGACGAGGCCAGGCACAACGGCCACCTCACCAAGAAGGAAACCCGCCGCCTCAACCGCTCGGAGAACCGCAACAGCCGGCATATCCGGAAGCAGCGCCGGCACTGAACTAGCCGCCTGAAACAAACAAGGCCCCGCGATGCGGGGCCTTGTTCGGTCTGCTGGCTGACGCAATCGCCTCAGCGACGCCCTTGCAGCGCCGGGATCACGAACGTCGGCACCAGATCCTGCAGCTTGTACCAGGTGGCGAAGTCGCCGTAATTGCCGGCCTGGATACCCACCACCAGCTCCAGCTCCGGCACCACGATCACGAACTGGCCGCCATTGCCCTCGGCCGCGTACTCGCGATACGCGTGCCCGTCCACGGTCATCGTGTGCAGGTGCCAGCCGTAGCCGTAGCGATGATCCGGCGTGAACGCGCTGTGCTCGGCGGTCGAGGCCTTCACCCACGCGGAGTCGACGACGCGCCGGCCGTTCCAGCGCCCGCCGTCGAGATAGAGCTGGCCGAGCTTGAGCATGTCGCGTGGCCGCATGTAGATGCCGCCGGCCAGGTAGGCGTCGCCGCCGGGCATCAGGTTGATGTGGTAGTCACGCATCTGCAGCGGGTCGCCCACGGTGCGGCGGAAGAAGTCCGGCAGCCATGCGCCCGTGGCCCGGGCGACCACCGCGCCCAGCAGGTTGATGCCGGCCGAGCAGTACACCGCCTTGTCCCCACCGGGCTCGCGCACCATCGGCAACGCCAGCGTGTAGCGGTACCAGTCGGGCTGCGCCTGCTGGCTCTGCATGGCGTCCTCGTTGCCGGGGGACTGGTCGTCGCCGTCGTCGCAGGCCAGGCCCGAGGTCATCGTCATCAGGTCGGCCACGGTGATGCGGGCCTTGCGCGGATCGCTGCCGAAGGCATCGCGGTAGGCCGGCAGCATCGCGCGCAATGTCGTGCCCGGCGTCAGCGCCTTGTCCTGCGCCATCGCCAGCCCCACCAGCAGCGGCGCGAAGGTCTTGCCGGACGAACGGCTGTCGTGCGGCCGGTCGGCGTCGAAACCGTGGAAGTAGCGCTCCACCACCAGCTTGCCGCGATGGGCGATCAGCAGCGACTGCACCTGCGGCGTGCCGGCATCGTCGCTCTGCAGCAGGCGCGCCAGCAGCGCATCGAGGCGTTTCGTGTCGAAGCCGGATGAAGCGGGCGCGTCCGTGCCCCAGCCGTCCTCCAGCGTGAGCGGCGCCCGCCAGGCGGGCGTGCCGGCCGGCGGCGTGCTGGCGTAGAAGCCGATGGCATCCGCGCGATCGCGCCGGGTGAAGGTGAATACGCCGATGCCCTGCCAGTTCACCTGCAGCTGCCCGGTCTCCTCGTCGTAGTTCGCGTGCAACTGCCAGCGTGGCCGCGCGGGATCGCCGAAGGTCACCGCATCACCGTCCAGCGCCACGGTCATCCAGCGATCGCGCGTGAGGTTGGCCTCCGGGTTGCGCAGGAACGCCCGCAAGCTGCCGTCGGCATCCCGCTCGATCTTCAGGTACTGCGACAGCCGCTCGTCCTGCGGCTGCACCGTGCCCATCCACACGTCCGGCTGCGACCGGGTCAGCGTGAGCGGCGTGGCGTAGGCGCTGCGCAAGGCTGACGGCGGCTGCACCCAGAAGCCGTCGATGCGTGCATGGTCCGCGGACCAGTGACCGCGAAACGTGCCCAGCCCGCCCGCCAACACCGCACGCACCTCGTCGCCCGAGCGGGACACCGGCGCCGTGATGCCGCCAATGTGCGCCTCGCCGGCCGCACCACGCAGATCCAGCACCAGTCGCCCGGCCACCGGCTGGGTCATCTGCGTCTCGTTGCCCCACAGGCCGACCAGCTTCTCCGGACTGACCGCGGCGCGTGCCGGCAGCGCCAGCATCACCAGACATCCCGCCATCATCACGGCCCAACCGTTGCCCACGCGCATGTCTCGCCCTTTCCGTTGTGATGCGGCCCGCGTCGGTCCGCGCGCAGGCATCCTAGCCGGGCACCGCCATACATTCTTGTATCCGGCAAACCTGCCGCGTCAGGCGTCGGCCACCGCCTGGCGGTAGGCGCGCGGCGAGCGCCCGAAGGCGGCCTGGAAACTGCGCGCGAAATGCGCCTGGTCGAAGTAACCACAGCGCGCGGCCACCTCCACCAGCGCCTCGCGTGAGGTGGTCAGCAACGCCGCGGCCCTGGTCAGCCGGCACCGGCGCAGGTAGTCGCCCGGGGTGCAGCCGAAATGGCGACGGAAGCTGCGCGTCAGGTGCACCGCATGCACTCCGGCGACCGCGGCCAGCTCCCCCAGCGACAGCTCGCTGCCGCAGTCGTCGTGCAGCATTTCCCGCACCCGCCACAGCCACGGCGGCAGATGCTCGCGCCGCTCGCGCAATGGCGCCGAGGCCGCGTCCAGCAATTCCGCGCACAACGATTCGGAGTGCAACGCGTCCGACGCCTTCCGCGTCGTCGCCAGGCCGGCCAGCCGCCGCCACGCCTCGCCCTCCCCCGCGGCAAAGGCGCGCGGCCGATCCGGCAAGGCCACCGCCTGCGCGTAATCGCGCAGCGTGCCCATGCCCAGCGTCACCGTCATGAACTCCCCACCCACCCCATCGCCCCGAAACCGGTCGCGATGCAACGTCCCCGGCGGGTTGTAGATCACCAGCGGCTCCCGCGCCAACGCCGGCGCGCCCTCCGCACTGGAGAGGTATTCCCCGCGCAGCAACACCACGAAATGCGCCTCCGCATGCGTGTGCTCATGCACCTCATACTCCGGCACCGTCGGCACCATCCGCGTCAAGGCAAAGCCGCCCGCGGACCAGCGGGTCTCGGTGCGGCCGAGGAAGTGGCCTTTGGGGAAAACGGGGGTGCACAGCTTCATCGCAAGCGCCTTGGCTGATGCAACCCACTCTAGTCCTGGAACTCGCCTGCCGCCCGTGACAGTTGGCATGGCTGCTCTGAAGCAGTGAGTTGCGCGCAGAGTCTTTGCTTAGTGCGCAACAGCCGAGAGCCGACGCCGTAAACCGGCACAGCGTGTGCTCGCGCCTCCGACCTTTTGCGCAGAAATGCGAAACGCCTAAGCTTCTCACTATTCGTTTGGGTACCAGGAACGGACTATGAGCACAGATATCCAGGCACTGCAGGCTGTCCTGCGCACATTCGCTAGCGACAGAGAGTGGGAGCAGTTCCACTCGCCCAAGAATCTGGCCACTGCCCTGTCGGTCGAGGCTGCCGAACTGCTCGAGCACTTCCAGTGGCTGACCGAGGAGCAAAGCCGCTCGTTGCCGGACGTGAAGCGCGATGCAGTCGCCGAGGAAGTGGCTGACGTCTTCCTCTACCTGCTTCAGCTCTCGGACAAGCTGGGCATCGATCCGTTGGACGCAGCCCGCAAGAAGCTGCAGCTCAACGCTCTCAAGTACCCGGTCGAACGCGCCAAGGGGACGAGCAAGAAGTATTCTGAGCTTTGACGGAAGGCCAAGGGGGGCCGCAGCGTGATTGTCTATCAGGCCGACAAGACCCAGTTTCTTGACGATCACGACAACCGGGACATCGAAAGCGTCATTGCTGCCAAGTATTTGCAGCGAACCGGGCGGTACTCCACTGAAGCCGAATACCGCTCCTGGAAGAACTCGCTGGGCGAAATGGCCAAGGTGCTTCGGGACCCAGGCATTCCCGACAACATCGGGGTTGGCGTCGAGTTCGGGATACCCCAAACCTCCAAGCGGATCGACTTCATCCTTTCCGGCCGTACCGATGAGGGTCCCAAGCTCATCATCGTGGAACTCAAGCAGTGGTCCGAAGCGAAGCTCTCGCCGAAAGACGGCCTAGTCATCGCACGCCGGGGCGGCCATGCTCCCGAGAGCGAAGGCACCCACCCCTGCTATCAGGCTTGGTCGTATGCGGCCTTGCTCGAAGGCTTCAACGAGGCCGTCTACGAACGCAACGTAGCCCTGAACCCCTGCGCCTATCTCCACAACTACGTGCAGGACGGCGTCATCGACGATCCCCAGCATTACGGGGACTACATCCGGAAGGCGCCGCTGTTCCTGAAAGGTGAAGCCGAGCGTCAGCGCCTTCGGGACTTCATCAAGCAGCATGTGAAATACGGCGACAACGCCGAACTGATCTACGAGATCGAGAATGGCCGCATCAAGCCATCCAAGGCCTTGGTGGACAGCCTGGTCGGCTTGATGAGGGGCAATCAGGAGTTCGTGCTGATCGACGACCAGAAGGTCGCCTTCGAAAGCGCCGTCACCCTCGCCACCCGTGCCTCGGGGGAAAAGAAACAGGTCGCAATCATCCAGGGCGGTCCCGGCACCGGGAAGTCGATCATCGCGATCAACCTGCTGGTGCGCCTGTCGAAGCAGGGACTCGTCAGCAAGTACGTATCCAAGAACGCGGCGCCGCGTGCCGTCTACAAGGCCAAGCTGACAGGCACGTTCAAGCAGACGGCCATCAGCAACCTGTTCTCCGGCTCCGGCTCCTTTGTCGAGACGGCAGCGAATGCGTTCGATGCCCTGATCGTGGACGAGGCCCACCGCCTCAACGAGAAGTCCGGCCTCTACGGCAACCTCGGCGAGAACCAGATCAAGGAGATCATCCACAGCAGCAAGAGCGCGATCTTCTTCGTGGACGACGACCAGGTCGTCACCCTGTCCGACATCGGGCACAGCGCCGAGCTGGAGAAGTGGGCGCACGCGGCCGATGCCGAAGTCACCCACATGCAACTGGCTTCGCAGTTCCGTTGCGGTGGCTCGGATGCCTACATGGCCTGGCTGGACAACACGCTGGGTCTGCGCGAGACCGCGAACACCACGCTTTCCCCGGATGAGTTCGACTTCCGCGTGATGGATTCGCCCACAGAGCTGCACGAGCTGATCGCCGAGCGCAACGTCATCAACAACAAGTCTCGCGTGGTCGCCGGCTACTGCTGGGACTGGGTCAGCAAGAAAAAGCCCGATCAATTCGACGTGGTCATCCCTGAACACGGCTACGCGAAGCGCTGGAACCTCGACAAGGACGGCAGCCTATGGATCGTGGCACCCGACTCCATCGACGAAGTCGGCTGCATCCATACCTGCCAGGGACTGGAGCTCGACTACGTCGGCGTCATCGTCGGCCCCGACCTAGTCGTCCGCGACGATGCGCTTACCACCGTGCCCGAAGCGCGATCCAACATGGACCGATCCATCCGTGGCTGGAAATCGATGATGAAGCAGTCACCCGAAGAGACACGCCAGCGCGTGGACCGAATCATCCGCAACACCTACAAGACGCTGATGACTCGCGGCATGAAAGGCTGCTATGTCTACTTTGTGGATGCCGATACGGCAAGTTACTTCCGAGAGACTATCAAGCCATCCAGCTTGACTTGCGCATCTTGAAGATGAGCGCCTTCTCTGAGCCCGGGCTGTGTAGTGACCGCATTCGGCCAAAACCCGTCGTTCATAGGCAATCATCATTGGCATTCCACACATAGCATTGGTCGGTTTGGAGTAGATAAGCTCAGGCAGCTCAATAATCTTGCTTCGATGCCTTCTTCGCATTCCAAATCCTCATCGTCCCGTCATCAAGCCGTAGTCCAACAAGGACGGATCTAACGCCACTCGAGGGAGCGTACTCCCGTGACGATCGATACTTCGAAAGCGTTATCGTAAAGACAAGTCGTTTGTCCTCGCTGGACAGCGTCTCGGCTAGCCAATCGGGCGAAGCCCACAAAACCTCACCATCATCGTGATTACGGGCTCCACGGTGGCCATCGGGATCCGGTTTCCAACTACCCCAGACCTGACTCCTCAGCGCCAGGTCGCCATTACCGGCATACCAATCACCACTGCCCGGCTCGTTTACCAACCTCAGGCTCTTCGTGAGGTCGATTCCGATACGCGGTCTGCCGGCCGCTCCCTCCGCCGCCATTTCATCACCCTCGTCGATGCCAAGACTGTGGGTTTCGGGCGCCCACACTAATGGAGCAAAAATACTCTTTTGCCGATAACGACGGTCATAGAATCCACCATCCCAAAACTCGGGCAGCCAAAGGTCATGACTGGGCTTCTTGGCGAATGCCGCGCAGCGACCAATTGCGCCCTTCCGTTCCGTCAGCGCCGACGTGATCCTAACTCGCACCCCATCGGGCGAAGACCAGCGCCCGTAGAGCAGCACTAGTGCGTCGTCGGGTGGCTCCACGAGGCCAAGCTTCCTCAGCATTGCGTGTTGATCCTGCAGGCCCTCTTGCTGTCCTGTCCTCTTGCCTAGCAGATATTCCTTCGCCTGCCCGGGGACAGGGTCTTTCCGATCCGACAGCCACGAGCCGTCATCGAACGTGACGTCGTAGCGGTCGCGCCATTCCAGCCAAGGCGAGCCGCCGCCGACCTCGTAACTCCGAACGACCACCGGCCGCGTCTTTGAAAGACTGGTGGCTGCACCCAGCAAGGCATGTCTTTGAACATGCTCACGGTAGGTCTCATATCGATCGCCTCGATCCCAGTCGTAACGTTGCCGGCCGGGAAAATCATCCAGCGAGGTGGCCTCCGGCCATCGCTTCTTGATTTCGGCCGCCATCGCATCTACCACGGTTGCCTTGCCGACATTGAAGAGCCACGCCAGTGCGCTGATCTCACTCTTAGCAAACTCGTAGTCGAAGCGGAAGTTCGACGTCGCTTTCGTGCCCCCCGAGTAGACATCACTGGTCTCAATGCCGCATGGCGGTTGGTCGACCTGATCGACCAACGCTTCCAGATCCGTGTCTCGGACACCGTTGTTACCGATGTTCCTTAAACACCTGGCAATGTGGACTTTGTCGATAACATGGAGGTCGCTTCGTTGGGCGAGTGCCAGCAGCCTGCGCCGGAAGCCGCCCATGGTCCGTCCTTGGCGCAAGGCGGTCCGCGCTAGACCCATCAGCAGCCACTGCCGGGAATTCAGGAACGGAAGCTCCCGATCCGGCGATGCCAAGGCCGCGATCTCCCTTTGGTCGAAGCGGTCGAGCAACAGGCCGATCTCTTCGTCCAGACCCAGCTCGGCAAGCGTGTTCAAGCCGCGTGCGACCGTCCAGCGGAGATAGGCGTCGTCGTCGCCGAGAAGGTGCCAGATCACATCGGCGAAGAACGCCGCTTCGTTTCCCCCGACGGATTGCTCGGGGCGGAACGGTCCCTCGCCGATCTCGTCGGCGATGCGCGACGCCGGCCCGGACAGCAGCAACTCCAGCGCATCGAGACCGGCCTGGCCCGAAGTGACGTCGCACAGGGCGGTAGCCAACTGCAGCCACTCGTCGCCATCGAGTTCCACCTCCTCCGCCGCCACTTTGCGAAGGACGAGCCGCAGCACGAAGGGCTTGTCATCGCACAGTTCCGAGAGTTGGTGGATGCCACGCACGATGTCCGAGAACTGACCTTCGAACAGCTCGACGATCTTGGACTCGAACAGTCGTTCAACCAATGCTTTTGCATTGGAAACGAGGTGCCTGGAGGATCCGCTCCAGGAGGACAGGCACTCGGCAAGTATGTCCAATGACTGGGTGAGGCTCAGCTCGGCCGAGTCGCAGATTGCGAACAGAAACGCCAACCGCTTCGGATATGGGCACGAGGCGCGCAAACCGGCGATGAATCGCTGGCGTGCGTTATAGGAAAGTCGACTGTCCGTTTGAATGGTCGTCAGCGCCTGGTCGAGCGACTGCGCCGATGACGGATCGCAATTCGAGACCAGCGCCGCGATGAGACCGTGGATTTCTTCCTTGCTCGGTTTCGGAGTTCGATCGACGACGAAGTCTGGCTGCGACCTATCGCGATTGTTGAACTCATCCTCCTTGCCTTTCGCCTCTAGCCTGAGTTGTTCGATCGCCTCTCGCTCTTCGGTGGTGAGCGCGGTCGGAAATTGACTCCCCGCTTCCAGGAAGCCTTCCCAAAGGGAGCTCCAGGCGCCGAACGGGTACCGGGCGCGCAGCTTTTCGATGATCGCCAGAAATATCCGCCTCTGATCGTCCGGGTTAGACAGTTTCAGCAGATCGGCGACTCCGTCACCGGAGCGCCAGTCCCACCAGCCATGGTCTTCGCAGATCGTCAGGACGAAGGCAGCGCGCCGCGGATCGAGATTCCCGTTCCTGGCCAGAAAACAGGCAAGCTGCGGCAAACCGTAAGACAGTTCCGCGACGTCCTGGTCGTGCCAACGCACGATCTTGGCGATTGCCGGGAAGCCTATGGAATTGGCTGCGGCGCGCGCGAACAACGTCCAGCCGAACTTGCTTGGCTCGTTCCGTATGATGGTCTGGCACAGGTTCATCAATCGATGCGACAGCGCTGGCTTCAGCAGTCCGCCATGCTGCACGCTCGCGAAACGAAGCAGCGAATAGATCTGCTCGTAGCTCTCTCCTCCCAATTGGTCCAGCTGGGCCAGACCTTGCCGGTAGTATTCACGGGCCTCGTCAATGCTCATGGACACGAGGGAAACCGCGAGATCGGCGTATGCACCGCCGCGCTGCCCGATATCGTCGTCTTGGCCAATCTGCTCCGCGATGTGCTGCGCAAACTTGCCCGCGAGCTCATGGAGGCCCGGTCGCTGGGCAAGCAGGCCCAATACGGACGTTTTCTGCCGGACGGAAAATCTTCCCGAAGAAATCAGGCTGACGATGGTCTTCGCTTGGTCTTCCGATATCACCGGCGCATGGTCCAGCAGGATATGGATACAGCCGAGCCCGACGGTGCGAATAAGCGAGTCGGCGGCGACCTCAGCCGTCCACTGCACGCCCTCCCTCAAGTGCTTGCTCCATAAATCCAGGAAGTCGCTGACACTCGCATCCGGGAGGCTTCTGCGAGAGAGGACAGCATCCTCGATGGGCCGGGTCAGCTGGCGTGCAAGCTCGATGCCCCTACTGATGTTCTCGCAGTCGCGGTCATTGAATCTCGCGCTTCGCGGTTTCCCGCCACGTCTCCTGCCGGAGCCGCCGGGCGCGGGCCGCCGCAGCTCCTTCAGAAACGCAAGCAGTTCCCTCTGGCTCTTGACTGCCCTCGCCTGCCTGGTGATCTTCACCTCCCCCGGAAGCAGGTCATGGTGGGCGACGGGCCTTCCAGCCGACCATGCGCGGATGCAGGCGCGGAGGATCGGGGGCCAAGCCCTCGAGTGGCCGTAACGCTCGCCGTAGTCGTACGCTGATGGCCGGGCCGGAGGCGCATAGCGGATGATCGCCGCGGCGGCGGCACGCGAGCTGTAGAAGAGCGCTGTCAACGCCGCCTGTACGATGTGGGCGCTGCCCCCTCGCGTGGGCTCCACCGAAAGGCCCTCGTCTTCGTCTTCGTCGTCGTCGACGGACACCGGCGCTCCGGTCGCCTTCGCCAGCGCTTTTACCTGTTGTCTATCGAGAGAGCGAGGTCGCGACAGAAGCCGCAGCTTGAGCGCTTGCGATTTGCATTCGTCGCTTGCGGCGAATGAGACCAAATCTTTGAGTACCGTCGTGCCGTTCGCCCGGTCGAACAATTCCAGAAGTTGCAGGAGGCGGCCGCTCGCGGAAAGCGAGAACCGATCAGTCCAGGCGGCGAGGTTACGATCGACGACGTCGAACTTGTATGCGGCGGAATTCTGGAACAGTACCGCCGCGAAGTCCTCGATCTCCGGCCCGGCGCGGTCGCGATGCGACTCGTCATGTGGCTGCGCCGCGTACCAGTTGATCCACCGCACAGTGCTTTCGCACTGGATCTCCGATTCCTCAGCGTCTCCTGCGAAACGATGGGCGACCGTCAGCCGCGCGCTTCTGGCGCCACGCCATCCCGCACGATCCGCAAAAAGGCGGCGATAGGAGTCAGCGTCCCCGAGTACGATTGCCAGAGCGGGCGAGCTCCGAATGAACTCATCGCCCCTCTGATTGGCCGTCGCGGCTTGCGCCAGCCGCATGCTGAGGCCCAGCACCCGGTCGAGGTCGTCATCCGCGACCGCCAATCGAAAGGCCGCGCGAAGCCGTGCGAGGATCAACCTTCGGCGGCCGAACTCCGACTGCACCGTCGCCGGGAAGCTGGCCGAATCAGCGAGCGCGAACGCACGATCGCTGTCCTTTATGACGACCAGGAAATGCGGCAACGCCTCGGCGGCATAGGCCGATGTCACCTGCGACGCCAAAAGGCGATCGGCAATGGCCTTTTGGGCTTCCCCTCCCGCGGCGTAAGTTTCGCGGATGTATGTTTCGGTTGGCTCATCCCTGAAGATCGCACCGTGCGAGGTTATCTCGAGCATCGGGGCCAGGTCCGATGCGGCGGTACTTACCTGAGTCGCGGACCATCCAAGCGCGTTTGCCAGTTCGTCGAGCGGAATCGGCGGAGGAAGTAGCGACAGCGCGACGAAGAACTCTGTTACCTCCGAATCCGACCATCCTGCAACATGAAGATCGGAGATGATCTTCGCGCAATGCTGGGCGATGATCTCAGGAACCATGATGAGCGCGGCCGACGTGCTGCCGCGGACATTCGTATCCCAAGTCTGGACGAGGTAGTCGAGGACACGTGCGTTCCGGCCGGATCGAGCCAAAGCGGTAGCAACCTCGACGCCGGAAGCGTCGGGCTTGCGATCCTGCAGAAATTCTCGGGCCTCTGAATCTGTGAAGGGTCCTAGCTCGACACGACTCACCGTGCTGCGACCGATGACCTTGTCCTTGCGGTGCGTGCGTGCCGTAAACAGCAGTCTCACTCCATCGATCGGATCCTCGTCGATGGTCGCGAGAAGAAGCTTTGGGAATGCATTTTCGTGGCGATGCTCGGCTTCCAACTGGGCGTTATCGGCCGCATCGACGATGATGAGCAAGCCGAGCTTTCGGGACTGGGCCCGAATCGCCTTCGCCGCTTGAGACAGTCGTTTGCGCGCCGCCTTGATGATTTTTCGACTGTCATCGCCTCCTGGCAGTATCGGATCACACAGTGTCCGCGCGGCCAACTCGTTGACAATCTGCACCAGCCCAATTCTGGGGAGGTGTCTGGAGTAATTGTCCGAGCGGTACGAACCACCACCGAAACAGTCAAAAACTACCACTTCGAATTCGCTCGCCATCCTTGCGGCAAGGCTCTGGACGAACACGGTCTTGCCAACCCCGCCCTCCGCATCGACGAAGACGGGCTGCTTTGAAGCCTTGATCAGATCATGGACCATCGAAAGTTCTGATCGCTCGACGACGGCACCTACGTCGATGAAGCGGGTGTCGGCCGGAAAGAGGTCCTCTGGGGCACAATCGAGCGCATCCAGAACATCTTCACGGCGGATCAGGTTCTTGCCTTGGCCGCTTGGACCAGCCTTTCTCAAGACGAGATCCTGGAGCCCGTGAAGGCGGATCCTAGCCTCAGCATCGGCACCGGCAGACCAGTCGGTGAGTGTTCTCCTGAGTGCGTTGTCTTGGCTCGAAAGACCTTTCTCTCCAGCTCGAAAAACTACTCTGGAGAAGAGACGGCTTGCGTCAGACAGGCCTCCGATAGCACAACATTCCCTGAGATAAAGAACCTGGTCGGCTGCTTCCTGACCTGAAGGTGTCTTCCCTTCGATGAGGGCTTCTATCGCTTCAGAAAGGCTGTACTTGAACTCGGCATTCGTGACGAAGACGAACCATGCTTTCGCGTCGACTTCGGCAGTCGAAAACTCTTTCTCATAGCCGGAAATCGTGCTGGAGAACTTTTCGATTGTCTTTTTCAGATAAGACGCTGTAACCGGCTCCCCGCGATGCTTGTACTTAAATTGGACGGTCTCCAGCCGCTCGCAGGTGTGAAAATTGTCTCCTCGGCCGTAGTAAAGGACGAGGTCAGCGACATCTTCGGCCCATGTTCCCGGACTAGTAGTCTCTGTCGACGAAATCCCCTCCACGGCGATCGCGAATAGCTCGTCATTCGGAAATACTAGCTGCAATGCCCTTCTGGCAGCCCATCTCTCGTGGAAAGTGTGGCCAGCGCGAGATGCGCGGACCGAATCTATACTTTCATCGCTGTAAGGCATGTTTACACCGTGCCAATATTCAATGTGGTCGTCATTCAATAAGAACCACCGCAGCCTCGGGACTGTGCGGTCAACGCACCTTCACATACCTCCCTCTGTCGCGCAGATAGTTCGCTAAAGCCTGAGCTTACGGCGCCCGAGCTTCGGTTTGGCCTAGCCAACAAAGTTCGTCTGCCACTGACCAATCCTAGTCAAAAAACTTTTGGAATCATAAACGCTGAATGCAAGGTCTCATCAGGACTCGCCAACACCTAAATCCAACGTCCGCTTTGGGTCGAAAGCCGCCCCTGATGCACCGACGCATCAACGCAAAAAAAGCCCCGCATCGCGGGGCTTTTTCGTGTCAAGCGCTACCGACCACTCAGGCGAACGGATCGTCCAGCACGATGGTGTCGTCGCGGTCGGCGCCGGTGGCGACGAGGGCGATGCGGCAGCCGGAGAGTTCTTCCAGGGCGCGCAGGTAGGCGCGGGCGGCGGGCGGGAGCTTGTCCCACTCGCGGATGCCGGCGGTGGACTCTTCCCAGCCCGGGAACTCCAGGTACACCGGCTTGCACTCTTCCCAGCCGTCGGCATCCAGCGGCGCCAGTTCGCGGCGCTTGCCGCGGTATTCGTAGGCGATACAGACCTTGATGGACGGCAGGCCGTCGAGCACGTCGAGCTTGGTGATGGCCAGGCCGTTGATGCCGTTGATCTGCACGGCACGCTTGAGCGCGACGAGGTCGATCCAGCCGCAGCGGCGCGGGCGGCCGGTGCTGGCGCCGAACTCGTTGCCGACCTTGCGCAGGCGCTCGCCCATCTCGTCGTGCAGCTCGGTGGGGAACGGGCCGCCGCCGACGCGGGTGGCGTAGGCCTTGCAGATGCCCAGCACGTAGTCGATGTCGCCCGCGCCCACGCCGGTGCCGGCCAGCGCGCCGCCGACGGTGGTGTTGCTCGATGTGACGTACGGGTAGGTGCCGTGATCGATGTCCAGCAGCGCGCCCTGCGCGCCTTCGAACAGGATGTTGCCGCCTTCCTTGCGCACGTCGTGCAGGATGGTGGCGACGTCGTCGACCATCGGGCGGATGAACTCGCTGTAGGTCAGCGCTTCGTCCAGCACGGTCTGGTAGTCCACCGGCTCGGCGTTGAGCCACTGGGTGAGGATGAAGTTGTGGTACTCCACGGCGGCCTTGATCTTCTCCGGCAGCTCGTGCGGGTACATCAGGTCGGCGACGCGGATGGAGCGGCGGGCGACCTTGTCTTCGTAGGCCGGGCCGATGCCGCGGCCGGTGGTGCCGATGGCGCTCTTGCCGGCCTTGACCTCGCGCGCCTTATCCACCGCGATGTGGTACGGCATGATCAGCGGCGTGGCGGGGCTGATCTTCAGGCGCGGGCGCACGTTGACGCCGTTGGCCTCCAGCTCCTCGATCTCGCTCTTGAGCGCGGCCGGGCTCAGCACCACGCCGTTGCCGATCAGGCACAGCGCGTCGTCGCGCAGGATGCCCGAGGGGATCAGGTGGAGGACGGTCTTCTTGCCCTTGATCACCAGCGTGTGGCCGGCGTTGTGGCCGCCCTGGAAGCGCGCGACGGCGCCCACGCGTTCGGTCAGCAGGTCGACGATCTTGCCTTTGCCTTCGTCGCCCCACTGGGCTCCAAGAATGACTACGGACTTGCCCATGGCGTTGCTCTCTTGTGGCACCCCGATCGGCGGGGCGGGAGGTACTGCGGTGGTGTTGCCGGTGCTGCGGTGGCGCAGGTCGGTGGCGTCCGTGTCACCCCGTCACGCCCGCGCGCGACGCACCCTCGGGCCTCGTGGCCAGAGCCGGTTGGAACGGGCCGATCGGCGGCCCGCCGGTGTGTCGCGAACGTGTTTCAGCGCTTTCCGGCGCTGTTCTGGAAATAGTGCAGGAACGGATCGTCCGGCTTCAGCACCAGCACGTTCTTGCCGTCGTCGAAGGCGTGACGATACGCCTGCATGGATCGGTAGAACGCGAAGAACTCCGGATCCTGGCCATAGGCCTGGGCGTAGATCAGCGCGGCCTGGGCATCGCCCTCGCCGCGGGTCTTGGCCGCGTCGCGCTCGGCATCGGCGCGCAGCACCTGGGCCTGGCGGTCGGCGTCGGCGGTGACCGTGGTGGCCATCTGCTCGCCGGTGTAGCGCAGCTCGTTGGCCAGCTGCAGGCGCTCGGCCTTCATGCGCTTGTAGACCGAATCGCTGACCTCATTGGGCAGCTCGATCTGCTTGATGCGCACGTCCACCACCTCGATGCCCAGGCTCTTGCGGGAGGCCAGGTCGGTCTGCTCGCGCACCTTGTTGGTGATGTCGCGACGGCCGCCGGAGATCAGCTCCTGCAGGGTGCGGCTGTTGAACTCGAAGCGCAGCGCGTTCTTGACGATCGGGCTCAGGCGCTGGGCGGCCTGCACCGGGTCGCCGCCGGTGGCACGGTAGTAATCCGCGTTGTCGGCGATGCGCCACTTCACGTAGAAGTCGACGTTGACGCTCTTCTTCTCCGAGGTGAGGTAGCGCTCGGGGCTGGCGTCCATGGTGAGGATGCGGTTGTCGAAGCGCATCACCTGCTGCAGCAGCGGCAGCTTGAAATGCAGGCCGGGCTGGTCGCCGGTGCGCACGATGCGGCCGAACTGCAGCAGCAGCGCGGACTGCCCCTCGCCCACCACGTACATGCTGTTGAGGCCGAGCAGGGCCAGCAGGATCACGGCGATGATGGCGGAGATCTTCATGGCTGCTTCTCCTGCGAGGCCGCATCGGCACTGACGGTGGCGGCCGGGCTGAGCGTGCTGCCCATGCTGGCCGGCAGGTTGATGATGTTGCGACCGCCGGAGCCGTCGATCACCTTCGGGTTGCGCGCCATCACGTCTTCCATGGTTTCCAGCCACAGCCGCTGGCGGGTCACCGCAGGGGCAGCCTTGTATTCCTTCAGCAGCAGGTTGAAGCGCTCGGCATCGCCGGTGGCTCGGGCAATGCGCTCGGCCTTGTCGCCCTTGGCCTGGGCGATGATGCGGGCGGCCTCACCGGTGGCCTGCGGAATCACCTGGTTGGCGTAGGCGTGGGCCTTGTTGACCGCGCTCTGCTTGTCCTCGCGGGCGGCGTTGACGTCGTCGAAGGCGGCCTTCACCTCGTCCGGCGGGGCCACGTTCTGGAAGCTGACGTCGGTGACCTGCAGGCCGGCGTGGTAGCTGTCCAGCGTGTGCTGCAGGGCGTCGAGGGTCTGCTGCTGCAGGGTCACCCGATCGTCCTTGCCCGGCTTGGCCGCCGCCAGCTTGGCGGCGGTCGCGGCGCTGGCCGAGGCGGCCGAAGCCGGCAGCGAATCGGGGTCATCGCCCGGGCTGGTGAGAATCTCGTCCATCGAATGCGAGCCGACCACCGAGCGCACCGCCGCTTCGGCGGCCTGGGCCAGGGTGTCGTCCGGATCGTTGGTGGAGAACAGGTACTGGCGCGGGTCGGAGACCTGGTACTGCACGTTGTAGGCGACCGAGATGATGTTCTCGTCGCTGGTGAGCATGCGCACCTGGCCGACCTGGGCGCGGATGCGTGTGGTCTCGACCTTGGCCACCGTCTCGATCGGCGCGGGCAGCTTGAAGTGGAAGCCCGGGGTGAGCGTGCGCGAATACTTGCCGAAGCGCAGCACGACGCCGGTCTGGCTGGTGTTGATGACAGTGGCGCTGGACACCAGCAGCCACGCCAGCAGCACCGCCAGCACGATGGTGAAGATGCCGCCGGGGCCACCGCCGAGCTTGCCGAAGCGCTGGCGCAGCCGCTTGAGCAGCTGGTCCAGGCCGTTCGGACCGCCGTTGCCGTTCGGGCGGTTGTTCTTGCCCCAAGGGTCGCGTTGTCCGTCGTTCTTGCCGGGTTCGTTCCAGGCCATGGTCAGTCTCCTTGGGGCCGCTGGGAGGCCGGCAAATACAGCCGGAACACAGGTGTGACGGGTTGGGTCATGACTCGATCGGGCACGCTTGGCGTGAAGGTCCGCCCCGAGGGGCACCACAGGCACAAAACGGGCGCAATTCTACCAGAGCCGTCCGGCGCCTGCGGGTCACTCCAGCGGCGGGGCGGTGCGTTCGAGCAGGTCGCGCAGCAGCACGGCGTCGCCGCCGGGGCCGCCACTGAGCGGGGCGATGACGCTGCGCGGGGCGTCGATGTCCAGGCACCAGCCGTCCTCGTCGACCCGTTCGCCGACGATCGCGCCGGCGGCCTTGAGCCGCGCATGCAGGCGGCCGGCGGACAGCGGCAGGCGCAGCTCGGAGCGCACGCGGTCGCCGCCGAGCAGTTCGCCCAGCGCCTCGCGCAGCAGCTCCAGCCCCTGCCCGGTGCCGGCCGACAGCCACACCTGCACCGGGCGGCCCTCGCCGTCGCGGACGATGCGCGGTTCGGCGCCGGCCAGGTCGATCTTGTTCATCACGTGCAGCTGCGGCAGGTCGCCGGCGCCGATCTCCTCCAGCACGCCGTCGACCACACGGTGCAGCCGGTCGCGCTCCTCGTCGGCGGCATCGCTGACGTGCAGCAGCAGGTCGGCGTCGCGCGCCTCGGCCAGGGTGCCGCGGAAGGCGGCGACCAGGTCGTGCGGCAGGTCGCGGACGAAGCCCACGGTGTCGGCGATCACCGCCGGCCCGCAGCTGAGGTCCTCGATGCGGCGCACGGTGGGATCGAGCGTGGCGAACAGCTGGTCGGCGGCATACACGCCGCCGGCGGTGATCGCGTTGAACAGGGTGGACTTGCCGGCATTGGTGTAGCCGACCAGGGCCACCCGCGGCACCGTGTTGCGCAGCCGCGCCCGGCGCTGCTGGCCGCGCTGCACCTGCACCTTCTCCAGCCGCTTGGTGAGCATCTTCACGCGCTCGGCGAGCAGCCGGCGGTCGGTTTCCAGCTGGGTTTCGCCCGGGCCGCGGTTGCCGATGGCGCCGCCGCGCTGGGCGTCCAGGTGGGTCCAGCCGCGCACCAGCCGGGTGGCGATGTGCTTGAGCTGGGCCAGCTCCACTTCCAGCTTGCCTTCGTGCGAGCGGGCGCGCTGGGCGAAGATGTCCAGGATCAGCCCGGCGCGGTCGACCACGCGCACGCCCAGGTGCTTTTCCAGGTTGCGCTCCTGCACCGGGCTGAGCAGGTGATCGACCAGCACGAGGTCGGCCTCCAGCGCGCGGGCCATCTCGGCCACCTCGTCGGCCTTGCCGGTACCGATGTAGAAGCGCGGGTTGGGCGCCTCGACGCGCGCCGGCACGGTACCGAGGATCTCGGCACCGGCGGATTTGGCCAGCTCGGCGAATTCTTCCGCGCGCCGCGCAGCATCACCCTCGCCGCGCGAATGCGGCTGGACGAGCAAGGCGCGATCGCCTCTCTTCTGTCTATCGAACACGGGGGCTTGCAGCTCCGGCGGATGGAACGTCCCTGGATGGGGGCAACGCCGGCGCGATCAAGCAGGCGGCCGCGTCACGGCCGCCCGCCTGGAGTCAGGCCTCGGCGTCGGCGGCCGCGGCTGGCGTCTCGGCCTGGCCCTCATGGCCGTTGCCCACGCGCACGTTGCGGCTGGGCACCACGGTGGAGATGGCGTGCTTGTAGACCATCTGGCTGACCTGGTTGCGCAGCAGCACCACGAACTGGTCGAAGGACTCGACCGTACCCTGCAGCTTGATGCCGTTCACCAGGTAGATGGACACCGGGATGCGCTCGCGGCGCAATGCGTTGAGAAAAGGATCCTGCAAAGACTGCCCCTTGGACATTGTTCTGGTTCTCCCCCGTCTGATGCGGCGGTCCGGACAAAAAGAGAGCGCGCCCGCTCCGGACCAAGTCTTCTGGATCTTAACCGCTTTTAAATCGGGTGCGAAAGCGCCGCGCCCCGCCGCATGGCGGATCGCGATGGCTGTCACATCAGGCATTTACCCGGCATGTCCGAGGAACAGCTCCAGCGCGTCGACGGCGCGCCCGGCCAGATCCGCGCGCTCCGGATCGAGCACGCGCGCGTCCAGCTCGCTGCGCAGCCAGGTGATCTGCCGCTTGGCCAGCTGGCGGGTGGCGTAGATGCCGCGGTTGCGCAGTTCGGCGGCGTCGAACTCGCCGTCCAGGTGCTGCCAGGCCTGGCGGTAACCGACCGCGCGGATCGCCGGCAGGTCGGCATGCAGGTCACCGCGGGCCTTGAGTGCGCGCACCTCGTCGAGGAAGCCGGCGGCCAGCATGGCGTCGAAGCGCTCGGCGATGCGCGCGTGCAGTGGCGCCCGGTCGGCCGGCAGCAGCGCCAGCTTCAGCACCCGCCACGGGAACGGTTCGCGTGGCTGGCTGCCCTGCAGTTCGGAGATCGGCCGGCCGGTGAGCGCGATCACCTCCAGCGCGCGCTGGATGCGCTGGGCGTCGTGGATGCCGATGCGCGCGGCAGCGACCGGATCCTGCCCGGTGAGCCGGGCGTGCAGTTCCGGCCAGCCGATCTCCGAGGCCTCGGCGCTGATCTGCGCGCGCAGCTCGGCATCGGCCTCCGGCAGCGCCGACAGCCCCTGCTGCAGGGCGCGGAAATACAGCCCGGTGCCGCCGACCAGCAGCGGCAGCTTGCCGGCGTCGGTGATCGCCCGCATCGCCGGCACTGCGTCGGCGCGGAAATCGGCGGCCGAATACGGCTCGGCCGGGTCGCGGATGTCGATCAGCGCGTGCGGGTAGCGCGCCAGGGTGGCGGCGTCCGGCTTGGCGCTGCCGATGTCCAGCCCGCGGTAGACCAGCGCCGAGTCCACGCTGACCAATCCCACCGGGAAGCGGTCGGCCAGGGCGCACGCGAGCGCGGTCTTGCCCGACGCGGTCGGGCCCATCAGGAAGATCGCCAGCGGGCGCGTGTCGGAGGGCATCGGGCAAGTGTAGAGGGCCGCCGGCGCGGGATGGACCGTCGCCCCGCCATGCTGCGCTGCCAAAGCGGCGTGCACCGGTCGGCCCGTATAATCGTCGGCTGATTCCGCGGCCGCCCCGCCGCGTCACCCCACCCACGGATGTCCCCATGCCTCAGACGATGAAAGCCCTGGTCAAGCGCCACGCCGAACCCGGCATCTGGATGGAAGAAGTGCCGGTGCCCGAGGTCGGCCCGAACGAGGTGCTGATCAAGCTGGAGAAGACCGCGATCTGCGGCACCGACCTGCACATCTACAAGTGGGACGAGTGGAGCCAGCGCACGATCAAGCCGGGCCTGACCATCGGCCACGAGTTCGTCGGCCGCATCGTGGAGATCGGCCCGGGCGTGACCGGCTACCAGATCGGCGACCGCGTCTCCGCCGAGGGCCACATCGTCTGCGGCCATTGTCGCAACTGCCGCGCCGGCCGCCAGCACCTGTGCCCGAACACGGTGGGCATCGGCGTGAACCGCAACGGCGCGTTCGCCGAGTACATGACCATGCCGGCCTCGAACCTGTGGCCGATCCCCGACCAGATCCCGTCCGAGCTGGCCGCGTTCTTCGACCCGTACGGCAACGCCGCGCACTGCGCGCTGGAGTTCGACGTGATCGGCGAGGACGTGCTGATCACCGGCGCCGGCCCGATCGGCATCATCGCGGCGGGCATCTGCAAGCACATCGGCGCGCGCAACGTGGTGGTCACCGACGTCAACGACTACCGCCTGAAGCTGGCCGCCGACATGGGCGCCACCCGCGTGGTGAACGTGGCCAACCAGTCGCTGCGCGACGTGGTGAAGGACCTGCACATCCAGGGCTTCGACGTCGGCCTGGAGATGAGCGGCAACCCGCGCGCCTTCAACGACATGCTGGAAGTGATGTACCACGGCGGCAAGATCGCCATGCTCGGCATCATGCCGCGCGGCGCCGGCATCGACTGGGACAAGGTGATCTTCAAGGGCCTCACCCTGCAGGGCATCTACGGCCGCAAGATGTACGAGACCTGGTACAAGATGACGCAGATGGTGCTGACCGGCTTCCCGCTGCAGAAGGTGCTCACCCACCAGATCGCCATCGACGATTTCCAGCGCGGCTTCGACCTGATGGACCAGGGCGTCTGCGGCAAGGTCGTCTGCAGCTGGACCTGAGTCCCGCCCCCTGACCGCCGGCCGCCTCGCGCGGCCGGCACCTCCCGAATCCGATCGAACGTGCGCTTCACCCGGCCGAGGCTGGGCGGCGGACGGGCTTGTCCGTACACTTCGGCAAGGACCCGCAGGGGCACCGGGTCCGGTGCCGGCGGCGTCCAGCCGCGCCGCCGGAATGCGGCGTACTGGGACTGCTTCGATGCGCATCCGACGTTTGCTGGAAGACCCCCGCGCCACCCGCGCGCTGGAACGCACGCGCGAACTGGCCCGTTCCCGGCGAACACGCCGCACGCTGGCGATCGTTGCGGGCGTGCTGGTGCTGTTCGGCCTGCTCGGCTTCTTCGCCGCCCCGCCGATCCTGCGCGGGCAGATCGAGAAGCGCGCCAGCGCGGCGCTGTCCCGCCCGGTGACGCTCGGCAAGGTGCACCTCAACCCGTTCACCCTGCGCCTGCAGCTCGACCATCTGCACATCGGCGGCCGCGACGGCAAGGCCGCCTTCGTCGACGTGGACCAGGCGGTGATCAACGCCTCGTGGACCTCGCTGTTCCGCATGGCGCCGGTGCTCGACGCCCTGCGGCTCGACCACCCGCAGATCCAGCTGACCCGCGGTGCGGACGGCCGCTTCAACTTCTCCGACCTGATCGACCGCTACGCGGCCAAACCGGGCGCGCCGCCCTCGCCGCCGGCGCGCTTCGCGCTGGCCAACATCGAGGTGAAGAACGGAGACATCCGCTTCGACGACCAGCTTGCCAGGGCCACCCACCGGGTGGACAAGCTCGACGTCGGCATCCCGTTCCTGGCCAACCTGCCCAGCGACACCGACATCTACGTGCAGCCGCTGCTGGCGATGCGCATCGACGGCAGCCCGCTGCGCGTGGAAGGGCAGACCAAGCCGTTCGCGGACTCGCGCGAATCGATCATGCATGTCCGGTTCGACCAGCTGGACCTGCCGCGCTACCTCGCCTACGTACCGCCGGCCGCACTGCCGGTGGCGATCCCGCAGGGCCTGCTCTCGGGCGTGCTGGACCTGCACTTCGTGCAGAGCCAGCCGACCCCGCAGCTCAAGCTCACCGGCCATCTGCAGCTGGACGACTTCGCGCTGGCCACGCGCCAGGGCGCACCGATCCTCGACCTGGGCCATGGCGGCGCGCAGCTGGTGGACGTGCAGCCGCTGGTCTCGCGCTACCACCTCGGCACCGTGGTGCTGGACCGCGCCACACTGAGCTACCGGCAGGACGCGGACGGCCACAGCAACTTCGATGCGTTGACCGCCGGCAGCGCCGCCTCGGCCGGCAAGCCAGCGGCGCCGCCCACCGACCTGCGCAGCGATGGCTTGTTCCTGACCGACGGCGCCGTGCACTACACCAACGCGACGCAGCAGACGCTGGCTCTCTCCCGCGTGCGCGGCGCACTGCACGGTCTCAGCCTGTTGAAGGCACCCGCCGGCACACTCAACCTGGCCGCCGCACTCGGTGGCGGCGACATCACCGCCCGGGGCACGCTGGACCTGGCCTCCGGCCAGCTCAAGGCCGCGCTCGGCCTGAAGCAGGTGGCGGTGGCGCCGCTGCAGGCGATCGCCGCGCCCGACCTGCGCGCACCGGTCACCCAAGGACGGCTCGATGCCGGCGGCCAGCTCGCGCTGGACTGGGGCAAAGCGGTCAACGTGCACCTGAGCGACGCGCATGCCACGGTGAGCGATTTCGCGCTCGCCCCGCAGCAGAAGGAACGCGGTCCGGCGATGGCGTGGGGCCAGCTCGACGCGGCGATCCCGCTGTTCGACCTGGCCAGTCGCCAGGTACAGCTGGGCGACGTCACCCTGCACCGCCTCGCGCTGAACATCGAGCGCGCGCGGAACGGCCGGCTGAGCCTGGTGGAGCTGATGCCGGAAACGCCCGCCGCCCCCGCGGACGACCACGCGGCGGCTGCCCCCTGGCACTGGCAACTGGGCCGCCTCGCGCTGGACGACGGCAGTGTGGACTTCACCGATCTCGCCGCCGGCACCCGCCCGGTGATCACCCGGCTCACGGCGATGAACGGACACCTGGACGGGCTCAGCGACAAGCTCGGCGAAGCGCGCCCGTTCGCGCTCGCCGCCACGATCGACCGCGGCAGCTTCGACGCCAGCGGCACGCTGCGTCCCGATCCGCTGGGTGCCGAGCTGAAGCTGACCACGCGCAACCTGGACATCGCCCGCTTCGAGCCCTACCTCGACGCACCGCTGAACGTGACCATTGCCAGCGCACGCCTGACCAGTGACGGCCAGCTGCGCTACGACGCCCGCGGCCGCACGCCGTCGCTGCGCTATCGCGGCAACGCGGCGCTGGAACGGGTGCGCGTGCAGGACAAGCTCACCGGCGACGACTTCCTGCGCTGGCGCACGCTCACCGCATCGCGGCTGGACGCCGAGATCGGGCCGTCCACGCCGCGGGTGGATGTCGGCGCGCTGGTGCTCACCTCGTTCTATGCCCGCATGATCATCAACGCCGACGGTCGGCTGAACCTGTCCGACGTGGTGGCCTCGCCGGAGTCCGCCCCGGTGTCGGTGACCCGCGCCGAAGGCAGCGCGCCCGTACCTTCTGCCCCAACGCCGCCGGCAGACAACCGCCGCGTAGCCGAGGTGCCGGCCGCCGCGAGCAGCGCGCCGGCCGCGGACATCCACCTCGGCGGCATCACCCTGGTAAACGGCCAGCTGAACTACACCGACAATTTCATCAAGCCGAACTACACCGCCAACCTCACCAGGCTCACCGGCAAGATCGGCGCCTTCGGCACCAAGCCCGGCGACCCGCCGGCCGAACTGAGCGTGCAGGCCGCGCTGGACGAGAACTCGCCGGTGGACATCAGCGGCACCATCAACCCGCTGCAGCCGGTCGCCTTCCTCGACATCAAGGGCAAGGCCGACGAGGTCGAGCTGACCCGGCTGGCCGCCTATTCGCGCAGGTACGCCGGCTACCCGATCACCTCGGGCAAGCTCAACATGGACGTGCACTACCAGCTCGACAACCGCAAGCTGGCCGCCGACAACCACATCTTCATCACCCAGCTGACCTTCGGCGAGCGCGACAACAGCCCGGGCGTGAAGCACCTGCCGGTGAAGCTGGCGGTCGCTCTGCTGCGCGACACCGAGGGCAACATCGACGTGAACCTGCCGGTGTCCGGCTCGCTGGACGACCCGCAGTTCAGCGTCGGCGGGCTGGTGTGGCGGGCGATCGTCAACCTGGTCGCCAAGGCGGTGACCGCGCCGTTCCGCCTGCTCGGCGCCGCGTTCGGCGGAGCGGGCGCCGACCTGGGCTACGTCGAGTTCGCGCCCGGCTCGGCCATCCTCGACGCCAAGGCGCAGGAGCGGCTGGGCAAACTGGTGGCGATCCTCGAGAAGAAGCCGTCGCTGAAGCTGGACATCATCGGCCGGGTCGACCCGACCAAGGACCGCGACGGCCTGCGCAAGGTCACCGTGGAGAACCTGATCCGCCGCGAGCTGGTGCTGGACGAAAAGGGCAAGGACGCCGACCTGTCCGATGCCGCCCTCGCCGACGTGCGGGTGACGCCGGACCAGGTCGAGAAGTACCTCAAGCGGGCCTACAGGCACGACGACATCCCGAACAAGCCGCGCAACTTCCTCGGCCTGAAGAAGTCGCTGGACCCGGACGAGATGCGCGGTCTGATGGAAGCCAACGTGGCGGTGGACGAGCCGGCGATGCGCGCCCTGGCCAAGCGCCGCGCCGACGCCGTGCGCAGCTGGCTCACCGGCAAGCTCGATGCCGCCCGCTACGACGAGAAGCCGGTGGTGCTCGATGCCAAGGGCATCGACGACAAGGGCAAGACCACCCGGGTGGATTTCGGCCTGCACCAGTAGCGGCGGGC
>NZ_AMSF01000004.1 GCF_000334915.1 Dyella ginsengisoli LA-4 | reverse complement strand
AAGAACAGATCATCGGCTTCCTGCGTGAGGCGGAGGCCGGCCTGCCGGTGAAGGAGCTGTGCCGCAAGCACGGCTTCAGCGAGGCCTCTTACTACCTGTGGCGGAGCAAGTTCGGCGGCATGAGCGTGCCGGAGGCGCGGCGCCTGAAGGAACTGGAGACGGAGAACGCCCGGCTGAAGAAGCTGCTGGCCGAGCAGGTCCTCGAGAACGAGGTGATCAAGGACGCGCTGCGAAAAAAGTGGTGAGCGCACCGGCCCGACGCGAGCTGGTGCGACAGATGACTACCCAGGGACTGAGCGAGCGGCGTGCACTGCGCGTGGTTCGCATGAGCGCCAGCGCCTATCGCTATGCGACGCGGCCAGACCGCAACGTCGAACTTCGGCAACGGATCGTCGCCCTGGCGCAGCGGCACAAGCGCTACGGCGTCGGAATGATCCATCTGAAGCTGAGACAAGCCGGGCTGCCAGTGAACTACAAGCGCGTGGAGCGGCTGTATCAGGAGGCCCGGCTGCAGGTGCGGCGTCGCAAGCGGAAGAAGGTGCCGCCGAGTGAGCGCCAGCCGCTGGCTCGCCCGACAGCGGCCAACGAGGTTTGGTCGATGGACTTCGTCTTCGACCGCACGGCTGAGGGTCGCGTGCTCAAGTGTCTGACGGTCGTCGATGACGCCACTCACGAGGCGGTAGCCATCGAGGTCGAGCGGGCGATCTCCGGCCTCGGCGTGACGCGGGTGATGGATCGCCTGGCGCTCAGTCGGGGGCTGCCCAAGGTGATCCGCAGCGACAACGGCAAGGAGTTCTGCGGCAAGGCCATGGTGACCTGGGCACACGAGCGCGGCGTGCAGTTGCGGCTGATCGAGCCGGGCAAGCCGAACCAGAACGCGTACATCGAATCGTTCAACGGCCGCCTGCGCGACGAATGCCTCAACGAGCACTGGTTTCCCAGCCTGCTGCACGCTCGCGCCGAGATCGAACGTTGGCGGCGGGAATACAACGAGGAGCGGCCGAAGAAGGCGTTGGGCGGGCTGACACCCGCCGCCTATGCCAAGCAGTTAAAGTGACCCCGGACTCCAAACCGTCCCGCTACTCAAAGCGGGGGGACGTCG
>NZ_AMSF01000003.1 GCF_000334915.1 Dyella ginsengisoli LA-4 | reverse complement strand
CCCCCCCGGCAAAGCCGGGGGAGAGGGCTCAAGCGAAGCCCCCGCGATGACCACCACCTCTCCTCAGCCCGCGCCCTGCTCCCTCTCCCCTGAACAGCTCCACCGTTCAGGGGAGAGGGTCGGGGTGAGGGGGAAGCCCTTCGCTTCTTCCCGATAACGCCCAAACCGAAAGCCCCCTCACCCAACCCTCTCCCCCGGCAAGGCCGGGGGAGAGGGCTCAAACCCCGGAGCCTGCCGATGACCGATCTCCCCGCCCACCGCCTCGCCGGCAAGCGCGCCTACATCACCGGCGCCGCCGGCGGCCTCGGCGCCGCCATGGCGAAGCTGTTCGCGCGCCACGGCGCGAAGGTATTCCTCACCGACATCGACGGCGACGGCGCCCGGGCGCAGGCCGACGCGATCAACGCCGAGCACGGCGCGACCGTGGCCTGGTCCGCGGCGCAGAACGTGCGCGAGGAAGCCCCATGGCCGGCGCTGCTGGAGCAGGCCGCACAGGCCATGGGCGGCCTCTCGGTGCTGGTGAACAACGCCGGCATCGGCGCCCTTGGCGGCGTCGAGAGCCTCGCCACCAAGGACTGGCAGCGCGTGATGGGCGTGAACGTCGAGGCGGTCTACTTCGGCTGCAAGTACGCCCTGCCCTGGCTTAAAGAAAGCCAGCCCGGCTCGATCATCAACATCTCCTCGATGGCCGCGTTCAAGGTCGACCCCGACTACACCGTCTACAACGCCTCCAAAGCCGCGGTCGCCTCGCTGAGCAAGTCGGTGGCCATCGACTGCGCGCGCCAGCAGCTCGCCATCCGCTGCAACTCCATCCACCCCGCCTTCATCCGCACCGGCATCGTCGAGCCGTTCTTCCAGCAGCTCGGCGAAGAGGAAGCGATCCGCAAGCTCACCCGCGGCAACCCGATGCGCCGCCTCGGCGAGCCGGACGACGTGGCCTACGCCGCGCTCTACCTCGCCTCCGACGAGAGCCGCTACGTCACCGCCGCCGAACTGCGTGTGGATGGCGGGGCGTCGGCGGTGTGATGCGCGCGCTTCGTTGCTGCATCAAGACTCTGGACCCCAGCTTCCGCTGGGGTGACGTATCGGTGTTTTGTCGCATTCTGAGCAAGCCAGAACCCCCGACTTAACCGGGCACCCACCTATCCGTCATCCCAGCGCACGCTGGAGTCGCTGTTCAACGGCGAACGCCGGTCATCCAGTGACTCACCATCCCAGGAAAACCACGAGGCCCACCATGTCCCTCACCAACCGCCAGCTCCGCCTCAAGACCCGCCCCGAAGGCCTGGTCCAGCGCGAGAGCTTCGACCTCGTCGAGACCGAAGTCCCCGAACTCAAGGACGGCGAAGTCCTCGTGCGCACGCTCTACATCTCCATGGACCCGACCAACCGCGTGTGGATGCGCGACATCCCGCAGTACCTGCCGCCGGTGGCGATCGGCGAGACCATGCGCGCGCTCGGCCTCGGCCGCGTGGTCGCCTCGCGATCGCCGCGCTACGCCGAAGGCGACCTGGTGCAGGGCCTCACCGGCTGGCAGGACTACCTGGTGCTGCACCAGGACACCCCCGGCTACGTGCGCCTGCCCGCCGATCCCGGCATCCCGCTGCCCACCCTGCTCGGTGCCTGCGGCATGAGTGGCGTCACCGCCTACTACGGCATGACCGACATCGCCCCGGTGCAGCCCGGCGAAACCCTGGTGGTGTCCGCCGCCGCCGGCTCGGTCGGCTCCATCGCCGGGCAGATCGGCAGGATCCACGGCGCCCGCGTGGTCGGCATCGCCGGCGGCGCCGACAAGTGCAAGTACCTGGTCGATGAACTCGGCTTCGACGCCGCCGTCGACTACAAGGCGGCCGACTTCAGGCAGCAACTCAAGGCCGCCACCCCCGACGGCGTGCACGTCAACTTCGAGAACGTCGGCGGCGAGGTGATGAAGGCAGTGCTCGGCCGCATGGTCATCGGCGGCCGCGTCGCGCTTTGCGGCCTGATCGCCGGCTACAACTCCGGCGAGAAGCCCAGCGACGACTTCAGCCCCTTCATCATGAAACGCCTGCGCATGCAGGGCTTCCTGGTGCTCGACTACACCAAGACCAAGGAAGCGGTGCACGCGATCACGGGGTGGATTCGCGAAGGCAAGCTGAAGACGGAGGAGACGGTGGCCGAGGGGCTGGAGAACGCGCCGCTGGTGCTGAACCGGTTGTTCGATGGGAGTCATCGGGGGAAGCTGGTGCTGCACGTCAGCGACTGAGCTGGCTTGCCTCCACGCTCGATGCCGGCACTCCGCCAGCGTCGGATACGCGCCAGCCCAGGTGGCTAGAAATGGAGGCCCAGCGGCGAATCGCAGCGGTATTTCGCTTCCGCGCTCGCCACGTCAGCCGGCGATATGTGCCGCGCGGCGAGCTGTCCTGGGGTGAGGTGCTTCCAGACATCGACATCGATGCAATGATGGCTGGTGATCCCGAAGGCCCGCTGGGTCGTCCGCATCACGGCACCGATGCCCTGATCCATCGGGTCGGTCAGACGAATGCCCGACGCATACGTCGCATCCGAACCCGGCACCCCATGAACCACATCGGAGCGCTGCGCCTCGTGTAGGCGCGCCGCGAAGCCGCCGTCATCCGCGGCATCGTTGGTGGCCTGTGGGTCAGGGATGCGGACCACGATGCGACCCGATGCACCATGCGCCTCGGATGCACCATGCGCCTCGAATGGACGTGAAGCAGCAACGGGTGGCATCACTTGCGATGGCCGGCGCCGCTCAGGCGAATCACGACGACCGGGTACGACGTGCCATGGACCATGAAG
The DNA here is from genome assembly GCF_000334915.1 of Dyella ginsengisoli LA-4. Classification (GTDB taxonomy): domain Bacteria; phylum Pseudomonadota; class Gammaproteobacteria; order Xanthomonadales; family Rhodanobacteraceae; genus Dyella_A; species Dyella_A ginsengisoli_A. The sequence goes on along the minus strand of NZ_AMSF01000003.1, from coordinate 62,297 downwards.
CGGCGTGGCCGACGCACGCAAGCGGATGGAATGCGGCTTGCGAACGAAACGCAGTTCCAGCACCGAGCCCGTCCTTCCGCCGCCCTGCACCGGGGTTCGCCAGAGGGTGGGCGGTCGCATCACAAGCAACCAAAGCCCCAAATGCCCACCCATCACGATGACGAGCGTGGCGATGCGGTAACGCGACATCGCGAGCTTTTGACGCCTTCCTTGCCCTCCGCGCACCGCCGGCCCTCAATGCCACATGTTGTGGATGGACCTCTCAATCGTCAGCGAAGTTCTTTCGCGGAGCGGCTGTCAAAAAAACCAGCGTCGGCAACACAGTAGGCGCAGAGTCGCCCCGCCCCCAAAAGCAAAGGCTTTCGTGCGCCTGCCGCGCCCGAGTCACTTTCTCTTGGGTCGCCAAGAGAAAGTAACCAAAGAGAAGGCGACCCTCCTCGGCGCTTGCCGGGCTGCGCCCGGCAAGTCCGTGAGCCGCGGCCGGGCTTTTCGACAGTGCATCCATGCACTGACGAAAAGGCATCGGCATCCATGCCGATGCCCCTGCGGGCCTATCGACCACGACTCACCGCCTCACAAGGGAGGGGGAAATCAAGAGCAACAGCAAAGACGACAGCACGAGCAAGAACCAGAGCCAAGGCCAAAGCCAAAGCCAAAGCCAAAGCGATGGTGATCGCGCAAGCGATCGCCGAGCCTGGGCGCGCGTTGCGCGCTGCCTTTGAACTTCCCTCCCCTCTGCAGCGGCAGGTGGGCGAAGGAAAAGCCCGAAGGGTGGCCGGCATGGATGCCGGCCAGTTTGGCGTCAGGGCAGGAGGCCCTGTCGACAAACCCCGTAGCCCACCTGCGAACCTCGCCGGTCATAGACCGGCGAGGCGCGGAAGCGGGGTGGCCTTTCTCTTGGTTACTTCTCTTTGGCCACGCAAAGAGAAGTGACTCGCCCTCCGAAGGAGGACGAAACGCTCTTCGCTCTAAGGATCACCAGATCCGAGAAGAGCAAAAGACCCGGCAATCCCGCTCGACCAGCCTACGGCTGTTGAAAAGCTCTTCGCTGGAATGACGGCATTCAAAGAAGAAAGTCGCAGCCAACGCGACGCCAGCCAAGCCGGCGCCGCGCCCCCTTCAGTCACTCGGCTTCAGCCTTCTCAGGCATCCATCCACTGCGCCGCCGCAGCCCGCGCAAAATCACGATACGAGCGCGGCGCGTGCCCGAGCAGGTCCTGCAGTCGATCGACCTCCTGCGGTGTGGCAACCGCACCGTCCGACTGGTAGCGCGCCAGCATCATGCGCAGATCCATTGCGAGCCAGCCCGGCATCATGGTTTTCATGCGGCTCTCCATCGCCTCCAGCGCATTGCCGCCATAGCGGATGGAGCGCCCGAGCACCTCGCTCCAGATCCCTGCCACCTGGTCTCCGGTCAGGCTATCCGGCCCCACCAGCTCGTAGGTTTCGCGCGGCAGCGGCGCGGGAGCGCGTTCGCGGCGCAGCAGTTCCCGCGCAGCCGCTTCACCGATATCGCGGATATCCACCATGGAGACGCCCTTGTCGCCGATAGGCATGCCATAGACACCGGCGACGAGCAGCGGGTCCTTCTGGCGCAGGTCGTTCTGGATGAAGTAGGCGGGGCGCAGCACCGTCGCCGGCAGGTCGAGTGCCTCGATCATGCGTTCGGCCGTGTACTTGCCGGCAAAGTGCGGGACGTCTACATAGGCCTCGCCCTTGTAGACGGACAGATACACGATGCCCTTGACGCCAGCCTCGCGGGCCAGCGTCAACGCCTGCAGCGCCTGGGTGACTTCGTCGGCGACATTCGGCACCAGCAGGAACAGCGTGCTGACGCCTTCCAGTGCGGCGCGGAAGGAATCGGGATCGGCCAGATCGCCGGCAACGGCGGTGACGCCTTCCGGCAAATGTGCGCTCGCAGGCGAGCGGGTCAACGCGCGCACCGGAACGTCGGCATCGCGAAGATGGTGCAGGACCTGGGTGCCGATGGTGCCGGTGGCGCCGGTAACAAGAATGCTCATGGAAAACTCCTCGTCGTGTGACGACTGTCGTTGGGGTGGACACACGGTAGGCCGTTCCATCTATGCTGCGAAGATGCCAATATCGAGACTTCTCGTCTCATATATGGAACACATCCATGGACCTGCAGGCGCTGACCGATTTCGCACTGGTGGCCACCCATGGCGGCTTCGCCCGGGCCGGACGGATGTCAGGTCGCTCCAAGGCGACGCTGTCGCGGCGCGTGGCCGAACTGGAACAAAGCCTGGGCGTGCGGCTGATCGAGCGCGGAGGCCAGAGCCTGCGATTGACCGACGAAGGGCGCGCGCTGCACGAGCGCACACGCGGACCGCTGGCGGACATTGCCGAAGCGGGCGAAGTGGTGACCTTGGGGGCATCCGTTCCGCGAGGACGGTTGCGGATCAGCGCACCGCTGGTGCTGGCGCACGTCGCCCTGGCCCGCGTCGGTGCGCGCTTTGCGCAGTCCTTCCCCGAAGTGCAGTTGGAGATCGTGGCGGAGGATCGCAAGGCCGATCCCGTCGAGGACGGGTTCGATCTGGTGATTCGGGTCAATCCCTCGCCCGATGAACGCCTGGTGGGGCGGCGCATCCTGGATGACCAGCGCGTGGTCGTTGCGCATCCCGATTTCGCCATGCCGACGCCGGGCGCGAAAGACGCGGACCCGCCCGAGGTAAACGCCGTACTGCCGAGCCGGACCGCCTCCGACCTGGTCTGGCGATATCGCGTGCCGCATGGAGCCGAAACGACGGTGCGCCCCGTACCTGCCCTGCGGCTGTCGTCCCTCTTGATGGTGCGCGAGGCCGTGTTGACCGGCATCGGTGCCGCACTGCTGCCCGGACTATTGGTGGCGGACGACCTGAAGACCGGACGCCTGGCGCTCTGGGGCGTGGACACAGGACCCGTCGTGGAGATCTGGGCACTGCGCAACTCGCGCCGGTTGGTTGGTGCCAAGGTCCGCGCCTTTCTCGATGCGCTGGATGAAGCCTTTCCAGATCGCATCCTTGCCGGCGCCACGGCAGTGTCCAACTAGCCACCTTCGCGCAGAGCGTTCTTGCAGACACGCGCGTCGGGGGGCGCCTTCGACACCCGAGTCACCCTCTCTTGCCTGGCCGAGCGGAGAAAGGTCACTCAAGGCTTCGCAGGGGCATGAGATGCCCGGCTTCGCCACTGCGGAGCTTCTCCTGCCGTCGCAGGCTGGAAAAAGGGGGATGCCGGGCCTTGGGCCTACCCATGCGGATGCCTCGTGGCAGGTGTGCCGAGCGGCATCGCCATCACCAAATACCCGCTGCCCTACCTCTCGGACCAGCTAAGCTCCGGGCCAGAACAAGAACCTGACGCGTCCCGCCCGACCCCCAGTCGTCCACGCGGCGCTCCACCCATCGACCCGGGCGGCACGCGCCTCCGCGTCACCCAGGAGCGCCCCATGCCGGGTTACACCACGCGTCAGCTCACCGTCCTGCTCGGTGGGCACGATTACCGCATTCGCGCCTTGAGCGATCGCCAGCAGTTCGCCGATCCCGACGGCTCGGCCGAGCGCGCCGGCATCGCGCCGGCGCTGTGGGCGCTGTTCGGGCAGGTGTGGCCATCGGGTCGGTTGCTGGCGCAGGCCATGAGCACGCACGAGGTAGCGGGCAAGCGCGTGCTGGAGCTTGGGTGCGGGCTGGGCCTGTCGAGCCTGGTGCTGCAGCGGCGCAAGGCAGACATCACCGCCAGCGACCACCACCCGCTGGCAGAGCTGTTCCTGCGTCGCAACGCCACGCAGAACCAGCTGCCGTTCGTCGTCTACCGCGACCTGCCGTGGGAGATTCCCGATGCCACGCTGGGGCGCTTCGACCTGATCATCGGCAGCGACATCCTCTACGAGCGCGGCCACGCCGAACTGCTGGCGGGAATCATGGAGCGGCATGCCAGTGCACACACGGAAATCCTGATCACCGATCCGGGCCGCGGCAACAGCACGCGCTTCAGCAAGGCGATGGCGCTGCAGGGCTACGGCGTGGAGGAGCAGCGCAGCCGTTTCGACGCGAACGACCTCCCGCCGTTCCGCGGCCGCCTGCTCAGCTATCGACGCGACGCGATGACCATCGTCGACATGGAACCGGCGCTGCCGCGCCCGTAAGCTGGCGCGATCCCCACCCCGTAGGAGACGCTCGATGGACTACGTGAAATTCGGTCGCACCGGTCTGGAGGTCTCGCGACTTTGCCTGGGTTGCATGACCTACGGCGAATCGACCCGCGGCAACCATACGTGGACGCTCGACGAGGCGACCAGCCGTCCATTGATCCGCCAGGCGCTGGATGCCGGCATCAACTTCCTCGACACCGCCAACGTGTACTCGGACGGCACCTCGGAAGAGTTCGTCGGCCGCGTGCTGAAGGAACACGGCCAGCGCGACACCATCGTGCTGGCGACCAAGGTGCACGGTCGCATGCATGCCGGTCCGAACGGGGCCGGTCTGTCGCGCAAGGCGATCATGGCGGAGATCGACCACAGCCTGCGCCGCCTGGGTACCGACTACGTCGACCTGTACCAGATCCACCGCTGGGACCCGACCACGCCGATCGAGGAGACCATGGAGGTGCTGCACGACGTGGTGAAGGCCGGCAAGGCGCGCTACATCGGCGCCTCATCGATGTACGCGTGGCAGTTCGCCAAGGCGCAGCACGTGGCCGAGCGCCACGGCTGGACGCGCTTCGTCAGCATGCAGAACCACTACAACCTGCTGTACCGCGAGGAGGAGCGCGAGATGATGCCGCTGTGCCAGGACATGGGGGTGGCGGTGATCCCGTGGAGCCCGCTGGCCCGCGGCCGCCTCACCCGCGCCTGGGACGAAGCGACCGAGCGCACCCGCACCGATGCCTTCGGCAAGACGCTGTACAAGGTGCCCGACGCCGACCGTCGCGTGGTCGAGGCCGTGACCACCGTCGCCGAACGGCGCGGCGTGCCGAAGGCACAGGTGGCGCTGGCGTGGATGCTCACCAAACCCTTCGTCACCGCGCCGATCATCGGCGCCTCAAAGCCGGGCCACCTCGACGACGCCATCGCGGCGCTGTCGCTGCAGCTCTCTGCGGAGGACATCGCCATGCTGGAAGAACACTACGTGCCGCACGCCATCGCCGGGCACTGAGCCCGGCGATGCCTGCCACGGGAAGGCTCAGAACTCCTGCCAGGCCGCTTCACCCGTAGCCGCAACGCTGGCGGGAGCCGGGACCGGGCGCGTGACCTCGCGCATGGGCACCCTGGGCGCTTCCGGCTGAGTCGTTTCGACTGCTGCGCTGGCGGGCGCATCGCCCTCGTCGAGCTGGAAGAACGCCACCTCGCGCAGCAGGAACTGCGCGCGTTCGCGCATGCCGCGGCTGGCGGCGGAGGCCTGCTCCACCATGGCCGCGTTCTGCTGGGTGTCCTCGTCGATCGAGGAGATCGCGTTGTTCACCTGGTTGATGCCCGAGGCCTGCTCCTGGTTGGAGGCGGCGATCTCGGCCACGATGTCGCTGACCCGCTGCACGCCGCTGACGATCTGCTTGAGCGCCTCGCCCGAGCGCTGCACCAGGGCGCTGCCGCTGGCCACCTTGGCCGCGCTGTCCTGGATCAGGCCCTTGATGTCCTTGGCCGCGTTCGCGCTGCGCTGGGCCAGGTTGCGCACCTCGGCCGCCACCACCGCGAAACCGCGTCCCTGCTCGCCGGCGCGCGCCGCTTCCACGGCGGCGTTGAGCGCGAGCAGGTTGGTCTGGAAAGCGATTTCGTCGATCAGGGTGACGATATCGGCAATGCGCTTGCTGGAGGCGTCGATCTCCTGCATGGCATCGATCACCTCACCCACCACCTGCTGTCCCTGTTCGGCGGTGGAGCGGGCGCCGCGGGCCAGCTGATCGGCCTGGGTTGCATTGGCCGCGCTCTGGTGCACGGTGGAGGTCATCTCCTCCATCGAGGAAGCGGTTTCCTCCAGGCTGGCCGCCTGGTTCTGCGTGCGGCGCGAAAGGTCGTCGTTGCCGTCAGCGATCTGCGCGGCCGTGGTCTCGACCTCGTCGGCCACGGTGCGGATGGAGGAGACGATGCGCTTGAGCTCACCCTGCATCACGCGCAGGCGGCCGAGCACGGAACTCTCCGCGGCGTCGGCATGCGAGCCGTCCTCGCTGAAATTGCCGGCGGAGAGCTTTTCCACCACCACGCGCAATTGCTCCGGGTCGGCACCGAGTTCGCGTCGCACGTTGCGCAGGCTCATCCAGGCTCCCGCGCCGAGCACCAGCATGATGACCAGACCCAGGCCGCTGTTGACCATTCGGGTGCGGTCGAGGCCCACGCTGGCACCGCTGATGCGCGCGTCCACCGCATTGCGGGCCTGCTTGAGGCCACCGCCGATCAGGTCTTCCACGGCTTTCTGGCTGGCCTGCATGCTGGCGATGTTGGCACTCATGTCGGCGGCCTTGCCCGACAGCATGGCCGTCGCGGCGGCCCGGGCTGCCGTGACATAGGCGGCGTACTTCTGCTCGATCTCGGCGCTCTGCCGGTCGTGGCCCTCGAGCGCCGCCAGCACCTTGGCCTTGGCGCCGAAGCGCGCGGCGATGCCGGCCACGTCGTCCAGACGCGCGGCATCGCCTTCGGCCGCAGCCGACTGCACGGTCTGCGTGGTGGCCTGTACCAGTGTGTCCAGCTCCTTGAGCGCTTCCAGCGCGGGATAGTCCGTTTCGTGCAACGAGGAGACATCGTGCATGGCATGGGTGGCGACTGCCTGATTGACGGCCCAGCCGGCAGCGAATACCCCGATGGCGATCATCGGGAACATCATGATGCGCGTTTTGAATTTCATGCGAACGGACTCTTGCAATGGAGCGAACGGGCCTGCGGTTACGGCAGGTGGGCAACCACCTTGACCGAACCGTTGGCCGCACCCGAGGCGACGTAACCAACCGCCTGCGGATCGGCCGCGACGGCCTTCACCATGGCAGCATCGTCGTGGACTTCGGTCGGCGGCACCGCGCGGCCGCTGAACACCAGACGCGACCAGACCGCCTTCACCTGGCTGGCCGACTTGCCGGTGGCCGCGGTGTAGAACGCATCGCGTCCGGCATTGCCGTCCGGCAGGTCATACAGCTTGGCCTTGCCGCCGCCAGGCAGGTTCTGCGTGCGCCCCAGGTAGAGCGCACTGACATCGTCCTTGCTCATCGAGGAGGCGTTGCTGTGCGCACTGACGATCACGTCGATGCCGGCCAGCGCAGGGACGGACACCATCATCAGGATCAGTGCGGCGATCGTGTTCTTGAGCATGCTTTTCATCGTCGGCACTCCCTCAGAACACGAAATCGACGACGGCGGAGTACACGTTGACCGCCTGCCCGTGATAGCCCGGCTGCACGTTGGTGAACGTGCCGCCGTAGACGGATGGCATCACGTGGTCGACCTGTGCCTTCAGCGCGATGTTGCTGTGCAGATCCCAGCGCGCGCCCAGCGCGACGTCGTGCTGCGAATCCTGCTGGACCAAGCCCTGCACGCCGACCGACAGCGGCACCAGCGGGCCGACCATCGGCACCGAAGCCTCGTTGCTGTCGTTGCGCTTGTAGTAGCCGGCATAGGTGACGTACGGCATCACGTTGCCGAAGCGATAGCCGCCGGTGACGTACCAGCCATGCGAGTGGCCCAGCAGCAGGCTGGACGAGCGACGGTCGGCGTACTCGCCGGTGATCATCACGTTGTTCGCATCGTAGGTAGCGCCGATGCTGGCAAAGTTGGTGCGCGAGTTGCGCAGGGCCAGCTTGTGGGTGACGTCGCCAAAGCCGGTGAAGTCGAGGCCGGCGTACAGGCCATCGAGCGTCTGGGTGGTGTAGCTCACCTTGCCCGTGCTGATGCCGCCACGCATGCGCAGATTGCCGATCTCGTAGGTCGCGTAGGCACCCATCAGGCTGTTCACGCGAAGCTTGGCGGAATGGTTGGAGCTATCCGGCAGATCGTTCTCGGCATGACCGCCGAGCACCTTCAGGGTCAGGTAGCCGCTACCGACGCTGTGCGTCCAGTCGACGTCCGCGCCCTGGAAGTTGTCCAGCGCAGCGAGGTTGTAGACCTCCAGCGGCGGACGCAGCCAGTTGTTGGCGTAGCCGACATAGCGGAAGTCCGACACCAGGTAGGCCGGCCAACCGAGCTGGCCGACACGCACCGACACGTCATTGGTGAGGTTGTAGCGGACGAAGGCCCACTCCAGTCGCGGCCTGAACTTGCCCTTGGCGTCCTGCAGCGCGATCGCCTGCACGGTGGCGCTCAGGCGCGGATTGAAGGTGAGGTCGAGCTGACCGCCGAGGCGCGAGTCGAGCAGGAAGCTGCCGGACTTGTCTGCGCCCTTGAGCTGCGAGCCGTTGGTCATCAGTACGTCGTTGCTGTCGGTCTGGGCATAGCCCAGGGTGCCGAAGCCGGAAAACCGGTAGGAAAAGTCGTTGTCTGCGGCATGCGCAGAAAAAGCGGCCGACAGGCTCAGTGCGAGCAGAGCCGGGCGAAGGGCGAACTTGGACATGGACTACCTCGGGAGGGGAAGGTGCTGCTTGTGACCGAATTAACGGCGTTTTACGTAATTTCTTGAGTCGCCCGTCGCATGGCAGCCCCGTACGGCCGGTTCGCGGAACCGGAAACAGCCCGCTGGTCACTCGCCCGGCACGCCCGATCGCACCGTCCGGCGCTTCCGATTTTTCTTCCCCCCGCGGCAAGCCGGGAGTAAAATTCAGCGCGTCGAGTCCCTGATTCCATACACGGCCATGAACACCTCCAATCCGCGTTGGGCCATCTTTGCCAGCGGGCTGTTTGCCACGCTGACCGACGTCCCTCCAACGCGCTGACCCTCTCCGCGTCGTGAGTCGCGTCCCCCGGCGAAAGCTCGCCTGATCCGGACGACGGCCGCCCCTCGAACCGCTTGCATGCCGCCCCGGTGCCGACGCGCCGGTGGACCGCGTGCAGTCCATTCCCGCGAGCCCGCCATCGATTCATGCCGCAGCGCCTTGCCGCCGCCGGCGGCGTCACCGCGCGCGAGCCAGTCCCTGCCCCGCGCGCCCATCACCAGGGGAGAAACACCGATGGATCCGCAACCGCGTCACCGCCGCGCCAGCCCGTGGCTGTTCGCCGCCTGCGTGGCGCTTTACCTGGGCCTGGTCGGCCCGTGGCTGATCTCCGCCGCCAGCACGCTGGCGGTCACCGTTGGCCTGGTTTTGCTGGTCGCCCTGCTCGCCTGGGCTTGGCGGCTGTTCGGACACACCTTCACTCAAGGAAAGTGACATGAAGACGATTTTCTCCGCCCGCCTGTTCGTGGGCATCCTCGTACTCGCCCTCGCCTCGCTCTCGCTGACCCAGTGCAGCAAGGTGCCGGCCGGCAACGTCGGCGTGAAGTTCAAGCTGTACGGCGACGGCAAGGGCTCGCTGCAGGAGCTTCCGCCGGGGCGCTACTGGGTGGGTTGGGGCTACGACCTCTATACCTTCCCCACCTTCACCCAGAACTACACCTGGACCCGCAGCCCCACCGAAGGCTCGCCCAATGACGAATCACTGACCTTCCAGACCGTGGAGGGCCTGTCGGTGAACGCGGACGTGGGCATCACGTACCACATCAACCCGGACAAGGTGACCACGATCTTCCAGAAGTACCGCAAGGGGGTGAACGAGATCACCGACATCTACCTGCGCAACATGGTGCGCGACGCGCTGGTGAAGGAGGCCAGCGTGCTCGGCATCGAGTCGGTCTACGGCCGCGGCAAGGCCTCGCTGATCCAGTCCGTGCAGGACGACATCAGCCACGAGGTGGCGTCCACCGGCATCGTGATCGAGAAGATCTACTGGATCGGCGAGCTGCGCCTGCCGGCGACGGTGGTGCAGTCGATCAACGCCAAGATCCAGGCCACGCAGATGGCCGAGCAGCGCAAGAACGAGATCGCCCAGGCCCAGGCCGAGGCGGCCAAGGAAGTGGCGATGGCCGAAGGCAAGGCGAAGGCCCAGCTGGCGATCGCCGAAGCCGAGGCGCAGGCGATCCGCATGAAGGGCGACGCCCTGCGCGCCAACCCCGACGTCATCCACATGACGGCGGTGGAGAAGTGGAACGGCCAGTTGCCGATGTACACCGGCGGCAACTCGGTACCGCTGATCCAGCTGCCGCAGGCGAAGTAAGTCATCGGCGGCGACGGAGCGATCCGTCGCCGCTTTTGTTTCCGGGCGACCCGGCGACCTGTCTCGACTGTGGGAGGGGCTTCAGCCCCGACACCTCACCATGGCGCAGCGGGAGCGTCGTGACTGAAGTCACTCCCACAACCACTCGCACAACCATGCTCGCAACGGCAGTCGCGCGACTGGAGCAGTCTCACCGCGCAAGACCGGCTAGCAGGGACTTGCCGACGGCTTCGGGGCCACCGCCGGAGCGACTCCCCCGCCCCACCACCATCGCGCCCTCCAGCGCCGACAGCATCAGCTCGGCCAGCGCGGCGGGCCGCTGGCCGCTGGCCACTCGCCCGCTCTGCTGGGCGTCGCGAAAGGCCGCGGTGAGCCAGTCGAGGTTGAGCCGGAAGAAGCCGGCCACCGCGTCGGCGACCTCGCCCGGCAGGGCGTCGACTTCGGCGCCGAGCATGCCGCAGACGCACAGGCGGCCGTCCTGCGCATAGGTGGTGGCAAACAGGCGGACATAGGCCCTCAGCCGCGCCATGGGATCGCGGCGGGCCACGTCGATGGCCGCCAGCGCCGACTCGAAGCGCTCGGTGTAGCGGCGGGCGAGCGCGGTCACCAGGTCGGCCTTGGTGCGGAAGTGGTGGTGCACGCTGGGCTTGCGGATGCCCACCGCCTGCGCCAGGTCGTCGAAGGAAAAGCCGCCGTAGCCGCGCTGCTGGATCAGCGACTCGGCCACGTCCATCACCCGCGTCGCGGTGCCGGCCACCGCGCTCACGCGGCGGCCTCGGCGTCGGTGATCAGGTGCCCGGTCTTCACCAGGATGATGCAGCCCTCGCGGCTGAACGGCTTGTGCTGGCTCAGGTGCGGGCTGCGGATCCAGCTGCCGGCCGGATAGCGGCCGTGCTCGTCCTCGAACGTGCCCTCGACCACCAGGATCTCCTCGCCGCCGTAGTGGCGGTGGGGATTGAAATACGTGTTCGGCGCCCAGCGCACCAGCGCGGTATGCGCGGTGCGGAAATCGTGCAGCGGCATCACCGACAGGCCCGGCACCAGGCCGGGGAGCCACGGTTCCTCGCGCGTGTGCACCACCACCCGGGCGAGGTCGTCCGGATCGAAGTAGCGCAGCTTCACGAACAGCACGCAACCGGTGTCCGACCACGGCGCATGCGAGGAGCCAGGCGGATTGCGGATGTAGCTTCCAGGGCCGTAGCGACCGGTTTGGTCGCAGAACTCGCCGTCGAGCACGAACAGCTCCTCGCCCAGCGCGTGCACGTGGCTGTCGAAGCGCGAGCCGGGCGCGTAGCGGACGATGGACGTGGCGCGCGCCACCTCGTCGCCGTCGCGCTCGAGCATCTTGCGCTCGACACCGGCCGCGGGTGACGGCACCCAGTCCAGCGCGGAGGCGTCGACGACTTCCCGGCGGGACCAGTCGGAACGCAGCTGCATGATCGTTTACCTACCTATTGGAAGGTAGGCATCATGCACCCGCATCCACCGGCAGGCAAGCCGACGTATGAACGCCTGTCACCTGTTCTCACCGGTCATTCACCGATCCCCGACGCTCCTCGGAAAACGCTGGAGCGTCCGGAACCTGGAGCCCGCCACGATGATCCGCCACCTGAAAGTCGCCGTGTTCGCCGTCCTCGCCTGTGTCGGCCTGAGCGTGCATGCGGAGCCTCTGCCCAACCGCCCGGTGCCGCAGCTCGACCTGGACCGCTACCTGGGCCAGTGGCACGAGATCGCGCACCTGCCGATGTTCTTCCAGCGCCAGTGCATCGACACCATCACCGCGACCTACACCCGTCGCCCCGACGGCACCGTCGGCGTGCACAACGCCTGTCGTACCGCCAGGGGCATGGATGCGTCCGACGGCGTGGCACGCCGCGTGGACGACCGTTCCGGTGCCCTCAAGGTGCGCTTCGCCCCGGCGTGGCTGGGCTGGCTGCCGATGGTGTGGGCGGATTACTGGGTGGTGGAGCTGGACCCGGACTACCGCTGGGCCGTGGTGGGCAGCCCCAGCCGCAAGTACCTGTGGGTGCTGTCGCGCGAGCCGCACATGGACGCGGCCACGTTCCGCGGCATCCGCGAGCGCGCCGCGGAACGTGGCTATCCGGTCGACAAGCTGGTGATGGCCGCCCCGCTGGATTGACGGCGACTTGATCGGGCTTCCACGGGCATCGCGGCATGCTCGGGTTTTGCACGGAGCCTGCCGATGCCGGAGCGGCTGCACGTCCTCGCCCTCGTCTCGCTTGTCGTCGCCGCGGCCTGCGCGGCACTCATCGCCCTGGACATCGCGCTGGGCCGCCGCCAGCGGATGGCGATCATGAACCTGGTGTGGCCGATCACCGCGCTGTACGCCGGGCCGCTGGGCCTGTGGGCCTATGCGCGTATCGGTCGTGCACCGAAGCACGGCGGACACGGCCACCCGGGTGAACGCCCCTTCGCGCAGAGCGTGATGCTGGCCGCCAGCCACTGCGGCAGCGGCTGCACGCTGGGCGACCTGACCGCCGAGAGCCTGCTGCTGGCGGTGCCATTCACCCTGTTCGGCAGCGCGCTGCTGACCGGCTGGACGCTGGACTTCGTGTTCGCCTTCGTCATCGGCATCGCGTTCCAGTACTTCACGATCAAGCCGATGGGGGAGATGTCCGCGCGGGAGGCCCTGCTGGCCGCGCTGAAGGCCGACACGCTCTCGCTGGTGTCCTGGCAGGTGGGCATGTACGGCTGGATGGCGATCGCCACCTTCGGCCTGTTCGACGGCGCGCTTGACAAGGCCGGGCCGGTGTTCTGGTTCATGATGCAGATTGCGATGCTGGCGGGCTTCGCCACCGCCTGCCCGGTGAACGCGTGGCTGCTCAAACGCGGCATCAAGCATCCGATGTGATGCCGGGCCGCGTACCGGACGCACCCCTCCCCGAGCTGTTCTCATGTCCGAGCATCTGCCGCTGATCCACGGCCTCGACGGTCCCGCCCACGTGCTGGTGACCGGCGCCAGCCGCGGCATCGGGCTGGCGATCACTCAAGCGCTGCTCGCCCACCCGCAGGTGGCCAGCGTGACCGCGGTCGCCCGCCACGCCTCCGGCAGCGCCGCGCTGGCGAGACTCGGCGAAGCCGCACCCGGGCGGCTGCACCGCGCGGACGTCGACCTCACCGACGAGGCCGCGCTCGACGCCCTGGCCGGCGCCCTGGTGACCCGACATCCGTCGCTGGCGCTGGTGGTGAACGCGGCAGGCGTGCTGCACGGCGACGGCCTGCGGCCGGAAAAATCGGTGCGCGAGGTGCGGCGGCAGTCGCTGGAGCGGGTGTTCGCACTCAACGCGTTCGCGCCGGTGCTGCTGGCCCGCGCCCTGCTGCCGCTGCTGGAGCGCGGCCCCGCGGTGTTTGCCTCGCTGTCGGCGCGGGTCGGCTCGATCGGCGACAACCGGCTCGGCGGCTGGTACGCCTACCGCGCCTCGAAGGCGGCGCAGAACCAGTTGATGAGAACGTTCGCGATCGAGTGGTCGCGCCGCAACCGCCTGGGCTGCTGCCTGCTGCTGCATCCCGGCACGGTGGACACGGCGCTGTCCGCGCCGTTCCAGAAGAACGTGCCACTCGCGAAGCTGTTCGAACCGGCACGGGCGGCTCGCCAGTTGCTGGCGATCATCGCCGGCGCCACGCCCGCCGACAGCGGGCGCTTCATCGCCTGGGACGGCCAGGACATCCCCTGGTGAAGGAACGTCCCGGCCGCGACGCTCAGTGCGTCGTGGTCGCGGCGGCCGGTGCGGCGGCTTCCTTGCGCAGGCCGCTGCCGACCAGCCGCGCGCGCAAGTCGCGCAGCTTGGCCTTCACCGCCGCCTCGTTCTCCGCGCCGATGCGCACCATGGTGCGCTGGCCGATCGACAGCGACTGCAGCGACGGATCGGCGTAGGCGAAGCCCTCCTTGTACGGCACCACGGCCAGCGGGCCGGTCGGCTCCGGCGCGGCCAGCAGGTGGTCGATCACCGCGATCAGGCGATCGTTGAAGTACGCATGCGGGTAGCCCAGCTCGCGATAGGCCTGCTGGAACAGCGGGTAGCTGTGCACGTACCAGTCCACCAGCGCCTGGCTGTCCACCGCCTGCATCGCCTTGACGTAGGGCGCGTAGCGCGCGGCGTTCGCCGCGTCGATGACCTTCTGGCCGTTCGCGCCCTGCGTCTTCAGGCTGCCCTTGGCCGGGCGCACCGGCAGGATGAACGGGCTGAGGTCCTGGCGCGGCATCGCGTCCACCGTCGCCACGATGCGCGGAATGATCGACTGGTGCACCAGCCAGCTGCCGACGTCGCTGCCCGGCGCGAGCGCCGCCAGGCCTTGCAGCACGCTGGCATCGCTGTCGCCCAGCGCCGGCAGCGGTGCGGTGCTGGCCGCGGCGGGGGCCGTCTGTGCCTGTTCGATCGGATGCGCGATGACCGGGGCCGTGCTGGCCGGAGCCGGAACCGGTGCCGTGGCAGCCGCGACCGGAGCCGGACGGGCCTGATCGGCCTTGCGGGCACGCTGCACCAGGAACCAGGCAGCGAACGCGATCAGGACCACTGCGATGACGGCGAATACCCAGCCACCACCGGAGGAACGCTTGCTCATGACTTTGACCTTTGGCTGTGACCCGAACCACTCGACCCGGAGCGGCTGGATTCGTTCATTTGCATTCGTATGGAGTGACGGCATCCGGCCGACCTCCTCCCCGGTGCCATGCCCGATGGCGCGCGTGCCGGCCCGGGAAAAGAGCCGCAGCTTTTGTCGCGGGCTTCGGTTATCGTGGCACGGCAGGGGGGAGGCCCACATGGTAACAATCAGGAAGCGCTAGGGCATGGTCGAGGCTGCAGGTCACGCCGTCTTCGGCTACTACACGGCTGCGCTCGTGGCCACTGCCTGTATTGCGGTCACGTCCAGCATCCAGTTCCTGATCATCGGCCTGCGCCAGCAGCGCGATCGCCTGTACCTCTCCTACGCGATGCTGTGCCTGTGCATCGCCGGCCTGTCCTTCTTCAATGCCCTGTTCGGCCTGTCCAGCGACCAGGGGCGCGCCGTGCAGATGCTGCGCGTGATGTGCACCTCGGCAGCAGTGTCGTTTCCTTTCTTCTTCACCTTCGTGGGCACCTATACCCGGCGCGCGCTCGGCGCGAAGACGCTGCTGACGATCACCGCCATCGCCGTCGCGTTCGCCGCCTACAACCAGTTCGCCCCCGGCACGATGTTCTATTCGCACATCAGCGGCATGCAGTCGGCCGAACTGCCCTGGGGCGAATGGATCACCAAGATCAACGGTGTGCCGTCACCGGTCGGCTGGACCTTCCATCTGCTGACCTACCTGGCCTTCGCCTGGGCGCTGCTGATGACCGCGCTGCAGTTCCGTCGCGGCGAGCGCCTGCCGGCCACGCTGCTCGGACTGTGCCTGCTGACCCAGTTCGCAGCGCTGTTGTGGGGCGACATCGTGATCGACCTGATGGGCATGCCCTACCCCTACCTGGATGCGTTCTCGTTCCTCCCGTTCGTGTTGCTGATGGGCCTGTCGATGGCCAGCCAGCTGCACCAGCGCACGCTGCAACTGGAGCGGACCACACGCCACCTGCGGGAAGAGGCGGCGACGCGGGAACAGGCCGAACTGAGCCTGCGCCACCTGGCCTACCACGATCCGCTGACCGGCCTGCCCAACCGCCGCAGCGTGATGGACATGATGGCCGAGATGGCGGCCGAGGCGAGACGGCATCGCGGCTTGTGCGCCGCGATGGTGATCGACCTGGACAACTTCAAGACGATCAACGATGCACTGGGCCACCACGTCGGCGACCGCCTGCTCGAAGCGGTCGCCGATCGTCTGCTCGGAGCCATCCCAGCCGGTTCCGCGCTGGGGCGCCTCGGCGGCGACGAGTTCGTGGTGGTCATCGGCCAGTTGTCGGTGGAGGAAACCACCGCGGCGAGCCACATCGAAGCGGTGGCCCAGCAGATACGCATGCGGCTCACCGCGCCGGTCAGCGTCGACAGCCGCGTGCTGGCCGTGGGCGCAAGCGTCGGCGTGGCGCTGTTCGGCGGCCGCGACGGCGAACCGAACGACGTGATCCGCCGCGCCGACATCGCGCTGTACCGGGCCAAGGCCGCCGGGCGCAATGCGGTTCGGCTGTTCGAGCCGGACATGCAGGTGGCTGCCGACGAGCGGCTGGAGCTCGAGCGCGGCCTGCGCGCGGCGGTCGAACACCTGGACGAGGAGCACTCGTTCCAGCTGCATTTCCAGCCGCAGGTGCGGATGAATGGCCAGCTGATGGGTGCCGAGGCGCTGCTGCGCTGGCGTCACCCCACGCTGGGAGACGTGTCGCCCGAGGTATTCATCCCGATCGCCGAGGAAACCGGACTGATCCATGACCTCGGCGCCTGGGTGGTCCGCCAGACCTGCGAACACATCCGCACCTGGGACGCACAGCGGGTGGATTTCGGCGAGCACCTGGCGGTGAACGTCAGCCCCTGGCAACTCTCCCACCCCGGCTTCGTCGACTCCATGGAACGGCTGGTTCGCGAAGCGGGCGTGCAGCCGGGACGGATCACCCTGGAGCTGACCGAGAGCGCACTGCTGCAGGGCTTCGAGTCGGCCCTGCAGACAATGTACGCGCTGGCCGGCATCGGCTTCCGGCTGGCGCTGGACGACTTCGGCACCGGCTACTCCTCGCTCGCGTATCTGAGCCAGCTGCCGCTGCACGAGCTGAAGATCGACCGCTCGTTCATCTGCGGGCTGCGTCCGGAAGCGCCCAGCCCACTGGCCAGCTTCATCGTCGACGTCGGCCACCGCCTGGGCATGACCACCATCGCCGAAGGCGTGGAAAGCGAGAGCCAGCGCGCCACGCTGGCCGCGCTTGGCTGCGATGGGCTGCAGGGCTACCTGATCTGCCCGCCGCTGCGACACGACGCCTTCGCACAATGGCTCGAGAACCACGAAAGGACACGGCAGGCGGCCGCCCAGCAGACGCCATGAAGCGTCTTCAGTCGATGCTCGCCGCAATCGACAGCCGATTCCGTCCGGACTGCTTGGCCTTGTAGAGCGCTTCGTCGGCGGCACGCACGATGGAGCGGGCCTCGACCGGCGCGGCTCCGACCCAGGCCAGTCCGAGGCTGATGGTGACGTGCAGCGACGCATTCTCCGGCCCCCATGGCAGCGCCGCCACCGCCTCACGCATGGCATCGAGGCGCAGCTGCGCCTCCCGCACGCCGATGCCCTCCATCACCAGCAGCAACTCCTCGCCACCGTAGCGCCCCAGGGAATCGGTCGAGCGCAGATGGCGCAACAGGCATTGCGCCACCCCGTGCAGCACCTGGTCGCCCACCGGGTGGCCATAGCTGTCGTTGACCTGCTTGAAATGGTCCAGGTCGAGCAGCGCCACGGCGACGCCTCGGCTGCGCCGCGCGTCGTCGGCCAGCACGCTGGCAAGCTGCTCGAGAATCGCGCGCCGGTTCAACAGGCCGGTGAGTTCGTCGAAGCGGGCCTGCACGTAGAGGCGCGCCCGCGCCTGCTCCAGTTCCCCCTTCTCCCGCCGCAGCTCGCGCGTGCGCTGGCGCACCATGGTGTCCAGCCAACGGGTGCGGCGCAGCAGTGCACGTACCCGCCAGCGCCACGCCAGCGCAATCAGCACCGCCACCACCAGCGCCCACGACGACAGCGCCCACCAGCGCCACCACCACGGCGGACGCACGCTAAAACTGAAATCAGCCACCGGTGAAAGCGTGCGCAGATCGTCGTCGATCGCCTGGATCTCGAAGCGGTAGTCACCGGCGGGGAGCGCCGACACCACCACCTCGTTGGCATGCGTCTCGACCACGCCGGCACCGGTGCCCCGCAGCCGATAGCGATACCGCGGCGGTGACCCGGAAGCGCCCCCGACGCGGGCGAAGCGGAACACCAGCGGTGCACGCCGTCCGTCCATCGAGATCGACTCGCCCGCAACCAGGCGGTGCTCGCCCATGCTGACGGCGGTGAGCACCACCCGCCGCGGACGCTCGCGGAACAGTGCCTGCGGGATGCGTATGTGACTGACACCGATCGCCGAGCCGATCCAGACCGAGCCGTCGGCATCCTCGAAGAAGGCGTTCTGGTCGGACTCGTCCCACAGCAAACCGGCGTCCTGCGAAACATGCACCCAGCGACGGCCATCGAACACGTCGACACCCGCACTTCCCCCTACCCACAGCCAGTTGCGCCGATCGCGCCGGACGAAATAGGCCAGCGTATTGTCCAGCCAGCGATCGGCGACGCGCCGCAACCGGACCGAGTCACCGTGCACCTCGCCGCGGAACAGCCCGGGTTCGTTCGCCCCCAGCCAGACCGTGCCGTCGGCAGTGGCGGCGACGCCGATATATCCCCCGGGCACCGTATCGCCGTGCGCCGCGAGCAAGGTCCAGCGCCCCTGCGCCAGACGCAGCAGCCCGGCGTTGCAGGCGAACCAGAGCGTGCCGGGGGCCGATTCGGCGATATCCGAGCACTGCGTGGCCGGAGCCCCCTCGGCCGGTTGTGGCCGGTCGTCGCCCGGCGACATCGAAAACACGCCCTTGATCGTGGCGATCCACAGTCGACCGCTGCGGTCGAAGCGGATCGCCTTGATGAAGTGCGGCAAGGTGGCAACCAGCCGCGTGGCCCGCCCGTCGTAGCGGAACAGGCGGCCGTCGTACGAGGCCACCCACATTGCGCCGTCCGGGCCGGCCTGCATGCTAAGGTTCTGCCGCGCCGGGGGGCTCGCGTCGAGCGGCCATGGCGCAAGCCGGGGCGCTCCGGGATCGCGGACATTGCCCCCCATCTCGTTGGCGAACCACATGCGCCCCCGCGCATCGCGCGCGATCGACCAGTTCGGCGCGGTATCCATGCCTTGGGCACGGGACCAGCCCTCGATCGCCCCGTATCCGCTCCACAGCGCCACGCCACGACCGTAGGTGCCCAGCCACAGCTCGCCTTCGCGGTCGAACATCAGCGCGGTGATCCCGACGTCCGGAAGGCCGTTGGCGGGGCCGAACAGCTGCCAGCGCTGTCCGTCCCAGCGGGCAAGCCCATGATCCGTACGGGTCAGTATGTGACCCTGTGGGTCCTCGATCACGCCGATATCGTCGGTGAGGATGTCCGTCGGCGTGCCTGGCACATCGCGCCGAACGAAACGTCCGCCACCTGCCGGCCGCACCCGTAGGACATGGGTGCCGCGCAGCCAGACCGAGCCCCGGCTGTCGCGAAAGATCCCCGACCAGACATCCGCAGGCACGCCGTCGTCGGGGCCATGCACCCGCACGTCCGCCCCCTTCACTTCGCAGACCTGGTGTCCGCAGCCCAGCCACAGCGCCCCATCGATGACCTGCACCGCCGACACATCCTCGAGTCCCGGCCAGGCCCGGCGGAGGGCTCCGGAGAAACGCTCGCCCACACGCCAGCCGCCCTCGCCGTCGGCCCTCACCTCCAGCAGATGTCCCGCGCGCACCAGCAG
Organism: Dyella ginsengisoli LA-4; assembly: GCF_000334915.1. Classification (GTDB taxonomy): domain Bacteria; phylum Pseudomonadota; class Gammaproteobacteria; order Xanthomonadales; family Rhodanobacteraceae; genus Dyella_A; species Dyella_A ginsengisoli_A. Next base: position 42,695 of record NZ_AMSF01000003.1, on the reverse strand, counting down.
CACGCCGCCATCCGGCAAGGCGACGAGCCGCCGTCCGGCGTCGGGCACCAGCGGTGCGCCGCCCGGTGCGACCGGGCGGAAATCGAGCCCGTCGCCTACCCGCAACCCGGACTGGGTGGCCACCCAGAGGCGGCCGTCCGGGGCTTCGGCGATCGCATTGACGAACTCGCCGGAGGCAAACCCCTCCGCCCTGGCCATGCGATGGAACTGGGCGCCGTCGAAGCGATACAGCCCCATCTCGGTGCCTACCCAGATGAAGCCCCGCCGGTCCTGCAGCATGGCGTTGACGGTCTGGCTCTCAAGACCGGACTTGCGCCCGTAGTACTGGACCGGGAACTGCTGCGCCGGCACCGGCGCGCAGACCAGCCACCCGCACAGGGCGAGCACGGCGAGCCAGACGAAGCGGGCGTGGCGGAGACGGAAAAACGGCATATGCAGCGATGAAGCACGGAACGCGCCATCGGCCCGGCCCTGCCCCTTTCGCGCGCCCGTGCTACGTTGCATCCACCGCGCCAGCACGGGCGCGTGCACGTGCAAGGAGCCCGACTTGCCCCGCCGTCCCGCCTGCCAACTGGCCGTCCTGATCGTCTCGATCATCCTGCTGTGCGGCTGTGCCACCACCGGCGACCCGCGCCGCCCGATCCCCAGCCGCCTCATGCCATCCCCGACGCGCGCGACGCAGTTGGTCGTGGTGCTTCCCGGCCGCGGTGACAGCATCGACGCGTTGCTGCGTCATCGCGTGGCGGAACTCGTGCAGCGTCAATGGCCCGACGCCGACGTGCTGCTGACCGGCCTGACCCTTCCCTACTACCGTGCCGGGGAGGCGATCCCCCGGCTGGACCAGCAGATCGTCAGGCCGGCGCTCGGCCGCTACCGGAGGGTCTGGCTGGTCGGCATCTCGCTGGGCGGCCTGGGCGCCCTGCTCTACGACCAGGCGCACCCGGGAGTGGTCCATGGACTGCTGCTGTTGTCGCCCTACCTCGGCGACGCACCGATCCACCGCGAGATCGTCGCCGCTGGGGGCCTTGCCTCCTGGAAGCCGGGCCCGGTCCGGCCGGTCGGTCCGCAGACCTTCCAGCGCGAGCTCTGGCGCTCCCTGCAGCAATGGCGGCAACGCCCCGCCCGCACCGCCACGACATGGCTGGCCTACGGCGACCGCGAACGCTTCCGCGCACCGATCGAGCTGATGTCGCCGCTGCTTCGGCCGGATCACGTGCTGATGCTTCCCGGCCACCACGACTGGACGCTCTGGTCGACCGCGCTGCCGACACTGCTGGAACGTGCCGGCGGATCGCCGTGAGGTGAGCTTCGAAAACGGCACGCATCATGCATGCGCCCCCGAGTCCCCGAACAAACCGGCATGCCTCCGACCATGACTCCCCCCGGCTACCTCCCCCCATTGGCCAACGTGATCGATCTGCTGGTCGATGCCGTCTGTGTGGTGAACGACCAGCACGAGTTCGTCTATGTCAGCGCGTCGAGCGAACAGATCTTCGGCTACCGCCCGGAGGAGATGATCGGCCGCCCCATGGCCGACTTCATGCATCCGGACGACTGCGCGCGCACCTTCGCCCAGGTGGCTTCCATCGTGGATGGCACCGCCTCGCCGCACTTCGAGAACCGCTACGTGCGCAAGGACGGCAGCGTGGTCGACGTGATGTGGACCGCCCGCCACTCGCCGGAGGACGGCGTGCGGGTGGCGGTGGCCCGCGATGTCACCGGCCGCAAGCGGTCCGAATTGCTGCAGTCCGCGCTGTACGCCATCTCCGAGGCGGCCCACGCCGCGGCCGACCTGAGCGAGCTGTTCGGCCGCGTGCACGAGATCATCGGCGGCCTGCTGCCGGCGCGGAACTGCTTCGTCGCCCTGTACGACGAACTCGAGGGAACCATCAGCTTCCCCTACTTCGTCGACGAATTCGATGCCCCTCCCGAACCGCGCCGGCTCGATTCCGGAACGCTCAGCGGAGAAGTCATCCGTAGCGGAAGACCCTTGCTGTTCCGATCCGACGATGCCGAACATCCTTGCGAAAGCGTCCGTGCGGTCATCGCCCGCCGCCCGCCCGGCCACGCGCCGCTGGCCTGGCTCGGCGTTCCGCTGATCGCTCCGCGCGGCGTGATCGGAGCGCTGGTGGTGCAGAGCTACAGCGGCGAGGTGACCTACGGGGAAAGCGATCTGCAGCTGCTGCAGTTCGTCTCCACCCAGGTCGCGGCGGCGATCGAACGCAAGCAGATCCAGGCCCAGCTCAACCATCTGGCGCTTTACGACCACCTCACCGACCTGCCCAACCGCACGCTGCTGCGCGACCGGCTGGCGAATGCGCTGTCGCTGGCCCGGCGTGAGGTCAGTCGCGTCGCCATGCTGTTCCTCGACCTGGACTGCTTCAAGGACATCAACGACCAGCAGGGCCACAGCGCCGGCGACCAGTTGTTGCAGGAAGTCGCCAGGCGCCTGACCGGCTGCGTACGCGAATCGGACACCGTGGCGCGCCTGAGCGGGGACGAGTTTGCCGTGCTGCTGCCACGGATCGAGCAGCACGAGGACGCACTGCGCGTGGCCGAAAAGCTGCGCCGCGCGATGCACCAGCCGTTTGCCATGAAAGGCGGACCGGTGCGTGTATCGGCCAGCATCGGTATCGCCCTGTATCCCGACCACGGAGAGAGCGAGGACGCTCTGCTCAGGCTCGCCGACGACGCCATGTATGCGGCGAAACGACGCGGCGGCAATCGCCTGCTGATGAGCATGGTGCCGCCCGCCATGGACGACTAGATCGGGCGCGACAGACGCCATTGTTGACCGACATCAACAAGGCCCGGGAGGCGGGCGCGATAGTGGGGCATCCGACACCCCACATGGAGCTGCCGTCATGCGCCGACCCGTACTGTTCTCTCTCGCAGCCGTCACCCTCTCGCTGGCCTGCAGCCTGCCGTCACCGGCCATTTCCGCTGGACAGCAGGGCCGCCCCGTTGCCGGCAGCACCGCCGGCGGCAACGCCATCTATGGATCGCAGCTGATGACCCCCGCCGAACGCAACGCGTACCGGCAAAAGATGCGCAGCCTCAACACGGTGCAGGAACGTGAGGCGTTTCGATCGCAGCACCACGAGGAGATGCGCAAGCGCGCCCAGGAGCGCGGCATGCAGTTGCCCGACATGCCTCCGATGGGAGGCGCGCGCGGTGGCATGGGACCGGGTATGGGCCCAGGCATGAACAAAGGCATGGGCCCCGGCATGAACAAAGGCATGGGAAGAGGGATGAACCAGGGGATGGGGCCGGGCATGCAGCCCATGCAGACCCAGCAGGAGACCCGTGAGCGCACCCAGCCGCAGACGCCGGCGTCGTCCGGCAAGGGCGATCCGTCGCGCACGCAGACCGAGCAGGAACAGCGCGAGCGCAGCGCGGGTGACAACAGCGGCGGCAACTGAGCACACGCACGCTTTCCCGTCCCACGGTCGGAGGAACGATGTCATGCGATCACTTTCCCTCATCGCGTCACTGGCGCTGGCCAGCCTGCTGGCCGCACCCGCCTGGTCGCAGTCGGACCTGCAGCGGCAGGCCCAGCAGCTGTTCAAGCCGATACCCTCGACGCCACCGGCCCTGCCGGGCAATCCGGCAACGGCGCAGCGCGTGGCACTGGGCAAGATGCTCTACTTCGATCCGCGCCTGTCCGAGAGCCACGCGATCAGCTGCAACTCGTGCCACATGGTGGGCATGGGCGGTGTGGACCTGCAGGAGACCTCGCTCGGCCACCGCTGGCAGCACGGTGGTCGCAACGCGCCCACGGTGTACAACGCGGTGTTCGACGTCGCCCAGTTCTGGGACGGACGGGCCAAGGATCTCGAGCAGCAGGCCGGCGGGCCATTGGTCAATCCGGTGGAGATGGATACCACCGAGGCCCACGTGGTCGAGCAGCTGCGTGCCATTCCGGGCTACGTCCAGGCATTCGCCAGGGCGTTCCCCGGCGGATCCGAGGCGATCACGTTCGACAACATCCGCCGCGCGATCGCGCTGTTCGAAGCCACGCTGATCACCCCGAACGCCCCGTTCGACCGCTACCTGAAGGGCGATACCAAGGCGCTGGACACCGCCCAGCGCGAGGGCCTGGCGCTGTTCATCAACAAGGGCTGTGCCGCCTGCCACGCCGGCATCAACGTGGGTGGCGCCATGTACGCGCCGTTTGGAGTCGTCGAGCGCCCCGGTGCGGAGATCCTGCCGCCGGACGATCGCGGCCGCTTCGCGGTGACCAAGACGGCGAGCGACGCCTACGTGTTCCGCGTACCGTCCCTGCGCAATGTCGCGCTGACGCCGCCGTACTTCCACTCGGGCAAGGTGTGGGACCTGCGCCAGGCCGTCGCGGTGATGGGCAGCAGCCAGCTCGGCGCGAAGCTCAGCGATGCGGAGATCGACAGCATCACCGCTTTCCTCGGCAGTCTCTCCGGCGATCAGCCGCAGGTCACCTTGCCGATCCTGCCGCCCAGTGTCGCCACCACGCCACGCCCCAAACCCTGAGCCCGAGGTCTCCGACCGATGCATGCACCTTCGCGCAACCGCTACTCCGCGACAGTCCGCTGGGCCCATTGGCTGACCGTGCTGGCCGTCGTGGCGGCCTACCTGCTGGTGGAACTGGGGGATGATGACGAGCATGGCGGCAGCACCGGGCTCGCGATGCAGGGCCACTACCTGGCCGGGCTGCTGGTGCTGGGCCTGCTGGTGGTCCGCGTCCTCGGCATGGCACTCGGGCCCCGGCCGCCCATCGTTCCCGCACCCGGCCATCTGTCCGAGCTGGCGGCGCGGATCACGCACCTGGCGCTGTACCTGTTCCTGCTGGCGCAACCGGTGCTCGGCATCCTCGCCGTGAACTACGCCGGCGAGTCGGTCACCCTGCCGTGGTCGGGCACGCCGCTGCCTGCGCTGGTGCATGCCGACCCGGGCGCGCGCGAGTTCGTCGAGGAACTGCACGAGTCGCTGGGCGAGATCTTCTACTGGGTGATCGGCCTGCACGTGGCTGCTGCGCTGTGGCACCACTTCGTGAAGGGAGACAACACGCTGCGCCGGATGCTTTGACCGCCGCCGATCAACCGGCCCGCCGCCGCGCCTCGTACGCCTGCAGATGCACCCAGGCCAGATCCAGCAACGGCGCCCGCTGGCCGGCTGTGCGCGCCCTCCGCAGCATGTCGCCGACGATGTGCGCGCCTTCGGTGCGCTGGCCGCTCTCCAGGTCGCGCAGCATCGATGCGGTGACGCCCGATCCGGGCTGGGTCAGCATGCCCAGTGCCTTGTCGCGCGCCTCGACGGGAATCGGCTGGCCCGCCGCCTCGGCGACAGCAAGGCATTCGCCGTACAGGGCCTCGATGAAGGCACGCCCACCTTCGGCAGCGACGATGTCGCCGACACTCGCCCGCATCAGGCAGGTGGCGCCGGCCAACGCGGTGAGGAAGGCGAACTTGATCCACTGGTCGCGCGCGATGTGTTCCGAATAGTGGTGATCCACCCCGGCTGCCGCGAAGACGTCGGCCAGCGTCTGGCAACGTGCGCTGCGCGGGTCACCGCCCCGTTCGCCGAACGTCACCGAGGCCGGGCGCCCCAGGTGCAGCACCTCGCCACCGTCGCTCTTGGTCGCGCTGATGAAGCACAGGCCGCCGAGCACGCGATGCGCGCCGAAGCGGTCGTCCAGCGCCTCGTAATGCTTCAGTCCGTTGAGGATCGGCCAGACTGCGGTGCCCTCGCCCACCGCCGGCGCGATCGCCTCGATCGAGGAATCCAGGTCGTACGCCTTGCAGCTCAGCAGCACGGCATCGAACGGCCGGGCCGCGGCCGCCTCCGGCAATTGCGGTGCGGTGAGGTGTTGCACCGGGAACTGGGCATCGCCGAGTGGACTGCGGATCACCAGCCCGTCGCGATCCAACTGCGCGGCACGCGCCTCGCGTACGAGGAAGGTCACGTCCGCGCCGGACTGCGCCAGGCGGCCGCCAAAATAACCGCCGGTGCCGCCAGCACCGAGAACGAGCATGCGCATGGGAAACTCCGGGTGGGGGATCAGGGGCCCACCAGTGTAAACGGCGCGCTTGCCGTCGCCCTCGCATCGCCGCCCACATAGACGTCGAAATCGCCCGGCTCGGCGCCCCAGCTGCCGTCACCGCGGCGGAAGGCGAAATCGCCCGGCCGCAGCGTGAAGCGCACTTCCGTCTGTGCACCCGCAGCCAGGCTGATCCGCTGGAAACCCTTCAGCAGCCGCACCGGAGGACTGACGCTGGCGACCCGGTCGTGCACGTACAGCTGCACCACGTCCGTGCCCGGCCGCATGCCCGTATTGCGCACGCGCGCGCTGACATGGAGCACGCCGCCCGATGCCAGCGGGCTGCCTTCGACCCGCACCCGGTCGATGGCGAAGGTGGTGTAGGTCAACCCGTAGCCGAACGGATACAGCGGTGTGTTGGCGACATCGACGTAGTGTGTCGAGTAATGACGTGCAAGCGGGCTGCTGTCGTCGTAGGGGCGGCCGGTTTCGCGATGCGCGTAGTAGATCGGCACCTGGCCGACCGTGCGCGGAAAGCTCATCGGCAACCTGCCGGACGGACTGGCGTCGCCAAACAGCAGGTCCGCCACCGCGTGGCCCGCTTCATCGCCCGGTACCCAGGCCTCCAGGATCGCCGCGGCATGTGCGTCCAGCCACGCAATCGACAGCGGCCGCCCGTTCACCAGCACGGCGACCACCGGCTTGCCGGTGGCGATCACCGCCTCGGCCAACGCCTGCTGCCGCCCCGGCAGGTCGAGCGAACTGCGGCTGTGACCCTCGCCGATCAGGTGGATGTCCTCGCCCAGCACCAGCACCACGACATCAGCTACCCGCGCGGAGGCAACCGCAGCCGGGATACCCGAGGCATCGTCGCTGCTGACGTCGACACCGCGCGCAAAGCTGACGGCGACGGATCCGCCTGCGGCCTGGCGAATGCCATCGAGGATCGGCACCACATCCTGCGGCTGTCCTTCGGCGGCCATCTGCCCGAGCATGTCGGCACGATCGTCGGCCAGCGGGCCGATCACCGCGATACGCCCGCGGCGGGCCAGCGGCAACGTGTCGTGCGCATTCTTCAGCAACACCATCGACTCGCGGGCCGCTTCGCGCGCGAGCGCCCGCTGCGGCGCCGACAGCGGCAGACGCCGCGCCAGCCGGGCGTCGCCATAGCGAAACGGATCGTCGAACAATCCCAGCCGGTACTTCGCTTCCAGCACATGCCGCACGGCCGCATCCACCAGCGACTGATCGACCCGCCCGCTGCGCACCAGCGCCGGCAGCTGGTCGAGATAGGTGCCACTGTGCAGGTCGATGTCCACCCCGGCCTGCAGCGCCAGACGGGCGGCGTCCGCCGGCGTGGCCGCCAGACCGTGCTGCTGCAGCTGGGCCACCGCGTCGAAGTCCGACACCACCAGGCCGCGGAAACCCCACTGCCGTCGCAACACACCCTGCAGCAGGGCGGCATCCGCCGTGGCCGGGACATCGTTGAGCGTACTGAGCGAGGGCATGATCGCAGCGATGCCCGCCTGCACCAGCGCACGGAACGGTGGCAGGTAGACGTCGTCCAGCTCGCCCGCGCTGAGATAGGTGGCGTTGTAGTCGCGTCCGGCCTCCGCCGCGCCGTAGCCGACAAAATGCTTGGCGGTCGCCATCATCGTGTCCGCCGCGGCGAGGTCCCCGCCCTGGAAGCCTTCCAGCTGGGCCACCGCCATCGCGCTGCCGAGATACGGATCCTCGCCGGCCCCCTCTGCCACGCGGCCCCAACGGGGATCGCGGCCGATGTCGACCATCGGGCTGAAGGTCCAGTCGACCCCGGCCGCGGTCGCCTCCCGCGCCGCCGCGCGATGCACGCGACGCACCAGATCGGTGTCCCAGGAGGACGCAAGCGCCAGCGGAATCGGGAAGATCGTGCGGAAGCCGTGGCTGACGTCACCCATGAACCACAATGGGATCTTCAGCCGCGACTGCATCGCCAGCCGCTGCATGTGGTGCGTGTAGGCGGCCACGTCGCGCCCGGGCAAGACGCCATTGGTGCCACCGACCCGGCCCTCGCGGACCAGTGTCTCCAGGTCGCCGTGGTCGGCGCCGAGAATGCTCAACTGGCCGGCCTTTTCTTCCAGCGTCATGCGGGCGAGCAGTCCGTCGACCACACGATGCATTCGCGCATCGCGGGCAGTCGCGACGATGTCGTCGTCGGCCCGCCCCGTCGATGGCGGCGCGGCCAGGACCAACCCCAGCATGAGGGCCGCCATCCCGCGAAGGCGCACGCGCATCATCGACACACTCCATACGATCGTGAACACCGGATGATCCCACAGCATCGGGCGTACTGCCGGATCGCGCGGCATTCACGCCAGCGTGGGCAGTCTGCGACGTCGGGCCGCTCTCCGTGCCGTGCTTCGCGGGGCACGGCGGGCGGCGCCGCAACGAGAGGCCCGTACACCATGCGCCGACACCTGCATCACATCGCCCTGCTGCTGATCGCTGCCGTTGCGCTGGCCGGCTGCGCCACCTTGCGCAAGGATTTCGAAAAGCACCCGTCGACGGCGATTCCTCCGCAGCACGACACGCCCAGCACGCGGTACGTGCACAAGGAGGTCGCGCGGCACAGCGATCTTTCCGGCTTCCGCCTGCTGACCTTCAGCACCAATGCGCTGATGAGCCGGGTGGCGCTGGCCGACCACGCGAAGCACACCCTCGACCTGCAGTACTACATCTTCGCCGACGACGACACCGGCCGGCTGGTCGCGCAGCGCCTGCTCGCCGCCGCCGACCGCGGTGTGCGGGTGCGACTGCTGCTGGACGACATCAACGTGGGCGACGAGATCGACATGCTCGATGCGCTGGACGCCCATCCGAACATCGAGGTGCGACTGTTCAATCCGTTCGGCACTCAGGCCCGTTCCGGCCTGGCCAAGGCCGCGCAGTTCGTGCTCGACGGCAGCCGGCTGAACCATCGCATGCACAACAAGTCCTTCATCGTGGACAACAGCGTCGCGGTGATCGGCGGACGCAACATCGGCGACGACTACTTCGACGCGGGCCAGAACACCCACTTCCGCGATCTCGACCTGATTGCCATCGGCCCGGTGGTGAGGCAGGCGTCGCAGGCCTTCGATACCTACTGGAACTGCGATGCGGCCTATCCGGTGAAAGCCTACAGCGGCACGCACGCAGGCCCGGCCGACCTGGCCCGGCTGCGCGAGCAGCTGGCGCAGCACGCGCGAAAGTTCGCGCAGAGCGACTATGCCCAGGCCACGCTTGACCAGCTGCCGCACGGCCCGTCCGGCGACCGTCCCGGCAAGTGGTTCTGGGGTCACGCGGTACTGGTCGCCGACCAGCCGGCCAAGATCGACACCGACGGCGACGATCCGCAACTGCGCATCGGCCCGGACATCAAGGCGATGATGGACGGTGCGAAACACGACGTGCGGCTGATCTCGCCCTACTTCATCCCCGGCGATGACGGCACGGCGTTCCTCACCGGGATCGCCGCGCGTGGCGTGCGCGTGCAGGTGCTGACCAACTCGCTGGCCTCCACCGACGAGCCGGCCGTGCATGCCGGCTATTCGCGCTACCGCCTGCCGCTGCTGCGCGGCGGCGTCGAGCTGTACGAGCTTCGTCCGCAACCTGGCGCGAAGCAGCCGGCCACGGATGCCGGCAAGTCGTCCGGCGTCAGCCTGCACGCCAAGGCGATCGTGGTGGACTCGCACGAGACCTTCATCGGCTCGATGAACATGGACGAGCGCTCCAGGCTGCTCAACACCGAGATGGGCATCATCGTGGACAACGCGCCGCTGGCGAAGGCGGCGGAACAGTTCTTCGACTCCGCGACGGCGCCCACCCGCGCCTGGCGCGTGATGCTGGATCCGACCAGGCCGCGTCGGCAGGCGCCGCTCGTCTGGCGTGGCATGGACGACGGCAAGATGGTCACCCTGACCAGCGACCCGGACGCGACCGCCGGACGCAAGGTCGAGGTCGGCCTGATCAAGCTGCTGCCGGTGGAGAACCTGCTCTAGGGGCGCGGTTCACCAGCCATAGTCCGCCGGCGATGGCCGCACCGCCCAGCCATTGCGATGGCGCCAGCGTGGTGTGCAGCACCACGAAGCTCAGCAACACCGCGAACAACGGCGCCAGGAACAGCCAGCCGCTGGCATGGGTGGCGCCACCCCGGCGCAGCGCCACGAACCACAGCCCGAACGACCCGGCGGATGCGGGCATCGCCAGCCAGGCGAACCAGCCCCAGTCAGCCAGGGTGAACCCCGCCGGCCAGCGCTCTCCTCCGGCACGCGCCAGCGCCAGCAGTACCAGCGCTCCCACCAGCATCTGCCAGAAATTCAGGGCGAGCCCGCCGATCGGCAACGCGGCCCGCTTGTTCACCGTGGTGGCGGCCGCCCAGCACACCGCCGCCCCCAGACAACACAGCTCGCCGGACAACGCTGCACGCTGCCCTTGCAGCAGCGCCCCCGGACCGATCGCCAGCGCGACGCCGGCCATGCCGAGCAGCAGGCCGGAAAACCGGAGCATCCCCAACCGCTCGCGCAGGAACACCCGCCCAAGCAAGGCCACCCAGATCGGATTGCTGAACAACAGGATCGCCGCCGCGGCCGCAGGGATGGTCCGCATCCCGACGAACAGCAGGCCCATCACGGCGGCGGTCTGCAGCAACCCGATCAGCCCGACCAGCGGCACGTGCCGCCAATGCATGCCCGCGGGCCATAGCGCCCTGCCCAGCGGCCTCCGGCTGGCCAGCAGCAACGGCAAGGTGGCCAGCGCCGCCACCAGGAACCGCCACCCGACCAGCAGGATCGCCGGCACACCCTGCGACAGCAGGATCTTGCCGGCGATGAAACTCGAACCCATCAGGAAGGTGGCGCCCAGCAACAGGGCGTAGAAGCCGGGATCCGGCGCGTGCCGGTGCTGCGGGACGGTCATCGGGAGGCCGGCGGACAGTGCATGGTCCACCACGCTAGCGAGCGTGCGGGCCCGGTGTCGACACGGCCTTGGTCGAACGCGACACGCGCGGGCCCGGCCTCCACCGGGCCCGCGCAATACCGGTGCCGCGGATCAGCGCCCCAGGTCGGACAGGAAACGCTTGCTGTACTCCAGCGAGGTGGTGCCATTGACCGAGTTGCAGACCGGCGACGCATAACCGGTGCTGCCGCCGGCGCACGGTGTATCGCGATCCAGCGACCAGAAGTGCACGCCGACCAGGCCGGCGTTGATCGCGTAGGTGGTCATCGTATCCACGTCGGCCGTGGTGAAGACTTCGCTGCTCACGTCGTTGGTGCCGATCATCGGGGTCAGCTCGATGTGGTTCGCCGGCACGCCGTAGGTGTGCTCGAGGTTGGTCACCGCCTGGATCGCCGACTGCCCCATGTTGCACTGGCCGTTGGCGACCACGCACACGCCGGGGCTGGCCGCGCCGAAGTCCATCACCATCAGGTTGATGGTGTAGTTCTGCAGCGAGGACGCCATGACCGCACGGACCACCATGTCGCCCAGGCTGTTGACGCCGCCGTAGCTGCCGTCGGACGCGGCCAGCGTGGCCAGGGTGAAGGAGAAGCGCAGGTTCGGATACAGGCCCTGGGCGTAGACCGCGCCGGCCACCAGGTTGTTGATGGTGGTCTGGTTCTGGCCACCCTCGATGTCGAAGTCCACGCCGACCATGTGCGAGGTGTAGTAGCGCGAGATGAACTGCGCCATGCCGGAGGGCGAGCCACAGGTGAAGCTGCCCGCCTGGCCACCGGTGGACACCACGTAGTTCACGCCGGCGTCGGCCAGCGGCTGGATGTTGGCCGTGGCGAAGTTCGCCGCCGGGATGCCGCCCCAGCTCTCGCTGCCGCATTCGCCCGAGGCGAACGCCAGGGTGATCGCACCGAGGTTGGGCAGATAATCGGACACCAGGCTGCCGCTGCCGACCACCGGGATCGGCGAGCCGGTGGCCGCCGCCGTGCGCATGGTGTTGGTGTTCCAGTTGAGGTTGATGGTCACGTCCTTGTACGGACTGAACAGCAGCGTGCCCGGCGCAGGCCCCCCGGTGCCGCCACCACCGGTGCCGCCGCCCGAGCCACCGCCGGAACCGCCACCGCTGCCACCACCCGAACCGCCACCGCCCGTGCCGCCACTGCCCGAGCCATCGCAGCTGTCCTGCGAGGTCCACGGCTGCGCCGAGCCGGTGGGACCGTTGTGGGTGGCCGGATCGTCACCCTGGGTCCACCAGTTGGCCACGTAGTTCACGCCGTTCTCGCTGGCGGTGTTGCCGCCGGTGTAGACGGTGCCCGCGCTCCAGGCGGTGGCGCAGGTCGAGCCGGACCCACCGGTCCCGCCACCCGAACCGCCGCTTCCGCCGCTGTCGCCGCAGGCGCCCTGCGACGTCCAGGGTTGACCGGAACCCGAGCCGCCGCTGTGGGTGGCCGGATCGTCGCCCTGGGTCCACCAGTTGGCCACATAGTTCACGCCGTTCTCGCTGGCGGTGGCGCCGCCGGAATACGCTGTGCCGGCGGCCCATGGGGCGGCACACGCCGCGACGGACTGCGCATGCACCGGCTGCACCGGCAAGGCTGCCAGCAGCCCAGCCGAGATCACCGAGCCACCAAGGCTTCCGAGCACGCCGAGGGCGAGCCGGGAAAGGGAATTCGATCGCTTCACAAGCATGGGATTTCCTCCAGATTGAAATTCATCGCTGCATGGAATGACCTGGCGATGCCACGACCGGCTCCTTCCGGTCGACGGGGAAGCTCGCCGCCGCGTCCTTGCTGCTACCGCATGTCTGAGGTGTTGCCCGTCCTTGGTACCCCCGAAATGACAACGTTGTCTATATGACTTTTTCCGAACTGTGACCGAACGCCTTTTCGACCGAGCCCACCCAGGCCGCCAGGTGCAGATGCACCATGCGTGATAGCAAGGCCATACGGGAAAGCTGCGGATACTTGCGCTGCGATGCGGAATTTCTGCACACAGCCTCACCGGCATGCAGGCTGGAGGACCTCACCTTGTTTCTCCCATGCCGGAATGACAACGATTGTCCTGATTGACCCAATCACATCGCCACGCTGCCGGTACCGAGCGTGAGGGCACCACTTCCACGAGATGACCCGGGCACCTGGCGAGACGCAGATGGATGTCCGGCGAGCGGCCGTCTGGACGTCCGTAAGGCCGCGCCTGCTTGACTTTGCCGACGTCGCCCGCCACGGTCGAAGCCCGTCTTCGAGGGGATGCCACGGGTGTCTGCAGCGACGGTTTTCGACGAGATGGGCTGGCCCGACGACGTACGCACGCCGTACGCGCTGATCGATGCCTGGCTGCGCGACACCCCACCGGACCAGCTCGCACTCAAGCGTCGCGAGGCCGAGGTGCTGTTCCGCCGCATCGGCATCACCTTCGCCGTCTACACCGAGGGTGGCGATGCCGAGCGGCTGATCCCGTTCGACCTGATCCCCCGCGTGCTGGCCCAGGCCGAGTGGCGCAACCTGCGGCGCGGTCTGGAACAGCGAGCGCGCGCGCTCAACGCCTTCCTGCACGACGTCTACCACGACCGCGAGATCATCCGTGCTGGCCGCATCCCCGAGCGGCTGGTGCTGCACAACAGCCAGTTCCGCCCGGAGATGTGCGGGCTGGACCTGCCGGGCCAGATGTACGCGCACATCTGCGGCATCGACATGGTGCGTACCGGTCCGGACGACTACTACGTGCTGGAGGACAACTGCCGCACGCCCTCCGGCGTCTCCTACATGCTGGAGAACCGCGAGGTGATGCTGCGGCTGTTTCCGGACCTGTTCCGCCGCAACACGGTGGCGCCGGTGGCGCACTATCCCGACGAGCTGCTGGCCACGCTGCGCTCGCTGGCGCCGCCGAACTGCCCGGGCGAGCCGACCATCGTGTTGCTCACCCCCGGCATCCACAACAGCGCGTACTACGAGCACGCCTTCCTCGCCGACGAGATGGGCATCGACCTGGTCGAGGGCGCCGACCTGGTGGTCAGCAAGGACGTCTGCTACCAGCGCACCACGGCGGGACTGCAGCGCGTGGACGTGATCTACCGCCGCGTCGACGACGACTACCTCGATCCGCTGGTGTTCCGCCCCGACTCGATGCTCGGCGTGCCCGGCCTGCATTTCGCCAACCGCGCCGGCAACCTCACCCTCACCAATGCCGTCGGCACCGGCATCGCCGACGACAAGGCGGTGTACATCCATGTGCCGGAGATGGTGCGTTTCTACCTCGGCGAGGAGCCGCTGCTGAAGAACGTGCCGACCCACGACTGCAGCAGGCCGGACGAGCTGGCCTACGTGCTCGACCACCTCGACGAGCTGGTGGTGAAGGCGGTGCACGGCTCCGGCGGCTACGGCATGCTGGTCGGTCCGCACGCCAGCCGCGACGAGCTGGCCGCCTTTCGCCAGCAGCTGGTCCAGCGGCCGCACGACTACATCGCGCAGCCGACCCTGTCGCTGTCCACCGTGCCGACCTTCGTCGACGACGGCATCGCACCGCGCCACGTCGACCTGCGCCCGTTCGTGCTGTGCGGCGCCGACCAGGTCCGTGTGGTGCCTGGCGGACTGACCCGGGTCGCACTGAAAGAGGGCTCGCTGGTGGTCAACTCCTCCCAGGGCGGGGGCACCAAGGACACCTGGATACTGGAAGACTGATGCTCGCACGCACCGCCGAAAGCCTGTTCTGGCTGGCGCGCTACATGGAGCGCGCCGACTACGTCGCCCGCCTGCTGCAGGTGGCCGGGCACATGAGCGCGGTGCGGGTGGACAGCGACCGGCGCAGCGAGTGGGAGTCGGCGATCATCGCCTCCGGCGGCAGCGTGCCCTACTTCGCCAAGCACGCGACGATCGACGAAGTCTCGGTGATCGACTTCCTCGCCTTCGATCGCGACAACCCGTCCTCCATCGCCAACTGCATCGACACCGCCCGCCGCAATGCGCGCGCCGTGCGCACGGCACTGACCACCACCATGTGGGACGCCGTGCAGGGCGCGTGGCAGGAGTTGCCGCGCTTCCGCGATGCGCCGAAGAACGCCGATCTGCTGAACGATTTCCTGGAATGGGTCCGCGTGCGGGTGGACCTGTTCCACGGCGTGTGCTCGAACAGCATGCTGCGCCGGGACAGCTTCTACTTCCTGCGCACCGGCCAGTTCCTCGAGCGCGCGGACAACATCGCGCGCCTGCTCGACGTGAAGTACCACGTGCGCCTGCCGCAGGTGAGCGACGTGGGTGGGGTGATCGACTACTACCAGTGGCTGGCGATCCTGCGCGTGGTCGGCGCCCGGCGCGCCTACCGCGTGCTGTACAAGGGCCGGGTGGAACCGGCGCAGGTGGCGGAGCTGCTGATCACCCGCAGCGTGTTCCCGCGCTCGCTGGCGTTCTGCTACCAGCAGATCACCCACCACCTGGACGCGATCGAGGACCAGGACCCGGCCCGCGTGGCCGAGGCCAAGCGCTGCGCCCACTCGCTGTACGCGGACCTGCGCTACGCCAGCGTCGACCGCATCATCGAAAACGGCCTGCACGAGTTCCTCACCGACGTGATCGAGCGGACCGAGGCACTCGGCACGCAGATCGCGGTGGGCCACCTTTTCTAGACGGACGCCATGCCATGCAGCTGCACATCCGCCACGAGACCACCTATCGCTACGACCAGGCTGCCTCGCTGATCGTGCAGGCGTTGCGGATGTGGCCGGCCCCGGCCGACGGCCAGCGCGTCCGCGACTGGCAGGTCAGCGTGGACGGCCGCAAGCTGCAGCCGACCTGTACCGACGGCTTCGGCAACCCGGTCGCCACCCACACCATCGACCGCAGCGTCGAGACGGTGCGCATCGCCGTGCGCGGCCACGTCGAGACCCGTGACCTGCACGGTGTGCAGAGCGATGCCGCAGACACCCTGCCGGCGACCTTCTATCTGGCCTCGACCGCGCTCACCCAGGCCAGCCCGGCGATGGTGGCGATGGCCAGGGAAGCGGCCGGCGATGGCGGGCAGATCGAGCGCCTGCACCGCCTGTGCGGCGGGGTGCGCGACCACGTCGACTACCTGCCCGATGTCACCGATGCCGAGACCACCGCGATCGAGGCATTCGCTGCCGCGCGCGGGGTCTGCCAGGACCATGCCCACGTGATGATCGCCTGCGCCCGTGCACTGGGCTTCCCGGCCCGCTACGTCAGTGGCTACCTGTGCCCCCGTGGCGAGTCCGCGGCGGCGAGCCATGCCTGGGCGGAGATCCTGGTCGACGACCTCGGCTGGGTCGGCTTCGATGCCGCCAACCGGCAATGTCCGGACGAAAGCTACGTGCGCATCGCCTGCGGGCGCGACTACCGCGACGCTGCCCCGGTCCGTGGGGTACGCCGCGGCGGCATCGCCGAGACACTGGAAGTGGACGTGTGCATCGCCGAGACCGCGCAGCAGGCACAATAGGCATCCCGGCCCCGGCCGGACCGGATCAAGCCAGGAGTTTCATGTGACCTACTGTGTCGGCCTGTTCCTCGACGAGGGCCTGGTCATGCTCGCCGACACCCGCACCAATGCGGGTCTGGACAACATTTCCACCTTCACCAAGCTGCAGTCGTTCCACCGCCCGGGCGAGCGCATGATCGCCGCCATGACCGCAGGCAACCTGGCCGTGTCGCAGGCGGTGATCAACCTGATCCAGGACGGCCTGCCGCATCCGGAAACCGGCAAGCCGGAGACCATCCACACCGTACCGACGATGTTCGCCGCGGCCGGGCTGGTGAGCGCCGCCGTGCGCAAGGTCTATGAGACCCACGGCGAGGCGATGAAGGCACAGGGCGTGGCGTTCGACGTGTCGATCCTGCTCGGCGGGCAGATCGCCAACCGCACCATGCGGCTGTTCGAGATCTATGCGGCCGGCAATTTCATCGAGGCGACCCGCGACACCCCGTTCCTGCAGATCGGCGAGCACAAGTACGGCAAGCCGATCCTCGACCGCGCGGTGACCAGCGCCACCTCGCTCACCGACGGCGTGAAGCTGGCGCTGATCTCGATGGACTCCACCCTGCGCTCGAACCTCAGCGTGGGCATGCCGCTGGACCTGCTGGTCTACCGCAACAACAGCATCGACGGCGTGGAGACGCACCGCGTGGAAGACGGCGATGCGTATTTCCGGATGATCCGCGAGCGCTGGTCGGCCGCCCTGTCCGCCGCACACAAGGCGATCCCGGCGCCGGACTGGCTGCACACCGACGCCGGCTGAGTCCCGATGCGAAAACGGCAGCCCTTCGGCTGCCGTTTTCCGTTGCGACGCTGCAGCGATCTCAGGGCGTCACGTCGAAATCCGCCTGCTGGTCGGCCAGCGAACTGCCGCCCACCCACACGGTGTAGTGCGTCGGCTCGATCACCTGCTGGCTCTTCACGTTCCAGAAGCTCAGCTCGGGGAAGCCGAGGTGGAAGGTCACCTGCTTCGATTCGCCCGGCTTGAGCGACACCCGCTCGAAGCCCTGCAGGCTGCGCACCGGCTGCTCGACGCTGGCGCCGAGGTTGCGCACGTACAGCTGCACCACCTCGGTGCCGGCACGCTCGCCGGTGTTCTTCACGGTGGCGGTGACAGTGACCAGGTCCTTCGCATCCGGGCGGTTCGCTTCGGCCAGCGGCACCCTCGCACGCGACACGTGCACGCCGGAATACGCGAAGGTGGTGTAGCTCAGGCCCCAGCCGAACGGATACAGCGCGCTGTTGGGCACGTCGATGTAGCGCGAAATGAAGCGCGTGGCGCCCTCCGGCGGCTTGCTCAGGTCGGCGTCGCCGGCCGGACGGCCGGTCGGGAACTGGTTGTAGTACAGCGGCTCCTGACCCACCGCGCGCGGGAAGCTCATGGTCAGCTTGCCGCTGGGGGCGACGTCGCCGAACAGCACGTTGGCCACCGCGTTGCCGGCCTCGGTGCCGGGGAACCAGGTCTCCATGATCGCCGGCACGTGCCGGTCGGCCCAGTCGAGCACCAGCGGGCGACCGGAGAACACCAGCAGCACCACCGGCTTGCCCGTCGCGACGACGGCCTCGAGCAGCTTCTGCTGATTGCCCGGCAGGCCGAGATGCGCGCGCGAACCGGCCTCACCGCTCATGCTGGAAGACTCGCCCAGCGCCATCACCACCACGTCGGCCTGCTCGGCTGCCTGCTTCGCCGCGGCGAACCCGGCTTCCGAATCGGTCAGGATGTCGGTGCCCTGGGCGTACAGCAGCTCCCCGCCCCGCTGCTTCATCCGCGCGGCCAGGCCGTTGCGCAGGGTCACCACGTCCGGCTGGTGCTGCGCACCGCCCCAGGCGCCCTGCATCTCGGCCGCGTTGTCGGCAAGCGGGCCGATCAGCGCCAGCTTCTTCACGCCGGAAGACAGCGGCAGCACCGGCGCGGCACCGTGGCCGCCGTTCTTCAGCAGCACGAACGACTCCTCCGCTGCGCGACGCGCCAACGGCCGGTGTGCAGCCACCGCGCGGGTCACCTCGGTGCCGCGGGCATACGGATGCTCGAACAGGCCCAGCGCGAACTTCACCCGCAGCACGCGGCGCACAGCCTCGTCCACGGTGGCCATGGAGAGCTTGCCCTCCTTGAGCAGCGTCGGAATCTGGGTGTCGTAGAAGTGGCTCATCATGTCCACCTCCACGCCGGCATCGAGCGCCTTCTGCGTGGCGGTGGCGGCATCCAGCGCGATGCCGTGGTGGGTCAGCTCCATCACCGCGGTGTAGTCGCTGACCACGAAACCGTCGAAACCCCATTCCTTGCGCAGGATGTCGGTCATCAGGTACGGGTCGGCCGTCGCCGGAACGCCGTTGAGCGCATTGAACGAGCTCATCATCGTGGCCGCACCCGCCTCCACGGCCGCCTTGTACGGCGGCAGGTAGACCTGGCGCAGGCGGATGTCGGACATGTCGGTGGTGTTGTACTCGCGACCGGCCTCGGCCGCGCCGTAGGCGGCGAAGTGCTTGACCGAGGCGGCCACGCTCTCGGGCTTCGACAGGTCGGTGCCCTGGTAGCCGCGGATGTAGGCCCGCGCCATCGCCGAGCCGAGGTAGGCGTCCTCGCCCGCGCCCTCGGTGGAGCGGCCCCAGCGCGCGTCGCGCGAGATATCGACCATCGGCGAGTAGAACCACTTCACGCCGGCGGTGGTGGCCTCGACCGCCGCCATGTGCGAGACGTCCTGCACCAGCTGCGGATCCCATGAGGCGGACAGGCCCAGCGGCACCGGATAGATCGTGCGGTAGCCGTGGATCACGTCCGCACCGAACAGGATCGGAATCCCCAGGCGGCTGTGCATCGCCGCCTCCTGGAAACGGCGGGTCTTGGCCGCGCCGATCACGTTGAGCATCGAGCCCAGCTCACCCTTGCGGGCCAGTTGCAGCGCATCGACATGGTCGCGGGTCTCGGGATTGACCGCGATCGCGCTGTCGGCGTCGGCGGCAGTGGGCGCCGACGAGCCCTGGTCGTTGTACTGCACCAGTTGCCCGATCTTCTCGGCCAGCGTCATCTTCGCCAGCAGCGCATCGACCTTCTGCTCGATCTGCGGCGTGACCAGTTGCGGATTGGACGGCGGCACCGGCTGGCCGAGCTCGGCCGGGGCCGCACAGGCGACGCCCGCCGCAGCGAGCGCGATGGCGGAACTCAGGAACAGCGAGCGGGGACGCAGGCCGGAGCGGAACTGGGGCTTCATCGATTCTCCACGGGGACGGCAGGTCCGGGCCCCCTGGCCCGGGTGGGTGACGCGGCAATGTAAACGTTTACAGGCATTGCCGTAAACGTGCACCGCAATATCGCCGACAGCGCTTCCCGCCGGAGCCGCGAAGCTCCGCAGCGGCGGCTCAACGCAGCTGGCTGTCCTTGCTGCCGCGACGGTTGAACAGCGCAGCGGCCTGCCCCTGCCGATCCTGCCCGGACTGGCACGTCACGCACAGGCGCACGCCGGGCACCGCCTTGCGGCGGGCCTCGGGAATGGGTTCGCCGCACTCCTCGCAGTGGGTCAGGCCCGGGCCCTGGTGGAGCTGGCGCCGGGCGCGCTGCACGGCGGCATCCACCGTCGCGTCGATCTGGTCCTGCACGGCGCCGTCGCCGGCCCAACCGGTAGCCATGGCCTGCCTCCTCGTATCTCCGGCGGATGGCGATGCCGATCCGCGACTGCAGGCCCTCCAACATGGCGGCGCCTAGCCACCGGGGCAAGCCTCAATCGCCCCGCGGATCGCGCGCGGTGAATTTGTGCGCGTACATCGCCCGATCGGCGGCGGCCAGCAGGCCGGCTTCATCCTCGCCGTCTGCCGGGTAGAGCGCCACGCCGATGCTGGCCTGTACCACGATGCGCTCGCCCTCGATCTCGAAGCCCGCGCGCAGCGCCGACAGCAGCCGATCGACCTGACTGGCAATCGCTTCGTCCGGACCGGGCTCGGGCAGGATCGCAGCGAACTCGTCGCCACCGAGCCGCGCCAGCGTATCGGTGACCCGCAGGCGCGACTGCAGTCGCGTCGCTGCCGCAGCGAGCACGGCGTCCCCGGTGGCGTGGCCGCGGGTGTCGTTCACCTGCTTGAAATCGTCCATGTCGATGACCAGCAAAGCGATGCGCCGGCGATCGCGGCGCGCCCGCTCCAGGGCGGCATCCAGCCGCTGGGCGAACAGTCGGCGGTTCGGCAGGCCGGTAAGCGGATCGTGCAGCGCCGCGTGCTTGGCCACGCCCAGCTGCTCCTCCAGCACGGTGAAGATCATGCCGGTGGCCACCATGAACTTGGGCAGGTTCCACGCCTCGTTCTGGATGCCCAGCCCCGGCAGCCAGCGATCGAGCGCCGCGGCCACCGGGAACACCAGCGACCAGGCCACGAAGCTCAGCGTGGTGAAGGACACGCCCAGGGTGGCGCGGTCCGAGCCCCGCCAGAAGAAATAGGCCACCAGCGCGTAGTGCCAGAACAGCATCCAGATCAACGCCGGAACCAGCGCGCCCCGCGCCACCAGCACCGCCTGGACCGCGTAGGCCAGCAGCACCACGCTCCCCAGCAGGCGACGTTCGCGCGGTCGCGCGCCGCGTCGATCGGAATGAAACAGTCCCATCGCTGTGCATGCGGCAAGACCGGTCAGCGACAGGAAGACCGTACGATCACCCACGTCCCAGGCGAGCAGCACCACGAACACCACGTCCGGCATCGCGGCCAGCAGGCTCCAGGCGAATCCGTTGACCCAGCCCGAGCGACGGTCGTGTCCAGCCCATATGAACGAAACGCTGGTCAGCAACAGCATGCTGAGCGAGAGCGCCTCGCCGGCGTGCTCCAGCGCCGGAACGTTGAGGGAGACCAGCTGGGCGATGATGTGCACCAGGATCATCACCCAGCCCACCAGCCAGTAACGCAACCGGGTCTGACGCGTGCGCCGCAGCAGCGACGCGAACACCAGCACCAGGCCGCCAATGGCCAGAAAGTCGGGAAATACGGAGAGATTCAACATGGACGACCCGGGAGCTCAGCGCCATCGCGGCCGATGGCGCTGACAACCTGGCGCGAAACAGACCGCCCAGGCCGGCATGCCCCTGCCTCTGGTACCAGCGACCCCTGGGACGACCACGACGGACTCATGCCGGACTATCGGCGGCACGCACGATTTCTTGAGACCGGTCCGCGCCGTCATGCGCCGGCGGGACCGCGGCAAGCGCCGCCAGCGTGATCGCTGCCGCGGTGGCCAGATAGAGCCCGACCCAGGTCAGTCCGTGGTGCACGGCCAGCCAGGTCGCAAAGTACGGCGCCAGCGACGCACCGAAGATGCCCGCCAGATTGAAGGCCAGCGATGCGCCGGTGTAGCGCACCGCCACCGGGAACATGTGCGCCAGCACGGTGCCGAGCGGGCCGTAGGTCAGCCCCATCACCGCCAGCCCCAGGGCGAGGAACGCAAGTACGTGCCAGACACTGTGCGCCGTGAACAACCATGGCATCGCCAGCCCGAACAGCAGGATCAGCACCGTCGCCACCACCATCACGCGACGCGCACCGGTGCGATCGGCCCAGGCCGCGGACAGTGGAATGGTGACGGCGAAGCACAGCACGCCGAGCATCTGCAGGCCGAGGAAACCCTCGCGCGAGTAGCCCAGCCGGCTGGTCGCCCAGCTCAGACTGAACACCGTCATCAGGTAGAACAACACGAAGGTGGCCAGCGCCGCGAACGTTCCGGCCAGCAGCGCACGCGGATGGCGCAGCACCACCTCCAGCATCGGCAGGCGTACCCGTTCCTGCTGCGCCATGGCGCGCGCGAACGCCGGTGTCTCGGTCAGGCGCAGGCGCATCCACAGGCCGACCGCCACCAGCACCGCGCTGGCCACGAACGGCACGCGCCAGCCCCACGCGAAGAACGCCGGTTCGCCGATCGCCCGGGTCAGCCAGAGAAACAGCCCCGTCGACAGGAAGAAGCCGATCGGCGCGCCCAGTTGCGGGAACATGCCGAACCAGGCCCGTCGCCCCGGCGGCGCGTGTTCCACCGCCAGCAGCACCGCCCCGCCCCACTCGCCGCCCAGGCCCAGGCCCTGGCCGAAGCGGCACAGCGCCAGCAGCGCCGGCGCGGCCACGCCGATCGACGCGTAGGTGGGCAGCACGCCGATCGCCACGGTCGACAGCCCCATCGTCAGCAGCGCCGCGACCAGGGTCGCCTTGCGCCCCACCCGGTCGCCGAAGTGGCCGAACAGCGCCGACCCGACCGGCCGCGCGAAAAACGCCAGCGCAAAGGTGGCCAGCGACTGCAACGTGGCCGAGGTCGCATCGGCGGAAGGAAAGAACAGCGCCGGAAACACCAGCACCGCGGCCGTCGCGTAGATGTAGAAGTCGAAGAACTCGATGGTGGTCCCTACCAGGCTGGCCAGCAGCACGCGGCGCGGAGATCGGGCTGGCTCGGTTCGTGCCTGGGACATGCTCAAGTCTCGTCTGGACGGATGGACGGCCGATTCTGCCAGAGCCGGACGATCGCGCGAGCATCGCCGGCGCGACCCGCGATCCGCCGCGCCCGGCGCTACCCGCGCTAGGATGCGCCATCCGTGGACGGAGACAGATCATGGCGATCGAACTGACGCGGTTCCTGCAGGTGATGGCCGGGCGCAAGGCATCGGACCTGTTCTTTTCCGTCGGCGCCACCCCGCACATCAAGATCGACGGCGAGACCTACCATCTCGACGGCGAGCCCCTGACGGCGGAGAACCTGCATGACCTGGCCTACTCGATCATGAGCGACCGCCAGCAGCGCGAGTTCGAGGCCACCATGGAGATGAACCTCGCGCTGGGCCTCTCCGGCACCGGGCGGTTCCGCGTCAACGTGTACCGGCAACGCGGCCATGTCGCCCTTGCGGTGCGCTTCATCACCGGGGAGATTCCGTCGATCGAGGCACTGAACCTGCCGCCGATCCTGCACGATCTGATCATGCTGCCGCGCGGACTGATCCTGATGGTCGGCGCGACCGGCTCGGGCAAGTCGACCACGCTGGCTTCGATGATCGACTACCGCAATGCCCGCAGGACCGGCCACATGCTCACCGTCGAGGAGCCGATCGAGTACCTGCATTCGCACAAGCAGTCGATGGTGGACCAGCGCGAGGTGGGGCTGGACACGATGAGCTATGCCGCCGCTCTGAAGAACGCCATGCGGCAGGCCCCGGATGTGATCATGATCGGCGAGATCCGCGACCGCGAGACGATGCAGGCGGCGATCGCCTATGCCGAGACCGGTCACCTGTGCCTGTCCACCCTGCACGCCAACAACGCCAACCAGACGCTGGATCGCATCATCAATTTCTTCCCCGACTCGGCCCACCACCAGCTGCGCATCGACCTCGCACTCAACCTCAGGGCGGTGGTGTCGCAGCGGTTGCTGCGTGGTGTCGACGGCAAGCGCCTGCCGGCCGCGGAGATCCTGCTTTCCACACCCTACGTCGCCGACCTGATCGAGAAAGGCGAGGTCCTCGCACTGAAGGAAGCGATGAAGCAGGGGCTCGATCACGGCATGCTGACCTTCGACGAATCGCTGTACCGGCTCTATGCGGCCGGCCGCATCGGCTACCGGGAGGCGCTTGCACACGCCGACTCGCAGACCGACCTGGCGCTGCGCGTCCGCCTGCAGGGACCGGAGCCGGACGATGGTGGCCACGAGCTCGACAGCGCACACATCGATGGCCTGGAGTGAGGTTCAAGCAGCCGACAGCCGCAGTGCCGGACAATGCGTGTTTTCCCGGCCAGCCCCGCCCTTGATGACCGCCAGCCACCCGCCCGCCCAGGCACGCACGTCCCTTCGGCATCGCCCGTGGTCCGCCCGCCTGTTCACGCTGGCCGTGGTTGCCCTGGTCGCCGGCTGCACCACGCCGAAGGTGCAGTCCCCCGGCTACGATCCGGCCCGGGTGCAGGCGCGCATCGCCCACGTGCTGCCCGCGAACACCGACGACCGCACAGACTGGGCCCGCGACATCACCGCGGCGCTCGCCGCGCAGCGGATCGAGCCGGACCGCAGCAACCTGTGCGCAGTGATCGCGGTGGCTGGCCAGGAATCCAACTTCCAGTCCGATCCGACCGTACCCGGCCTCGGCCGGATCGCCCGCGCCGAGATCGATCGTCGTGCCGCCCGGCATCACGTTCCGCAGTTCCTGGTCCGCGCGGCGCTGGCGCTGCATGGCCCGGACGGCCGCAGCTACGCCGATCGCATCGACGCGGTGCGCAGCGAGCGCGAGCTGAGTCGCGTGTACGAGGACTTCATCGGCATGGTTCCGCTGGGCAAGCGGTTGTTCGGCGACGCCAATCCGATCCACACCGGCGGCCCGATGCAGGTCAGCGTGGCCTTTGCCGAGCAGTACGCAAAAGACCATCCCTACCCGTACCCGGTCGAAGGCTCGATTCGCCACGAAGTGTTCACGCGGCGTGGCGGCCTGTATTTCGGCATCGCCCACCTGCTCGGCTACCCGGCCGACTACCCCTCGCCGATCTACCGCTTCGCCGACTACAACGCCGGCTTCTACGCCAGCCGCAACGCGGCGTTCCAGAATGCGGTGACGCGCGCGTCCGGCATTCCGCTCGATCTCGATGGCGACCTGGTGAACTACGGCAGCTGGAGCGAGGTGGGCAAGACCGAACTGGCCCTGCGCACCCTGGCCGGCCGACTGGACCTGGGCCAGGACGAGATCCATCGCGCGCTGACCCGGGGCGAACAGGCCGACTTCTCCAAGTCCGAGGTCTACACCCGGGTCTTCGCCCTCGCCGACCGCCTCAACGGCCGGCCGCTGCCGCGCGCGATGCTGCCGAGGATCCGGCTGGAGAGCCCGAAGATCACCCGCCGGCTCACCACCGCCTGGTTTGCCCAGCGGGTCGACAGCCGCTACCGGAGCTGCATGGAACACATGCGCTGATGCTCAGCGCCGCTGGGCTCTCGACGGCAGCGCGGCCGGCAGGAACTCCACCCGTGCCACGTCGCCGTCCAGGCACAGCCGATAGCCGGCGGCCTGCCGCAGCGGTGTCGCCATGCAACGGGCGAGTGCAGCGGCCTCTTCCGGCCGGGTGCGGATGCTGTCCGGCTTGCGGGCGTCCACCCAGTGCGGCAGGTAGTCCATCAGGAAACCGCTGGTACCGAACAGGTCGGCATCGGTGAGATAGCCCGGCACCAGGGTCCGCAGCAGCGGAAACTCGACCGCCGCATGCTCGGCCAATGGCGCGAACCCGGTCGAACCGGATACATGCAGCGCCACGATGGAGTGGCCGGAGGCCAGTACCGACAGGTCATCGGCGAGCAGCGCCGCGACGTGACGCTCCATGCGCTGCTGCGCGGCCGTGGCATTGCCGTACACACTGGCGACGACCAGCATCGCGGCGGCCAGCACGCCTGCCAGGACCGCACTCACCCGCGAGCCCCGGCGCCAGCCGGCGAGCAGTTCGTGCAGGGCGATCAGTCCGGCCACCAGCAACGCACCCAGGCCGATCAGCACGCGCGGCCGGATCTCGGGCTCGCGCAGCACCAGCATCGGCCCCAGCGCCGCCACCATGACCGCCAGCGGCATGGCCAGCGCAGCCAGGCCCAGCGCGACCGTCGCCAGGGGGGGGCGGCCGCGCGCGTGCCGCAGCCCGATCGCGACCGGCGCCAGCGCCAGCGCGACCAGCACCGGCAGGAACACGCTCCACCAGTGCGCATTGAACGCATCGGCGGCGAAGCCGTAGAACAGGACGAAGTTGTGACCCAGCAGCGGCAGCTCGTGCAGCCCCTGGATCGGCGTGGCCTGGCGCCGCACCCAGCCGCTGATGTGCATCCCCACCAGCAACTCGTAGACCACCATCGCCACCAGCCACTGCAACGCACGCAGGCCGAGCTGGCGCAGCCACACGGCCGGCGAGCGGTCGCGGTCCTGCAGTTGCCACGCCTCCAGCAGCGCGAGCACCAGGAACACATTGGTGGCTGGCTGGTACAGGCACAGGGCGGCAAACAGACACAGCACGCCACGCTGCCAGGGCCTGCGACCGTCCGGCAGCAAAAGCGGCCAGGCCGCCAGCAGCACGGCCAGCGCCATGCTCAGGGCGTCGAAGCGGTAGGACAGGTTCTCGAGGAAGAACGGCTGCGCGCCCAGCGGGAACACCAGCAGCGCCGCAAGCCAGGGCGAGGCGCGGGTGTAGCGCACCGCCACACGCGCGCCGATCCACGCCAGCAGCAGCGCCGCACCGATCTGCGGCAGCGGCGCAATGTCGACCATGGTGTGGTCGTAGGCCTGCAGTGCGCGCATCAGCAAGGTGGTCAACGGGCGGCCGTTGGAATCCCAGCTCGCCCGTCCCAGCAGCGCGCGCTTCAGATCGTCGTTGTAGGGTCGATCCGCGTGCAGGATGGGATAGAGCACGAGCAGCAGCAGGCCGGCCAGTCGCCAGAACACGGCGCGGAACCGCTCGATATCCAATTGCACTTCCCTCTGTCCTGCTGTCGCCATCCGCAAACCTTGAGCCTCGCTGCCATTGAAAATGATGGGCGGCACCCGCTTGCATGCCGCTTTCGGGTCGATGCCGACCGGGACGTACTAGACCACCGGACGGTCGAAACGGTAAGGGGTCGCCCCTGCCGATGGCCGCTGCGCGAATCCGCTGGCGAAGGCACGCAGCCTCGGATGATCGACCCAGTCGACCGTGGGTCGGAAATCCAGATGTTCGAGCAGGCAGAACAGCGTGATCTCGAACAGGCTCACCCCGCGCGGCGGCAGTGCGGCCAGCACACTGTCGATGTGCCCATCCAGCCAGGCCAGCACCTGGGCCATACCCTCCGCCGCCTTCGCAAAATAGAGATTGCCGGCAGGCAACCCGGCCGCCTGGGTACCGAACACCAGTTGCACCTGTGCCGCCATCGCGTGCCAGACCATTTCCTGCGCATTGCGTGTGGCCGCCCCGGGCAATTGCTCGGTCCAGAGGATGCGGGCTTCGCCCGGAAAGCGCTCGGCCAGGGTACGGCAGATGTTCTCGGTGCCGAACACCGTCTCGGTGCCGAGCCGAAGCACCGGCAGCTTCATCGCCGGGTTGCCGCCGTAGTCGGCGCTGTCGCGCGAACCGAGGTCGTAGACCGGCTGGAAGGCCAGCTCGACGCCAAGCTCGGCCGCGACGATGCGCGCGACGCGCGTGAAGTGGGAACTGCTGCGACCGATCAACAGGGGCGGGGCTGGATTCACGTTCGGCTCCGGAAAAAGACGCGCGATGGGTCCATCACGGCTCGGCGGGCCGACGACCGGCCCACGGCGCAGCCTGCTCGAGCTGGGCGGCCAACTGCAACAGGGTCGCCTCGTCGCCGAATGGCGCGATGAACTGCACCCCGAACGGCAGCGCCGGACCGCCCTCCTCGGCGACCGCCCAGTGCAGCGGCACCGACATGCTCGGCGTGCCGGTGAGGTTGGACAACTGGGTGAACGGCACGCGCGACAGGCTGGTTTCCACCAGTTCGTCGACCATGCCGGTGAGCATCAGCAGGCGCCCCGCACGCAACGCAAGTACCAGCCGCGCCAGTCGCCGCTGGCCAGGCGGCGTGTCGAGCTCGCCGATACGGTTGGGTGGCTGGGCGGTGGTGGGCGTGAGGTACAGGTCGTAACGCTGGTGGAAGTCCGCCAGCGCATGGCTGAAGCCGTTCCAGCGGGCATGCCGGCTGACGTACTCCCCCGCGCTCACTGCCCTTCCGAGCAGGCCGAGGATCCGTGTCTCCAGTTCGAAGCCGTCGTCCCCGGCACCGGTCAGCGCCCGCGCCCGGGCCATCGCCGCCGCGGTCTGGCCGAAGTACATGGTGACGTAGCAGCGCGCCAGGTCCGGGCCATCGACTGCGGGCGCGGCCTCCTCCACGTGGTGCCCCAGATCCGCCAGCAATGCCGTCGCGCGCTGCACCGCCGCCACGCACTGGGCATGTACCGGCGTGCCCAGCGGCGAGCGCGTACTGAAGCCGATGCGCAGACGCCGGGGTGGCCGGGCGATCGCGTCGGCCCAGGACTGCGGGGGCGGGGCGATGACGAAGGGCGCGCCGTGCTCCGCACCGGCGATGGCGTCGAGCATGCGGGCCGAGTCGCGCACGCTGCGGCTGATCACATGGTGGCTGGAAGCCCCCTCCCAGTGCTCGGCTTCGTCGGGCCCGTTGGGCACGCGCCCGCGCGACGGGCGCAGCCCGAACAGGCCGCAGTAGGACGCCGGGATGCGGATCGAGCCGCCGCCATCGGAGGCACCGGCCACCGGCACGATGCCGGCAGCGACCGCCGCGGCCGCGCCGCCCGACGAGCCGCCCGGCGTGCGCGCGGGATCCCACGGGTTGCGTGTCGGCTGAGGCCATACGCGCGGCGCGGTCTCGGCCTTCAGCGCGAACTCCGGCGAGCTGGTCTTGCCGAACACCACCAGGCCCGCATCGAGGAAACGCCGAACCACCTCGCTGTGACGGTCCGGCACCCAGTGACGCAGTGCTCGGCTGCCGGATGGACTGGGTACGCCGGCGTAGTCCTGCGCCATGTCCTTGAGCAGGAATGGCACCCCGGCGAACGGACCATCGAGCGGCCCGGCTGCCCGCTCGCGCGCCATCGGCTCCATCGGCAGGCAGATCGCCGCCAGCGTGGGATTCACCCTCGCCGCCCGTGCCAGCGCCGCGTCGAGCACTTCGCCGGAGGAGACCTCGCGGCGGGCGATCAGCGCGGCCAGCGCGGTGGCGTCGTGCTCTGCATACTCGTCGAACATGGGGCGCCCCCGGTGGAAAGTCCCCATCCTAAGGCCGCACCGGGACCCGTGCTCGCCTCAGGGCGCGGCGACATCGACCCGCAACGAACTCCACGCACCCCTTGCACTGAGCGCGGTGATGGTGTGCCCCCCGGGCTGGCCGAGCTGCAGCAGAATGCTGTGCGCATCCTGCGTGGTGCCTTGCAGGCGGCCGTCCAACAACCACTGCACGTTGCCGCTGGCACCCAGCGCACGCAGGGTGACCCGCAGTGGCTCGCTGCTGTTCGGCGCACGGCGCAGCCGTGTGCCGTCGGCGATGCCGGCAATGCGGATCGGTTCGGCGTCGTCCAGCGAGTCTGCCGGACAGCCCGGCGCCAGCGGCGGCAGGGCGGACGCTGCGCGATCGTCGGCATCGAGCCAGGGCGAGGCCAGCGCGGGCCAGCGCGCGACGCGCTCGACATGCTCGCCCTGCCCCCGGCAGGTCGCGCTGAGGCGCCGCCCTTTGCCATCCACCCGCAAGGTGGCCAGGCCGGCCGACCAGGCGCCCAGCCCACGCTCGGCGAACGTCGGAGGAACCGCGCCATCGAGCACCCAGGCCGTGCGCCGCTGCCGGCACTGGGCAGGATCGGTGTCGGCCTGCGTGCCGCCGAGCGGCCAGCAGATCACCTGCGCGCGCACGCTGGCCGGCTGGGCGAAACGTACCGCTGCGCCGCGTACGGGCAGCATGTCGGCGATCCGGAACAGCAGCGGCAAGGCCGTGACCGCACCGTACTGCCCGGGCGACGGCGTGCCGTCGGGCCGGCCGATCCATACGCCGATGGTGAACTGGTCGGTGACGCCGATCGCCCAGGCGTCGCGGTAGCCGTAGCTGGTGCCGGTCTTCCACGCCACCGCGGCGTGACGGTTCACGGCTCCGGCCAGTGGTGCACCCTCCACGTCCGCCGGGTTGTGCGCGAGGATATCGCGGATGATCCACGCCGCCCCCGGCGACAGCATGCGTCGCGGCTGCAACGGTTGCTGCGGGGTGTAGCGCGGTGGCGCTGCGATGCCCCGATCGGCAAACGCCGAGTAGGCGCCCACCAGGTTCTCCAGCGTGGTCGCCGCGCCACCGAGGATGATCGACAGGTTCGGCTTCGCGCCCGCCGGCAGGCCCAGGTCCACGCCACCGGCGGCCAACCGTGCCACGAAACGGTTCGGCCCGACCCGGTCGAGCACGTCCACCGCCGGCACGTTGAGCGAGCGCTGCAGCGCCTCGGCCACGCCGACCGGGCCGGAAAACGCCTCGTCGAAATTGCCCGGCTGGTAGCCGTCGAAATCCTGGGGGGCGTCGACCAGCAGGCTCTCCGACGTGATCAGCCCGTCGTCCAGCGCCAGCCCGTAGAGGAACGGTTTGAGCGTGGAGCCCGGCGAGCGCGGCGCCTGCACCATGTCGACGTAACCGTGGCGGTCCGGATCGGCGAAGTCGCTGGTACCCAGGTAGACCCGCGCCTCGTGGGTCGCGTTGTCCACCACCAGCAGAGCCGCCGTGGTGTGGCGCGGCAGGCGCGAGAGGTAGTCGCTGACGCGGTCTTCTGCCGCGCGTTGCAGGTCCGCATCGATGGTGGTGGTGATCCGCCGCGCCCGCGGCTGTTCGCGATGCAGGCGTTCGGCCAGCAGTGCGGCCGACAACGGCGCACGCAGCGAACGCGCGACCACCGGCTCGATCCGTGCCGCACGCACCTGTGCGGCGCTCCAGATGCCTTCGTCGCGCAGGCGCCCCAGCACCTTGTCGCGGGCGGCCCGCGCCGCCTGCGGATGTCGATCCGGCCGCAACCGGCTGGGCGCCTGCGGCAGCACCGCCAGCAGCGCCGCCTCCGCCCGCGACAACTGTGCCGCCGGCTTGCCCAGGTAAGCCCACGAGGCGGCCTCCACACCCTGGATCGGCCCGCCGAACGGCGCGTGGTTGAGGTACAGCTCGAGGATCTGCCGCTTGCTGAGGTGGGCCTCCAGCTGCAGCGCGCGCAGGATCTGGATGAACTTGCCGCCAAACGTGTGCGGGATCGGCTCGATGATCCGCGCCACCTGCATGGTCAGCGTCGAGCCCCCCGAAACGATGCGCCCGTGCAGCAGCCCGCCGGCTAGGCCACGCGCCAGGGCGTAGGGGTTCACCCCCGGATGACGGTAGAACCAGCGGTCCTCGTAACCCATCAGTGCGGTGAGGTACAGCGGCGACACCGTGTCTACGGTCACCGGGTAGCGCCACACGCCGTCACTGTCGGCGAACGCGCGCAGCGGCGTGCCGTCGCGGGCCAGCACGACCGTGCTGCCGCCGTCGGGCTTCGGCAGCGGCAACGGGAACAGGCGATCGAGGATCGCGGCCGTGAGCAGCAGGACACCGAAGACGATGCCGATGCGACGCAGCCAGCGCCAGAGGCGCCGGCGGCGCCCCGGCAGGAGGGTTTCGATCTGTTCGGTCATCCCGTCAACGTTGTCCCGTCGCCTCGTACTGGGCGTGATGCGGTGTCTCCGCGGGAACCGCGGAGACACCGCTCGACCGGCGGCTCACGCCTCGTCGGTCACGGCTCCACCACCTTGATCTGCACCGGGTCGGACTTGCCGATGCCGCGGATCGCCGGGCGGTACATGTCCTCCACCTGCGGCGGCGGCACGGTGTAGGTGCCCGGCGTCACCGCGCGCACCAGGTAGAACACGTGGGCTGCGTCGCCGCGATCGAGCTTCAGCGCGGCGGCGTAGCGGTCGTCGCGATACTCCTCGTGCTGCACCTGGGCGGCCGAGTCGTGCTGCTGCAGGTCGATCCCGTCGATCACCACGCCGGCCCACTGCTGGGTGCCGCTGAGGTTGAGGTTCTCCACCTCCAGGCCACCGGGCAGCAGGTCGGTCACCATCGCGTCGGGCATGAACGTCCGTGCCTCGATGGTCAGCTCCACGATCAGCGTGTCGCCCTCCTTCAGCGTGTCGCCATCCCATGGCTTGCCGTCGGTGGTGAAGTAGCTGCGGCGCACGTCGACCTGGCTGTCGTCGGGCGGCGGCGGCGCCTTGGTGATGCCGGCCGTGTCCAGCGTCGCGAACACGGTGGCGTCGCCGGTCGGCTGCAGGCGCACCCCCGAGGCCAGCTCGGCCGCGTCGAGGTCGCGCGTCCACACGCGCGCCTCCGGCGCCTGCTCGGTCTTGCCGCCGACGGTGATCGAGGCGGCCAGCGGCGCCGAACCGGCGGCACCGAAGGCCTTGGCCACACGGGCGATCGCCACCTGCTCCTGGGTGCTCAGGTAGGACCAGGACCAGAAGAACAGCGGGTCCTCCTGTTTGCGGCCGCGCACGTAGGTGTCGACGTTGCGCGCCCAGTCGATCAGCTTGGCGTCGTACTCCGGCTTGTTCAGGCCGTAGGTGTGGGTGAGCGCCACCATCAGGGCGAGATCGCGCAGGTCCGAGCCGTAGTCGCCGACGTACCACGGGCGCTCCTTGTTCCAGGCGAAGGCCTCGGCGATCGCCTTCTGCGCGCGCTCGTTGTCGCCCATCAACTTGAATGCGATGCCGAAGTGGACCAGCGGCAGCGGACCGACCAGCTTGCTGCGCTCGTTGTCGAAGATCGCCCGCAGCGTGCCCAGCGGCGCGCGGTTCACGCGGGCCAGCACGAAGCCGGAATAGGCCTCGTCGGCAATGCGCATGTGGTCGTGGTGCTCGTAGCCGTAGTAAGGGTGGCCGCCGGCCAGCAGGTCGTCGCTGAGCCGCTGCAGCGCTTTCTGCAGCACGTCCTGGGGTACGGCAAAACCGGCATCTCGGGCATCGAGCATGAAGTCCACCACGTACGGCGTGGTGAAGGTCATGATCGGGCTGGTGCCGCCCCAGAAACTGAAGTGCCCGTTCGCGGCCTGGAACGAGGCGATACGCGACAGCGCCCCTTCCACCGCGGCCTGACGCGTGGCTGGCGCCATCGGTGGCAGCCCCAGCGCCTTCGCCGTGTCGCCATCCAGGATCAGGGCCGCATAGCCCTTGCTGGTGGTCTGCTCGATACAGCCATACGGGTACCTGAGGATGTCACGCAGCGCCGAGCCATAGGGCAGCGGCGGCAACGTGCTCAGGCTCAGCCGCGCATGCACCGTGGCCGGAATCAGCCCGGCGAGCTGTTCGCTGCCCAGCGTGACCGCCTTGCCGCCCTCCAGCGCCATCGGCCGGGTATGCAGCACCTCCGGCCAGGCCGGGCGCACGGCAAACTCGAAGTGACGGTCGACCTGGTAGTCGTTGAGCTGGGCATGGATGTCCACGCCGGCCACCGCGGCGCCGGGCAAGGCCGTCACCGGCAGCGTGAGCGTGGTGCCGGCGCCGTCCTTCAACGGCACGCTCTGCTCGCCGTGCTCCAGCCGCACCGGCCCGGTGGTGGTGACCTTGACCCGGGCGGTGCCGTCCTTGCCCGAGAGGTTCTTCAGGTCGAGGCTGACCACCGCCTTGTCCCCGGCCGCCATCACGCGCGGCGTGCTGGGCTCGACCACCAGCGGTGCCCGCACGGTGATCGCGCCATCGGCGTTGCCGAAACGGTCGGCGGTGAAGGCCAGCGCGCTCAGCCGCAGGCTGCCGTTGAAATCGGGGACGTCCACATGCAGCTGCGCCCGCCCCTGCGCGTCGAACGCCACCGGGCCGGCGAACAGGTCGACGATCTTCACCTTGGGGTTGATGCGCGCGGCCTTCGGCAGCGCCGGTCCGCTCATGTCGCCGCCGTAGCGCAGGCGCCCGGTGTCGCCGTCCATCGCCTCGATCAGGCGGCTGTAAAGGTCGTATGCCTCGGTCGCCAGCGCGCGCTTGGCGAACATCCATGACCAGGCGTCGGGTACCGGGTAGTCGGTGATGTTGATGACGCCCTGGTCGACTGCCGACAGGGTGACGTAGCCCTCCTTGCCGGCCAGACCGGTGGCCTGCACCGTCACGTCCAGCGGGTTGCCCGGACGCATCAGCGAGGGCGCCTTGAGCGTGAGCGGGATGCGCCGGTCGTTGCGGTCCATCGTCACGTATTCCACGCCCATCGCGCGCGCGGGTGTGGTGCGCTCGGTGGCCTCGCCGCCGCGGAACACCAGCGCGACCACGTACACGTCGTGGCGCTCCCAGTCCTTGGTGACGGGGATCGAGAAGGTCGATCCGGCCTTGGCATCGATGTCCTTCAGGTACAGCAGGTGATCGGACTCGACCATCAGCACGCCGGGGCCGTCATGCGGCGGCGTGACGGTGACCTTCATGGTGTCGCCGGCGCGATAGCGTGCCTTGTCCAGCGCCAGCTTCACCTTGTCCGGACGCGCCTCCTTGCCCAGGTTCTCGTCATCCCAGCTGTAGCCGGCGAAGAACGGGAACACCGTGGTCAGCTTCGTGTCCGGGTCGTACACCTCGATGCGGTAGCTGCCCCACTGCACCGGGAACTCGACGCGGGTGGTGCCGCTGGCACCGACGTCGACGTCCTTTTCGTCGACCAGCTGCAGGCTGGCATTGGCGTCGGCCTTCCAGCCGCCGTTGCGCTCGTACAGCCAGTAGAAATCGCGCAGCTCGCGCTGCAACCGCACCTTCAGATGGTGACCGGCGATGCGCTGCCCCTCGGCGTTGACGCGGACGATCTCGAAACCCGCTGGCGCCTCGCTCTCCGCGCCCTGCTTCGGATCGAACTCCGGCCGCACGCCGACCAGGCGGTCCGCCGGCCAGTAGGTGCGCTTGAGCAGGCGGGTGACGGCGCGGCCGCCGGTCTCGTAAACGCTGCCGGACAACGTCACCGCCAGCGGCGCGACCGGCTTCACGTCGTCGGGAAGTGGCACATCCTGGTCCAGTGCGCCCTGGGCATCGAGCTTGGTGTCGACGACGTCATCCGCCGACTTGGGCAGGTCCACCGTGGGATCGCCGAAGAAGGTGTCCTTCATGCTGGCGACCGGGTGCACTTCCGGCGACACCAGCAGCTTGGCGGTAAAGCGGTTGCCGGCGGCCGGCGCACCGTACAGGTAGCTCGAGGCCACTTTCAGCTGCAGCGGCTCGTCCGGCGCCAGCCGCGCCTGCGGGCTGTCCAGCGTCACCTTCAGGCGCTCGGGCAGGAACTCCTCCACATGGAACGGGAACGCCTGCACCGACTCCTTGCTGGCCGGGTCGAGGCGGAACTCCAGTTGCCACAGCCCGGTGGCGGCATCGGCCGGGATCGCCTCGCTGAGGTCGTAGTAGTTGAGTGCCTTGGGCTCCAGCCGGGTATCGGCCAGCGTGCGCCCATCAGGCTGGCGTACGCGCACGAACAGCGACTGCGCCTTCATCGGCTTGCCGTCCGCATCGCGCAACAACGCCGAGGCGTGCAACGTCTCGCCGGGGCGGTAGAGATCTCGCCCCGACCACGCGTACACCTCGAACGGCGCCTGCTTGCGCCCGGTGATGTCGAAGTTCGAGACGTCCAGTGCCGGGCGGTTGAACGGCAGCACCGACACATCCTTGCCGTGCCGCGCCACCAGCACGTCGGCCGGGCGTACCCGGTAGGCCATCAGCGCGTTGCCACCGTCGTCGGTGGTGGCCTTCAGCGTGGTGTGGCCAGAAGCGTCCTGCACCGTGACGTCGACGCCGGCCACCGGCGTACCGTCGCGCAACGAGGCGACGTGCAGCAGCACGTTGTCCTTGTAGACACGCAGGTGCAGGCCCAGGTCGCTGACGAAGAACACCGCGGTGTCGTAGCCGCCGCGGAAGGTGCCACCGGCCTTCACCACGGCCATGTAGACGCCCGGCTGCGACAGCTCGGGGACGTCCTGCACCGGGATGTAGGTGACCGTGCGCTCGTTCGGCGCGCCCTTCAGCGTGTAATGGTTGGCATAGACCGAGTCGGCCATGTCGGTGATCGACCGCTTGGCGCGCTTGTCCTTGCTGCAGGTGTCGTACCAGTAGGGGTCGTGGTCCAGCTCGTAGTTGTCACGGTGGCCATTGCGCGGATAGGCGCAGAACAGGTCGGAGAGTTCGTCGTCGTGGACCCGGAAGAACTCGATGTCGGCATCGTGCACGTTCACCGACACCAGCGGCAGCCCGCGGGTGCCACGCGCCGGCAGCACGCTGCCGTGGGAGGCGAATCCGACCGCCCCCGGCAGATTGCCGGAATAGATGTCCTTGTGAACCGTCTCGCCCAGCGAGCGCCCGTCCGCGGCCAGCAAGCCGGGCTTGACCTCGACGGAGTAGCGGCGGTCCGGATTGACGAACGGAAAGCTGAGCGTGGTGCCGTCGCTGCCCAGGCTCCAGCTGCCACTGACGGTCTCTCCGGACGGGCCATTCACCGCAACCAGCTGGTCGAAGCTCTGCGCCGCCGCCAGCCGGGTGTCGAACACCAGGTCGAGCTGGCTGCGGCCATCTTTCACCGAGGCGCTCGCCGACGACAGCCGGAAATGGGCGGAATGGGTCTTTCCCGCACTCGCCGCCGGTGCCGGCGTGCTCTGCAGCACGGGCTCGTCGCCCTGTGGATGGCCGCTGCAGGCAACCAGCAGGACACCCAGCAGGGGTGCCAGCAGACGCGCGGGCGACAGGATGGAGCGACGATGCATCATCGACGGACGTGACATGAGAACCTCTCCCTGGATACAGCCGAAGTATGGCTTCCTTTGGTGGCAATGCGGTGGCGCAGCGCGGGCAGCCACCCCGCGGATTCTGTCATGCCCGGGCGAACACCCGGCGCGAATCCGCCGCGCTGTCGATTTCCGCCAGGGCCAGGCGTCGTCGACACGGACATCCCGCCCGGAGCTTCGCATGCCCCTTCCCCGCCTGTACGCCCACCCGTTCTCGTCCTACTGCCAGAAGGTGCTGCTCGCGCTGTACGAGCAGGAGGCGCCGTTCGAGTACCGCCATCTCGAATCCCCCGGCGCAATGGACGAGCTCACCCGGTTATGGCCGATGAAGCGGTTTCCGCTGCTGCATGACGGCGAGCGCACCGTGATCGAGGCCACCTGCATCATCGAGTACCTGCAGCAGCGGCACCCGGACCGCCCACAGCTGATCCCGGACGATCCCGACATGGCACTGGAGATACGGCAGCTGGACCGATTCTTCGACAACTACGTGTCCACACCGCAGCAGAAGATCGTGTTCGACCAGTTGCGCCCGGCCGACCGCCGCGATGGGCACGGAGTGGAGGAAGCGCGCGCGATGCTCGATACCAGCTACCGCTGGCTGGAGCAGCACATGGCCGGGCGTACCTGGGCCGCCGGGGACGCGTTCAGCCTGGCGGACTGTGGCGCCGCGCCATTCCTGTTCTATGCCGACTGGACACACCCGATCCCAGCCGCCTGCACCAACGTCCGCGCCTATCGCGCCCGCCTGCTGGCCCTACCGTCGATGATCCGCGCAGTGGACGAAGCACGCCCCTATCGCCAGTACTTTCCGCTCGGCGCGCCGGACCGGGACTAGGGCTGCGAAGACATCGCGGAGCCATGGACGGCGGCAAGCTTCGACCCGTGCGTCACTCCGACGGCCCCGAAACGAAAAGCGGCAGCCGAAGCTGCCGCTTTCCTGGCGTCCGCTCCAGCGGAGCGATCAGGGCTTGCCGCTGTGCCCCGCAGACGTGCAGTTCGCCTTGGGCGCCGGCGGCGGGTTGCGCGGCGCCGACAGGCCCGGCGGCGGCGCGAACCAGCCGTTGTTGGTCCAGCGATGCTTGAACTGGTTGCGGATCATTTCGCTGTTCACCAATGCCAGACGATGGCCATCCTCGTGCTGCCAGATCCACCGGCCGGCGGGGACCGGCTGGGCACCCACGTAGAAAAAGCTCGCGTCGTACTTGCCATCGCTCCGCGGCTTGGCCTGCAAGCCAAGCTTGATGACGAACTGGCTGGCCACCGGCTTGCCGTGGTCGGACGCCGGCTTGGTGATCATCTCGTCGAGCGTTGCGCGCAACAGGCGCTCGTAGTGCGGGGTCAATTCCACCGCAGACGAGACATCGGTTACCTTGCCGTGGGAATCCACCCGCACCAGCACGGGCAGGACGTGATTGGGGAAGCTGTTCAATGATTGGCTTTCGGCGTGTACCGCCGCGCTGCCGATTGCCAGGCATCCCGCCAGGGCGATGGGGAGAGCAAGTTTCATGACGACCTCCTTGAGTCAGGGGTGCCAGTCGCACATGGTTCGAGATGGAACGAAGCCATCGGCGAACGTCCTATTCCTCGACTGGCCAGTTCAGATTAGCACCAAATCCTCCCGTCGATCGGGTTCCGGGACGGCTGTCCCGGCATGATGCCTGGTCCAGGCAGTCAGGCTCACCCACCGCCTCAGAACAACCACGACATGTCCGACACCGCCACCGTCTACCGTCACCAGCCCCGCACCCGTCGCGTGGCGCTCGCCGAACCGCCGGTGCGCCACATCGCCGTCGTCGGCGGCGGCACCGCCGGCTGGATGACGGCCCTGCTGCTGGCGAACTCCGGCTACGGCGAACGCATCGAGGTGACCGTGCTGGAGTCGCCGCAGGTCGGCGCGATCGGCGTCGGCGAGGGCTCCACGCCGTGGATGCGCGGCTTCTTCGAGGAGATCGGCATCGAGGAGTCCGAGTGGATGCCGGCCTGCGACGCCACCTACAAGGCCGGCATCACCTTCGATGGATGGTCGACCCGGCCGGGCTTCGAGCGCTATTTCCACGCCTTCGCCTCGATGCTCGACAACCTGACGATGACCCAGTTCGTCGACAACGTGCACCGCCGGCTGGACCGCGAGGACGTCCACGCGCATCCGGACCGCTACTTCATCGCCGCCCGGCTCGCCCGCGATTGCAAGGCGCCGCGACCGCGCCATGAGTTCCCGTTCGACGTCTGGTACGGCTACCACTTCGATTCGGTGAAGCTGGGGCAGTTCCTGCAGCGCAAGGCGCTGGAGCGGGGCATCCGCCACCTGCCCCGCCACGTGGACGCGGTGCAGTGCGACGAACAGGGCAATATCGCCAGCCTGCAACTGGAGGGAGACGAGTGTTTCGAAGCGGACTTCTTCGTCGACTGCACCGGCTTCAGCGGGCTGCTGATCGAGAAGACCCTGAAGACGCCGTACGCCTCGTACGCCGATGCCCTGTTCAACGACGCCGCCGTGGCCCTGCCCACGCCGCTGCACGGCCCGATCATGTCGCAGACCATCTCCACCGCACTGCGCCACGGCTGGGCCTGGAAGATCCCGCTCACGGCCCGCTACGGCAACGGCTACGTCTACAGCACCGCGCACTGCACGCCCGAGCAGGCCGAGACCGAGCTGCGCCAGCACCTGGGTCTGCTCGATGCCGACGTCCCTGCCCGCCACCTGCGCATGCGCACCGGCCGCGTCGAGCGCCACTGGCACCGCAACTGCCTGGCCGTCGGGCTGGCACAGGGCTTCATCGAACCGCTGGAAGCCACCGCGCTGATGCTGGTGCAGCGCACGGCCGGTCTGTTCGTGGCGGCGCTGGAGAAGGGCGACCTCGGCGAATCGGCGCAGGCCGCGTTCAACACCGCGGTGAACGCGCAGTTCGACGGTACCCGCGACTACATCGTGGCGCACTACAAGACCAACACCCGCACCGACACCGACTACTGGCGCGCCAACGCGGCCAACACCCACCTGTCCGAGCCGCTGGTGCGCCTGCTCAGGACCTGGCTGGCGAGCCGGCCGATCGTCGGCGGCATCCGCAGCGGCGCCTTCGGCCAGGGCTATCCGGTGATGTCCTGGTACAGCCTGCTCGCCGGCATGGGCCTGTTCCCCGATGACGTCGGCTCACATGCCTCCGGCGATGCGCCGCACAGCCTCGCCGCGATCGACAACCTGATCGAACGCAGCGCGCGCAACTTCCCCGACCACCGCGAACTGCTCGGCGCCATTCCGCCGCGGCCACGCGAGGAATCGCTGCAGGTCTATTTCTGGTGATCGGGACCCGGCCGATGCGATCGCCTCACGGCGTCGCTTCCGGCCCTGCCACGCGATCGATGTATTTCAGTTCGCCGAGCGACCTCGGCTCGCCGGGAATCAGCGCCAGGCACTTCCGGTAGGCCGCACGCGCCTCGGGGTAACGATGCAGCTCGACCAGGTCGTAGCCCTCGCCGCGC
This sequence comes from Dyella ginsengisoli LA-4, assembly GCF_000334915.1. Classification (GTDB taxonomy): domain Bacteria; phylum Pseudomonadota; class Gammaproteobacteria; order Xanthomonadales; family Rhodanobacteraceae; genus Dyella_A; species Dyella_A ginsengisoli_A. Next base: position 2,510 of record NZ_AMSF01000003.1, on the reverse strand, counting down.
AGCGCCTTGCAGGTCATGTCGGTCACATTCTTGTCGTCGGCCGTCAGCCTGGCGAAACGCTCGGCCACTTCGTAGTGCTTCAGCGATTCCTCCCACGCACGCTTGCGCTGGTAGGCGAACCCGATCTCGATGTTGTACTGCGTGTCGAACGGCGCCAGTGCAAGCGCCTTGTCCAGTTCGACGATGGCGTCGTCGTAACGGGCCATCTCGTTGTAGGCGTAGCCACGTCCCCAGTACGCCATCGCCCAGGCCGGGCCGATCACCCGGGACGAGGTGATGTGCTTGTCCTTGGCCGCCACCGTCGAATACAGCAGGGCGTCGGGCATGCCACGGGCGCTGAAGATCGTGTCGGTGTGTCCCCGGTATTTCTTCTCGTAATACCCGGCCACCTCGTCGAACGGCCCGTCGATGGCCGCCTGGACGTGGCCCTGCTGGATCATCCGCACGCCCTCGACCACGCGCTGCACCTGCGCGTCCTCGGCAGCCTGCTCGGCCGGATCCGGCTGCACGATCCGCACGTCCTGCCCGGCCGGCTTGTCCGGATGCGTGGCACAGGCGGCCAGCCCCATGGCAATCGATGCGATCGCCGCGTACTTCCATTTCATCCTCGTCTCCCCTTGCGCCCCGTACCTGCTCCACGCGGTGCCGCGGCACCGCCCGCTGGCTCCGGTATGCCAGCGCCGCGCGCGGTCCGCAAGTCACGCATCAGGCAGGCGCCATCCGCCGGTGATTGCCCCTTGCGGCGGCAGCACCTAATGTCGGCAGGTCCGACACACCCCGGGGAGAGTCACCATGCGACCGTTGCGCACGCTCACGCTGTCCGCCGTCATCGCCACCACGCTGCTGGTCGGCTGCTCGCAGGACAAGGCCCCACCGACCAGCCAGGCCACCGCGCCGACGCCGGCGGCCACCACGGCGTCCAGGCCGGTCGCCCACCGCGACGCCGAACTGGCCACGGCGGTGGACGGCTTCATCCAGGGCATGTTCGAGCATGACCCGGTGTTCGCCGCCAACGCCGGCAAGCACGAGTACGACGGCAAGCTCCCCGACTACAGCGCCGACGGCCTGAAGGCGATGGCGACGTGGCTGCACGACGAGCGCAGCACCTTCGCCGCCTTCACCGACGACAGCCTCGACGCCGAGGGCCGCTTCCATCGCGACTACGTGCTGGCGGTGATCGACGGCCAGCTGTTCTGGCTGGAGCAGTCCGGCTTTCCCTATTCCAACCCGGCCTTCTACACCGACCATCTCTCGCCGAGCATGTACGTGACGCGGCCCTATGCGCCGCTGGCCGACCGCATGGCGGCCTTCGTGCGCTACGAGGAGGCGCTGCCGACCGCGCTGGCGCAGGTGAAGGCGAACCTGAAGCTGCCGCTGCCGGCGAGCTACATCGACCTGGGCGTCAATTCCTTCGGCGGCTACGCCGCGTTCTTCCGGAAGGACGTACCGGGCATCTTCGCCAGCGTGAAGGACCCGGCCCTGCAGGCGCGCTTCAAGACCGCCAATGCGGCGGCGATCAAGGCCGCACAGGACCTGGCCGACTGGCTCAAGGCGCAGAAGCCGCACGCCACCCAGGACTTCGCGCTGGGCGCGGACAAGTTCGCCGCCATGCTCAAGGCCACCGAGCGGGTCGACCTGCCGCTGGACCAGCTCAAGGCCGTCGGCGAGTCGGACCTCAAGCGCAACCTCGCCGCGCTCAAGAGCGCCTGCGACCAGTTCGCCCCCGGCAAGTCGCTGGCCGCCTGCGTGGCCAAGGAGGCCGCGGACAAGCCCACCGGCGGTGCGGTCGAAGGCGCGCGCAAGCAATTGGCCGGGCTGCGCCAGTTCATCGTCGACAAGAACCTGGTGACGATTCCCGGCACCGAGCAGGCCAAGGTGGAGGAAGCCCCGCCGTTCAACCGCTGGAACTTCGCCTACATCGAGATCCCCGGCCCGTACGAGAAGAACCTGCCGTCGGTCTACTACATCGCCCCGCCCGATCCGCACTGGAGCAAGGCCGACCAGGCCGCCTACGTGCCGGGCAAGGCGGCGCTGCTGTTCGTCTCCTCGCACGAGGTGTGGCCGGGCCACTTCCTGCAGTTCCTGCATGCCAACCGGGCCCAGTGGATGTTCGGCCGGCTGTTCGTCGGCTACGCCTATGCCGAGGGCTGGGCGCACTACGCCGAGGAGATGATGTTCGACCAGGGCGTCGACGGCGCCACGCCGGAAGTGCACATCGGCCAGCTCACCAACGCGCTGCTGCGCGACGTGCGCTACCTCTCGGCGATCGGCCTGCACACCGGCGGCATGACCATGGCCGAGTCGGAAAAGATGTTCCGCGAACAGGCCTTCCAGGACCCGGGCAGCGCCCGCCAGCAGGCCGCGCGTGGCACCTACGACCCGGCCTACCTCAACTACACGCTGGGCAAGCTGATGATCATGCAGCTGCGCCAGGACTGGATGGCCAGGCACCCGGGACCGGACGCGCTGAAGGCCTTCCACGACCAGTTCCTCAGCTACGGCGGGCCGCC
>NZ_AMSF01000002.1 GCF_000334915.1 Dyella ginsengisoli LA-4 | reverse complement strand
GCTCCCGCCCCGGCTCCGGCTCCGGCTCCGGCTCCGGCCCCGGCTCCGGCTCCGGCTCCGGCCCCGGCCCCGGCTCCGGCTCCGGCTCCCGCCCCGGCCCCGGCTCCGGCTCCGGCTCCCGCCCCGGCCCCGGCCCCGGCCGGTCAGCTGCAGAACGATGTCGCCTTGACCGGACTGAACATCGCCAAGGGCCAGAACCTGCAGTTCACCATGGTCATCCCCAGCGGCGTTACCTATGCCGAGGTCTTGACCGTGAATGGCACGGGCAACGCCGATCTCTACGTCAAGTATGGTTCGGCGCCGACGCTGAAGAAGTTCGATTGCCGCTCGGCCCATACCGGAAACCATGAGCTGTGCACCTGGAGCAGTCCGAAGGCCGGCACGTACTACATCCTGGTGCGCGCCAGGGCCAAGGTCACCGGTCTGACCATCCGGGCGCAGTGGTTGCCGTGACAGTGGGCCGTCGCCGGCCAGGCTGACGTGCCCGAGGGGAGGCTCCGCGATGACCGGTTCGGCCGTCGCGGAGTCCCCGCCGCTGCCCGGAGGCGAAGCCATTCGGCCTGCGGCATCTGCCTTCGGTGGCGGGTCGACGGGCCCGTCGGCTCCGGCAGGGCCGGGGCGGGAGTCACTTCTTGAAGAGGCCCTCCATGCCCCTGTTTCGATCGAGCAAGGCCCGGCAATGCCGGGCCTTTTTTCGTTCAACGCTGCGTCGGCTGCGTGGGCGTCTGCTGGGGCGGCAGGCCTCGTCGCTGGAACTGCGACCCGGCCTTGCGTCGGCTGCGCGCGGATATCGCCCTGTACGGCGACCGCATGTGGGATATCTCCCCGGGCGGGCCGCAGGGTCGACCCGCTCCGGATCCTCCTTTCGTGCCGTCGTCGGCACCGCGCCGGAGAGGTGGTGGCTGCCCACATCCATGGCATGCCCCGGTCGCTGATCGCCCCGTGCCTGCGGTCTTCCGCCCCGCTTCGGCCATCGGACGTGCATGCTAGGTTTCCCGGGTGGCTCGGCATCTGGCCCGGCGCCACCAAGCCTACGGCGATTCCGAATCCTTCGAGACCAGGCGACACTCCATGCACACTGATCTGCCCTCCGGCGTCGATCCGAACGGCCTGCGCGAGTACTCGGTAGTGTTCACCGACCGCGCGCTCAACCACATGTCGCAGCGCTTCCAGCAGGTGATGCGCGATCTGTCGGCGCATCTGAAGACGGTCTACCGCGCGCATGCCGTGGCGCTGGTGCCCGGGGGTGGCACGGCGGGGATGGAAGCCGTGGCGCGGCAGTTCGCGCAGGGCAGGGACGTGCTGGTGATCCGCAACGGGTGGTTCAGCTACCGCTGGAGCCAGATCCTCGAGGTCGGCGGGATGGCTGCGCGGGCAACGGTGCTCAAGGCCCGTCCGATGCATGCCGTGCACCAGTCACCGTTTGCGCCGCCGCCGATCGACGAGGTGGTCGCCGCCATCGCCGAACACACGCCGGATGTGGTGTTCGCGCCACACGTGGAAACGTCGTGCGGCATGCTGCTGCCGGACGACTACCTGCAGCGTGTGGCGGCGGCCGTCCATGCGCATGGTGGCCTGTTCGTGCTCGACTGCATTGCCAGCGGCGCGCTGTGGGTCGACATGCAGCAGGTCGGCGTGGACGTGCTGATCTCCGCGCCGCAGAAGACCTGGAGCTCGACCCCGTGCGCCGCGATGGTGATGCTGTCGGCGCAGGCCGAAGCGTGGCTGGGCGCCACGCAGAGTTCCAGCTTCACGCTGGACCTGGCCAAGTGGCGCGGCATCATGGCCGCCTACGAGAATGGTGGTTTCGCCTATCACGCCACGTTGCCCACCGACGCGCTGGCGCAGCTGCGCGATGCGATGGTCGAGACCATGGGCATGGGTTTGGAAAACGCGCGCGATGCGCAACGCGAGCTTGGCCGGAACGTGCGCGCCGTGCTGGCTCGTCGCGGATTCCCCAGCGTTGCGGCCGGGGGCTTCCAGGCGCCGGGCGTGGTGGTGAGCTACACCGACGATGACGCCATCCACAAGGGCGGCGCTTTTGCCGCCCAGGGTCTGCAGATCGCCGCCGGCACGCCACTGGCCTGCGACGAGCCGGCCGACTTCAAGACCTTCCGCATCGGCCTGTTCGGGCTGGACAAGCTCAAGGATGTGGATGGCACGGTGCAGCGGCTGGACGAGGCGCTGGCGCGCATCGTGGGGTGACGCCGTACCCGGCGGTTCCTGGAGGGGGTATGGGAAAGCCGACGTTCGCGGAGGGCATCGCCGCGAAGGCAGGGGTCTGCCCGGTTGACGCTGCCCCGGCCCGTCACCGCCTCAGTGGGCCCGGGTCCACGCCGCCACGTAGTCCACCAGCATCGGATGCCCCGGTTGCGTCGCCGGCGTCGGGGTCCGCAGGGGCGCGCTCAAGCGATCCGGAAACTCGCCTCCCATGGCCACGTCGAGAATCAGGAACATGCCGTCGGGTGCGCTCATGCGCTCCCATGTCTGCGCCGGGAGCTGGTCCTGGCGCAGGGTGTGATAGAGCTGTCCGTCGACGTACCAGCGCAGCACCTGAGGAGCGGCGCGGCGGTCCCATTCCACCGCGTAGGTGTGGAACGCCGCCTGGCAGCGGGTGTCGGGGCAGGGTGCATCGGCCGACAGGCCATGCTTCTCGGTGCACGGTCCGCCCGGCGACACGCCGCAGTGCAGGGTGCCCCATGTGCGGTTCAGGCCGTTGACGTTTTCCATGATGTCGACTTCGCCAACCGCCGGCCAATCCAGGCGCTGCCGGAACGTGTGTCCGAGCATCCAGAACGCCGGCCAGTAGCCGATTGCCGCCGGCCCCTGCACATCGGGCATGCGGATGCGCGCCTCGACCCTCAACACGCCGCCCGGCGGCGCATGGAAGTCGGCCTGGTTCGTTTCGATCCTGGCGGACGTCCATTGTCCCTTCGCATCGCGCAGCGGCGTGATACGCAGATGTCCGTTGCCGTCGAGGCTGACGTTCGCCGTGCTGGCGGTGTTGGCCTCGACTTCGTGGGTGCCCCAGTGGCTGTCCTCCGCGCCGGGATATCCATGCCCCAGATCGAAGCGCCAGCGATGCGACGAGGGCAGCTGGCCGGACGGCCCGCTGAAGTCGTCGGCAAACTGCAGCGTCCAGCCCTGCCGCTGCGGCACCTCGGCACGCACCGGCAGGATGGGCACGAGCAGCAGCGCGAAGGCGAGCCATGGCAGGCGGCTCCCGATAAGGCGATGTCGCAGACGCGCTTGCCTGGCTCTGGTCAGTGTACGCATTGGATGCTCCGTCGATGGGCGGGTGTCGATGCCATGGATGTCCTGGCCGTCCGCTGGACGGCCTTGCCCATGCACGATGGATCGGGGGTGTGTTGTCGATGTCTAGCCACGGCTCGCCAGACAGGATTGCGCCGCGCCGTGCGGTGCGGCGTCCGCCGGCCATTCGGCCTTCGGCAGCGTGACGGCGCCTTCGCCCTGGAAGTCGGTCGCCGAGTGCCCCAGCTGCAGCACGTAGCGGCCGGCCGGTCGCAGCCAGCGTTGGTGGGCTTCGTCGAAGCGGGTCAGCAGGCGCGGATCGGCCACCACGTGAAGGTGCGCAGACTGCCCCGGCGCCAGGTCCACCCGGCACCATCCCGCCAGCCGCCGCACCTCACCGCTGCCGGGCAGGGTCGCGTACAGCTGGGGGACGTCCACGCCACGCCGTGCGCCGCGGTTGCTCACCGTGAACGACGCTTCCACGCGGCCATGCGCGGTGTGCACGGTGAAGTCGCTGTAGGCGAAATGCGTGTAGCCCAGGCCGTAGCCGAACGGGAACAGCGGCGCGATGCCCTTGCGCTGGTACCAGCGGTAGCCGACATCGGCACCCTCGATGTCGTAGTTCACTCGCTGGTCCGGTTGCCCGTGTGGCGGCAGGCCGATGGCGGCCAGGCCGGCGCCCGGGATCTGCGGGCGTGGCAGCTGCGTCTCGTCGCGCGGCCAGCTCACCGGCAGGCGGCCCGCCGGAGCGACGTCGCCATACAGCAGCCGGGCGATGGCGTCGCCACCGGCGGCGCCGGGATACCACGCCTCCAGGACCGCACCGACCTGGTCCAGCCACGGCAGGGCGACCGGGCCGTTGTTCTCCAGCACCACCACGGTATGCGGGTTGGCCCGGGCGACGGCGGCCACCAGCGCATCCTGATTGCCGGGCAGGCGCATGGTCGGCGAATCGAAGCTCTCGGCGGCCCACTGCTCGACGAATACGACGGCCACGGCCGACTGCGCGGCCAGCCTGGCCGCTGTGGCGATGTCGCTGCCGTCGGCGTAGACGACCTTGCCATGCGCATGCCGCGCGATGGCCGCCAGCGGCGCGGATGGCTGGTAGATGCGCGGGCCGGGCCACGCCGACGGCGGCAGGCCGGGTACCGCATTGCCCTCGGGCGACTGCACCGCGGAGGAGCCGCCGCCGGTGAGCACGCCCTTGTCGGCGTGACCGCCGATCACCGCGACCGACTGCGACGCCGCCAGCGGCAGCAGCGCGCCGTGGTTGCGCAGCAGCACCGCGCCGGCTTCCTCGGCCTGCCGGGCCACCTTGCGGTCGGCGGCGAAGTGGATGGGGGCGGGCCTGGCCGGATGGTCGATCACACCATCGGCGAACAGGCTGCGCAGGATGCGTCGCGCCATGTCGTCGATGCGCGACTGCGGCACCTGGCCGGAGGCGACCGCGGCACGCAGCGGTCGGTCGAAGTAAACCTGATTGTCGAAGGTCTCGCCGGCCGATTCCTGGTCCAGTCCGGCCAGGGCAGCCTTGGCCGCGCTGTGCACCGCACCCCAGTCCGACATGACGAAGCCCGGGTAGTGCCAGTCGTGCTTGAGCACCGTGTTGAGCAGCCAGTCGTCTTCGCAGGTGTAGACCGTGTTGAGGCGGTTGTAGGAGCACATCACGGAACCGGGGTGTCCGGTGTCGATGGCGATCTCGAAGGCCAGCAGATCCGACTCGCGTGCCGCACTGCGGCTGATGTCCGCGCTGAGGGTGTTGCGCGCGGTTTCCAGGTCGTTGAGCGCGTAGTGCTTGACGGTGGAAACGAGATGCTCGCTCTGGATGCCGGCGATGGCGTTGCCGACGATCAGGCCGGTCAGCAGCGGATCCTCGCCGGCGTATTCGAAGTTGCGGCCGTTGCGCGGGTCGCGCACCAGGTCCGCGCCACCGGCGAGCATGATGTTGAAGCCGCGGCGGTGCGCCTCGCGGGCGATCATCGCGCCGCCGGCGTAGGCCAGCGCGGGGTCGAAACTGGCGGCGGTGGCCAGCCCCGACGGCAGCGCGGTCGCCCCCGAACTGAGCGGCTTGGCCACGCCAAGCCCGGCATCGCTCTCCTGCAGTGCCGGCAGTCCCAGACGCGTCAGCGCGGGCTGGTAACCGGCGGAGCCCAGTGCGCCGGCGGGCATCGGATGGCCGTTGTTCGTGTCACCGAACTCGGTGCGGATCAGCTGAAATTTTTCGTCCTGGGTCATCGCCTTCAACGCGAGCGCCGCCCGCTGGTCCGGTGTCAGCCGGGTATCCAGCCATGGCTGCTGCGGATTGACCGGGGCGTCGGCAGCGCATGCACTCGCGCAGAGCAGCAGCGCCGTGCCGATGAACGTGGCGAGGTGGGTCTTGGTGAGGTTCATGATCGGCTCGCTTGGAGGGGCGGTGGGGTGCGGACATGGGCGGCGCGGAGAACGCCTTGCGGCGGCTTCCCCGGCGGGCCCATGGCCTCGAAGGTGGCGCTCACGAAGCGCCCGTGTAGGGGTTGCGGTTGAAGGCGGCGAGCACCGCCCACGCGGTGGCCGCCAGGCAGGGTTGGTGGCGGTACCAGGAATACACGGCGCGGATGCGCGGCTCGCGCGAGGCGTAGAGAAAGCCGCCCGGAGAAACCTGCCGCGCGATCGAGCCGAACAGCGGATCGGCCCGGGTGGCGGCTCCTGCCTGTCGATAGACGAGCGCCGCCTGGGCGGTGCCTTCGGTCCACATGCCATCGCGCGCGTCGGTGAAGGCGAAGCCGCCGCGGACGGCGTTGGCCTGCTCGACCCAGTGGATGGCCCGCCGCCAGGGCTTCGGGGCTTGCGGCAGCAGCTGGGCCCACAGCTGCACGTCCAGTGCGGAGGGTGTGTGCAGGGGCGTGACGCCATCGGCGGTGGTGCCCATCCAGAAATGTCCGCTGGCTGCATCCCATTGCGCCTCCACGAAGTGGCGGGCGCGTGCGGCCTGGGCGTGCCAGTCTCCGCCCGGTGCATCGATGCGGGCGAGCCAGTCGAACAGGGCGGCGAGGTCGATGTTGTGTTCGGTCGATTTCCACAGCGCCGGCCGCGGATGCAGCAGATAGGATTCGATCCCGCCGTTGAATCCGCCCGCGCCGCGCTGATCCGATGCATGGGCGACGACCCACTGGGCCAGGCGTACCGCCGCATCGCGCCAGCGCACCTCGCCACTGGCGTCGTACAGCGCAAGCAGGGCCAGCGCCGTCCACGCGACGTTGCCGCATGAACTGCCGTCCTGGTAGGCGCCGGAATACTGTTCCGCGGCCTGGACCCAGCGTCCCCTTCGCGCGTCCCACCACCCGTTGGGCAGGGGCTGCCCACCACGCACCGCGCCTGCCAGATAGGCATCCCGCAGGCGCGTGTCGTGCGTCGCCGCCATCCGCAGGGCTTCGCCGATGCGCATGGCCTGCCGGGGCTTGTCGCACGAGAGCAACGCGATAACCGCGAGCGCGTTGTCATAGGTGAATGCCGCGGCATGCAGCGGCTGGATGACCGGCGCACCCCGGCCAGCGGGGGCGTCGTAACTGCGCAGCAGCAACGGGCCGCTGCCCGCGGTCGCATCGACGCGCGCCGCCATGGCCGCGCAGCCCAGGCTGGCGACGTGGCCGGCCGATGTCGGCGGCTGCGTCTCCGCGTGGGCCCGACCCGCCGGCAGCACCATGGAGGCGAGCATCGTGCACAGGGCGGCCGCGGTCAGCGACCGACGTGTTCTGCCGCCCGGTCTGGCCGCGCCGCTTTTCATCATGGGAAGGTTGCCTCGGGTCGATGCGGGAGGGCGACCGGTCGTGGGCAGGGCGGGTGGCCGCAGGGGATGCGTCTTGCTTCCTGGGCGGCAACGCGCGGGCAGTTGCCACGGCTGGAATCCGTTGCCTCGTCGTGGCCCGTTCCGGACCACGACGAGGGGCGTTCGAACCGCCGTCAGAGAGCCATCGTCAAGGTGAGGTCGTAACGGGTGTCGAAGCGGAAGTAGCCCTTGGGTACCTGCAGGCCTTCGGTGTTGACGATTTCCCGGGTCTTGAAGGTCGAGTTGAGGATGTTGGCCGCTTGCAGCGAAACCTTCAGGTGCTTGTTGAACGCATAGCTCACCGAGGCGTCGACCTGTCCCTGGCCCGTGGCCATCACCGGCAGGAACGGATAATCCGCCTCGGTGGCGCTGATCAGGAAGGCCGAACGCCAGTTCCACACCACCTTGGCGTTGAATGGGCCCTTGCCGTAGTACAGACCCAGGTTGACGCTGTCGCGGGACAATTCCTGCGGCGGGAGCTTGGTCTGGTTGACGCACTGCGTCGCGGCGGCGTAGCCGTAGGCGCAGTAGTTGACCGAGCCGTAATGCATCCCGATCGGTTTGATGTAGGTGTAGTTGGCGTTGGCGCCCAGGCCGGACAGCCAGCCGGGCAGGAACGAGAAGGTCTGCTGGTACGCCAGCTCCACGCCGTGGACGCTGGCCTTCTTGTTGAGGTTGACCAGGCCCGCGGTGTAGATCTCCGGATAGGTCACGCCGTTGTTGGTGACCGCCACGTTGACCACGCTGGTGTCGTACTGGATGGTGTTGTTGAGCTTCTTCCAGAACAGCGTCGCGGACAGCTGGCCGACGTTGGCGAAGTACCACTCGGTGGTGAAGTCGAAGTTCTGCGAGGTGATGGGCTTGAGGTAGGGGTTGGTGCCGGTCTGGATGTTGCCGACGGTCGGCACGGTCAAGCCGTTGGACGGGGTATACGGCAACAGTCCCGATACCCCCTGGCCGGCCGCCAGCGACTGCAGGCTTGGACGGTAGATGGCCTTGGAGTAGGCGAAGCGCGAGATCAGGTCGTTGGTCCAGCCAATCGCCAGATTGAAGCTCGGCAACACGTTGTTGTACGAGTTCGGCGCCTTGATCGGCGTGAAGGCGCCGTTGGCGAACGTGGCGTACTGCTGCTGCTCGGCCGGGGTCAGCGCGCAGAAGGTCCCGGGTGCGGCGGTTCCGCCGGAGGTCTGGATGGCGCAGTACTGCGCGACGGTGGCGCCGTTCTGTGCCAGTGCCTGGTTCGGGACGATCAGGTAGCCGGTGGCATCGTTCTGCGTGTGGATGAAACGCACGCCCACGTTGCCGCTGATCTGCAGGTTGCTGAGGAAGCTGGTGTTGTCGTTGCCGAAGTTCAGCTGCACATAGGCGGCGCGGGTCTTGGTGGAGTTGGAGGAAATCTCCTGCGGCAGGTACTTGGTGCCGGGAACGAGGCCGCTGCGCTGGTCATTGGTGTAGTAGGGACTGCCCAGCGATCCGGGCGGAGCCGAGGCCAGCCACTGGGCGTTGATGCCCCGCATGATGGCGACGGCCTGCGCGAACTGCAGCGCGGGGTTCACGTTGACGTAGGGGGCGGTCACGCCGTAGTTGGTGTTGAACCCGGGCAGGTCGATGCTGACCGGTGTGGTCACCCCCGGCGTCTGCGCACCGGTGATGACTGGCGAATATCCGCCCCAGACGTAGGGCGAACTGATGTTCTGGTAGTTGAAGTTGGAGTTCTGCAGCGTTTCGCCCTGCTTGTCGTAGCGCACGCCGAACTGGATCGTGTCGATGAAATCGGCGTTGACATCGAACACGCCATCGAGGCGAAGGGCGTGCTGGTCGCCCCAGGAATGGCGGTACGCATCCTGCGCGGCGGCATAGTAGAAATTCGCCGGATCGGCGAAATACTCCGCGGTGGTCTGCGCCGGGTTCGGCGACAGCACGTTGATGCTGGGCACGCTGTTGCCATGGGTGGTGATCGCCCAGTTGGCGTTGGTGAGCTGCCGGATGTAGTAGTACAGATAGCTGTACTTCGCGGTGGTGTACTGCGCGCCGCCGCTCAGGTGAAAACTGTCGGTGGGATCCCAGGTCACCTTGAGGCTGACGTCGTTGGTGTTGTAGCGGGTGCGATAGCCGGTGGTGTCCAGCTGGGTCTGCATGCCGCCGTAGCTGGTCGGCGTGAAGCTGGTGCCCGACGGTGCGGTGGTGATGACGCCGGAGGTCAGGACGCCGTCGGCGTTGTACGTCGGCGTGGTGCCGGGCAGCGGGATCGCACAGGTCGTGTAGCCGCCGAACGCGCAGGCATCCGTCGAGGCCTGCAGCGTGTGCTCGTAGGTGGTCTCGTTGTCGGAGACGCCGATCCATTGCAGCGTGGCCCCAAGCTTCTTGTCCGGGCTTTGCCACTGCAGTGCCAGGTCATGGCCGAAACGCTCCGAGGTCTGGTCCTGCAGGCGCAGGTCACCGCCCACCGGGACGTACGCGGTCTGGCCCGCGGTCAGTCCGGGAAAGGCGTCCACCACGCCGTTGGGCAGGGTGCAGCCGTTGCAGCGTTGCTGGTAGTCGACCACGGAGATCGCATTGTCCTGCTGGGCGATCCGTCCGTACGCCGCGGCACCCAGGAAGCCGAAGCGTCCCCATTGCGTGTCGACGTTGTGACTGAACAGCGCCGACATGTGCGGCGTGCTCTTCCTGGCCAGCGTGCCCCAGTCCATGCCGAAGCTCGCCGACGCAGTGGTCGGCTTGTCGCTGTCGAACGGCTTGCGCGTGTTCATGTCGATGGTGCCGGAGATGCCGCCGTCGATCATGCTGGCCGTCTGGTTCTTGCTGACCACGACCGAGCCGATCAGCTCCGGTGCCACGGTGGAGAAGTTCAGGCCCTGGCCACCGCCGGCGGAAAACACCGAGCCGCCGTTGATCAGGGTGCTGGTGTAGGGCAGGCCCTGCAGGCTGATGTCGGTGCCCTGGATCGAGAAGTGGTCGGGGTCGGCCTGGACGCCGAACGAGCTGACCGTCACGCCCGGCAGGCGCTTCAGCGCCTCGGTGACGGAGGTGTCCGGCAGCGAGCTCACGTCCTGCGCCGAAATGACGTCGACCACCGTGTCGGCGTACTTCTTGATCTGCTGCGACCGGCTCAGGCTCGCGGCATAGCCGTTCACGGTCATCGCCGTCAGCGTCACCGCTTTTTTCTTGTCGGTCCTGGTGGCGCTCTTGTCCTTGGCGGGCGGGTTGGCCTGGGCGGTCTGGTCCCCGGTCGCCTGCGCCGGCGGCGTGGCCTGCGCATGCAGCGGGCCGGCGGCCAGGATGGTCAGGGCGATCGCCAGGGGCAGTCGGCGCTGCTGGGGGGCGATGGACACATGCCGATACGTGGACTGCTTTTTCACCGCTGATCTCCTCGCGTATTTCGTGATTGCCTGATCGATGCCGCCATGCCGCGTGCTTCTCCGGCAGGTCGTGTTGCGAATCGTGGGCGGTGGTTCTCCTGCCGCCCTTTCCCCGTGGCCGGAAGCGCCGGGCCGGCCTGCGATACACCGGCACGGGCGCATGCATCCGGTGCCGACACGCGCCTCTCGTTCGCGGTGCGGGCGTGGTGCAGGTGCTGGGTCGACATCTTTTCCCCCGGTGCCCGCGTGTTGTGCCGGGCCCCCCGATTGCGACGCAAGCTAGCCACTTGTACAAGCGCTGTCAACAAAAATACCAGCGCTGGTATTTTTGGAGTGGACGGCCAAAATGACCGGCGGCTTCGCACGTTTTCCCGAGCGTGATGATGCGCTGCAGCGACAAGGTCGGGCCGCGTGGCATCCGTTGCGATTCGGATAGTCCGCCGCGATGTGCGGCGACAGGTGTCGAGCGTCCCGAAGTCATGCAAGAATGCCAGCGCTGGTATTTTCAGGGTGCGCGGCTGATGTCCCTCGTGGCGGCCGGTCACGGTCGTCACCGGCATGGTGCGTTGCAATACGGAAAGGATGGAAAGCTCAGGTCATGGCCGCAAGAATCGAAGACGTCGCCGCGGACGCAGGGGTATCCGTCAAGACGGTGTCGCGCGTGCTGAACGGGTACACCAATGTGCGGGTCAAGCTCAGGGAGCGCATCGAGAAGTCGATCCGCGACCTGAACTACGTGCCCAACGCATCGGCGCGCAGCCTGGCGGGCAGGCGCTCGTTCCTGGTGGCGCTGCTCTACGACAACCCGACGGCGGTGTCGAGCTACATCATGGATGTGATCGTCGGCGTGCTGGAGGCCTGCAAGGAAACGCCGTACAACGCCGTGCTGCACCCCTTCGATGCGGCCGACGACCTGGCGGCGCGAATCGACGGCTTCGTGGCGCACCACCGGCCGGACGCGCTGGTGCTGGTGCCGCCGCACGCGAACAACGCCAAGCTTCTGCAGCGGCTGGACGAGCTGGACATACGCTATGCGACGATCTCGTCGCGCCTGCGCGAGTCGGGCATCGACATCGGATTCGACGAGCGCAAGGCGGCCGAGGACATCGTCGAGCACCTGCTGTCGCTGGGGCACCGGCGCATCGGCCACGTGACCGGCCTGAAGGGCCACGGCGCGCGGGCGTGGCGTCGCACCGGCTATCGCGACGCCTTGCGCAAGGCCGGTGTGGCCTATGACGCATCGCTGGTGGTCGAGGGCGATTTCACTTTCGAGTCGGGGGTGGCCGCCGCCAGGGTGTTGCTCGATCTGGATAACCCGCCCACGGCCATATTCGCGGCGAACGACGATATGGCGTGCGGCGTGATGCGCGAAGCGTACGAGCGGGGACTCGTCGTTCCCGACGACATCTCGGTATGCGGCTTCGACGGCACGCCGGTGTCGCAACTGATCTCGCCCGGGCTGACCACGGTGCGCCAGCCCTGCCGGGAGATGGGATGCGCGGCAGTGCAGAGCGTATTGCAGGCGATTCGGGATCCCTCCCTGCGCCACCAGGAGCGTCTGCCTTACCAGCTGAAGATTCGCGGGTCATCGGCAGCACCCGGAACGTCGTAGGATTCGCTCAGGCCGTGTACCCGGCATGCCCCTGGCGGGGCGTGGGGTGCAGGGGGCGAATGGACGATGGACGACGACAAGGCCGAGGTAGCGGTGGCGGAGATGCCGCAGGCAGGCGCGGGTGGTTACGCGTGGGTATGTGCCCGCCCGGTCAGCCGGTGGTTCATGGTGGTCTACGGCCTTGCATACACCGGCATGTGGATGGCGTTGCTGTCGCCCCTCCTGGTCGGGCTGGCGATGCGCGTGCAGGTCATCGACCCGGCGCACGCGGACAACAGTCTTTCGCTGGTCGTTGGCGTGGGGGCGTTGGCGGCGTTGTTCGGCAACCCGTTCTTTGGCCGCCTCTCCGATCGCACGGTGTCGCGTTTTGGAGCACGCCGGCCCTGGCTGGTCGGGGGCGCGCTGGCGGGAGTGGCCGGTCTGGCCCTGGTCGCGCAGGCCGACTCGGTGCCGGCACTGCTGCTGGGCTGGTGTGTCACCCAGTTGGCGTACAACGCGCAGCTCGCCGCGCTGGCTGCCATCCTGTCCGATCAGGTTCCGCCGGCGCAACGCGGTACGGTATCCGGCATCGTCAGCATCAGCCTGCCGGTGGGCATGGCCGTCGGCACTTTCCTGGTGCAGGCCTTCGCCACCTCGACCTATGCCATCTTCCTGCTGCCGGGCGCCATTGCATTGGTTTCTGCGCTGGCTCTGGCTGCGGTCCTGCGCGGCGATCGATCGGCTGCGACACTTGCGGCGCCATACGGCTGGCGGGAATTCGCAGGCA
The DNA here is from genome assembly GCF_000334915.1 of Dyella ginsengisoli LA-4. Taxonomy (GTDB): domain Bacteria; phylum Pseudomonadota; class Gammaproteobacteria; order Xanthomonadales; family Rhodanobacteraceae; genus Dyella_A; species Dyella_A ginsengisoli_A. The sequence continues at coordinate 54,215 of NZ_AMSF01000002.1, read as the reverse complement.
GCTTCTGGATCGATCCGCGGCGCTTTCCCGATTTTTCATGGACGTGGTGCAGCCGCTTCCTCCAGTTTGCCGGGGTGGCGCTGCTGCTGACCTACCAGGAGTTGTACCTGATCCACCAGTTGCACTGCCCGCCTCATGAGGCGCCGCACCGGATTTTCCTGTCCACGCTGCTGCAGTCGATCATGCTCGCGGCCTTCGGCGTGCTGGGCGGCCGGCTGTCCGATGCAGTGGGCCGCCGCAAGGCATTCGTATCCGGCGCGGCGCTGCTGTATGCGCTGGCCCTGCTGCTGATCGCACTCACCCGCTCGTTCGACTGGTTCCTCGTCGGGATGGCGGTGACCGGCATCGCGCAGGGGGCCTACCTGGCGGTCGACCTGGCGCTGCTGACCGACGTGCTGCCCGAGCGCGAGACCCACGCAGCGCGGAACCTTGGCATCTTCAACATCGCCAGCGTGCTGCCGCAGCTGCTGATGCCGGCGATGGCGCCGGGTATCCTGGCGATGACCGGCGACAGCTACGCGGTGCTGTTCGGGCTCGCGGCGATCCTGGTCGCCGCCGGGGCCTGGACCATCCAGCGGGTGCAGGGCGTGCGCTGAGTCGGTGGCAGCGCCGGTCCGGTCGGGGGCTCGTCCGCCCCGCGGCGGTAACTCAGCGCGCCTCTGGATAGTGCATGTACATCGACTGGATGCCGACGCGGCCGGGGCCGGTGAAGCGGTTGAGCACCAGGTTCATGCCGCCCAGCAGGCCGCTGGTCAGGCGGTCGACGGTGGTCTCCATGCGCACCGATGGATCCTTGTACAGCCAGCCGCCCGGCTCGATATCGATCGACTCGCCCGGTGCCAGCACTTTCTCGAACACGTTGCCGTAACCGTGCAGCCACAGGATGCCGTCACCGGCATGGCTGTGGAACTTGTCGATAAAGAACCCGCTGCCGCCGAACAGCATGTTGGAGAAACCCTTCACCCGCTCGAAGCTGTAGTCGATGCTCTGCGTCGCGGCCAGGAACTGGTGTTCGCGCACGTGCAGCTCACGGCCCTTTTCCAGGTGGATCGGCACGATGTGGCCGGCGCCGTCGCGGCTGAAGGCGATCATGCCCGGGCCTCGTGCCTCGGTGACGAAGATCTGCATGCCGGCCATCATCCGCTTCAGCGAGCCGCGCATGTTGCGCAGGCTGATCGCCACCTGCGGATGCTTCCACAGCAGGATGTGATGCTCGAAATAGACGGCCGTCTGTGACACGTCGACGGTGAGCACCGGCACCAGTTCGCCGTCGATGTGGTAGGTGACTCCACCGAAGGTCTCGGCCCTGGCGGTGGTCGGCATCAATACGGGCAGTTCTTCCATCGCTGCATCCTTGGCTGAAAGATCGGGAGGTGCTACCGGTTGAGCTTAGCCGGATGCGGCGGTTTCAAAGCCTTCCGGTGATCGATTCGAAAGGATTTGCGCGATGCGCCGGGGTCGCATGGCCGGAGTGGCTCCCGGCGCGGCCCTTTCTTGTGGGGGCGCACGGAAATCGCCGGCCAGCGGATCTGCCCTGCATGTCTGGACGTGCGTGCCCTTGCGGTCCGCTGGGGACGCCACCGCAACTTGGCGCATACTGGGCGAGGCTTGGTGCAGGAAGCGAAACCATGGCAAGTGCAGCCTCTTGGCGTCGTTGCGCAGGGACGATGGCATGCCTGATGGTGGGCATCGCGCTCTCCGTTCCGATCAGGGCCGAGCCAGCTCAGGATCGATCCACCATGGCCTGGGCGGTGATCCTCGATCCGCACCAGCCGTTGGACTTGCGGCGACAGACGCTCGCCGGACTCGAGGAACATGCGCCTGACGACGACCAGCACGACCTGTATCTGCTGGGTTCGCTCTATCGGATGGGACCGAAAGCGTCGGGTGCCCCCGTTCCGCAGGACCTGACCAAGGCCACGCTGTATCTGGGCAACGCGGCGTTGCGCGGCAGTCTGCTGGCGATGGCGAAGATGGCCGAGATCAAGCTGGCCGAACATAAGGACCGCGAGGCGATGATCTGGGCGCAGGTCTTCGCGCACTACGTGACGCAGGTGCCGGGCGAAGAGCGTCCCCCCGAAGGCTATATCGCCGAGCTGGTGCAGCGGATTCTCGATCGGCTGGGGCAGGCGGGCATGCCGCAGGTGATGTCGGACGTGGCCGGCTTCGTTGCCCAGCACGACGCAGCTATTCTTGCTGGCCTCCGTGCGCAGAGCCGCGCAAAGACTCTGCAGCCGCAGCCTGGCGAGCACTTCGTGACGATGCCGCCCGGACGCTTTGCACCGCAGTCGGGTATTGCCGATTACCTCGTGGCGTTCCGACCGGATGGTTCAGTTGAGCATGCCTGGCTGCTCGACGCGGTGCCCGCCCCCTCACTGGGCAGGGCCTTGCATCACTACGTGCACGGGATGACCCTGCCGGCCCGGTCCGGCGAGAATGGTCATCTACGCTACGAGTGGGTGCCTGCCATGTATGACGATCACAGGTATCGCGCGACACCGGGTGCCTAGCGGGTAGCCAGGGAAGCACATGGTCGGCGCGCGACCGTCGCCGCTGTTGTCGTTATCTCCGCTGGGGCGGCCGTCTCGAGGGAATCAGCGCCCATCCAGCTCGTGATGGATCAGCACGACGCACTGCGAGGCGAACAGCATGGTCGGGCCGAGGGTGATCTTCTTCGCGCCCAGCCGTTCCAGGCTGTGGAAGGTCTTCTTCGGCATCGGGATGTGGTCGGTGAGCAGGAAGCAGGGGCTGCCGTCGAAGGCCTGCTCGCGGATCGGCGCGCCCTTGCGGTCCATCACGAACAGCGGGTGGTCCTCGGCCAGCTCCTGCACCAGCCGCTCGAAGCTCACCGTGCGCACGGTGATGCCGGGTGCGACCGGGCGCGATTCCTCCTTGCCCATGCCGATGGAGGCGTCCAGCGCCTTCGCCACCACGGCCAGCAGCCGGCGCTCGTCGAAGCCGCCGATGTCGGTGAGCGCGTTGGCCTCGACACGGATCGTGCGCGAGTAGTCCGGCGTGCTCTCCAGCACCAGGTAGACGACCACGTCCGCGCGGTGCGACTGCGCCACGAAGATCGCGTTCATCAGCGTGTGCGCAAGGATCTCCGGATGCGCCTCCTGGCCGATGGCGGCCAGCAGCTTGTGGCTGTCGGTGGGCGCGGCGCGTGCGCGCAGGACGAAGGTTCGCATGGAGCATTCCGAAGGCTGGGAAAAGAGGCGCGAGGCGTCTCCGGTGCCGATTGTCCCCTGAACGCCCCATGCGTGACAGACCGGAGTCGTACCGACGAATGGATCAACCCAGTAGCCGGGTGAGGAAGTCGCGCCAGGCTGGCGTCTGCATCGCGAAGAAAGCCGCCTGCATGACCAGCACGAAGATCGCTCCACCGATGGCGAATGCCGGATGCAGCCGGCGATGCCGAAGCGTGTCGATACCCACGCACAGCACCAGTGCGCCGTAGACCGCCAGCAGGATCGAGAGCAGGCTCTGGAACAGTCCCAGCGGAAGGCGCGGAAGCACCGAAGGCAGCATGCACACCAGGGTGAGCAGCATCAGTCGCTTGTGGTAATCGCCGCGGCGCCGCAGCCAGACGGCGCTGGTGACGAACCCGGCGAAGAGCAGCATCTCCACCAGCTCCAGCCCGGTGATGGTGACCTGCAAGGGTGCGATATCGGTGTGCGCGCGCACCTCCCGGATCGACGCGTGCAGCGTCGCCATGGTGCCGATCGTCACCACCAGCACGGCCCAGCCGGCTCCCACGGTGCCGAGCTTCCGATGCATCCGCATGTGACCGGTCTCCACCAGCCCGGTCTGCATGATGAACATCAGCACCCAGCCACTCATGATGGCGCCATGCACCTGCAGGAACAGCGACAGGTGCGGACTCCGGAACAGCCATCCCAGGTAGTAGCGCTGCGCAAACGCAAGAAACACCAGCAGCACGAACAGGCTGGCGGCGATCACGAAGAAGGGGCGGTCAGCGGCTTCCTTTCGCATGGACGACCTCACGCATCGGTAGCAAGGACGCCGGAATGTCCCTTCGGGCAGGGGGCGCGGGCGTCATCCCGGCCCGGCGTGGGCATTGAGGCACAGCCTTTTGCGAGTTTCAATCGGCGCGAACGGTCTGATGTGCCGATGCCTGCCACGACGCCGGTCACCCCGGCTTGGCCCGGCACCGCGGCGACCAGCATTGCGCTTCCGGATGCGGTGGCGAGGACGGCTCAGTACGGGTGCTGTCGGTAGAACAGCTCCAGTTGCCGGTACACCTCCGGCAGATGCTCGCGCAACGTCGCGGGTGCCTCGAAGAACTGCTCGCTGGCCACGGCGAAGAATTCGGCGGGGTTCTCCAGGCCGTACGGGTCGATCGGGATGGGGACGCCCTGGTGGTGCTCCCGGCGCAGGTGCGCCCAGGCGTCGGAGAACACCTGCGTCCACCGGCGCGGGTCCATGCGCCGGTGCAGCGGCGGAAAGCCGTTGGCGGCGCCGTTCTGCAGGTCGAGCTTGTGCGCCATCTCGTGGATGACCACGTTGTGTCCCGGTCGGTGGCCGGCACGGAGCACGTCCGCCCAGGACAGGATCACCGGTCCTCGGCCCCAGGCCTCGCCGGCCATCGGGGTGCTGGTCCGGTGCACCACGCCGGCCTCGTCGACCTGCGTGCGGTGGGGGACGAACGCATCCGGGTAGACGATGACGCTGTGCCAGCCCTCGAACCAGTCGATGCCCAGCTTGAGGATGGGCACGCAGGCGTGGGCGGCGAGCAGCACGCGGTCGGCGTCGTCCAGCTCCAGTCCCTGCACCGGCTCGATCGACTTCTCGCGCAGGAACAGCGTGGCCAGCACGCGCAGGTTGGCCTGGTCCGACGCACCCAGCCGGCGGGCCGGGGCACATCGTGCCAGCGCAGCCTGCCACAGGGGGTCGGGAATGGGGTGCCTGGCGACGATGCGGCGCACGCGCCAGTTTCTGAGCTTTCGGAACATGGCCCCACGCAGGAGGAGTCTTGGCGTTCCGAAGCATCAGGGCGAAGTGCGCTTTCTCAAGCGTGCTCGCCCATCTTCCGGGAGCCCGGGGCCCGCACCGTGGGGTGGAGCCCCGGGCGCATCTGCCCCGGTCAGTGGAGCTCGGCCACGCGCTGTTCGAGCTTGGCCTTCCACCGCGGATCGTGTTCGTTCGCGACGAGTGCCTTCAGGGCGGCGAGCTGGGCGACGTCCATCGCCTTGTCCGCTGGTACCTGCACGTCGGGGGCGACCCCCGTGCCCTCCCAGTCGGCATGGGTCACCGGATTGATCGGCCGTCCGGAGGGCACGAACATCATGAAGTGCGCGGTCAGCCGGTGCGGGCTGCCGGCGTGGGCACCGCCGCCGGTGGCCTGGCCGATCACGGTGGCGCGGTGGTTGTTCTTCAGCGCGTAGGCGAAGTCCTCGCAGCCGGAGAAGGTGTCCGGGCTGGTCAGCAGGTAGACCTTGCGTGTCTCGCCGTAGCGGGTGCCGGGCACCTTCGCCCGGGTCCAGCGGCGCTCGGTGCGGTTCTCGTCGCGCCAGTAGATGTCGTTGAGGTGGGTCGGCTTGTCGTACAGGTAGCTGGCGAACGCCATCACCGTGTCCGGATCGCCGCCGCCGCAGTGGCGCAGGTCGACGATCAGCGCATCGGTACCCGCCAGCAGGTTCATCGTGGCGGCGATGCGTGGCGTGGCACCTTGCGGGCGGCCGAATTCGTGCAGGTCGATGTAGCCGATGTTGCCCTTCAGACGCTGGATGGTGGAGAGCCCGAAGTTGAAGCGACGTTCCTGGGTCAGCTCGGCCGCGGCCTCGCGGGCCTGGTCGGCCCGGTCGCCGTGCCCGGCCGGCACGGCCTGGGGGAAGTAGCGCACCATCAGGTGCCCGTCATGGCTGGTGCGACGAAGCAGGTCGGTGAGGGCCTTGGCGAAGGCGTCGCCATCGGTGATCGCCGCGAAGTCGCCGCGGGCGAGGCTGGCGTCCAGGGCCGCGTCCATCACCTTTGCCTTGTCGGGAAACACGTAGGCCCGGTCGAGGTTGGCCTTGATCGCGATCGCGACTTCGGCGCGGGTCGCCGCGTCGAGGGGATGCGGCGGCGTCGGCGGGGCGGACTGTGCCAGGCTGCGGCCGCAGGCCAGTCCGGCGACGATCAGCGCGACGGCGAGGGAATGCTTCGGGGTCATGCAGGTGCTCCGGAATGCGTCGGGATTCGACGCATCGGAGGCTGCGGCCGGATCGTGGAGAAACGATGGAGGACGCTCAGGTCTCCACCCGGTAACCCACGCCGTAGACCGACTGCACGATCTCGGCGCCGCCGGGTTGCGCCGCCAGTTTCCGGCGCAGATTCTTGATGTGGCTGTCGACCGCGCGATCGGTGACCTCCAGCGTGTCGCGGCGCACGGCATCGAGCAGCTGCGCGCGGGAGAACACCACGCCCGGGCGACGTGCCATCAGCGCGAACAGGTCGTATTCGGTCGGCGTGAGGTCGAGCGGCTGGCCGCGCAGGCGAGCCGTGCGGCTCGCCTCGTCCACCTCGATCGTCGGCACCGGGCCAAGCCCTCCGCGGTAGCGCCGCAACTGCGCGTTGATTCGCGCCATCAGCTCACGCGGGCTGTAGGGCTTGCACAGGTAATCGTCGGCACCGGAGTCCAGTCCCAGTACGCGATCGATCTCCTCCACTCTGGCGGTGGTCATGATGATCGGCACATCCGATTGCCGGCGCACTTCGCGGCACAGCGACAGGCCATCGAGCCCGGGCAGCATCAGGTCCAGCACGACCAGGTCGTAGCGTGCCTCGCGCAGGCGCACGAGCGCGTCGTGACCATCCTCGACCACGTCGGCGCGAAAGCCTGCCGCACGCACGTAGTCGCCCACGATGCGGGCCAGCTCGGTCTCGTCTTCGACGATGAGCACCGCGGCGTCCACTCACCGGACTCCGGGCAGGGTCAGCACCACGCGCAGCCCGCCGAGCGGCGAAGGCGCGAACGTGAGGCTGCCGCCGTGCGCTTCGGCGATCCCGCGGCTGAGCGCCAGCCCGAGCCCGGCACCGCCCGCGGCACGGCTGCGCGACGGGTCCACGCGGAAGAAGCGTTCTCCCAGGCGTCCGAGCAACGGCCCGGGTACGCCCGGCGCGCTGTCTTCGACCACGATCCTCAGCGCGTCGCGGCCGCCTTCGCCGCTCAGCCGCACCTGTCCACCGGCGTCGGTATGGCGGCGCGCGTTTTCCAGCAGGTTGGCGATCAGTTGCCGCAGGCGTTCGGCATCGGCCAGCACCACCATCGGGGAGTCGAAGCCGGTCATGGCCGTGCTGAGCTGGCGGTCGGCGAAGCGCCCGGCGAACCCCTGCCAGACCGGCACGACGAGTTCGCGCAGGTCCAGCGGGTACCTGTCATAAGCGCGTTCGCCGAGGTCGGCGGCGGCCAGTGCGTGGAGATCGTCCACCAGCCGGGCAAGTGTGCCGGTCTGCGCCCGGAGCAGCGTCAGGCTCTCGCGGTCGAGTGGGCGGATGCCGTCCTGCAGCGCCTCGATCTGCGCGCGCAACACCGCCAGCGGCGTGCGCAGCTCGTGCGAGGTGTCGGCGACCCACTGTCTGCGCTCCTGCTCGGTGATGGCCAGCTTCTCGGCGAGCTGGTTGAAGGTGTCCGCGAGCTCACCCAGCTCGTCACGGTGTCGTGCGACGACGCGTGTGTCGTAGCGACCGCTGCCGAGGCGGCGTGCGCCGCGCACCAGCGCGTCGATCGGTCGCCGGAAGCCCGTCGCGACGATCGCCGCCGCGAGCGCACCGAGGCCGGCGGCGATCAGTGCGAGCAGGGCGAGCGGGCGCTGCTGCTGGATCAGGAAGGCGACCACCAGTGCGTCGCGGGCGTCGTGCGGCACGGCGACCGTGAGGTAGCCCACGGTGCGGCCATCGACCATGACCGGCGTGCGTGCGCGGTCGATCGATGCCAGCGCCACCAGTACGCGGGACGGTATGCGGCCGGCGAGTACGTGGCCCTGCGCATCGGACAGCACCAGGCGGAATCCCAGGGTCGGCGATGCAGGGGCACCGGCGTCCGATGTCGCGGTCGTGGATGCCAGAACGGATGCCCGTCCGAGCAGCCAGCGCGACCGCTCGCCGGCGTCGGCCGGCAGGAATCCCCAGCCGTCGCGTGCGCGATAGCGGGAGGCGAGGTCATCGCGCAGGGTGTCGACGAGATGCGACTCATCCGTCGCCATCGTGCGGTCGGGAGGCGTGCCGTCGGCCAGCCTCCAGCGGATCAGGCCGAGGCCGGCTGCCGCGACCGCCAGCATCGACAGCGACACCATGAGGAAGAGACGGACCGCGATGGAGACTCTCAACTGGCGTGCGCCCGGGCGAAAGTGGAGGTTGCCTGGCGCGGCGCGGTTCGCGGCGATCGGCTCGGCGGCTGACTGTGCATCAGTCCGGTGCCTCCGGGAAAGGGGCGGGTGGCCGCCCGCGACCGGGCCGGGCCGCGCCCACGGGCGGCCGGACTCACATCGGAGCGACCCGCAACTCGCCCTCGCGGACGTAATGGCTCGCCACGTTCCCCTTGCTCGAGGTCGTCGACGACGCCAGCCGGAACGCCGTCGGCAGCGCGCGATCGTCGAACAGTCGCTTGCCCGTGCCGAGCAGGATCGGCACGACGATCAGGATCAGCTCGTCGACCAGGTCGGCGGCCAGCAACTGCTTCACCAGCTCGCTGCTTCCCTGGGTGAGCAGGGTAGGGCCATCGCTCTGCTTGAGCGCGCGCACGGCCGCGATGACGTCGGGCCCGAGGGCCTGGCTGTGGTCCCACGGCAGTACGTCGGGACGGTGCGTGGCGACATGTTTGGTGGCGGCGTTGAACAGGTCCGCCGTGCCGCGCAGCGGGGAGTCCGCGGCGACCTCGGGCCAGAAGCTGGCGAAGCCGTCGTAGGTGCGTCGCCCGAGCAGCAGCTCGAACGGATGCTGGAACAGCGCCTCCATCGCATCGGTGGCCTCGTCGGCATACGGCCAGAACCAACCGCCATGGGTGAAGCCGTCGGCGGTGTCCTCGTCAGGGCTGCCGGGCGACTGGATGACGCCGTCGAGGGTGACGAAGGCGGGGACGATGAGCTTTCTCATTCGGGTCACTCCTGGGACGTTCGGAAGATGCGCATACCTCTTTGACGAACGACAGGGCGAGGAATCGACAACGCCCGCATGCAATGCACGCGGCCGGGGCCATGGATCAGTTCAGGCCTGGCGGATGCTGCGCGCCGGTGTACCGATCTGTCCTGGACGGGTGGATCCATCTGCCACCCCGGTGGCGTGTGGCGCATCGCCGTAGCGAGCATGCCCGCCAACGGCCCGCCTGCGGGAAAGGCCCGGCCCGCGATGCTTCGCGAACCGGGCCGGCCCATGGATGCCCGCCGATGGCCGGACGCCGAATCAGCGAGGGGTGGTTGCCACCACCGGCAACAGCACCGCGCTCTTGCCATCGGCGCCGTGCTCGATGGTGATCGTGGCCTTCCTGTAGTCGGCGGGTTTGGCGAACAGGATGTTAGGCACGTATGTCTGCGGGTTGCGGTCGTACAGCGGGAACAGGGTGGACTGGATCTGCACCATGATCCGGTGTCCCGGCTTGAACTCGTAGTTGATCGTCGGCAGCCGGAACTTGTACTGCTGCACCTCGTTGGCGGGGATCGGCGACGGATCGGAGAAGCTCTTGCGGTAGCGGCCGCGGAAGATGTCCATCGACACCGGCAGCTCGTAGCCGCCCATGGTCGGGTCGGTCGGCACGCTGCCGGGGTAGACGTCGATCAGCTTCACCACGAAGTCGCCGTCGGTGCCGGTGGTCCTGGCGAACAGGTCGGCGATCGGCGCACCCTGCACGGTCACCGTCTTCGTGAGCACCGGCGTGGTGTAGGACAGCACGTCGGGGCGGTCGACCACGAAGCGCTGGTCCTGCACCAGCCAGGTGCGCCAGCGGTCCTCGTTCTGCGCCGGGATCGGGCGCTGCAGGTAGGGCACCGGCTTGGCCGGGTCGGAGACATAGCTGTCGCTGCCGCCCGAGGGCTGCTCGAAGCCCAGGCCGAAGTTGCCCTGCAGGTAGATCGGGGTGAGCTTCTGCTCGCTGGCCGGCTTCCAGTCGTTGAAGCTGTCCCAGTGCTGCTCGACCGCGTTGTAGACCATCGCCTCGGGCAGCGGCTTGGCCATCGGCGTGCCGCGCAGGTAGTGGTTGAACCAGGGGATGATCACCTGCTGGCGGAACTGCGCGGTGGTGTCGCCCGGCCACTTCAGCGGGCCGAGGTTCCAGCCGGCACGGTTGATCTGGCTGTGCCACCACGGGCCCATCACCAGATGGTTGTTGGCGCCGTGACCGGCCTTCTCCAGCGCTTCCCACGCGTGCACGGCGCCGTAGATGTCCTCCTGGTCCCACAGGCCCTGCAGCCACATGGTCGGCACGTTGGACGGATGCTGGACCAGGAGCTTGTCCAGCGCCTGCAGCTGCCAGAACGCGTCGTACGACGGGTGCGCGGCGAAGCGGTTCCACCAGGGCAACTGCCTGAAGCCGTGGGCGTCGGCCCAGGCGCCGGGCGAGCCGGCCTCGAGGAAGTTGGTGTAGTCGTCGTAGTTGTCGCGCGGCACGCTCTCGCCCGAGCCCTTCTTGGTCATCTGGCCGGTGAAGTAGTCCAGGTTCACCTGGCGCAGCGCGCCGTAGTGGTACCAGTCGTCACCCATCCAGCCGTCGATCATCGGGCTCTCCGGTGCGGCGACCTTCAGGGCCGGATGCGGGTGGAGCAGGGCCATCGCCACGGTCCAGCCGTCGTAGGACGAGCCGATCATGCCGACCTTGCCGTTGGATTCCTTGATGTTCTTCACCAGCCAGTCGATGGTGTCCCAGGCGTCGGTGGTGTCGTCGGTCTTGGTCGGGTTGAGCGGGCCCATCGGCGGGCGCGTCATGATGTATTTGCCTTCCGAACCGTATTTGCCGCGGATGTCCTGCCACACCAGGATGTAGCTGCCGTCGGCCCAGTCCTTGTCGCCCGACCAGACCGCGTCGGCCATGTGCGGACTGTTGCCGGAAGCCATGCCGCTGGCGTCGTAGGGCGTGCGCTCGAGCAGCATCGGCAGGTCGTGTGCACCCTTCGGGATCATGATCACCGTGTGCAGCTTCACGCCGTCGCGCATCGGGATCATCACCTCGCGCTTGACGTAGTCGAAGTTGCCCTGCGGCTGCACCCACTTGGCCGGGATGTCCGATCCGGTCTGGATCATGTCCGGGGTGACCTTCGACGATGCCTGGCCCGGCAGGGGCGCAGCGAACGCGGTGGCGGAAGCAAGGCAGACGAGCGAAACGATCGCCGAAGCCAGGACGGCTTTCTTCATGGGTGGGGATCCTCTGGTGTGGGGAGTCACGGCAGCCCCGCGGGGGCGCCATCCCCGAGACTATGAAAACGTCGGGTCGGGTTTGGCAAGGCGGGGTGCGTCAAGCGTGGGTTCTTGCGGCGGGCAGGCCGGTTCCCCCGACGCCGGAAACGGAAAAGGCGGCCGAGGCCGCCTTCTCCAGTCGTCGCGAGGCCGGTGCTCAGGCCGTGGCCGGTTCCGGCAGCGCGGGGGCATCGTCGGTGCCGCACACGTCGCGCCACAGGTGGTAGCTCACGCCGAACATGGCCATGAAGATCGTCATCATGAACGCGATGTACAGCGGGATGGAGATCACCAGCATCAGCCACGCGCCGACCAGCTTGCCGAGCAGGACGGCCACCATCACTACGAAGATCAGGACGATGGCGACACCGATCAGTGCGAGCAGACCGCCGAGCGCATACGCTAGCAGCGGAAGCACGTTCTTCACCGCGCCGACCAGGCCGTCGCCAATGGACGCGAACACGCCACGGCGGCTCAGCGCGACCTGGCCGAGACCGATCGCGTAGAAGCCGGTGAAAAACAGGAAGAACACCGCGCCCAGGGCAACGAACAAGCCCAGGCCATGCGGCAGCGGCAGTTGCTGCGCCTGCATGGTGAGCGCCTGCATGTACCAGTGCAGCAGCCCTCCGCCAGCGGCAACGAGAAGCAGCGCGAACATCGCGACGTAGATCAGCAGGGCCGCCAGCCCGAAGCCGATCAGGCGCAGGGCACTGCCATCGCGATAAGGGCTGAAGATGTCGCGTATGCGCGCCGCGCGGCTGTATTCGGCCGCATCGATCACCTGCAGGTATCCGCCGTACAGCGGGATCACCAGCAGGCCGATCAGCATCGAGAGTGCGGTCCACGCGACGGAGGTCATCGGGGAGACCGGCACGCCGGCATGGATGGCATGCAGGCGAATCGGCAGCGTCACCAGCGACGGCAGGACAACCGCCGCCAGCAGTATCGCCGCACCTCCCCATAGCGGTTTCGGATGGCGAAAGCCCGCACTGAATCCGCGCGTCAGCCAGCCGAACCCGGCCGACGCCCGCCTCGATCGTGTCGTCATCGTTGCTCCCCCTGATCGGCGCCCCTTGCGCCGCTGCGGTCGAGCATAGCGACAGCGCCAGCCCGAAGAGCGATGCGGTCTGCCGGGGCCTCGAAAAACGGCGGATTTCGCAAGCGTTTGCGACGTGCCGGCGACCGCAGGTTCCGTGCATCCACGGGTTGCCGCGGGTATCGCGAGCCCCGCCCGGGCGCCGCTACCAGGGCACCGTGCGACCCAGATAGTCGAGGTACCGCAATCCGGGCGTGCCTGGCTGGGCGAGCAGCACGTCCACCAGGCGGGGCACGCTGTCCTCGATGGCCAATGGCGCCTCCGCGCCACCGAGCTCGGTGCGCACCCAGCCGGGGGCCATCAGCACCATGGCGCGGGCGGAGCCGGCGTGCCGGGCGGCGAAGCTGCGCATGAACATGTTCAGCGCGGCCTTGCTGCCCCGGTAGAGCTCGCGCATGCCTTTCTCGTTGTTGGCGATGCTGCCTTGTCCGGACGACATGATGCCGATGAGGCCGGTGGAGATGACGAGCGCTTCCAGTCGCTCGACCACCCGCATCGGGCTGAGCGCATTGGTGACCATCAGGTCGACGAAGTCCCGGGTCGACACCTCGCCGATGGTCTGCGTGGGATCGGGATTGGTCGTGCCCGCGTTGACGAACAACATGTCGAAGCGCCGATGATCCAGGCGCTGGCGCAAGGCGGCCAGCTGATCCGCGAAGCAGATGTCCAGCGTCTCGATCTCGACCCGGCCCGGGTGCGCATCGGCCAGCTCGTGCAGTCCGGTGCGGGCAGTGCCGCGCACGGTGCCGACGACGTGCCAGCCCCTGCGCAGGAACTCGCCCGCCATGGCGAGGCCCAGACCGCGCGAGGCACCGATCAGCAGGATCGTCGGGGGGAGGAGAGGAGTCGGCATCGGGGGTGTCCGTGCATCGGGGGCGACAGGGAGGGTTCCACGCCTTAACGGCTGGCGCCAGACGCATGAGATGCAAATTGTTTGTGCACCAGACGCAATGATGCGGGCGGCTCGGCGCTATGCTGCACGGATGGACGCCGTCGATCTCAATCTGTTGCCGGCCCTCGACGCCCTGCTCGCCGAAGGCAGCGTGACCGGCGCGGCGCGCCGGCTGGGATTGAGCGCTTCGGCGATGAGCCGGACGCTGGCGCGGCTGCGCGCGGCGACCGGGGATCCGCTGCTGGTGCGCGCCGGTCGTGGCCTTGTGCCGTCACCGCGGGCGATCGAGCTGCGCGAGCGCGTGCATGCGCTGAGTCGTGACGCGCAGGCGGTGCTGCGGCCGGTGGCGGATGCGCTCGACCCCGCCGCGCTGGATTGCACCTTCACCCTGCGCGCCAACGAGGCCTTCGTCGAGCGTTTCGCGGTGCCGCTGTTCCGGGCGGTGTTGGCCGGGGCGCCGCGGGTGCGGCTGCAGTTCGTGCACAAACCCGACAAGGATGTGACGCCGCTGCGCGACGGAAGGATCGATCTGGAGATCGGCGTGGTCGGCACCGCGGCGCCGGAAGTAAGGGCCCGCCTGCTGTTCCGCGACCGCTACGTGGGCGTGGTGCGTACCGGCCACCCGCTGCTGTCGGCGCGGACCGTGACCGCGAAGCGCCTGGTGGCGCACGGGCATGTCGCCGCGTCACCCGGCGGCGAGACGCGCGGACCGGTCGACGATGCGCTGGCCGCCGTGGGACTGCATCGCGACGTGCGGGTCGTGGTGCCCGGCTTCACCGATGCATTGGCGATGGCGCGCGATACCGGCCTCGTCGCCATCGTGCCGCAGTCCTGCCTCGGAAGCGCGTCGCCGGGACGTCGCTCCCGTGCCTCCGCGCTCGACATGTTCGAGCTCCCGCTGAAACTGCCGCCGCTGATGGTGAGCGCGATCTGGCATCCCCGGCTGGATGCCGATCCGGCCCACCGCTGGCTGCGTGGCGTGGTGCTGGCGGTCTGCCGCGCAGCCTGTCCGGCGGGTTAGCCGACCGGCACACGGCGATGGCACGGCTCGTTATAGTCCGCCGCAGGGGATCGTGGAGGAGGGGCCATGACCGAGGAAGCGCAGCGACCGTTCGTGGTGCCGTGCCGACCATTGCAGCTGTCGGCGCCGTGGCGCTGGCTGGCGGCCGGCTGGCGCGACGTGCGTCGGGCGCCGCGTCTCACCGCCGTGTTCGGCGCGGTGATCGTGCTGGTGAGTGCGGCGGTATCGGCGCTGGCGTGGGAGCTGGGGCGCTTCGCATTGCTGGCCTTGCTGCTGTCCGGCTTCGTCTACGTGGCGCCGCTGATCGGGGTCGGGCTGTATTCGGTGAGTTGCGCGCTGATCGCCGGGCGCGAACCGCGGCTGCGCGATTCGTTCACGGTGGCACGGCGGGTGATGGGGCAGGCCGGGATCTTCGCGCTGATGCAGCTGGTGATCATCCTGATCTGGTCGCGCGCCGGCATGATGCTCACCGCCTTCGTGCCGGTGGACCCGGGCGACCACCGCGCGCTGCTCGAGTATCTGGCGATTGGCTCGCTGATCGGTGCGGCCTTCGCCGCCTTCACCTTCGCCGTGTCGGTGGTGTCGCTGCCGCTGATCGCACAGCGCGACGTGGACATGGTCACCGCCTGCGTCTCCAGCTTCAACGCGGTGCTGCGCAACAAGCCGGTGATGCTGCTGTGGGGCGCGATCATCGTGGTGTTGACGGTGATCGGTTTCGCCACGGTGGTCGGGCTGGGCCTGGTCATGCCGTGGCTGGCCTACGCCACCTATCACGCCTACCGCGACACGCTGGATGCGTCGGACTGGCCGCTGCAGGAGGGCGCGGCCGGCTGACCCGCGCGCCGATGCCGGCGGCGACCGGCGGTGACCCCGGCCGCCGCCGTGCCGCTCAGAGCGTGTACTGAACGGTGAACCAGACGATGCGGGTGTCGCTGGCATAGTGGTCGGCGCGGTAGTCGGCCAGCGCCAGCGAGGTGCTGAAGTGGCGGTCGATCGCCAGGCCGGCAGACAGGTCCAGTTCGTTGCCGTAGTGCGTGCTGGTGTGTGTCGCGGCGAAGCGGTGCGCGGTGGCCGCCACGCTCAGCGCGCGTGCCTTCCAGCTCACGCCGAGGTAGCTGTCGGCGAGTCCGTCGGCCGGCGTGGCGAGGAAGCGGTCGGCCCAGCCATTGAACGCATGCAGCGTGGCCAGCGGGGTCTGCAGCGCGCTGGTGCCGTTGCCCTGCAGCCGCTCCTGGCCCAGCGTCCAGTGCCAGGCACGCAGGCCCAGGGCCAGTTCGGCGTGCAGGTAGGAACGGCTGCCTTGCAGCGTGCCGCGCTTCCAGGCGTGCTGCCGGGCGGCTTCCAGGGTGTAGTCCAGGCTCCAGTCCTGGCTGTGCGCGGCATGGCCCAGCCAGCGCAGGCCGAGGTCACGATGCGAGCTGGCCGGCAGCGACTGGTTGCCGATCAGGTAGGCGTAGCCGACCAGGGTGCCCGCCGCCTGCTTCCACGACACGTTGAGCAGATGGGTGTCCAGGTTCTGCCGGGCGTGCAGCGGGTCGGGGTGATGGGCGCCGAAGATGCGGTTGACGCGGGTGAGGTAGGCGTAGTCCACGCGCCAGGCCGCCGACGGCGTCCAGGTCGCACGCGCGGCGTCGAAGCTCTGTTCGAGCTGGCGGAAGCCGACGTTGCCGACGAAGCGGTCGTTGTCGAGCTTGATCACCTGGCGGCCCACGCGCAGGTCCAGCGGTTGCCAGCCGTGGTACTCGACATAGGCCTGGTCCAGCCCGGTGTCGGCGGGGTCGGACACCACCGGGTAGTCCGTCTGTCCGTTGCGGGTGCTGTTGTAGAGGTCGTTGCCGGCCACGCGGTTGTCCTGCAGCGAGACCAGCGCGCTCCAGCCGCTGTGGTCGGCGAAGCGGTAGCCCAGCCGGGTGCGCACGGTCGAGGCGTTGGCGTCGCGGGCGAAGCCGCCCTGGTCGACCTGCTCGAGGCGGTAGCGCACATCGAGCTGGGGACCGCTGGCGGTGTCGGCATGCGCGCTGGCGCAGCCGGCGGCCCCCAGCAGCAGGGCGAACGCGGCGCGCGGGGTGTTGACGGCCCATGGTTTCATGGTCGTTTCCTCGGAGTTTTCGGGAGGGATGGCCCGGCGGCGGGTGCCGCCGGGCGGGGAGGGCGGCGTGGCCGCCCGGAGGGCCGGATCAGTTGCCGGCGCGGAAGATGCCCGGGTCCTTCGGGCCGGTCACTTCCACCCAGCCGGCGAGGCCTTTCTCAAGGCGCGACAGCGCGTGGTCGACGAGGATGTACTTGCCCGGCTCCTCGAAGTGCACGTCGGTCACCACCGCGCCACCCGGCGGTACGGAGATGGTCTGCACATCGTGTTCCGGCCGGTTGGCCAGCGCGCCCCAGGCCCAGGCGTCGTCGAACATCTCGCCGATCAGGTGGAACGAGGAGGTCTTGTTCGGGCCGCCCACGCCGAAGTAGATGCGCACGGTGTCGCCTACCTTGGCCTTCAGCGGATGGTCGGTGGTGAGCGCGCCGACGGCGCCGTTGAAGACCATGTAGGTCGGCTGTTCGGCGAGCAGCTTGTTGACGTCGAACTGCAGGTGGCCGTGGGTGTTGAACGGCTCGGTGGTGTAGATCTCGCCCTGCATCATGTAGAACTCGTGCGCCACCCTGGGCAGGCCGCCGGCCGGCTCCACCAGGACCATGCCGTACATGCCGTTGGCGATGTGCTGGGCGACCATCGGCGTGGCGCAGTGGTAGACGTAAAGGCCCGGCTTGAGTGCCTTGAAGGTGAAGCTGCGGGTCTGGCCCGGCGGCACCTGCATCACCGCGGCACCGCCGCCCGGACCGGTCACCGCGTGCATGTCGACCGAGTGGTTCATCAGGCTGTGGGCGTCGTTGTGCAGGCTCACCGTGACGGTGTCGCCGACGCGGGCGCGCAGCATCGGGCCGGGCACCTTGCCGTTGAAGGTCCAGTAGGTGAACGTGGTGCCGTTGGCGAGCTGGCCGGTGACTTCCTCGGTGGTGAGGTTGAACTCAAGGTGCTTCGGTGCGCGGTCGCCGACCGGCGGCGGCAGGTCGTCCGGCGCGCGGCTGATGTCGGCGGCGGTGGCCTTGGGCGCGGCTTCGGCCTCGCCCACCACCAGCTTGCCGTCCATGCCGGCGGCGCGATGGCCGGGGATGTTGCAGAAGTAGTCGAAGCTGCCGTCGTGGTCGGCGCGGAACACCACCGCGGTGCTGGCGTCCTTGCCCACCACGTCGTTGGACAGCACGTTGAAGTCGGGCAGGCGGATGTTGTGCATCGAGCCGTCGCCGTCGATCAGGTTGATCTGCACGATCGCGCCGGCGGGCACCTTCAGGGTGGGGTTGAGCTGGCCGTCGATGGCGCCGCCCACGCCGCGGAAGCCCATGCCGAACGCGCCGATATCGGTCTTCAGGGTGAAGGTCACGGTCGGCGTGTATTCGGCCGGGCTCTGCAGGTTGGAGGTGGTGGCGTTCGCGTGGCCGGCCCAGGCCAGCGCCAGTGCGAACACCGGTAAAAGCATGCGACGAATGTTCATGGTTCCGTCTCCTGCAGCGACATCCGGGCCCCTGTCGCATGCACTGATCTCGGAAAGCGTCCTGCCCGGCGAGCGTGTCGTTCGAGTCGATCAACGTTCGGGGCACACGCTATCGGCCCGGGTGGTGCGAGGGGTCTGATCCATGTCAGGCGAGTCCGCCATGGCGCGGGGTGCGACCGGATGCCACGGGATGGCGGCGAGAGGGTCGATACCTGGTGCTGCGCCGCACGCAGCGGCGCACCGCTCGTGCGCGTGGAGCATTTTCGCGCCTGCGTTGAGCGGCGGGTTCTGCGCCGGGCATCGATCATGCGGAGCGTCGGCTGCCGCATCGACCCGGTTGAAGGCCGCGGCGTGTCAGCGCGGCGGCATGTCCGATGCGTGGCCGCCGACGCGGTTCCTGCCTGCGTCCTTGGCCTGGTAGAGCGCGCGGTCCGCGGCTTCGATCCACTGGCGCGGGTGGTTTCCGCCGCCCGGGCGGGAGGCGATTCCGATGCTTACCGAACAGCGCAGCGAGGGCACCAGCGGGAAGCGCAGGCTCTCCACATCGGCGCGGATGCGTTCGGCGATCGCGCCCGCACCGGACGAATCGACAGGCAGGACGAGGGCGATTTCGTCGCCTCCCAGCCGTCCGGCCAGCCCACGATCGGCCACCTGCTCACGCACGATGGTGCCGATTGCGCGCAGCACGTCGTCGCCGATCGGATGGCCATGGGTGTCGTTGACCACCTTGAAGTCGTCCAGGTCGATCAGCAGCAGCGTGGCGTCCGCACCCGGGCGCAGTGCGGCCAGCATCGCGGCAACGCGCTGTTCCCAGTGGCGTCGCGTATGCAGGCCGGTCAGCGGATCGGTGTGGGCCAGCTCCTTCAGGCGCAGGTTCTGCAACTGCAACCGGCGCACCAGGCTGTAGCTGATCGCGCTGACCACCAGCGTGTGGATCACCAGGATCGGCAGGCTGGCCATCACCACTGCCATGTCGGAGGCGGGGGCGGCGGCGAAGCCGGTGAGCAGCCCGCCCAGCACGATGCCGGCGGCGGTCCAGCCCAGCGAGCGAAGCCACAGCCCGCGGATGCCGGTGGTGACCTTGTCGGCCGCCACCACGGCGATCAGCACCACCGACGGCAGCAGGTTGAAATGCATCAGCGGGGCGCAGGTGCCGGCGAAGAACGAGTCCAGCAGCAGATTGCGCCGCTCGGTCGCGGCCGGATCCCTGCCGTGGCGGGCCATCAGGAAGGCGAGGTGCGGCCAGGCGAAGCACACCAGCCCCGCCCACGCCCAGGCTCCCCAGCTTCCATACTGCTGCAGCACGACGGCGATGGGCAGCGCGCCCAGCCCCATGCCCAGCACGCGCAGCACGTAGGTGCGCCGGTAGAGCTGGCGCAAAGGGTTGCTGGACAGGTCGTTCTTCATGGGCTTCACGATGCCTGAGGGCGGGCCGGCGGGAGCTGTGCCGGCCTCATGCACGCAGCAGGGCGGGGATATCCAGATCCCAGTCGGCGGGATCTTCGATGGTGAGGATGCGATCGTCCGAGCCTTCCAGGTCGAGCGTCTCCGGCTCCAGCGGCGCGCAGTCGGGAAGGGTGCAGATCAGTCGCACGATCGGATTCAGCGCGCTGCCGTTGCCCTGCACCAGCACCACGGCCAGCCGCTGGGACGCCAGTCGCACGAGTGTGCCGGTGGGGTAGATGCCGATGAGCTTCACGAAGACGTGGAAGATCCTGCGGTCGAAATGACCATCCTGCCACTCGGCCATGCGGCGAATGGCGTCGGCCGGCTCCCAGCCGGCCTTGTAGGAGCGCTCGGAAGTGATCGCATCGTAGACGTCGCAGATCGCACCCATGCGCGCGACCTCGCTCAGCGCATCGCCGGACAGGCGGCCCGGATAGCCGGTGCCGTCGGTCCGTTCGTGATGGTGCAGGCACACCTGCAGCGCCATCGGGCCGGCGGCCGATTCGCGGCTCAGGATGTCCCAGCCGATCTGCGGATGCTGCCGCACGGTAGCCAGCTCCAGTGGGTTGAGGCGACCGGGTTTGTTGAGCACCGCGTCGGATATGCCGACCTTGCCGATGTCGTGCAGCAGCCCCGCCACGCCGAGCTCTTTCAACGCTTCGCCCTGGTAGCCCAGGCGCCTGCCCAGGGCGATCATCAGGGCGGCGACCGCGACCGAGTGCAGGTAGGTGTAGTCGTCCTTGTTCTTCAGGCGGACCACGCTGAGCATCGCGGCAGGGTTGCGGGCAATCACCTCGTTGATCTCGTCCACCACCTCGGCAGCGGCGTCCATGCTCAGCGCCTTGCCCATGCGCGCCTCGCCGAACAGCGACTTCGCCACGCCCTTGGCGCGCTCGCGGATGGCTTCGGCGGCGGCATAGTCATCGCCGAAGACGGAACGCGGCGGCGATGGCACGGGTGCCTCCGCGGGCGCCGCAAGGACGGGGGCAGTGGCCGGTTGCGGTGTCGCGACAGGCAGGTCCACGCCCTTGCTGGTGTCGATCCAGACGCCCTGCTGTCCCAGCGCGCGCAGGGTGACCAGGGTCTCGCCAGGTTCCACCACGAACGAGCCGCGCCAGAACGGGTGATCCAGCCAGCTGCCATCGATCTTCCTGACATACATGCCGGGTACGACCTGGGTGGCGGGAATCTTTTTCAGGGGCGAGGACATGTTCGGGCGGGAGGGGGCGTCTTGTTGCGGAGCTGCATGACACCTTCGTGCCGCGTCCCGGCTGTCTGGCGGCGGGGCGGCTCTCCGGTGAATGGCTTGCCGATCAGATATCGGCGCGGCGGCCCCCGACTTGAGTCACGTACCGGTCTCCGCGCCGGGTACGCCGCCAGTGTGCGTGTGACAATCCCGGCATGACCCATCCGCCAGCCCCGCCGCACCATCTCCGCGACCTGGCCCGCCTGCGACGGGTGCGCGACCGCATCGACCGCGAGTACGCGCGGCCACTGAACGTCGAAGCGCTGGCCCACGGCGTGCACATGTCGGCAGGACACCTGAGCCGGCAGTTCCGGCTGGCGTTCGGCGAGTCGCCGTATGCCTACCTGATGACCCGCCGCATCGAGCGGGCGATGGCCCTGCTGCGCCGCGGCGACCTCAGCGTGACCGAGGTGTGCTACGCCGTGGGCTGCGCATCGCTGGGCACGTTCACCACCCGCTTCACCGAGCTGGTGGGCGTGTCGCCCGGCGTGTACCGGCGCGAAGCGGCTCAGGCGACGCGGGGCATGCCCGCGTGCGTGGCCCGGCAGGTGACGCGACCGGTCAGGAATCGAGAAGCGCCGACGGACGCGCCGGACCTAGCATGACCGCTCCTTACCCAGACGAGGCGAACGCCATGGACATCGCGATTCACGCCAGTTTTCTCCCGCACACCGACCCGGATGCCTCGCTGGCGTTCTACCGCGACACGCTGGGCTTCGAGGTGCGCAACGATGTCGGCTACCAGGGGCTGCGCTGGATCACGGTCGGCCCGCCGGGGCAGCCGGAGACCTCCATCGTGCTGGCGCCGCCGTCGGCCAGCCCGGGCGTTACCAACGAGGAAAAGCGCACCATTGCCGAGATGATGGCCAAGGGCACCTACGCGATGCTGCTGCTGGCCACGTCCGACCTGGATGCCGCGTTCGAGCGCATCCAGGCAAGCGGCGCGGAGATCGTCGAGGAGCCGACCATGCAGCCCTACGGCGTGCGCGACTGCGCGGTGCGCGATCCGGCCGGCAACCTGCTGCGCGTGCAGGAGCGGCGCTGAAAGCGGCGCGATCGATCACCCACACAAGGAGACGGACGTGGCGGAAAAGAAAGGTGGCACGAAGCCGGCGACGAAGCCGGCGACAAAAGCGGCGGCGAAACGCTCCGCAAGCGGCTTCACCGCCGAGGAAAAGGCGGCGATGCGCGAATACGCGCAGGAACTCAAGGCCGCCTCGCGGCCGGGCAGGAAGGCCGCCGACGGCGAGGCGGACCTGCTGGCCAGGGTCGCCGCCATGCCCGAGCCGGACCGCGTGATGGCCACGCGCATCCACGCCATCGTGCGGGCGAGCGCGCCGGCGCTGGTGCCGCGCACCTGGTACGGCATGCCGGCCTACGCCAATGCCGAGGGCAAGGTGGTGTGTTTCTTCCAGGGCATGTCGAAGTTCAAGACGCGCTACGCCACGCTCGGCTTCAGCGACAAGGCGAAGCTCGATGACGGCACGATGTGGCCGAGTGCCTATGCGCTGAAGCGGCTGGATGCCACCACCGAGGCGCACATCGCAACGCTGGTGGCACAGGCGGCGGGGTAGCCGGTCGCGGCGCGGGCGTCGCGCCGCGCGGCGTTCAGGCACCCGCCGGCAGCGACATGGGGCTGACCCGGTTGCGGCCGTCCTGCTTGGAGGCATACAGCGCGTCGTCGGCGAGTCGCAGCAAATCGTCGAGGTCGGCTGCCGGCTCGCCGTGGGCAACGCCAAGGCTGGCGGTGATGCGGATCGGCGAGGCCCCGGCCAGCGGAACGGCCAGGCCGGCCAGCGCGGCGCGCAGGCGTTCGGCGATCGCCAGTGCCTCGTGCATGGGCGTGTCCGGCAGCAGCACCACGAACTCCTCGCCGCCCCAGCGCGCCAGCAGGTCGCGGCTGCGGGTGGCAGCACGCAGGGTGTCGGCGACGGCGACCAGGGTGCGGTCGCCGGCGTCGTGGCCGTGCCGGTCGTTGATCGCCTTGAAGTGGTCGATATCCAGCATCGCCAGGGCATGGGCGCCCGGTGTCGCGGCCGCATCGAACAGGGGCGCGGCGTGCACCAGGAAGCCGCGGCGGTTGTACAGCCCGGTGAGTGCGTCGTGTTCGGCCAGCTGCAATGCCTGCGCACGGTCCTCGCGGTCGCGGCGCAGGCGCAGCCCCAGCGCCAGCGCCCAGATCGACGCTTCGGTCATGATCCCGACCTCGATCAGCCGGAAGGTCATGTCGTTGAACGGCAGCCGTCCCATCACCGCCTGGGTGGTGATGAAGGCGCCGACCATGCTGATCAGCGACGCGACGAAGAACGGCCAGGCCTGCTCGGCGCGGCGGCGCACGGCGAGCACGCCGATCACCACCATCAGCACCGTGAACACGTTGATGTAGGCGAAGGCCAGCGTCACGGCCAGCGCGTGCGCGTTGGTGACGATGCACAGCGCCATGCCCGCCAGTCCCAGCCGCACCAGCCAGGCCAGGGCCCGATCCAGCCGCGGTGCCCAGCGCGCCATGCGCAGGAAGTCGCGGGCGAATGCAAGGCCGGTGCTGGAGAACAGCGTCATGCCGACCAGGATGGCGTAGCGCCCGACCAGTGGCGCGTCCGGCCACACCACCCGCGCGGCCACGCCCAAATAGGCCAGGTGCATGAACAGGTAGCTGCCCACGTAGAACACGTAGCGCCGCAGGCTCGACTCGCGCAGCGCCAGCCACAGCAGGCCGAAGGTCGCCACCAGCGCCAGCAGGTAGCCGTGCACCAGGCCCAGCCAGCCGCGGGTCGATCCCTCCAGCAGGCCGGTGCGGTCCATCGGCACGAGACGTACGCCGAACTGCACCGAGTCCACGCTGTCGGCGCGCACGAACAGCTGCGAGCGGCCTGGCTGCAACCGGGCGTCGAAGGCGAAGCCCAGCCCGGGATGAAGGTCGCGCCCGGGGGCGCGCTCGTCGCCGCCCTGCCACGGGGTGATGCGGCCGCCCGGTCCGACCAGCCAGGCGTCCACACGGTCGGCCCAGCCTTCGACCACGTAGATGCGCCAGGTGCGGGGCAGGTACTGCGCGTCGTCGATGTCCAGCACCAGCCAGCCCGGCGGGGCGTCGTTGCCCAGGTTCGGCACCGCGCTGGCGGAACGGCTGAAGCGGCCCTCCGCCAGCGCCCGGCGGGCCTGCTCCAGCGTGAGCGGGTGACCACGCTCCTCGGCCAGCAGGCGCACGTAACGTCCCAGCGGCGCGTCCGGGTCGGGCAGGCGCAGCTCGTGTCCAGGTTCGCCGTGTGCGGGTGGTTCGATCGCGGTGATGCCATGATCGTCCAGCCGCACCTGCTGCGCGTGGCCGGCCGGCGGCAGCCAGGTCAAAGCGGCCAGCAACAATCCGCAGGCCAGGTGTCGGCCCCGACTCGGTGTGCGCCGTGCGCGGCGCTCCCGCTCCATGCCCCCGTCCATCGCGCCCCCTGTAGCACGCCGGGCCCGGCCTGGGCCGCGTCTGCGCCTGATTGCGATAGTGCCATGCCCCGCCGTCGTGGCGCAGCCGCTGCACGGGGTCATGCCCTTCGGGGACAGCACTGCACGGCGCTCCCGCCGGGCCGCGTCGCTGGCCTCAGCCGCGCCCGGCCTCGGCGGGCACGGGCCGGGTTTCCGGCATGCGGGCGAACACCGGCAGCACGGCCAGGGCGACCAGCGCGATCATCGCGCCGGGCACCGCATGCCAGCCGGTCAGCTTCACCAGCACTTCGGCCAGGAACGGCGTGAGCCCGCCGAAGATCGCCGTGGCCATGGTGACGCCCAGTGCCAGCCCGCTCAGCCGCCCCTCGCCGGGGAACTGCTCGGCGGTGGCCGGCGCGCCCACTGCGCTGACCCCGCCGGCGAGGCAGGCCAGTACGACCGCGCCGAACGCGATCATCCATTCATCGCCGCTGCCCATCACCGCGAACATGCCCAGCGGCAGCAGCGCGCTGGCGGCCGCCAGCCACAGCAGTACCGGTCGCCGGCCCACCCGGTCGGACAGCGCGCCGGTGAACGGCGTCACCACGATCACCGCCACCGCCGCCAGCGTGGACAGCCCCAGCGAGCGCCCCTCGGCGAGTACGCCGGAGGAGGTGAGGAAGGCCGGCACGTAGGTGATGCCGACGTAGTAGGTGATCGATCCCAGCGCCGACACCGCAAAGGTGCGCAGCAGGGCCGGCCGGTGGTGGCGCAGTGTGTGGCGCAGCGGCGAGTCGGGCACGCTGCGCTCGGCTACCTGGCGCTCGAAGTCCGGCGATTCCTCCATTACCGAGCGCGCAAACCACACCGCGCCGGCCAGCACGGCGCCAGCGAAGAACGGGATGCGCCAGCCCCAGGCGGCGAGGTCGGCCGGGCTCAGCATGCCGACGGTGAGCGCCGACAGCGCCACGGCAAGCAGCGCGCCCACTTCGCTCGCCGCGGACGCCAGCGAGGTGAGCAGGCCACGGCGCCGCTCCGGCGCACCCTCCAGCATGTACGCCACCACGCCGGTGTATTCGCCGCCCACCGAGAACGCCATGAAGCAGCGCAGCGCCAGCAGCAGCACCCCGGCGGCGGGACCGATCGCGGCATAGTCCGGCAGCAGCGCGGTGGCCAGCATCGCGGCGGTCATCAGC
This sequence comes from Dyella ginsengisoli LA-4, assembly GCF_000334915.1. Taxonomy (GTDB): domain Bacteria; phylum Pseudomonadota; class Gammaproteobacteria; order Xanthomonadales; family Rhodanobacteraceae; genus Dyella_A; species Dyella_A ginsengisoli_A. Next base: position 28,983 of record NZ_AMSF01000002.1, on the reverse strand, counting down.
ATCATCGACAGCAGCAGGGTGCGCCGACGACCGATGCGATCGCCGATGTGACCGAACACCACGGCGCCCAGCGGCCGCATCGCGTAGGAGATGGCGAAGCCGGCCAGCGTGGCCAGCAGCGAGGTGGCGCCGCCGCCGAAGAACACCCGCGACAGCACGGTGGCGAAATACAGGTACAGGGTGAAGTCGTACCACTCCACCACGGTGGACAGCGCCGCTACGGCCATGGATCGGCGCGAGACGGTCTCGGTTCGGCGGGCATCAACGGACATGGCGGGTCATCGGGGAGGGCAGGCCCCGATGGTAACGGCCGCTGCGCAGCCGGGTCGGGCCCGCGCTCAGAGCCGTGCCAGGCGCAACGCGTCGAGCAGGATGGCGAGCGGGCCGCCGACTGCGGCGCCGTCCAGCGCCGTTACCTCCAGCACCATCGTCGGCAGCGGTTGCGGCGTGGGCACCTCGACCAGCTCGCCGCGCGCCAGCTCGACCGCGACGGCGTAGCGCGGCAGTGCGCCGAGCTCGCCGCCGGAAGCCACCTGCCGCTTCACCGCCTCCACCGAGCCGGCCGAGTGCAGCGCCGCGGCGATGCCCACATGGCGCAGCCAGGTGGAGAGCAGGGCGTTGAGCGCACCTTCCGGGTCGGGCACGCAGATCGCCGCGGCCACCGCTCCGGCGACGGGCGACGGAGCGGTGTCGCCTGGTGCGCGGAACAGGGCCAGGCGCGACGACGCCAGTTGCAGCAGCGTCTGGTCCGGCGGCACCGTCTGGTCGATGCTCGGGCCGATGGTGATCGCCGCCTGCAGCCGGCCGGCGGACACCAGCTGGCGCAGCTCCGTGCAGAGGCCGGTGCGGACCTGCACGGGGAGCCCGGGACAGCGCTCGCGCAGGACGGCGAGCGCGGCGGGAAGCACGTAGGTACCGACCGATTCGGAGGCCCCGATGGCCAGCGCATGCTCCGGCTGCAGCCCTTTCGCGAACGCCATCGTTTCCTCGGCGACCTGCAGCAGACGCCGCGCGTACGGCAGCAGCGCCATCGCCTGCGCGGTCAGCACCGCGCCGCTGCCCGGGGACCGCTCGGTGACGGCGAAGCCGACCGCGCGTTCGAGCGAGAACAGGGTTTCCGACAGCGTCGACTGCGCCACCCCGACGGCCTTCGCCGCGCGGGCGATGCCGTGCTGTTCGGCGAGCGCCAGCAGCGCCCGGCAGTGTCGCAGTTCGATGTCCATGCGTGCGGGGTGGGGTGATCGTCCGGGCCGATGGGTCCATCGGGGTTTTGGAACGCGGCCGACCGGCGCGGACCATGCCGCCACCGCGCCGGCCTGCGGCGCATGCGACAGGCAGAACCACCGTGACGATGCTCCTCCCCCGCAAGACCGCGCTGATCGTGATCGATGTCCAGCAGGGTTTCAACGACCCGCGCTGGGGCGCGCGCAACAACCCCGGCGCCGAAGCGAACATCGCGCGCCTGCTGGCCACGTTCCGCGCGCAGGGCCGGCCGGTGATCCACGTGCATCACGATTCGGCCGCGCCCGACGGCGCGTTCCGTCCGGGCACGCCGGGCAACCGCCCCAAACCGGAAACCGCGCCGCGCGAGGGCGAGCCGGTCTACCGGAAATCGGTCAACAGTGCCTTCATTGGCACCACGCTCGAGCGCGACCTGCGCGCGGCGGGCATCGAGGGGCTGGTGGTCACCGGCCTGACCACCAACCACTGCGTGTCGGCCACCACCCGCATGGCCGGCAACCTCGGCTTCGACACCTTCATCGTCGCCGACGCCACGGCGACCTTCGCGCGGATCGGCCTGGACGGCGCGATGCGTCCGCCCGAAGAAGTGCACCTGAGCGCGCTGAGCGATCTCAAGGACGAGTTCGCCACGGTGGTGGACACCGACGCGGTGATCGCCGTGGCATGACCCTGCCCGGCAAACGGACGGGACGCCCGCCGCATGGTGCGGCGCGCGCCTCGTCCGGGGTGATCACCAACTGCGCCGCGCAACCCCCTCGAAGACATTGTTCGAGGGGTTGGTCTGGATCATCCGCACCCGCTGGCCGAACGCCTCGACATAGATCGAGAAGGTGACGTTGTTCGGGTCGAGGAAGTGCACGGTACCGGTGCAGTCCGCGTTGACCGTGTATTCGCCAGGCGCGCCGCCGGGCGGGGCCATGATGGCGCCGAGGTCGCCGAACGGATTGGCCACGGTGACCGCCGGCGTGAGCACGGTGCCGTCGCCGTTGAACTGCAGCACCTCGAGGATCGCCTTGGGCACCCACGGCGTGCCCGGCGGCGCCGCGGGCGCCCGGGTGAAGCCGCTGGCGGTGAACACGTAGCGGCCCTTGAGACTGCCGCTGGAACAGCCGCCCAGGTTGGCGTGGGCGAGACTCGGGCCACACATCGCGAAGGCGGCGACCGCCAGCACCGCGGACAGCAGGGCACGGCGGCGGGCAGGGGGGCGGGCGGTGTCGGTGGTGCGTACGACGGATGCCTGGTTCATGGACTTTCTCCGGTGACGGATGGTGGTCGGTGCAGAATCCCGCCGGGGCGCCGCCGTGCCGTGGAGCGACGACGGCGCCAGCCGGAGCGGGTCCGGCGATCCTGCGCAGGCCGCCCCGGCGGCGTCCTTTGGCTTTTCTGGAGCTTTTCTGGGGAGAAGCTGGTGGGGTGTCCGGGAACGGGCTAAGGTCGCGCCAGCGAGGGGAGCAGGACGATGCGCGAGGGAGCGGGAGACGCCGCACTGCCGACATCCGCTGTGCCCGGCCAGGTGCCCGGTGGCGCCGGGCTGTGCGTAGGCGAGTGCCGGGTCTGGGCCGATCTCGACCGGGTCGTCGCTCCCCACGGTGAGACGGCGCTGGAGCCCAAGACGATGGCGGTGCTGATGCACCTGGTCGAACGGGCCGGCGAGGTGGTCAGCGCCAGCGAACTGATCGACACGGTGTGGCACGGCCGTCCGATGGGCGACAACCCGGTGTACCGCTGCATCGCCCAGCTGCGGCGCGCGCTGGGTGACGATCCGCGCGCGCCGCGCTACATCGCCACCGTGCCGACCAAGGGCTACCGGCTGATCGCGCCGGTGGCGCGGCAGGCCCCGTCACCCACCGAGGCGCCGGCGCCCGCGCCGCCCGCAGCGCCGGCCGGCCGGCGTTACGCCCGTCGCTGGCTCGTCGCCGGTGCCCTGTGCGGTGTGCTGGCATTGGCCTGGTGGGCCTGGCCGCGGGCCCGGCCGGCGCCACCGACTCCTGTCGAGGCCACGCTCGCGGTATTGCCGCTGCAGGGGTCGGCGCAGGACGACGCGGGTCCACGCATTGCCGCCAGCCTGACTGACCTGGTGCGGCAAGCGCTCGCACGAACGCCGGGACTCACCGTGGTCGCCGACGGTTCCACCGTCGCGGCCACCGCGGCGATGAGCGACGCGCGGGCGGTCGCCGGCCAGTTGCAGGTGGGTTACGTGCTGCAGGGGGCGGTCACGAGTACCCCGGGGGGCGTGCGGCTGGATGCCCGCTTGGTGGAGGCGCGCTCCGGCCGGGTGCTGTGGCAGGGGGGAGCGATGCGACCGCCGCAGGCGGTGGCGATGCTGCGCGACGACGTCGTGCGGGAGGTGCTGAAGGCGCTGGACGCGCCGCCCCTGCCAACGGCTCCGGGCGCGGATCGCGCGATCCACCTGGACGCCTATCGCGTCTACCTGCTCGGGCGCGAGCGGATGCGTCGTGCCGACCCGGCCAGTGCGGCGGATGCGATCGAGCTGTACCGGCGGGCGACGATTCTCGACCCGGGATTTGCCCGGGCCTATCTCGGGCTGGCGCAGGCGCTGATGCGCGCGGCCGATGCCGATCCGGGACCGGCCGCGGTGAAGCGCGACGAGGGGCGCCAGGCGCTGGAGCGGGCGGTCGCGCTCGATCCCGCCCTGGGTGAGGCGTGGAGCGAGCTGGCGCGGCTGGCCGACAATCCCGCGCAGGCCGAGGCGCTGTACCGCAGGGGGCTGGCGCTGTCGCCGAACGACGGCGACGGCCACGTGCACTACGCACAGTGGCTGTTCCTGCATGGTCGCGTGGGCGAGGCGCTTGGCGAGATCGAGCGTGCCCGCCGGATCGAGCCGCTGGCGCCGGAGCTGTGCCTGACCCAGGCGTTCTTCGTGATGATCGTGCGCAGCGACGTGGCCGAGCATGACCGGCTGGTGGAACAGGCGCTGGCGATCAACCCGGCATTGCCGGAGGCGCTCTACCAGCTGGCGTATTCGAAGTGGGAATACAGCGGACACTTCGCCGAGGCCGCACAGCTGATCGAACGGGCCCTGGCCGTGCAGCCGGAGTGGCCGCAGGCGCGCGCGCTGGCGCGCGACATCTATCTCGACCTGGGCGATCCGGCGGCTGCCGAGGCGGCGCTGGGGACGGCGCCGCCGCCTCTGGCCATGCTGGAGATCGCCCAGTACCGCGGCGACCCGGCCGCAGCGGCGGCGGCCGCTGCCGGCATCGCTGCGGCGCGTTGGCCGGACCACGGTCCGCAGGCCTCCGCGGCGCAGGCCGTGCGTGACGCCGCGCTGGCACGCGGCGATCCGGCCTCGGCCCTGCAGGTGCTGCAGTCGGTGGACGCGGCGCATGCCGGCCAGATGCCCATGTGGTACCGCGGATTCGACGCGGTCTATGCCCACGTGCTGGTGCTGGCGGGGCGCCGTGGTGAAGGGCGGGCCAGGGCCCGCCAGCTGCTGGCCCTGGTCGATGCGCACGGGCTGGGGCGTGCGCCGGACTGGTTCAGTCGCGAGCACAGTGCCGCATTCGCCGTGCTGGGCAACGACGCGCGGGCACTGGACGCGCTCGGGCACAGCGTGGCGAACGGGCAGGTATACCGCTGGTGGTATCTGGCCGGGCACGACCCGCTTTATGCGCACCTGCGCGACGACCCGCGCTTCCAGGCACTGGACCGCCTCGTCCGCAGGCATCGCGACGAGCAGCGCGCGCTGCTTGCCCGCATGCGCCGGGAGGCGTCCTCCCGCGAATGAGCGGCACCGGTGGCAGAGGGGCAAAAAAACGCCCGCGTTGCGCGGGCGCATCACGTCGCGATCCGGGGACGGGCGCGACGCGGGGAGAACGGGTGGGCTTCAGGAGCCGTTGCCCTCGGAATTGCGGGTCTGCTCCTGCTGCTGCTCCTGCTGGCGGGTCTTTTCCTGCTGCCGGTTCTGATCCTGACCCTGCGCCTGGTTCCGGTTCTGCTGCTGGGTCTGGTTCTGCGTCTGGTTCTGCTGCCGCATCTGCGACGGCGAACCCTGGCCATTGCCCTGCCTCTGCATGCCCGGCAGGGTGACGCCGCGGTCGCGGGCACGTTGCTGCATCTGTTCCATGTGCTGCTGACGGTAGGTTTCCCGCTCCTGCAGTGTCTTCATCTGCATGATCTGCGAGCGGTAGGACGAGCGCTCGGCCGGGGTCATCAGCGAATAGCCGTAGATTTGGTTGTCGCGGTCGCGGGTACGGTCGCGATCCATGTCGTGGGCCGGGTCGCGGATACGGTCATGCAGGCGGTCCTGCTGCATGGTTCCCTGGCCGGCCTGTTGGCCGCTGCCGCGATTGCCGCGGGCCTGGTCGGCCATGGCCAGTGCCGGGACGGCGATCGCCAGGCAGGCGCCCAGCACCAGAGTCGGTTTCATTCGCATGGGGAGACCTCGTTGGGCATGTCACATGGCACGCCTGTCATCCTGGGGCGCCGCGGCCGAGGGATCTTGATCGCCGTCAATGTCCGGTTCGGCCGGGTAGGGCGGTATGTCGCAGCCGCCGCGCCGGGCCGCATTTCGCCCGTGCGGATCGTTGCATGGGGTACCCGGTCCCGCGGACGCCACGGCCGGGACGCTCGATGACCGGCTCGATCGTGCGATGGACCCTTCACTTCCCCCGGAACATGCCGATAAGCCGACACGCCGGCCGCCGGTCGGCGATGCCGCTGGTGGTTCAAGCGGGCGTGCATTCCATCCGACGCGCGAGGTGCGCATGAATCTGGACGACCTGTTCGAGAAGCTGCACGACATGCCCACCGTCCCCGAGGTGGCACATGAGCTGCTGCGCCAGTTCGACGATCCCGACACGAACATCGACGAGCTGGCCCACACCATCGAGCGCGATCCGGTGATTGCCGCCAAGGTGCTGCGACTGGCGAACTCGGCGCGCTTCCACGGGGCCCGCGACTGCACGCATGTGTCCGACGCGGCGCTGCGCCTGGGCTTCAACATGCTGCGCACGCTGGTGCTCGCCTCGGCGGTCACCGGCGTCTTTCGCCCCGGCGGCAGCTTCGACCTGAAGCGCTTCTGGCGACACAGTTTCGAAGTCGCCAGCATCGGTCGTCTGCTGGCCCGGCAGCGCGGCATCGATGCTGAGGCCGCGTTCACCTGCGGCATGATGCACAACCTCGGCGAGCTGCTGATCCAGACGGCTGCGCCGGAGTACGCGAAGATGCTGCAGCCGACCACATCGTCCACGGCCCATGCCGCGGATGAGACGTTGCAGCTGGGGTTCGGCTTCCCGGAGGTCGGAGCGGAGCTCGCACGGCGCTGGAATCTGCCGCGCCTGATCCAGGACGCGATCGCCTATCAGGCACGGCCGATGCAGGCTCCGGCGGGATCGGTGATGCCGCTGTTGGTGGCGCAGGCCGTACACATCGCCGATGCGCTGGATGCCTGCGGTGGCATCGGCGACGAAGCGCGCCAGGCGGCCGATGGCCCACTGATGGCGGGCGTGCAGCTGGATGCCGTGTTCAAGCTGCTGCCAAAGGCGCTGGAAGCCGACAGCGCCTTCGCCGAGGTGCTTGGCTAGTTGCGATGTCGCCGTCGACGGCTCCCGCGTGAGTGCCCGCCGTGGCGTGTCACTCGCAGGCGTCGACGGCGGGGCATGGCAGTCGGATCCGGGCGAAGCCATCGTCGGATGGCTTCCGGCACGGCCCATCGCGTGCTGGCTGGTGCTAAGTTCCAAGGTTTACCACCGCTGCTGGAGCCGCCCATGTTCTCCCTTCCCGCCAACGGTTCGCCGCTCGCCGCGAGCCGCAAGTTTTCGCGAGTCGCAGTGGCTGTCGCACTGGTCCTGGGCAGCGCGGTCGCCAGCGCCCAGGAATCGCGCAGCGGCAAGGTGCCGGCGCCGCAGGACGTGCCGTATCCGGGCACGGTGGCCATCCACGTCGATGCCAGCGACACCCGCCAGGGCATCTACCGCGTGCACGAGACCGTGCCGGTGAAGCCCGGTCCGTTCACGCTGCTGTATCCGCAGTGGATCCCCGGCGACCACTCGCCGACCGGTCCGGTCGCCATGCTCGCCGGACTGCGCATCGAGGCCAGCGGCAAGCCGCTGAAGTGGACGCGCGACAAGTACGACGTCTACGCCTTCCATCTCGACGTGCCCGAGGGCGTGTCCAGCCTCGACGTGACGTTCCAGTACCTGTCCGATCGCAGCGGCGGCTTCGAGATGACCGACCGCATGCTCGACCTGGAATGGAACAAGGTGGCGCTGTACCCGGCCGGCCACTACTCGCGCCGGATCACCTTCGCGCCCAGCGTCAGCCTGCCCGCCGGCTGGCAGTTCGGCAGCGCGCTGGAAACCGCCTCGCAGTCCGGCGGCACCACCACCTTCAAGCCGGTCACCTTCAACAACCTGGTGGACTCGCCGATCTACGCCGGCAGGTACTTCAAGCGGGTGGACCTGACCCCGCCGGGCGGGGCGCCGGTGCACCTGGACATCGTCGCAGACGCGCCGAAATACCTGGCGATGACGCCGCACCAGGTGCAGGTGCACCGCAACCTGGCGGTGCAGGCGACGAAGCTGTTCGGCTCGCACCACTACGACCACTACGACTTCCTGTTCTCGCTGTCCGACGAGCTGGGCGGCAACGGCCTGGAGCATCACCAGTCCAGCGAGAACGGCCTGGGCGCGGACTACTTCACCGCGTGGGACGACGCGGCGCCGGGGCGCGACCTGCTCGCGCACGAGTACACCCACTCGTGGAACGGCAAGTTCCGCCGCGGCGCGGACCTGTGGACGCCCAACTTCAACGTGCCGATGGGCGACTCGCTGCTGTGGGTGTACGAGGGCCAGACCCAGTACTGGGGCTTCGTGCTGACCGCGCGCGCCGGCATGTGGACGCCGGAGCAGTTCCGCGACGCGCTCGCGATGGTGGCCGCTAACTACGACCGCAACCGCGAGGGCTTCCAGTGGCGCACGCTGGAGGACACCACCAACGACCCGACCGCGGCACGCCGCGCCGCGCTGCCGTACCGCAGCTGGCAGATGAGCGAGGAGTACTACAGCGCCGGCCAGATGGTGTGGCTCGCCGTGGACGCCAAGCTGCGCGCGCTCACCCACGACCACAAGTCGCTGGATGATTTCGCCAGGGCGTTCTTCGGCGTCGACAACGGCAGCTACGTGACGAAGACCTACACCTTCGACGACGTGGTCGCCGCGCTCGACGGCGTGGCCAAGTACGACTGGGCCTCGTTCCTGCGCCAGCGCGTGGACACGCTGGATCCGCCGCTGCTGGACGGGCTGGCGGGCACCGGCTGGAAGCTGGTCTACACCGAGCAGGAAAGCCCGTACGAGAAGCAGTACGACAGCCGTCCGGAGTCGCCGCGGCACCTGTACAACTTCACCTGGTCGATCGGCCTGACCATGGCGGACAAGGGCCTGGTCAACGATGTGCGCTGGGGAGGCCCGGCGTTCAAGGCGGGGGTGAGCACCGGTGCGACCATCGTGGCGGTGAACGGGCAGGACTACTCCAAGGACGTGCTCAAACAGGCGATCAGCGCGGCCAAGGGCAACCAGACACCGATCGACCTGCTGTTGAAGTACCAGGGCGGCTACCGGCATGTGGCGGTCGACTACCATGGCGGCCTGCAATACCCCCACCTGGAGCGGATCGAAGGTACTCCGGACTACCTTGACCAGATCATCGCGGCGCGGAAATAGGCGTCACGCTTCGATAATGTGATTTACATCACACTGTTGTTCGGCGGCAGTTGACATGAATCAGCTGCCGCCTGTCCCGCTGGGGCAGAGTGGCCATCCGATAGGGAAGACATCGGGTGCGGGAGTGCGGTGAGGCTCCCGCGACACACCTGGGAGGTGCGGTCATGCGGAATGAATGGCGTGGTGCGTTTGCCGTCGTGCTCGAGCTCGTCGCCATCGGCATGAGCCTGGCGTGGGCGGGCGAGGGACTGATCCAGTTCTCCGGCGCGGTGGTGACGCCCACCTGCGATACGGGTGCGGCAACGCGCCTGCCCGGTGAGGTAGGCGGCCCGGTCCGGGTCTACTCGTGCGGAGCACCGGTTGCCGACGGCGGTGGAGGGGACGCGGCCAACCCCTCGACCTACCGCCGCGAGGTGATCCGCCTGAACGACCACGAGTCACTGCCGGTGCTCCGGCAATTCGGCGACCAGGCTGCATCCGCCTCATCCACGGGGCAGCGACCGCTGCTGGTCGTGCAGACCTACAACTGATCCATTCGGGTGCCGCGGCGCATTGCGCTACCGTGTGCCGAATCGGTCTGTCGTGGAGTTGTCCGGATGTTTCGAGTGTTGCCTGTGGTCGCGGGCCTGCTGGTGCTGGCCCTGTCATGGAATGCCTTGGCATCCGGCGGAAAGGAAGGCACGCCACAGGCGATCAATCCGCTCTACACCGCGCCTGCGTCGTCGCTGGACCTGGCGCAGATCGCCTCGATGCAGCACCTGCTGGCCGACTGGCCGCAGCTGGAGCGCTACCGCGCGGACAACCGGAGGCTGGGCGCGCCGAAGCCCGGCGAGCAGCGCGTGGTGTTCTATGGTGATTCGATCACCGACGCGTGGGGGCGTGCGCCCGGCACGACGTTCTTCCCCGGCAAGCCGTTCGTCAACCGTGGGATTTCCGGCCAGACCACCGCGCAGATGGTGGTGCGCTTCCGGCAGGACGTGATCGACCTGCACCCGGCCGCCGTGGTGATCCTGGCCGGCACCAACGACATCGCCGGCAACACCGGACTGGCCACCTTGCCGATGATCGAGGACAACTTTCGCTCAATGACCGAGCTGGCCCGAGCCCATGGCATACGCGTGATTCTCGCTTCGGTGCTGCCGACCGCCGACTACCCCTGGCACCCGGGATTGCAGCCGGCGGGTCGGATCCGCGCACTGAATGCCTGGCTGAAGGACTACGCGAAGGCGCAGGGCGCGGTCTACCTCGACTATTACGACGCGCTGGCCAATGCACAGGGCGGACTGGATCGCCGGCTTGCAGCCGATGGCGTGCATCCGACGCCGGCTGGCTACGCGATCATGGCACCGCTGGCGCTCGGGGCGATCGGCAGGGTCCTGGCAGGATCGACCCGGGTGCACTGAGCCGCATGGCGGCTCCCGCTGGCTCCCGCTAAAGTGGGTCGGATCTACAGGGGAGTCCAGGGGAATGCATCGACAGGCTGGCTTGCTGGTGGCCGCCGTGTTGGCTTGTGCCGGCATGATGCCTGCGCACGGGCAGCAGCGGGAGCCGGCTCGTTTTCCGCCACCGCGCGGGATGCGTCCGCCGCCTCCACCACCCCCGCCCGGCATGCCTCCACCGCGTCGATTCCCGCCGCCACCGCCACCGGAGGCAGGGCGTGCACCGGCGACGTTGCCCGCCACGGTGCCCATCGTGACGGCGCCCGCTCCCGAACGCGTGGCGAGCGATCCCGTTCGCGCCGCCGGTTCGCAGCCGCAGCCCCCGACGACGGCACTGCGGGTGGCACCCGCGCCGGCGGCGTCCATGCCAAACCCGGCCGCTTCGGCGCCGATGCCGACCCGCGTGGCGGGCGCCTTGCCGGCGGAAGCGGGCGCCGCTCCCGGCTCGCCGCCGGAGTCCCGCAAGGCGCCGACCTGGCCCTGGCTGGTGCTGCTCGCCGCGCTGGCCGCTGCCTGGTGGACAGCCTGGCGCCACAGCCAGCGGCTGAAAGCGGAAACCGAGCGGCTGGCGCGCCAGCAGCGCGTGCTGAAGTCGGCCCACAGCCACCTGCAGCGCAAGTCGGAGAAGCTGCAGCACCTGTCGATGCACGATCCGCTCACCGGCACGCTCAACCGGCAGGCGTTCGGCGCCGAGTTGCGTGACCGGATCGACCACTTGTCCAAGTACGGTCAGCCGCTCAGCCTGATCGTGTTCGACCTGGATCACTTCAAGCAGATCAACGACCGCCACGGCCACCTGGTGGGTGACGCGGCGCTGGCGCTGGTGGTCGGCGTGGTGCGGGAGCACCTGGTCAGCGACGATCTGTTCGGTCGCTTCGGCGGCGACGAATTCATGATCGCCAGCCCGGGCCAGGATGCCGCGCGCACGCTCGCGCTGGCCGAGACCCTGCGCCTGGCGGTTGCCGCACGCGCTCCGCACGCCGACCCGCCGGTTCCTGGCTTGACGCTCAGCCTGGGTGTGGCCCAGGCCGACCCGGACCAGGGCTACCAGCTCGACGAACTGTTCGCGCGGGCGGACGCGGCGCTGTACGTGGCCAAGCAGCGCGGTCGCAACCATGCCGTGGCGGCTGACGAAACGATGATGGCGCAGCGGGTGCCGGGTACGGTGCGCAGGCACCTTTAGGCGGATTCAGGCGGGACGGGGGTCGCGCACCGAGCGGCCGAGCAGATCCTCGTCGGTGAGCTCGGTCATGACGCGGTTGCGGCCAGCCCGCTTCGCCGCGTAGAGCGTGGCGTCGGCGTGGTGGAACAGCCGGGACAGGTCGAAACCCACATCTTCGGCAAACGCCATGCCGATGCTCGCGGTGACGACGATCGGCTCGCCGTCCAGACGGAGCGGCGTCGCCGCTACGGCCTCGCGGACATGCTCGGCCAGGGCGACGCATTCGTCGTGTGCGCAGCCGCTCAGCAGCAGGCCGAATTCCTCGCCACCCAGGCGACCGAAAAGATCGCCGGGGCGCAGCCAGGCTTGCACCACCGACACGATGTGGCGCAGCGCCAGATCGCCGGTCACGTGGCCGTGGACGTCGTTGATCTGCTTGAAATGGTCCAGGTCGATCAGCGCCAGCGCCACGTTGCCAGATCGCTTCGCTTGTTCGGCCACCAGGGTCTCGGCTTCCTGCATGAAGTGCTGGTGGTTGAGGATGCCGGTGAGTCCGTCCCGGCGCGCCATCTCGCGGAAGCGCAGCTGCAGCCGCTTGACCCGCAGCAGCCAGAGCACCAGGAGGGTCAGCAGCCCGAGCAGCAGTACGGCATAGAGCCGGGTGGTGTGCGCCGCCTGTTCAGTCAGCGACCGCTCCAGGCGCAGGACCTGGTTCTGCCGCTCCAGCGCATCGTTCTGCATTTTCTGGGCGAGCAGGTTCTGCTGCACGCGCTGGTAGGCGAGAGCACGCGCGGACACGTCGTTGAGGTAGCTCGTGTTCTGCTTGACGTAATGCTCGTAGTTCTCCAGCGCGGCCATGCCGTGGCCGCGCTTTTTCTCGATCTCGTAAAGCACGTGGTAGGCGTCGGCGAGATGCTCGCCAACGTCGCCAGGTGTCTTCATTGCGATAGCCGCCCTTGCGGCGTTCTCGGCTGCAGCATCCTCTCCGAGGGCAAGGTAAGCCTGGGCCTGCTGTACGTGCCAGGAGAGTCTGTGCGGGTAAAGACCCACGCTCTCGATGGTTGGACGAATGCTGTTCAGTAGTGGCAGTACTTTGTTGGGGAGATGCTCTCCGAGCAACATATCTCCCTTGACAAGCTGCAGCAGGTCCACGAGTACCGGTTGTTTAGCGGCGTTGCACGTCGCGATGGCGTTCTCGAGGCTGGGGCTGGACGACGACAAGCGTTTCGCGGTCTCCTCGGCGACTACCAGTGACACTCCCGGCAAGCACTCGCTCTCTCCGGGCGGAATCGTGTCTCGCATCATTCGCGCGTAATGCGCGGCTAGGTTGGGCTGACCAGCGAAGTTATAGACCTGCGCCAGATTCTCCAGAACGAGGAAGCGCGCCAGTGGGTCAGTGATTTTGGGTAGCCGCGTCACCATATTGCTGGCCAATTCGTAGGCCTTGTCGTAGTGCTGGTTGATGACCTGGATACTCATCAGCAGCGCCAAGGCCTTCGCGGCAAGGTTGGCGTCACCAGAGTGGTCGCTTACATCCTGCAAGCGATTTTCCGCCTTGGCGTAGTCCCCCTCGTACGAAGACTCCCAGCCGTCCAGATAGCGCAACCGCCACTGCTGCGACGAGGTCATCGCCGGCGCTTCCCGATGGATCTGCGCGAGCTTCTGCACGAAGCGCGAATGGTCGCTCAGCCGGATGTTCTCGGTCTGGTCCAGGAAGAGCCCGACATCGGTGATCGCGGCCGTGGCCCACGTCGCCCACAGCGACAGGGCCGTAGCAAGCACGGCGGCGGTCAGTCGGAGCGGACGGGGAAGGCGGCGAGGGGACATGGCAGTCGCGATCAGCCTCGCCCGGACGCGGCTTTGCCGACGCGCTGCGCCGAACAGGCACGCAGCCGGGCCTGATCCATGGCCATTCGGCGATCACATCTGCAACGGACCGCTGGTCCTGCGTGGGGGGAGCTCAACAACATCCTTTCCTCGAACAGGCAACGACAACCGGGATGCCCGGCGCTCCCTGCAATGACGGCAGCGAAGCGGAAAGGTTGAGGTCCGGGCGGAAAGCGGGGGGCATAAAGCTCACCCTCGGGGGCTGCAGGAGTCGCGAGGGGCCGGTCATGCAAAGACAGAGGTGCCTTCCCCCGCATCCGCGACTACCCGGTTGCGGCCGTCGCGCTTGGCCCGGTACAGCGCCGCATCGGCGCGACGACACAGGCGTTGCAGCGCATGTCCTGCGTTGCAGGTGGAGGCGACACCGACGCTGGCCGAGACCGAGAGCATCATGCCCTCGTGTTCGAGCGGATCCCCCTCGATCGCCAGGCGGATGCGGTCGGCGATGGCGATGGCGTGGTCCCGCTCGCATTCCAGCAGCAGGATGCCGAATTCCTCGCCGCCCAGCCGCCCGAACAGGTCGCCAGGGCGCAGATGGTCGTTGCAGACCTTCACGATGTGGCGCAGCACGGCGTCGCCGGCGGCGTGCCCATGGGTGTCGTTGATCTGCTTGAAGTGGTCCAGGTCCATCCACAGCAGGCTGGCTTGCCCAGACTTCCGTTCCAGATGCCGGAGCTGCCGTTCGGACTCGTTGATGAAGTGCTGGTGGTTGAGGATGCCGGTCAGGCCGTCGCGGGTGGCCATGCGCTTGAAGCGCAACTGGGAGTGCTTCAGCCGCAGCAGCCACAACACGATGCCGGTCAGGCCAATCAGCAGCAGCACGATGTACAGCCGGCTGGTCTCCACCGCCTTGGCGTCCAGCTGCTGCTGCAGCTTGAGGATGGCGTTCTGCTTGCTCAGTTCCTCGGTTTCCAGCTTCTTGGCAAGCACCTGCTGCTTGGCGAGCTGGAAGGCAAGTGTGCGGGCGCTGATGTCATTGAGGTAACCGCGGTCCTGCTCGACGTAATACTGGTAGTACCGAAGTGCGGTCGATGATTCCCCGCGCCGTTTTGCGACGCGGTAAAGCACCTGGTAGACATCCCTCAGCCATTCACTCACGTCACCGGGATCGCTCATCTTGATGGCCGAGAGCGCTGCCTGCTCGGCATCGTTGTCTCTTCCGAGCATCTCGTAGGCCTCTGCTCGCTGCGCCAGCGCCGAAAGCAGGTGTGGCTGGAATTTGTTCTGATCGAGGCTCTTCCTGATGCTGCCGAGCATGGCCAGCACTTTCGTCGGCTTCCCCTCGGCAAGCAGGTGTTCGCCCTGGACCAGCCAGAGCGAGTTCTGGACAACGGGTTGGTCGTCAGCGATACATGCCTGGATCGCCTGCTTCAGCTCCGCACTGTCCGATTGCACCTTGTGGGCGTTGGAGAGTGCGAAAACCTTCGATGTCAGTGGGTAACAGAGGCTTCCACCGGGTGGAGTGGTGTCGACCAGCATCTGCGCGTACTTCAGCGCCAAGTCGGATTGTCCCGCGAGATTGAATGTCTGCGAGAGATCGTAGAGCACCTCGGCATGTGCTTCCGCGTCCTTCAACTTCGGAAGCTCGGTCGCCAATCGATTGGCCAGCGCGAAGGCTTTTTCGTAGTCCCGAGTGATTCCGTAGCTGCTGAGCAGCCGGGCTGAGGACTTCGCCGTCAGGACCGGGTCGTTTGAGTGATCGATGATGTCCTGGAACTGTATCCGCGATCCGACATAGTTGCCGTTGTACATCGCCTCCCACGCTTCGAGGTACCGCAGGTGCCACCGCTCGTGTTGGTCGAGCGATGAGACACCAGTGCGCAACTCATTCAGCCGGGTGACGAACAGGGCGTGGTTCTTCGTCCGGACCGCTTCGGTCTCGTCGAGGAACTTCCCGGGATTCGGGATAACTGAAGTACGACCGACAATCGGCAAAGCAAGAAAGAACAGAACCGCCAAGGCGGTTCTGCAAGTGCGCCGATTGACATTCCTTGACATTCTGGCGTCTGACTATGGGAATCAATCGCGACCGGATGCCTGCGCGCGACGGATCCCAGGCTTGTCGTCCTCGTCCTCGTCGTTGTCAGGCTCGTCATCCTCACGCCCGGGTCGCTGGTTCACCTGGGTTGCCTGCATGACCCTTGCCCCGAATTCACCTGCCAGGGCCGAGCGATCCCCCATGCTAATGGCGGCCTTCAACGGCTCCGCCGCATCGGCCAGCGCCTGTTCATTGACCAGGTCATCCCCCGGCATGTAGCGCAGGGCGGCGTCCTGGCCAATGGCGGCAAGCATTTCGATCGTATCAAGCATGATTCCCCCTCTTGTCTGGAATGGTAGCGTCGCGAATAGCCCCGGACGAGGGGCCCTGCATTCACGTCGCTCTGTGTGGAAACCCCTATTCTTCCTTCCGGGCGCCAGCAACTCCCGCCAGCGACCGATTACTTCTTCCCCGGTCGGATCATGCCATCATCTTGAGCCCGCCTTGTCCAGCGCATCCAGGCGTGCCCGAAGAAGCGCGTTGCGCACCAGTGGGCGGGCCGGGGGGAGGACCACAGTCTCCTCGGCTGGGATGTCTGCGTCAGGCAGGTCTCTCAACGCCATGCGGCGGATGCGCGGTTGCTCGATTGGCAGCGTGGCGCATCGATAGACCATGACCTCATGGTCGAGAGGATAGTCCCGGGCCAGCACCTCGACCAGCAACTCCCGGTATCCCGATCCACAGTCGGAATCGGCGGTCGAGGCATTTCCCACCACGCCGAACTGCCAGATGACGACATAACCGCCTGCATCGATGCTTCGTTCGTAGAAGAGCAGTTGGCTGGCTTCGAAGTGTTGGCAGCCCAGTTGGCCGGGGTCGATGCCCAGGTCTGCGTATAGGCAGTCCTCGGCCGAGATGCCTGGCTCCATCCTGGCCGAGAACCCCTCGGCGCGCGCCACTTCGATGACCTTGTGCGGCGACCAGGCGAAGACCCCGGGGTGACCGTAGAACACGCCGCAGACGCGCTTGCCGGCACGCACCTCGGTCATCATCACCTCGACCCACTCGCGGTAGGTGTCGATGCGCGGCTTGCCCTCACCGTAGTAGGGCTGCAGGCTGCGCACATCCGGGTGCATGCGCTCCAGCCACATCTCGACGATGTTGTCGGAGACGGCGGCGAACACCACATCGGCCTGCTGGATATGGCTCCGCGCCAGCGGCGTGAGATGCGAGCCCAGCGTCATGCCGACGCCCACGCAGGCGATGCTGCCGCGCGGGGCTTCGGCTGTGATCGGGTTCACGGAAGAGGTCATCCGTCGGATGTTACGGCGAATGACTCCAAAAAGGGGAGACGCCCGACATGGCGGTCGGGCGTTCCGGGACCGGTAACCGTTTACTTGTGTTCCAGTGCCTTCACCGCATCCAGCGTGTTCTCCACGTGCTTGTTCGGGTTGAGCGCCGAGTACACGTAGGTGATCTTGCCGCTGGAATCGATGACGTATGAGGTACGGTCGGACCAGCCCGGACGCATCATCAGCGTAGCGTCGTACTGCTTGGCGACCTTGGCGCCCTCGTCGGCAGCCACCGGGAACTTGCCGCTGCAGTGCTCGGTTTCCTTCGAGAACGCCGCCAGCTGGTCGGTGTTGCCGGCGGTGACACCGATCACGGTGGCATGCAGCGCCTTGAACTTGTCGATCGCCTGCGAGAACAGATGGGCCTCGAGGTTGCAGCCCGAGGTGTGCGCTGCAGGGAAGAAGTACACCACCACCGGCCCCTGCTTCAGTGCGTCGGCCAGCTTGAAGGTGAACGGCTGGCCGGCGAGATACGCCGGCAGGGTGAAGTCGGGGGCCTGGGTGCCTTCCTTCAGCGCTGCGTGGGCGGGGGAAGCGAGGGCGGCGATGCCCACGAGGGCGAAAGCGGCGAGCTTGGACAGGGACTTCATGACAACACTCCTTGGATCGGGGCAGACCCCCTTTTATACGCGGGTTTGCCTGTCGCGGATGTTGTCTGTGCGCCCGGCCCGACGGTCCGGGCGCGGAGAGCGGCATCAGACCGGCATGCGCTGCTCGTACTCGTGCTTGAGATCCGCCCAGCGGTCCCAGAACGCCGTGGGCTGCTGCTCGGTGAGGCGGGCGACCAGCACGTCCAGGTGCATGTGCCAGCCGGTGCTGACGTTGAGCAGGGTACTGCGCTCGGCGACCCGGCGATGGGTGACGGTGAGTAGCACCTCGTCCCCGTCCTCGGCCAGCACGAAGCTGACGCCGCCGGTGCTGCCCCAGGTGATGGCGAGCCGGTGCGGCGGGTCCAGTTCGGTGATCCGGCAGCTCATGCGGTGTTCGCTGGGAAAGCCCTCCGGGCGCTGGCCGGGCGGATCGGTGAGTTCGTCGTTGCGCCAGACCAGCTCGACCGTCGCGCCGATCTCCATCGGCATGTCTCCTGCGGCCAGCCATTGCCGACGCAGATCGCTCTCGGTGAGGTAGGCCCACACGCGTTCGATGGGGCCGGGCAGGCGACGCTGCACGGTGAGTGTGGCCGGTTCGGTGAGGGTGCCATAGGCGTTCTGCAGGGTGCGCGCATTCATGAGGCGTCTCCTTTCCGGGATGACTTGGACGGATCGGGGCCCTCCGCGCGGAGGGCATGTTCGAGCGCATCCAGGCGCTGGGCCCAGAAGCGTTCGTAGAAGGCGAGCCAGGCGTTGGCGCTGGCCAGTGGGCCGGGGTCGAGTCGGCACAGATGCGTGCGGCCGCGGATCTCGCGACGGATCAGGCCGGCGCTTTCCAGCGTGCGGATGTGCTTGGAGGCGGCGGCGAGCGACATGGCGAAGGGTTCGGCGAGCTGGCCGACGGTGCGTTCGCCCTGCGCCAGTTCGCGCAGCATGTGGCGCCGGGTGGCGTCGCCGAGGGCGTGGAAGATCGCGTCTAGCTGGGGAGATGATTGTTCAACCATATGGTTGAATGTAGTCCGGACGCAGGACATGTCAACCCTTTGGTTGAATGATCTTTCGGGGGGCGATCGTGCCGCCAGCGGGCAGCGCCTGAAGCCGGGTGGGGCCGCGTCGCGTCAGATGCGGGCAGTCACGGCGCTGGCCGGCGGGGTTATTCCCGTCATCGGTCCGTCCCGTCTGCGGGAATCATGCGGCCGAATGGGCTCAAATCGCCGCGAGCGATTTTCACCTCTGTTTCAAGTCCGGGTTAATGGATATCCATGTAACTGATTTGCCTGTGTAAGTTCCGCAAATAATTACGTTAAAGGTCGGCGAAACCCTGTCGCTAATCCGCACGTGATGCACCGGTATTTCCGGTGCCGCTGATGGTGGACCGCAAGCCGCTGCCGACGGGAATCACCGGTGCCGGAACGACGATTTCAAATCCACTCGCAAAGCCGGTTTTCCCCGCTCATCCAAACCGGCCCGGGTCATCTCTTGAAGGAGTAGGGGTATGGCAATTCCGCAGTTTTCCATCAAGGTCCGGCTGGCCGGGACGCTTGGTGTGCTTGCCGTGCTGCTCGGTGCGCTTGGCTTCATGTCCATCGTCGACCTGGACAGCAGCAAGGCCGCGTTGCAGGACATGCACGCGAACAAGCTGGTACCGGCGATGGCGCTGGCCCGCGGGCTCGATCTGCTCGGTGCCGAGAGGACGGCCCTGCATCGCGCGGCCGCGGCGAGGGATCCGGCACTTGTCGCCAAGGCAAGGCAGGCCGAACAGGGCGATGACGGCCAGCTGGTGAAGCTGTTGGCCGCGTTCCATGGCGCAGTGCTCTCGTCGCAGGAGCAGCTCGTCGGCAAGCGGCTGGACCAGGACATGGGCGGCTTCCGCCAGAGCGTCGGTCTGACGCTCGACGAGCTGGGCGCGCAGAAATTCGACCAGGCGACGCAGACGCTGGACGGCCCGGGCGAGAAGCGCTATCTGGCGCTGCGTAGCGACATCGGCGACCTGTTCACGCTGCAGGACTCGATCGCCAACGACGCCTACGCCGTCGACGAAGCGCGCGAGTCGCGCGCGGTGGAGACGACCATCGGGTCGATCGCTTTCGGATTGCTCCTCAGTGCGGCGATCGGCTTCCGCCTGGTGCGTTCGATCTCGCGCTCGCTGGGCGATGCCATGCGGGTAGCCGACAACATTGCCGCCGGCAGGCTCAACAACCGCATCGACCGCATTCCCGGCGATGAGGTCGGCCGCCTGCTGCGCTCGCTGGCTGAGATGGATGCGAAGCTGTCCGGCGTCGTGATGGACGTGCGCGCGGGTGCGGAATCGGTCAGCGCGGCGGCCCGGCAGATCGCGCAGGGAAACGACGATCTCAGTCAGCGCACCCAGGAGCAGGCGTCGAGCCTGGAACAGACCGCTGCCTCGATGGAGGAGATGACCTCCACGGTCAAGCAGAATGCCGGCAATGCGGCGCACGCCGACCATCTGGTACGCAGCGCGCGCGAGCAGGCCGAGCACGGTGGCGTGGTCATCGCGCAGGCGGTGGAGGCGATGGACGGCATTTCCAGCTCCAGCGGCAGGATCGCCGATATCGTGGGCATGATCGACGAGATCGCGTTCCAGACGAACCTGCTGGCGCTCAACGCCGCCGTGGAAGCCGCACGTGCCGGCGAGCAGGGGCGCGGGTTCGCAGTGGTCGCTTCGGAGGTACGCAATCTTTCCCAGCGCAGCGCCGCGGCTGCCAGGGAGATCAAGACTTTGATCGGCGACAGCGTGGAGCGGGTCCGCCTTGGGGCCGAGTTGGTGGATGCATCCGGGCGCTCGCTGGCGGCCATCGTGGAGAGCGTGAAGAAGGTGAGCGACATCGTTTCGGAGATCGCTGCGGCCAGTAACGAACAGTCGGTCGGCATCGAGCAGGTCAATCTCGCGGTGACGCAGATGGACGAGGTGACCCAGCAGAACGCGGCCCTGGTGGAGGAGGCCGCCTCGGCCAGTCGCGCCATGCACGAACAGGCCCACACCCTGCAGCAGCGGGTTGCCTATTTCCGGCTGGATGAGGATGCGGGCCTGGGACTTTCGGCGTACGGCAGGGAAAAGGGGCCGTCGCGGGGTGTGCTGGATGCCGAGGTGCCGGCCTTGCCGGCACCGGGCATGGCTTGGGTGGCGGCTTCCTGAGCCGCCGGCCGGAGAATCTCTGGCCGGAGCGTACTGGCGGTTGTCGGCTTCGACCGGTCGCCCCGGTGGTCGCCCGGGGGGAACGCGGCTGTGTCCACCGATCGCCGGGTCCCGTGATGGCTCCACGGGGAACGGCCATGCGTTTACCATCGCCGGCGGCAGGCACAGGGAGTGGCAGGCATGTGGCGATGGTTTCGCAGGGAAGCGCTACTCGGCGACGAGCTGACACGGTGGCAACTGGACGGCCTGGACTGGCTGCTGCAGCACACGGGCGGGCTGGACGCCCTGCGGGCACGGCGGCTGGTGCTGCCGACACCGGAATATTTCTCGCAACGGGTGGAGTACAGCCACGCATCCGTCGCCGCACTGCTCGAACAGGTCAAGCGGCACGCCGGAATGGCCGACTGGATGTGCGAGCTGGCACCGCACGAGAGCGGGCCGGAGACGCGCGTGTCGCGGCACGCGTTCGTGCAGGGTGCGCCGCAGGCGCCCGCCGGTACCTTCCGCACGCGTCAGGACGGCACTGCGCTGATCACTTACGATCCGCGCCAGCTGGCCGATCCGATGGCCCTGGTCGCCACGCTGGCGCACGAGTTGGCGCATTACCGCACCTCGGTGTTCCCCGAGCCGCCTCCGGGTGGCTGGGAGGTATGGGAGCCGGCCACGGACCTGGCCGCGGTATTCCTGGGTTTCGGCGTGTTCCTCGCCAATACGCGCTTCCGCTTCAGCCATTTCGACGACGGTCACCGGGCGGGGTGGCAATGGCGCCACCAGGGCTACCTGTCCGAGCCGGAGGTGCTGCACATGCAGGCGCTGGTCTCGCAGGTGATGGGTGTGCCGGCATCGACCACGCTCGCGGTGTTGAAGCCGGCACTGCGCGGCATCTTCAAGCGGGTCTGGCGCGATGCCGAACGTGCCCTGGCCGCCAACGGCCTGCCGGGAGGACCGCGTGGTATCTCCACCACCTGATGCGGCGATGTGACGATCAGCGGCGGGATGCGAACACCCCGTCCAGCGCCAGCTCGGCCCTGAAACCGGAACGCTCCAGCCGGCGCGCCACTTCACGCGGCACGTCGCGTCCGCTGGTGAGTTTGTTGGGGCTGCCGGTGTAGTGGAACAGCCGGCCGCCCCGACGCAACACGCGGGCGAGCTGGTCGTAGAAGGTCTGTGCGTACAGCTCGCCGGCGATGCCGAAGCGCGGCGGGTCGTGCAGCAGGGCATCGACCGAGGCGTCGGCGATGTTGGCGATGGCTTCCGTCACGTCGGCATGCGTGAGCTGCAGGCGGCCACCGCTGGAGGGCGCGCCAGGGTCGGGCGACCACGGATTGATCGTGCGCAGCCACAGCACATCGGCGTTTTTCTCGAACGACTGCATGTGCGTGACGCCCGCTTCAAGGCAGCAGGCGGCGAAGTAGCCGAGGCCGCCGCAGGTATCGAGCACGGTCTTGCCGCCCGGTTCGACCAGCGCCACCTTGCGGCGTGCGTCGTCCAGTGGCGATTCCTTCGCCGAGGGCAGCATCTTGATGCCGTCGATCTCGAAGGTCGGCACGTCCCATTCGGTCGGTACCAGCTTGATCAGCGCGCCGGAAAAGCGCGACACCGGTGCGAACTCCTCGCCGTCCCACCAGTAGATCGTGCGGTCCCTGAGCTTGTCGGGGTAGGGATAGTGCCGGTCGAGCCACTGCCAGCGGTCTGCATCGAGTCGTGCCTGGCCGGTCGAGCGCCCCAGGTCCAGCGAGCCCTGCCAGGTCGGCTCGCCGCGTTTCGCGGCGTCGAGCAGGGTGATGCCGGTCGCGCGGGTCAGCAGGGGGCCGGTGTAGTGCGTCACGTCAGGCTCCGCGGCCGCGGAGCGGCACGCATGCGGGGAAGGGGCGGCATGGTAACCCAGCCCGCTCGTCCCAACGGTGGCGCGTGCGATGCAGCATGCGTGCCGTCCAGACCTCCCCGTATGCTCCTGCGGTTGCCCCTCCACGGACTTCGACAGCCGCATGACGACTGCCACCCTGCCGCGCGCCATCCGAACTCCCGCCCTTCGCCGCGCCCTGATCGGCGGAGCGCACCGGGTGATTGCCGGGCGCGACGGGCTGAACCGCATCAACGTGTTCCCGGTGGCCGACGGCGATACCGGCAACAACCTGGCCTTTACCATGGGCAGCGTGCTGAGCGGGGCATTGAGCCGTCGCGCCGCCGGTGTCGGCGAACTGCTGCGCCGGGTCGGCGAGGATGCGGTGGACGGTGGGCGCGGCAACTCCGGCGCGATCCTGGCGCAGTTCCTCACCGGTGTGGCTTCGGATCTGGGCGACCGTATCGCGGTCGCTCCCGCGCGGCTGGCGCAGGCGGTGCAGGCCGGTGCCCGTGCCGCGCGCGAGGCGGTGGCCGAACCGCGCGAGGGGACGATGCTCAGCGTGATCGCTGCCTTCGCCGAATCGCTGGAGGCGAGCGAAGACGTGCGCGATCCGCGAGCGTGGTTCGGGGTCGCGTTGGAGCGCGCGCGACGGGCACTGGCGCATACCCCGCAGCAGTTGCCGGTACTGCTCAAGGCCGGAGTGGTGGATGCCGGCGCGCAGGGTTTCGTG
This sequence comes from Dyella ginsengisoli LA-4, assembly GCF_000334915.1. Taxonomy (GTDB): domain Bacteria; phylum Pseudomonadota; class Gammaproteobacteria; order Xanthomonadales; family Rhodanobacteraceae; genus Dyella_A; species Dyella_A ginsengisoli_A. Next base: position 5,921 of record NZ_AMSF01000002.1, on the reverse strand, counting down.
CATCTGCTGGAGGGTATCGGCGCCGTGCTGGGCGGCGAGTCCGTCCCGCTCGAAGTGGCGGTGCCGGCGCTGGCCCCGGAGCACCTGCATGCCGACGACGCGCTGGCCGCCGCCGATCCCGCCCATCGCTGGTGCAGCGAGTGCCTGATCAGCGGCAGCGACCTGCATCCGGCGGCGGTGCGCGAGGCGGTCGCGGCGCTGGGCGCGTCGTGCATCGTGGTCGCCGGCTCGACCACGCGGATGCGCCTGCACGCACACATCGCCTCGCCGCAGGCGCTGTTCGAGGTGGCGGCGCGCTTCGGCCAGGTGGAGTCGACCAAGGCGGACGACATGCAGGCGCAGGCGCGCAGCGCGGCCGGCGCCGGTGCAGTGGCCATTGTCACCGACAGCTCGGCGGACCTGCCCGAGGGGCTGGCCGAGGCACTGCATCTGCACGTGGTGCCGCTGCGGCTCAACTTCGGCGAGCAGGATTATCTGGACAAGGTCGGCATGACGCCGGCGCAGTTCTACGCACGCCTGCGCCAGAGCGACGTGCTGCCGCGAACCAGCCAGCCGGCACCGGGCGATTTCCGGCGGCAGTTCGACTTCCTGCTCGCCCATCATCCGGCGGTGGTCTACATCGGCGTGGCACGCGCGGTGTCCGGCACCATCCAGTCAGCCGAGACCGCCGCGCAGCGGGTCGATCCGGCGCGCACCTTCATCGTCGACAGCGCCAACGCCGCCGGCGGCCAGGCTTTGCTCGCCATCGCCGCCGCCGAAGCCGCGCGCGAGGGCGCTGGTGCCGCGGCCATCGTGGCTCGGCTGGAGGCCCTGCGCCCGCGCACCCTGACCTGGGCGATGACCCGCGATCTCACCATGCCGGTGCGCGGCGGGCGCCTGCCGGCGTGGAGCAAGACCGTGGTGGAGCTGCTGGGGCTGGTGCCGATCGCGCGGGTCAAGCCGGACGGCAAGCTGGGCGTGGTCGGCGGCCTGTTCGGTCGGCAGCGGCTGGTCGAGCGTTTCGCCAGCTATATCGCACGGCGCCTGCCCGCCGGCGCGCGCTGGCGGCTGATCGTCGGCCATTGCGACGCGGCCGGCGAGGGGGCGGAGCTGCTGCAGGCGCTGCGCGAGCGGTTGCCGTGCATCGAGTCGTGGCTGGTCGAGACCGGTCCGGCGATCGGCGCCCATGCCGGGCCGGGCACGCTGGTGGTCAGCGCGCAGCCGGTGGAGAACTGAGCCGTGACGGCAGTCGTCCAGCCGGTGTCCTGGGCCCTCACGCTGGCGCTGTTCGTGCTGACCTACCTGCTTGGTTCGCTCTCCGGCAGCCTGCTGCTGGGGCGGTTGCGCGGCGTGGATATCCGCACATTGGGCAGCGGCAATGCCGGGGGCACCAATGCCCTGCGCACGCAGGGCTGGCGCTTCGCGCTGGGTACCGTGCTGATCGACATCGGCAAGGGTGCGCTCGCCGCCTGGTTGGCTGTGCACTGGATGCCCGATTCGACCCGCGCCTGGGCGGTGTACGCGGCACTGCTGGCCACGGTCGCCGGCCACGTCTGGCCTGTATTCCACGGCTTCCGCGGCGGCAAGGGGGCGGCGACCCTGGTCGGCGCGCTGGCCGTGGCGTGGCCGGCTGCGCTACCGGTGATCCTGGCCGTGTGGCTGCTGAGCCTGCTGTCGACGGGCTATGTCGGGCTGTCCACCGTGCTCGCCGCGATCAGTCTGCCGCTGTTCGCGCTGGCATCCGGGGCGGGGGCGATCCGGATCGTGTTTGCGCTGGTGGTCGCCGCATTGCTGGCCTATACCCACCGCGCCAACCTGGCGCGGCTGCGTGCAGGCACCGAGTCGCGCTTCGAGCGGGTGCACGTGTTGCGACGGCGCAAGGCCCGGCGCTGAGGCGCCGCACGCGAACCGGCGACGATTTCTCCGCGACACGGGCTCCGCTAGAGGCGGCGATGCAGCCGAAGCAGTTCCTGGCCGGCGAACTTGCCCGGCGGAGCCGGCACCCGCTGGTAGACGACGAAACCGTTGCGCTCCAGTGCGCGCAGCGAGGCGGAGTTGCTGGCCAGGCAGGTGCTCAGCAGGGCTTTGAGTCCGAGTCGATCGCCGGCGAACTGCTGTGCCAGCGCGATGGCGGCCGAGGCAACGCCACGGCGTTGGTACGGCACGGCGACCCAGTAGTCCAGGTGCGCCCGCCCGACTGCGCGATCGATGTCGTTGAGGCTGGCGACCCCGCGAAAGGCGTCGTCTTCCGTGATCGCGAAAACCGCCGCGCTGCCAGCGGCTACGCGGTTGGTCAGCGCGGCGTGCCACGTGGCGGCGCCGTCGGCAGGGTAGGGCGAGGGAACGTAGCTGCTTGCGCCAATGGCGGGATCGGCGGCGAACCGCTGCACCTCGGGCAGATGCGCTTCGGTGATCGGGGTCAGAAGTATCAAGGGTAAGCCGTCCTTGGTAGGGATGACGCTGCCTGCTCCGGTGTCGCGTCGGGGAGTTGGCGATGGTGTCGGGCCACCCTAACCGGGAGCGCCGGGGTTTTCGAGCAAGTGGCGCTACGCTTGGCGGGATCGTGGGGTGGACGCGCAGGGACGGGGATGACGAAACGGTTGCGGGTGGCGGTGGTCGGTTACGGCAGCGGCGGTCAGGCCACTGCATTGCTGCTCTCGCGCGATGGCCATGACGTACAGGTGTTCGAGCGGGTCGCGCAGCCGGGGCCGGTGGGTGCGGGCTTCTTGCTGCAGCCGGTCGGGTTGCGCGTGCTGTGGGAGCTCGGCCTGCTCGACGCGGCGCTGGCGCATGGCGTGAGGATCGGCCGCCTGTTCGGCGAGACCGCGGCCGGACGCCCGGTGATGGACATGCGCTATGCGGAATTGGATCCGGTGCTGTTCGGCCTGGGCCTGCAACGTGGCGCGATGTTCCAGTTGCTCGATGCGGCCTGGCAATCCGGGCGCCGCCTGCATGCCGGTAGCGCCATCGCCAGCGTCGATGCGGAGGCAGGTCGATTGATCGATGGCGGGGGCAACGTCCATGCCGGCTTCGACCTGATCGTGGTGGCCGACGGTTCGGCCTCGTCGCTGCGTGGCCAGATTGCGCCGGCGGTGCTGGACCGGCCCTATCCATGGGGCGCGCAATGGTGTCTGGTCGACCAGGCGCAATGGCCCTGGGCCGACGAGTTGCGCCAGCGTTACGTGGCCGCGCGACGCATGGCCGGCATGCTGCCGGTGGGTACGCGACCGGACGATCCCGTGCCGAAGATGAGCTTCTTCTGGAGCCTGCCGTCCGCGGCAATGGAAGCCGTCGGCGATGCGCCGGAGCGGTGGCGCGATGCATTGAAGGCCGTCTGGCCAGAAGCCGCCGAGCGGCTGGCTGCAACCGCCGTACCGCACGGGCTGGCACCTGCCCGCTACCGCGATGCCATGCATCGCCGCTGGCATCGCGGCCGTGCCGTGTTGCTGGGCGATGCCGCCCACGCGATGAGTCCGCAGTTGGGGCAGGGCGTCAACATGGCGCTGCTGGATGCGTTGGCCCTGCGTGATGCCCTGCGGGTCTGCGGCAAGGTGCCGGAAGCGCTGGCGGCGTACCAGGCCGGGCGCCGCTCGCACCTGGGCGTCTATCACTTCTGGAGCCGGTGGCTCACGCCGCTGTTCCAGTCCGATCGGCGCGTCGCTCCGGCCCTGCGCGATGCGCTGTTCCACCCGCTTTCCCGACTGCCGGGTGGGCGCGGGCAAATGCTGCGGGTGCTGACCGGCACGCGGTGCGGTTGGTGGGGCACGGTCGCACTGCCTGCCGCATTTCTCGATCGGCTGGCGACCGAAGTGCGGCGACCGGTCGAGCTGCATGCGGGAGCTTGAGATTTGCGTGCCTGGCGACCACCTGCATCGCTTGCCCGCGAACGGGCTGACTGCGCGCCCATAGCGGGCGACCCCCGGCTGCACGTGGCGGACGCGCCGCACACGGATTCCCGATGACCGACCAGACGCCGCCATTGGCCCACCCACTCACCCGCGGCACCCTGTTCGCGATGGCGCTGGCCTGCGGCACGGCGGTGGCCAACATCTATTACAACCAGCCGATGCTCGGCATGATCGCCGCGCGCTTCCCGCACGCGGGCGTGGCCGGGCTGGTGGCCACGCTGACCCAGGTCGGCTATGCGCTGGGGTTGTTCCTGCTGCTGCCGCTGGGCGACCTGTTCGAGCGCAGGCGCCTGATCGTGGTGCAGTTCGTCGCGGTCGCCGTCGCCTCGCTGGGGGCCGCGCTCGCCTCCAGTGCCTGGAGCCTGCTGGCCGCCTCGCTGGCGCTCGGCGCGGCGGCGACCGTCGCGCAGCAGATCGTGCCGTTCGTGGCGATCCTCGCCGAGCCGTCGAAGCGCGGCGCGGCGATCGGTTTCGTGATGAGCGGCCTGCTCACCGGCATCCTGTTCAGTCGCACGCTGGCCGGTTTCGTCGCCGAGCGTTTCGGCTGGCAGGCGATGTTCTGGGTGGCGGTGCCGATCGCGCTGGGCAGCGCGCTGCTGATGCGACAGTGCCTGCCGGCGCACCGACCGGCCCGGTCGATGCGCTACGGCGCGCTGCTGGCGTCGCTGGGCAAGCTGTGGCGTGGCGAGCCGGTGCTGCGCCGGGCCGGCTTCACCCAGGCGATGCTGTTCGCTTGCTTCACCGCGTTCTGGACCATCCTCGCGCTGCGGCTGCAGCAGCCGGCATTTCACCTGGGTCCCGACGTGGCTGGCCTGTTCGGCGTGGTCGGCGCCGTGGGCGTGGCGATGGCGCCACTGGCCGGGCGCATGGCCGATCGCCGTGGTCCCTACGTGGTGATTGCGCTGGGTACCGCGGTGGCGGTGCTGGCGTGGGGCGTGTTCGGCGTGTGGGAGTCGATCGCCGGCATGGTGGTGGGCGTGGTGCTGCTGGATTTCGGCGTGCAGGTGGCGCTGGTGTCGCACCAGCACCTGATCTACGGCCTGCATCCGGAATACAAGAGCCGGCTCAACACGGTGTTCATGACCACCATGTTCCTCGGCGGCTCGTTCGGCTCGGTGGGCGCGAGCCTGGCCTGGCAGCGGGCTGGCTGGCCGGGTGTCAGCCTGTTCGGCGGCGCGCTGGCCGTGGTGGCAATGGCCTCGCAGTGGCGCGCGCACCGGCTGCAGGCGGCGGCCGCCTGATTCCCCCGCGGGGCCGGCGCCTCGCGCTGTCCTAGTGCAGCACGGCCGGCACGTCGAGCCGGCGCATCGCCGACAGCGTGTGCACGAGCTCGCGATAGCTGGCGGCGAGCTGCTCGTACAGCGCCGCGTAGGCGCGGCGGCTGGCGTCGGCCACGCCCTGGTAGGCGGCACGGCCGATGTCGACGTAGTAGCCCACGCTCACCCGGCGGCGTTCGGCCAGCTGCGGGAACAGCCCGGCGACCAGCAGGCAGCGGTCGCCGACGTCGCGCAGGGCCTCGGTCCGCGCGCTGCCGACCTGCTCGAGCGCGTCGAGCCAGTCCAGGCCGTGGGTGTGGCTGAGCAGTTGCGCGTCGCGCTGGAAGCGCAGCAGGACGAAGACGAGGTGGCTCTCGTGGGTCTCGTCCAGCGGGTGCCCGGCGTGCCGGGCGGCCTGCTGCACCAGTTCCTGCCAGACCTGCGCCGGCGTGCCGTGGTGGAATGCCTCGATCATGTCGCGTACCCCCTGTTGGTGCTCGACGGCTCGAGCCTACCTCCGGATCGGGGGAATTGCGCGGCAGCCGGCGGGGGCGATTGCTAACAGGTGGCGGAGGCGCGGAACGGGCGGGCTCCGGCGCAGGGTGGGGACGCCGTGGGTGCACGTCGCCGTCCCCTCTGCCGCACGCCCCGCCGGCCGGCGGGGCGTGGATCGGCAAGGCTTACTGCGCGGTGGTGGCCTCGGACTGGGTCCACAGCTTCGCTTCCACCGGACCGCCGAGCATCTGCTGGCGCACCAGCGGGATCGGCGGGGCGCCGC
>NZ_AMSF01000001.1 GCF_000334915.1 Dyella ginsengisoli LA-4 | reverse complement strand
CCCGCCGATCGCGGCGGCAAAGTCGGACGAAGCCACGGTGGCCAGCACCTGGCCCTTCGTCACCCGATCGCCGGGCGCGGCCTTCAGCTGCACGACCGGGCCGGTGAACGGCGCGATCACGCTGGTGGCGCGCTCGTTGTCGAAGTCCACCCGGCCCGTGGTGGCGATGGCCGGGTGGAAGCTGCCCATCGTCACCGCCTGCAGGTGGATGTGCTGGCGCTGTGCGGCGGTGAGGGTGACGTCGTGGGCGGTGACCTTGGCGGCGTCGGTGGCATCGTGCCGGCCGTCCGAGCAACCGGCCAGCGCCACGGCGCCGAGCGCGAGTGCCAGGGCGCCAGCGTGGATCCGCACCAGGCGGGGAGGATTACTGGTCATGGGTGTTCCCGTCGGAAGGGGGCGGGGTGTGGGTCTCGGCATGCCACCAGCCGCCGCCGAGTGCCTGGAACAGCGCGGCGGTGTCGGCGAGGCGGGCGGCCTGCGCCTGCACCAGCGTCATGCGCGCCTGCTGGTACGCCTGCTCGGCGTTGAGCACGGCGAGGTAGTCGGCGTAGCCGTCCTTCCACTGCCGCTGCGAGAGATCGAGGGTGACCTTGGCCGCATCCGCGGCGGTCGCCGCGGACTTCAGTCCGTCGGCGTCCTGCTGCAGCGCGACCAGGGTGTCGGCCACGTTCTGGAAGGCGACCAGCACCGTGCTGCGGTACTGCTCGGCGGCTTCCACGTAGGCGGCGCGTGCCGCGCGCTCCTGGTGGCGCAGCGCGCCGCCCTGGAACAGCGGGGCGGTGATCGCGGCGCCGATGTTCCAGAAGCCGGTGCCGGCGTGGAACACCTGGTTGATCGCCAGCGCGGTGCTGCCGGCGGTGGCGCTCAGTTCGATCTGCGGCAGGCGTGCGGCCTCGGCCACGCCGATCGCCGCGCTCGCCGCGTGCAGGTTGGCCTGCGCCTGCAGTACGTCGGGCCGCTGTGCCACCAGCTGCGAGGGCAGGCTCAGCGGCAGCTCGGCCGGCAGGGTGAAGCCGTCGAGGGTGAAGTGCGCCGCGTCGGCATCGCCGGGAAACTGGCCGGTGAGTACCGCCAGCGCGTGCTGCTGCTGGGCCAGTTGCAGCCGCAGCGGCGGCAGCGTCGCGTTGACCTGGGCCAGTTGCGACTGCTGCGCGGCCAGGTCGAGCCGGCTGGCGTAGCCCTTGTCGAACTGGCGCTGGACGATCTCCAGCATCTGCCGGTTGAGCCTGAGCAGGTCCTGCGTGGCATCGAGCTGCGCCTGCAGCGAGGCGACCTGCACCGCGGTGTTCACCACGTTGGCGCTGAGCGTGATCCGCGCGGCGATGAGCTGGTAGCGGGTGGCGTCCTCCTGCGCGGCCAGCGATTCGACCGTGCGCCGGTTCAGGCCGAACACGTCCGGCACGTAGGACACGTTCACCTGCGGGGTGAACAGGTTGTACAGGTAGGCGTTGGAACTGGGCACCGGAGCCAGCGCGCCGGGCGGATCCTGCTCGCGGCTGGCCGACACGCCGGCGCTCACTGCCGGGAAATAGCTGCCGCGGCCGGCCAGGGTGGTCTCGTGCGCCACGGTGAGCGCCGCCTGCGCGGCCTTCAGATCGTGGTTGTTGGCCAGCGCCTGGCGCACCAGCGCGTCCAGCGGCGCGGAATGGAACAGCGTCCACCAGTCGGCGGGGATCGAACCGCCCTCGTCGAAGTGCTGCGTCGCACCCTTCGCGACACCGGTTCGACCGGTCGTGCCGGCAGGCGTCTTGGCGAGGTAGTGGGTGGTGGCCGGCGCGGCTGGCGGCCTGAAGTCCGGCCCGACCGCACACCCGCCGAGGATGGTGGTGGCGATCAGCAACAGGCTTGCCCGGTGCCGGGTGAGCCGGAGCGGCGGGTTTCGGAACGCAGGGGGCCGTGATCGGAGCATCCGGGACGTCGCTCGGGCGGGGCGGAAACAACGAACGCTATAACGTTGCAAGGGTCGCTGCAAAGGCCTGCCGAAAGTCATGCGAAAAATCGCAAAAACGTACGCCATACAAATACTTGGCGGGGCCGCGGGCTCACCTCGGGGGCACATCGGCGGCGAGCCCTGTCCCGACGGGCCCTGCGGGCGCAACCTGAACCGACAACCAAAGGTTAAACAATCATTTAGATGCGCATTCTGAGCAGTGACCTGTGGATTTGATGCCATCTTCACGATACGGTTTGCATCAGTTCATCGAGCGCTGTCCGCATGGCCGTCCTTCGTATTCCCGCCTCCTCACCCCGCGCCTGGCCCGTCTGGCTGGCCAGGGCGATGGTCCTTGCCCTGGTGCTCGTCGGCGTTGCGCACGCCGAGGAGACCTCGGTGATCGTCGATGGCACGAGCGGGCTGGTGCTCAGCGAACACCACGCGGACGAGCCGCATGCCCCCGCGTCGCTGACCAAGATGATGACGATGTATCTGGCGTTTCAGGCGCTGCGCGACGGCCGTCTGAAGATGACCGACAAGATGCACGTCTCGGCCCACGCAGCGGGGATGGAGCCGACCAAGCTGGGCCTGCGCGCGGGGCAGACGATCACCGTGCACGATGCGATCCTCGGCATGATCACCAAGTCCGCCAACGATGCGGCCACCGTGGTGGCCGAGCGGCTCGGCAAGGGGTCGGAGGCGCGTTTCGTCGATGCGATGAACGCGCAGGCACTGCTGCTGGGCATGAGCCACACCCACTTCACCAACGCCTCCGGCCTGCCGGGCGGCGACGAGACCACCACCGCGCGCGACATGAGCCGGCTGGCGATGGCGCTGTACCGCGATTTTCCTGCCCGCGCCAAGCTGTTCGCGACGACCCGGTTCCGCTTCCGCGGTCGCCTGGTCCGTGGCCACAACCACCTGATGGCGCATTACCCGGGGATGGACGGACTGAAGACCGGCTACACCAACGCCGCCGGCTACAACCTGGCGTCGACCGCGGTGCGCAACGGCCATCGGCTGTTCGGTGTGGTGCTCGGCGGGGACACCTGGCGCGCGCGCGACCATCGCATGGCCGAACTGCTCGATCGCGGCTTCGCCGATCGGGCGCGGGAGGCGGCCGTGTTCGCCTCGGCACCGCATCCGCAGCGCCACGGGCTGGCCCGTCGCGTCCTCGAGGCGCTCTCGCCGATCGGTACGGCCGAGGCCGAGACGCTGCGTCCGCCGCGGCTGCAGGTCGTCATCCCGCCGGCCACGGACCCGGTGAAGGCCCAGCTGGCCCCCGCCCGCTGAACAAGCCTCAGCCGTCCAGCTCGCTCCAGCGCGCGTAGGCGGCGTCCAGTTCGGCCTGCCGCTTCGCCAGTGCCTCGTTGGCAGCCGTGACCGCGGCGCTGTCCTGTCGGAAAAAGGCCGGATCGCTCATGGCGGCCGTGCGCTCGGCGATGTCGTTCTCGAGTGCCTCGATGCGCGCCGGCAGCTGGTCCAGCTCGCGCTGGTCCTTGAAGCTCAGCTTGCGCTTCGGCGCCGGCGCTGGTGCCGGCGCGGGAGGATCGGTGCGGGTGAGGCCGGGCTTTGCGGCTGCAGCTGCCACGGCCGCCGCGGCGCTGGGGCGCTGGCGCAACCAGTCGCTGTAGCCGCCGACGTACTCGCCGATCTGCCCGTTGCCCTCCAGCACCAGCGTGCTGGACACCACGTTGTCGAGGAACGCACGGTCGTGCGAGACCAGCAGCAGGGTGCCCTGGTAGTCGGTGAGCAGTTCTTCCAGCAGCTCCAGCGTCTCGACGTCGAGGTCGTTGGTCGGTTCGTCCATCACCAGCAGATTCGACGGCTGCGCGAACAGCTTGGCCAGCAGCAGGCGGTTGCGCTCGCCGCCGGACAGTCGGGTGATCGGCGCGCGGGCACGCTCGGGCGAGAACAGGAAGTCCTGCAGGTAGCCGATGATGTGCTTGCGCGCGCCGTTGAGCTCGATGAACTCGCGGCCCTCGGCCACGTTGTCCAGCGCGTTGAGCTTGTCGTTGAGCTGCAGGCGGTGCTGATCGAAGTAGGCGATCTGGATGCCGGTGCCCAGTTCCGCCGTGCCGCGCTGGGGTTTCAGCTCGCCCAGCATGATCTTCAGCAGGGTGCTCTTGCCGGCGCCGTTCGGACCGATGATGCCGATGCGGTCGCCACGCATGATCGTGGTGGTCAGATCGTCGATCAGCACGCGGCCGTCGTAGGCCTGGTGCACGTGTTCGAGGTCGATCACCTTCTTGCCCGAGGCCTGCGCATTGGCCGCGGTCATCTTCACGTTGCCGCTGAGGTTGCGCCGCTCGGCGCGTTCGGCGCGCAGCGCCTTCAGCGCGCGCACGCGGCCTTCGTTGCGGGTGCGCCGGGCCTTGATGCCCTGGCGGATCCACACCTCTTCCTGCGCCAGCTTCTTGTCGAACAGGGCGTTGGCCTGCGCCTCGGCGTGCAGGCGCTCCTCGCGGCGGCGCAGGTAGTTGTCGTAGTCGCCGGGCCAGTCGGTGAGCGCGCCGCGGTCGATCTCGACGATGCGGGTGGCCAGTGCGCGCAGGAAGCTGCGGTCATGGGTGACGAACAGGATGCTGCCGTCGAACTGCTTGAGGAAGTTCTCCAGCCAGCCGATCGCCTCGATGTCGAGGTGGTTGGTGGGTTCGTCCAGCAGCAGCACGTCGGGCTTGCGCACCAGCGCCTGGGCCAGCAGCACGCGGCGCTTCATGCCGCCGGACAGTGCGTTGAAGTCGGTGTCGGCAGGGAGTTCGAGCTTGGTGATCACCTCGGTGACGCGGCGATCCAGGTCCCAGCCGTGCTGTGCCTCGATGGCGTGCTGCACGTCGCCGAGCGCGTCGAAGTCGCCCTCGGCGAGCAGGTGGTGGTAACGCGCCAGCAGGTGGCCGAGGTCGCCGAGGCCGTCGGAGACCACGTCGAACACCGTGCCTTCGGTGCCCTGCGGCACCTCCTGCGCCATGCGTGCGACGACGATGCCGTTCTGCACGCGGATCTCGCCGTCGTCGGCCTGCAGCTCGCCGGCGATCAGCTTCATCAGGGTGGATTTGCCTTCGCCGTTGCGACCGACGATGCACACGCGCTCGTTGCGATCGATGGACAGATCGACATGTTCGAGCAGGAGGGGGCCGCCGATACTGAAGTCGACGCGCTGGAGTTGGATCAGGGACATCCGCCCATTGTACGGGTGCAGGGCGTCCGTCTGGAGGCCGGGACATGCGGAGCCGGGCGGGGTGGTCTAGACTCCGGCGGCTTCCCTCCGGGATCGGTCATGAATCGATGGAATGAACGTTACGCGGGCGAGGACTTCCTGTTCGGCACCGCGCCCAACGCCTTCCTCCGTGCCGAGCAGCGTCGGCTGCCCGCCCGTGGCAGCGCGCTGGCGCTGGCCGACGGCGAGGGGCGCAACGGTGTCTGGCTCGCCGAACAGGGTCTGGACGTGCTGGCCGTGGATGCCTCCGAGGTCGGGCTGGGCAAGAGCCGCCGCCTGGCCGCCGAGCGTGGCGTGAGTCTCACCTGGGAGCTGGCCGACCTGGCGAGCTGGGATTTCGGGCATGAGCGCTTCGACGTGATCGCGGCGATCTTTTTCCAGTTCGCCGACCCGGCGCTGCGTGCCCGGATCTTCGAGGGCATCCGGGCTGCTTTGAAGCCCGGCGGCGTGCTGCTGCTGGAGGGCTACCGCCCCGAGCAGCTGGAATACCGCACCGGCGGGCCGTCCGAGCTCGCCCATCTGTACACCGAGCCGATGCTGCGGGAGGCTTTCGCCGACCTGCAGATCGAACATCTGGCGTCGTACGACGCCGAACTGGACGAAGGTGCCGGGCATCGGGGGATGTCCGCGCTGATCGATCTGGTGGCACGCAAGCCCGGCTGAGTCCGGGCGTGGAGCGACCCTCGGGAGGAGGGCATGAAGGGGGCACAAACCGATCGCTATGCCGAGGCCAAGCGCGTTGCGCTGGCCGCTGCCGACCTGCCGGAGTCCGCGCGGGATGGTTTTGTCGTGGGCGAATGCGGGGTGGACGAGGCGTTGCTGCGCGAGGTGCGCTGGATGCTTGCGGCGATCGATTCCACCCACACCGCACCGCTGCCGGTGCTGCAGGTCACGTCGCCTGACCTGACCGGCCAGGATGCCCAGGCGCGGGATACCCGCCACTACCGGTTGCTGCGGCACCTCGGCGAGGGCGGCATGGGTACGGTCTACCTGGCCGAGCGGGTCGACGATGACTTCAGCCAGCAGGTGGCACTGAAGTTGCTGACGGCTGCCGCCGAGGGCTCGCCGGTCCTGACCGAGCGGTTCTGCCAGGAGCGCAAGCTGCTGGCCCGGCTCGAGCATTCCGGCATCGCGCGCCTGCTCGACGGCGGACTGCTCGCCGACGGCCGGCCGTTCCTGGCGATGGAATACGTCGACGGCGAGCGGATCGATGTCTGGTGCGACCGCCGCGGACTGGACCTGACCGGACGGATCGAGCTGTTCCTGAAGGTCTGCACGGCGGTGGAATATGCCCACCGCAACCTGATCATCCATCGCGACATCAAGCCGGCGAACATCCTGGTGACGGCGGATGGATCGCCGAAGCTGCTGGACTTCGGCATCGCACGGATGGTCGGCGACCACCTCGATCCCCAGCGGACCGCCACCGCCGCGCAGGCGATGACGCTGGCCTACGCCAGCCCGGAGCAGATCGAGCGGTTGCCGCTGACTGCCGCGGCCGACGTGTACTCGCTGGGCGTGGTGCTGTACCAGCTGGTGGCGGGACGCCGGCCCTACCAGGAACTGGTGACGCCGCACGTGCTGTCCAACGCGATCATCGCCGGCAACCTCGTGTCGCCCAGTCGCGCAGCCCGCCTGGCCCGGCAGGAGGCCGGCCTGCCGCCGGCCCGCGGACGGGCGGTGCCATCGGACCTGGAGGCGATCATCCTCAAGGCGCTGCGCCGCCGGATCGACGAGCGCTACGCCAGCGTCACCGCGCTCGCGGTGGACCTGCGGCGCTTCCTCGAGTGTCGTCCGGTCGAGGCGCGGCGCGGCCGGCACTGGTACCGCGCGCGACGCTACATGCAACGCAACCGGTGGCCGCTGGCGGCGGCGGCGGCCGTACTGCTCACCATGCTGGCCGGTCTGTTCGCTTCGCTGATCGCCCTCGACGATGCGCGCGCGGCACGCGGTCTCGCCGAGCAGCGGCAGCGGCAGCTCGAGCGCGTGGTGGCCTTCCAGCAGTCGATGCTCGACAGCGTGGACATCGACGCGATGGGACATGCCATCACCGGCGCGCGCCAGGCCGACACCACGACAAACCCCGCCGGTTCCACCGACCTGGCGCGGCGCATGCTGGACACCTTCGTGGTCAATCACGCGCTGGACCGGATCGGCCATGATTTCGCCGATGCGCCGCGGCTGGCCGCGGATGTCCGCCAGTCCCTGGCGCGGGTGTTGCTCAACATCGGCAGCTACGACCATGCGGCGGCGGAGCTGGAGCAGGTGCTGGCGGCACGCAAGAGGCTGAGTCCGGCCGATCCGGACGGGGTGCTTTCGGCGCAGCTGGACCTGGCACGCGTGCGCCTGCGCCAGGGCGACCTGGCCTCGGCCGGTGCGTTGTACTCCGGGGTGGTTGCGGCCACCGCGCTGCGGCCGATCGGCGATCCGGTGCGGGTCCGGGCCGAGGCTGGCCGGGCGAAGGTGCTGGCCGGCCAGGGTCATCTGGAAGAGGCCCGCCAGGAGCAGCAGTCGCTCTACAACGCCCTCAGCCGGACCATGCCGGCCACCGACCCGGGCTTGCTGCGGCTGCGCCGTGACCTGGTCGTCACCCTGATCGGGCTGGGGCAGCGCGACGAGGCACTGGCGCTGGCCGAGCCGATGGTCGAACTGGACCGGGCCACGTTCGGCGCCGAGGCGCCGGAGACCCTGGACGCCATGATCACCCTGGCGCAGCTGCAGCATTACCGCCACAACTTCGAGAAATCGCTGGCACTGGCGCGCCAAGTGGTCGCGATCCGTACCCGGCGGTTGGGAGCGAACCACCCCGACACGCTCGCCGCGCGCCACATGCTGGCGATGGACGAGGTCTATCTGTCGGGTGACGAGGCGGCCTATGCGAAGGCGGCCCAGGATGTGACGGCGGTGATCGACACGCGCAGCCGCGTCCTGGGGCCGGATCACCCCGAGACCATCGCCTCGATGACCCTGATGGTCCGGCTGCTGGCCAAGCGCGGCAACGCCTCCGACGACCCGGCCGTGCGGCACGCTTTCATGGTGCGGGCGATCGCCATCGAGCGACGGATTCTCGCCGCGCACCAGCGGCAGCTGGGCGAGAATCATCCCGACACGCTGATGGCACACGGCAGCCTCGCCAACCTGCTCAGCTATGACGGCCAGTACCAGGAGGCAATGAGCCAGGCGCGCCTGACCCTCGCCGGGCAGATCCGGGTGCTCGGGCCGCAGCATCCGATCGTATTCGCCACCTACAACCTGTTGGGCGACATCGAGGCCGCCGCCGGCCATTGGGCGGCCGCGCGCGCTCCCTACGAAAAGGCGGTGGAAGGGCGCAACGAGCTGCTCGGAAAGAGCGACGCGCACACCATCGAGAGTGCGTCGCGGCTGTATGGCGTGCTGGAGCACCTGCATGACACGGCAGCGGCGCAGGCGGTGCGCCAGCGCTACATGGACCCGGTCATCGCGATGGACCCGGGCAAGCTCAACGCGAGCCTTCGCGGCGAACGCCAGGAGGCGTTGAGCATGCTCGGGACGGCCAAGTCGCCACCGATGCCCTGAGCCAGGGGCCGGTCGATGTGGCGGGCCGAAAAAAAACCCCGCGCCTGGGCGCGGGGTTCTCGGTGACCCGTTGTTGCGGCGAGTCGCTTACTTCAGCTTGGCGTCGGCGCGCAGCGCGTCGGCCTTGTCGGTCTTCTCCCACGAAAACGCGGTGAAGGCCTTGCCGGCGGCGTCCTTCATCTCGTAGGGCTTGCGGCCGAAGTGGCCGTAGCTGGCGGTCTGCTGGTACATCGGATGGATCAGGTCGAGCATCTGGATGATGCCGTACGGGCGCAGGTCGAAGTGCTTGCGGATCAGCTTCTCGATCTTGTCGTCGGCGATCTTGCCGGTACCGAAGGTGGTCACCGAGATCGAGGTCGGCTCGGCCACGCCGATGGCGTAGGAAACCTGCACCTCGCAGCGGTCGGCCAGGCCCGCGGCCACGACGTTCTTGGCCACGTAGCGCGCGGCGTAGGCGGCCGAGCGGTCGACCTTGGACGGATCCTTGCCGGAGAATGCGCCGCCGCCGTGGCGGGCCCAGCCGCCGTAGGTGTCGACGATGATCTTGCGGCCGGTCAGGCCGCAGTCGCCCACCGGGCCGCCGATCACGAACTTGCCGGTCGGGTTGATGTGGTACTTGGTGCCCTTGTGCAGCCACTTCTCCGGCAGCACCGGCTTGAGGATCTCCTCGCGCACCGCTTCGATCAGGTGCTTCTGCTTGACGCCCGGGTCGTGCTGGGTCGACAGCACCACCGCGTCGATCGCCACGGCCTTGCCGTTCTCGTAGCGCAGGGTGACCTGGCTCTTGGCATCCGGGCGCAGCCACGACAGTGGCGAGTTCTTCTTCTTGCGGATCTTCGCCTGCTGCTCGACCAGGCGGTGCGACAGATGGATCGCCGCCGGCATGAAGGTGCTGGTCTCGTTGGTGGCGTAGCCGAACATCAGGCCCTGGTCGCCGGCGCCCTGTTCCTCGGGCTTCTTGCGGTCCACACCCTGGTTGATGTCCGGCGACTGCTTGCCGATCAGGTTCAGCACGCCGCAGGTGGCGCCGTCGAAACCGACCTCGGAGGAGTCGTAGCCGATGTCGACGATGACCTTGCGGGTCAGCGCCTCCAGGTCGATCCAGGCGCTGGTGGTGATCTCGCCGGCGACGATCGCCACGCCGGTCTTCACCATGGTTTCGCACGCCACGCGGGCACGCGGGTCCTGCGCGAGGATCGCGTCGAGGACGGCATCGGAAATCTGGTCGGCGACCTTGTCCGGGTGGCCTTCGGAGACCGACTCGGAGGTGAAGAGATGGCTGCTCATCGCGGGCTATATCCTTCCTTTCGGATAAAGAGATAAAGAGAAAACGGGGATGATACAACGCCGGTCGAGGGTTTGCAGCGGCCGCCTGATGGGGCGGGGTGCCTCCCGTTCAGCCGTCTGGACGGCCGTGCATGCATCCCGGATCAGGCAAGCTCGCAGCGGTTGCGGCCGCCGCGCTTGGCCCGGTACAGGGCGCTGTCGGCGCGCTCGAAGGCGCTCTCCGGGGAGTCGTCGGCGCGCAGCACGGTGACGCCGCACGACAGGGTGATGCGGACCGGGCGTTGCTGGCCGTGGAAACCCAGGCTCTCGATCCGCCGACGCAGCGATTCGGCGGCGCGCAGGGCGGCCTCGGCTCCCACGCCGGCGAGAACCACCACGAACTCCTCGCCGCCGTAGCGCGCGAGCAGGTCGTCCGAGCGCAGGCCGGCGCGCAGCTGTTCGGCCACGATGCGCAGGGCGCGGTCGCCCGCGGCGTGGCCGAAGTTGTCGTTGATCTGCTTGAAACGGTCGATGTCCAGCACCAGCAGGCTGCTCTGGGCGCCGGAGCGCGCCGCGCGCAGGCACGCATCGGCGATGTGCTGCTCGAACACCAGGCGATTGGCCACGCCGGTCAGCGGATCGGTCGAGGCCAGCGCGCGCTCCTGGCGAAGGCTCGTCTCCATCGCCTGGGCCGAGCGTTCCAGTTCGCGGATGCGCTGGCTCATCTGCTCGGTGCGCGCCTGCCACTCGTGCTCGCGGGCTTCCTCGCGCTGGCGGAAGTTCTTCAGGTGGCCACTGATCGCACCGAGGCGCTGCTGCACCTGGGTCTGCAGCGCCCCCAGCTCGCACGCGCTGGCCACTTCCGACTCCAGCTCGCGGATCTCGCCCAGCACCTCCTGGTCGAGCTGCTCGCGCGCGCTGGCGCCGTCGCGATGGGACATGTCCTCGCGCGCCAGGTAGACGGCCAGCTCTTCCAGTTGCTCGGTGACGTGCTTGAGCAGGCGCTCGGCGGCGTCGCGTGCTTCGGTCAGCCGTTCGCACTGGCGGTTGACCAGGGTGGCGATGGCATCCGCCTGGATCGCCAGCGTGCCCGGGTCGGTGCAGTCGGAAATGGTCTGGCGCAGGGCCTCGAGACGGTCCAGTGCCTCGTCCCCAAGCTTCAGGCGGTCCACCAGTGCGAGCAGCATCTGGCCGACCGAGAGCGATTCGGTGAACGGCAGCGGATCCGGGCCGCGCTCGCCGGTGGCCTCGGGCTCGTCCAGCGCCTTGATCGCCTCGCCGAGCTCGGTGAGCAGGGGCTCGAGTTCCGCCTCGCCGACCGGCTCGCGGACCTGGCGGCGAATCGTCGCGAGCGCGGCGTCCAGGGCCGGGCCCCGTCCGTCGGCAGCGTAGGTCAGCCGGGTGACCAGGCGACGCAGCAGCGCATCGAGCAGCGACCACTGCGCGCGGCTGCGCTCGAGCTGTGCGAGAGCATCACTGGCAGCAGCTGCGGTGGGGATGGCTTCCATGGGGGGCCTGGTGAACAGCGGGTGGCTTATCGTACGCGCGCGGGTCATGTTGTGCACCGCCTTTGTGCGGTGTCGCCAATGGTTCGCGTGCCCCCCATTGTGCCGCCCCCGGGGCGGTTCCTGGATCAGGCGGCGGCTTCGTGGATCGGCTCGTCGGCGGCCAGGGTGGCGAAGTAGGCGCGGGTCAGCGCGATCTGCTCGCGTGCGCTGTCGGCGCGGTTCACCACCTGGCGGAAAGCGGCGTTTTCCGGCCGGTCCCTGGCATACCAGCCCAGGTGCTTGCGCGCGATGCGCACGCCGGCCAGTTCGCCGTAGAACGCATGAAGGTGTTCGAGGTGGCCGAGCAGGATGGTGGCAACCTCGTCCGGAGTCGGTTCGGCAAGCTTTTCCCCGGTGGCCAGATAGTGGGCGATCTCCCGGAAGATCCACGGACGGCCCTGGGCGCCGCGGCCGATCATCACGGCGTCGGCGCCGGTGACATCGAGCACGTGCCGCGCTCGCTCGGGCGTGGTGATGTCGCCGTTGGCGAGCACCGGGATACCCACGCTGGCTTTCACCGCGGCGATGGTCTCGTACTCGGCCTCGCCCTCGTACCTGTCGGCGCGGGTGCGACCATGCACCGACAGCGCGGCGATCCCTGCGTCCTCGGCAATGCGGGCGATGCGCAGCGCATTCCTGTGTTCGCGATCCCAGCCGGTGCGGATCTTCAGCGTCACCGGCACCTCGACCGCCCCGACCACCGCCTTGCAGATGCGCGCGACCAGTGGCTCGTCCTGCAGCAGGGCGGAGCCGGACCACACGTTGCACACCTTCTTGGCGGGGCAGCCCATGTTGATGTCGATGATCTGCGCGCCGTTGGCCACGTTGAAGCGCGCCGCCTCGGCCAGCATCGCCGGGTCGTAGCCGGCGATCTGCACGCTGACCGGCTCGGGCTCGCCCTCGTGGTCCATTCGCCGCAGCGACTTGCGGGTGTGCCAGAGGCTGGGATCGGCGGTGGTCATCTCCGACACGGCCAGACCCGCGCCCAGCCGTTTGCACAGCAGGCGGAACGGTTTGTCGGTGACGCCCGCCATGGGCGCGAGCACCACCGGCGGGTCGATGCGGTAGGGGCCGATCTGCATGGCGTTAGTGTAACGTCTGGGCGGAGATGCACCCGCGCCAGGCCGTGGCGGTCGCGGTGGCCGGGCGCTCCAAGGGAGACTCAGGGATACGATGTCCAGACACCTGGTCGCGATGGCGCTGTTGCTGCCGCTGGTGGCACATGCTGGCGGTGCGATGTCGATCAACGCGCTGCGCGGTCGGGCCGTGACCGATCCGCACGGCGTGATCGTCGACGTGCGCCAGCGTCTCGATCGTGGCGGCGCCAACCTGGCGCCGGCCGACGAGCGCGCATTGCTCTGGGGCATGGGCACGGCGGCGATCAATGCCGACGACGAAGCGGCATTCGCCGAATCCACGCTGCGTCTGGACAGCCTCGGGAAGGCCCGGGGAGACGCCGTGGCGCTGGCAGCGTCGGGGTTCCTGCGTGCCCGCCATGACGTGGCCAACGGCATCGGCGACGGGCTCGGCGAGGCGCTGCGCGCCGCCGCCCGGGTGCAGGGCAGCAGTGATGCGCAGATCGTCGCGTGGGCGCGGTTCCAGCTTTGCGACGCCTATGCGCTGGACGAGAGTGCCACGAAGGCGCTGGAGCTGTGCCGTCGGGCCGAGGACAGCTACCGCGCCGTCGGCGATGCCTGGGGTATCGCCGATGCCGAGAATGACGAAGGCATCGCCCTGGCCACCCTGGGACGAACCCGGGAGGCGGCCGCGGCCTACCAGCGCTCGCGCCGCCGTTTTGCCGGGGTGGGGGCTACCGAGCTGGCGGTGATGGTTGGCGACAACCTGTCCAAGATGTACCTGAAGCTGGGCCGTCCGCGCGAAGCGCTGGCGCTGTCGCGCACCTCGCTGGCGCACGAACTGGCCGCGGGGCGGATCAGCGATTCGCTCGATTCCAGCACCGACATCGCGCGTGCCGAGGCGGCGCTGGGTCATCCCCGCCAGGCCTACGCCATGATGCAGGCCACCGTCGCGCGCGCTCGTGCCGCCGGAATCGATGGACAACTGGTCGACCTCCTGCGCAGCGAGAGCGAACTGGCCGAGCGGAACGGCCGCATGCACGATGCGGTGGCCCAGTTGCGTGAGGCGTTGAAGCTGACGGCCGCCACCAGCACGCCTGCGTTGCGCGCCATCGAGGCCGAGCTGGAGGCGCGTTATGCGGTCCGCGAGAAAGAGCTGCGGATCCACGACCTGGAGCGAGAAAACCGCATCAAGGATCTGGCCCTCAAGGCGGCGCGCGCCGAGGCACGACAGCGCGAGGAAGCGCGTCGGCGCGACGTGCTGGTCGGCCGGGTGACCGGCGGGGCGCTGGCCGGACTGATGCTGGTGGCGGTCCTCCTGTTCCTGCTGCTGCGGGCGCAGCGCAGGCATGCCGCCGAGCTGCAGCTGCTGGCATTGCGCGACCCGCTTACCGGTATCGACAACCGTCGTGCGTTCCTGCAGCACGCCGGCTCGCTGTTGCCGTTGCGCGGGGATGTGCCGGCGCCGGTGCTGATGCTGATCGACGTCGATCATTTCAAGCGCATCAACGACAGCGCTGGTCACCCGCAGGGCGACCGCGTGCTGGTGCAGGTGTCGACATTCCTGTGCGAAGCGGTCGGCACGCACGGGCGCGTGTCGCGCATCGGTGGCGAGGAGTTCGCGGTGCTTTGCCCGATGCTGGGTGCCGAGGCCGGCATGCGGCTGGCCGAGACGCTGCGCGCGGGCGTGGCAGGGCTGCCCCTGTCGTCGAAGGTCGGTCCGGAGCGCGTTACGGTGAGTATCGGGGTGGCGGTGTTCGACGCCCTGCGGCACAACGATCTGGATGGTTGGATGCGCGCGGCGGATGCCGCGCTGTATGCCGCCAAGTCGTCCGGTCGCGACTGCGCGGTCGCCGCCGCAGCAGTGGACTAGCCGCGCCGTCGCTCAGTGCGCGATGGTGCCGCCGAGGTCGCGTCCGGGTACGTGCTTGTGGCGGAACAGGATCAGGAAGGCGACCGCGACCACCGCCGAGTAGGCGGCGAAGCTCATCCAGATACCGTGCCAGTCCTTCGCGCCGTCCGGGGCGGTGAAGAAGGCCTCGATCACCACGCCGCTGATCGAGCTGCCGAGGATGGCGCCGATGCCATTGGTCATCATCATGAACAGGCCCTGGGCACTGGCGCGGATCGCCGGATCGCTCTGGCCCTCGACGAAAAGCGAGCCGGAGATGTTGAAGAAGTCGAACGCCATGCCGTAGACGATGCACGACAGCACGATCATCCACAGCCCCGGGCCGGGATTGCCGTAGGCGAACAGGCCGAAGCGCAGCGCCCACGCCGCCATCGAGATGAACATCACTGTCTTGATGCCGAAGCGCTTGAGGAAGAACGGAATGGCCAGGATGAACAGCGTTTCGGAGACCTGCGAGATCGACATGATGATCGCCGGGTACTTCACCGCGATCAGGTGCTGGTACGCGGGCACCGTCGCGAAGTCGTGCAGGAAGGTGTCGCCGTAGGCGTTGGTCAGCTGCAGCGAGGCGCCGAGCAGCATCGCGAACAGGAAGAAGATCGCCATCTTGGCGTTCTTGAACAGCCTGAACGAGGTCAGGCCCAGCGTATCCAGCAGCGAGCGGCTGGAGGCGACGCGTTCGAGCTTGGGCGGGCACGGCGGCAGGGCGAATGCGTACAGGCCCAGCACCAGCGCCGCACCGGCGGCGACGTAGAACTGGCCGGGAGTGGTTTCCAGGTGCAGCAGGCTCACCGTCCACAGCGCGGCGATGAAACCCACCGTGCCCCACACGCGGATCGGCGGAAAGGAGGTCACCACGTCCAGCCCGTCGCGCTTGAGTGCGTTGTAGGCCACCGCGTAAGACAGCGCGATGGTGGGCATGTAGCAGCACATGTTCACCAGCATCACCCAGAACAGCACGCCGGGCCGGTCGATCGTCGGCACGATGCACAGCACGATCGCGCCGAGGATGTGCAGCAGGCCGTAGAGCTTCTCGGCGTTGATCCACTTGTCCGCCACCACGCCCATCAGTGAGGGCATGAACACCGAGGCGATACCCATCGTCGAGAAGATCGCGCCGAATTGCGCGCCGCCCCAGTGCCTGTTCTGGAACCAGTAGGCGCCGATGGTGATCAGCCACGATCCCCAGACGAAGAACTGCAGGAAATTCATCACCACCAGGCGGAACTTGATACTCATCGGTCGGCTTCGTGCGGCAAGTGGGTGGGGCGTTTCTGCACGCGACGGCGATCGCGGCCGGGGCCACGGTTTCGACCGGAAGCGACAGGAGGCATTCCCCGGATCGGCCCCGCCGGGGCGGGATGCAGTGCGCCGCAGCGTAGAGGAGCCGGCCGGCGAGGAGCAAGCCGCGCCGCGGCGGGGGCGGAGCCCTACACTGGCCACCTGCGCTTTCGCCGGATCGGATTCCATGGGCAACCTCCTCACCATCGCCGTGATCCACCTGCTCGCGCTTGCCAGCCCGGGGCCGGATTTCCTGTTCGTCTCGCAGACCGCGGTGGCCCGGTCGCGCGCGCAGGCGATGGCCGGTGTGTGCGGCATCGCGCTGGGGGTGGCGGTGTGGGCCGCGCTGGCCCTGCTCGGACTGCACCTGGTGATGGCGCGCCTGGGCTGGCTGCAGAAGGCGATCGCCACGGCGGGTGCGGCCTACCTGATCTGGCTGGGCGTGCAACTGTTGCGCAGTACGTGGCGAGGTGCCGGTGGCCGTCCGCCCGCGCGCGTCGCGCCCGATGCCTGGCAAAGCCTGCGGGCTGGATTGCTGACCAATCTTTCCAACCCCAAGGCGCTGGTCTACTTCGGCAGCGTGTTCTCGGTGCTGGTGGGGCCGACCGCGAGCGCGGGCATGCGCTGGCTCATCGGCGGACTGGTGGTGGGCGAGACGCTGGCGTGGTTCGCCCTGGTGGCGGCGTGCTTCGGCCTGCCGGCGGTGCGTCGCCGCTACCTGCGGATGGCCCGCGCGATCGATGCGCTGGCGGGCGCGGTGTTCGTGCTGTTCGGCCTGCGCTTGCTGCTGGGCGAGCGCCCGGTCTGAAGGCGCCGAGGCTCAGTCGGCCTCGAACGCGCCGCGCAGCCAGCGCATCTGCGCCTCCTCGCCCGCGCCGTCGTAGCTGACCACGTCGAAGCGGCAGGTCCGCCGGGCATGCTGCGGATGAGCGGCCAGCCACAACGAGGCGGTGCGGATGAGGCGCCCGCGCTTGCTGGCGGTGATCGATGCCGCGGCGCCGCCGTGTCCGTTGCGCGCACGCTGGCGCACTTCGACGAAGACGATCTGTTCGCCGTCGCGCATCACCAGGTCGAGCTCGCCGTGCCGGGTGGTGTAGTTGCACGAAAGCAGGACCAGTCCGGCGCGCTCCAGGTCGCGCTGCGCGAGCGCCTCGAAGGCGGCGCCGGCCTTGCGCATCAGGGCTGGCCGGCGCTGTTGGCCGGGGCCGGCAGTCCGCTGCCCGGGGCCTGTTCCGGTGGAGCGACCGACGGCGCATCCAGTTGCAGGCTGCCGGTCAGCGGGCGCGCCACGCCATCGGTGAACTTCGCCCACACCAGTACGCGCCGCACGTGGCCAAAGGGGTCGGCGGCAAGCTGGCCGGTGGCACCGGGCAGGTAGCTGCCCGGGTGGTCGCGCAACCAGCCGAGGTACGGCACCAGGTTCCACGCGTCCATGCCGAAGGCGAACAGCCGCGCCGCACTGCCGCTGGCGGCCGGAAGCAGGGCGGCGATGCCGGCGTGCGGCGGCAGGCCGGGCTGCGCATCGAACAGCCAGGGGGCGTCGCAGAACTCCACGCCTTCCAGGTCGCGGTCGTCGCCGGCATCGTCGGTGCCGCCGTAGATGTGCGAGGTGCCGAAGACCGGCAACGTGATGTGCGCCACGCGCAGCTGCGGCAGCAGCAGGCGTGCCTGCTCGGGGCGCATGCTGATGAAGATCGCCGCGTCGGGCTGGGCGGCCGGAATGTTCATGCTGGCGATGGTCTGGGTGAAGTTGATGGCGCCGACGGCAAGCGACGCCTGCGTCACCACCTGTCCGCCGCGCGCGACCAGCTCGGCCTTGAACGCCGCGGCGGCACGCTGCGCGAAGTCCTGGCTGGACACGATCACGTAGGCCGAGTGCAGCCCGCGCTCGATCAGGTGGTCGGCGGCTTGGGCGCCCTCGGTCTCGGGTAGCAGGCCGAACTCGGTGACGTTGGCCGAGGGGGGCGTGTTGTCGTCGGCATGGTTCAAGGCGAGCACCGGTACCGGCAGGATGGCCTGGGTAGCGACGGCGGTGACCGCCGCGCGGGTGAGGGGGCCGACCACCAGTTCGGCGCCGTCGCTCACGGCCTGCTGGTAGGCCTTCACTGCGCCGACGGCGGTGCCGTCGCTGCCGTAGACGCGCACTTCCGCGCGCGGCGCATGGCTCCTGCTGGCGTCGGCATAGGCGGCGAAGAAGCCTTCGCGCACGGATGTGGAAGCGCTGGCGAACTCCGGCGAGTCGGGCAGCAGCAGGGCGATCCGCGCAGGCATATGGTAACCCTCGCGGACGTTGGCGTCGGCGCCGGGCATCATGGTGCCCACCGGCTGATCCAGCGATGGCTGCGGCGTCGCGACGGTGATGCCGCGCTGCGAGAGGGATTCGTTGATCCACGGCAGCATGCGGTCCGACGGGGTCATGGCGCTGGCACGCTGCTGCAGTTCGGCCACGCTGAGCTTGCCGAGCTGCGCCAGCACCTCACGCTGGTTCTGTGCGCGGTCCAGTCCGCTGAGCGAGTCGTCCATCTGCGCGCGGGTACGCGCCGCGGTCCAGTGGTCGCCGATGGCATCCAGTGCGCGGGCGCGCATCTCCAGCAGGCGCAACTGGAGATCCTGCGGTACCCGCAGGGTCGGTTGCGTCGTGAGGTTGAGGGCGCTGCGCGGATCGTTGTGGTGCAGGGCGATCTCGGCGCGCAGCAGGTCCAGCCGTACCGGCTCGTCCCCGCTGAGGCGATCGCGGCGGATATTGGCGAGCAGGGCGGCGGCCTTGTCCAGGTCGCCTTCCTGCCGGTACGCCTCCGCCGCGCTGAGGCGGTAGGTGTCGGCATGGGCGGGACTGTTGCCGGCTAGGGCCAGGTATGCCTGCGCGGCCTGGTCGAAATTGCCCTGCTGGCGCAGTGTGTCGGCCTGGTGCAGGGCGGCGATCTCGGCGGGCGAGCGCTGGGTGGCCGTCGGCACGCAGGCGGTGAGCGCAAGGCTGATCAGCAGGCCGAGGCCGGCGGCGCGAGTCAGGCGCATGGAGAATCCCTTGGGTCGTGATCGGAAAGGTAGGACTGCGCGATGATAGACGATCAATCCGTCGCGCCGCGGCGGACGAGGATCCCAGTCGATGCCAGTCAGCCAATCCGGTTCCCTGTGGGTGGTCGCCACGCCGATCGGCCACCGTGACGATATTTCCGCACGCGCCATCCAGACCTTGCGCGACGTCGCGGTGATCGCCGCCGAGGACACCCGACACAGCCGTCCGTTGCTGCAGCATCACGGCATCGGTACGCCGCTGGTGGCTTTGCACGAACACAACGAGCGCGAGGTGGTGGACGGCCTGGTTCGCCGCATGACCGAGGGCGAGTCGGTGGCGCTGATTTCCGACGCCGGCACGCCGTTGATCTCCGATCCGGGCTTCCGGCTGGTGCGCGCCGCGCGTGCAGCCGGCGTGCGTTGTATCCCGGTGCCGGGCGCCTGCGCGGCCATCGCCGCGCTGTCGGTGGCAGGGTTGCCCAGCGACCGTTTCGTGTTCGAGGGCTTCCTGCCACCGAAGGCTGCGGCGCGGCGCGGCCGCCTGCAGGAGCTGGCCGGGGAAGGGCGCACGCTGATCTTCTACGAGTCCTCGCACCGCGTGGCGGAGAGCCTGGCGGACATGCGAGACGCCTTCGGCGCGCAGCGCGAGGCGGTGCTGGCCCGCGAGCTGACCAAGCTGTTCGAGACCGTGCTGGGCGAGCCGCTGGGCGAGCTGGCCGCGCGGGTCGCCGCCGACCCCGACCAGCAGCGCGGCGAATGCGTGGTGCTGGTGGCCGGGCGCGGCGAGGAGGTCGACGCCCGGCTGGCAGAGGGCGAGCGGGTGTTCGCCATCCTGCGCGAGGAGCTGCCGCCGGCCAGGGCGGCCAAGCTGGCTGCGGCGATCAGCGGCGCTCCGCGCAAGCTGCTGTACCGCGAGTAGCGCTGAGCGCTGCCTGCGCGGTCCGTTCCCGATCCGTTCTCCCTATTCCCGCTCCCGCCCCCTACAATACGAGGCGGAGTTGGCCGGGCAGTCGCGTCGCATTTCGGTGCGTCGAGGAAAGTCCGGGCTCCACAGGGCAGAGTGCCAGGTAACTCCTGGGCGGCGTGAGCCGACGGCCAGTGCAACAGAGAGCAGACCGCCGATGGCCCGCAAGGGCACAGGTAAGGGTGAAAGGGTGCGGTAAGAGCGCACCGCGTACGGGGCCAACGCCGTACGGCACGGTAAACCCCACTCGGAGCAAGACCAAATAGGGGGACGATAACGCGGCCCGCGTTGTTCCCGGGTAGGTTGCTGGAGCCAGGCGGCGACGCCTGGCCGAGAGGAATGACTGTCGCGTCGCAAGGCGTACAGAACCCGGCTTACAGGCCGACTCCACCTTTTTCCACCCCGGGCGGGCGACCGCCCGGGGTTTTTTGTGGTGCGGCCGGTTCTGAATGCCGGTTCATCCCGGGCGGCATGGGGTTGTGCCGCTGGCGCGGGACAAAAATTCCATGGTTTCAAGCATCTCGCCGGGCTTCCTCAGGTAAGAGGTGAAATTTGGTCACCTCTTTGCCTTTACTCCTTGATTCACAAAAGAAATTCCCTTGACAGTCTCAGGGGGCGAGACTATCGTGGGTTTCGGTGTGAAATCGTGGGTTTTTGTGGAGCCATTGGGCCGTGTTCCAGGGCGAGACCGCCATCAGCGTTGACGACAAGGGCCGGCTGGCCATCCCGACGATGTATCGGGAGCTGGTCGCGGGCGCCTGTGCCAATCGCCTGGTGGTGACCTACAACCCCTTCGAGCATGGCTGTCTCTGGCTGTTCCCCCATGCGGAGTGGGAGCAGGTGCGGGACCAGGTCAATGCGTTGCCCAGCGTCAAGGCTGCCCATCGCAACCTGCAGATGAAGCTGGTGGGTGCCGCGTCGGTGGTCGAGCCGGACAGCGCCGCGCGGATCCTGCTGCCGGCGAGCCAGCGAAGTACCGCGGGGATCGAGAAGAAGGCGGTGCTGCTGGGCATGGGCAACAAGTTCGAGCTTTGGAGCGAGCAGGCCCATCTGGCAAAGATCCGCCAGACCCTCGGCGAAGACGACATCACCCACGAAATGGCAGATCTGCGCCTCTGAGATTGCAGGCGGCGCAGCGACAAAAGCGGGACGGGAGCGGGAGTGCGGTATGGGCGAGAGCCGGATGACAAAATCAGGCTCCGCCCCGCTGCAGCACATTCCGGTGATGCTGGAAGAGGCAGTGGAGGGTCTCGCCGTGAAAGCGGGCGGGCGCTACCTGGATGGCACGTTTGGACGCGGCGGACACGCGCGCGCCGTGTTGTCGCGCCTGGGCGCCGGCGGTCGCCTGCTGCTGATGGACCGCGATCCGCAGGCGATTGCCGCCGCGCGTGCCGCGTTCGCCGATGATCCACGGGTCTCGATCCGCCACGACAATTTCTCCGCCCTGGCCGACTGGGACGAGACCGCGGCCGGGCTCGACGGCGTGCTGCTCGATCTTGGCGTGTCCTCGCCGCAGCTGGACGAGGCCGCCCGCGGCTTCAGCTTCATGGCCGATGCGCCGCTGGACATGCGCATGGACCCGACCCGCGGCGAGAGCGCGGCGGAGTTCCTCGCCCGTGCCGACGAGCGCGAGATCGCCGACGTGCTGTGGCAGTTCGGCGAAGAGCGGCAGGCTCGTCGCATCGCCCGTGCCATCGTGGCCGACCGCGAAGCCACGCCGTTCACCCGCACCGGCCAGCTTGCGGCGCTGATCGAGCGCATCGTCGGCCGCCGCGAACCGGGCAAGCATCCGGCCACCCGCAGCTTCCAGGCCCTGCGCATCCACGTGAACGGCGAGCTGGAGTCGCTGCAGCGCGGGCTGGAGGCGGCGCTGGAACGCCTGAACGTGGGCGGGCGGCTGTCGATCATCAGCTTCCACTCGCTGGAGGATCGCGCGGTGAAGCTGTTCATCCGCGATCACTCCGGCCGCGTCCAGGGCAGTCGCCGCGGCCCGCCGGTGGCGGCGGTGCCGGCGCGACTGGCGGCGGTCGGCAAGGCGCGGTTTCCTTCCGATGCGGAGCAGGCGGCCAATCCGCGCTCGCGCTCGGCGGTGCTGCGCGTGGCGGAGAAGCTCGCATGAAGGTGTTCGGCGCCATCGCCCTGGTCGGACTGCTCAGCCTGGTGCTGCTGAGCGCGCTGGGCGTGGTGTGGACGCGCCACGAGAGTCGCGTGCTGTTCGTGCAGCTGACCACGCTGCAGAACCAGCGCGATGCGCTGAACGTGGAGTACGGCCGGCTCGAGCTCGAGCAGGCCACCTGGGCCGAACCGCGCCGCATCGACGAAGAAGCGCGCAGCAAGCTCGGCATGGTCGCGCCTGCGCCGCAGGACATCCAGCTGGTGGGCCGATGAGCCGCCCGCGCAAGGTCGTGCCCGCGAACTCCGGCAGCAGCCGTCGCCGTGCCGTGGCGCCGAGCGCGCGCCGGCGCCTGACCCTGGTCGTCGGCCTGCTCGGCCTGGCCTCGGCGGGCCTGGTCGCGCGCGCGTTCGACATCCAGGTGATCCGCAAGGACTTCTACCAGGAGCAGGGCGATGCCCGTTTCCTGCGCGAAGTGCCGATCCCGGTCTCGCGCGGCACGATCTTCGACCGCAATGGCGAGCCACTGGCGGTCTCCACCCCGATGGTCTCGATTACCGCGGTGCCCTCGCAGGTGCTGGAGAGCGACGACCAGCTGCCGGCACTCGCCGCGGCGCTCGGCACCAGCACCGATCAGCTGCGGACTTACCTCGAGCAGCGTTCCAACCGCGAGTTCGCCTACCTGAAGCGGCAGATGAGCCCGGAGGCCGCGCAGGCCGTGCTCGATCTGGGCATTCCCGGCATCAACGGCCAGCGTGAGTTCCGCCGCTACTACCCCTCGGGCGAGGTGACCGCGCACGTGCTCGGCTTCACCAACATCGACGACCACGGCCAGGAAGGACTGGAGCTGGCCTTCGACGACTGGCTGTCCGGCCAGCCCGGCAGGAAGCGGGTGATCCGCGACAACAAGGGTCATATCGTCGAGGACGTGGAGCAGATCCGCGCGCCCAAGCCCGGTCACAACCTCACGCTGAGCATCGACCGCCGTATCCAGTTCCTCGCCTACAGCGAGCTGAAGAACGCGGTGGAGAAGTCGGAGGCGGACTCCGCCTCGATGGTGATCCTCGACGTGAAGACCGGCGAGGTGCTGGCCATGGTCAACATGCCCACCTACAACCCGAACGCGATCGGGTCCAGCACGGCGTCGTCACGGCGCAACCGCGCCATGACCGACGTGCTCGAGCCCGGCTCGACCATCAAGCCGGTGCTGATGGCCGCCGCGCTGTCCAGTGGCCAGTACACCCCGACCAGTCCCCTGATCGACACCACCGGGGGGCACTGGTATTTCCAGGGCCACGATATCCACGACACCCACAACTGGGGTGTGCTCACCCCGACGGGCGTGATCACCAAGTCGTCCAACGTCGGTGCTGCGCACATCGCGATGTCGCTGGATACCAAGCTGATGTACGACACCTACCGGGCGTTCGGCTTCGGCAACAGCACCAACAGCGGCTTCCCCGGCGAGGCTTCCGGTTACCTGAAGATCGGCCGCGACTGGCGTCCGCTGGAAAAGGCGATCATGGGCTACGGCTATGGCCTGAACGTGACCGTCCTTCAGCTCGCCAACGCCTACGCCACGATCGCCGACGGCGGCGTGATGCACTCGCCGAGTTTCATCAAGGGCAGCGATTCGCCGCCCAAGGCGATCATCTCGCCGCAGATCGCGCACGAGCTGATCCAGATGCTGGAGACGGTGATCCAGCCCGGCGGTACCGGCGCGCCCTACGCCTACGTCGCCAACTACGCCGTGGCGGGCAAGACCGGTACCGCGCACAAGGCCAGCGCGGGAGGCTATTCGAAGAACAGCTATACCTCCGCGTTTGTCGGGATCGTGCCGGCGACCCATCCGCGACTGGTCGCGGCCGTGGTGGTCGACAATCCGAAGAAGGGCAGCTACTACGGCGGCCTGGTCTCCGGCCCGGTGTTCGCCCGGGTGATGGACGGCGCACTGCGCCTGCTCGACATCCCGCCGGACAACATCGGCCGCTGGTACGTCGGGCAGCCGCTGCAGGACAAGAACGGATTGATCGGCAGCAAGGCCCCCGAGGCGCCCGACATCGAGGAGGCCCCGGTGGACCGGGTAACGCCATGACGACCCAGCGACTCGACCAGTTGCTGCAGGGCCTCGCCGACACCGCCCCATGGGGCGGTCTTGCCGTTTCCGGGCTCACCCTCAATTCGCGCGATGCCCGGCCGGGCGTCGCGTTCGTCGCCCTGCGCGGCACCCGCCATCACGGCGTCGCGTTTGCAGCCGACGCGGTGGCGCGTGGCGCGGTGGCGGTGATCGCCGAGTCTCCCGTCCCGGCCGATGCGCCTGCGCTGGATGTGCCGGTGGTGTGGGTGGACGGCCTTGCCGCGCGGATCGGCGAGGTCGCCGCGCGCTTTCATGGCGAGCCCTCGCGGCAGTTGCGCGTGATCGGCGTGACCGGCACCAACGGCAAGACCTCCACCGTGCAACTGCTGGCGCAGGCCCTGCACGCACTTGGCCACCGGGCAGCGACCATCGGCACGCTCGGTGCGGGACTGGTCGGCGAGCTGCGCGAAGGCGAGCGCACCACGCCTGATGCGATCAGCGTCCAGGCGACACTGGCGGCGTTTCGCGACGCCGGGGCCAGCCACGTGGCGATGGAGGTCTCCTCCCATGCGCTGGTGCAGGGTCGGGTCAACGGAGTCGCGTTCGAGGTGGCGGCCTTCACCAACCTCACCCGCGACCACCTCGACTACCACGGCACCATGGAGGCCTACGGCGAGGCCAAGTCCCGCCTGTTCGCATGGCCGGGATTGAGGGCCGCCGTGATCAACGTCGATGACGCGTTCGGTGCGGCACTGGCCGAGCGTCTGCCGCCGGGGGTGGCGGGCCTGCGCGTGAGCGCCGCCGGCCTGGCCGGTGCGGACGTGGTGGCCGAACAGGTGGTGACGTCTGGCGAGGGCCTGGCTTTCCTGCTGCGTACGCCCTGGGGCTCCCGGCCGGTGCGCAGCCCGCTGCTGGGCCGTTTCAACGTGGCCAACCTGCTGACCGTGGTGGCCTGCCTCGGTGCGCTGGGCGAATCGTTCGAGGACATCGTCGGAGCGGTGCAGGCGCTGGCGCCGGTCAATGGCCGGATGAACCGCCTCGGCGACGGCCTGCGCCAGCCGCTCGTGGTGGTGGACTACGCACACACGCCGGACGCGCTGGAGCAGGCCCTCACGGCACTGCGCGCGCACTGCGCCGGTCGCCTGCTGTGCGTATTCGGCTGCGGTGGCGAGCGCGATCCCGGCAAGCGTCCGGTGATGGGGGCGATTGCCGAGCGGCTCGCCGATGTGGCGATCGTCACCGACGACAACCCGCGCGGCGAGGATGGCGACGCCATCGTGGCGCAGATCGTGGCCGGCTTCGCCGATCCTGCCAGGGCACGCGTGGAGCGCGACCGCGAGACGGCGATCCGCCTGGCGCTGTCGATGGCCCGTGCCGGCGACGTGCTGCTGGTGGCCGGCAAGGGCCACGAAACCTATCAGGAGGGCGCGCAGGGAAAGCGCCCGTTCGACGACATGGAAGTGGCGCGCGTCGCGCTGGAGGCCTGCGCATGATGCAGCTGGACACCATTGCCCTGTGGACCCGCGGCCGCCGTTACGGTGACGATGTGGCCGTGCAGGGCGTGGCGATCGACACCCGGAAGCTCCGTGCGGGCGACCTGTTCGTGGCACTGCCGGGCGAACGCGTGGACGGACACGACTTCGTCGTCGAAGCAAAATCGCGCGGCGCTGTGGCAGCGATGGTCACGCGCAAGCTGGACATCGACCTGCCGCAGGTGCTGGTGAACGATGCGGCGGCCGCGCTGGGTGACCTGGCCAGCGCCGTGCGTGCACAGCGCAACGTGCGGGTCATCGGCATCACCGGCTCGAACGGCAAGACCACGGTGAAGACGCTGGTGGCTTCGATCCTTTCGCGCCATGGCCACACGCATGTCAATGCGGGCAACTACAACAACGAACTCGGCCTGCCGCTGACCCTGCTGGCGATGCCCGAGGACACTCAGTACGCCGTGCTGGAGATGGGCGCGGGCAAGCCGGGCGACATCGATTACCTCGCATCGATCGCGCGGCCGGATGTGGGCGTGATCACCTGTGTCGCGCCGGCCCACCTGGAGCGGATGGGCAGCATCGAGGGCGTGGCCGAGACCAAGGGCGCGCTGTACCAGTCGCTGCCGGCCGATGGCGTGGCGGTGATCAATGCCGACGACGCGTTCGCCTCGTTCTTCACCGGCCTTGCCGGTACGCGCCGGATCCTGCGCTATGCGCTCGACCACTCTGCCGACATCGGTGCGGAGATCGTCGAGCAGCGCGTTGACGGTTCGCGCTTCGTGCTGAGCACGCCGATGGGCGATGCCGACGTCTCATTGCCGCTGGCCGGTCGTCACAACATCGCCAACGCACTGGCCGCGGCGGCGGTCGCACTGGCGCTGGATGTCCCGCTGGACGTCATCGTGGCCGGGCTGGAGCAGGTGAATGGCGTGGCCGGACGGCTGAAGGTGGAGGCGATGCCTGCGGGCTGGACGCTGATCGACGACAGCTACAACGCCAATCCCGGTTCGGTCACCGCCGCCATCGACACGCTGGCGCTGGCGGCCGGCGAGCGATTCCTGGTCCTGGGCGACATGGCCGAACTCGGCCCCGGCGCGCGCGCGCTGCATGCCGCCGTCGGCGCGCACGCGCGCGAGCGCGGACTGGATCGCCTGCTCGCGGTTGGAGCGCTAAGCGCCGCCGCAGTGGAGGCATTCGGCGAGGGTGCAACGCACTTCGCCAGCAAGGAAGCCCTCGTGGCCGCGCTGCAGCCGCTGCTGCACGCCGGCGTCACCTGCCTGGTCAAGGGCTCGCGCTCGTCGGGCATGGACCAGGTGGCATCGGCCTTGCGCCCCCCAACCGATACCGGAGGTGCGCCTCATGCTGCTTGACCTGGCCGACTGGATGGCTCGTCATTTCGCGACGCTGCACCTGTTCCAGTACATCACCTTCCGCACCATCATGGCGGCGCTGACCGCGCTGGCGCTGTCGCTGCTGTTCGGTCCGGCGGTGATCCGCAAGCTCGCGCTGCTCAAGGCCGGACAGGTGGTGCGCAGCGACGGTCCGCAGACCCACCTGACCAAGGCCGGCACGCCGACCATGGGCGGGGTGATGATCCTGCTGTCGGTGGCCGTCTCCACGCTGCTGTGGGCCGACCTGCACAACCGCTACGTGTGGGTGGTGCTGGCGGTGACGCTGGGGTTCGGCGCGATCGGCTTCTACGACGACTACCGCAAGATCGTCCTGCGCGACAGCCGCGGACTGGCCTCGCGCTGGAAGTATTTCTGGCAGTCGGTGTTCGGCCTGATCGCCGCCTGGTTCCTCTACCACACCGCGCAGATCCCGGCCGAGACCGCCCTGTACGTGCCGCTGTTCAAGCAGGTCGCGGTGCCGCTCGGCGTGCTGTTCGTGGTGCTGGCCTACT
Organism: Dyella ginsengisoli LA-4; assembly: GCF_000334915.1. Taxonomy (GTDB): domain Bacteria; phylum Pseudomonadota; class Gammaproteobacteria; order Xanthomonadales; family Rhodanobacteraceae; genus Dyella_A; species Dyella_A ginsengisoli_A. Next base: position 41,461 of record NZ_AMSF01000001.1, on the reverse strand, counting down.
TCATGATCGTCGGCTTCTCCAACGCGGTGAATCTCACCGACGGTCTGGACGGGCTGGCAATCATGCCGACGGTGCTGGTCTCCGGCGCGCTCGGCGTGTTCGCGTACCTGGCCGGCAACAAGGTGTTCTCCGAGTACCTGGGCATCCCCTCGATTCCCGGTGCGGGCGAACTGTCGATCTACTGCGGCGCGCTGGCCGGCGCGGGCCTCGGCTTCCTCTGGTTCAACACCTATCCGGCGCAGGTTTTCATGGGCGACGTCGGTGCGCTGGCGATCGGTGCAGCGCTGGCGGCGATCGCGGTGATCGTGCGCCAGGAGATCGTGCTGCTGGTGATGGGCGGCGTGTTCGTGATGGAAACGGTTTCGGTGATGATGCAGGTGGCGAGCTTCAAGCTCACCGGCAAGCGCATCTTCCGCATGGCGCCGATCCATCACCACTTCGAGCTCAAGGGTTGGCCCGAGCCCCGAGTGATCGTGCGCTTCTGGATCATCAGCGTCGTGCTGGTGCTGATCGGCCTTGCCACGCTGAAGGTGCGCTGATGTTCGGACTAGGCAACAGCCAGGCGATCAAGCGCACCGGACCGCGGGGCAGCTACGACCTGTGGCTGATCCTCGGGCTGGTCGGCCTGGCCAGCGTCGGCGTGGTGATGGTCGCTTCCAGCTCGATCGCCGTGGCCGATGCGGACCATCTGGGTGCGTTCTATTACCTGAAGAAGCATCTGGCCTACCTGACGCTGGGGGTGATCCTGGCCGGCGTCGCGATGCGCGTGGAGCTGAAGCTGCTGGAGAAGTACTCCGTGCCGCTGTTGCTGGCCGCCCTGTGCATGCTGCTGGCGGTTTTCGTGCCGCACCTGGGTATGCGTATCAACGGCGCGCGTCGGTGGCTCAACTTCATCGTCACCAGCTTCCAGCCGGTGGAGGCCGTCAAGCTGATCCTCGTGGTGTACGTCGCCAGCTTCCTGGTGCGTCATCGTGAAAGCGTGGAAAACACCTTCTGGGGCCTGCTGCGGCCGATCATCGTCGCTGGCGTCATCGTGCTGCTGCTGCTGGCGCAGCCGGACTTCGGCTCGGCCACCCTGGTGATCGCGGTCACCATCGGCATGGTCTGGCTCGGCGGCGCGCGGCCGGTATTCCTGTTCGGCATGGGCCTGCCGCTGATGCCGCTGCTGGCGATCGCGGCGACCAGCGAAAGCTACCGGATGAAGCGCCTCACGTCGTTCATGAACCCCTGGAAAGATCCGTTCAACGACGGCTTCCAGCTGACCCAGTCGCTGATGGCGATCGGTCGCGGCGAGTGGACCGGGGTCGGGCTTGGATCGAGTGTGCTCAAGCTGTCCTACCTGCCGGAAGCGCACACCGACTTCATCCTCGCGGTGATCGGCGAGGAACTGGGCCTGGCCGGCGTGATCGGGGTGATGGCGCTGTTCGCCCTGGTCATCTCCCGCGGACTGGTGATGGGGCTGCGGGGCGTCGAGGTCGGGCAGCGCTTCGCCGGATACGTCGCCTTCGGCATCTCGCTGATGATCGGCCTGCAGGCGCTGGTGTCGATCGGCGTGAACCTCGGTGCGCTGCCGACCAAGGGGCTCACCCTGCCGCTGATCAGCTCGGGCGGCTCCTCGGTGCTGCTGATCTGCGCCATGGCCGGCGTACTGCTGCGCGCCACCTACGAGATCAACCGGGCGCTCGACGCGCGCCAGATGGCCACGCGCATGCCGGCGCTGGCCGTGGCCGATGCCAATCCGGCCAACGCGCCGCGTGAGCGCGAGGCGGTGGCCGCATGAACGCGACGCAGCGTCCCGTGCTGATCATGGCCGGCGGTACCGGTGGCCACATCTTCCCCGGCCTGGCCGTGGCCGACGCGCTGCGCGCGCAGGGCGTGCCGGTGGCATGGCTGGGTGCAGCCGGCGGCATGGAGACCCAGGTGGTGCCCGCGCACGGGCTGCCGCTGCATGTGGTGCCGGTCGGCGGCCTGCGCGGGAAGGGCTGGAAGACCCGGCTCGGCGCACCGCTGATGCTGGCCCGCGCGCTGCTGGCCTCGCTGCGGGTGCTGCGTCGGCTGCGTCCGCGCAGCGTGCTGTCGATGGGCGGCTACGTGGCTGGACCCGGCGGGATCGCCGCGCGCCTTACCGGCACCCCGCTGCTGGTACACGAGCAGAACTCGGTCGCCGGCTACACCAACCGCAGGCTCGCCGGCTTCGCACGCCGGGTGCTGACCGGCTTCGCCGGCGCCCTGCCGGACGGCACCTGGGTCGGCAATCCGGTGCGCGATGCCATCTCTGCGCTGCCGCCGCCGGCCGCGCGCATGGCCGGCCGCGAGGGCACGCCGCGCCTGCTCGTCCTCGGCGGCAGCCTGGGCGCGCGCGCGCTCAATCTCGCCATGCCGAAGGCGTTGGCCCTGCTGCCTCCCGCGCGCCGCCCCGAGGTGCTGCACCAATGCGGCAAGCGCGGGCTGGACGAGACCCGCCTGGCCTATGCCGAAGCGGGCGTGACCGCCGAGGTGGTGCCGTTCATCGACGACATGGCGGCCCGCTACGGCTGGGCCGATCTCGCCGTCTGCCGTGCTGGCGCCCTGACGCTGGCCGAGCTCACCAGTGCGGGCCTCGGCGCGCTGCTGGTGCCGTTCCCGCATGCGGTGGACGACCACCAGACCCGCAATGCCGAGGCGCTGGTCGCCGCCGGCGCGGCCGAACTGACAAAGGAAAGCGAACTGGACGTACAGACCCTTGCCGGGCGCCTCGATGCCCTGCTGCATGACCGCGCCGCGCTGCTGGCGATGGCCTCGGCGGCGCGCGCGCTGGCCAAACCCGGCGCGGCTGCGGAAATCGCCCGCGCCTGCCTGGAGGTTGCCGCATGACCCTGCGTCGCCTGCTCCAGCATGAAGATCTCATGACCACCTTCCGCCGGGTCCACTTCATCGGCATCGGTGGCGTCGGCATGAGCGGCATCGCCGAGGTGCTGCACAACCTCGGCTATGCCGTGTCCGGCTCGGACAAGTCGAATTCGGCCACCGCCCAGCGCCTGGCCGGGCTCGGCATCGACGTGCGGATCGGCCACGAGGCCGCCCACGTGGGGGACGCCGACGTGGTGGTGACCTCCAGCGCGATCCGCGCCGACAACCCCGAACTGGTGGCCGCGCGCGAGGCGCGCATCCCGGTGATCCCCCGCGCGGAGATGCTGGGCGAGCTGATGCGTTTCCGCCGCGGCATCGCGATCGCCGGCACCCACGGCAAGACCACCACCACCAGCCTGGCCGCCAGCGTGCTGGCCGAGGCCAACTACGACCCGACCTTCGTGATCGGCGGCCAGCTCAATGCGGCCGGCGCCAATGCGCGGCTAGGCACCGGCCAGTACCTGGTCGCCGAGGCGGATGAATCGGACGGCTCGTTCCTGCTGCTGTCGCCGGTGGTCGCCGCGATCACCAACATCGATGCCGACCACCTGGAGAACTACCACGGCGATTTCGCCGAGGTGAAGAAGGCCTTTGCCACTTTCCTGCACCGGCTGCCGTTCTACGGCCTGGCCGTGCTGTGCCTGGACGATCCGGAAGTGGCCGAGCTGGCCCGGGACACCTCGCGCAGGATCATGACCTACGGTATCGACCGCACCGATGCCGATGTGCGCGCGACGAATGTCTCCCAGCGCGGCTTCACGATGTACTTCGACCTGCTCCTGCCCGGTCGCGACGCACTGCCGGTTCAGCTGAACCTGCCGGGGCGCCACAACGTGCTCAACGCGCTGGCCGCCGCCGCGATCGGCTGGCAGCTGGGCGTCGAGGCGGAGGCCATCGGTCGCGCGCTGGCGGGCTTCCAGGGCGTGGGGCGCCGCTTCCACGCGCGTGGCGAGCTGCAGCTGGACCGCGGTACCGCGCTGCTGGTGGACGATTACGGCCATCATCCGCGCGAGCTCGCCGCCGTGTTTGCCGCGGCCCGCGGCGGCTGGCCGGACCGCCGCCTGGTGGTGGCCTTCCAGCCGCACCGTTACAGCCGCACGCGCGACCTGCTCGACGATTTCGCCAATGTGCTGGCGGACGCCGACGTGCTGGTGCTCACCGAGGTCTACCCGGCTGGCGAGGCGCCGATCGCCGGCGCCGATGGCCGTGCGCTGGCCCGCGCCGTGCGTGCGCGCGGCAAGGTCGATCCGGTGCTGGTCGAGCATCCGCGCGACTTCAAGGAAACCCTGCCGACGCTGCTGCGCGACGGCGACCTGCTGTTGCTGCTGGGCGCCGGCGACATCGGCGCGGCAGCGCTGGAGCTGGCCCAGTCGGGCAGCCTGAGGACGACCAAACCATGAGCAAGATCACCGACCCGGCCCAGTTCGGACGCGTCGCCGTGGTGATGGGCGGCAGCTCGGCCGAGCGCGAGGTGTCGCTCGATTCGGGCCGCAACGTGCTGGCCGCGCTGAAGACGCGCGGCGTGGATGCGCACGCCATCGACGGCATCCCGGCGCTGCTGGACGCCCTGCGCGCCGGCCACTTCGCGCGCGTGTTCAACATCCTGCACGGCCAGCATGGCGGTGGCGAGGACGGCGTACTGCAGGGGGCGCTGGAGTCGCTCAACGTGCCGTACACCGGGTCGGGCGTGCTCGGCTCGGCGCTGTCGATGGACAAGACGCGCTCCAAGCGCGTGTGGCAGTCGCTGGGCCTGCCGACGCCCAAGTTCGCGGCCCTGCCGCGCGGCGCGGACGTGCACGCGGCTGCGCGCGAGATCGGCTTCCCGCTGATCGTCAAGCCGGCCTGCGAAGGCTCGAGCGTGGGCGTGACCCGCGTGTTCGAGGAAAAGGACCTCGACGCGGCGGTGCAGCTGGCGGCCCGGTATCCCGGCGACCTGCTCATGGAGACCCTGATCGAGGGCGACGAACTCACCGTGGCCGTGCTCGGCCGCGAGGTGCTGCCTTCGATCCACATCGTCCCGCAGGGTGCGTTCTACGACTACAACGCCAAGTACGTCGCCGAGGACACCCGCTACATCTGTCCGGGTCTGGATGGCGAGGCGGAGGCGCAGCTTCGCGCGCTGGCGCTGGTTGCGTTCGACGCGCTCGGCTGCAGCGGCTGGGGCCGCGTCGACGTGATGCGCGACCGCCACGGTCGCAACTGGCTGCTGGAGGTGAACACCGCGCCGGGCATGACCTCGCATTCGCTGGTGCCGAAAGCCGCCGCGGCCGCGGGCATCGGCTACGAGGAGCTGTGCTGGCGCGTGCTGGAAACCAGCTTCGACCACGAACGCGGCATTCCGGGAGGACGCGCGTGAAGGGAAGCCTGCGCCTCGTCGCCTGGTGCCTGGCCATCACGCTGGTGGTGCTGCCGGTGGTCGGCGTGCTGCGAGGCTGGTTTGCGGCCGATCGCTGGCCGGTGACCCAGCTCACCGTGCAGGCCGAGTTCAAGCACGTGAAGGCCGAGCAGGTGCGCGCAGCGGTGCTGCCGCACCTCGGGCACGGGTTTTTCGCGCTGGACCTCGATGTGGTGCAGAAGGCGGTCGCGTCGCTGCCATGGGTGGAGTCGGTGGAAGCGAGCAAGCGCTGGCCGGACACGCTGCTGTTGCGTATCTACGAGCGCCAGCCGTTCGCGCGATGGAACGACAGGCAGCTGATCAGCCGGCAGGGCCAGGTGTTCAGCGTCCCCGCCAGCGACCTCTCGCCGGACCTGCCCAGCCTGCACGGCCCGGACGACCACCTGGCCGAGGTGGTGAGCTTCTACGCCGATGCGCGCAAGGCCTTCGCCGGCACCCACCTGGAGATCACCGGCGTGACGCTGACCGAGCGCGGCAGCTGGAGCCTGGTCACCGCGGATGGCGCGCAGATCGTGCTGGGCGACCGCGAACAGGCCGGCAAGCGGCTGCGTCGATTCCTGGACGTGTACCCGAAGGTGATCGCCGGGCACGACAGCGGCTTCGCCTACGCGGACCTCCGTTACACCAACGGCTTTGCCGTGCGCTGGTTGCCGCCGGCGGCCCCGGCCTCCAACGACAGGGGCGCGCCCCGCACATGAAGAACACCTGCCTATGAAGACGCGCAACGACAAGCAGCTGGTCGTCGGACTGGACATCGGCACCTCGAAGGTGGTGGCGATCGTCGGCGAGTACGAGCCGGGCGAGCCGATCGAGGTGATCGGCATCGGTTCGCACGTCTCGCGTGGCCTGAAGCGTGGTTCGGTGGTGGACATCGAATCCACCGTGCACTCGATCCAGCGGGCCGTGGAAGAGGCCGAGCTGATGGCCGGCTGCGACATCCGCTCGGTATTCGCCTCGATCTCCGGCAGCCATCTGGAAACGCGCAACTCGCACGGTACCGCGGCGATCCGCGACCGCGAGGTCACCCCGGGCGATCTCGAGCAGGTGCTCGAGGCGGCCAGTGCGGTGGCGATCCCGGCCGACCGCAAGGTGCTCTACAAGGAGTCGCAGGAATACCGCATCGACGGCCAGGACGGCATCCGCTCGCCGGTGGGCATGAGTGGCGTGCGCCTGGAGGCCTCGGTGCACCTGGTGACCGGTGCGGCCGCCGCGGTGCAGAACATCACCAAGTGCATCCAGCGCTGCGGCCTGTCGGTGGACGAGCTGGTGCCCTCGGCGGTGGCCAGCAGCAAGTCGGTGCTCACCGACGACGAGCGCGAGCTCGGCGTGTGCCTGGTGGACATCGGCGCCGGCACCACCGACATCGCGATCTACACGCAGGGCGCGATCCGCTACACCAAGTCGCTGCCGGTCGGCGGCGACCAGGTCACCAACGACATCGCCTACGGCGTGCACACGCCGACCGCGCATGCCGAGGAAATCAAGATCAAGTACGCCTGTGCGCTGGCCCAGCTGGCGCACGCCGACGAGACCATCCAGGTGCCCAGCGTGGGCGACCGCCCTCCACGCCGGCTGGCCCGCCAGTCGCTCGCGCAGAGCGTGCAGGCGCGCTACGAGGAAATCTTCGAGATGGTGCAGGACGAACTGCGTCGCTCCGGCTACGACAGCCTGATCGCCGCGGGCGTGGTGCTGACGGGCGGCGCCGCGAAGATGGAAGGCGCACTCGAGCTGGCCGAGGAGATGTTCCACAAGATGGTGCGCGTAGGCGTGCCTCAGCACGTGGGCGGACTCGGCGAAGTGATCGCCAACCCCCTGCATTCCACCGGTGTCGGGCTGCTGCTGCATGGCGCGCGCAGCGTCGGCGTGCGCCACGGCGGGCCGGTGGGCGGAAGCATGGGCAGCTCGCTGGACAAGCTGCGGGGTTGGTTCAAGAAGAATTTCTGACGGAATTGGCGCGGCCGGATGCCGCGCCCCGGGCGAAGGGAGTCGCCCACCACCGCGGTCCGACAGGAGTCGCCCGCCGCGGTTACAACGACAACGAAAGCTCTACGGAGGACGGGAAATGTTTGAACTGATCGATAAATTGACCCCCAACGCGGTCATCAAAGTCATCGGCGTGGGTGGCGGTGGCGGCAACGCCGTGGCCCACATGCTCAATGCGAACATCGAAGGCGTCGAGTTCGTCGTCGCCAACACCGACGCGCAGGCCATGAAGAACTGCGGCTCGCGTACCCACCTGCAGCTCGGCGCCAACGTCACCAAGGGCCTGGGCGCTGGCGCCAACCCGGAGGTCGGCCGCCAGGCCGCGCTGGAAGACCGTGAGCGCATCGAGGAGATGCTCGAGGGTGCCGACATGGTGTTCATCACTGCCGGCATGGGCGGCGGCACCGGCACCGGCGCCGCGCCGGTGGTGGCGCAGCTGGCCAAGGAAAAGGGCATCCTGACCGTGGCGGTGGTCACCAAGCCGTTCCCGTTCGAGGGCCGTCGCCGCATGCAGGTCGCCCTGAAGGGCATCGAGGACCTGTCGCAGCACGTGGACTCGCTGATCACCGTGCCGAACGAGAAGCTGCTGTCGGTGCTTGGCCGCGAAGTGACCCTTCTGAACGCCTTCAAGGCCGCCAACGACGTGTTGCAGGGCGCTGTGCAGGGCATCGCCGACCTGATCACCGCCCCTGGCCTGATCAACGTCGACTTCGCCGACGTGCGCACCGTGATGAGCGAGATGGGCATGGCGATGATGGGCTCGGGCACCGCCCGGGGCGATGATCGCGCCCAGGCCGCGGCCGAGGCGGCAATCAACAACCCGCTGCTGGAAGACGTCAACCTCAATGGCGCCTGCGGCATCCTCGTGAACGTCACCGCCGGCCCGAACCTGACCATGCGCGAGTTCGACGAGATCGGCCGGGTGATCCACGACTTCGCTTCCGAGGACGCCACCGTGGTGATCGGCACCTCGCTGGATCCGGAGATGCAGGACGACGTGCGTGTCACGGTGGTGGCCACGGGCCTCAACCGCGCTTCCGCCCGCCAGCCGGTACGCCCGGTACAGACCCAGCAGGTGGAGATGCGTCAGCGCCCGCGTCCCGTGGTGCTGCGCACGGGAACCGGCAACGAGGTGGTGGACTACGCACAGCCTGACGTCGTGCCGACCAGTCGCCAGGAGACCGCGCCGGCGAAGTCGGCGGACTCGAGTTTCGACTACCTCGACATTCCGGCTTTCCTGCGCCGGCAGGCGGACTAAGATGCACGCGGCCGGATCCGGCGGAACCATTCCCCGGCCCTCCGGTCTGTGCATCTTTGGTGGCACTGGAGCCGGCCGTTCCGACCGTTGGCCCGGTTCACCGTCGATCGAGCCGAATCGCTGATGGCTTCAGAAATGTGAAGGCGTCAGCAAGGCCGCGTGTCCGGATGACCCGCGGAAAACCTCATGGCCGGAATCCCGTCCCCGGCCATGAGGTCTCTTGTTTTGCGCAACCTGATGTTTCCAGAGTGCTTTCCCGACGGGGGCGATCCTTTCAAAAGGCTGGAAGCATGAAGGACGGTTAAAGACTGTACGGTCCGGTTTGCTATTGTCCGAGGTTAAGACTGTGTTAGCATCCCCGTCCATTCTGGCTGCTGCCTTCCACAGGTACCCATAAAAATGATCAAGCAGCGTACGCTCAAGAACATCATTCGCGCGACCGGCGTCGGTCTTCACACCGGCGACAAGGTCTACATGACGCTGCGCCCGGCGGCGCCGAATACCGGCATCGTGTTCCGTCGCACCGACCTCAATCCGCCGGTGGACATCCATGCACGCCCGGACTGTGTGGGCGACACGCGCCTGTCGACGACCCTGGTCAACGGCGATGTCCGCGTGTCCACGGTCGAGCACCTGCTGTCGGCGATGGCGGGTCTGGGCATCGACAATGCCTACGTCGACCTGTCGGCCCCCGAAGTGCCGATCATGGATGGCAGTGCCGGCCCGTTCGTGTTCCTGCTGCAGTCTGCGGGCATCGAGGAGCAGCCGGTGGCCAAGCGCTTCATCCGCATCAAGAAGCCGGTGAAGGTGCAGGAAGGCGACAAGTGGGCCAGCTTCGAGCCGTTCGAGGGCTTCAAGGTCGGCTTTTCGATCGAGTTCAACCACCCCATCATCAACAAGCGCACCTCGCGTGCGGAAATCGACTTCTCCACCACGTCGTTCGTGAAGGAAGTCAGCCGCGCCCGCACCTTCGGTTTCATGCGCGACATCGAGATGCTGCGTGAGCACAATCTCGCCCTGGGCGGCTCGATGGACAACGCGGTGGTGCTCGACGATTACCGCGTGCTCAACGAGGACGGCCTCCGCTACGAGGACGAGTTCGTCAAGCACAAGATCCTCGATGCCATCGGTGACCTCTACCTGCTCGGCCACAGCCTTGTCGGCTCCTACCACGCGCACAAGTCGGGCCACGAGCTCAACAACAAGCTGCTGCGGGCCCTGATCGCCGATGCCAGCGCCTGGGAAGAGGTGAGCTACGAGGATGATCCGGCGACTGCCCCGATCTCCTACGCCCATCCGGCACAGGCCATCTGAGGCGGATAATCCGCACGAAATCGTGAGGTAAGCGGAACGGCCACGCTGGAGAGCGTGGCCGTTTTGTTTTGTGGGCAATATCACGCAACGGTTCACGAGTACCTCACGCTGCGGACACGCGGGATTGGCATGCCCTCATATCTGCGTGTTATAAACCGACCGCCCCCGGCTCCGGCCGGGCAGTTTTTTCGATGCCGAGGTGTCGATGAGGGGCGCCGGCCGGAATGCTGCCGACGCCTGGCAGGGGCTCAATCAGCAGTTTCGGCGAGGGACGCCAACTCCAGGAACAGCGCCCGCAGTTCGGGGTCTGTGACTGACTCTGCAGCCGCTTTGAGATGGACGGCTGCGGCAGGAGAAAGCGGTTTTGACCGATCCGGTTCCGTTGCGACCGGCGGTTGGGGGGCCACTTTCACGGTGACTGAACTGGCGTGTGCGCCCAGTGCGCGCGCGGTGGCAAGAAGTTGCGTCTGAACAAGGCGCAGACGGGAAGCCCATGCCGGGGAAGACGCCAGAAAGACGAGGCGGTCGCCGCGCTTTTGTGCGAAACGCACCTGATCGCGGAGTGATGTCGGCAGCGTCTGGCGCAGGGCTCGGTCCAGCGCATCCAGTTCCGCGGCCTTCGAGGCTAGCCGCGCGAACGCACCGCATTCGGCCAGGGGTTTGAGCCCCGGGGCCGGGCGGCGAGGGATGGGTGGGGTCGCGCGCTGCATGGTGACGACTTCTTCAACGTGGAAACGCATGCAAATCATACTTGTGTCCCGCACCAAGAAGGTGCCCAAGACTCTCGATCTGGCCAGTCGTGGCATGCGCTGGCGGATCGGCGCCCTGGCGGCCATCGCAGTGGGCACATGCATGGCCATGGGTGCCGTCATGGCCCTGGTCGTGGCCAGTCCGCGCGATCAGGCCCTTGCGCAGGTTCGCAAGCTCGAGCAGACCATCGACCAGCAGAATCAGCAGCTGGTCGAGGTGAAGCGCGATGCCCAGCGCAACCTCGATGCGCTGGCGATCAAGCTGGGCCAGTTGCAGGCGCAGTCGACCCGTCTGAACGCGCTCGGCGAGCGCCTCGCCCAGATGGGCAAGCTGGACAATGGCGAATTCGACTTCGATCAGGCCCCGCCGGTAGGTGGCGTGGAGGACTCGAGTGCATCCTCCTACACCCTGCCGCAGTCGCTGGAATCGAGCATCGACCAGCTTTCGTCGCAGTTCGATGCCCAGCAGGCGCAGTTGACTGCCCTGCAGAGCCTGCTGATGGACGCGCGCATCGAATCCAACCTCAAGCCCACCGGCATGCCCGTGCAGGGTTACATCTCGTCCTATTTCGGCGTCCGTCCCGATCCGTTCACCGGTCATGCCGCGCGCCACACGGGTATCGATATCGCCGTCCCGCTGGGAACGCCGGTGCATGCGGTGGCCGAAGGCATGGTCACGTTCGCCGGCATCCGTACCGGCTACGGCAAGGTCATCGAAATCGACCATGGCAACGGCTACATGACCCGTTACGCCCACAACAGCAAGCTGATCGCCCATCCGGGGCAGCGCGTTCGCGTGGGCGACGTGATCTCCGATGCGGGGTCGACCGGGCGTTCGACGGGCTCCCACGTGCATTTCGAGGTCTGGTTCAAGGGCCGCGTGGTCAATCCGCTGGCCTACGTCCGCAGCCACCGCTGAAGCGGGCTGCGAATGCGGGGGGCGGGGACTTGAAACGGCCTCGTCCCGCCGCCACCCCTCATTGCGGCGACGGACTGGGGTGCCGCGTTTCCTTGCGCCAGATGGCGCGTTTGGGATAGCCGTCGGACCCTAGTATCATCGTGAATTTGCCCCAGCCGGCCGTGCGCTGGCGGGGTTTTCCTGTCTCCAGTCACCGGATGATCGATGTTCAATCGTGCCCTGACGAGCCTCTTTGGCAGCCGTAACGACCGTGTACTGCGCCAGCTCTCCAAGACCGTCGCCCGCATCAATGCGCTGGAGTCCGAATACGCCGCCCTCGGCGACGATGCGCTGCGCGCCAAGACCGACGAGTTCAAGCAGCGACTCGCCGCCGGCGAGACGCTGGACAAGCTGCTGCCGGAGGCTTTCGCCACGGTGCGCGAGGCCGGCAAGCGGGTGCTGGGCATGCGGCCCTACGACGTGCAGCTGATCGGCGGCATGGTGCTGCACATGGGCAAGATCGCCGAAATGCGCACCGGCGAGGGCAAGACCCTGGTCGGCACCCTGCCGGTGTACCTCAATGCACTCGAGGGCAAGGGTGTTCACGTGGTGACGGTGAACGACTACCTGGCCCGCCGCGACTCGGCCCAGATGGGCAAGCTCTACAACTTCCTCGGCCTGTCGGTCGGCGTCGTGTACCCGGGCATGGATCATGCCGACAAGCATGCCGCCTACGCCGCGGACATCACCTACGGCACCAACAACGAGTTCGGCTTCGACTACCTGCGCGACAACATGGCGCTCTCGAAGGAGCAGCGCTACCAGCGCGGACTGAACTACGCCATCGTCGACGAAGTGGACTCGATCCTGATCGACGAGGCGCGTACGCCGCTGATCATCTCTGGCCCGGCCGAGGATTCGCCGGAGCTCTACCTCAAGGTCAACAAGATCGTCCCGCATCTGGTACGTCAGGCCGAGGAAGAGGGCGCCGGCGATTACTGGGTCGACGAGAAGCAGAAGCAGGTGCATCTCTCCGAAGAAGGGATGGCCCATGCCGACGAACTGCTGCGCCAGGCCGGCGTGATCGAATCCGGCAGCGGCCTCTACGACGCCAAGAACCTGGCCGTGGTGCACCACCTCAACGCGGCACTGCGCGCCAACGCGATCTACCAGCGCGATGTCGACTACATCGTGCGGGACGGCGAGGTGATCATCGTCGACGAGTTCACCGGTCGCACGCTGGCCGGCCGGCGCTGGTCGGATGGTCTGCATCAGGCCGTGGAGGCGAAGGAGGGCGTGCCGATCCAGCGCGAGAATCAGACGCTGGCCACGGTGACGTTCCAGAACCTGTTCCGCATGTACACCAAGCTGGCCGGCATGACCGGTACCGCGGATACCGAGGCGTATGAATTTCAGCAGATCTACGGTCTTGAGGTGGTGGTGATCCCCACCCACAAGCCGATGATCCGCAAGGACAACCCGGACATGGTGTTCCTCGCGCAGACGGCGAAGTACCGCGCCGTGACCGAGGACATCAAGGACTGCCACAAGCGCGGCCAGCCGGTGCTGGTCGGCACCACCTCGATCGAGGTGTCGGAGTTGCTGTCCGGCTTGCTCAGCAAGGAAAAGATCCCGCACGAAGTGTTGAACGCCAAGCAGCACGAGCGCGAGGCGCACATCGTGGCGCAGGCGGGTGCGCCACATTCGGTCACGATCGCTACCAACATGGCCGGTCGCGGCACCGACATCGTGCTCGGCGGCAGCCTGGAAGTGGCGCTGGCTGCGCTTCCGGCCGAGGCGACCGAGGCGGATCGTGCGCGTGTAAAGGCGGAGTGGCAGCAGCGCCACGATCAGGTGCTGGCCGCCGGCGGCCTGCACATCATCGGCACCGAGCGCCACGAGTCCCGGCGTATCGACAACCAGTTGCGTGGCCGCTCCGGTCGCCAGGGCGACCCGGGTTCGTCGCGCTTCTACCTGTCGCTGGAAGACAACCTGTTGCGTATCTTCGCCGGCGACTGGGTCGGCCGCTGGATGCGCATGTTCGGCATGAAGGAAGACGATGCGCTGGAAGACCGCATGGTCAGCCGGCAGATCGAGAAGGCGCAGCGCAAGGTCGAGCAGCACAACTTCGACATCCGCAAGCACCTGCTCGAGTTCGATGACGTCGCCAACGAGCAGCGCAAGGTGATCTACAAGCAGCGCGACGAGCTGCTCGATGGCGATGACGTGTCGGCCACCATCGCCGACATCCGCGAGGACGTGGTCGAGCAGATGGTGCGCGCGCACGTGCCGCCGGAAAGCATCGACGAGCAGTGGGACATTGCCGGGCTGGACCGTGAGCTGGAATCCGAGTTCGGCCTGCACGCGGAGCTGAAGTCGTGGGTCGAACAGCAGCACGAGCTGGATGCCGACGCCATCCTCGAGCATGTTCGCGCTCTGGTTGAGGGACTGTTCCAGGCCAAGGAGGCGCAGATCGGTGCCGAGACCATGCGCCAGCTCGAAAAGCACATCATGCTGAGCGTGGTCGACAATGCGTGGAAGGAGCACCTGGCCAGCATGGACTACCTGCGTCAGGGCATCTACCTGCGCGGTTACGCCCAGCAGGACCCCAAGCAGGCGTTCAAGCGCGAGTCCTTCGATCTGTTCTCGGGCATGCTCGACCGCATCAAGACCGAGGTGATCCAGATGCTGGCCCGGATCCGCGTCCGCAGCGAGGAAGAGGTCGCCGCGATGGAAGCCGAGCAGCAGCGGATGGCCGAGCGCCTGCAGCGCCAGATGCTGGCATCCGGTGGTGGCGCCCCGACCGCTCCGGCGGACGACGCGCTGCCGGTCGTGGCTGCTGCGGATGGCCCGAAGGTCGGGCGCAACGATCCCTGCCCGTGCGGCTCGGGCAAGAAGTACAAGCATTGTCATGGCCAGCTGAGCTGAGTCTGCGGGTCATGCTGAAAAAGAAAGGGAGGCAATTGCCTCCCTTTCTTTTTGTTCAGTCCTCGGCGCCGGGCGGGCGCTTGCGATGCGGTTCGGCGTTCACCGTGAAATAAGCCGGCTCCTCGGAGTCCAGTCGCAGCGCGGTCAACTGGCCGCCCCAGACGCAGCCGGTGTCGATGGCGTACACCCCGAGCCCGGCGAAACGGCCGAGCGCCGACCAGTGGCCACAGACGACGCGCGTATCCCGCCGCCGCATGCCGGGAACCTCGAACCACGGATACATGCCTGGCTTCTGGGTGCCGGGGATGCCCTTGCCCTCGAAGTCGATGCGCCCCTGGATGTCGCAATAGCGCATGCGCGTGAAGGTGTTGATCGAGGCACGCATCCGCTCGATGCCCTGCAGCCGGCTCGACCAGGCGGCGGGTCGGTTTCCGAACAGGTTCCTCAGCAACCGGGGGTGGCGCGGGCTGGTCAGTTCCCGCTCGATCTCCTGTGCCGACCGCAGGGCCTGTCTGAGTGTCCAGCTTGGCGCCAGCCCGGCGTGCACCATCGTCCAGCCCAACTGCTCGTCTTGGTGCAGCAGCTTCTGCGAGCGCAGCCATTCGAAAAGCACCGGGGCGTCGTCGGCGAACAGCACTTCGCGCAGTTCGGGGTTGACCCGGGCCTGGGCGTCCGGCTTGCGCTGGGCGATGGCGAGCAGGCTGAGGTCGTGGTTGCCGAGCGTGACCACGATTCGCTCACGCAGTCCATGGAGGAGGCGCAGCGTCTCCAGCGACTGTCCGCCGCGATTCACCAGGTCGCCGCAGAACCACAGGTGGTCCTGCGCCGGATCGAAGCGCAGCTTGTCGAGCAGGCGCTGCAGCTCCGGATAGCAGCCCTGCACGTCGCCGATCGCGTAGGTCGCCATCAGTGCAGCGTGCGCGGAATCGAGAGGGTGAAGGTGGGAATCGGGGCGTCGAATTCGGTGCCGTCGTCGGCGAGCATCTGGTAGCTGCCGGCCATGGTGCCCACCGCGGTTTCCAGCACCGCGCCGGAGGTGTACTCGTAATCGTCGCCCGGACGCAGCCAAGGCTGCTCACCGACCACGCCATCGCCGCGCACCTCGTCGATCTTGCCGTTGGCGTCGGTGATCACCCAGTGGCGGCGAAGCAGCTGGGCGGGAACGTCGCCCGCATTGCGCAGGGTAACCGTGTAGGCGAACACGTAGCGGTTGTCGTCAGGCTTCGATTGATCGGGAACGAAGCGGGTGTGCACGTGAACATCGATCGTGTAGGGGGATTTCGGACTCATGTCGCGATTGTACGGCCTGTGGTGTGCGTCCGCTCAGTGAGACGCCGGAGCCTTCAGTCTTTCGCCGCCCGGGGCGGCAACGCCTTGGCGAGTCGCACGAAATCACCTGGCGCCAGCGTCTCCGCGCGCGCGCCGGGGTCAATGCCGGCACCGCGGATCGAGTCGGCGTCGAGCAATTGCCGAAGCGCATTGGAGAGCGTCTTGCGGCGTTGGGCGAATGCCGCCTTGACCACGGCATGCACGGCGTCCGGGTCGGCGTCGTGGCGCTCTTCCGGCGCCAGCGGCACCAGCCGAACGACCGACGAGTCGACCTTCGGCGGAGGGCGGAACGCACCGGGCGGCACATCGAACAGCGGCACCACGCGACAGGCCAGCTGCAGCATCACCGAGAGACGGCCATACACCTTGCTGCCGGGGTCCGCGGCCATCCGGTCGACCACCTCCTTCTGCAGCATGAAGTGCATGTCCTGGATGGACTCGGCATGTTCGACGCAGTGGAACAGGATCGGGCTGGAGATGTAATAGGGCAGGTTGCCGGCGATGCGCAGGCGGCTGGCTCCCAGCTCGCGGGCCAGCGCGGCGAAGTCGACTTTCAGTACGTCCGCGTGGACGATCCGCAGTTCGCCGATCGGTGCCGCGCGCTCGCCCAGCGCGGGGATCAGGTCGGTGTCCAGTTCGATCGCGGTCAGCCGCCGGGCCGCGGCGAGCAGCGGCAGGGTCAGGGCGCCCTCGCCGGGGCCGATCTCGACCAGCGTGTCACCGTGCCTTGGTGCGATCGCGCTGACGATGCGCTCGATGTAGCGTTTCTCGTGCAGGAAGTGCTGGCCGAAGCTTTTCTTGGGACGTGCATTCATGGGTGGGCTCGGCACGTCGGGTCAGGCGTTGCCGCGGGCGCGCTGGACCAGGTCCAGCGCCATGCGGGTGGCGGCGATCAGGCTCGAGGCGTCGGCCCGGCCGCTGCCGGCCAGGTCGAGTGCGGTGCCGTGGTCGACCGAGGTGCGGATGAAGGGAAGGCCAAGGGTCAGGTTGACCGTGCGGTCGAACGCTTCGCTCTTGAGCACCGGCAGGGCCTGGTCGTGGTACATCGCCAGCACCGCATCGTAGCGGGCGCGCATGGCGGGCACGAAAGCGGTGTCCGCCGGCAACGGACCGAGCAGGTCCATGCCTTCGTCGCGCAGGCGATCCAGCACCGGAGCGATGATGTCGATTTCCTCGCGACCCAGATGTCCGCCCTCACCTGCGTGGGGGTTCAGTCCGAGCACGCCGATGCGGGGGTGCTCGATGCCGAACTTCGCACGCAGCTCGGCATCGATGATGCGCAGCGTGCGGCTCAGGAGGTCAGCCTGGATGGCGGCGGGAACCGCAGCCAGGGGCAGATGCGTCGTGGCCAGGGCCACCCGCAGCTCCGGACTGGCCAGCATCATCACCACGTCGGCACGGGCCCGCTCGGAGAAGAATTCCGTGTGGCCGCTAAAGGCGATGCCGGCGTCGTTGATCGACGCCTTCTGCAGCGGGGCGGTCACTACCGCATCGTAGCGCCCCGAGAGACAGCCATCGGCGGCCGCGGCGAGGGTGGCGAGGACGTGCGCCGCGTTGGCAGGGTCGGGGTGGCCCGGGCGCTCGGTCGCTCCCAGCGGCACATGGCGGACGCGCAACTGGACTGCCGTGGCGAGAGCGGGCGCGGATGCATCTTCGTCCAGCAGCTGGAGCTGGATGTCGCAGCGTCGCGCGGCGCGCTCCAGCAGCTCGCGATCGGTGATGGCCACCAGCTCGGCATCGAACGGAATCGAAGCGAGGCGAACCAGCAGCTCGGGGCCGACACCCGCCGGCTCGCCAGCGGTCAGGGCCAGCCGGGGACGGGGTCGGATGTCCATGGTGGCGGGATCAGGCGGTGCCGTCGTCCGGCTGCCCGGGCGAGCGCAGCTCCGGCACGAGGATCCGGATGTACGCGCTGGCCTTGAGCTGGCGCAGGAAGTCCTCGTACGCCTGCTCGGCCTTGCGGTTGCCGATGGCCTGGCGAGCCTGGTTGCGGGCGATTTCGTCGGTACGGTCGGCCTGGCGCGTGCCGAGCAGCTCGATGATGTGCCAGCCCGCTTCCGTCTGGAACGGCTTGGAGACCTGGTCCGGCTTGAGTGCGGACAGCTGCTGCGCCACCGCGGCACCCCAGGCGTCCTGGGCGAACCAGCCCATGTCGCCGCCGGCATTGGCAGTGGTGTCGTCGGTGGAGTCGGCCTTCGCCAGCTTGGCGAAATCCTCGTGCTTGTTGACGATGCGCTGGTAGATGTCCTGCGCCTTCTGCTGTGCCTGGGCCGGAGTGATGAGCTCGCTCGGGCTGATCAGGATCTGGCGGGCGTGGTACTCGGTGATCACCTGCCGCTCGGGCTGCCGCTGACCGACCAGCTTCAGGATGGTGAAGCCGGTGGGGCCGCGCAGCGCCGGGGTGACGTCACCGGGCTTCATCGCAGCCACGGTATCGGTGAACGCCGGAGGGATCTCGTCCATCCGACGCCAGCCGAGGTCGCCGCCATCGAGTGCGTCCTGGGCATCGGAATAACGGATGGCCGCGGCGTTGAAATCCATGCCGCCCTTGATCGCGTTCAGGGCCTCGGAGGCCTTGTTCTGGGCCGCCTGGATATCGGCTGCGGTGGCGCCCGCCGGCACGCTGATCTGGATGTGCGCCAGGTGCACTTCACCGGCCTTGTAGGTCGGGCTGTTCAGCAGATTGTTGATCTCGCTGTCGGTGATCTGCACCGAGTCGCGGACCACGCTGTCGTGCAGGCGCTGCACGGTGAGCTGCTCGGCGATCTGACGCCGGAAGGCCGCATAGCTGGCGCCGCTCTGCGCGATGGCGCCGCGCAGCTGGTCCACCGTCATGTGGTTCTGCTGGGCCACGCGGCCGACCGCCTGGTCCACTTCGCCGTCGGAGACCCGGATGCCCTGGTCATTGGCCTTGTTGACCTGCAGTCGCATCAGGATGAGGCGCTCGAGCACCTGGCGTTGCAGCACGTTCAGCGGCGGCAGCTGACCGGGATTGCTGGCGTACTGCTGCTGGATGGCACGAACCGCATCGTCCAGCTCGCTCTGCAGGATCACGCCGTCGTCGACCACCGCCACGATCCGGTCCAGCGGCTGTTCGCCGGAGTTCGCGCTGGTCTGGCTGGCCGGGGCAAGGAGCTGGGCATGCGCGGGGGAAACAGACGCGGCGACGACCGCGAACAGGAACAGCGCGAGAGATTGCTTCATCAGAACGGTGCCTTGGATCGCCGTCAGGCGATGGACAAATTATTGATATCCCAGAATAGCACGCCGGAAAAAGTCCTCGGCCTGACCGTTGAACGCGCCCAGGCCCTTGAACTGCAGCTCGAACATCACCGCATTGTTCGAGGGGATTCGTTGCGATGTGCTGCCTATGGGAGCGTACTGGCTCACGTAGTGCCGCCCGACCACACTGAAGATCACGCAGCAGCTCTCGTACTGGACACCTGCCAGTGCTTCCACCGTGCGGCGATCCTTGACCGAATAGGTCCACCGTCCGAGCAGGCGCCAGCGATCCGAGACCGGATAGACCGTGGATGCGTCGTATTGTTCCAGCAGCACGGAGGTGCTGCCCGGCGTACGGCGGAACCGGTACGAGAAGTTCAGGACGCCGTCGGTCTTGATCCGGCGCTGGATCTGGAAGGTGCCAAGATCGACCTGGCGCGTGTTCGGGCTCCACTGGTAAGCGGTGCTGGCCCGCCACTGGTCGTTGAGCTGGACGTCGGCCTGGGCCACGTAGTCGGAGCCGGTCCAGTCGGTGACCTTTTGGCCGGGCAGCTTTACCCGCTGTGGATCAAAATAGCGGATCTGCCCCAGGCTGGCGGAAAACCGCTCGACACCGTTGTCGTCGAGCAGCCGGGTGGTCAGGGCACCGGTGAGGTTGTTTGCGTTCATCTGCCGGTCGGCGCCCGAATACTGATTCGGAGAGAACAGCTGCCAGTAGTCGAAATTCATCAGCCGCGTGTCGAACAGCGGCAGGTCGTCCTGGTTCCGGTAGGGGATGTAGAGGTAGTAGAGCCGGGGCTCCAGGGTCTGCGTGTAGCCTGTTCCGAACAGCGATGTGCTGCGATCGAAGATCAGGCCGGCATCCAGACTCGCGACCGGGAGCGAGCGCGATGGGTCTTGGCTGGTGAATGGCGACTGCTGATTAGTTCCGAGCCGCCCGCCGAAGCCGTAGTGTTGAAAATTGTCGTCCAGCTGGTAGGCGGTGTAGCGATAGGCCAGTCGCGGTCGCACGAACCACGCCGCTCCCTGCCAGTCCGCTTCCAAGTACGGATACAGGTCGGCGCGATTGCCGCTGATGTATCCGCTTTTGCGGAAGGCGACGGTCTCGTTGTTCATGCCGAACTCGAGCCAGTTGTTGAGCGGCACGTCGAGATTCAGGGTGCCACGCGGCCAGCGCCGGTACTGGAGAGAGTTGTCGTTGAGATAGGGGTCGGTGTTCTGGTAGGCATCCACGCCCAGCGAGGCGCTCCACCAGCTCCCCGATCCGAGAACGTAGGCGTTGGAGGGGATGAAGTTGGTTGCGTTGGTGTAGAGGTCGTTGCTGAAGTCCCGCAGGTAGTTCTTGTCCGACACCCGATTGACGCTGGTGGTGAACACCCAGCCCGGCCAGAGGCGGGTGGTGTCGCCGAACTTGTACAGGTAGCGCTGCTTGCCCTGGGTCTCCAGCCCCGAGCCGTCCAGGTTGGGGCCATGGTCCTTTGCCACGTACTCGAAGTCGAGATGGCCGGTTGTCCCCGGAAGCAGATAGCGGAACTGGCCGGCCAGCATCGCGCCGCGCTTGGTGTAGGTGCGCGGCTCCAACGTCGCATCGTAGTTCGGCGCCAGATTCAGGTAGTACGGCACGCTGACCATGAAGCCGGAGTGGCTGGAGCTGCCGAACGTGGGCGCCAGAAAGCCGCTCTTGCGCCGGTTGTCGATCGGGAACGTGAGGTACGGCAGGTAGAAGAACGGCACGTCGGCGAAACGCATGACGGCGCCATGGGCCACGCCCACTCCGGTCTCGCGGTTCAGGGTGAGTCGGTTGGCGCTGAACTCCCACAGTCGGTGGCCGACATCGCAGGTCGAATAGGTGACGTCCCGATAGTGGCTGTGCTGCGCGTCGGTCAGAACGGCCTGCTTCGCCACGCCATTGCCGCGCGATTGCAGCAACTGGTAGGTCACGTTGTCGGCCACGCCGCGCTTGGCCGTGTTGTTGCCCTTGATGCGATCGGCGGAGAGCAGCTCTCCGGCTTCCTGGTAGCGCACGTTGCCGCGGGCATCGTAATCGGTGGTCTGGTCGTTGTAGTCGACGCGATCGGCACGCAGCAGTTGATCGGCGCGCTGCATGCGGACCTCGCCGGTGAACCGGTAGACCGACTGGTTGGAGCTGTCCGCGCGCTCGGCGTGGATATCCGTGTTGGCGGTATCGCGCCCGGAGCTGTCCAGTGGCAGCGTCGGGTCGTAGAACGACAGCAGTGCGTTGGGGCGGCACATCGCGTAGCTGATCGGACGGGCCGGACAGAGGAACGAGCCGAGCGGGCAGCTGACCTGTTCCGGAGCGCGCATGTTGCCGGGCATCGGCGTCTGGCCGGTGGCGGCATCCGCTTCGAGCGGTGCGCCGAGCAGGGCAAGGGCGGCAGCGACCGCCAGCAGGCGGCGCGGAGGCAACGGGCGCGGCGTCATCGTCACGATGGCAGTCTTTAGGCGGAAATGGCCCGTTAAGCTAGCAGAAACGTCCCGCAGCCGGCAGGCTCGGAGGCGTCGAAAGGGTCTGCGGATTCAGTCGCAGGCCGCCTTTGCCGAGCTCAGTAGAGCAGCGCCTCGACGTGCGCGGCGGCGCTGGCGGCCAGCGCGCGCAGGTCGTATCCGCCCTCGAGGCTGGACACCAGCCGGCCACCGGCATGTGCATGGGCCAGTTCGACCAGCTGGTGGGTAATCCACGCGTAGTCTTCGGTACCCAGTCGCAGGTCGGCGAGCGGGTCGTCGCGGTGCGCGTCGAAGCCGGCCGAAACCAGCACCAGCTGCGGCTTGAAGGCATGCATGCGCGGCAGCAGCTCGTGATGCCAGGTCTCCCGGAATTCCATCGAGCCGGCGCCGGCCGGCAGCGGCGCGTTGACGATGTTGCCGACGCCGCGTTCGTGCGCGAAGCCGGTCTCCGGGTACAGCGGCGACTGGTGGCTGGATACGAACATCACCCGGGGTTCGCGCTCGAAGATGTCCTGCGTGCCGTTGCCGTGGTGCACGTCGAAGTCGGCGATCAGTACGCGCTGCAGGCCATGGGCAGCGATGGCATGCGCGGCCGCCACGGCGATCGAGTTGAACAGGCAGAAGCCCATCGCCTGGCCGGGCGTGGCGTGATGGCCGGGAGGGCGCACGGCGCAGAATGCCCGGGACGCCTGGCCAGCGAGCACCGCGTCGACCGCGGCGCAGGTGGCGCCCGCGGCACGTAGCGCGGCCTCGTCGGAGTCCGGCGACATCCAGGTGTCCGGATCCAGCTGCACGCGGTCTTCCCGGGGTGCACTGCCGAGCACGCGGTCGACGTGGGCCGCGTCATGCACGCGCAGCAACTGCTCGCGGGTGGCGCGCGGCGCCTCGACCCGGTCCAGCGTGGCGAAGCGGTCGGCGTCCAGCGCCTGCAGCACGGCCTTCAGACGCAACGGCGATTCGGCATGCCCCGGACCGGGGTCGTGTCGCAGGCAGCTCGCGTGCGTGTACAGGCGGAGCATGGAAATCAGGCAGCGGGAGGGGCGGGTTTGCGCCGGCGCTCGTGCTGCCACAGCACTTCGCCGTGGCCGCTGGCGCGGGCCAGCACCCGGCACAGCACGAACAGCAGGTCGGAGAGCCGGTTGAGATAGCGCGATGCCTGCGGACGGATGCTTTCCTCGCGGCCCAGCGCCACCACCTCGCGCTCGGCGCGACGGCAGACGGTACGCGCCAGATGGCAGCACGATGCAGCCATGCCGCCGCCGGGCAGGATGAAGTCCTTCAGTGGCGGCAGCGGATCGTTGAAACGGTCCAGCACCTGCTCCAGGCGGGTGATGTCGGCGTCGTCGATCATCGCCATGCCCGGGATGCACAGCTCGCCGCCCAGATCGAACAGTTCGTGCTGGACCTGGGTCAGCGCCTCGGCGATGTCGTCGGGAACGCCGTCGCAGGCGAGCACCATGCCGACCGTGCTGTTGAGCTCGTCGACGGTGCCGTAGGCGGCGACGCGCAACGAGTCCTTCGGCACCCGCGAGCCGTCGCCGAGGCCGGTGCTGCCGTCGTCGCCGGTGCGGGTATAGATCTTGGAGAGACGGTTGCCCATGGCGGCCTCAGCCGGCCAGCTTGGTCCGCGAGCTGTCGGCGGTACGCGCCAGCAGGGTCACCAGCACGTGGAACACGGCGCCGATCGCCACGTACATCGCCGTGGTGCCGAGGAAGGGCAGGTACCAGTCGCCAAGGTTGGCGAACCAGCCGTCCATGCTGCGCACGGCGGCCGTGACCGGCGAGAGCCAGTAGAAGCTGCCGTTGGACAGCAGGTAGCACACGCCCTCGCTGACCAGCAGTGCCAGCGCGGCCAGGCCCAGGCTGGAGGCGCGCAGGCCGGCCTGGTGGCGGGCCAGCCAGCTGCCGCCCAGCCACAGTGCGAGGTAGGACGGCACCAGGAACCAGTAGCCGACCGAGACGCAGTAGTGGCTCCAGAAGCTCAGGCCCTGGCTGGTGATGGCGAAGAAGTCCACCAGCACGGCCAGCGCCATCAGCAGCGGGAACGCCCAGCGCACGGAGCCGCGCAGCCAGAAACCGGCCAGGAAGAACACGCCCCAGGACGCATCCGGGATCGCATCGAAATGGTGCAGGCGCGTGGCGCCCATGACCAAGGCAAGAAGAGTGAAGATGCCGAGGCGCTGGGTCTGCGTCATGGCCATGAAGGGCTCCTGGGAATGCGGCGAAAATCGACCCCCTAGTCTAGTCTGGCGCCCGGCGCTTGGCGACCCGGCCGGGCGCGACGCCCCACCGCTGCGGGAACCGTCGGCCGGGCGCGTATCATGCGGCGGATGAACCTGAACGACCCGGCCGCTCCGCGCGGCGTCCTCATCGTCGGTGGCGGGCTGGTGGGCGCCAGCCTGGCCATCGCACTCGATGCCGCCGGTGTGCCGGCGACCCTGCTCGACACCGCGCCACCGCGTCGCACCGCCCCGGCCAGCTACGACGAGCGCAACCTGGCGCTGGCCCGCGCCACCGTCAACGGCCTGCGTGCGCTGGGTGTGTGGCCGCATGCCGAGGCGCGCGCCACACCGATCACCCGCATCCAGGTCAGCCGCGCCGGCGAGTTCGGCACGGCCCGGCTGGATGCCGCCCGCCACGGCGTGGACGCGCTGGGCTGGACTTTGCCGGCACGCGAGCTGGGCGAGGCGCTGGAGCGTCGGCTGGAGAGCTGCCGCACCCTGGTGCGCATGGCACCGGCCACGCTGGAAGCCATGGAGTCGGTCGAGGGTGGCTGGCGCGTCACCGTGCGCACGGCCGACGGTACCCAGACGCTGGACGCCGCCCTGGTGGTCGGCGCCGACGGCACCGAATCCTTCGTGCGCGAGCGGTTGGGGATTGCCGCCGAACGCCACGACTACGGCCAGAGCCTGTTCGTCTGCACCATCACGCCGGAGCGTGATCCGTCCGGGCGCGCCTTCGAGCGCTTCGGCGACGACGGCCCGATCGCCCTGCTGCCGCTGGCCGAGCGGCGCGCCGGCCTGGTGCTCACCGTGCCGGCCGAGCAGGCGGACGCGATCGCCGCGCTGGACGATACGGCCTATGCGGAGCTCGCCCAGCAGCGCTTCGGCGGCAAGCTGGGGCGCCTGTCCCGGCCCGGCCGGCGCCAGCCCTGGGCGATCCGCCGTGTCGCGGCGACGCGGCTGGTTGGACCGCGGGCGGTGCTGGTCGGCAACGCGGCGCAGACGGTGCACCCGATTGGCGCACAGGGTTTCAACCTGGGCCTGCGCGATGCGCTGACCCTGGCCGAGCTGGTCGCCGAGGCCGCCGATCCCGGTGCCCCGGTGCTGCTGGAGACGTACGCCGCACGCCGCGCGCCCGATCGCGAAGGCACCATGACGATGAGCCACGGCCTGGTGCAGCTGGCCTGCCTGCCGCAGCCGCTGCTGGCGCCGTTCCGCTCGCTGGCCCTGCTGGCCTACGACCGCGTGCCGCCGCTGCAGCGCCTGCTGGCCCGGCGCGGCATGGGTTTCCGCGGCGACCCGCCGCGCGCCGTGCGGGAGCCGCTGCCATGAGCCGGCTGATTGGACGGGAAGAAGGCGTGCGCCGCCGCGGCCCCGCGCTGGACGTGGTGGTGGTGGGCGGCGGCATGGTCGGCGCGGCCACCGCGCTGGCGCTGGGCCGGGCCGGTTTCGCCACCGCGCTGGTCGAGTCGCGCGAGCCCGCGCCGTGGCAGAGCGAACACGAGGTCGACCTGCGCGTGGTCGGCCTGGCCGCGTCCTCGATCCACCTGCTGGATGAGCTGGGCGTGTGGCCGGCGATCCGCGACGCACGCGCCTGCCCCTACGAGCGCATGCATGTGTGGGATGCCGCCAGCGGCGCCGCGATCGATTTCGACGCCGGTCGCGAGGGCCTGGCGGCGCTGGGCTACATCGTCGAGAACGCGCTGGTGCAGTCGACGTTGTGGCAGGCACTGGACGGCACCGGCGTGCAGCGCGTGTGCCCGGCCGAGGTGGCAGGTTTCGAGTCGCGCGATGACCGGGTCGACGTGGCGCTGGCCGATGGCCGCACGCTGGCCGCGCGCCTGCTGGTCGCCGCCGACGGTGCCGGCTCGCCGCTGCGCACGATGGCCGGCATCGACACCCGCGGCCGCGACTACGCGCAGCGCGGCGTGGTTGCCCACGTGGCGACCGAGCGGCCGCACGAACACACCGCGTGGCAGCGCTTCCTGCCCGGCGGTCCGCTGGCACTGCTGCCGCTGGCCGACGGGCGCAGCTCGATCGTCTGGTCGCTGCCCGAGGACGAAGCTGCCCGCGTGCTGGCGCTGGACGAAGCAGCCTTCTGCGACGAGCTGGGTGTGGCGATCGACTTCCGTCTCGGTCGCATCACCGGCAGCAGTGCGCGTGCGGCGTTCCCGCTGCGCCTGCAGCTGGCCGAACGCTACGAGGCAGCGCGCTTCGTATTGCTGGGGGATGCCGCCCACGCGGTGCATCCACTGGCCGGACAGGGCGTGAACCTCGGCCTGCGCGACGTGGCCGAACTGCGCGAGACCCTGGTCGATGCGCGCAATGCGGGCCGCGACATCGCCGCACCGCACGTGCTGCGCCGCTACGCGCGCCGCCGGCGCAGTGCCGACACGCTGGACGCGCTGGGCTTCGATGCGCTGGGCCGGATCTACGGCTGGCAGTCCGCGCCGCTGGTTGTCGCCCGTGCGCTGGGCGTGCGGCTGATCGACCGTTTCGCGCCGCTCAAGCAGCGGCTGGCCGATCACGCCGCCGGCCGCTGAGTTTTCCCTTCCACCAAGGAGTCATCCCATGCGCCTGCTTCGGTTTGCCTCGCTGCTGCTGCTTGTCCTCGGTCCGGTTGCCGCCCACGCGGCGATGGTGCACAAGACGGTGACCTGGACCCGGGACGGGACCACCTTCAAGAGCGTGCTGGTCTACGACAACGCGACTTCGGCCAAGCGCCCCGGGCTGGTGATGGTGCCGAACTGGTACGGTGTCAACGCCATGGCCGTGAAGAAGGCCGAGATGATCGCCGGCTCGCGCTACGTGATCCTGGTTACCGACCTCTACGGCGAGGGCGTACGGCCAACCAGCAATGACCAGGCCGAGGTCGCGACCAAGCCCCTGTATGCCAACCGCCCGCTGATGCGTCAGCGGATGAACGAGGCACTGGCGCAGCTCAAGGCGCAGGCCAAGGATGCGCCGATCGACCTGACGCACCTGGCCGCGATCGGCTTCTGCTTCGGCGGCACGGCCGTGCTCGACCTGGCGCGCAGCGGTGCCGACGTGGCGGCGGTGGTGTCGTTCCACGGTGGCCTTACCACCGACGATCCCGCCCTGGCGAAGCAGATCAAGGCCCGCGTGCTGGTGATGAACGGCGCCGACGACAGCTGGACCATGAAGGATGCCGATGCCTTCATGAACGAGATGCGCGGCAGCCCGGCCGACTGGCAGTTCGTGGTGCTCGGCCACGCCGTGCACTGCTTCACCGAGACCGACCAGCACAGCCCCGGCTGCATGTACGACGCCCGCGCCGCCGCGCGCAGCTACCGGCTGATGCACGACTGGCTGGATCACGCGTTCGCCGGCACCGACTAGGTCCCGGGTCACCGGACAGCGTTGCCCCTGGCAAAAGCGCATCGGACGGCGCGGGATCCGGATGGCCGGGGGCGGGGTGGTTGCCACGATTGCGAGGTGATGTGCGTGGCGTCCGACCGGCAACAGGCGGCCGGTTCCCGACCTGGACCGCGGCGGCAGGCATTTGCCTTGGCGCAGAAGCACGATGCAACATCTGCCGATGACAATCGACCCCCTTCACGCGTCGGAGGATCGCCTTCGGCGCCGGGCGCGGCAGTACATTGAAAATCGCCAGCTGGTTGCTGCGCAGGCAACACTCGAGACCCTGCTCGAGCGGGTGCCCCACGATGCCGTCGCCCGCATGCAACTTTCCGACGTGTTGCTCGAACGTGGCCAACTGCGCGCATCCACCAGGGAACTGCTGGCAGTCATGTCCGGGCTTCCCGATGATGCCGCGCTGCTCACGGAGCTGGCCCGGCGCCTGTGCATCCGCGGCGAAACCATTGCGGCTCGGGCTTGCCTTGAGCATCCCTCGATCGCGCACGAATCGTCAGCCTCGTTGCTCGCCGTGCAGGCCCACCTGCGCTGGATGCTCAATGAGATTCCTGCGGCACTTGTCCTGCTCGAGCGCGCAATGGCTGCGGGTGTCGACACGCCGGACGAGCACTACCTGCACGCCATGCTGCTTCAGTTTTCCGGTCAGTTGGAGGCGGCAGGGGCGGTGCTCGAGACGTGCTTGCGCCGCTGGCCGACCTTCAGCGGTGCGGCGATGGCGCGAGCTCGCCTGCGCCGGCAGACCGCAGGATCGAACCACATCGACTTCCTTCGGGCACAGCTTGGCCGTATCCCGGTCGACAGCCATGTCGCCGCGGACAATCTTGTACGTGCCGAATTCGAACACGCGCTCTTCAAGGAACTCGATGACCTCGGGCAATACGCCGAGGCCTGGTCGGCGCTGGAGCGCAGCAACGCAATCATGCATGCGCTCAATCCGTACGATGCTGCCGGTGAAGCTGCAGTCACGGACGCGATCATTCGCCTGCCCCTGGCCGGTCCGGCCGTCAGCACGCAGCTGCCTGAGTTCGGTGGCCCCATACCCGTCTTCATCGTTGGCATGCCCCGGTCCGGGTCGACCCTGCTCGATCGCATGTTGTCGAACCATTCGGAGGTGGTTTCCGCGGGGGAGATCAATGAGCTGCTGCGTCAGCTGCAGTGGCTCGCGGATGTGCCCGATGGCGGCGTGCAGCGCAGGGTGGAGCTCATCAATCGCAGCAGGGACAT
This sequence comes from Dyella ginsengisoli LA-4, assembly GCF_000334915.1. Lineage (GTDB taxonomy): Bacteria > Pseudomonadota > Gammaproteobacteria > Xanthomonadales > Rhodanobacteraceae > Dyella_A > Dyella_A ginsengisoli_A. The sequence goes on along the minus strand of NZ_AMSF01000001.1, from coordinate 13,188 downwards.
CGATTTCAAGGAGCTCGGAGCGCGCTACCTGAGGCAGACTCAGTGGCGCGCGCAGGGACGTGGGTACTACATCAACAAGCTGCCGACGAACTTCCCGTTCGTCGACATCATTCACCGAGCATTGCCACATGCCCCGATCCTGCACATGGTGCGGGAACCGATGGACGTGTGCTTTTCCAATCTCAAGGCCATGTTCGGCAATACCTCGGCCTACAGCTACGACCTGGCGTCGCTGGCGCATTACCACGGGCAGTACGTTCGTCTGATGAGACATTGGCACGCCACGCTCCCCGGTGCCGTGCTCGATGTTTCATATGCCGCGCTGGTCCAGCAGCCGGAGAGGGTGATGCGCGAGGTGCTGGCGTATTGCCGGCTGGATCTGGAAGAGGATTGCCTGCACCCCGAACGCAATACCGCACCGGTGGCGACGCCGAGCAGCGCTCAGGTTCGCGAGGCCATCCACAGCCGTGGACTCGGTGAGTGGCAACATTACGCTGCGCAACTGGAGGCGCTGCGGCTGGCCCTGGCCTGATCGCCGGTTTCTTCGGTCGGACCGGGCGCGAAGCGGCGTTCACCGTCGAGGGATGGCTGAACAGGAAGCCCCGGGAAACCCCGGGGCTTCAGGCATGGGGCCGCGCGCTTCGCCAGGCTCTCCGCGGGCGGATGCAAGCGTATTAAACCTGCATCGATGGCGGCCGGTCCGCCACGTCACGACCGAATGCCGGGTTCGGGGTGCGGCCCATGGTGAACACCAGATGCCCGCCCCTGGCCAGCTCGGCATGACCGATCCAGCTGCGCGTCCACGGCTGGCCGTTCCATGTCACCGACTGGATGTACGGTGCGTCCTGGCCGTTGCCCTTCGTCTCGATCACCAGGGTGCGGTCGCCGCCCAGGGCGAGTTCGGCGCGGTCCAGCAGCGGGCTGCCGAACACGTAGTGGGTGCTGACCGGGTCCACTGCATACAGGCCGAGCGCGCCGAGCACGTACCACGCGCTCATCTGGCCGCAGTCCTCGTTGCCGGCCAGACCGTCGGGCGCAGCGCGGTACATGGTGTCCAGCAGCATGCGCACGCGCGACTGCGTCTTGTGGTGCGCGCCGGCGTAGGCGTACAGGTAGGCCACGTGGTGGCTGGGTTCGTTGCCGTGCGCGTACTGGCCGACCATGCCGGCGATGTCCGGTGGCGCGTTGCCGGACAGCGAGGGGGGCGCGTTGAACAGGCCATCCAGCTTGGCCTCGAACGCCTTGTCGCCACCGAACAGCGTCATGTACTCGGCCAGGTCGTGCTGGTTGAGGAAGGTCGCCTGCCAGGCATTGGATTCGGTGAAGTCGCGCCACTTGTCCGAGTGGCCGACGGCATCGGGCGAGAACGGCTCCAGCCACTTTCCGTCGGCGCCGCGAGGACGCACGAAGGTGACCGACTTGTCGAACACGTTGCGGTAGTTGCGCGAACGCTCGCGCAGCGCCTTCGCCTCATCGTGCGCACCGGCCGCGTCGGCGATGTGTGACACGGCCCAGTCGTCGTAGCAGTATTCCAGCGTCTTGCTGACCGCCTCCCAGTCCTTGTCGCTGGGGATGTAGCCGAGCTTGCGGTAGTACGGCAGGCCGCGGTAATCGTCGACCATGGCGCGCTGGCGGAACAGCGGCCAGGCGCTGGCCACGTCGATGCCGGGGAAGCCCTTGGCGATCGCCTCGGCCACCACCGAGGCGGAGTGGTAGCCGATCATGCAGCCGGTCTCCACGCCCTGCAGCGGCCACACCGGCGGGCCGTCCGGGCTTTCCGCGGCCATGCGGATCAGGCCGTTCACCAGCACCGGTACGCGCTCGGGCTGCACCAGCGTGAACAGCGGATGCAGCGCCCGATAGGTGTCCCACAGCGAGTAGGTGCTGAAGTTGTGCTGGCCTGCATCGAGCTGGTGGATCTTCGCGTCCATGCCGCGATAGCGGCCGTCGACGTCATCGAACAGCGTGGGCGCCAGCATGGTGTGGTAGAGCGAGGTGTAGAAGATCCGCTTCACCTCGTCCGATGGCGCATCGATGCGGATGCGCCCGAGTTCGCTCTCCCATGCGGCCAGTGCCCGCGCACGGGTCCCGTCGAAGTCCCAGCCGGGCTGTTCGCGTTCCAGGTTGCGCAGCGCGCCGTCGATGTCGACGCCGGAGAGGCCGACCTTGACCAGCAGCGGCGCCTCGCCCACCTCGTCGAAATGCAGCGCCGCCTTCAGGTGCGTGCCGCGGGCTTCGCCGGTATCGCCCTGCGAACGGTCGTCGCTGAACAGTTCGGCGCGGACGAATGGGCGTGAGACCTTCATCGCGAAGTGGATGGTCCGTCCGTTGGCCCACTGGTGTACGCGGCGCGAGCCGACCAGGGTGTCGTGGCCGACCATGCGCAGGGTGGCGTCGCTGACCTTGCACGGGGTCTTCGGGTCGTCGTGGAAGCCGTGCGCCAGGTCCACCAGCAGATGGCCCTTGCCCGGGCGATGGAAGGTGTAGCGGTGCAGGCCGGTGCGCTCGGTGGCAGTGAGCTCGGCGAGGATGTCGTGATCCTGCAGGCGCACCCGGTAATAGCCGGGATGTGCCGTTTCCTCGGCCTGGCTGAAGCGCTGCCGATAGCCCTTGCCCGGCGTGATCACGGCGTCGACCGGCAACTGCTGCGGCTTGCCCGGTGCCGGCGGCAGGTCGTAGCGCGAGTGGTAGTTGATGTCCGGCCGGCCGCGGTCGCCCGGCTCGAGTTCCACCGGACCCTGCGCCGGCATCACCAGCACGTCGAGCATGTCCGAGGCACCGGTGCCGGACAGGTGGGTGTGCGAGAAGCCCATGATCGAGCCGTCGCCCTGGTGGTAGCCCGAACAGGCGTCCCAGCCGGCGTCGTGGGTGTCGGGGCTGAGCTGCACCATGCCGAACGGCACCGAGGCACCGGGATAGGTGTGGCCATGGCCACCGGTGCCGACGAACACGTCGACGTAGCGGGCAAGTCCTGCGCCCTGCGCCGCGTGGGATGCCGGCGCGTGCAGCGCGTCTCCCAGCGCGGCCGCCAGTGGCGTCGTGCGCGCCAGTCCGGTGCCGAGCAGGGTGAGGGCGGTGGCGGAACCTTGCAGGAAGCGGCGACGGGTCACCATGGTGCTGTTTCTCCGTGGGCGGGGAGGGTGGGATGGCTCAGGCCTGCAGCAGCCGCGGGCGCTGTTCGGCCAGCGTGACGATCAACTCGCCGAACAGGCTGTTGGCCCAGGCAAACCAGGGGCGGGTGTATTTCGACGGGTCGTCCTGGTCGAACGCCTCGTGCATGAAGCCGGTGCCGGCATGGGTGGTCTTCAGCCAGTGCAGGCACTGCGCGATCTCGCGGTCGCTGTCGCTGGTCAGTGCGCGCATGGTGATCGACATCGGCCAGATCATCCGCAATCCCTGGTGAGGGCCACCGATACCCTGCGCGGCCTTGCCCTCGAAGAAGTACGGGTTGCGGTTGCTCCAGGCCAGCGCACGGGTGCGTCGGTAGCGTGGGTCATCGGCAGCGCAGGCGCCGAGGTAGGCCAGGCTGGACAGGCTGGGCGAATTCGCGTCGTCCATGAACACCTGGTTGCCGAAGCCGTCCACCTCGTAGGCCCAGACGTCGTCGTTGCCGGTCAACGGACCATGGCGGTGCAGCGCCTGTTCCACCTCGTCGGCCAGCGCGCGGCAGTCGTCGGCGAATTGCCGGTCGTGGTGGATGGTGTCGCTCATCGTCGCCAGCTGCCGCAGCGAGGTGACGGCGAAGAAGTTGGACGGCACCGACAGCGGATACAGGCAGGCGTCGTCGGAGGGGCGGAACATCGAATGGATCAGTCCGACCGGCCGGGTCGGGTTGCCGTAGCCACTCAATGGCGGGTTCTCCGAGGCCACTTCGGACAGGCGCTGGAAGTGGTACGGGCCGCGATCGTGCTTGCGCTGCTGGGTGCGGAAGGTGGCGAGCACCGCGTGCATGGCCGCGCGCCAGTCGTCGTCGAACGGGGCCGTGTCGCCGCTCGCCTGCCAGTAGCCGTGGGCCAGGCGGATCGGCCAGCACAGCGAATCGATCTCCCATTTGCGCTCGGCCACGCCGGGGCGCATGTCGGTGTCGTCGTGCAGCGCCCAGCTCAGCGCGGCGCGGCTGCGTGGGTCGGGCAGGAAAGCGTTGGCGTAAGGGTCGATCGCGATGCAGCGGGCCTGGCGGTGGATCAGCCCGCGGTAGAGCCGCTGCAGCGCCTTGTCCCCGCGCGCCAGCGGCAGGTAGGGCCAGACCTGGGCGGACGAGTCGCGCAACCACATCGCGTCGATGTCGCCGGTGACGATGAAGGTGTCCGGTCGACCGTCCAGGGTGTCAAGGTGCACGGTGGTATCCAGCGTGTTCGGGTAGCAGTTGCCGAACAGCCAGGCCAGTTCCGGGTCGCCGATCTTCGCCGTGGTCTGTGCCAGTTGCCGCTCCACCGCGGCGCTGGTGAACAGGCGTTTGGCCGGCGGCGGGCGGTGGCTGGCGTAGCGAGGGGTGGTGGCTGCGGCCTGCCCCCGGGCGAAGCCGGTGCCCGAGGCCAGTCCACCGGCGGCGGCGCCGGCGAGCTTGAGCAGGGTGCGGCGGGTCATCGTCATGGCGTGGTTCCATGCGGCAGGGTGGCGTCGACCAGCGAGCGCAGGTGCATCGCCCGGCGCAGCGTGTCGGGCGTATCGCGCGATGTCACCCGCAACGTGACGCGTTCGCCGGGGAGCAGGTCGATACCGTTGTCCGACAGCGTGGCGTCGAGGTCGCCGAAGTCGATCCATACGGCGCGGGCGAAGCGTTTGGCCTGCAGTTCGAGAACGAGGCCACGATCGTCCCGCCGCAGCGTGGCCCTGATCTGCGGATCGGGCAGGACCAGATCCACCGCGCGGCGGAAATACAGCAGATGGCGCGAAAGCACCTGGCCGTCGGCGACCAGATCGAACACTGCCACGGTGCGGCGCGGGTCGGCGCCGTGCAGCAGGTCGGCATCGGCGAGGTCGTCGATGCGCGTGCTGGCCAGCGGCGGCAGCGTCACGGCGCGCATGGTGTCCGAGACCATCGTACCGTTCACGTCGAGCACCCGCGTGCGCAGCTGCGCGGCGAGCGGCGTGGTGCGGTCGGACACCAGGAACACCGCGGTACGCCCGTCCCGGCGCAGCGGCACCACGCGCACCGGTGCGTAGAAGTGCCGGGCGCGGAACTGCAGCGCCTTCCAGCCGCCGTCGACGTCGATGCTCGACCACGACGCCCCCGGCCACACGTCGTTGAGCTGCCAGTACAGCGCGCCCATGCTGCGCGGTCGTGCGCTGCGCAGGTGGTCCACCGCCAGTTCGATGCCGTCCGCCTGCATGACCTGGCTGAGGTAGGCGAACGATCCGAAATCCTTCGGCTCGCCGTAGCCGCGACGCACGTAGAGCAGCAGCCGCTGGTTGCCGTTGCCGTGGTCGAATTTCTGGTGTGCTCGCATCACCGGCGAGTCGATCGCCAGGTCCTGCGGCGTGGCGAACGTCCGGATCGTCGCCATCGCGGGCAGCGACTGCAGGCCGAACTCCGACTGGAAGCGCGGTGTGGTCTTCAGGTAGTCCTCGACCGGTGCCGAGCCACCCCACACATCCCACACGTGGGCATCGCCGCTGTCCGGGCTGTTGGCCGCGGCGCCATCGTCGCTCTCCGGCGAGCCGGGCCAGTACGGCACGTCGGCATCAAGCTGAGCGGCGACCTCGTGCAGGGTGCCGTCGAACAGCGCATGCATGCCCTGTTCGATGCGCATGCTCTCGGCCGGGCCGATGCGCCGCCGGAACGCCTGCCGGTCGCCCCAGCTCTCCCAGCTGGTCTGCACTTCGTTGTTGCCCGACCACAGCACGATCGACGGATGGTTGCGCAGCCGGGTCACCTGCTCGATCGCCTCCTGCTTCACGTTGGCGCGGAAGGCGGCATCGGGCGGCGGGATCGCTCCGCCGAACATGAAGTCCTGCCAGATCATCAGGCCGCGGCGGTCGGCCATCGCGTAGAACGCATCGGGCAGGTAGGTGCCACCGCCCCACACGCGCAGCATGTTCATGTGCGCGTCGCGCGCATCGTCCAGCAGGCGACGCATGCGGGCGTCGGTGGTGCGCGAGGGCAGGGAGTCGAACGGCACCAGGTTGGCCCCCTTGGCGAACACCGGCACGCCGTTGACCACAAAGGCGAAGCTGCGACCCCAGCGGTCGGGCGTGCGGCGCAGCTCGATCGAACGCAGGCCGATCTCGCGTTGCTCCTGCGCGACCACGCGGTCGCCGACGGTGACTTCGGCCGACATTGCGTAGAGGTTCGGCGCGCCGTAGCCGGCCGGCCACCAGCGTTGCGGATGGGCGATGGTCAGTGGCAGGTCGAGCTGCTGCTCGCCGGCGACGAGCTGCACCGCGCGCGTGGCCGAACCCTCGCGACCATCGGGTGCGCGCCAGTGCACGGTGAGCTGCGCCGGGCCCGCGGCATCGGCGCGGATCGCGAAGCCGGCGCGCAGTTGTGCCTGGTCGGCGTCGACGTGCAGTTGCGCCACATGGAAATCGTCCAGTCGCCAGCCGCTCCATGCTTCCAGCCGCACCGGCTGCCAGATGCCCTCGGTGATGATCCGTGGGCCCCAGTCCCAGCCGAACTGGTAGGCCGCCTTGCGCACGTAGTTGGCGACCTGGCGACCGGGAGGTTCGTCGCCAAAGGCGGAGTCGAACTCGCCGGGCAGCGCGTAGGGCTGTTTCGCCAGCCACGGCTGCAGCCGTGTCACGGGCGAGTGGAAAGTGATTTCCAGCGTGTGCTCCGCGGCCCGGTCGAGGCCGTCGAGCGGTACGCGCCAGTGCCGGAACATGTTGTCCGCGTGCAATACCGGGCGTCCGTCGAGGGTGACGTCGGCCAGGGTGTCCAGGCCGTCGAACACCAGCGCGAGATGGCGCTCGCCGCGCAGCGCGGGATCGACGGTGAAACGCCGCCGGTACTGCCAGTCGGCCAGTCCGACCCACTGCACCTTCGCTTCGTTGTCGCGCCAGTCCGGGTTGGGCAACTGGCCGTGGGCGAGCAGGGTGGCCTGCACGCTGCCCGGCACGGTGGCGACCTGCCATTGGGCGCCTTCCGGATGCGCCTTTGTCGCCGGTGAGCCGGGCGCGAGGCGAAGTTCCCAGCCGTGATCCAGGCGCATCGTGCGAAGCGCTGTTGGACCGGCCGTAGCCAGGCCCGGCAGCAGCCCTGCGAGCAGGGTACAGGCACACCGTCGCGCGAAAATTTGGATCGATCTGATCTCCATTCGCCAGACCCTGCCACAGATTCGTGTCGTCGGGGGCAAATGGCGTCAAAGGGCTGTGCGAAGCCCTTTTCGGGGCCGTCGATGCGCGGCCACGCGGTGCCGGGTCAGTGCCGGCGTTCGACCGAGTAGTCGGCCAGCGCCAGCAGCGCGTCGCGATGCGGCGAGTCGGCCAGTCCGGCCAGCGCCGCGCGGGCGGCGCGGGCGTGCTGCAGGGCGCGTTCATGGGTGCGTTCGAGCGCGCCGGAATCGCGGATGGCGGCGACGATGCGGTCGAGCGAATCCAGCCCGCCGTGTTCGATCGCGTGGCGCAGCGACTGTGCCTGCTCGGGGCTGGCTTTCTGCAGCGCGTAGATCAGCGGCAGGGTCGGCTTGCCCTCGGCGAGGTCGTCGCCGATGTTCTTGCCCAGCGTGTCGGCATCGCTGACGTAGTCGAGCAGGTCGTCGGCGATCTGGAAGGCGTAGCCCAGCTCCATGCCGTAGCTGCGCAGCGCGGCGACCTGGTCGTCCGGCAGGCCGCCGAGCAGGCCGCCGAGCTCGGTGGCGGCGGCGAACAGCACCGCGGTCTTGCGCTCGATCACCGCCAGGTAGGCCGCTTCGTCCACGTCGGCGTTGCCGATGTTCAGCAGCTGCAGCACCTCGCCTTCGGCGATGGTGTTGGTGGTGTCGGCGAGGATGCGCATGATGCGCATGTCGTCCAGTTCGACCATCAGCTGGAACGAGCGCGAGTACAGGAAGTCGCCGACCAGCACGCTCGCCGCGTTGCCCCACAGCGCATTGGCGGTCTTGCGGCCGCGGCGCAGGTCGGACTCGTCGACCACGTCGTCGTGCAGCAGCGTGGAGGTGTGGATGAACTCGATGATCGCCGCCAGCTTGGTGTGCTTGTCGCCGCTGTAGCCGGCCGCGCCTGCCGCCAGCACATGCAGCATCGGTCGCAATCTCTTGCCGCCGCCGGCGATGATGTGTTCGGCGATCTGGTTGATCAGCACCACGTCGGATGACAGGCGATGGCGGATCAGCGCATCGACGCGTTGCATGTCGCCGGCGGCCAGCTCGCGCACTCGGGTGAAATCGTCGGGGCGGGGGGCGTCGGCGGGCATCGGCATCTTTGCGGTCAGGGTGGTCACAAGCGCCCGATTATAGGGCGGGCGCAGGATCGCGCGATGGCGCGACACGTCACCACAACGGCCAATCCGGTCACGACTCGTATAATCGCCGGATACCTTCGCCGATCTGGAACCTCCCGTGAGTGCACTTTCCCGACTCGAGCGCCGCAGCGCATTGACCCTGGCCTGCGTGATCAGCCTGCGGCTGTTCGGCCTGTTCCTGATCATGCCGGTGTTCTCGGTGTACGCGCAGACGATGCCCGATGCGTCGGACTGGCTGATCGGCATGGCGCTGGGCGTCTACGGCCTGGGCCAGATGCTGCTGCAGATCCCGCTCGGCATGCTGTCCGATCGCATCGGCCGCAAGCCGGCGATCACCCTGGGCCTGGGCGTGTTCATCGCCGGCGGCCTGGTTGCCGCGGCCTCGCATACCCTCGTGGGTATCGTGATCGGTCGTGCCCTGCAGGGCATGGGAGCGGTGGCCGGCGCGGGCACCGCGCTGGCGGCGGACCTTACCCGCGAGGAGAACCGCTCCAAGGTGATGGGCATCATCGGCGTGTCGATCGGCATGGCCTTCCTGCTCGCGCTGATCCTCGGGCCGCCGCTGGAAGCGATCGACGGTCTGCCCGGCCTGTTCGCCGCGACCTCGCTGCTGGCGCTGTTCGCGCTGATCCTGCTGTGGCTCATCGTGCCTACGCCGGAGCGTTCGAAGGCGCCTGCGGCGAGCAGTTTCGGCGGCGTCGCCTCGATGCTGGGCGACAGCCGGTTGATGGTGCTCAATGGTTCGGTGTTCTTCCTGCACATGCTGCTGACCGCCAGCTTCGTCGGCCTGCCGCTGCTGCTGGTCAACCAGCTGCACCTGCCGGTGCAGAAGCACTGGGAGCTGTACCTGCCGGTGATGGTGATCGCCGCGCTGGTGATGGGCGGGATGATGCACCGGATGAAGGAAGTGGCGCAGAGCCTGCGCATCGTGCAGGCCTGCATCGTGGTGATCGGTGTCGCGCTGGTGCTGTTCGCGCTGGGGGGCGATCACGTGCTCCTGCTCGGCGTCGCCGCCACGCTGTTCTTCTCGGGCTTCAACCTGCTGGAGGCCTCGCTGCCGAGCCTGGTCTCGCGGCTGGCGCCGGCCGAGCTGCGCGGCGCGGCGATGGGGGCGTATTCCACCAGCCAGTTCGTCGGCGCCTTCGTCGGCGGTGCGCTGGGCGGTTACGCGCTGGGGCGGCTGGGTCCGGCCGGCGTGTTCGCCTGCGCCGCGGCGATGACCCTGCTGTGGCTGCCGCTGGTGGTGGTCGGTGCGCGCCGGATCGCCGCCCGGGCGGTCGTTGCCGAGGCCGATTGCAAGACGGGCCTGTCGACCCAATCATGACGTCCTGCGGCCGGTTGCGGCCGCGCCAGGGACGTCGCGCATGGCTCATGACCTCATTGCGCTGATCGCGCACTACGGCCTGTTCGTGGTGTTCGTCAACGTGCTGGCCGAACAGGCCGGCGTGCCGGTGCCGGCGGTGCCGACCCTGGTGGTCGCCGGCGCGCTGGCTGCCGGGGACCGGCTGCCGCTTCCCGGCGTGTTGCTGGCGGCGCTGGTGGCCAGCCTGATCAGCGACACCGGCTGGTACCTGGCCGGTCGCCGCTTCGGCGGCGGCGTGATGCGCACGCTGTGCCGCATCTCGCTCTCGCCCGACTCCTGCGTGAAACAGTCCGAGCTGCGCTTCCAGCGCTGGCGCGGGCGCATGCTGCTGGTGGCCAAGTTCGTGCCGGGGTTGTCCACCGTGGCGCCGCCGCTGGTCGGCGCGATGGGCCTGCGCCCGGGCGCTTTCCTGCTGCTGGACGGCCTCGGCTCGCTGCTGTGGGCCGGCGCAGCGGTGGGTGTGGGCTATGTCTTCGCGCCGCAGATCGACCGGGTCATCGACGCGATCGAGCAGGCCGGAGTGGTCGCCCTGCAAGGGCTGGCCGTCCTGCTGGTGCTCTACATCGTCGTCAAGTGGTGGCAGCGCCACCGCCTGCTGGTCTCGCTGCGCATGGCGCGGATCTCGGTCGAGGAGCTCAACGACGCCATCGCCGCCGGACGCAACCCGGTGGTGGTGGACGTGCGTTCGTCCGCGGCGCGACTGCTGGACGGGCGCGCCATCCCCGGCGCGCTGCTGGCCGACCTGGAGGGCGTTCACCTGGCGCTGGCCGACGTGCCGCGGGACCGCGAGCTGGTGATCTACTGCAGCTGCCCGAACGAGGTCTCGGCGGCCAAGGCCGCCAGCCTGCTGATGTCACTGGGTTACCGCAACGTGCGGCCACTGCAGGGCGGGCTGGAGGCCTGGCAGGAGGCGGGTTACCCGGTGGCCACCCTGTCGGGCGAGCGCGGCGGAGCGCACGACCGCGCCGCCTGAGCCGCCCGCTCAGGGAATCGGGCAGCGGCCGTCCAGCGGTTCGACCCGTGCCGCGTCGAGCGACCCGGGCGTGGCCGGGTGCTCCGCTGCCGGATCGAACACGATCCGTGCCCGAACGTTGTCGCCGTTGCTGCCCCTGATGTTGGCCAGTCCGACGAACTGCAGCAGTTCGCGGTTCGCGGCGTCGTACGCCACGTCGATGTGGGGCAGGGCGAAGCCGATCCAGCTGGCCAGCCCCAGCCGGTAGCGACGGGCCGGCCGCCCCTCGACCAGCGCGTCGTCGAGGCGGCGCACCTTGAAGTCGAGTGCGCCCAGGCGGCTGGGGATCAGGAATGGCACCGTCTCCGCATCGCCGCGGCCGAGACGGTCCCAGTGCTGGCGGATGTAGGCGTCGAAGCCGGCGTCGATCACCAGATCGGGCGAAGCCGGCAGTCTCGCGCTCCGCTCGGTGGCCCCGCCGCCCGGCTGCACGAACACGACCCGGCCGTCACCGGTCCGGCGCACGCCCTCGCGGTAGCCGCTGCGGCCGTCGGTCAGCTCGAAGTCCGGCGCCTGGGCCGGCCCGTCCTCGCGCAGCCACTTGCGCGCGAACGGCCGCCCATCGGGGCAGCGATACAGCACCAGTCGGGCGGGAACGCCGTGGTCGGCGTAGAGCCAGTGGCTCTCGGTGTACATCAGGTGACCGTCTCCGGTGGCATAAGCCCGGCCCTCGAGCTGGCGGATGCCGGTGCCGCCCGTGGGCGCGGCGCCCGTGGCATGGCCGGCCGAAGCCGCAGACAGGATCAGGCCCGCGAGCACGGGCAACAGGGGGATGGTCCTCAAGGTCGGCCTCCACGCCGGCGGGAGCAGGTGGCGCCATGGTCATGGCGCTGTCCAACGTGTTTACGCGCGCCGCTGCGCCGCGGATGCGGCGGGAGATGCCGGCCCGGGCTCGGGCCGAGCCGCGGCGGTGGGCTCGGGCTATGATAGGGGGCCATTCCGGAGCCGGCCGACGCCGGTGACCCGGTCATCCACGACCGCCGGCCGGCCTCCCGGGCCGGTCAAGCACAGCGAGGTAGTTCCATGGCACGTGGCATCAACAAGGTCATCCTGGTCGGCAATCTGGGCGCCGATCCCGAGGTGCGCTACACCGGCAGTGGCACCGCCATCGCCACGCTCAGCGTCGCCACCTCCGAGAGCTGGACCGACAAGCAGAGCGGCGAGAAGCAGGAGCGCACCGAGTGGCACCGCGTGAAGCTGTTCGGCCGCCTCGCCGAGATCGCCGGCGAATATCTGAAGAAGGGCCGTCAGATCTACATCGAGGGCTCGCTGCGCACCGACAAGTACACCGACAAGCAGGGCGTGGAGCGCTACAGCACCGACATCGTGGCCAGCGAGATGCAGATGCTCGGTGGCGGCAGCGAAGGTGGCATGGGTGGCGGTGGTGGCGGCGGCTACCAGCAGCGTGGCCAGGGCGGCGGTGGCCGTTCCGGTGGCGGCGGCGGTGGCGGTTACGGCGGTGGTCGTGGTGGCAACAACAACGACTTCCAGCGCGGCGGCAACGACATGCCTCGGCAGGCGCCTGCTCCGGCGGATGCCGGCGGTTTCGACGACGACGACATTCCGTTCTAATTTGCACCACATCCCGGATTTATCGTGTAATCAAAAGGCCATGATTTTCATGGCCTTTTTTTCGCTGATAGTGGGACGAATGGTGTTTGAAGGGGTGTCGGGGCACCCGCTGAAGCGCTCACCTCCGCGACGCTTCAAATTGACATTGGCTAGTGAAAAAAGCACATCCTTTTTTCCTTGAAGTCCACATAGAGGTTGTGTCCATAGAAAAAAGGCATGCCAATATTGAAGTCTACGGCGCCGAATTGGTAGTTTGCTTCAACGGTCATTGGCCCTGAATATTCTTTACCAAGAAACTCAAGTCTGCCCTCAATTTCTCCCTGATCTATTGGATGAAGTCCACTTGAGTCGGCCGCGTAACCTCGTTTGATGCCAAGGACCGGAATACGGAAGTGCTTGACGGCCCACCATGTCGGCGAGACCTTGGCCGTCGCGTTTCCCGTGTCTAGAATTGCGACGGCGGGCTGTCCGTTATAAAGCGTCCCGCCTGCTTTGACTCCAATAATGTCTCCAAATATGTTCGAGGAGACTGTGAAGCGATTTTTGCAGTCTGCCTCTGGCGGCTTCCCGAAAAACAGTTTTTCCTTCGTGAAAGTAAGTGACGGAAATTTCTGAAGTACATCTAATCCCAAGATGCCATCCTCAGCGGCATTCGAGTCATCCTTCGAGACATGTATTGATGCATCCCTAATAGTCAACCCTGCAAAACTCAGGGTTTGCACGAAACCAAGCTTAGTCGGGGTCTTGATGCCTGTGATGCTAGCGACGTCCCCCCACTTTTGAGTAGCACCGTGGTTTGGAGTCCAATCCCCCAACTGATGGAGATTGGACGTGAAAAAG